>NZ_FNFB01000018.1 GCF_900100395.1 Nonomuraea maritima | reverse complement strand
GTCGATGCTGACGGTGAACTCGACCTGGCCGATCGAGTCGTCCTTGACCTGCATCTCCTCCAGCAGCCGCGCCCAGGTGCCGTCCTGTTCCCAGCGTTTGAACCGCTCGTAGCAGGTCTGCCAGGGCCCGTACCGCTCGGGAATGTCCCGCCACGGCGCGCCGGTCCGCAACCGCCACAAAATGCCGTCGATCACCTGCCGGTGATCACGCCAAGGACGGCCCCGGCCGTCCATCGCCGGCAGCAGCGGCTCGATACGTGCCCACGCCTTGTCCGTCAGCTCACCACGTCGCACCACGACCGACATTCAACAGTGCATGTAGATCGTTTGTCAGACACTCTCTAGCGGCGAGGCCGAATCCCGCGATGCACGCCGGAGGGGCGACCCGGCGGGCCTGCCGGGCTTTCCTCCCTGAAAAGGACCGGGCGGGCCCCGTAAGAGGCCCGCCCAACTGCACCGCAAAAGGACCGGCAGGCCCCGATGAGGCCCGCCGGGGTCGGTCGTCAGTGGAAGAAGTGGCGGGTGCCGGTGAAGTAGAGCGTGATGCCGGCCTTCTGGGCGGCCTCGATGACGAGGTCGTCCCGCACCGAGCCGCCCGGCTCCACGATCGCGCGCACGCCGGCCTCGGCGAGCACCTCAAGCCCGTCGGGGAACGGGAAGAACGCGTCGGAGGCGGCGACCGCGCCCGACACCCGCTCCCCCGCCCTGGCCACGGCCAGGCGGCAGGAGTCGACCCGGTTGACCTGGCCCATGCCGACGCCCACCGTCGCGCCGCCGGCGGCGAGCAGGATGGCGTTCGACTTCACCGAGCGGCCGGCCCGCCAGGCGAACTCGAGGTCGGCCAGCACCTCGGGCGAGGCGGGCTCGCCCGTCTTGAGCTCCCACTGCGCCGACGAGTCGCCGGACGCGTCGACGCGGTCGACGGTCTGGACGAGCAGGCCACCACTGATCTTGCGGAACTCGGTCGGCTCCGACGGGCCCTCGGGGCAGAGCAGCAGGCGCAGGTTCTTCTTGCCGCGCAGGATCTCCAGCGCCTCGGCGTCGAAGCCGGGGGCGACGACGACCTCGGTGAACACCTCGGCGATCTGCCGCGCCAGCTCGCCGGTGACCTCGCGGTTGACGGCGATCACGCCGCCGTACGCCGACACCGGGTCGCACGCGTGCGCCTTACGGTGCGCGTCGGCCACGTCGGCGCCGATCGCGATGCCGCACGGGTTCTGGTGCTTGATGATCGCCACGCACGGCTCGGAGAAGTCCCATGCGGCCCGCCACGCGGCGTCGGAGTCGAGGTAGTTGTTGTACGACATCTCCTTGCCGTGCAGCTGCTCTGCGCCGGCGAGCCCACCGGGGCCCGCCGTGTAGAGGGCTGCCCGCTGGTGCGGGTTCTCGCCGTAGCGCAGGGTCGCCTTGCGCTCGTACGCGAACCCGGCGAAGTCGGGGAACGCCTCTTCGGTCTCGTCGAGACCGGCGAACCAGTTGGCCACGGCCACGTCGTAGGCGGCGGTGTGCGCGTACGCGACGCCCGCGAGCCGCTTGCGCTCGGCCAGCGTGAAGCCGCCCGCGGAGATCGCGTCGAGCACGTCGCCGTACGAGCCGGGGTCGACCACGACGGCGCAGGTGCTGTGGTTCTTCGCCGCGCCGCGGATCATGGCCGGGCCGCCGATGTCGATCTGCTCGACGCACTCGGCCTCGGACGCGCCGGAGGCCACCGTCTGCTGGAACGGGTAGAGGTTGACCACCACGAGCTGGAACGGGTCGATCTCGAGCTCTTCGAGCTGGGCGACGTGGTGCGGCTTGGTGACGTCGGCCAGCAGCCCGGCGTGCACCCGCGGGTGCAGCGTCTTGACCCGCCCGTCGAGGCACTCGGGAAAACCGGTGAGCTGCTCGACCTTGGTCACCGGGATCCCGTACGACGAGATCGCGGCGGCCGTGCCGCCGGTCGAGACGATCTCCACCCCGGCGCCGTCAAGGGCACGAGCCAGCTCTTCGAGCCCGGACTTGTCATATACAGCGATCAACGCGCGCCGGATGGCGATGCGAGTCACGTGGATTCCCCTCCTGTGTCACTTACCAATGCGGACCGTACGTCCGCTGACCGTCCAGCCCTCTCGGACCATCCGGCCGACGACGTCGACGAGCAGACGGCGTTCGACCGCCTTGATGCGCTCGTGCAACGTCGCCTCGTCGTCATCCGGAAGCACCGGCACGGCTTCCTGGGCCACGATCGGCCCGGTGTCGACGCCTTCGTCCGCCAGCATCACCGTGCAGCCGGTCACCTTCGCCCCGTGGGCCAGCGCGTCGCGCACGCCGTGGGCCCCGGGAAAGGACGGCAGCAGCGCCGGGTGGGTGTTCAGCACGGGAAAGGCGTCGAGCGTGGGTTTGCCGAGAATCTTCATGAATCCCGCCGACACCACGAGGTCGGGTTCGTACGCGGCGATCCGGGTCGAGATGACTTCATCCCATTCGGCCCGCGTCGAATAATCACCCAGCTTTTCAACAAAAGTCGGGACGTTTGCCCTGGCAGCCCGGGACAATCCCTCGATCCCGTCCCTGTCGGCGCCGACGGCCACCACACGAACTCCGTATGAAGGGTCGACGGAAGCGTCCAGAAGGGCCTGTAGGTTTGTTCCAGAGCCGGAAACGAGGACGACAAGCCGCCCAGCCATAGACACGCGCACTCTCCACAGAGGAAACAGGGTGGGGGTCACAGGGTATCCGTTCCTCGTCCGGCGACGCAGAGGAGGTCAGGTGTCGACACCGGTGCAGGCGCCGGCAGGCCAGCAGCCCGCGGACTCCGCAGGGCGCCGAGCGATCTGGTTGGCCATCGCAGCGCTCGCCATGACGTTCATGCTGCCCCTCGCGGGGCTGGTGATGGCGCTGTTCGCGCTCATGGCGGGCGTCAGGGCGGTCCCCCTGCTCAAGGGCGAGGGCAAGCCCACGGGCGTCGCCTTCGGCGGCATCATCGTCTCGTCGATCGCGTTGTTCCTGTCGACCGCCGCCACCGCCATGCAGGTCTACCTCATGGACGAGTACTCCGCCTACCAGGAGTGCATGAAGGGCGCCGGCACGGTGTCGTCCCAGGGTGAGTGCTTCGCCGAGTTCCGGCAGTCGGCCGAGCGCAAGCTCCCGCCCGACGTGCTGGAGATGCTCGGCACCGTCCAGCCCTGACCCCGACCGGTCGGAGTCAGGGCTGTCGGAGAGGGTCAGGCCGCGGGTACGATCCGCTGCACCCAGGAGAAGACCTCGGGCGACTTCGGCTTGACCGTGACGCTCAGCCACTGGCTCGCGGTGTCGCCGAACGTCTCCAGCCGGGTCAGGTTGGGCACGCCCGCGTAGTGCGGCTCGGCCTCCTGGACGTGCTCGTCGCCGTGCACGAGAAGCACCGGCTTGCCGTACGCGCGGGAGCGCTCGAGGATGCGCTCGCGGATCTCGGTGAAGCCGTCGCTCGCCGTGGGCTCGGCCTGCAGCAGGAGCAGCACGCCGGGGGCGTGCTCACGCTCGGCCGCGTCGAAGGTCTGGTCGATCCAGTCGAGCGCGGCGGCCTTGCGCGCCTCGTACTCCGCGAGCCGGAGCTCGGGCCGGTCGCCGCCGGGCAGCTGGTCCCACGGGGCCAGGCCGTTGGAGCTGCCGACCACGTGCACGGTGGCGAAGACGACCCGCTTCTCGGTGAAGCGCACGTTCTCGACGTAGTCGCCGTGGTCACGGTCGCGGGCCTGGGTCTCGACCTTCATCTCGTGGACGCCGAGGGTGCGGCCGGGCACCGGGTAGAAGATGCGGCGCATCGCTTCGAGCCGCTCCGTCGGCAGGAACCCACCGGCCGCGGTGCGGTGGCAGTCGGTCCAGTCGTTGTCGCCGGGGGTCAGCACGAAGGGGTCCTCGAAGGTCTCGTAGAGCCCCTTCGTCGCGGTCAGGTGGGCGTCGTCGCACGAGGTGGAGCCGCTCTTGACGTCGCCCGCGTGCATGACGAGCCGCACGTCGTCGTCGGCGTTGACGTCCGCGACCAGGCGAGGGAACGCCGCCTCCTGCGCCTGGCCATAGGGGGTGTCGCCGAGCAGGGCGAAGGTGAAGGAGGGGCCCTGGCCGGCGGCGGAGGCCACACCGGGCGCGACGACACCGGCGGTCAGGGACGCGGCGACCATGGCGGTGGTGAGAAGCACATTACGCATGTGCCGACTGTCTTCCCCGCCCGCTTCCGCTCGGTTACGGGAAGCCGACACCCCAGGGAACCCGGGCTGACGATCTTCGTTTCCGCGCGGGAATGCGTCAGTCGCGGTCCCAGGCGTACGGGTCGAGGTAGATCACGTGGCCGCCGCGGTCGTCGGACTCGTCGACGATGTCCCGGCGCGGCGGGCCGGCCGGTCCCGGCTGTTCCGGGCGCGGCCGGGCCTGGGCGAGGGTCTCGGCCTCCGCCGAGGCGTGCTCGTCCTGCCAGTCGTCCCTGATGACCGGGATCTCCTGCGTGTCGGCCTCGGTGGCGTCCATCCAGTGGCCGGGCAACGGCCGCGGGTCCGACTCGGCGAGGCCGACCTTGCTCGCCGCCTTGGCGAGCGCCGCGCCGGCCTTCCGTACAGGGGCGGCGGCCTTGTCGAGGGGCACCCGGGCGCGCTTGTTGAGCAGCAGCAGGTTGGTGACGCCCGCCGAGATGCCGGCGGCCACGCCGACCTCCAGAGCCACCGACACCGCCACCTCCCACGGGGACGGCCCGACGGTCGCCAGCCGTCCCCCGCCGATGGGCCCGCCCGACAGGGCCGCCAGCACCCCGGCCACGAGCCCGGTCGAGACGCCGGTGAGGAACCCCCACAGCGGCGCGGCCTCGTACGACGGCGACGGCGCGATGCGCGCCACGAGCACGCCCGCCGCGGCCCCGGCGGCGAACGGCAGCGCGATCACCGCCATCATCCAGACCGGCACCGTGCCGCTCTCCGGCAGCGCCCCGAACAGCGGCAGGCTCGGCACCGTGCCGAGCTGCACCCCCGTGGGCGCGACCAGCGTGTCGGCGCCGATGGCGAAGCCGGGCCCGGCGATGTAGGACATCGCCCAGACGACGGTGTTGAGCAGGTAGAGCAGCTGCAGCAGCACCAGCAGCACGCCGCCCACGAACCCGGGCGACAGCACCTCCGACAGCTCCCTGACCTGCCCGAAGTTCAGGACCACCGCGACCAGCACGAGCACGAGCCCGGCCACGAGGAGCACCGCCGTGGCGACCGCCGTGCCGACCGTGAGGGCGCGCACGCGTTCGGGCAGCAGCCGCAGCATGATGCGCCACGGCCCGATCATCCGCGCCGTGGCCAGCGACCCCGCGAGGAACGCCAGCAGGAAGTGGCTGAGCAGCGCCTCGCCGATGAACGGCTGGGTCACCTCGTTGCTCGCCACGATCGCGATCAACCCCGCCAGCAGCGCGTACGGCGCCGCCAGCGACACCCCGGCCTGCACCACGAGGACGAGCTGCGCCCGGCGGCGGGCGTCGGCCTGCTCCTTCGGGCTGTTCTTCGGCAGCCGGGCGGGCAGTCGCAGCCGCAGGTCGGCGTCGCGGGCCATCCAGCGGCCGGCGCGGTAGAGCAGCACGGCGGGCAGGATCATGAGCCCGAGCGGCAGCAGGCCGACGCGTCCGCCGGAGATCGCGAACCCGGCGTGGTGGGCGGCCAGCCAGAGCTGCGCCGCCGTACGGAAGACGCCGGGCAGCCCGGCGCCGAGGGCGCCGCTGGGCGCGGCGATCCAGCCGACCAGGGTGAGGGTGGTGAGGGCGGCCAGGCCGACGCCGAGCGTGGCGGCGGCGGCCAGCATGCCCGACACCGGCAACGGCCGTCTCGCGTCGTCGTGGTCGCTCGAGGCCCCGGGGATCTTGCCGAGCATTGACCGGGGGGCGGTACGCAACTGGTCGAGAATCGCCGTCACAGTAGGCGATTTTCTCAATCTTTCCCGACCGGCGCTTGGTTGACGCGCCGCCCTCCGCCTACTTTGTGCCCCCCAAGACGCGCGAAAGCCCCGTACGGCGAGGGCCGCACGGGGCTTTTCGCAGGGGTGCTCAGCGAGCCTGCATGATCTCGCGCATGAGGCGAGCCGTCTCGGAGGGGGTCTTGCCGACGCGGACGCCGACCTTCTCCAGGGCCTCCTTCTTGGCCTGGGCGGTGCCGGCCGAGCCGGACACGATGGCGCCCGCGTGGCCCATCGTCTTGCCCTCGGGGGCGGTGAAGCCCGCGACGTAGGCGACGACCGGCTTGGTGATGTGCTGCTCGATGTAGGCGGCGGCCCGCTCTTCCGCGTCGCCGCCGATCTCACCGATCATCACGATGGCGTCGGTGTCGGGGTCGTCCTGGAACGCCTGCAGCGCGTCGATGTGCGTGGTGCCGATCACCGGGTCGCCGCCGATGCCGACAGCGGTCGAGAAGCCGAAGTCGCGCAGCTCGTACATCAGCTGGTAGGTCAGCGTGCCGGACTTCGACACCAGGCCGATGCGGCCGGCGGTGGTGATGTCGGCGGGGATGATGCCGGCGTTGGAGGCGCCGGGCGAGGCGATGCCGGGGCAGTTGGGGCCGATGATGCGGGTCTTGTTGCCCTTCTCGACCGCGTAGGCCCAGAACTCGGTGCTGTCGTGCACCGGGACACCCTCGGTGATCACGACGCAGAGCGGGATCTCGGCGTCGATCGCCTCCTTGACCGCGTCCTTGGTGAACGCCGGGGGCACGAACACGACCGACACGTCGGCGCCGGTCTGCTCGATCGCCTCCTTGACCGTGCCGAACACGGGCAGGCCCTCGTGCGTGGTGCCGGCCTTGCGGGCGTTGACACCGCCGACGACCTTGGCGCCGGAGGCGAGCATGCGGCGGGTGTGCTTGGTGCCCTCACCGCCCGTCATGCCCTGAACGATGATCTTGCTGTTCTCGGTCAACCAGATGGCCATGGGTCACGCACCTACCGCAGCGAGCTCGGCGGCACGCTTGGCCGCTTCGTCCATCGTGTCTACCAGCTCGACGCGCGGAAGCGCGGCGTCGGCCAGGATCTGCCGCCCGAGCTGGGCGTTGTTGCCGTCGAGGCGCACCACCAGCGGGTGGGAGACGGCCTCGCCGCGGCTCTCGAGGAGCTTGAACGCCGAGACGATGCCGTTGGCGACGGCGTCGCAGGCGGTGATGCCGCCGAAGACGTTCACGAAGATCGACTTGACGCTCGGGTCGGAGAGGATGATCTCCAGGCCCGCGGCCATGACCTCGGCCGAGGCGCCGCCGCCGATGTCGAGGAAGTTGGCGGGCGACGGCTTGCCGGGGAACTGCTCGCCCGCGTACGCGACCACGTCGAGCGTGGACATGACCAGGCCGGCGCCGTTGCCGATGATGCCGACGTCGCCGTCGAGCTTGACGTAGTTGAGGTCCTTCTCCTTGGCCTTGGCCTCGAGCGGGTCCTCGGCGGCCTTGTCGGCCAGCGCCTCGTGCTCGGCCTGGCGGAAGGAGGCGTTGTCGTCGAGCGTGACCTTGCCGTCGAGGGCCTTCACCTGGCCGTCGGCGGACAGGATCATCGGGTTGACCTCGACGAGCGTGGCGTCCTCGTCGACGAAGCAGCACCAGAGCTTCTCGATGAGCTCGGCGGCGCCCTCGATCGCCTTGTCGGGCAGGCCGCCGGCCTGCGCGATCTCGCGGGCCTTGGCGCGGTCGACACCGGTCAGCGCCGAGACGGGCACCTTGGCGACCTTCTCGGGCGCGCTGTGGGCGACCTCTTCGATGTCCATGCCGCCCGAGGCGGAGCAGATCGCGAGGAACGTACGGTTGGCGCGGTCGAGCAGGAAGGAGAAGTAGTACTCCTCCGCGATCGCGCTGGCCTCCTCCACAAGCACCTTGTGGACCGTGTGGCCCTTGATGTCCATGCCGAGGATGGCCTCGGCCTTGGCCACGGCGTCGGCGGCGTCGTCGGCCACCTTCACGCCGCCGGCCTTGCCCCGGCCACCGGTCTTGACCTGGGCCTTGACCACGACGCGGCCGGTCAGCTGCTCGGCTGCCGCCCGCACCTCCTCAACCGTGTGGGCGACGATGCCGCGTGGCACCGGGATGCCGTAGTCGGCGAAGAACTCCTTCGCCTGATGTTCGAACAGGTCCACGAGGGTCCGTCCTCTTCCATGTGGTCGCTCGCCCTCCTCGCTCGCGCCGCGGACCGCCTCGCCGTTCAGGCGTTCCGCTCTGCTCGCTCCGTCGGGTTCGCTCCCTGCTTATCCGACTGATGTTCGACGGCCCGGGCAACCCCGTGCGTGCCGGGCGTTTCCGCCAGTGAAGCCTAGCCCGAAGCTTGACCCTCCCCGGTCATCGGGTCGCGGTTCTTCCACTCTGTGACGCTGATCTCACCACCCATGTCGGGCATGCACGAAAAAAGCACAAATAACCCGCCATGCGCCCCGTACTCGATATATGGTCGTGATCTTCCAATGGCAGGCTTGCGCCGCTCTCCATTTCCGGCGAAGGAAACGCATGACGCGAATTGCCGCGGCTCCGGCATCGACGGTCGTTCATGACCGCCGACGCCGCCATGCCCGAGAACGGGTGCGGGCGCCGCGAATATGCGCTGTCACGCCGGAAGCAACGGGGGCGACCCGGGACGATTCACCGCCGAGGAGCACGGAAGACACGCTCAGCGACTGGGGCGTGACGAAAGCGCCGCCTTTGGTCTGGTACTCGACAACGACGTTCCGGCGGCAGGAAAGCCCGCCGCCGGAGGAGATTCTCCATGGCTCTTCGAGTCCGCTCGGCCGCGTCCCGTAATCGCCTCACGCGATGAGCGCGAGGCCGTACGCCGGCCTTGCCAAGGAACACCAGCTCTTTCACTCGACAAAAGGAAAAACACCGCATGAAGCGCATCCTGACGGGCGTGGCGTTAGCCACGACCGCCGCCCTGGCGACCGCCACCCCGGCGATGGCCGCCGCCCCCAAGAACCCCGTGGTCGCGGTGAAGAAGACGTTCACCGCCGGCAAGGGTGTGAAGTTCACCGAGCGCACGACGGTCGCGGTGGACGGCGACAGGCAGATCTTCACGCGCCGGTCCGGCACCCTGCAGGCCGGCAAGTCGGGCATCGCCGCCTCCGACATCACCGCCAAGATGAACATCACGTCCAAGGATCTCGACCAGATCGAGGACGTCCTGGGCGACAGCGAGCTGGGCGAGATGATGCGGGCCATCGCCAAGCCCGAGCACACGATCAGGGTCGGCAGCACGGCGTACATGTCCGGCAACATGTGGTCGGTGCTGCTGCCCGAGGGCCAGACCTGGTTCAAGGCTCCCAACGGGCCGGCCGGCGGCGTCATGGGCATGTACGGCCAGCCCATCAACGCGGCCGAGACCGGCACGCTGAAGACCCTGCTCAAGGGCGCCAAGCCCACGAGCAACGGCTACGCGGGCAAGGTCTCGGTGAACGCCCTGTGGAAGGCCTCGCCGTGGCTGCAGTCGTCCTGGCGCGGCATGGTCAACCCCAAGTCGAAGGTCTCCATCTCCTGGCGGCTCACCGTCGACAAGAAGGGCCTGCCGACCAGGCTCGTGTCGACGTACCCGATGTCGCTGCTGATCGGCGAAGGCGGGCAGGGCACCTTGAGCGTGGACACCACCTACTCCGGCTGGGGCTCCAAGGTCTCCATCAAGGCGCCGACGACGTCCGTCGCCGACAAGATGGCCGACGGCGAGACGGAGATCCCGCGTCTGCAGATCCCGCTCGGCAGCCTCGCCGACTGACGTCCTGACCGATCGGCCCTTCCCCGCCGCCCGGCGGGGAAGGGCTTTTCGCCGTACGGGGGGGCGCCGCGGCGTTCTCGCGTGGCGGGGTTGCTCGCTGTACGGGGGCACGGTGCCGCGGCGTTCCGGCGTGGCGAGGGTTCTTCGCGGTACGGGCGCAGGGTCCTTGTCACGGGGTGGCGTGGGGCCCTTCGCGGTACGGGCGCGGGCCGCGGCCTCTTGTCACGGGGCGGGGCTTCCGCCGTACGCCGCGGGCTCCCCCGCACGGGTGCCGGTATCGGGTGTTTCACGGGGGCGTCCGGTTTCCGTCCTGGGTCTGGCTTCGGAGGCTGCGGCGTGCGACATTTCGTGATATGGGCAGGGATGTGCCAGCGGTGGCGTTCAGCAAGGACGATCGCCGTAAATATCGCGAAAAAGTGCATCGATGCCTCGATGTCCTCGCCCAGATGCTGCGCGAGTCCCGCTTCGCCCCCGAGGCCCCGCTGGCCGGCCTGGAGATCGAGCTCAACATCGTGGACGCGATCGGCGAGCCTGTCATGCGCAACGCCGAGGTCCTCGCCGCCATCGCCCGTCCCGACTGGGCGACGGAGCTCGGCCAGTTCAACCTCGAGATCAACCTGGAGCCCCAGAGCCTGTCCGGCGACGGCATGCTCCGCCTGGAGAACGACATCCGGGCCCGCCTCAACCACGCCGAGGACCGCGCCAGGTCGCGCGGCGCCCACCTGGTCATGATCGGCATCCTGCCCACGCTCTGCGAGGACGACCTCGGCCCGGGCAGCCTGTCGGCCAACCCTCGCTTCCGCCTGCTCAACGAGCAGATCTTCGCCGCCCGCGGCGAGGACCTGCACCTGTGCATCGAGGGCGTGGAACGCCTCGACACCCACGCCGACAGCGTCGCGCCCGAGGCCGCCTGCACGAGCGTGCAACTCCACCTGCAGGTCGGCCCGGACGAGTTCGCCGCCCACTGGAACGCCGCCCAGGCCATCGCCGGGGCCCAGGTGGCGGTGGCCGCCAACTCGCCGTACCTCTTCGGCAAGGAGTTGCTGCGGGAGACCAGGATCGCGCTGTTCGAGCAGGCCACGGACACGCGGCCGACGGAGCTGAAGGCGCAGGGCGTACGGCCGCGCGTGTGGTTCGGCGAGCGGTGGATCACCAGTGTCTTCGACCTGTTCGAGGAGAACGTCCGCTACTACCCCGCGCTGCTGCCCCTGTGCGTGGACGAGGACCCGTGCGCGGAGGTCGACCGGGGCCGCGTCCCCGACCTGCACGAGCTGACCCTGCACAACGGCACGATCTACCGGTGGAACCGGCCCGTGTACGCGGTGGCGAACGACATGCCGCACCTGCGCGTGGAGAACCGGGTGCTGCCCGCCGGGCCGTCGGTGGCAGACGTCGCCGCCAACTCCGCCTTCTACTACGGTCTGATGCGTGTGCTGCCGTACGAGGAGCGGCCCGTGTGGAGTCAGATGTCGTTCCGCGCCGCCGAGGACAACCTCAACGCGGCGGCCCGGCACGGGCTCGACGCGCGGCTGTACTGGCCGGGGCTCGGCGAGGTGCCGGCGCCCGAGCTGATCCTGCGGCGGCTGCTGCCCCTGGCGTACGAGGGGCTGCGGCGGTGGGGCGTCGACCGTCCCGTCGCGGAACGGCTGCTGTCGATCATCGAGGGCCGCTGCCTGACCGGCCGCACCGGCGCGAGCTGGCAGGTGGCCAACGTACGGGCCCGAGGCGGCGACCGGTACGCCGCCCTGCGCGGCATGACGCTCGACTACGTCGCGCGCATGCACACCAACGACCCCGTCCACACCTGGGATGTCTGACACCGTGACCCGTGCCCTCGCCACCGCCCTCGTGCTCTTACTGCTCGCCGCCTGCGGCCTCACCCCGCGACCGTCCATGGACACCCGCGAGGCCGACACGTTCGAGGACGACGTGCGCGCGGCGCGCACGCTGGGCGAGCAGTTCTGGGCCCAGCAGTTCCAGCAGCTCGGCGGCACGTACCGGCCGATCGAGGCGTTCATCCCGTACGCGGGCGAATCGGGGCCTTCGTGCGGCGGCCAGCCGTCGGTGCCGGAGAACGCGTTCTACTGCCCGCGCGGCCACTTCATCGCCTACGACCAGCAGTGGATGGAGTCGCTGTGGAACGCGATGGGCGACGGCTCGGTCTACGTCATCGTCCCGCACGAGCTCGGGCACGCCGTCCAGGCGCAGCTGTCGACCGGCTTCGCGCTGAACGTCCAGGCCGAGCTGCAGGCCGACTGCTACGCGGGCGGCACGCTGTCGGCGCTCGTCGGCTCGGGCGCGCTGCGCGCCGAGGAGGGCGACGAGGACGAGTTGTTCCTCAGCCTGGAGGCGGCAGGCGACCCGACGGACAACTGGCTCGACCCCGCCGCCCACGGTACGGCGGAGCAACGGCAGGCGGCCTTCGTCAAGGGGTATCGCCAAGGGGTGGGAGCCTGCTGAGTCCGTACGGACGGGCGGGAGTCACCCCACGGATGATGTGCCGGGCAGGGCCCGCGCCCTACGGTGGAGGCATGCCTACGCAGGAGATCAGCTGGCTGCGCCGGGGCGCGTGCAGGTCCAGCGACCCTGACCTCTTCTTCCCTCTCGCGCCCACCCCCGCGCAGGAGGCGCGGGCCAAGGCGGTCTGCGCCGGCTGCCAGGTGCTGCGCGAATGCCGCTCGTACGCCCTGAGCGCCGGTGAGGCCGAGGGAATCTGGGGCGGTCTCACCCCGGAGGAACGCCGCCGTGGCCGGCTGACGACGTCCTCCCCCGCGGCGACGTAGCCTGCAGGGGTGCTGCTGCGCTCGATCGCCGTCCTCGTCGCCGCCAACGTCATGAACAACAAGGTCGCGCCCCGGCTGGGGCCGGTGACCTCGGTGCTGGCGACGGCCGCTCTCGTGACGGCGGCGCGCAGGTCCGGCCTGTCGTGGCGGGACATCGGGTTCGCCGACGGCCGCCGGGGGGCCGTCGCCGGGGGCGCGCTGGCGGCGACGGTGGCCGCCGGCTACGCGGTCGGCGTCGCCTGGCCGCGTACCAGGCCGCTGTTCCGCGACGAGCGGGCGCTGTCGCTCTCGCGCGCCCGCGTCGTCGAGGAGGCCCTGATCCAGGTGCCGTTCGGCACGGTCCTGCTGGAGGAGGTGGGCTTCAGAGGAGCGCTGTACGCCATGCTCAGGCGGCGGCACGGCACGGTGGCCGCCACGGCCGCGTCCTCGGCCCTGTTCGGGCTCTGGCACGTCCTGCCCGCGATCGACATGGCCCGCGCCAACCCCGCTCTCGGTGAGCTCACGGCCGGCGGGACCGGCCGTCTCGCCGTCCCGCGCGTGGTGGCGGGCAGCGTGGTGTCGACGGCCGCCGCCGGGGTGCTGTTCTGCGAGCTGCGCCGCCGCCGCGGCCTGCTGGCGCCGGCCATGCTGCACCTGGCCACCAACTCGCTCGGCTACCTGTTCGCCCGCATCTCACATGCGGGCGGCGCTGCGCGGCCCCCCTCCGGAACCGCGCAGCGCCACGCCTGACTCAGCAGTACAGGTTGTCGCCCGGGGAGACCCCGAGAACCGACGTGAACCAGTAGTAGGAGTCGACCCGGCTCTGCACCTGGGCGGGGTACTTGTTGTCGCATTCCAGGGCGCCGTTGATGCTGCGGATGGTCTGGCCGAAGCCGGCGTTGTTGACCATGGCGTTGTGCGGGGTCATCCACCCGGCGCCGTTCTGGGTGTTCCAGAACCACAGGCCGGTCATCCAGGCGACGGCCGGGTCGTTCTGCACGAGCCAGGGGTTGTGCAGCAGGTCGATGTGCAGCGAGTCGCCCGCGGCCTTGTAGTTGTAGTTCCAGCTCAGCTGGAGCGGACCACGGCCGTAGTACGCCGACCCGCCCGCCGGGCAGCCGAACGACTGGCCCCAGTCGCAGTAGTGCGAGTAGTTGGCGGTGTTCAGCTCCGTCACGTACTTGAGCCCGCCGGTCTCGTGGTTGACGTTGGCCAGGAAGGCCGCTGCCTCACGCTTCTTCGTGGTGTCGCTGCCGGTCCTGGCGAAGCCCGGGTAGGCGTTCAGCGCGGCCACCAGGCCGCTGTAGGTGTAGAAGGGGTTCCGGTTCGGGAACATCTGGTTGAACTGCGCCTCGCTGACCACGAAGCCGTTGCCGCCGCCGCCCGACGTGGTGGGGGCGTTCCACTTCTGGTTGGCGGTGCCGGCGCACGTCCAGATCTGCAGCCTGGTGCCGTCGTTGCTGTTGTTGTCGGTGACGTCCAGGCACTTGTCGGCGGCCGGGTTGACGATGTCGTGGGCCGGCGTGACGACCCACTTCTGGTTGGCGGAGCCGGCGCAGTCCCAGATCTGGACCTTCGCGCCGTCGTTCGTGCCGAAGTCGACGACGTCGAGGCACTTGCCGAGTGCCCGCAGGGTGCCGTCGCCGGCGACCGTCCACTTCTGGGCGTCGCCGCCGTTGCAGTTGGCGATCTGCACGGGCGTGCCGTTGGCGGGGTTCGCCCAGGCCACGTCGATGCACTTGCCGCCGAGACCGGTGATGGTCCCGGTCGGGTCGGCGGCCGAGGCGGGCGCCACGACGAGCGCGGAGAGGATCATCCCCAGCGCCAGCACGACGGCCGCCCGTGCGGCGGCCCAGCCGGTTTGTTGCCTTGTCAGCATGAGTTGTTCGGTTTCCCTTCAGGTAGGCCGGATTCGAACGACGAATCCGGCCAACGGAGGAAGGTAAACCGACAAATCACATGCAACTACGTATTTTTACCATCTGCCACAGGAGTCACATCAGCCCGTGGCGACGACCTGGAAGCCCTCCGCGTAGCGGCCCTCACCGAGACCGGCCTGCTCCGCCAGGCCCGCCGAGCGGCTCCTGACGAACTCGGCGAAGCCCTCGATGTGGCCGACCTGGCTGACGTGCGACTGCAGGGCCGCGAGCTTGCGGTCGATCGCGTCGGTGATGTCCACCCAGTGGTCGGGCGTGGAGCCACCGCTCAGCCACACCTCGCGGACGGTCCACGCCGCCAGCCCCTCGTCCCTGAGCAGTTCGGGGAACGCGTGCGGGTTGCGCGCGTCCGGATACACCGCGTCGAGGGTCGCCCCGCCCACGGCGCGGTGGTCGGGATGGCTGGGGGCGATGTGGCGGTAGTTGCGGTCGGGGTGCTGGGTGATCACGAGGTCGGGCCTGACCTGGCGGATCACCCTGGCGATGTCGCGCCGCAGCTCCAGCGACGGCACCACCTGACCGTCGGGGTAGCCGAGGAACCGCACGTCGGTGACCCCCATCACCTTGGCGGCGGCGCGCTGCTCGGTCCGGCGCAGCTCGGCCATGCCGGAGTTGTCGAGGCTGCGGTCGTCGCCCCCCGCGTCGCCGTCGGTGACGAGCAGGTACGTGACCTCCACGCCCTTGTCCACGAACTGGGCCACGCTTCCCGCGGATCCGAAGTCGGCGTCGTCGGGGTGGGCGGTCACGACGAGCACCCGGTTGATCTCGCTGAGCGGCAGCATGCTTCCCCTTCCGGAATTTCCGTCCGCCAGCACTAACCTCCGGCCGTACCGACGGCATTCCGGGCGCGGTTTGTCGGTGGGGCGTCTTAACCTAGGTAGGTGCCGACCCAAGTCTCCGTTGACCACCCCTTGCTCCACGGCCTCAACCCGCAGCAGCGTGAGGCCGTGCTCCACCATGGCAGTCCGCTGCTGATCGTGGCCGGGGCCGGGTCGGGCAAGACGCGGGTGCTCACCCACCGCATCGCCTACCTGCTGGCCGAGCGCGACGTGCATCCGGGCGAGATCCTCGCGATCACGTTCACCAACAAGGCCGCCCGCGAGATGAAGGAGCGCATCGACAAGCTCGTCGGGCCGCGCTCCAAGGCGATGTGGGTGATGACGTTCCACAGCGCCTGCATGCGCATCCTGCGGCGCGAGGCCAAGCGGCTGGGCTTCCCGTCCAGCTTCTCGATCTACGACCAGGCCGACTCGCAGCGGCTCATGGCGATGGTCTGCCGCGAGATGGAGCTCGACCCGAAGCGCTACCCGCCGCGTTCGTTCTCGGCGCAGGTCAGCAACTTCAAGAACGAGCTGGTCGACTACGAGACGGCGCTCGACCGGGCCGGCTCCCACCTGGAGAAGACGCTCGCGCAGGCGTACAAGGCCTACCAGCTCAAGCTGACCGAGGCCGGCGCGATGGACTTCGACGACATCATCATGAACACGGTGACGTTGTTCCAGCTCTTCCCCGACGTCGCCGAGCACTACCGCATGCGGTTCCGGCACGTCCTGGTCGACGAGTACCAGGACACCAACCACGCCCAGTACATCCTGATCCGCGAGCTGGTCGGGCATCCCGAGCTGCGCACCACCGACGGCGACCTCGTGCGGTCGGGCACCGACCAGTCCCAGCTGTGCGTGGTGGGCGACGCCGACCAGTCGATCTACGCCTTCCGCGGCGCCACGATCCGCAACATCCTCGAGTTCGAGCGCGACTACCCCGACGCGCGCACGATCCTGCTGGAGCAGAACTACCGCTCCACCCAGAACATCCTGGCCGCCGCCAACGCGGTGATCTCGCGCAACGAGTCGCGCAAGCCGAAGAACCTCTGGTCCGACCAGGGCGACGGCCCCAAGATCGTGGGCTACGTCGCCGACAACGAGCACGACGAGGCCATGTTCGTGGCGCAGGAGGTCGACCGGCTCACCGACGACGAGGGCGTCAGGCCGGGCGACGTCGCGGTCTTCTACCGCACCAACGCGGCCTCCCGGGTGTTCGAGGAGATCTTCATCCGCACCGGCCTGCCGTACAAGGTGGTCGGCGGGGTGCGCTTCTACGAGCGCAAAGAGGTCAAAGACCTGCTGGCCTACCTCCGGGTGCTGGCCAACCCGGCCGACGTGGTGTCGCTGCGGCGCATACTCAACGTGCCCAAGCGCGGCATCGGCGACCGGGCCGAGGCGATGATCGAGGCGCTGTCGTCCCGCGAGCGCATCTCGTTCTGGGAGGCCCTGCGCCGCGCCGACGAGGCGTACGGCATGGCCACCCGCTCGCTCAACGCCGTCCGCGAGTTCGTCGCCATGCTCGACGAGCTCATCGCCAAGGCCGAGGGCGTGCCGCCGTCGGCCCTGGCCGAAGAGGTGCTGGTGGCCACCGGCTACCGCGCCGAACTGGAGGCGTCGGAAGACCCGCAGGACGAGTCGCGCCTCGAGAACCTCAACGAGCTCATCTCGGTGGCCTCCGAGTTCGAGGAGGCCAACCCCGAGGGCACGCTGGTCGAGTTCCTGGAGCAGGTGTCGCTGGTGGCCGACGCCGACCAGATCCCCGACGCCGACGGCGGCCAGGGGGTCGTCACCCTGATGACCCTGCACACCGCCAAGGGGCTCGAGTTCCCCGTCGTGTTCCTGACGGCCATGGAGGACGGCGTCTTCCCGCACGTCCGGTCGCTCGGCGAGCCCAAGGAGCTGGAGGAGGAGCGGCGGCTGGCCTACGTCGGCATCACCAGGGCGCAGCAACGGCTCTACCTCACGCGGGCGGCCGTGCGCAGCTCGTGGGGGGCGCCGTCGTTCAACCCGGCCTCGCGGTTCGTCAGCGAGGTGCCGGGTCAGCTCATCGAGTGGCGTACCGATCCGGAGAAGTCGGCGTGGAGCGCGGCGACGCGCCGCGAGCCGGCCGCGCGCCCGGCGCCCGCGAGGAGCGGCGGCGGTGGCGGTGGTGGCGGCGGGCGCACGCTGCTGTCCCTGTCGCCAGGCGACCGCGTCACGCACGACGCGTTCGGGCTCGGCACGGTGGTGTCGGTGGACGGCGTCGCGGAGAAGACCAAGGTCAAGATCGACTTCGGCTCCGGCGGCGAGAAGACCCTCCTGCTGGCCTACGCCCCCCTCGACAAGCTCTGAGCCGCTGGGCGGCCCTCCCCTGACGCCGAGCGGCGGTCGGGGGCGCGAGCGACGAGCCGCGCCGCGAGGGGTGGGCCGAGGACGGCCCGGAGGAGCCGCGCCGCGACGGACCGGCCCACGAGGAGCCCGAGGAGCCGTGCTCCGACGGGCCGGCCCAGGATCCCGACGAGCCGTGCCGCGTGGGGTTGGCCGAGGAGGCGCGACGGCCTCGTCACCCGCCGCCGCAGCGGCACCGACGGCCGCGGCCGGGTCGTCGCCCTGACCGCGGCCGGCCGCGAGCTGATCGACCAGGCGTTCGCTGAGCACGTCCGCAACGAATGCCGGCTGCTCGACCTCCTGTCGCCCGAGGAGGCCGCCCACCTGGAGACTCTGCTCGCCACCTGGCTGACCCACCTCGAGGCCCCGCAGGAGCCGCGCGACGCGTGACGGCGGCCCGCTGCGCGTGCCGGGCGCGAGTACTCAGGCGCAGGCGTGGCGGGTGTGGGTCGCCGCCGTTACCGGGCGCTGCCCTTCTTCCACTGGTTCCAGCTGAGCTGCCAGTAGCTCCAGCCGTTGTTCCACTCCAGCTTGCGCTTGGTGCCCTTGATCTTCACCACGTCACCGCGCTGGGAGATGGTGTAGAACCACTTGGCCCCTTCCGGGGTGGCGCGGACGCAGCCGTGGCTCTGGTTGGAGCGGCCCAGGAACTGGTAGTAGCCGGCGCTCTCGTGGACGTACTCGCCGCTGTCGGAGATGCGGACCGCCCACGGGATCTCGAGCTTGTAGTAGAGCGGGTCCTTCGGGTCCGTCACGCCGAGCCACGAGGACGTCATGGTCTCGACGGCCTTCTTGCCCATCGTCAGGTGCGTGCCGCTGGTGGTGAGGTAGACGTCGACGCCGTTCCTGACCATGCCGCCGCTGCCCGCGCTGATCGGGATCGACTTCGCGAGCTTGCCGTCGCGGTAGACCTTCATGGTGTGCCTGCGGGTGTCGACCACGGAGATGTTGGACGTGCCGACCGCGAAGCGGCGGGAGACGTCCTTGGCGCCGGTGTTGCCGGGCAGGTCGGATAAGCGGGCGGTGAACAGCACCTTCTGGTGCGGCTTCCAGTAGGTCTTCGTCCGGTAGATGACCTTGCGGTCCGACACCCAGCGCCAGGCGCCCTCGACCGGCTTCTGCGCCTGCACCTCCAGCACCGACTCGACCTCGGCCCGGCGCCTGGTCCGTACGGCGCGGTCGAACGTGACGATGATGGGGAAGCCGACGCCGACCTTCTCCGTCTTGTCGCTCATAGGCGTGATGTCCGCGATGCGGACCTTGATGGGCTTGACGGGCGACACTTCCTCGGCGGCGGCCTCGGGCGCGTCCTGCGTCACCGCCGGCGTCGTCGGGGTCGGGCCGGCCTGCGCGGCGGCGGCTGAGACGGGGGCGGGCGGGCTCTCGGTCGCACAGGCGGTCACGGTGACGAACGCGAGCAAGGCCGACAGTATCCGGGGGGCGGGCTTCACGGTGGACTACTCCTGGATCAGGTGTCACGACTCCTTCTTCTGTGACACACGACTGATCCATTTCGCCGACATGCCCGGATAACTATCCCGTAACGGTCGGGTCAGCCGGCGTTTAGAACCGGACAGATCACACCAGACGCCGCGCGGTGGCCCAGCGGGACAGCTCGTGACGGTTCGAGAGCTGGAGCTTGCGCAGCACGGACGACACGTGCGTCTCGACGGTCTTGACCGAGATGAACAGCTCCTTGGCGATCTCCTTGTACGCGTACCCCCGCGCGATCAGCCGCAGCACCTCGCGCTCGCGCTGCGTCAGCGAGTCGAGCTCCGGGTCGATCGACGGCACCTCGGAGGAGGCGAACGCGTCGAGCACGAAGCCGGCCAGCCGCGGCGAGAACACCGCGTCGCCCTCGGCCACCCGGCGGATGGCGTCGGTCAGCTCCTTGCCGCTGATGTTCTTGGTCACGTAGCCGCGGGCGCCGCCCCTGATCACGCCGATGACGTCCTCGGCGGCGTCGGAGACCGACAGCGCCAGGAACCGCACCTGGGAGCCGGAGCCCAGCACCCGGCGCAGCACCTCCTGGCCGCCTCCGCCGGGCATGTGCACGTCGAGCAGGACCACGTCGGGCTGGTGCGCGGCGATCGCCCTGACCGCCGTCTCGACGTCCTCCGCCTCGCCGACCACCTCGATCGAGTCGCCGAGCTCGGCGCGCACACCCGATCGGAACAACCGGTGGTCATCGACGATCAGTACGCGCGTCATGCCTTCTCCAGCTTCATCGTCAACATCACTTCCGTGCCCTCGCCGGGCTCGGTGCGCACGCGGGCCGTGCCTCCGTGACGTTCCATTCTCCCGATGATGGACTCCCTGATGCCCATGCGGTCGAGCGGGACGTCCGCAAGGTCGAACCCCTTGCCACGATCTTTCACGAAAATCGTGGCCTCTTCACCCTCTACTTCGGCATATACGGATATAGCCGGGCTTTCAGCATATTTGGCGGCGTTGACCATCGCCTGCCGCGCCGCCTTCAGCATCGCGCCCAGCCTGCCCGCCGAGTCGAGGGCGATGTCGCCGACGCAGACCACCTCGATCGGCACGCCGTGCGCGTCCTCCTCCTCGGCGGCGATCCTGCGTACGGCGGCGGCGAGCGTCGCGTCGGCGTCCTGGGCCGGCTGGTAGAGCCAGTTGCGCAGCTCGCGCTCCTGCGAGCGGGCCAGCCGCGACACCTCGCGCGGGTCGTGGGCGACGCGCTGGATCAGCGTCAGGGTGTGCAGCACCGAGTCGTGCACCATGGCCGCCACCTCGGCGCGCTCCTCCTGCCTGATGCGCTCGCGCCGCTCCAGCTGGAGTTCCTTCCACAGGCCGGCGAGCCAGGGGGCGGCGATCACCGCCAGGCCGCCGACCACCACGATGGTGAACATCAGCCCCGGACGGGCCTGCGCCAGCTCACCCTGGGAGTACAGGAAGCCGATCGCGCCGACCACGACGAGCCCGACGCCGAGCGGCGTACGGATGCGGTTCTTCCGCATGCTGAGCGCCGCGCCGCTGACCCAGCCCCTGCGGCGTTCGGGGTCGGCCTGCTGCCACAGGATCAGCGCGCCGATCCCGCCCACCGCGAACGGCAGCATGCCGATGCCGCCCTGGGAGGCCCCGGTCAGCCAGCCGAACGCGAACAGCGCCAGCCCGATCGCGGTGAACGCGGCCAGCTGGCTCCAGTCGCGCTGCGGATCGGCCCGCTCGGGCGCCTTGCGCGGCGTCACCATCCAGAGCACCGCGTACGCCACCATGCCGACCCCGTGGACCACGCTGAGCAGCACGAACATCAGCCTGATCACTACCGGATCAAGCTTGAGCTGCGCCGCGAGCCCCTGGGCGACACCGCCGAGCAGGCGGCCCTCCATGGGGCGGGTCATCCTGCGGTAGGGCGCGTCGCCACTCTGCTCGGCGAGAGTCTTCTGGTCAGCCATAACGTAAGCCATCGTCACACGGACCCGCGTTCCGGTCATCAGGGAGTGACCCCCGGGCCCGCTCAGGGATGTCCCGGATGTGGGCACCCGCCGATCAGGTCCACGATGGTTCCATGACTGAAGGTCCGCCCAGCCCGCCCACCGCCCGGCCGCGCGCGCTCCGCCGCAGCAGCGAGGGGCGTTTCCTCATGGGCGTGTGCGCGGGGCTCGGGCGCGGCCTCGGCATCGATCCGGTGGTGTTCCGCATCGGCTTCGTGGTGCTGCTGTTCGGGTCGGGCATGGGGCTGTTCCTCTACATCGCGGCGTTCCTGCTGATGAAGGAGCCGAGCGGTCGTCCCGGCCTCATCGAGCAGTGGACGCGGCGCGACTTCGACGCCGACACCGTGATGGCGCTGCTGACCGCGGTGCTGGCGTTCGGGCTGGCGGTCAACCTGATGACGGTGTGGATCGACGCGGCCACGCTGGTGGCCGCGGTGTTCCTCGCCGTGGCGCTGCTGGCCGCCCACTCGCACGGGGTCGACCTGCTCGGGCTGGCCCGGTCGATGCCCGAACGGCTCGGCAGGCGACGCCAGACGGAGCGCCCGGCGGCCTCGTACACGGAGACGCCCGCCCCTCCCTCGGTGCCGTCCCAGGCGCCGCCCGAGGACGCGGCACCACCCGCGCCCGACGCGACCACACCGGCCGCCGCGGTCCCGTCGCCTCAGACGGAACCGACGCCTCAGGCTGAACCGACGCCGGCCGCCGCGGTCCCGTCGTTCCAGCCCGAGCCGCCGGAAGAGCCCGAGCCGAAGGAAGAGACTGACCGTGACGAGGCGCCCGCCGACGGACCGTCCGCGCGGCCCGAGCCCGTGTCCCCGGACGCGGTGACGGCGGAACACCGGATTCAGCAGGAGCCGACCGCCCACCACCCCGCCCCGCCGGCCGCCGACCACGTCACCCAGGGTGCGCCGTTCGCGCCGAACGGCCCCTACCAGCCGCTCGACCCCCGTAAGCGGGCCGGCTACTCCCCCTACGACCCCGCCCTGTACGACCTCCCGCGCCCGCGGCGGCAGCGCCGGCAGCGCCGGCCGAAGTCGTACATCGGCGGCGTCACCCTGTTGCTGGCCATCATCGTCGGAGGGATCGTCGTGGCCGCCCAATCCAGTTCGGCCGCCGGAGTGAGCCCCTCCATCGTCGGCGGCGCCATGCTCATCACCGTCGGAGCGGGCCTGCTCGTCGCGGCCTGGTGGGGACGCGGCGCCGGCCTGGTCGCCCTGGGCTCCGTCCTCACGCTGCTCGTCGGCCTGGGGTTGATGCTCGGCGGCGTGCCGAGGAACGTCGGCTCGGCGATCTGGACGCCCGTCAGCGTCGCCGAGGCCACCCGCACCTTCGACGTGGGGGTGGGCGACGGCCGGCTCGACCTGACCGAGTTGCACCTGCGGCCCGGGGCGACCGTCACGCTGAACGCCGTTCTGTCGGTGGGCGAGCTGGAGGTGATCGTGCCTCCCACGGCCAGGGTGGAGGTGCACGCGACGAGCAAGGTGGGCGACATCCGGATCGACCAGCAACTGATGAGCGGTCTGAACGTCCAGTTCGACCGGACTTTGGAGCCTGAGGTCGAACCCGAGGGCGAGCCCGCCACGATCGTCCTCAACCTGAAGGGCGGCGTCAGCGACATGGAGGTGCGCCGTGGGGCATGACCCGCGCAGGGGAACTGCGGACGGGATGCGGTCGTGAACCACCGCACGGACTGGATGGCGCTGCTCAGCGGTGTGTTGTTCGTCGTTCTGGGCATCTTGGTCGTGACACGGGCAGTCACTGACTGGGTCGTCCTGGTCGGCGTGTTGTTGCTGGGATTGGCGTTCGCGGGCTTGGTGGCGATCATCGCGCGGGGGTTTCGCGGTAAGTAGGCCTTGACCGGGAAAGACACCGGCGTACGTTCGGAGTGTCCGCCTTTCCCCTGCATTGAGGGAGGACGTATGCCCCGAATCACCGTCACTGTCGACGGAGTCACGTACGAGGAGGATGTCGAGCCCCGACTTCTTCTCGTTCACCTGCTACGAGAACGTCTGGGCAAGACCGGCACCCCCGTGGGCTGCGACACCAGCAACTGCGGCGCCTGCACCGTGCTGCTCGACGGCAAGAGCGTCAAGAGCTGCTCGGTGCTCGCCGCCCAGGCCGACGGCTGCGACGTCGTCACGATCGAGGGCCTCGGCGCGAACGGCTCGATGCACCCGATGCAGCGGGCCTTCCACGAGGAGCACGCGCTGCAGTGCGGCTACTGCACGCCGGGCATGGTCATGGCCGCGATCGACCTGCTCAGGGACGACCCCGACCCGTCCGAGGAGACCATCAGGCAGGGGCTGGAGGGCAACCTCTGCCGCTGCACCGGATACTGCAACATCGTGCGCGCCGTCCGCAGGGGCGCCCAGGAGATGGGGCAGGCGGTGAGCCCGTCATGACGACCCAGGAAGTCGGCAGGCCGAGAAGGCGCAAGGAGGACGCGAGGCTGCTGACGGGCCGCACGCAGTGGACCGACAACCTCACCCGCCCCGGCGTGCTGCACGTGATGTTCCTGCGCAGCCCGATGGCGCACGCCAGGATCGAGCGCGTGGACGTGTCCGCGGCGCGCGGCCTGCCGGGCGTGGTGGCGGCCTTCAGCGGCCGTGACTTCGCCGGCGAGCAGGGCAGTCTGCCGTGCGCGTGGCCGGTGAGCGAGGACATCGTCATCCCCGACCACCCGCCGATGGCCGTGGACGAGGTCCGCTACGTCGGCGAGGCCGTGGCCTGCGTCATCGCGACCGACCGCTACCGCGCGGCCGACGCGCTCGACGCCATCGAGGTCGACTACGAGCCGCTGCCGGCCGTGGTCGACATGAACGAGGCCCTGTCCCCCGGCAGTCCGAAGGTGCACGAGGCGGGCAACAAGGCGTTCAGCGCCACGATCACCTCGGGCGACCTCGACGCCGCGTTCCGTGACGCTCCCGTCGTGATCGACCGCACGTACGTGCAGCAGCGGCTGATCCCGACCGCGATGGAGCCGCGGGCGGTCATGGCCGACACCGACGGCGAGTCGTTCACGGTGTGGTCGTCGACGCAGATCCCGCACGTGCTGCGCGTCATGCTGGCGGTGGTGACCGGCATCCCCGAGCACCGGATCAGGGTGATCGCGCCCGACGTGGGCGGCGGTTTCGGGTCGAAGTTGCAGGTCACCGCGGAGGAGGTGCTCTGCCTGCTGCTCGCCCGCAGGCTCGGCAGGCCGGTCAAGTGGACCGAGTCGCGCTCCGAGGGCAACCTGACCGTGCACCACGGACGCGACCAGATCCAGCACATCAGGCTGGCCGCCGACGCCGACGGACGCATCCGCGGGCTCCAGGTCAGCCTGCTGGCCGACATGGGCGCCTACCTGATGCTGGTGACGCCGGGCATCCCCATGCTGGGCGCGTCCCTGTTCAACTCCATCTACAAGATGGACGCGTACGAGTTCAACTGCACCGGGGTGTTCACCACGAAGATGCCGACGGACGCCTACCGGGGCGCGGGCCGCCCCGAGGCCACGTTCGGTATCGAACGGACGATGGACGAGCTGGCCGCCGAGCTCGACCTCGACCCGATCGAGGTGCGCAGGCGCAACTGGATCAGGCACGAGGAGTTCCCGTACACCACGATCGCCGGGCTGACGTACGACTCCGGGAACTACGAGGCGGCGACGGACAAGGCGCTGTCGCTGTTCGGCTATGACAAGCTGCGGGCCGAACAGGCCGACCGGCGCGACAGACGCGACCCGGTGCAGCTCGGCATCGGCGTGAGCACGTACACCGAGATGTGCGGTCTCGCGCCGTCGCGCATGCTGGGCGAGGCCAACTACGGCGCGGGCGGCTGGGAGCACGCGTCGGTGCGCATGCTGCCGACGGGCAAGGTCGAGGTCATCACCGGCACCTCACCTCACGGGCAGGGGCACGTGACGTCGTGGAGCCAGATCGCCGCCGACGCGCTCGGGGTTCCGTTCGAGGACATCACCGTGCTGCACGGCGACACGGCGGTGGCGCACAAGGGCATGGACACCTACGGCTCGCGCTCGCTGGTCATCGGCGGCGTGGCCGTGGTCAAGGCGTGCGACAAGGTCAGGGAGAAGGCCCGCAAGCTGGCGGCGCACGTGCTGGAGTGCTCGCCCGACGACCTCGACTTCGAGGCGGGGGCGTTCAAGGTACGCGGCACCGACCAGAGCCGGACCATCCAGGAGCTGGCCTACGCCGCGTTCACGGCGCACGACCTGCCCGACGGCGTGGAGGCGCGGCTCGACTCCGACGCCACGTTCGACCCGGACAACTACTCCTTCCCGCACGGCACCCACCTGTGCGCGGTGGAGGTCGACACCGAGACGGGCATGGTGAAGATCCGCTCGTACGTGGCGGTCGACGACGTCGGGACGGTGATCAACCCGCTGATCGTCGAGGGCCAGGTGCACGGCGGCATCGCGCAGGGCATCGCGCAGGCACTGTTCGAGGAGGCCGTGTACGACGCCGACGGCAACCTGCTGACCACCACGATGGCCGACTACCTGCTGCCGTCGGCGGCCGACCTGCCGAGCTTCACGCTCGACCGGACGGAGACCCCGGCGACGAGCAACCCGCTGGGCGCCAAGGGCGTCGGCGAGGCCGGCACGATCGCCTCCACCCCTGCCGTGGTGAACGCGATCGTGGACGCGCTGCGCCCGCACGGCATCGACGACGTGCGCATGCCGTGCACCCCTGAGCGGGTCTGGAGAGCGCTGGAAGGAGTGCGGCGATGATTCCCGCGCAGTTCGACTACGAACGCCCGTCCTCGCTCGCCGAGGCGTGCGAGGCGCTGGCCGCCGACGACGAGGCGAAGGTGCTGGCGGGCGGCCAGTCGCTGCTGCCGCTGCTGCGGCTGCGGCTGGCGTACCCGACGACGCTGGTCGACGTCGGCCGGCTGGAGGAGTTGCAGGGCGTGCACGACCGGGGCGACCACGTGTTCATCGGGGCGATGGCCACGCACGACGAGGTCATGCGCTCGCCCGCGGTGACGTCCGGCTGCCCGCTGGTGGCGATGGCGACCTCGCAGGTGGCCGATCCGGCGATCAGGCACCGGGGGACGTTCGGCGGCTCGCTGGCGCACGCCGATCCGGCGGGCGACCTGCCGGCCGTGGTGCTGGCGCTGGACGGCGTGCTCGTGGCCAGGTCGGCGGAGGGCGAGCGGGAGATCCCGGCCGCCGAGTTCTTCGTCGACTACCTGGAGTCGTCGCTGGCCCAGGGCGAGATCCTGGCCGGGGTGAAGATCCCGAAGCTGGGCGAGGGCTGGGGCTTCCACTACGAGAAGTTCCACCGTACGGCGCAGTCGTGGGCGACCGTCGGCGTCGCGGCGGCCGTCCACCGGTCGAACGGGACGATCACCGAGGCGCGGATCGGGCTGACGAACATGGGCCCGACGCCGGTGCGCGCCCGCGCGACCGAGGAGTCGCTGCGCGACGTGGAGCTGGGCGAACAGGTACGCAGGGCGTGCGAGCAGGCGGCGGACGGCACCTCGCCCCCGTCCGACCTGCACGCGCAGCCCGACTACCGCAGGCATCTGGCCAGGGTCCTGACCCACCGCGCGGTCCGCACCGCGTCCGGATCGCCCTGACCGAGCGGGAGGGGGCGCCTCTTCCTGGCGCCCCCTCCGCGACGTAGTGTCACTGGCAGCGGAAGGAGCGGATCGATGGCGATGCGGTTCGAGCACGAGTTCACTGTTCCGGTTCCGGTCGAGCAGGCGTGGGCGGTGCTGCTCGACGTCGAACGCGTCGCGCCGTGCCTGCCCGGCGCCGCACTGGACACCTTCGAGGGCGACGAGTTCACCGGCAGGATGAAGGTCAAGGTGGGCCCGATCACGGTGACGTACCGCGGCACGGCCACCTTCCAGGACGTCGACAAGGATGCGTACGCGCTCACCATCCAGGCCTCGGGCAAGGAGTCGCGGGGCGCCGGCACGGCGGCGGCCACCGTCAGGGCGCGCATGACGCCGCGTGACGATTCGACGCTGGTGTCGGTGGAGACGTCGTTCAACGTGACCGGGCGGCCCGCCCAGTTCGGCCGCGGCGTGATGGCCGAGGTCGGCGGCAAGCTCATCGACAAGTTCGCCGAGAACCTCGCCCGGCTGCTGTCGGAGTCGACGGTGGAGCAGGCGCCCGCGGTCACCGCCGACGAGCAGCGGCACCTCGCCGCCGTGCCCTCCCCCGAGGAGGCCAGGGCGACCGAGGAGGCCACCCGTCCCGTGGGCACGCTGCGGACGTCGCGCACGCCCGACGAGGAGGCGCTCGACCTGCTGGAGATCGCGGGTCAGCCGCTGCTGAAGCGGCTGGCGCCGGTCGCGGGGGTGGTGGCGGTGCTGATCGTCATAGCCTGGGTGATTCGTCGGATCAGGCGCTGATTTTCGGCAAATAGTCATCTAAGTCCAGACACTTCCCTCTGCCAGCGGGCAGTGCCTTTCCGCAGGTGCCGAACCAGCGGGGGGACTTGGGGATGCCGGACTGCACCGTCGTCGTCATCACCTACAACGATGCCGAACGCCTGCCCAGAGCCGTGCACTCGGTGCTCCGCCAGACGCTGCGCGACCTCGAGGTCGTCATCGCCGACGACGCCAGTACCGACGACACGCCCGAGGTGGCCCGGCGGCTCATGCTCGGCGACCCGCGCGTGCGCTACCTGCGCAGAGCCGCCAACAGCGGCGGCTGCGGGGCGCCGCGCAACGACGGCGTCGACGCCGCCCGCTCCCCGTACGTGATGTTCCTCGACAGCGACGACGAGCTGCCGGAACACGCGTGCAAGAGCCTGCTGGCCGAGATCGAGCGCACCGGGGCCGAGTTCGTCTCCGGCCAGATCACGCGGCTGTTCGAGTCGAGCGGGGCACTGCGTCCGTACTACCCGTCGCTGTTCGCACGACGGCGGGTGGTGGCGGGCATCCGCGAGGACCCCGAGCTGTTCCTCGACTCCTTCACCACCAACAAGCTCTACAACGTGGCCTGGCTGCGCAGGCACGGGCTGCGCTTCCCCGAGGACGTCCACTACGAGGACCACGTCTTCACCGCCGAGCTGTACGCGGTGGCCCGCAGGTTCGCGGTCGTGCCGTGGACGGTCTACCACTGGCGCCGCGCACCGGCCGGCACCTCGATCTCGCTGAGCGTCGGCGACCTGGAGAACGTCCGCCAGCGGGTGATCGCCGCCCGGATGAGCGACAGGATCCTGCGCGATCACGGGGCCGGCGACCTGGTGCCGCACCGGCAGCACCGGTTCGTCCGCCAGGACCTGCGGGTCTACCTCAACCCGCTGCCGCTGCGGGACGTCGTGTGGGTGAAGGAGTTCGCCGCGATCGTGCGCCCGTACCTGGAGGAGATCCCGCGCAAGGTGTTCGAGCGCGTGGAGCCGCTCGACCGCGTCTGCTGCCGCCTCATCCTGGACGACCGGGTGGAGGACCTGCGGGTGGCGGCGGGCTCGCTGACCGGTCAGCGGGCCGCGCCGCGGGCGGCCGTCCAGCAGGGCGGCCGGACGTACTGGGGCACCACGGTCTCGCCGGACACCGACATCACCCGGCTGCGGCTGGCCGAGCTGCCCTTCTCGCAGTCCAGGCTGCGCCACGAGGTCACCGCCATCTCCTCGGACGGCGACGGCGTGCGGATGACCGTGCGCACGTACGACCCGTTCGGCGTGCTGCCGACGGAGTGGACGGCGTTCCTGCAGTTCGGCAGGGAACGCGTGCCCATCCGCCCCGCGCCGACGGGCGAGGGCGGCTACGTCAGCGAGGTGACCTTCACGCCGTCGCGCACGTGCGAGCCGCGGATCGGCTTCACCCGCACCTCCGACGGACACACCACGACCGACCGGCTCATCGTCGACCCGCACCTGGAGCCGATCGAGCTGCCGGGCTGCTCGGTACGGGCCGAGGGCTACGCCGCCTACCTGGGCGTGCGCTCCGACCCGGCCGCGCGGTCGCTCGCGCGCAGGGCCGGGAAGTGGCTGCTGCGCCGCTGCAGCACGCCGCGCGTCAAGCTACGCGCGTACAAGCTGCTGATCAAGGTCGTGCCGCGCCGTCCCGACCTGGCCCTGTTCGAGTCGGACGTCGGCAAGGGCTGCACCGGCAGCCCGCGCGCCATCTACGAGGAGGTACGGCGCCGCGGCCTGCCGGTCGTGGCGGTCTGGTCGGCGGCCAAGGGCCGCGCGTCCCGCTTCCCGCAGGACGCGCGGCTGGTCCGCCGGGGCGGCTGGCGCCACCTCTGGACGATGGCCAGGGCCGGCATCTGGGTGGACAGCCACGGCTTCCCGCTCGACCACCCCAAGCCGCGCGGCACCCGTTACCTGCAGACCTGGCACGGCCAGGGCATCAAGTCGATCGGGTTCGACGCGCCCGACCTGCGCTCCGACTTCGACCAGCCGCGCGCGCAGTGGCGGGCCGCCGTCGCCCGCTGGGACGCGCTGGTCTCGCCGAGTGCGGAGTTCTCGCGGCTGTTCCTGCCGTCGAACGGCTACACGGGCAAGGTCTACCGGTACGGCACGCCGAGGTGCGACGCACTGGTCCGCGGGGAGGCGAGCGGCGACGTGCGCGGCCGGTTGGAGATCCCGCCAGGACGAAAAATCCTCCTTTATGCACCTACGTACCGGGACTGGGCGATAGGCAGCGGCCAGTCCGTCCGCGTGGACCTGGAGCTGCTCGCCGAGGAGCTGGCCGGCGAGTGGATCGTGATCCTGCGCACGCACCCGGCCGAGCGCTACGAGCTGCCCGAGCATCTGCGGCACTTCGTCCGCGACGCCGCTGCCCATCCCGAGATCAACGACCTGATGACGGCCTGCGACGCGCTCCTGACCGACTACTCCTCCGTGATGTGCGACTTCGCGATCACCGGTAAGCCGATGCTCTTCTACATCGACGACTGGGACGACTACCGCCTGTCCGAACGCGGCGTCTACCACGACCTGCCGGCCATCGCCCCCGGACCGTGCGTCACGACGACGCAGGAGCTGGTCGCGGCGCTGCGCGACCTGCCCGCCCGGCACGCCTCCTACGCCGCCAGGTACGCCGCCTTCCGCGAGCTGTGGTGCGCCGAGGAGCGCGGGGACGCGGCCGAGCGCATCGTCGCCGACTTCTTCGGCGCGCCGCTGGAGGAGAGCGCGGACCCGTCCCGCGCGCGCCTGGAGGAGGGGGCGGCGCTGTGAGCGTGGTCTTCACCTGCTTGGACGCCGACACGCTCGGCGGCGTCCAGCGCGTCACCCACACCCTCGCCCAGGGCCTCGCAGAACGCGGCCACGAGGTGCACGTCGTCGGCCTGCACCGATCGGCCCGGCCCTTCCCGTACGTCGAGAGCCCGCGCTACCACCGGCACGTGGTAAGCCGCGCCGCGCGCCGGACGGACGGGGGCCGCCTGGCCCGCATGCGCGAGGACCGGCGGCTGCGGCGGCTGTTCGACACAGTAGGGGCGGGCTACGCGGTCATGACCACGCCGGCGGTGGTCACCCGGGTGGTGGGCCTGCTGCCCGGCACGTTCCGCAGGATCGGCCAGTACCACGGCTCGTACGACCACGCCCGCGGCTGCCGCCACCTCGCCGCGATCCGCCGCCACTACCCCGACCTGCACCAGGCGGTCTTCCTCAGCGAGGACGACGCCGCGCGGTTCGCCGAGCACGCCCTGCTGCCCAACGCCTGGACGCTGCCGAACCCGCTGGCGACCTGGCCGGACACCACATCCACCCTGGACGCGCCGCGCGTCCTCGGCGTGGGCCGGCTGGAGGGGGTCAAGCGGTTCGACCGGCTGATCAGCGCGTTCGCCCGGTGCGGGGCGCCACCGCCGTGGCAGCTGCACCTCGTCGGCGACGGCGGCGAACGCGAACGGCTGCGCGCGCACGCCGAGCGCGAGGGGGTCGCCGACCGCGTGGTGTTCCGGGGAGCGGTGCCGGCCGCGCGGATGCCGGAGGAGTACCTGGGTGCTGCTGTCGTGGGGCTGACCAGCGAGCACGAGGGGCTGCCCGTCGTGCTGCTGGAGGCGGGGGCGCACGGGGTGCCGTCGGTGGCGTTCGACGTGTCGGGCGGCGTGCGTTCCGCGGGCCCGGTGCTGGTGCCGCCGCGCGACGTGGACGCGTTCGCGGCCGAGCTGGGCCGGCTCGTCGGCGACCGGCAGGAGCGGGCGCGCCTGGGCGCCGAGGCCCGCGCACGCGCCGAGGCGTTCCGCCTCGACCACGTGCTGGACCGCTGGGAGTCGATGTTCGCCCACATCGACCGCTGAAAAAGGGCCCGCCGGAGCGGGCCCTTGCGCGATTCGGCGGGCCCGCCGGAGCGGGCCCTTGCGCGATCAGACCGATTCGGTGAGTTCCGACCGCTGGCGCGGGACGCCGGCCGCCGCGCGCTGGCCCGAGGTGAGCAGCGCCGCGACCGGACCCGGCTCGCGCAGCCGGTTGAGCCGGTCGCGCATGCCCTTGCGCATGCGGCTGGCCTTGCGCTTCTGCATCGTCTTCTGGCTGGCCGCGATGTGCTCCTTGGACGGCTTCTGTGCCCCGGTGAGCTCGTAGCCCATCGACTCCAGCCGGTCGCCGAGGATGTGCTCGCAGATCGAGATCTCCCAGTCGTCCAGCCGGTTGGCCCAGCTGCCGACGCGGCTGCGGGTGACCTCGCCATGGGTGTTGCGGTGCCAGACCTTGTGCTGCGGCACCGCCACGCTGGCCGCCTCGCGCGGCGAGACCATCGACGGCGAGTAGTCCTCGTCGAGGAAGTGGCAGAGCTTCTTCAGCTCGGTCTCCGGGTCGTCGGTGAGGTCCTCGTAACGCAGCTCGTAGTACGTGTCCTCGGGCAGCGTCCGGCGCAGCTTGCCGCCCGCGTCGATCGCCTCGGCCCAGGTGGAGACGGCGTGGAAGGAGTCGAGCGTGTACCAGGGCATCTCCTTCAGCGAGGCCACGCAGTCGCGGCCGTCCCTGATGAGGTGGATGAACTGGGCGTCGGGGAAGAGCCGCAGCAGCATGTCGACCTGCTTGACGTAGCTCGGCCGCTTGTCGCCCCAGCGGGCCTTGTCGAACCGGTCGGCGTACATGCGGAAGGCCGTGCCGAAGACCGAGCCGAGCGAGCCCGGGCCGTCCACAACCTGCTCGATGAACTCGTCCTTGTCGAGCTTGAGCTCGCGGAACTTGGTGCTGCGGTCGGTCGCGATCCACTGCGCCAGCGCGCGGCGACGCTGCGCCTGGCGCATGTCGCCCCAGGTCCGGCGCCGGTAATAAACGGGAACGAGGAAGCGCGTCTCCGGTGGCACCGCCAAGCGGGGGTGCGAATGGAGCATGAGCTGGAGCATCGTGGTGCCGGACCGCGGGCATCCGATGACGAAGACTGGTCGGTCTGACATGTCGTACTAACCCCCGAAAACTTAGACGAGAACGTGCTCTCGGCTTTCCTGGACGGAGCCCACGGCGTGCCTGCGCGTGAAGAGCCACATTCGATAGACAAGGAAGACCTCGTTGGCCAGCAGCAGAATCCCCGCCCCCGCGGCGAGCGGGATCAGCGCCCACGCCCCCGCGAGGGGCGCGACCACGAACACCGCCGCGTGGAACTCGATGCCGCTGACCAGGTGCGAGCGGACCCGGTGGCGGGCCAGGAACCGGTTGAGGCGCCGGAACAGCTTGAAGAACCAGCGCGGACGCGGCAGCCGGCCGTGGTGCGGCATGCCGTCCAGCGGCTCGGGCTCCAGCGGGTCGGGCCCCAGCGGATCGGCCGGGTGCTCCGCACGCGCCTCCGCGGCGGAGCCCTCCGGCTCCAGCCCCTGCTCCTCCCTGACCGCGTCGCGCACGCGCTTCATCTGCGGCGCGTTGACGTAGCGGAACAGGTCGAGGACGGCCACCGCCGCCCCCAGCACGATGAAACTCACATCGCCGGTCAGCGCGTACTGCCCGTAGGCCAGGCCGCCGGCGCACAGCACCACTCTGATCCGGTCGCCCACATAGTCGAGCCACAGTCCGAACGGCGTCCCCGTGCCCTTGAGCCGGGCGATTTTGCCGTCCACACAATCGATCATGAAGCTGAGATAGAAGAGGAAGGCGCCCGCCATGAGCTGGTTCATCGCGAGGAACGCCGCGGAGACGGCTCCGAGGACCAGCGAGAGCACGGTGAGCGCGTTGGGCGTCAGCCGGGTGCGGTTGGCGACGGGAAGGGCGACCCGGCAGGCGACCGGATCCACGAAATACACGGTCCACCAAGAGTCTCTCCGCTTGCGTGTCTCGTAGACGTCATCGAGCGAATAGGTCCTCATGGAGTCCAGCATGACCACGCAGGGCAGCTGCGTGGTCACTCTCTGGAACTACTAGAGGATGTCCATGCCTGTTCTTGACCGTCCCGGCACGGACAGCTGCCACGTCGACGCGCTGTCGCCGTCCCTGCACCACCCCTTGAACACCAGGCCGCGCAGCTCCGCGCGCACCCCGAGCCGCCACGTCCCGTCCCCCAGCCGGCCGGCGTCGACGACCGCCTCGAACCCGTGCGTGCCCTTGCGCGTGGCCTCCAGCTGGACGCGGCGCTGACCGTCGGTCAACCACAGGTTGACCTTGGCGACCCGGCGGTCGACGCGATGGAACGACACGTGGACGCGCAGGCGGTACCCGGACGGTGTCCGCTCGCACCCCTCCACCGCCGCGACCAGCTTGACCTCGTCGCGGGCGTCGTACACCTCGTCGGGGATGCGCAGGCGCCGGTTGCGGAAGAAGGGGTAGTCGCCGTACCAGCCGGTGGTGCGCCGGCCGCGCGGCACCACGCGCGTCAGGTCGTTCCTGCCGCGGCGGAACTCGCGGACCCTGCGCAGCTCGGCGAGCAGCCCCCGCCGCATCAGGTGCAGCTCCAGGCGGCGCAGCGACGGGGCCGCGGCCAGCACCTGGGGGTTCAGCTCGGCCAGCCACGCGCGGGCGAGGTCGAGCAGCGGCCCCGGCTCGGCACGCTGCTCCACGCAGCCCTCCAGCGCCTGGAACAGGAAGAGGGTGTCCTTCTCCAGCACGAGCGCGTCGAAGCCGTCGAGCAGATCCGGCGCCCGCTCGTCGAGGAACGCCCGCACCGACCGGATGGCCGCCAGCCGCTCGCCGAGGTTGGACAGCTCCTTGCGGCGCTGGGTGATCGAGGCACCGTCCTCGTCGCGCCTGCGCCAGTGGTAGACCACGTCGCCCACCATGTCGACGCTCGTGGCCAGGACGTGGGCCTGCATGGCGACGGGCACGTCCTCGTAGATGCCCGACGGGAACGACAGGCCGTGACGGTCCCAGAAGTCACGCCGGTAGACCTTGTTCCACACGGTGCGGTCCCTGATCAGCACCTGCTTGTCGGTGATGTGGGTGCACAGCTTGGGCCGCCTGAACACCTTCTCGTGCAGGATCGACTCCTCCAGCTCGCCGTCCACGAGCCGCCTGACCGCGCCGCACGCCAGGTCGGAGCCGGTCTCGGCGAGGCTGGCGAGCAGCACCTCGTACGCGCTGGGCGGCACGACGTCGTCGCCGTCGGCGAAGGCCAGGTAGGCGCCGCGGGCCTGCCGCAGCCCGTGGTTGCGAGCCGGCCCGGGGCCCAGGTTGCGCTGGCCGACGAGGACGAACCTGGAGTCGCGCGCGGCGAAGTCCTCGGCCAGGCGCCGGCTGCCGTCCACCGAGCCGTCGTCGATGAGGATCACCTCGATGTCCTCGACGGTCTGCGCGGCCAGCGACTTCAGGCACTCGGTGAGATACGCCTCCACGTTGTAGAACGGGACGACGACGCTGAGCAGGGGGATCATGCCGAATTCGCTCCTTGGCTCTGTGTGGCTGAGGGCAGCATGCCGCGACGTACGCCGAAATTCCGTCCCCGATGGCTGTCCCTGATGAGCTCTTTACTCTCCGAGGATCCACTACGTTGGGTGACTGGTCGAGCACGAAGAGTAGGAGGGCACAGGTGCTGAGAGAGGTCCGCGACGATGACCTGGCTGTTATGCGCCGCTGGCGCAACCACCCCCGCGTCCGCGCCGCCAGCTTCACCACCCACGAGATCGGCGAGGACGAGCACGCCCGCTGGTGGAAGGCCACCCGCGCCGACGCGAGCACGCACGTGCTGATGTACCACCACGAGGGCTCCGCCGCGGGGGTGGTGAGCTTCCACGACGTGACGCCCGAGAGCGCCCGCTGGGGCTACTACCTCGACCTCGACGGCCTCGAACGCGCGACGATGCTGCTGCCCGCCTGGGTCGGCCTCGAACGGGCGGCCATCGCCCACGCCTTCGGGACGCTCGGGGTGTCCGAACTGCGCGGCGAGGTGCTGGCCGACAACGAGCCGGTCAGGCGGATGCACCGCCGGTTCGGGTTCGTCGAGGTCGGCGCGTACGAACGGCAGGTCGACGGCGTGCCGCGCGACGTCGTCGCCATCGAGCTGCGGAAGGAAGACGCATGATCACCATCGCGGGGCGGCCGATCGGGCCCGGTCATCCGCCGTACGTCGTGGCCGAGCTGTCCGGCAACCACAACGGCAGCCTCGACCGCGCGCTGGCCATCGTCGACGCGGTCGCCGACGCCGGCGCGCACGCGCTGAAGCTGCAGACGTACACGCCCGACACGCTGACCATCGACTGCGACGCCCCGGCCTTCCGGGTCGGCGACGGGCACGAACTGTGGGGCGGCGAGACCCTCTACCAGCTCTACCAGCGCGCCCACACGCCGTGGGAGTGGCACGAGCCGATCTTCGAGCGGGCGCGCGAGCGGGGGCTGGCCGCCTTCTCCGCGCCGTTCGACCCGACGGCGGTCGAGCTGCTGGAGAAGCTCGGCGTGCCGGCGTACAAGATCGCTTCTTCGGAGATCGTCGACCTGCCGCTGATCCGGCTCACGGCCGGCACGGGCAAGCCGTTGATCATCTCCACCGGCATGGCGACGGCCGGTGAGGTCGAGGCCGCGGTGTCCGCGGCGCGCGAGGCCGGGTGCACCCAGCTCGCCGTGCTGTCATGCACGGCGTCCTACCCGGCGGCGCCGTCCGAGAGCAACCTGCGCTCGCTGCCGCTGCTGGGCGCACTCACCGGCGAGGTCACCGGTCTGTCCGACCACACGCCGGGGCTCGGGGCGGCGCTGGCGGCGGTCGCGCTGGGCGCCTGCCTGATCGAGAAGCACGTCACCCTGTCGCGGGCCGACGGCGGGGTCGACGCGGCCTTCTCGCTGGAGCCCGCCGAGCTGGCGGCGCTCGTCGTGGAGAGCGAGCGGGCCTGGCAGTCGCTGGGCGAGGCGGTGATCGGGCCGCGCCCGTCGGAGCGCGAGGGGCTGCGCTTCCGCAGGTCGCTGCACGTCGTACGCGACGTGCTTGCGGGCGAGGAGGTGACGCCGGGCAACGTCCGCTCGATCCGCCCCGCCGGGGGCCTGCCGCCCGACGCCGCGATCGAGGTGATGGGCCGCCGCTTCACCCGCGACGTCCCCTTCGGCGCCCCCCTGACCTGGGACCTGATCTAGCGGATGGTCGGAGCCGCCTGGCCGGAGCGGCCTCAGGGCGACCGAGACAGATAGAGGCACGGGGCCCTGCTGAGAACTACCTGCTGAGAACTAGCGGTGCCGCGGGAGGCGCAGTACGAAGCGAGCGCCACGGTCGCTGTCTTCGATCCGCAGCGTTCCGCCGTGGGCCTCGGCGATCTGGCGTGCGATCGCCAGGCCCAATCCGGTGCCTCCAGCATCCTTGTCGCGGGCTGCGTCGAGGCGAGCAAATCGCTGGAACACCAGCTCGCGTTTGTCCGGCGCGATGCCCTGCCCGTCGTCGGTCACTTCGAGCACTGCGACGCCGTGGGGGAAACGATCACGGTCGCAGCTCTCCTCGTGGGAGACAGCGATCTTGATCTCTTCTTCCGCGTGCCTCTCGGCATTGGCGAGCAGGTTGGTGAGCAGGCGGCACAGATGAAGTCGGTCACCCAGGACAACCACGTCTGGTTCGGAATCGCAGATGAGCTTCTTGGTTGCGTGGCGATGCATCACGCACTCCGCATCCGCCATTTCGGCGAGGTCGACCGGGGCCTTCACGCAAAAGGTGTCACCGTCCAGTTTGGCAATGAGCAGGAGGTCGCAGACGATCTCTTCAAGCCGGTCCAGGCTGCACAGGACGGCGTTCCCAGCCCTGGTCATGGTGTCCGGCACCGCCAACATCGCGTCCTCCATCTCGGCACGCATTGCCGTGATGGGGTTGCGTAGGTCGTGGGATATATCCGAGATGCACCGACGCTGGTGCTCCATCGCCCCCTGCAGGCGGGTCAGGGTTTCGTTGATGGTGCTGGCGAGATCGTGGATCTCGTCGCTGCCGGCGGGGACGGGTACCCGGCCCTGGGGACAAGTCGCGTTGATCTCGTCGAGTTCCCTGAGGATCGCTGCCACCGGTCGCAAGGACACGGTGGCAATCCGGCGGCCGAGGAAAGTGACGGCGGCGGCCAGCACGGCAGCGGAACCGCCGACCACGGCGACCAGCCAAGGTGTCACCCACCAAGGAATCCTCGGCGAGGCAACGTAGACCGTCCAGTCTTCACCCGTCCGATGTGCCACCTGCCCGACCACTATGTGACAGCTGCCGGCCCCGAAGACTCCATCGCACACGGTGGTCGTCAGGTTGTGCTTCTGACTCGGGACGAATCTGGCCATGCGCGGCTTGTCGCGCAACACCGCGGTGGAAGCGACGACCAGCCCTCGTCGGTCGACAACCTGGACCTCCAGGGCTTCGGCGTCCCGAAACTCCAACTGCTCCTCGTGCTGCACCGTCGCGACCACGCGCGCACTCGCGTTGCGGATACGTGCGGTGAGCGCATCGGTGCTGAGGCGATGGATGACCAGCATGATGACGGCAGCCAGCAGCGCCGACAGCACGACGGCCATCGCGCCGGCGAACAGCGTGATGCGCATGGCGAGCGAGATTCTACGAATGACGATCATGCTGCGTACCCCCACGAGTCTCAAGGTGCGATGCCCAGGTGATGGCGTGGCCGGGCTGGGGGACGGCATGCGGATGCGTGTCGCACAGGAGTCGAGGCCCTGAGGCCTGTCGCTGGTTAGGTGAGCCTTGACGTGCGATCCGGCACTCTGGCCGGCATGGATCTGGACGAGGCCGTCCCGGTGCAGCCAGACAACCAGATGACCGCAAGTGCGAGCCGTCTCTATCTGAGACGGATCAGCGGGATTCCACCGTGATGCCGTACGTACTGATCCTCCGGTACACGGTCGCTCGGGATATGCCGAGCAGGTCAGCCGCCGCGGCCCTGTCGCCCCGGGTCTCCAGAAGCGCGCCTACGATCGCGTCGCGTTCGATCGTCTCCCATCGGCTGAGCACATGGCCTGCCCTGCCATAACACGGCTCCGGTAGGTCCTCAGGCTGGATCTGCCCGACCCGCCGCCGGTTCAGCGCGTGGCGAAGCACTTGAGCGAGTTCGGCGACGTTCCCCGGCCAGCTCGAACACTGGAGCACCCGCATGGCAGCCGGGCCGCATGAGACGTATCGAGCCAGAGGGAAGGTGCTCAGCAGAGCAGGCACCAACCACTGCACGTCCTCAATACGGTGGCGTAGCGGCGGCACCGTGAGCGTCAGCGGAAGTCGGCTGAGGAACTCGTCAGGAAGCTCCGCACCGACGTCGGTGGTGACGACCACCCAGACCCGGTCTGTGTCCTTGGCGAACGCGTCCAGCCGGTCGAGCACCGCAGCACGTGCGGAGTCAGTGAACAGCTCCACGTGACGGAATACTGCGGTGCCTCCAGAGAGGCCTCGGTCGGCGCGGCACCGAGCGGCCACGTCGTCGGTGGGCTCGATCACGGTGAACGCCTTTTCCGGCGCGTACCGGTAATGGACGGCGCGGGCAAGCGCCAGTTTGCCCGTTCCCGGCTCGCCCTCGAGAAGGACGTTGCTGAACGCCTGGCGGTGCATCGCCAACTCGGCGCAGACATCGGCGAACAAGGGTGAGGTACCCGCCAGCTTCAGATCGGCGGGCCTGATCCGCGATCGGGGACGCGTCCTGGACGTATCCATGACGGACAGTCTGACCACGGCGCTGTGCTCGTCCACTGGGTGGCAGCGAATCGTGACCGGTTCACCACCGGACAGCACGACATCAGTCGCGCGCTCCTTGCCTGCGCGCAACAACTCGGTTACCGCGTCGCGCACGATCGAGTGGTCGGACGGTCGCATGAACGAGGTGGCCCGCTGATTCGCGATGACAAGATCGTCCGCGACAGCCACGATCGCCTGACCGTGGTAACGCTCGGCAGTCCTGAACTCCTCGAGGAGCGTCCGCTGGCGCCTGGAGCCGAGTTCCATGAGCCGCACCTCGATGTCCGTGGCAGCACCGCAGACCACGGCGGACATCAGCGGGCCGTCACCAGGGGACCAGCACGTGATGTCCACAAGTCCCACCAGCCTGCCGCTTCTTCGATCCCTGATGGGAGCGGCGGCACACGACATCTCGTGCAACGGCGCGGTGAAGTGCTCACTTCCGTCCACGAAAGTGAGGCAGCGCGTCGCACGCGCGGTCCCGATGCCGTTGGTGCCGACATGCTCCTCGGCGTAGCTGAACCCTGGAAGCAGCCGAAGATGGTCGAGCGTTCGCTGGAGGGAACCGTAGGGCACTCGGCGATCGAGCACCCGAGCCCGGGCGTCGGTGAGGATCACGCTCACCGGAGCATCTGACAGTGTCTGCTCCAGCTGGTCCAGCACCGGCTTCGCGGCGCGCTCAAGGCTGCCTTCGGCGTCGATGTCGTCGAAGTAGGGCGGGTCGAGGTCGTCACAGCTGACTCCGGACCAGCGAGAACGGAGCCAGGACTGCACGATTCCATGACGCACCGGCACCACGGGCACGGCCCCGGTTTCCAGAAAGTACGTGCGTGCCCGCGCGATACACGCAGCCGCTCCTGCGCTGTTGGCCATCTCGCAACCTCCCTACGGGCTAGTTAGCGATATGGCACATACAGGATCCAGCCTACGCCGCCCCCCTGGTCCGCCTCAGTCAGCGCCGTCAGGCTTGATGCCGCCGTCCCGTCCCAGGCCGCATGACACTAGTGGCGCCGCTCGACGAGGGTGAGCAGGGCGTCGGCGACGCGTTCGCGGCCGTGGCCGTCGACCAGGCCGCGGGCGCGGCTGCCGAGGGCGGCGCGGGCGGTGGGGTCCGACAGCAGGTGGGCCAGCGTGGCGACGGCGGTGGTGTCGGGGGCCGGGCCGAGGCCGGCCGCGACCCCTCGGTCGACCAGTTCCTCGTAGCCGAGCAGCTGGTTGTCGGCCACCCAGCTCAGCGCCGTGGGCACGCCGAGGTGCAGCAGCTCCCACACGGACGAGCCGGCCGCGGTGACCACGAGATCGGCCCCCGCCATCAGCCGCGGCAGCCGGTCGGTGGGCCGGATCACCGTGATCGACCCGCCCCCCTCGAACGGCTCGGGGCTGACGACCGTGCCGCGGAACGGCCGCCCGGTCGCGCGCAGCGCCTCGGCCCAGGCCGGGACCACGCCGGCGCTGTCGGTGCCGCCGAAGAAGCACAGCACCCGTGGCACGCCGCCGTCCCGGGGCACACCACCGTCCCGTGGCACGCCCACGTCCCGTGGCGCCCGGGCGAGCGTGCGGACGCTGTCGCGCAGCAGCACGTAGCGGGCGCCCGCCAGCCAGTCGCGGGGCGGCGTGCGGCGCTCGGCGCCGAGGTTCTGGTCGAGATAGAGGTCGGCCTCCTGGCCCAGCGGATCGCCGTCGACGATCGCGAGCACCGCGAGACCCTGCTCCCTGAGCGTCGCCCCGGTGTGGCGCGGCAACGCGTACGAGTCGAGCACCACCGCGGCGAGGCGCAGCTCGCGGGCCAGCCCGGCGAGCCGCGACGGCTCGGCGGGCGCCGGCACCAACGGCAGCCCGCGCCGGCTCAGCTGCGCGGCGGCCCACGCCGAACCCCGGATCTCGCCGAGGAACACCACCTCGACGCCGCGGGCGCGCAGCTCCTCGGCCAGCGCCACGCAGCGCACCAGGTGGCCGACGCCGGCACGCACCCCGGCGTCGCACCGGAACCCGGCCCGCAGCACGGGCATCACGCCTCCTGCAAAGCCTTCTGCCGGACGTGGGCGTTGAGCCCGGACACCTCGGGCCGCTCGCGCAACCAGCCCACCAGAGTGCGGGCGGGGACGCAACGGTCGCCGAACGCGTCGGCCACCGCCTCGATGAGCCGCCAGTCGTCCTCGGTGTCGAGCGTGACCCGCAGGTCGTCGGCGACCGGCTGGTGGGCGAGGCCCAGCAGCCGCGCCTCGCCAGGATGCGCGTAGATGTGCGAGGTCACGTGGGTGCGGTGGAACGCGGTCGCCTCCTCGTCGGCCCGCAGCAGCGCGGCCCGGCCGGCGATCTCGACGTCGAGCCCGCGCGGCAGCGTACGGGCCAGGCTCGTGCTCAGGTAGTCGAGCCCGGGGACGGCGCGGTAGACCAGCGCCGCCTCCCTGATCAGGGCGGGGTCGAGCAGCGGGCAGTCGGCCGTGAACCGCATCATGGCGTCCCACCGCCTGCCCTCGAGCGCCTGCATGAACCTGGTGAGGACGTCGTCGACCGGCCCGCGGTGCCAGGTGACCCCGAGCCGCCGGCACTCGTCGACCACCGCGTCGTCGGCCGCCTCGGTGGTGGTGGCCACGAGCAGGTCGTCGAGCACGCCGGACTCCCGGGCGGCGCGGACCACCCAGCCCAGCACCGAACGGCCCCGCAGCTCGCGCAGCACCTTGCCCGGCAGCCTGGACGAACCCATACGGGCCTGAATGATTCCGACGATGCGCACCCGAAGCCCCAATCCCCCAGTGTGACCGAACGTGCACAACCGATCGCGCTATGCTACCGGCTGCTCGGACGACAACAGCGCGCATTTCTGCGCGATCTCAGGGGGCCACGTGAGCATTCTCAGTGGATCGTCGGTTCTGGTCACCGGGGGGACGGGGTCCTTCGGGAAAGCGTTCATCCGCCACGCGCTCGACTCCCTCGGGGTCCGGCGCCTGGTCGTCTTCTCCCGCGACGAGCTGAAACAGTACGAGACCCGCCAGCTGTTCGGCGACGACGAGCGGCTGCGCTGGTTCATCGGCGACGTGCGCGACCGCGACCGGCTGACCCGGGCCATGCACGGCGTCGACCACGTCGTCCACGCGGCGGCGCTCAAGCAGGTCGACACCGCCGAGTACAATCCGTTCGAGTACGTCCGCACCAACGTCGCCGGGTCGCAGAACGTCGTCGAGGCGGCCATCGACTGCGGCGTCCGCAAGGTGGTCGCGCTCTCCACCGACAAGGCCTCAAGCCCCATCAACCTGTACGGCGCCACGAAACTGGTCGCCGACAAGCTGTTCGTGTCGGCCAACCACTACGCCGCCGCCCACGAGACCCGCTTCGCCGTCGTCCGCTACGGCAACGTCGTCGGCAGCCGGGGCTCGGTGGTGCCGCTCTTCCAGCGGCTGGCCGAGCAGGGCGACAGCCTGCCGATCACCGACAAGCGCATGACCCGATTCTGGATCACCCTCGACCAGGCCGTCACGTTCGTGGTCGACTCGTTCGAGCTGATGCGGGGCGGCGAGCTGTACGTCCCGCGCATTCCCAGCATGCGCATCACCGACCTGGCCGAGGCCATCGCGCCGCACAGCCCGGTCTACGAGATCGGCGTACGGCCCGGCGAGAAGCTGCACGAGGAGATGATCGGCCCCGACGACGGCCGCAGGACGCTGCGGCTGGCCGACCGCTACGTCGTCCAGCCGACGATCGCCACCTGGGGATACGTGCCGCCCGACACCGGAGAGCTGCTGCCCGAGGGCTTCTGCTACCGGTCCGACACCAACGACCAGTGGCTCTCGGTCGACGACCTGCGCGCCATGGTGGCCGGCTGATGCTCCCCTACGGACGGCAGTCGGTCGACGAGTCCGACATCGAGGCGGTGACCGGAGTGCTGCGCGGCGACTGGCTGACGACCGGGCCGGCGGTGGCGGCTTTCGAGGCGGAGCTGGGGCGCTGGACGGGCGGCGTCCCGTGCGTGTCGGTCACCTCGGGCACCGCGGCGCTGCACGTCGCCTACGCGGCGGCCGGGGTGCGGGCGGGCGACGAGGTGGTGACGACGCCGCTGACGTTCGTGGCGACGGCGGCGACCGCGGCGCTGCTGGGCGCGAAGGTGGTCTTCGCCGACGTGCAGCCCGACACCGGCAACCTCGACCCCGATGCCGTCGCGGCGCTGGTCACACCGCGGACGCGGGTGATCACCGCGGTCGACTACGCGGGCCATCCCGCCGACCACGACGAGCTGCGCGAGGTCGCCGGCCGGGCCGGGGCGCTGCTGGTCGACGACGCGGCCCACGCGATCGGGTCGTCCTACAAGGACCGTCCCGTCGGGTGCCTCGCCGACCTGACGACGTTCTCGTTCTTCCCGACCAAGACCGTGACGACCGCCGAGGGCGGGGCCGTCGCGGTGGCCGACCCCGAGCGGCTGCGGCGCGCGGCCCGCCTGCGCAACCACGGCCTGGTGCGCGACTCCGCCGAGCAGCGTTTCCCCGACGAGGGGGGCTGGCACCAGGAGGTGCACGAGTTCGGGCTCAACTACCGGCTGCCCGACGTGCTGTGCGCGCTCGGCATCAGCCAGCTGCGCCGGCTCGACCGCTTCCGCGCGCGCCGCGCCGAGCTGGTCGCGCGCTACGACGCGCTGCTGCGCGACGTGCCCGGCCTGACGCTGCCCTCCCGGCGCGCCTACGTGCGGCCGAGCTGGCACCTTTATCCCGTACGCGTGCGTGACGGGCGGCGGCGCGAGGTCTACGAGCGCATGCGCGCCGCCGGCATCGGGGTGCAGGTCAACTACCTGCCGGCGTACTGGCACCCGGTGTTCGCGGACCTCGGCTACCGCCGCGGCCTGTGCCCGCGGGCCGAGGCGTACTACGGCGAGCAGCTGTCGCTGCCGCTGTTCCCCGGGCTGTCCGACGCCGAGCAGGATCGCGTCGTCGAGACGCTGGCGGGCATCCTGCGCTGACCGCCGTCCCGGATCACCGTTCGGCGACGAGCAGGCAGCCGTCCTCGCCACGGTCGACGAGGAAGCGTCGCTCGGCCACCGTCGTCACCGCCCGGTGGGTGCCGCGCACCAGCGGCCGGATCGCCGTGCCCTGGTCGATGAGCACCTCCCAGCACGACTCCCTGCCCACCCGCGCGTCGATGTCGGCGAGCGGCACGCGGGCCCGGAAGTCGTGGCCGGTGAGGGCGACGGGGAAGTACATCTCCTCGCCGTCGATCCTGCGGCGCAGCCGCACCACCGGCTCTTCGTCGCCCAGGTCGGACAGCACGCCCGCGAACACCAGGTCGCCGCCGTCCAGCTCGCACTCCCCGATCACCGCCCGCGCGTGGCGCAGGCGCAGCCCCCAGGCGCCCTTGACGTTGCGTACCGGCACCACCCACACGCTCGACCGCCGGCGCGGCGGCGGGATGAGCGGCGGCAGCCAGCGCTGGCCTGCGATCCGGGTCTCCAGCCGCAGCCCCTGGCCGCTGACCCCCACGTACATGTCCCACTGGCCGTGCCGGGCGAGCTGCGCCTTGGTCAGGGTCTCGAGGTCGAAGGCGAACCTGAACGGGAACACCTGCTCCTGCACCGAGGTGCCGTCCGCCTGCCTGACGTCCTCCACGACGGGGGCGCTGCCGTTCTCGCAGAGCGGGATGACCTCTCCCCTGCCGCGCTCGCGCAGCCACACACGCAGCCGCACCCGGCGCAGGTCGCCGATGTCGAACCTGCCGACGGCGGCCCGGCCGACCCCCGACAGCACGGTCTCGCGCCAGTCGAGGGTCAGCAGCCGGCTGTCCAGCTGCAGCTGGTGGGACACGTCCGACATGGCCGCCGGCAGCGCGGGGTGCCGGCCGCGCCAGCGCCTGCGCAGCAGCCCGGCGGTGGCGAGCTTGGGCCGCAGGCGGCCCGCCGCCGTGTCGGCGACGGCGCGCGCCAGCTCGTCCAGCCGGCGCCGGTGCAGCAGGTGGACCTGCAGGCGCTGCTCGTACGGGATGCTCTGCCACGCCTCGGACGACACGCCGTCGAGGTAGCGGACCGCCAGGTCGACCAGCTCGGGGTCGGCCGCGGAGCCCATGGCCGCCAGCGCCTCCACGGCCACGCTCATGTCGATGTCGAGGGTGTCGCGGTCGAAGTCGGCCCGGAGCTTCGGCGCGCCCTTGTCGAGGATCTCGGCCGTGAGCAGCACCGAGAGCAGGCGGTCGCGCAGGTTGCCCGGCTCCAGGCAGCGCTGCGTGATGGACGACTCCGGCTCGTCGCGCTGCCGCCAGTGGTAGACGACCCTGGCCACTACGTCGACCGAACGGGCTCCGACGTGGGCCGCCATGGCGACGGGCTGGTCCTCGTACATGCGCTCGGGGAAGCTCAGGCCGAGGCCGTCCCAGAAGGAGCGGCGGTAGATCTTGTTCCACAGCATGCGGTCGCGGATCAGCAGCGGGTGGCGGGTGATGTGCGTGCCCCGGAGCGGCTTGGTGAACGCCTCCTTGTGCGCCCACGACGGCAGCAGCGCGGTGCCGTACAGCCGCTTGACGTTGCCGCAGGCCAGGTCGGAGCCGGTGTCCTCCAGCGAGGACACCAGACGCTTGAACGCGTCGCGCGGCACGACGTCGTCGCCGTCGACGAAGGCGAGATAGCGGCCGGTGGCCAGGCCCACGCCGACGTTGCGGGCGTGGCCGACCCCCTGGTTGGCCTGCCTGACGAACCTGATCCGCGGGTCGGCGGCCACCTTGGCCTCGACGACGGCCGGGCCGCCGTCGGCGCTGCCGTCGTCGATGCAGATCACCTCCAGATCCGTCAGGGTCTGGGCGGTTATGGAGTCGAGGCAGGGTCCGATGTACTTCTCGACATTGTAGAACGGGACGATCACCGACAGGACCGGCACGAGCACTCCTCTTCGTTCCGTCAGCCGGACAGCAGGCGCATGACGCGGCGGGCGACCTTGCGGGGACGGGAGAGCCGGCGGGTGAGGCGGTATCCGAGCGACCTGCGGTAGGCGCCGGCCTTCCGCCGGCTCCTGCGCAGCCTCGCCTTGGTCTTGACCAGTTCCCGCTCACGATAGGTGAGCTTCGTCTCCAGGCGTGCGATCCGCGCCAGCGCGGCGGCGAGCTGGTCGGCCAGGCGGTCACGACCGCGCAGCAGGTCGCGGTACGTGGGCGTGTGCTCGGCCAGCTCGGCGGGCCGGCCCAGCTCGACGTCGAGCTTGCGGGCCTGGTCGACGTCCTTCTGGTCGCATTCGCGCCCCGCCATGGCGCAGAGCGTCAGCGTGAGCTGGTCGGCCTCCAGCGGCCACGGCCACGGGTGGTGGTGACCGGCCGCGAGCAGCCGCACCGCGAACCGCCGCAGGATCCGGCAGAGCGCGACCTTCGGGTCGGGTCGTTCCGGCAGGTCGGCCGGGCGGGCGATGGCGGCGAACCGCGCGCCGTCGTGGACCAGGCTGTCGGTGCCCGCGGACGGGTCGCCGTCCTCGTCCTCCAGCCAGGTGGCCAGGGCGGAGAGCAGTTCGCGGACGGTCGCGACGTCCTCGCGGGCGCAGGCGTCGACGAGGATCTCCTCGACCACCCGGCCCCCGGGGATCGGCTGCTCCTCGCCGTCGGGCAGCCGCCGTACGCCGGCGGGCAGGAGCTCGTACAGCCCCGCCCCTTCCTCGAAGAGGCCCAGCGGCAGCTCGGCCGCGCCTCCCGGCTCCTCAGCGGCACTCACCTCGGTCGCCGAGGAGGTGACCATCTCCTCGGCGGGCGGCTTCTCTGTGGCCGGAGGGCGGGTGGCGATGGCGAGCCACATCGGGGCCAGCTGGTCGCCCAGGCGGTGGCGGAAGACCAGGCGGGTGAGGCGGAGCGGGTCGGCCGCGAGCATGCGCTCGTCCTCCCTGGCGCTCAGCGTGAAGGTGAGCGCGTCCGGCAGGTCCTCCCGCAGCGCCTCCCTGGACATCAGCGCGCGCGGGGCCTGCCGGTCGGGGTAGGCGGCGTAGCAGCGGAGCAGGTTCAGCCCGGCCGCCTCCAGACCGCGGTCGAGGTCGTCGGGACCGCCGGGGTAGCTGGGGTCGAAGCCGTGCGGCGCCCACTGGTCGTCGCCGCACTCCCGGTCGGCGGGCCGCGCCTCCAGGGAGCGGTCGACGCCGAGGTCGTTGCGCACGCCCAGCACCAGCCGCCCGCCCGGCGCCACGAGGCCGGCCAGCGCCGCCAGTGACTGCCGCCACGCGGAGGCGGGCGCCTCGGCGGAGTGCGTCCGCATCAGCCCGTCGAGCGCGAGGACCAGGTCGTACGGCTCGCCCGCGTCGAACACCTCCAGCCGGCCGCAGTACACCGCGAGGTCCGGGTGGCGCTCGCCGAGCGCGCAGGCGTCGGGATAGGAACGCAGCAGCACGGCGGCCGTTCCCGCGGCCTCGGCCACCTCGTCCACCAGCGGCTGCGGGTGCGGGCCGACCAGCAGCACACGGCCGCCCGCCGGCATCAGCCGCCTGATCAGTTCCAGCGCCACGTCCCGCCAGTCCGTGACGCCCGCCACGGCGGACATGTCGGACCACAGCAGCATCTCGCCGCCGATCAGGCTCACGTTCCCTGGCGCCTCGTTCGTGCGTACGCTCACGGCCGCACTCCGCGTGGCTGGCCCTGCCGTACGGATGCCGCTCTGGGCGCCCGGTCGCCGCGCCGCTCGCGCGGCTGCGGGTCCGCGGGGTCGCGGCGGGCGGCCCTGTCCTGGCGTCTCGCGAGCGCCGTCCCCGAGCCGGACGGCGTCGCCGCCGCCCGCGCCCGTCTCCATCCGAACATTCGCCGTAGCTCCTCCGGTGTCGCCTGATACTCGAATCCCAGCTCGCGCCGCGTGATCTCGGCCGCCAGCCCGGGATCGACGCTCGTGCCGTGCAGCTCGGGCCACAGCCGCTTGCGGCGCTCGGTGCCGCCGTACTCGGGGCGTTCGTCCTCGAACTGCATCGGGTCTCCGTACACGGCCACGTCGCAGCCCACCGACGCGCCGTAGAACAGGGCGCTGCCGAGCCGATTGGAGGCCACCCTGCGGTGCCGCCGCAGCTCGACGAGCTGCTTGCGGAGGAAGTCGCGGCCCTTGCCGTCCCAGCGCGATCCGCGGTCGCCGTGGCAGATGACGCGAAAACCCCGCGACTTGTACGCCTGCCGAATGTCCGGGTTCGCGAATTCCAGCCAATACAGGCAGACCGTCACCGGGCCATTCTCGACATCTCGGATTTCGTCGGCGAGTCGCCCGTGATCCCCGCTTACGGAGGATTTCTCCCAGCCGTGGAAGGGATACCAGATCGTGCCCTTGCGCTCTGGACGGACGCCCAACTCCGGCTCCAGTTCGAGCAGATAGATCCAGGGGGCGCCGATCAGGTAGTGGCCCCGGCGGCCCATCGACCAGCCGCGGCGGCGCAGCACGTCCGACCAGATGAAACGGGGATAGCCGGGGCAGCACCACTGGTCGTTCGGGGGGAATCCGTGCAGGTAGTTCCACCCGTGCTGGAGGTAACCCTGGATGCGCCGAGGCGTTTCGTCCGGGATATCGCAATATCTTCCGAGTATGTGGGAGTGCCCGTACCAGTGATTGGATTCGTCCATCATTCCCCCCGTACGGCGGCCGTGTCGTTGCCGACGTTCTCAGTCGCCAACGCGGGGCACGCATCTTTATACGGTTCCATTACTCAGGACGGGTGCTTGGTTTCTCCTCTCGGTCGAATGCCGCTACACTTCGACGTGGTCCGAGCACAGAGAGTGAGTGATCATGAATCATCTCGATCGCCTGCGGGCCGTCTTCCGCATGGCGCTCAACCTTCCCGCCGACGCCGACGTCGACGGGCTGGAATATCGAGCCGTCCCGCAGTGGGACTCCTTGGCCCACATGGCGCTGATCGCGGCCATGGAGGACGAGTTCTCCGTGATGATCGACACCGACGAGATGATCGACATGGCCTCGTTCGCCAAGGCGGCCGAGCTGCTGGAGAAGCATGGCATCGGCGCCACCGCGCTCTGACCCCCGGATCGCGCTCGTCACGGGCTCGACGACCGGCATCGGCCGGGCCGTCGCCGAGACGCTGGCCGCGTCCGGCCACACGGTCGTGATCCACGGCCGCGACGAGGAGCGCGCCGCGAAGGCCGCCGCCGAGACGGCCGCCCTCAGCGGCTGCCCGGCCGACTCCGTCCACGGTGACGTGGCCGACCCCGCGCAGGTCTCCGCCATGATGCGGCAGGTCTTCCAGCGGCACGGCAGGCTCGACGCCCTCGTGGTCAACGCCGGGGTGCACGAGGCCGGGCTGCTCGGCATGACCGGCCACGCCGCCGTCACCCGGCTCTTCGAGGTCAACGCCATGGGGGCGGTCCACACGCTCCAGGGCGCGCTCCGGCTGCTGCGCCGGGGTTCGTCCCCCGCCGTGGTGCTCGTCTCCTCCGTCATGGGCCGCGCCGGAGGCGCCGGCCAGGCGGTCTACTCGGCGACCAAGGCCTCCGTCATCGGCCTCACCCGGGCCGCGGCCAAAGAACTCGGGCCCACGGGCGTCCGGGTCAACGCCGTGGCCCCCGGCTACATCGAGACCCGCATGCTCACCACACTCGACGACCAGTCGCGCGCCGCCACCGTGGCGGCCACCCCGCTCGGCCGCCTCGGCCGGCCCGACGACGTGGCCCACGCGGTCGCGTTCCTGCTGTCGCCCGCGGCGGCGTTCGTCACGGGGCAGGTCCTCGGCGTCGACGGCGGGCTGGTCCTGTGATGTTCCCGCACCCGCAGGCCCGGGTCTTCGCCGCAGGAACCGCCGACGACCTCACCGCGCAGGCCCTGACCGATCGCATCGAGCACGTGGCGGAACGACTCGCCACGCTGCCGCCTGGGCCGCTGTTCTGCGGCATGCGCAACGACCTGGTGTCCGTCCTGCGCTACCTCGGCGCGTGGCACTCCGGGCGGCCGGTCGCGCTGCTCGACCCCGAGCTGCCGGGCGCCGTGCTGGCCGACCTCGCGCGGCGGTTCCGTCCGGCCGCGCTGCTCGGTTTCGCGAACGCGCCCGACGGGCCGCTGCGCCGGCCCGCCGACGGGCCGGCACCGCATCCCGACCTCGCGCTGCTGCTGGCCACGTCGGGCTCGACGGGCGACCCGAAGCTCGTCCGCCTGTCGCGCCGGGCCGTGCTCGACAACGCCGCCGCCATCGCCTCGGCGCTGTCGATCGGGCCGGGCGTCGTCTCGCCCACGAGCCTGCCGATGCACTACAGCTACGGCCTGTCGGTGCTCAACAGCCACCTGATCGCGGGGGCGGCCGTGGTGCTGACCGACGACTCGCTGCTGCAGCGGTCGTTCTGGAACGACGTCGACGCCTATGCCTGCACGTCGCTGGCCGCGGTCCCCTACCAGTACACGATGCTCCAACGGCTGCGCTTCGACCGCGCGAACCACCCGACGCTCACGACCCTCACCCAGGCCGGGGGTCGGCTCGACGAGGCGCTGGTGAAGGAGTTCGCCGCCCAGGCCGACCGCTTCTACGTCATGTACGGGCAGACCGAGGCCACGGCCCGCATCGCCGTCCTGCCGCCCGACCGGCTCGCCGACAAGCCGGGCTCCGTCGGCGTGACCGTGCCGGGCGGGCGGCTCTCCGTCGAGGCCGGAGAGGTCGTCTACCACGGGTCCAACGTGATGATGGGGTACGCCCACACCGCCGCCGATCTTGCACTGGGCGACGAGCTGGGCGGGGTGCTGCGCACCGGCGACCTCGGCGAGCTCGACTCCGAGGGGTTCCTCACCATCACCGGCCGGCTGCGGCGGATCGCGAAGGTCTTCGGCATCCGGGTCAACCTCGACGACATCGAGCGGCTGCTGCACGACGCCGAGCCCGCGGCGGCCACCAGCGGCGACGACCGGGTCACGGTCTGGACGGAGGGGCTCGCCGCCGCCGACCGCGCGGCCCTCGCCCGCCGGCTGGGGGCCGAGCTGCGGGTGCACTGGAGCGCCTTCGACGTACGCAGCATCGACCGCCTGCCGCTCCTGTCCACCGGCAAGATCGACTATCGCGCCCTGGAGTCCCTCACATGACCCACCGAAGGACGCCCGCGGCATGACCGGGCACCGACCCGACCACGGCGGGGCAGCGTGCACAGACGCCACACCATGGCGCGAGACGACGAAGGGCGAGCACCGGCGGCGATGTGAGCGCGCGCGGGCGGCGTACACAGGCGCGCCACCGTGGCGCGAGGTGGCGAAGGGCGAGTGCCGGCGGCGATGTGAGCGCGCGCGGCCGGTGCGTGGTGGGGGTTGCAGGTGAGCGTGTTCCGTCTCACGGCGGCTGAGAAGGAGGCGGTGCTGCTGCCCGAGCTGGTGGAGTTGACCGAGCATCACCGGGCGGCGTGCCTGCCGTACCGGCGGATTCTCGACGCCGTCGGCGCGGCGCCGCCCTACGAGCGGGTCGCCGACCTGCCGTGGCTGCCCGTGCGGCTGTTCAAGACTCACGAGCTGCGCAGCGTCCCCGAGGACCAGGTGTTCCGGGTGCTGACGTCGAGCGGCACGACCGGTCAGCGGCCGAGCCGCGTCTACCTCGACCGGGCGGCGGCCGCCGCGCAGACCCGCATGCTGGCCGCCACGCTGCGCGAGGTGCTGGGCGAGCGGCGGCTGCCGATGCTGGTGGTCGACAGCCGCTCGGTCACGCGCGACCCGACGCTGAGTGCGCGGGGAGCCGGCGTGCTCGGCATGATGACGTTCGGCCGCGACCACACGTTCGTCCTCGACGAGCAGGGGCGGGTCGACGCCGAGGCGGTCAAGGGCTTCCTCGCCCGCCACGGGCACGAGCGGTTCCTGGTGTTCGGGTTCACATTCCTCGTCTGGGTGCACCTGCGCGCCCTCGGGGCCGACCTGTCGCGCGGGGTCCTCGTCCACTCGGGCGGCTGGAAACGGCTGGCCGACCAGGCGGTCGGCAACGCCGAGTTCCGGCGGCGGCTCGCGGACGAATGCGGGCTCACCCGGGTGCACAACTTCTACGGCATGGTCGAGCAGATCGGCACCGTCTTCCTCGAGGGCCCCGACGGCGACGGGCTCTACTGCCCCGACTTCGCCGACGTGGTGATCCGCGACCCCAACACCTGGCAGGAGGCCCCGACGAGCGTGCCCGGGCTGATCGAGGTGGTCAGCACGTTGCCGACGTCCTATCCGGGCCACGTCCTGCTGACCGAGGACCTCGGCGTGGTGCGCGGCGTCGACGACGGCGGCCTGCCGGGCAAGCGGTTCGAGGTCCTCGGCAGGCTGTCGCGCGCCGAGGCGCGCGGCTGCAGCGACACCGCCGGTGACACAGTGGGGCAGAGCTGATGCCGCACGACGCCACCACGCACGACGCCACCGGGCAGGACGCCACCACGCACAGCAACACCACGCACAGCAAGACCACGCACGACGTCACCAGGCACGACAGCGCCTTTCTCGACGACGCCATGCTCGACGTCAGGTTCCCTGCCGACGGCCGGGTGCCGGTCGCGGAGCTGCTCAGCCGGGTCAGGGGTTCGCTGGAGGTCGGCGACGAGCGCGTACGCGACTTCCTGACCGCGTTCGGGCGGCGGCTGCTGCGGCCCGCGCTGGCCCGCCGCCACCCCGAACTCGGCTCGCTCGGGTTCTTCCTGCGGCCCAGCGAGCTCGCCCGCACCGTCGAGAGCCTCGACCGCGAGCACGTACGCGTCCCGCGCGGGCTCGTCCTCCACATCCCGCCCGCCAACGTCGACACCGTCTTCGTCTACTCCTGGGCCCTGTCCGCCCTGATGGGGAACCGCAACGTCGTCCGCCTGTCGCCGCGTTCCGGCGCGGTGTCCGAGGTCATCGTGCGGACGCTGCGCGAGACGCTCGGCGATGCCGATCCCGTGGTCGCCGCGTCCCAGGCGATCGTCTCCTACGAGCGGTCCGACGCCGTCACCTCCGCCCTGTCGGCGGCCTGCGACCTGCGGGTGGTGTGGGGCGGCGACCGTACGGTGACCGAGATCAGGCGGCACCCGCTCGCGCCGCACGCGCGCGAGCTGACCTTCCCCGACCGCTCGTCGTTCGCGGTCGTACGCGCGGCGGCGTGGCTGTGCGCGCCGCGCCCGGCGCGGGTGACGACCGCGGAGGGCTTCGTCAACGACACCTACTGGTTCGACCAGGCCGCCTGCTCCTCGCCCCGCACCGTGTTCTGGGTCGGCGACGAGCGCGACTGCGAGTCGGCGCGGGCCGACTTCACCGACCACGTGGAGCGGGCGGTGACCGCGCGCGGGTGGGGGGTCGACGCGGCGATGGCCGTGGAGAAGCGGGTGTCCACCTACGGGCTGGCCGCCGACGGGCTGGCCGAGAGCGTCGAGTTCCGCGGCAACGCGCTGGCGAACGTGCGCCTGTCGGCAGCGGCGGCGGCCCCGCGGCGCTGGCTCGGCGCGGGGACGTTCGCGCACGCCCGGCTGGCGACGCTCGCCGAGCTCGCGCCGCTGGTGGAGCGGCGCGACCAGACGATGACCCACTTCGGCTTCGGCCGCGAAGAGCTGGAGGAGCTCGCCCGCGGCCTCGCCGGGCGCGGCGTCGACCGCATGGTGCCGGTCGGCAGCGCGCTGAGCTTCCACCGGGTGTGGGACGGCGTCGACCTGCCGGCCGAGTTCACCCGGTTGGTGACCGTCGTCCGATGAGGTTGCCCGCGGGGGTCGTCTGCGCGGTCGCCGTCGTCGCCTTCCTGTCGACCGGGGTCACGGCCCGTGACCTGGCCGTCTTCGCGGCCTACCTCGGGGTCGGGGTGATGCTGCCAGGGACGCTGCTGTGGCGGGCGTTGACCGGCGGACGGGCGCCCGGCGGCCTCGCGGCGGGGCTCGCGTTCGGCTACGCGGTCGAGGTGCTCGCCTACATCCCCGCCAGGGCTGCGGGGATGCCGATGCTCGTGCTCGTTCCGCCCGCCGCGGTGCTGGCGGCGTTCGCCTGCGTGCCGGGGCTGCGGCGGCACTGGCGGGGGGACGCCGGCCGCGACCGCATGCCGGTGTGGTGCGCGTGGACGGTCGCCGCGATCGTCGGCTACCTCGTCGTGTGGAGCACGCTGTTCCTCTACCGGGTGCCGGTCGCCAGGGCGTACGTGGACATGCCCTACCACCTGGCGCTGGTCGGCGAGCTGCGGCGGCACGTCCCGCCGACGCTGCCGTCGGTACTGGGCGAGCCGCTGCCGTACCACTGGTTCGTCTACGCCGAGATGGCCGCCACCAGCCGGGTGACCGGGATCGCCCCCGAGACGCTCGTCTACCGGCTGTCCACGCTGCCGATGGCGGCGGCGACGGCGGTGCTCGTCGTGCTGCTCGGACGGCGGCTGGGCGGGAGCTGGGGTGCGGGCGCGGCGGCGGCCGGGGTGACGTACTTCCTGTTCGGGCCGGTGCTGGTGGACGGCGTCGTGTTCAGCACGCGGTCGATGTTCACGGTGTGGGCCAGCCCCACGCAGACGTTCGGGGCGCTGCTGTTCGTCCCCGTGGTGCTGCTGCTCGGGGAGCGGACGCGGGGCGGCTGGGTGGCGCTCCTCGTGCTGCTGGCGGCGCTGAGCGGGGCCAAGGCGACGTACCTGCCGTTGCTGCTGGCCGGGCTGGTGCTGGTGGTGGCGGTACGCGGGCTGGTGGAGCGGCGGCTGCCCGGTGCGTGGCTGGGAGCGGCGGCGGTCACGCTGGGGTTCCTGGTGTTCGCGCAGGGCGTGCTGTTCGCGGGTGGGTCGCAGGGCACGGTCGTGGCGCCGTTCGCGACCGTGCGGCAGCTGTGGGGGGCGGTGGCGGGCGTACCGACCGCGGAGCTCGCGCCGCTCGTCGTGCTGGCGGGGGTGCATCTGTTCTGTCTGGCCTGCGTGTGGGGCGGGGTGGCGGGGCTCGGCCGACGGGCGCTGGAGCCGTCGATGCTGCTGGTGCTCGGCATCGGCGCGGCGGGGGTCGGCGCGGCGCTGCTGCTCGGGCATCCGGCGGGTTCGCAGCTCTACTTCCTCGAAGGGGCCCGCCCGTACCTGTCGATCGCCGCCGTGTGCGGAGTGCTCGCGGCGGCGCGGGTGTCGTGGGCGCGCGTGGCAGGAACGGTGGGCCTGGGGGTGGGGGCCGCGCTGCTCGTCCCCGTGTTCGGGATCGGTGGCGGGCCGCTGCCGCGGGTGGTGGCGCCGTACGCGGTGCTCGCGGCGCTCCTGGTCGCGGTGGTGGTTGCCGCCAGGTGGCGGCGCGGGGGCACGGTGGCGGTGGCGGTCGCGCTGCTCGCCGGGTACGCCGCGCCGTCGTCGGCCGTGGAGGTGGCCGGGCACGTGCTGCCGCTGGAGCGCAGCGAGCGGCTGATCCCTAAGGGGGCTCTCGCGGCGGCGCGGTGGCTGCGCAGGCACTCCGCGCCCCGCGACGTGGTGGCCACCGACCTGCACTGCCTGCATCCTCGCTGGATCGAGTGCGACAGCAGGCACTACTGGGTGTCGGCGTTCACGCAGCGGCGGGTGCTGGTGGAGGGCTGGGCGTACGCGGAGAGCACCCTCGGGCGCGCGCGGCTGTTCGGGACGCCGTACCTGACGCTGCCGTACGCGGACCCGGCGCGGTTGGCGGCGAACGACGCGGCGTTCCGCGAGCCGTCGGCGCACAACGTCCGGGAGCTCGCCGTGAAATATGGCGTGAAATGGCTGTTCACCCGGATAAATCCGGAGCTGGAGGTCTTTGCCCGGCTTCGGTATCGGAACGCGGCCTTCTCCGTGTACGAGATTCCGCTGGACCCCGCTGATACGCGCCCGGCTCTTTGACGGGTTCCGCGCCCCCTCCGCGACCGGGGTGACCCCGCGACCGACTCGGTGATCGGCACTGTGGTGGTTCCGTGGGTGGATCCGTGGTCACCACGGATGTCCGGGTGGTGCGCCGCGGGACACACTGTGCGTACACGTTGACGAGCACTTGAGGAGCACACCATGACCGGCTCCCCCACCCACGGGACGAGGCACCGATGAGCGCGGACCTCCCTCCGGCCCGCCCGATCGGCCGGCGCGTCCGCGACACGCTGGACCGGCTGGAGCGCGACGTCGACGCCTGGTTCGCCACCGCGGGCCAGGACGGATCGCCCTGCATGGTGCCGCTGTCGTTCCTGTGGGACGGTCGCACCCTGCTCATCTCCACGGCCAGGTCCAACCCGACGGCCAGGTTCCTGGAGGCCACCGGCAAGGTGCGGATCGCGCTCGGACCGACGCGCGACGTCGTCCTCATCGACGGCGAGCTGCGCGAGGTCACGCCGGCCGCCGAGATCCCGGCCGAGATCGGCGACGCCTTCGCCGCCAAGACCGGCTTCGACCCGCGCCGTCTGCGCACGTCGTACCCCTACTTCCGCATCGAGCCGCTCCAGGTGCAGGCCTGGCGCGAGGTGAACGAACTCGCCGGGCGCGACCTCATGGTCGACGGAACCTGGCTCGCCGACCCCCATCACGACTCCGAAGGAGACCTGTCATGAGCAACACCTACGAGGGATTCACGGCCGAGGAGCGGGCCGCCATGAAGGACCACGCCGAGGAGGGCAAGAAGGCGGCCCGCCGCAGCTCGCGCGCGGACAAGGCGGCGCAGGAGGCGCAGGACGTCCTCGCGAAGATCGCCGAGATGCCGGAGTCGGACCGGGTCATGGCCGAACGTGTCCACGCGGTCATCACCTCCGCCGCCCCGGAGCTGGCGCCGAGGCTCTGGTACGGGATGCCGGCCTACGCCAGGAACGGCAAGATCGTCTGCCACTTCCAGGCCGCGGCCAAGTTCAAGACCCGCTACGCCACCCTCGGCTTCAGCGACCAGGCGAACCTGGACGACGCCACCATGTGGCCGGTGGTCTTCGCCCTCGCCGAGGTCACCCCCGACGTCGAGGCGCGGATCGCCGCTCTGGTGAAGCAGGCGCTGGGCTGAGTCCCGAGGCGGGGCCCGGCGCCCTCAGGCAAAGCCTGGTCCTGCTTCGCGGAATATTGACGGGAAATCGTACGCGCCCCTCTGGACCCCGCCGTCACGATGCTCGGTGAACCCGCCCGTGCCGAGCATCCCAGGGGAGTCCATGGACACGCGTGTCGCCACCGAGCCGAGCCCCCGTCTCCCCGCTCCCCGCCTCGGGCTCGCCGACGTGGACATCGTGATCCCCGTGCTGAACGAGGAACGCGCCCTGCCGGGCTGCGTCCGTACGCTGACCGCGTTCCTCGACCGGGAGTTCCCGCTGCCGTGGCGGGTCACGATCGTCGACAACGGCAGCACCGACGCCACCTGGCCTGTCGCCGCCGCGCTGGCCCGCGAGCACGAGCAGGTGCACGCCCGCCGACTCGACGTCCGGGGGCGTGGCGCCGCACTGCGGGCGGCGTGGCGCGACAGCCCGGCCGACATCGTCGCGTACATGGACGTCGATCTGTCCACCGACCTCGGTGCGCTGTTCCCGCTGGTCGCCTCGGTGGCGAGCGGGCACTCCGAGATCGCGCTCGGCTCCCGGCTGGCGCACGGCGCGCGCACCCAGCGCACGCTGCGCCGCGAGATCGTCTCGCGCGCCTACAACCTCCTGCTCAGGTACGGCTTCGGCGCGCGCTTCAGCGACGCCCAGTGCGGCTTCAAGGCCGCGCGGGCCGACGTGGTCAGGCCGCTCATGGCCAGGGTCGAGGACGACTCCTGGTTCTTCGACACCGAGCTGCTGCTGCTGGCCGAGCACAACGGGCTGCGCGTGCACGAGGTGCCGGTCGACTGGATCGAGGACGCCGACTCGCGTGTCCGGATCTTCCGTACCGCCGTCGACGACCTGAAGGGGCTGGCACGGGTCGCCTGGTCGATGGCGAGAGGACGCGCCCGCGTCGCCGTGGCGCGGCCCGAGCCGATCCCGACGCATCCCGACGCGGTGCTCCCGCGACGGGGGACTGCGACGGCGGCGCGCGTGGCCTCGCTCGCCGCCGTCGGCACGCTGTCCGGCCTCCTGTGCGCTCTCGTCTACCTGCCGCTGCGTCAGCTGTGGCCGCCGTCGGTGACGAACCTCGGCGCGCTCGCCCTGGTCGGGCTGCTCCACGCCGGGGCCGGACGCCGGTGGCTGTCCCGGCCGCGCGCCACCCCGTACCTTCGCGCGGCGGCGCTCTTCGCGACCGGGCTGCTCCTCACCTCCGTGGCGGTGCTCGCGCTACCGCCCGGCGCGGGCCGCCCGGCGGAGGCCGGGGTGGTGGCGTTCGCGGTGGCCGCCGCGTACCTCCTGCTCACCCTTCTTCCCGCCCGTACGAGGAAGTGATCGATGGACGGCTCCGAGATCCGCCGCCTCACCGCGCTCGAAGGCACCCACTGGTGGTACCGCGAGCGGCGGGCCGTCCTGCGCCGGGAGCTACGGCGGCTGGGCCGTGCCGGACGGGCGCTGGACCTCGGCGCGGCCGGCGGCGGCAACACCCGGGTGCTGGTCGAGGAGGGCTGGGACGCCGCGGCGACCGACTTCTGCGAGACCGCGGTCGAGGTGGCCAGGGAGCGCGGGCTGAACGCGGTGCGCGCCGACGCGCGGGCGCTGCCGTTCGAGGCGGACAGCGTGGACCTGGTGACCGCGTTCGACGTGCTGGAGCACATCGAGGAGGACGACCTGGTCACCGCGGAGATCGCCCGCGTGCTCTCGCCGGGCGGGCACGCGCTGCTCGCCGTGCCGTGCGACATGGCGCTGTGGTCGGCTCACGACGACGCCGTCGGGCATGTACGCCGCTACGAGCGTGAGTCGCTGACCGTCGTGGTGGAGAAGGCGGGGCTGGAGGTGGAGCGGGTGTGGAGCTGGAACGTGCTCCTGCGCCCGGTCGTCGCCCTGCACCGCCGCCGCTCGCGGGGCAGCGACCTACGACGGACGTCGCCGCTGGTCAACACCGCCCTGACGGCGATCATCCGCACCGAACGCCACCTCCCCACCACCACGCTCAAAGGCGTCACCCTCTTCCTGCGAGCCCGCCTCCCCCACTGACCGAGGGGCAGGACCCCCGCTGACTGAAGGCCCTCTCCCGAAGAACCACCGCCTTCACGGGACACCCCGATCTTGACGAAAGCTTTGCCGTTAGGCTTCGCCTGTGGTTATTCATGCCCTTCTCGCGGCCACGCTGGCCCTGACCTCTGTCCCCGCCCAGGCGAGCACGACCGCCGCCACGGCGAGCGTCGACTGCAGCCGGGTGAAGTGCCTGGCCCTCACGTTCGACGACGGCCCGGGCCCGTACACGAACGCCCTGCTCAAGACCCTCGCCAAGGCGAAGGTCAAGGCGACGTTCTTCCTGGTCGGCAAGCGGGTCGACCAGCATCCCGAGATCGCGCGGCAGATCCTCGCGAAGGGCCACGCGATCGGCAACCACACCTACTCCCACGCCCGGCTCCTGTCGCTGCTCGACAGCGAGGTCCTCACCGAGCTGAAGGCCGGCCAGGAGTCGATCGAGAAGGCCACGGGCGTGCGGCCGAAGATGTACCGCCCGCCGTACGGGCACACCGACCAGCGCGTGCTCAGCATCGCCGACGGTCAGGAGCTGGCGGAGATCATGTGGACGGGCAGCACCCTCGACTGGGACCTGCGCGACACCAAGAAGATCAAGGCCGCGGTGATGCGGCTGGCCAAGCGCGACGGCGCCATCCTCATGCACGACGTGGTGCCGCAGACGGTGAAGGTCATGCCCGAGATCCTCAAGGAGCTCAAGAAGCAGGGCTACCATCTCGTCACGGTCCCCACGCTGCTGGGCGGCAAGGGCCCGAAGGCCGGCACGAGCTACTTCCACCGCTGAGGCGCCAGGAGCCACGCGGCCCGGCCGGGCCGTAGCCAGGACCCCAAGACGGGCAAAAAGGAGCGTCACGGGGGCCGCGTGGCTGCGCCGCTGACGGTACGGGCATGCGGCAGGCTGCCTGCCAGGACGTAGTACGCCGCCCGGCAGCCCGAGGTCGCAACCATGACGAGTGACAGCAGGCCCAGGGGCGCCCTCACGATCTTCCTGGTCGTCCAGGCGATCCTGGCAGTCTGGTGGGCGGCCTTCCACCCCGGCCTGTTCAGCCGCGACTCCGTCCTCTACCTGAGCCACACCATGGCCGGGCCGTGGGTGAGCGACCATTCGGTGGTCTACGACGCGCTGATGTGGCTGAGCTTCACCGTGACCGGCGACCTCGGGGCCGTCACGTTCGCGCAGACGACGGCCATGGCGGCCGCGCTGACGTATCTGGCGCAGTCGCTGAAGGCGCTGGGCGCGCCGCGCGCGCTGACCACCGTGGTGGCCCTGCTGATGCCGCTGGCTCCGCCCGTCGGCGCGTTCACGGTGACGCTGTGGAAGGACGTGCCGTTCACGATCTGCGCGGTCGCGGTGGCGGGAGTGTGCGCCCGCGTGGCGGCCCGCCGCGCCGTGACCGTGCCGGCGCTGCTCGCGCTCGGGGCGCTGTTCGCGGCGCTCGGGCTGTTCCGCGCCAACGGGTTCCTCGTGACGGGGCTCGCCGTGGCGGCGCTCGCGGTGGTCGTCCGTACGGCTCGGGTGCGGCTGCTGGTCGTCGGCGGGATCGCCGCCGCGCTCCCGCTCGCCCTCAACACCATGCTCTTCCCGCGCCTCGGCATCGCGCCCGCGTCGAACACGTACGTCTACCACACCGCGTACGGCGACATCGCGGTCGCCTACCGGGAGCGGCCCGAGCTGTTCACCGGCCCCGACCTCGCCCTGCTGGAGTCGGTGGCGCCGCTCGCCCACTGGCGCGACAGCGGCACGTGCCACACCGTCAGCCCGCTCATCTGGCGCAACGGCTTCAGCTGGACGCAGGCCGACATGCGCGCCTCCGAGCTGCTGGCCCTGTGGCGGCGGCTGCTGGTGACCGACCCGGCGACCGTCGTGGCGGCCCGGTGGTGCCGGGGCGCGATCGCGTGGCGTCCCGAGCAGAGCGGCGTGACCTACCGGTTCTCGCTGCAGCCGGACGCCGACGCGTACGTCGGGCCGGGCAAGGTGGCCGACTTCCCCGGCAGGGAGGTGTTCTCGCTCCGGCCGCTGAACGCGGAGCTGCACCGAGCGGCCGACAGGTGGCTGACCGCGACCCTGGAGCCCCGCTACGACTGGATGCTGTGGCGGGGGGCGTCGTGGGCGTACCTGTGCTACGCGGCCGCGGCGCTCGCGGCGTGGGCGCTGCGCGACCGCGTCGTGCTCGCGGTGGCGGCGGTGGTGGCGGGTCAGCAGGTGGCCGTGCTGGTCAACATCTCGGCGCAGGACTTCCGGTACATGGCCGCGCCGATCGTCATCGGGATGCTGATGGTGCCGCTGCTGCTGGGCAGTGCCGGCTCGCTGCTCGCGCAGGGCGTACGCGCGCTGTGGCGGCGGCTGCGGCCCGCGGCCACACCGCCGGCGGAACGCGAGGACGACCCCACGGACCCCCTGCCCGAGCCGGTGCCGGGTGTCGCGGATCCGGAGGACGAACCGACCCAACCGCTGGAGGAGATCACACAGCCGATCCCGGCGCTGCCGCACCCGCGGATCGACCAGGACGGCTAGGCGGTGGGCTCGTCACCACCGGCCGCGGAGACGCGACCCGGCAGGCGCACCACCGTGACGAAGAACTCGTCGATCTGCCGGATGACCGTCATGAACCGGTCGAGGTCGACGGGCTTGGTCACGTAAGCGTTGGCGTACAGCTTGTAGCTGCGCAAAATGTCCTCCTCGGCGGAGGACGTCGTGAGGACGACGACGGGGATCGCGCGCAGCTCGGGATCGCCCTTGATCTGCTCCAGCACCTGGCGGCCGTCGTACTTGGGCAGGTTGAGGTCGAGCAGGATGAGGTCGGGACGCGGCGCGCCGGCGTGGACGCCGCGCTGGTAGAGGAAGTCGAGCGCCTCGAGGCCGTCACGCACCACGTGGAGGTTGTTGCGGATCTTGTTGTCCTCGAACGCCTCGCGCGTGATGAGCTCGTCACCGGGATCGTCCTCGACGAGAAGCACTTCGATGGGATGCCCGGTCGTCATGGGTCGGTTCCTTCGTGGTCGGTGCCCGCAGGCTCGGGCCGGGACCGGTGAGTGCCGGCCGGCAGCGTGAAGCACAGGCGCGCGCCGCCGGTGCGGGCGGAGTCGAGCCAGATTCTGCCGTCGTGATTCTCGACGATTTTCTTGCACATCGCCAAGCCGATACCCGTTCCGCTGTAGGCCTCACGGCTGTGCAACCGCTGGAAGATCACAAAGATCTTGTCGGCGAACTCGGCCTCGATGCCGATGCCGTTGTCCTCGACCGAGAACAGCCAGCCGTCGTCGGCGGGCTCGCAGCCGACGCGGATCACCGGCGGGCGTTCCTGATCGCGGAACTTGATGGCGTTGCTGACGAGGTTCTGCCACAGCAGGCCCAGCATGGTGGGGTCGCCCATCACCTCCGGCAGCTCGTCGGGGCGCTCGATCGTGGCGCCCGACTCCTCGACCGCGGCCGACAGGTCGTCGATCACCTTGTCGAGGGTGCGGCCCAGGTCGACGGGACGGCGGTCGCCGTGCAGGCGGCCCACCCGCGAGAAGCTCAGCAGGTCGTTGATCAGCACCTGCATGCGGGTCGCGCCGTCGACCGCGAACCGGATGTACTGGGTGCCGCGTTCGTCCAGGGACGAGCCGTACCGCTTCTCGAGCAGCTGGCAGAATGTGGCGATCTTACGCAGCGGCTCCTGCAGGTCGTGCGAGGCGACGTACGCGAACTGCTCCAGCTCGGCGTTCGAGCGGCGCAACTCCACCGCCTGGGCGTCGAGGTCGTCGGCCTGCCGGCGCAGCTGGAGCTGCTGGCGGCGCGAGTCGTCCAGCGCATCGACGATCCTGACGCGCATCTGCTCGACGTCGCGCGCCACCTCGCGCAGGTCGGCGGGGCCGCGTTCGGGGATGGCGTAGGCGAAGTCGCCCGCGGAGATGCGGCGGGAGGCCCTGCGCAGCTCGTCGAGCGGCCGCCCGACCGCGCGCCGCAGCAGCACCGTCATCGACAGCGCGGCCAGCGGGAAGATCACGATCATGGCGATGAACGCGCCGTTACGGGTGCGCTCGGCCCCCTCCAGCTGCTCCTGGACCTGCGCGCGCTGCTCCGACAGCCGCTGCTGCTGCCGCTGCAGGAGCGCCCTGATGCCGTCGAAGGCCCGCTTGCCCGCCTCGACCTGCCCGGGGGGGACGGAGCCGTCTGTCCGGCGCCGCTCGGTCAGGGGCTCGGCGTAGTCCCTGCGCCAGGCCTGCGCCCGCTCCCTGATGGCGGCCAGGTCGGCGAGCAGCTCGGGGTTGCCGGACACGAGGGCGGTCAGCCGCGCGTCGCTGCGCTGCTCGGCGGCCAGGCCGTCGGCGTACGGCTGGAGGAACTCAGGGGTACCGGTCAGCAGGTAGCCGCGCACCCCGGTCTCCTGGTCGACCAGGGCCTTCTGCAGCTGGCCCGCCGCGATGCCGGCCGGCGAGACCCGCATGGTGAGCTCGTCGGTGAGCTGGTTCGTCCGGTCGAGGGTGACGGCGCCGACCCCCGCGCACACCACGACGAGGATCATGATGGCGGCGAAGACGACGACGAACCACCCGTGCACGGTCAGCCGCCGCCAGGAGCCCACTTCGTTCACGACCGTCCCTTCCAGCGCAGGTGGACCACGGCGAGGTCGTCGGCGGCGGCCTCGGGCGCGGTGACCGCCTCGACGTCGGCGAGCAGCGCGTCGAGGAACCCCTCGGCGTCGAGATGAGCATGGCGGCGGGCCAGGTCGGCCAGGCCGTCCTCGCCCAGCCATCGCGACCGGCCGCCGGGCAACCGGCGTTCGAAGAGCCCGTCGGTGTAGAGCGTGAGGCCGGCGCCTTCCGGCAGCTCCAGCACCTCCTGAGGCCAGTCGGCCTCGACGGGCAGCCCGAGCGCGAGGCTCGGCCCGAACTCGGCGAGGGTGACCTGATCGCCGTCGTGCAGCAGCAGGCCGGGATGCCCCGCCCGCCACAGCCTCACCGTACGCTGGTCGGGCTCCAGCAGCAGCGTGGTCATCGTCACGAAGATCTCGGCTCCCGGCCGCTCCGCCTCGTGAATGCGTTCGAGGCGGCGCAGCAGGGCGGCCCCGGTCACGCCGCTGAGCACCAGCGCCCGCCAGGCGATGCGCAGGCAGACGCCGAGCGCCGCCTCGTCGGGGCCGTGGCCGCACACGTCGCCGATCACCACGTGCACGCACTTGTCGTCGGACTCGACGACGTCGAAGAAGTCGCCGCCCAGCGTGGCGGAGCCCCTGCTCGCGCGGTAGCGGGTGGCGACCTCGATCGGCATCGACTGCAGCAGCGGCGTCGGCAGCAGGCCACGTTCGAGGCGGGCGTTCTCCTCGGCCCGCATCCGCGCGGCGTGCAGCGCCACGACCGCCTGCTCGGCCTGCTTGCGCTGCATGGCGTAGCGCAGCGTACGGCCCAGCCACTCGGGCTCGACCCGGCCCTTGACCAGGTAGTCCTGGGCTCCGGCGGTCACCGCCGCGAGCCCCGCGCGCTCCTCGGCCAGGCCGGTGAGCACCACCACGGCCGCGTCACCGGCCGCCTCCAGCACCGCCGACAGCGCCGAGAACCCGTGCGCGTCGGGCAGCCCGAGGTCGAGCAGGACGCACTGGGGGCGCAGGCGCGGCAACGCGCGCCTCGCCGCGTCGACCGACCGCACCCACTCCAGCCGTACGGAGAAGCCGCTGTCGGCCAGTAATTCCTCGACGATCAGCGCGTCCTGGGGGTCGTCCTCCACGAGCAGCACCAGTGGCCGCCCGCCGTCCTCACATCCGTGGGCCATGCGGGACCCGCCGCCCTTCAGGACCGTGCACGCCGAGCACCTGACCATCCTTCCGATTTCTCACCGTACGCGGTGTGCGCCGGCGACGGGGGACAGCCTCTCTTCCCCGCTTCGCAACCTCCATGCGTGGACGGGCGCGATCACGGAAGGGGTATGGCCGAGATCACTCCCACTCGATGGTGCCCGGGGGCTTGCTGGTCACGTCGACGACGACGCGGTTGACGTCGCGCACCTCGTTGGTGATGCGGGTGGAGATCTGCGACAGCACGTCGTACGGCACCCGCGCCCAGTCGGCCGTCATCGCGTCTTCTGAGGTCACCGGGCGCAGCACGATCGGGTGACCGTACGTGCGGCCGTCACCCTGCACGCCGACCGAGCGGACGTCGGCGAGCAGGACCACCGGGCACTGCCAGATCTGCCGGTCGAGACCGGCGCGGGTCAGCTCTTCGCGGGCGATCGCGTCGGCCTCGCGCAGGATCGCCAGGCGGTCGGCGGTGACCTCGCCGACGATGCGGATGGCCAGGCCGGGGCCGGGGAACGGCTGGCGCCAGACCATCGCGGGCGGCAGGCCGAGCTCTTCGCCGGCGCGGCGGACCTCGTCCTTGAACAGCGCGCGCAGCGGCTCGACCAGCGTGAACTCGATGTCGTCGGGCAGGCCGCCGACGTTGTGGTGCGACTTGATGTTGGCCGTGCCGGTGCCGCCGCCCGACTCGACCACGTCGGGGTAGAGGGTGCCCTGGACGAGGAACTGCACCGGGCCGTCGGCCATGATGGCGCGCTGCTCGTCCTCGAAGACGCGGATGAACTCGCGGCCGATGATCTTGCGCTTCTCCTCCGGGTCGGAGACGCCCGACAGGGCCTTCAGGAAGCGCTCCTCGGCGTCGACCACGCGCAGCTTGACCCCGGTGGCGGCCACGAAGTCGCGCTCGACCTGCTCGGCCTCGCCCTTGCGCAGCAGGCCGTGGTCGACGAAGACGCACGTCAGCCGGTCGCCGATGGCCCGCTGGACGATCGCCGCGGCGACCGCCGAGTCGACGCCGCCGGACAGGGCGCAGATGGCCCGCCCGTCGCCCACCTGGCGGCGCACGGCCTCGATGGAGTCTTCGACGATGTTGAGCATCGTCCACGACGGACGGCAACCGGCGACCTCGAGGAAGCGCTTGAGCACCGCCTGGCCGTGCTCGGTGTGGAGCACCTCGGGGTGGAACTGCACGCCGTACAGGCCGCGCTCGGGGCTCTCGAACGCGGCGACCGGCGTCTCGCGGGTGGACGCCGTGACCGCGAAGCCCTCGGGGGCCGCGGCGACGCTGTCGCCGTGGGACATCCAGACCGTCTGGCTGGCGGGCAGGCCGGTGAAGATGACGCCCTGGTCGAGCACCTCCAGCGGGGTGCCGCCGTACTCGGCCACGCCCGTGCGGGCGACCTCGCCGCCCAGCGCCAGCGCCATGGCCTGGAAGCCGTAGCAGATGCCGAACGTGGGCACGCCCGTGTCGAACAGCCCGTGGGGCACCGGCGGGGCGCCCTCGGCGTAGACGGACGACGGGCCGCCGGACAGGATGATCGCCTTGGGGTTCTTCGCCATCATCTCTTCGACCGGCATCGACGAGGGCACTATCTCGGAGTAGACATGGCACTCACGGACGCGCCGGGCGATGAGTTGCGCGTACTGAGCGCCAAAGTCGACCACGAGCACTGTGTCGAACTCAGACACGGAAGGACCCTCCCAAAGGCGAATGCGGTGGCCCCAGTCTATCGGGTCCCGCGTCTTGCACCTGGCCCGCCCGAGGGCTGACGTGCTAACACAGAACGATGGATCTTGTCTGGCCGGTCGCGGCGTGGGCGCTCTGGGTGGCCGCGCTGGTCGCCGCCTTCAAGCTGTCCGACCGCGGCGGCGACGCCGAGCCGGCCGCTGATCCCGCCGTACCGGCGCCGGTGGCGGAGTTCTTACGCGGCATGCGCGCCCAGGACGTGTTCCATTCCACCCTGCTCGACCTGGCCGGACGGGGCCGGCTGGCGATCGACGGCGACCTTCTCTCCCTGACCGGTGCGGAAGAACCGGCGCCGGCGCCGTACGAGGAGTGGGCGCTGGAACGCGTGCGCGCCAGGATGGCGGGGGCGCGGCAGGCGCCCGTGGTCGCGCTCATGCCGGGCGGCGCCGCCCTCGACGCCGACTTCGTGCCCCTGGTCAGGCAGGCCGCCATCGACCTCGGGCTGGCCCGGCGGCGCTGGCCGACCATGGCCGTGCCGCTGCTGCTCGCGGTCACGCTCGTCGTCCCCTGGTACTGCACCGTGGCGGCGTCCGGCATCGCCTGGCCCGGGATCATCGCGACGGCGGTGTCGCTGGTGGCCGGGATCGGCCTGCTCATGGGCGGCCGGGGCTTCCTGCTGACGGCGCGCGGGCGCGAGGTCAGCGCGCCGGGCCCGGTGCCGGCCGACCCCCAGCAGGAGTGGATCTTCACGGGCAGCGGCTGGCGGAGCGGCGAGATCGACCCCGCCGTGCCGCCCGCCACGGACCGGCTGGAGGTCACCGGGCACGTCGTCAAGCGCTGGGCCGACCTCGCGCCCGGATCAGCGCCCCGCTACTACGTCGCCCTGCACGACGGTGCCTCGGCGCGGGCCACCGCGTACGAGGTGGGGCCCGGCGTCTACCGCGACGTGCTGCCGGGTGACTCGGTCCGGCTGCTGGTCAAGCCCGGCAGGGGCGCGGCGGTGCGGGTGCTGGCCCACGACCGCCACTGGTAGCCGTCACCGGCGGCCCGGCAGGTCGCCGGCGAGCAGCGCCTCGGCCTGCTCGCGCAGCAGCGCCGCGTCCGAGTGGTCGGTCAGCACGAGGAACCGTTCCTCGCGGATGGCCCGCACCACGAGGTCGGCGACCTCGGACGGCTCCACGCCGTGCTCGGCCGCGCTGCTGATGGCCTGCCTGGAGGCGAGCTCGTCCTGCGTGGCCCGGCCGGCCGGGCCTGGCGGGCGGGCCCGGTCGGACTCGGCGATGCGCGTCCGTACGGGCCCCGGGCACAGCGCGGTCACCCGCAGCTTCGCTTCCGTCGCTGCCAGGTCCTGGGCGAGCGCCATGGACGCGGCCAGCGCGGCGTGCTTCGTGACGAGGTAACCGCCGGTGCCTGGCGTGGCGAGCAGCCCGGCCGCGGAGATCGTGTTCACGACGTGGCCCTCGGTGTCCTGCCCGATCATGCGCGGCACGAACTCGTGGACGGCGTGCAGCACGCCCCACAGGTTGACGCCGAGCAGCCAGGCGAAGTCGTCCTCGTCGCGCGTCCACATGTGGCCGCCCTGGAAGACGCCCGCGTTGTTGCAGAGCACGTGGACGGCCCGCAGCTCGCCGAAGCAGCGGTTGGCCAGGTGACGGACGGCCGAGGCGTCGGAGACGTCGGTGATCTGGGTGAGCACCTCGGCGTCGCCGGCCATGGCCGCCGTCTGCGCGAGCCCGCCGCGGTCGACGTCGGCGAGCATCAGCGTCATGCCCTCGGCCGCCAACCGCAGGGCCAGGGCGCGCCCGATGCCGCTGGCGGCGCCCGTCACCACCGCGACCTTGCCGGAGAGCTCGCGCACCGGCCACCTCCCTGGCGTGATCAGGCTGTCGTGAAGGACTTTCCCCGATCCGGCCGTGACCCTACAGAACCGCGCCGATCAGGCCGAGAGGCGGCGCGCCGAGGTCGAGCAGGGCCTTGTGGAAGCGCTGCACGGTGAAGCCGGCGCCCCACTGCGCACGGGCCTGCTCCCGCAGGTCCATGATGAGCAGCTTGCCCCAGGTGTAACGGCCGTACGTCGGGTCGAACGACGCCCGCCGGGCCTCCGACAGCGCCGCCGGGCCCGCGATGTGGGTGTCGGACGCGAAGCGCCGGGCGCCCTCCTCGACCGTCATCTGGCCGGTGTGCACGCCGATCGCGCACGCCAGGCGGGTGACGCGGATCAGCGCCTCCACCCAGACGCCGATCTCGAAGCGCGGGTCGTCGGCCTCGAAGCCCTCCTCGACGCACAGCTCCTCGGCGTAGTGGGCCCAGCCCTCGATGAACGCCGACGACTGCAGCAGCCTGCGGACGTCCGAAGGGGCCCGCCGCAGCGCCCTGGAGTGCGAGAAGTGGCCGGGGGCGACCTCGTGCACGTTGATGGCGGGCAGCGTCGCCCGGCTGAAGACCTCCAGCCACTCCTCCTGCTCCTCGCGCGGCCAGGAGGAGTCGGGCGGGGTCACGTGGTACCAGGACGGGCCCTCCGGCTCGCCGGGCGCGTTCCACGCCATCATGGCCATCGCCCAGCGGCGCGACTCGGGCGCGGGGCCGACCAGGCACTCGCCGTCGTGGTAGGGCACGAGGTCCTTCTCGCGGGTGAAGGCGATCGCCTTCTCGGTGCCGATGCGGGCCGCCTCGATCACGCCGTCGGCGTCGGGGTGGTCCTTGACCAGCTCACGTACGACGTCGAGCGGCGCGCGGTCCTTCTCGCCCAGCTTGGCGCACGACTCGGCGAGCAGCCCCATGAGCCGGTCGCGCTCGGCGTCGGCGCGCTCGGCCAGCCTGCCGAGGTCGACGGGCAGGCCCTCGGCGCTGCCCATGAGCCTCGCCAGCGCCTCGCCGCCGAGCGCCGCGTCGGGGTCACCTTCGGTCGTGGCCCGCTCGACGTGGGCGACGAGCCGCTCGTGCGCCTTCAGCGCGGCCTCGTCGGTGACGCCCGCCGACAGGCCCTTCACCGCTCCGATCAGGGACGTGGCGACCGGGGCAGGCACCTGGTCGAGCGAGGCGATCGCCTGGTCGACGGCTTCGGGCCAGAGCGCGAGATGGGCGGCCTTGGCGGCCACGCGCTCCTCCTCCGGCGCGTAGTCGCGGTCGTAGCAGGCCAGTTCGAGGTTGTTCAGGTGCACCATGGGGTTCTTGCGGTGCAGTTCGAGCTCGCCGAACTGGTAGCGCAGGCTCTCCTCGAACACCTCGAGGTGGCGGGCGTCGTGCGCGTCGCCGGGCAGCGGCCCGTCGCCGAGCCCGGCCAGCCCGGCGCGTACGCCGTCGGGCGACAGATCCTGGATCTTCCCATCGTACTCGTGCCTGCCACCGCCCTCACGGGCCTCGGCCGCGATCAGGTCGATGACGGCGCGCAGCCTCGCGTCAAGTTGTGTCATGCGCCGACGCTAGCGCACGTGCCTGCCGGTGAAACAGGGCATTTGTGCGGTCAGGACAGGGTGACGCTCTCCCCCGGCGACAGCAGGCTGAGGCGTTCGCCGAAGCCCTCGAAGGCCCGCTCCAGCGTCTCCCGGCCGTGGGTGAAGTGCGCCCAGTGCTCGAAGTGCAGCGGCACCACGTGCCGGGCCCCGAGGAGGTCGGCCGCGACCGCCGCGTCGTCGCTGGTGAGCGTCAGGTAGCCGTCGACCAGCGGGGTCCGCGCCCCGCCGGCGAACAGCACGGCCACGTCGATCCGGCCGAACCGCGCCGCCACCGTGCGGACGACGTCGAGCGAGGCGTTGTCGCCGCTGACGTACACGGTCGGCAGGCCCTCGCCCGACAGGACGAACCCGGTCACCTCGCCCACGAGGTGCTCGGTGCCGTCGGGCCCGTGCTGGGCGGGCACGCCCGTCACCCGTACGCCGCCGACCTCGACGGACTCGCCGTCGGGCAGCGCCCGCACCGGCGCGCCGAGCCGCTCGGCGGCGGCTCGTGTCGACAGCACCAGCGGCACGCCCGACAGGTACGCCCGCCCGGCCCTGTCGAGGTTGTCGGGGTGCTGGTCGTGCGACAGCAGCACGGCGTCGACCCGCCCCACCTCGGCGGCGCCGAACGCGGACACCCCGGTCTTCGTGAGCTTCCTGGAGCCGATCGGGTAGTCGCCCGGCTCGTCGAACGTCGGGTCGGTCAGCAGTCGCACTCCGCCGAGTTCCAGGACCGCCGTGGGCCCGCCGGCGTAACGAATCCTCATGCGCTGCAGGCTATTCCCCCGGTGTCCCGAGTGCGGCGGGGGCGTCCGGCGGCACGGCCGGGCTGCGCGGGGCGACCGCCTCGATCCGTACGTACGGCGAGCCCAGCGGCGGACGCGGGTCAGGGTCGCCGGCGTTGGGCCAGAACGACAGCGCCCGCTCCGCCTGGGCGGTGATGGTCAGTGACGGGTTCACCCCCAGGTTCGCCGACACCGCGGAACCGTCGACGACGTGCAGCCCCTCGTGGCCGTACACCCGGTGGTAGGCGTCGATCACGCCCGTGCGCGGCGAGTCGCCGATGGCGCAGCCGCCGAGGAAGTGGGCCGTGGTCGGGATGTCGAACAGGTCGAGCCACGTGCCCATCGGCACGCCGCCGATCTCCTCCGCGCCGAGACGCACGGCCTCGTGCGCGGCCGGGATCCACGTGGGGTTCGGCTCGCCGTGGCCCCGCGCCGCCCGCAGGCCCCACCGGGTGCGGCGTACGGTGATCGAGTTGTCCTTCGCCTGCATGACCAGGGCGATGAGGCTCCGCTCCGACCAACGGCGCACGTCGAGCAGCCGCAGCACCCGCCGCGGGTGCGCGGCCAGTTCGCGGGCGAAGCCGCGCAGGCGCGAGCCGCCGCCGTCGACCAGCAGGGTGCGCAGCAGCGCCATGGCGTTGGAGCCCGCGCCGTAACGGACGGGCTCGACGTGGGTCTCGTCGTCGGGATGGAAGGACGAGGTGATCGCCAGGCCCTCGTTGAGCCGCTCGCCCTCGACCGAGTCGCGCTCGAAACCGACCAGCGCCTCGGAGTTGGTACGGGTCAGCGCGCCCAGCCGCGGCGACAGGCGCGGCAGTGTGCCGTCGGCGCGCAGCCTGTGCAGCAGCCGCTGGGTGCCGTACGTGCCGGCCGCGAGGACCACCTGCCTGGCGGTGAACGTACGGCGCCGGTGCGGCGACCCCGTCCGGCCCGCGAGCACCTCGTAGCCGCCGGACGGCAGCGGACGCACCCGGGTGACCGTGCACTCGGCGTACACCTGCGCGCCGGCCCGCTCGGCGAGGTACAGGTAGTTCTCGGTGAGCATGTTCTTGGCGCCGTACCGGCAGCCGGTCATGCAGGCCCCGCACTCGACGCAGCCCCGCCGGGCGGGACCCGCGCCGCCGAAGTAGGGGTCGACGCCGTCCTCGCCGAAATAGACGCCCACGGGCGCGAGGCGGAACGTGCCGGCGACGCCCATACGTTCGGCGATCCTGCGCATGACGGCGTCGGCCGGGGTGACGGTCGGGTTGACGACCGCCCCCAGCATCCGCCTGGCCTGGTCGTAGTGGCCGGCGAGCTCAGCCTTCCAGTCGGTGATCGAGGCCCACTGCGGGTCGGCGAAGAACGGGTCGAGCGGCTCGTACAGCGTGTTGGCGTACACGAGGGAGCCGCCGCCGACCCCCGCGCCCGCCAGTACCAGCACGCGGGTGCCGCGCTCGCCGCGCAGCAAATGGATGCGCTGGATGCCCTTCAGCCCGAGGCGCGGCGCCCACAGGAAGTCGCGCAGCCGCCACGACGTGGCGGGCAGCGTGGCGGCGTCGAAGCGGCGGCCCGCCTCGAGGACGCCCACCCGGTAGCCCTTCTCGGCCAGCCGCAGCGCCGTGACGCTGCCGCCGAAGCCCGAGCCGATGACGATGACGTCGAAGCTCACAGGCGGTCACTCCTTGGCGTTACCGAGAGGTGCTTTTGACGCGGCCCGACCTGAGGCCAGAATCTTGGCATGCCGTCTTACGCTCCGCTCCGGCCAGGTGACCCGCGGCAACTGGGGGGCCTGGCGCTGCTCGGCCGGCTCGGCGAGGGCGGCCAGGGTGTCGTCTACCTCGCCGAAGACTCCTCCGGCGCCCGGGTCGCCGTCAAGTGGCTGCGGCCCGACCTGTCCGGCGACCGGGTGAGCGCCGAGCGGTTCCTGCGCGAGGTCCAGGTCGCCCGGCAGGTCGCGCCCTTCTGCACCGCCGCGGTCCTCGGCACCGGCGTCGAGGACGACCGGCCGTACATCGTGAGCGAGTTCATCGAGGGCCCGCCCATGAGCGTGGTCGTGCGGGACGAGGGCCCGCGCACGGGCTCGGCCCTGCACCGGCTGGCCATCGGCACGGCGACCGCGCTGGCCGCGATCCACCAGGCCGGCATCGTCCACCGCGACTTCAAGCCGGCCAACGTGATCCTCGGGGGCGACGGGGCCCGGGTGATCGACTTCGGCATCGCGCGGGCGCTCGACGCCAACGCCACGATCAGCGGCGCGATCGTGGGGACCCCGGCGTACATGGCCCCGGAACAGATCATGGGACGTCCGGCGGGGCCGGCGGCCGACATGTTCGCGTGGGCGGGCACGATGGTCTTCGCCGCCACGGGGCATGGGCCGTTCGGCGGCGACACGATGCCCGCGGTGCTCAACCGCGTCCTCAACGAGCAGCCCGACCTCGGCCCGCTCGACGGCGTCCTGCGTGACGTGGTGGCCGCCTGCCTGGCGAAGGACCCCGCGCTCAGGCCCACGGCCGAGCAGGTCATCAAGCGGCTGCTGCAGGGCTCGGCGTCCGGTTCCGGCATGCTCGCCGAGGCCGCCTCGTTCGCCTCCGCCACGGCGCCGGCGCCGCGCAGGAGGCGCGGGCCGCTGTCGGCCGGGCTCGCGGTGGCGGCCGCGCTGGTGGTGGTCGCCGGGGTGTTCGTGGCCACCCGTACGGGCCCCACCTCCGGTGCGGGGCCCACGGCGGCGGCGTCCGCGACGTCCGTCCGGCCGTCGGCGCAGCGGGCCGTGCCGTCCTCCGGCACCCGCGCGACTCTCCCCGGCGGCGCGCTCCACCTGTACGAGAACCCCGCCGACGCCATCACCCTGACCTCGTACGAGATCTACGACGAGGACACGAAGGACTGGGTCGACTACGCCAGGGACTCGCTGGACGGCGCGTTCCGGCGCTACGGCGACAACTTCGAGACGACCGTCTCGCCCGACGGCCGCTACCTGGCGGCGCGGAGCAAGAGCTACAGCTCCGACGACTTCGACTTCGTCGTCCTCACCGACCGGCGGACGGGCGACCGTACGACGGTGAAGACGGTCAAGAAGCCCCTGTCGGCCAGCATCCAGCGGTGGTCGCGGGACAGCTCCACGATCCTGCTGAACGTCGAGCGCAAGGACGGCGACGGGAAGTGGGTCAACCCCGGTTACGTGCTGGTCGACGTGGCGGCGCGGAAGGCGACCACCGTCAACGTGTCCGACACGGCCGTCCGTGCCAACACGTTCGGCTTCGACGACCGCGACGAGGGCGCGGTCAACTTCTTCGGCGACGAGGATCACCGGCGGCTGCGCTTCTTCGGCACCGACGGGCAGGCGAAGCGGTCCACGGCCGACATCGGCACGCTGCCGTCCGGCGCCCAGGACCTGTTCTCGCCGTCCGGGCGGATGTTCGTGAGCGACTGCCCGAACGGCGGTGACGGCACCCACTGCCTGTGGGACACCGCGACGGGCAAGCGGCTGCGGGAGTTCATCTCCGACTGCGACGAGGTTCTCGGCTTCTACGACGAGGACCACCTGTACTGCTGGGAGGAGGACAACGCGGCCGCCGACGAGATTCACGTCGTCGACTACAACGGCAGGTTCGTACGCAAGCTGCTGGAGAAGACGGATGACCTCGACGTGCTGCCGATCTTCACCCGCCACCGCGCCGGAGGCTCATGAGACCTTCCCGTAGCAGGATGGACAGTTGGGTTTTCCAGCATCCTTTATGGACTTTTCCGGACAAATGATGAAAACTTTACCGACAGGGAGCTGTCGAATCAGGCGGCGCACCTGCGCTCCCGCCTGCGACAAACCCTGAAAGCCATCCGGGAGCGGGCGGTCCGCGGACCCCGCAGCGCCGCGGGCCGCCCACACACTCACTCGGGTTGCTCCTCGGGGCCGACCACCGGGACGATCTCCGGGGCGCCCAGCCTGATCGCGTCGGCCTCCTGGTCGGAGTCCTGCTCCTGTGAGCGGCGTTCGGCCTCCACCCGCTTGGCGTAGTACTCGACCTCCCTCTTGACCTGCTCGCCGTCCCAGCCGAGCGGCTCGGCCATCAGCTCCGCCACCTCCTGCGCCACCGCGAGCCCGCGGTGGAAGGTCTCGATGGAGATCCGCGTACGCCGCGTCAGCACGTCGTTGAGGTGCCTGGCCCCCTCGTGGGTGGCCGCGTACACGATCTCGGCCCGCAGGTAGTCGTCGGCCCCCGACAGCGGCCGGCCCAGCGCCGGGTCGCGCTCGATCAGCTCCAGCACCTCGTCGATCAGCGAGCCGTGCCGCTGGAGCAGGTGCTCGATCCGCGCCACGTGCAGCCCGGAGCTCTGGGCGAGGCGGTGCCTGGAGTTCCACAGCGCCTGGTAACCCTCGGCGCCCACGAGCGGGACGCTGTCGGTGCACGAGTGCGGCACCCGCTGGTCGAGCCCGTGCGCGACGGCGTCCACGGCGTCCTTGGCCATGACCCGGTACGTCGTGTACTTCCCGCCCGCGATCATGACCAGGCCCGGGACGGGATGGGCCACCACGTGCTCGCGGGACAGCTTCGAGGTCTGGTCGGACTCCCCCGACAGCAGCGGACGCAGCCCCGCGTAGACGCCCTCCACGTCGTCGCGTGTCAGCGGCACCGACAGCACCGCGTTCACGTGGTCGAGCAGGTAGTCGATGTCCGCCCGGGAGGCGGCGGGGTGGCCCTTGTCGAGCTTCCAGTCGGTGTCGGTGGTGCCGATGATCCAGTGCCTGCCCCACGGGATCAGGAAGAGCACCGACTTCTCCGTACGCAGGATGATCCCGGTCAGCGAGTGGATCCGGTCGCGCGGCACCACCAGGTGGATGCCCTTCGAGGCGCGCACGTGGATCTGGCCCCGGCCGCCGACGAGCTCCTGGATGTCGTCGGTCCAGACGCCGGTGGCGTTGACCACCTGCCGGGCGCGCACCTCGAACTCGCCTCCCGCCTCCAGGTCGCGCACGCGGACGCCGGTGACCCGCTCGCCCTCGCGCAGGAACCCGACCACCTGCGCCCTGGGCGCGACGTGTGCCCCGTACGTGGCCGCGGTGCGCAGCAGCATCATCACGTAGCGGGCGTCGTCGACCTGGGCGTCCCAGTACTGGACCGCACCGGTGAAGGCCGACTTCTTCAGCGCCGGAGCCAGACGCAGCGCCCGCGACCTGGACATGTGCCGATGGCCTGGCACGCCCCGGCTGAGCCCGGTGGCGAAGCCGAGCGTGTCGTAGAGCGCCACCCCGGCGCCCACGTACGGGCGCTCCCAGGCGTAGTGGGTCAGCGGGAACAGGAACGGCACCGGCCTGACGAGGTGCGGCGCGATCCGCTTGAGCAGCAGCGCCCGCTCCTGGAGCGCCTCTCGTACGAGTTCGAAGTTGAGCTGCTCCAGGTAGCGCAACCCGCCGTGGATCAGCTTGGACGAGCGCGAGGAGGTTCCGGAGGCGAAGTCACGCGCCTCGACCAGCCCCACGTCGAGGCCGCGCGTCGCGGCGTCGAGGGCGATCCCCGCCCCCACCACGCCACCGCCGACGACGACCACGTCGAGTTCCTTCGCGACCATGCGCTCCAGCGCCTCGGCGCGCTGCGCGGGCCCGAGCCGGGCCGCGCCCCTTCCGGACGTCATAACTCCCCCTGGGACGGCAATGTCGCCTGCCCTCCCATACCTACCGCCAGAACCTCGACACGTAACGCCGGTTCCGTGACCTTACGTCCGAATTGCGGTTAGGCCCGTATGACCTTCACGCCCGCGTCGGCGAACCTGGCGGCCGACTCGTCCGGCAACCGCGCGTCGGTGACCAGCGTGTCGATCTCGTCGATCGGGCAGATCCGGGCGAACGCCCGCTTCCCCAGCTTGGACGAGTCGGCCACCACCACGACGTGCGCCGCCCTGCTGACCAGCTGATGGTTGACGCCGGCCTCCCCCTCGTGGTGGGCCGAGGCGCCCCACTCGACGTCGAGCGCGTCCACCCCGAGGAAGGCCACGTCCAGGGTCACCTGCTCCAGCACGCCGCCGGCCAGCGGCCCGATCAGCTCGTACGACTGCTGCCGCGCCACCCCGCCGGTCACCACGATCTTGACGTGCTGCCGGACGGTCAGCTCGGCGGCGATGTTGAGCGCGTTCGTGACGACCGTGAAGCCGCTCTCCAGCGTCGCCAGCGTGGCGAGCGCGCGGGCCAGCTCGGACGTCGTGGTGCCGCCGTTGAGCCCGACGACCGCTCCCGGTGTCACCAGTTCGGCCGCCGCGGCCGCGATGCGGTGCTTCTCGTCGGCGTGCCTGGCCGTCTTGTAGCGCAACGGCAGGTCGTAGCTGACGCTCTGCGCCACCGCGCCGCCCCGCGTACGCATGAGCATCTGCTGCTGGGCCAGCTGGTCGAGGTCGCGCCGGATCGTCGCCGTGGAGACCTCCAGCGCCCGCGCGGCCTCCTCCACCGACAGCCTGCCCTCCCGGACCAGCAGCTCCATGATGGCGTTCCAGCGGTCGTAGCGGGACACGTCGGCCTCCCTTGGGTCGAGGTCGAAGCAAGCGTGGCACAACCCCGCACACTGAGCGAAAACTGCCCATTTTTGCTCCTACATGCTATAAAAAGAGCAGAAACGCTCAAATATGCGGAGGTAAGCGGTGACCAGCCACACCGAGGCCGAGATCGCGTCCCAGCCGTCGTGCTGGCGGCGCGCCGTCGCGAACGTGCCGGCCGACGCGCTGCCCCGCCCCGGCGAGCGGGTCGCCGTCGTCGGCTGCGGCACCTCGTGGTTCATCGCGATGGCGTACGCCGTGCTGCGCGAGCGCGCCGGGCACGGCGAGACCGACGCCTTCGCCGCCTCCGAGTTCCCCGCCGGACGGCCGTACGACCGCGTGCTGGCCCTGTCGCGCTCGGGCACCACGACGGAGGTGCTGGAGCTGCTGGCCAGGACCACCACCAGGACCACGGCCATCACCGCCGACCCCGAGACGCCGATCATGACCGCCGCCGGCGAGGTCGTCGTCCTCGACTACGCCGACGAGCGCTCGGTCGTGCAGACCCGCTTCGCCACCACACAGCTCGCCCTGCTCCGCGCCGGCCTCGGCGAGGACCTCACCCGTGCCGTCGCCGACGCGGAACGGGCCGTGGCCGAGCCCCTTCCCGCCGAGCTCGTCGACGCCGAGCAGTTCAGCTTCCTCGGCACCGGGTGGTCGGTCGGCCTCGCCCAGGAGGCCGCGCTGAAGATGCGCGAGGCGTCCCGCTCGTGGACGGAGGCGTACCCGGCGATGGAGTACCGGCACGGCCCGATCAGCATCGCCGCCCCGGGACGCGTCACCTGGATGCTGGGCGCCGCGCCCGAAGGGCTGCGCGCCCAGGTCGAGCAGGCCGGCGGCACGTTCGTCGAGTCGGACCTCGACCCCATGGCCGAGCTGATCCGGGCCCAGCGGGTGGCCGTCGCCCGTGCCCACGCCCGCGGCCTCGACCCCGACCAGCCGATGCACCTCACGCGTTCGGTGATCCTCTCGCCCACCGAGTGATCCGAGTGAGCGGGACGCACCGATCACGTGTCACGGCACCGCCAGTATCCTGCGGCGCAGTGCCGCGTCACCTCCCCAAGGCTGTGGCCCGCGGTCTCCACGCACGAGGAGAATGAGATGAGCCTTACGCTTGCCGACGCCCGGCTCGTGACCCCCGCGGGGGTCCACGAGGGGTGGCTGACCATCGAGGACGGCCGCATCACCCACGTCGGCCACGGATCCGCTCCCGGCCCCGGCCTCAGCCTGGGCGGACGGCACGTCGTGCCCGGGTTCGTCGACATCCACAACCACGGCGGCGCCGGCGGCTCGTTCCCGACCGGCGACCTCGGCAAGGCGCGCGACGCCGTCGAGCTGCACCGCAGGCACGGCACCACCACGATGGTCGCCAGCCTCGTCACCGACTCGATCGACGGGCTGAAGAGCGCGGCCTCGTCGCTCGCGGAGCTGTGCGAGGAAGGGCTGCTGGCCGGCATCCACTTCGAGGGCCCGTACATCGCCAAGGCCCGCTGCGGGGCGCACGACCCGACGCTGCTGCGCGAGCCGACGCCCGGCGAGCTCGCCGAACTGCTGGAGGCAGGACGCGGGCACGTCCGCATGGTCACCATCGCGGCCGAGCTGTCCGGGGCGCTCGACACGATCCGGGCGGCGGTCGCCGAAGGCGTCATCGCGGCCATCGGCCACAGCGACGCCGACTACGACCAGACGATCGCCGGCATCGAGGCGGGCGCGAGCGTGGCCACCCACCTCTACAACGCGATGCCGCCGCTCGGCCACCGCGCGCCCGGCCCGATCGCGGCCCTGCTGGACGACGAGCGGGTGACGATCGAGCTGATCAACGACGGTGTCCACGTCCACCCGGCCATGCTGCGGCTGGCGTACGAGGTGACCGGTCCCGGCCGTACGGCGCTGATCACGGACGCCATGTCGGCCACCGGGCTCGGCGACGGCGACTACGTGCTCGGCCCCATGCGGGTGCGCGTCGAGGGCGGGGTGGCACGGCTCGTCGAGGGCGGCTCGATCGCGGGCTCCACGCTCACCATGGACGTCGCCTTCCGGCGTAGCGTGCGCGAGGTCGGCATGTCGCTGGCCGACGCCGTCCAGGTCGCCTCGCTGACGCCCGCGCGGGTGCTCGGCCTGGCCGACCGCATCGGCTCGATCGCCGCAGGAAAGGCGGCCGACCTGGTCGTCCTGTCGGACTCCCTGGAGGTGGACGGCGTGATGAAGGACGGCCACTGGATCACGGAGCCGCGTTGATCCTCACCGTGACGCTCAACCTCGCCCTCGACGTGACGTACGAGGTGCCGCGCGTCGACTGGGACGGCGTCAACCGCGTCGGCGCGGTGCACCGGCGCGCGGGCGGCAAGGGCGTCAACGTGGCCCGCGTCCTCGCGGCGCTCGGCCACGACACACTGGTGACCGGCCTCGCCGGCGGCCGGACCGGCCACGCCGTGGAAGCCGACCTCCGCTCGGCCCCCCTCCGCCACGCCCTGACCCCGGTGGCCGGTGACTCCCGCACCACCCTGACCATCACAGAACCCCACACCCACCCCCACGAACCGGGGCGCTCCGGGCGGACCGCGCTGTTCAACGAGCCGGGGCCCCACGTGACGTCCGGGGAGCTCACCGCCTTCACGCGGCGCTACGAGAAGCTGCTGTCCGGCGCCGGCGCGGTGGTGCTCGCGGGGAGCCTGCCGCGCGGCGTCCCCGCCGGGTTCTACGCCACCCTGGCCGCGATCGCCGCCGCCCGTGGCGTCCCGGCCGTCGTGGACGCCGACGGCGAGCCCCTGCGCCACGCCGCAGAGGGCCGCCCGGCCGTCGTCAAGCCGAACGCCGACGAGCTGGCCAGAGCCGTCCCCGGCGGCACCCTGACCGAGGCCGCCGGGGCACTGCGGGAGAGGGGCGCCGGAGCCGTCGTGGTCTCCATGGGAGCCGACGGCCTACTGGCGGTCACCGGCGAGGGAACGTTCAGGGCACGGATGCCGTACACCGTGCACGGCAACCCCACCGGCGCGGGCGACGCGCTCGTGGCCGGGCTCGCGCTGGCCCTGGTCGAACGGACCCCGTGGCCCGACACGCTCCGCCGCGCCGCGGCGCTCGGCGCGGCGGCCGTCGCCACGCCCGTCGCCGGGGAGATCGACCCGGACGTGTACGCCGACATCCACCCCCAGATCACCGTCTCGTAAGGAGCCGCGCCATGCCTTTGACCGCCATCGGCGACATCGTCCGGCAGTCCCCCGGCGGGGTGGGCGCGTTCAACGTGATCCAGCTGGAGCACGCCACCGCCGTCGTCACCGGCGCCGAGGCGGCAGGCCGGCCGGTCGTCCTGCAGATCAGCGAGAACTGCGTGCGCTACCACGGCGCGCTGGAGCCCCTCGCGCTCGCCTGCCTGGCCGTCGCCCGCCGCGCCGAGGTGCCGGTCGCCGTCCACCTCGACCACGCCACCGGCCGCGCGCTCGTCGAGGAGGCGGTGGCGCTGGGCATCGGCTCGGTGATGTACGACGCCTCCGCCCTGCCCGACGAGGACAACGTCCGCGCGACCGCCGAGGTGGCGGCGTACTGCCACGAGCGCGGGGTGTGGGTGGAGGCGGAGCTGGGCGAGGTCGGCGGCAAGGACGGCGTGCACGCGCCCGGCGCCAGGACCAGGCCGCACGAGGCCGTCGACTACGTGGCCAGGACCGGCGTGGACGCGCTGGCCGTGGCGGTCGGCACCTCGCACGCGATGACGACGAAGGACGCGGTGCTCGACCTCGACCTCGTCGCCGGCCTGCGGGCGGCCGTACCGGTGCCGCTGGTGCTGCACGGGTCGTCCGGCGTGCCGGACGACGTGCTGCGCGAGGCCGTACGCCGGGGCATGAAGAAGATCAACATCGCCACCCACCTGAACCAGGCGTTCACCGGCGCGATCCGCGACTACCTGACCGGCGACGAACGCGTGGTGGACCCCCGCAAGTACGTCGCGGCGGGCCGCGACGCGATCGCCCGCGAGGTCACCCACCTGCTCGGGGTCCTCACCGGCTGAACCTCACCCCAGGACGGCGAGGGTGCGCTCGACCTGGCGCCGGAAGGTCCCCGGCGGGTTGCGCGGCCCCTCGTGCGACAGCAGGAACAGCCAGACGAGCGCCTGCAGCCTGCGGCACTCCAGCAGGCGGCGGCTCTCCAGGGGGTCCAGCTCGAACAGCTCGGCGATCCCCACCTCGCCGTCCACCCACATCGACACGTGCTCGGCCAGCTCGGCGAGCTCCCACGCCCGGTCGCTGCTCCCTGAGTCCTCGAAGTCGACGACACGGACGCGGAACCCGTCCCACAAGAAGTTGGAGAGGTTGCCGTCACCGGCCCCGAACACCGGCGTGACGCCCGCCTCACCCGGCCTCCAGCTCTCCAGCCACCGCAGCCCTTCCCGCACCGCCCGGTCGGCCTCCGGGTCACGCGGCAGCCAGCCGGCCGCCCGCTCCCGCACCCACACGGCCACGGCGTCGACCTGCCACGGCCGTACGGGGAGAGTGCTCAGCACCTCGGACGGCACCGCCGCGTGCAGCTCGGCCAGGGCCTCGGCCAGCGCCGTCAGCGGGACCTTCAGCGGCGACAGCCCGCGCAACGACTCCCCCGGAAGCCGCGACATGGTCACCGCGCCGCCGTCGAAGGCGATCGGTTCTGGCGCCAGCCCGGGCGCGTACCGGGCCAGCAGGCCGAGCGCGCGCCACTCGCGCTCGGCCGCGCCCGCCTTGCCGTCCACGAACCGCTTGACGACCCGCGACCCGACGTACGTCAGCTCGTGCGTGTGCTGAAGATCGGCCATCCCGGCATGCTAGACGCAAACAGACCGCCGTCCGCGAGGACGGCGGCCTGGAGCGAGCAGAGCGTCAGCGCTGGGTCGGCGCGACGACGACCTCGACGCGCTGGAACTCCTTGATGTCGGAGTAGCCGGTCGAGGCCATGGTGCGCTTGAGCGCGCCCATGAGGTTCATCGAGCCGTCGGCCACGCTGGACGGCCCGTGCAGGATCTGCTCCAGCGTGCCGACCGAGCCGAACTCGACCCGCCGGCCCCTCGGCAGGTCGGGGTGGTGGGCCTCAGAACCCCAGTGGAACCCGCGGCCAGGCGCCTCGACCGCGCGGGCCAGCGGCGAGCCCACCATCACGGCGTCGGCGCCACAGGCGATGGCCTTGGCGATGTCGCCGGACGTGCCCATGCCACCGTCGGCGATCACGTGCACGTAGCGGCCGCCGGACTCGTCCATGTAGTCGCGCCGCGCCGCCGCGACGTCGGAGATCGCGGTGGCCATCGGCACGGCCACGCCGAGGACGTTGCGCGTCGTGTGCGACGCGCCGCCGCCGAAGCCCACCAGCACGCCCGCCGCGCCGGTGCGCATGAGGTGGAGGGCCGCGGTGTACGTGGCGCACCCGCCCACGATGACCGGGACGTCGAGCTCGTAGATGAACTGCTTGAGGTTGAGCGGCTCGGCCCGCCCCGACACGTGCTCGGCGGAGACCGTGGTGCCGCGGATGACGAAGATGTCGACACCCGCGTCGATCACGGCCTTGTGGTACTGGACCGTACGCTGCGGCGACAGACGCACGGCGGTGGTCACGCCGGCGGCGCGGATCTCCTCGATGCGCCGGCCGATCAGGTCTTCCTGGATCGGCGCGGCATAGATCTCCTGCAGCCGCTTGGTGGCCGCCTGCTGGTCGAGCGCCGCGCACTCCTCCAGCAGCGGCTGCGGGTCCTCGTAGCGCGTCCAGAGCCCTTCGAGGTCGAGCGGGGCCAGGCCGCCGAGCCGGCCGATCGCGATGGCGGTGGCCGGCGAGACCACGCTGTCCATAGGAGCGACGACCACGGGCAGCTCGAACCGGTAGGCGTCGATCTGCCAGGCGATCGAGACCTCTTCAGGATCACGGGTACGCCGCGAGGGCACCAGACCGATCTCGTCAAGCGAATACGCCCGCCGCCCGGTCTTCCCCCGGCCGATCTCCACCTGCTGAGTCATGAACTTACCTTCTGTGATAGTTCGGAGATTCCACGGTCATCTGGATGTCGTGGGGGTGACTCTCCTTGAGGCCTGCCGCCGTGATGGGCATGAGCTCGCAGTCGGTGTGCATCTGCTCGATGGTGCGGCAGCCCGCGTACCACATGCCCTGGCGCAGACCGCCGACGAGCTGGTGAGCGACGGCCGCGACCGGGCCACGGAAGGGCACCTGACCCTCGATGCCCTCGGGGATGTACTTGTCCTCGCCGCCGACGTCGGCCTGGGCGTAGCGGTCCTTGCTGAAGGACTCGCCACCGCGCTCGCGGTTGCGTACGGCGCCCAGCGACCCCATGCCGCGGTAGGACTTGAACTGCTTGCCGTTGATGAAGATGAGCTCACCGGGCGACTCCTCGCATCCGGCCAGCAGCGAGCCGAGCATGACGGTGTCGGCGCCGGCCGCGATGGCCTTGACGATGTCGCCGGAGTACTGCAGGCCGCCGTCGCCGATCACCGGCACCCCGGCGGGAGCACACGCCTTCGAGGCCTCGTAGATGGCGGTCACCTGCGGCGCGCCGACCCCGGCCACGACCCTGGTGGTGCAGATCGAGCCCGGCCCGACGCCCACCTTGACCGCGTCGGCGCCCGCGTCGACCAGCATCTGCGCGCCCGCCCTGGTGGCGATGTTGCCGCCGATGACGTCGACCTTGGCGTTGGCCTTGATCTTGGCGATCATGTCGGCCAGACCCCGGGAGTGACCGTGGGCGACGTCGACCACCACCACGTCGACCCCCGCCTCGATCAGCGCCTTGGCGCGCAGCTCGGCGTCACCGCCGACGCCCACGGCCGCGCCGACGATGAGCCGGCCGTCGGCGTCCTTGGTGGACAGCGGGTACTGCTCGCTCTTGGTGAAGTCCTTGACGGTGATCAGACCGCGCAGCCGGCCGTCGTCGTCGACGAGCGGCAGCTTCTCGATCTTGTTCTTGCGCAGAAGGGAGAAGGCGTCGTCGCGCGAGACCCCGACCGGCGCGGTGACGAGCGGCATCCTCGTCATGACCTCACGCACGGGCCTGCTGTGATCGGTCTCGAAGCGCATGTCGCGGTTGGTCACGATGCCGACCAGCTTGCCCGACTCGTCGGTCACGGGAACCCCAGAGATCCGGTACGTCGCACACAGCCGCTCGACGTCGGCCAGCGTGTCGTCGGGGCTGCACGTCACCGGGTTGGTCACCATGCCGGCCTCGGACCGCTTCACGAGGTCGACCTGCTGGGCCTGCTCCTCGATCGACAGGTTGCGGTGCAGGATGCCGATGCCGCCCTGGCGGGCCATGGCGACCGCCATGCGGGCCTCGGTCACGGTGTCCATGGCGGCGGAGATCAGCGGGATGGACAGCGTGATGCCGCGTGACAGCCGGGACCCGGTGTCGGCCTCGCCTGGTTGCAAGTCTGAATATGCGGGCACCAACAGCACATCGTCAAAGGTCAGACCCATCTCGGTGAACTTGGACATGCTGCGGCCCCCTCCTGCCGTTGCGCTGAATGCCCCTAAGTCTAGGGCCTGCCTCCAAAACCGAACCCGCGCCCCACCCGCGCTCATCCCAGCACTCGTCCAGCGCAGATCCAGGCCCTCATGCGGCGCTCACCCCGCCGCTCGCTCGGCGCTCATCCTGGCGCTCGCTCGGCGCTCGTCCCGGCGCGCGTTCGGCGCGCGGTCGGCGCGTGTTCGGTGGTGGCGGGGGCGACCCCGGCGCCCGGCGCCGGAGTCGGTGCCGTGGGCGGTGCCGGGGGCACAACGACCCCCACGGTCCGTCGTGGCCCCCGGCACGAGAAAGCGCCGGGGGACGAGACCGTCGGTGATCAGTCTCGTCCCCCGGCCACCGGCATCGGGCGCGGCGGCGTGGCGCCACCGAACCCCCCTCCGCGTCCGGATGGACCGCGGCCGCGCCCTCGATGCCGACGCTGGGTAAAGCGTGCGTCACTCAACGACGTCGCACAAGGTGCAAACGTGCAGTTGCACCAAGTTGCACCTCCGCGAACCCCCGTCCGGGGAAGCGAACGAGTCCCCGAAAGTGAGGGACAGCGGCCTGAAGCGGAGTTATCCTCGCGACACGCCCGTGTCCCCCCGACGGAGCCGCCCGCATGCGCAACGAGCCGCACATCGCGTCCGATCCCTTCGAGATCCTGGGCCTCGATCCGGCACAGACCGCGCTCTACTCGGCGGTCCTCCGCCTGCACCGAGCGACGCGCAAAGAGCTCGCACAGGCGATGGACGGATCCGTCGAGACGGTGGGCCGGCAGCTCGACGACCTCGTCAGGCTGGGCGTCGTCGACGAGCAGTCCGGCCACTACCAGCCCCGCCACCCCGCCGCCGCGCTCGGGCGGCTGATCGCCCGGCGTCTCGACCGGCTCGCCGAGGAGAGCCGCAGGATCGACTCGGCGCTCGGCTCGATCCGCAACCTGATCCGCGACTACGACGCCGGCCGCGACTACCGCAGCGGCCCCTTCACGGTGGAGATGGCGAGCGGCGCCGACGTCCTGTACGAGAGCGTGCTGGGCATCGCGGTGCAGGCGCCGCCGATGCGCTTGGTCACCGCGGTCCCGGACGAGCGCACGCTGATCGACTTTGTGCGGAAATTTGCGGATCCGTGGATCGACGCGCAGGAGCGCGGCCTGCTGAGCGTCCACGTGATCGTCCCGGTCTCCACGCTCTCCCTGCCCGGCGTACGCGACCAGCTGACCCGCATGGCCGAGACCGGCGGACGGGTGCGCACCCTCGACCGGTTGCCGAGCTGGTTCATGGCCGCGGGCGACGAGGTGGCCGGCCTGCCCGCGCACTGGGGCGGCAACCTGCCCGACCACGCCTACAACTTCTACCTGGTCCGCACCCCTGTCGTGGTGGGCATGCTGCGCACGCTCTTCGAGGAGCTGTGGTCCCGCGCCGTACCGATCATGCACGGCCGCAGGGGCGAGGGCATGCTGCAGGTGCTGCGACTGGCCGCGCAGGGCATGAGCGACGAGTCCATCGCCCGCCAGCTCGGCGTGTCGGTACGCACGGTCCGCGGCCGTTTCGCCGACGCGATGACCGAGTTCGGCGCCCAGTCCCGCTTCCACGCGGGCGTGGAGGCGGCCCGCCGCGGCTGGCTCACCTGAGCGCGCCCCACAGCCACAGAGCCACGCGCGGCCTGCCGCGCTTCCGAAGAGGCGCAGAACTGCCCCAACCACGCCCTCAGGCAACCACCGCCACTCCGGCCCCCGCGTTCACACAGGCGTGAAACCCGCCCGCCATGGTCGGCAGAGGTAATACCCGCCACGCGGGCCGCTTCGGTCATATGGTGGGAAGGTGCTGGAAGACGTCCCCCGCGATCCGTTCGCGGACGACCCCAACGACCCCTCGTCGGCGATGGGGGATCTCGACGACGCCGAGCCGCTCACCGCGGCCGAGCGCGACGAGGCCATCACCGATCTCGCCGATGTGGAGGTCTTCCGTACCCTGCTCGAACCGCAGGGCGTGCTGGGGCTCGTACTCGACTGCCCCGAGTGCGGCGAGCAGCACTTCTTCGACTGGGAGCTGCTGCGCGGCAACCTCAAACAGATGATCGAGAAGGGCCGGCCCCAGGTGCACGAGCCGGCTTTCCAGCCCGACCCGGCAGACTACGTGAGCTGGGACTACGCGAGGGGCTACGTCGACGGCGTCATCGACACCGAAGAACGCCACTGACTCACGTCGTCGAGCAACGCGGCCAGCAGCCGCGCGGCCGGATCGAACGCATCAGTCATCTCGCCACGGCCGAGCGCGTCGAGCAGCGCGTCGGTCTCCTCCTCAGGAGTCAAGCCGACTCCAGCTCGGCCATCTGCCGCAACCTCGCCAGCGCCCGATGCTGGGCGACGCGAACCGCTCCTGGTGACATGCCGAGTACATTACCGGTCTCCTCCGCCGACAGCCCCGACACCACCCGCAACAGCAGCAACTCGCGCTGGTTGTCGGGCAGCTTGGCCAGCAGCCGCCGCGCGTGCTCCACCTCGATGTAGCGGACCACCGTCTCCTCGGGCCCGGGGCCCTCGTCGGGCCCGTCGGGCAGATCCTGAGTCGGTACGGCCGAGCGCACGGAACTCCGCAGCGCGTCGGCCACCTTGTGCGAGGCGATCCCGAACACGAACGACGCGAAAGGCCGCCCCATGTCGCGGTATCGCGGCAGCGCGGACAACACCGCGATGCACACCTCCTGGGCGACGTCATCAGCAATGTGATATTGCCCTGAAACCCTGCCCAGCCGGGCGCGACAATAGCGCACCACCATCGGACGCAACTCCCCGAGCAGGGATTCGATCGCACTGCGATCTCCCTGCACGGCGAGGCTCGTCAGTTCCCTAAGGTCGGAGTCATCCGTCCGTGCCGGAAGTCTCGACGCGAGCCTTACCCCAATTTTGGCGTCGGCGACGCTTCCCTCGCTCACGATAGGCATGATGCCCGCACTGATCCGGCCTGTCGTCATAGCGAACGGCTACGGATTGGTCACATTGACGCTTCGATAACCAGGCGTAATCGGATGACCACACTAAGGCTGATGCACTGACATAATGTTTCAGCCCTTTACCCTGAATGCGCGATATATGCCAGACCTCGGACGCTTATCACCTCGCCACGGTTTACCGCCATAAATCCAACTTTTCCCCCACATCCACTCACCACCCGAATCCCCCACGAACGAGCCCCTCAGGCCGTGGCCCGCCCACCACGCTCCCCAGGACGAGAACCTGGAGGCTGGAGGCGCGCCATCTGCCGCGCTCCCCGAGGGCGAGCGCCTGGAGCCTCTGGGCATCTGCCGCGCGGACTACTCGCCCCGTACGTCGAGAAGGTCCAGGTAGCCCTGCACGGCCTCCCACAGATGGTGCTCGGGGTGGCGGGACAGCCCGCGGTGCTCACGCCGCCATTTCCGGTCCCAGTACGCCGCGTGCACGGCACGCAGGTGCTCCAGAGCCGTACGCAACTCCCCCTCGACGTCGGCGGGCTCCGCGGGGGTCTCCGTGGCGGGCCGGCGAAGGTCCTCCTGGCGTCGGTGCTCCAGCGCCTCCAGCACGGACTCGTCGATGCCCTCCAGCGACCAGAAGCGCACCGGGTCATGGATGCGGTGATTCGCCACCGGGTCACGACGCGAACGCCACCGGTACGCCACCCCGCCCTTGTCCAGCTCCAGGAAGTCGACCAGCCACGCGGTGCCGGGCGGCTGCGTCCCCCAGGACACCTCCTCCGGTGGCAGATTCAGCACGAGGACGACCTCGATCTGCTCGACCGGGTCGGCCCCCGCCACAAGATCGCCGAAGACGTACGCCTCCCGCAGGAACGGCTCGTCCACCGGGACACGCCTCGTCTGATCGCACGCCCGGGCCAGCATCCGAAGCCGCTCCACCGCCCGCCGGTACCGCACCGGCCCACCTCCCGCCCGTCGTCCGCGCCCAGGGTACGACCGTCCCGGCCCGGACGCTCACCCGCGGTGATCCTCCATCCGCCGCACAAGAAATCTATTGCCGCCGCAGTAGACATTCGCCGCCGCGGGCGCTACGGTTTCTCACATCGCAAGGAACGGATCCGCCGGGCAGCAGAAGCAGTTACTGGCATGACGACGAACTGCCCGGAGCACGCTGAAGTTGGAGGCAGAAGGTCGGACGTGACGGGCCATCGCAGTAGTCAGAGGCCCTGACCGTGGACGCGCTGCCGAAGGTGAAGTTGGACAAGAGGTCCGGAAGAAAAAGATGAAGGGAGTGCTGACGCCATCAGGATCGCCCGTTGCCGGCTGAGTCTCGCCGCTCGGGTACCGCAGCTCCACAGATAGGAAGGTGGTCTACGGTCACGCATCCGCGATCCACGCATCATCGCCGCTCAGTACGGCGGGTGCGGAAAACAGTAAGCCGGCCGGATGGCCGGTAGATGGTGTTGAACTCTTCGGGGCCCCGGCGCACAGGCGCCGGGGCCCCCTGTGGCGTGATGAGAAAGGAATGTATGGATCAACGTCGCTCGGCTGCCGAGGGTGACTCGCTCACTCGTGGCAGGATCAAGGAAACGGCCGGGCTCACGGCCGAGGACCGGTTCGACGATGAGGACTATCCCGCCTACAGCATGGGCGCGGCCGCCGAGATGCTCGGCGTCACCCCCACGTTCCTGCGGGCGCTGGGCGCCGCCCATCTGATCGAGCCGAAACGTTCCAGCGGCGGCCACCGCCGCTACTCCCGCTACCAGCTCCGCCTGGCGGCGCGTGCCAGGGAACTCGTCGACCAGGGCACCCCCGTGGAAGCTGCCTGCCGGATCATCATCCTGGAGGACCAGCTCGCAGAAGCGCTGCGCATCAACGCCGAATACGAACGCGAGAGCGCGGCAGGGCATTGACACCGGCGGCCTGGTCCACGCGGTCAGGACCAGGCCACACCGCTTCCGGAAACCACCTACGGAGTCCGCGCAGCGTGCGGATGCGGGCTCCCCGCCGCTGGAACGTCAGGCGCGACACGCCGCGGCGCATGCGCAGCAGGCTGACGGTGTGCTACCTTGAACAAGTTGCAGTTGTGGTACCCATAAGAACTTGTGTGCACCTGACGGTATGTAGCCTCGGGTGCACTTTTTGTTTTCCGGTTTCCTCCGGGTGTGGTCCTATCGCGCAGCGACGCGAAATTCGTCCGATGCGGATTTCGGCTATGCACCTATCTAGAGGAGATCAACATGGCTTCCGGCACCGTGAAGTGGTTCAACGCGGAAAAGGGCTTCGGCTTCATCGAGCAGGACGGCGGCGGCGCCGACGTCTTCGCGCACTACTCCAACATCGTCTCCCAGGGCGGCTACCGCGAGCTGCACGAGGGCCAGAAGGTCGCCTTCGACGTCACGCAGGGCCAGAAGGGCCCGCAGGCCGAGAACATCGTTCCCGCCTGACCAAGCACCGCCACTGATCAGGGCTCGCACCTTCACGGGTGCGGGCCCTGATTCGTTCCCGGCCGCCGCCTCGCGCACGTGCGCGAGGCGGCGGTCAGGTAGACGGCCACGCGGAAGTCCTCCGGCAACGAGCGCAGGTTCATCAGGACGCTGTCAGGCAGCCGGTCGAGCGCCTCGATCTCGGCGCAGCCTGCGTGGCTGGGAAGCCGCAGGCGCCGCGCCGGCGCGGGCTTCGCCCATGACCTCAGTCGGGCGCTCCGCTTGCGCCTGCTTCGCCCGTCCCGGCCGCTGATGGCTGTGAAGCGAAACACTCATCCGCCCGCAGGACGGACGGCCTCAGGAAAGCCGAACGGCCCGCACCCTTCGTGGGGGCGGGCCGATGCGGTCGAACCAGCGAGGGGTCAGTGGCCGTGGCCGTGACCGTGGCCCTGGCCGGCGGCCGGGGCCTCCTCCTCGGGCTTGTCGACGACGAGCGCCTCGGTGGTGAGGAGCATGCCCGCGATCGAAGCCGCGTTCTGCACGGCCGAGCGGGTGACCTTCACCGGGTCGATGACGCCCTGCGCGATCAGGTCGCCGTACTCGCCGGTGGCGGCGTTGAGGCCATGACCGGCGGACAGCTCGGTGACCTTGTGCGTCACCACGTAGCCCTCGAGACCGGCGTTCTCGGCGATCCAGCGGGCCGGCTCGACGAGGGCGCGGCGCACGATGCCGACACCGGTGGCCTCGTCGCCCGACAGACCGAGGTCGTCGAGGTCCTTGGAGACGTGGATGAGCGCGGAGCCACCGCCGGAGACGATGCCCTCCTCGATCGCGGCGCGGGTCGCGGAGATCGCGTCCTCGAGGCGGTGCTTCTTCTCCTTCAGCTCCACCTCGGTGGCGGCGCCGACGCGCAGCACGCACACACCGCCGGCGAGCTTGGCCAGACGCTCCTGCAGCTTCTCGCGGTCCCAGTCGGAGTCGGACTGCTCGATGGCAATCTTGATCTCCTTGACGCGGTCCTCGATCGCCTGCGCGTCACCGGCGCCGTCGACGATGGTCGTGGCGTCCTTGGTGACGACGACGCGGCGGGCCGTGCCGAGCACCTCGAGACCGACGTGCTCGAGCTTGAGGCCGACCTCCTCGCTGACGACCTGGCCGCCGGTGAGGATGGCCATGTCCTGCAGCATCGCCTTGCGGCGGTCACCGAAGCCGGGAGCCTTGACGGCCACGGAGGTGAAGGTGCCGCGGATCTTGTTGGTGACCAGGACGGCCAGGGCCTCGCCCTCGACGTCCTCGGCGACCACGAGCAGCGGCTTCTTGGTCTGCGCGATCTTCTCCAGCAGCGGCAGGAAGTCGGCGATGGAGGAGATCTTGCCCTGGGTGAGCAGGATGTAGGCGTCCTCGAGGACGGACTCCATCCGCTCGGGGTCGGTCACCATGTAGGCCGACAGGTAACCCTTGTCGAACTGCATGCCCTCGGTGAACTCGAGCTCCATGCCCATGGCGTTGGACTCTTCGACGGTGAGGACACCGTCCTTGCCGACCTTGTCGAACGCCTCGGCGATCAGGCCGCCGATCTGGGCGTCCTGAGCGGAGATCGTGGCGACGTTGGCGATCTCGTCCTTGCCCTCGACCGGACGGGCGCTGGCGAGCAGGCGGTCGCTGACCTCCTTGGCGGCCTTGTCGATGCCGCGCTTGAGCGACAGCGGCGAGGCGCCGGCGGCGACGTTGCGCAGGCCCTCGCGGACCATGGCCTGGGCCAGGACGGTCGCAGTGGTGGTGCCGTCACCCGCGACGTCGTTGGTCTTGGTCGCCACTTCCTTGGCGAGCTGGGCGCCGAGGTTCTCGTAGCGCTCCTCCAGCTCGATCTCACGGGCGATGGTCACACCATCGTTCGTGATCGTCGGAGCACCGAACTTCTTGTCGATGACGACGTTGCGGCCACGCGGGCCGAGGGTAACCTTCACGGCGTCCGCGAGAGCGTTCACACCGCGCTCGAGCGCGCGGCGGGCGTTCTCGTCGAACTCCAGGATCTTCGCCATTTTGCTGAAAGTCCTCTCTAGCGTCAAAGGCCCCGGCCGCCCCTAAGAGCGCCCGGGGCCCGACACGTCCGGCCTACTTCTCGATGATCGCGAGAACGTCGCGGGCGGAGAGCACGAGGTACTCCTCGCCGCCGTACTTGACCTCGGTGCCGCCGTACTTGCTGTAGAGGACGATGTCGCCCTCGGAGACGTCGAGCGGAATCCGCTTGTCGCCGTCCTCGTCCCAGTTGCCGGGGCCCACCGCGAGGACCTTGCCCTCCTGCGGCTTCTCCTTGGCGGTGTCCGGGATGACCAGGCCGGAAGCGGTGGTCTGCTCGGCCTCAAGCGGCTGAACCACAATGCGGTCGCCGAGCGGCTTAACGGGAACCTTGGTGGCGGTCGTCACGATCGGACCTCCCCTTCAGATTTGAATGATCAGAAGAGGCGACCAGCTGGGCCTGCCGTCGCGGGTGTCAGACCTGCCTCGTCGCACGTTGGCACTCTCAAGGGGAGAGTGCCAACAGGAAACATATGCAAGCGGGGCTTGACAGTCAACACGAACGCGTTTGCTGTGAGCGATCAGACCCGTGTTCGCGGCTCGATCAGCGACGATGTCCCCGTCCCCGTAGGCTCTTGCGTGCCCGGTGGCCTTCCGCACGAAACCTGGAGGAAACCGGGCGCGGCGTCCCGGCATCGCGAACGCGGCCACAGCGCGGGGCCACAGAGGCGACCACGGCCACGGACGCGGGCCGACGCCCGGAGGGATCGCTGGGGGCGCTAACGTCGGGTGGCGTGGACCTTGACGCCTTCACCGAGCTGCTGACACCGCGCGGGCAGCGGGCACTCGCGGAGGCCGGGGAGCTCACCGGCGCCGACCCGGTCGCCGCCGCCACGAAACTGCGCAGGTCGTACGACGCCGCCCTCACCTCCGCCGCCCTCACCCAGGCCGCGCTCAGGGAACGGGCCAAGGCGAAGTTCGGCGCGGACGCCGCCCTCATGTACTTCACCCCGCACGGCCTGGAGCAGTCCACCCGGGCGGAGGTCGCCGCCCACCGCGCCAACCGGCTCCTGGCGCTCCACCGCGAGACCACCGGAGCCGCGGACCCGCCGCGCGTGGCGGACGCCTGCTGCGGCGTCGGCGGCGACCTGCTCGCGCTCGCCCGCGCCGGCTGCGCGGTGGACGCCGTCGACACCGACCCGCTGACCGTGGCCGTGGCGCGGGCCAACGCCGAGGCGCTCGGGCTGGCCGACCTGGTGACGGTGACCGTCGCCGACGCGGCAGGCGTCCGTCCCGAGGACTACGACGTGCTGTTCGCCGACCCGGCCCGCCGCTCGGGCAAGGGACGGACGTTCGACCCCATGGCCTACTCGCCGCCGTGGCCGGTGGTGCTCGACCTGGTCTCCAGGTCGAGCCTGGCGTGCCTGAAGGTCGCCCCCGGCATCCCGTACGAGTTCATCCCCGAAGGGGCGCAGGCGGAGTGGGTGTCGTACAAGGGCGAGGTCAAGGAGGCCACGCTCTGGACCGGGGGCGGCGGCGGACGGCGGGCCACGCTGCTGCCCGGCGGGCACACCCTCACCGCCACCGGCGCGGTGGCCCCGGTCGGCCGGCCCGGCCGCTACGTGTACGAACCCGACGGCGCGGCCGTTCGCGCCCATCTGGTGGGCGAGGTGGCCGAACTGGTCGGCGGCCGCCTGCTCGACCCCATGATCGCCTACATCACCGCGGACGACCCGGCGGAGACCCCGTGGGCGACGAGATATGAGATCGAGGACGTTCTTCCGTTCTCACTGAAAAAGCTGCGCGCCGCTCTCCGCGCACGGGACATCGGCAATGTGACCGTCAAGAAGCGCGGCTCTGCTGTCGATATCGAGCGTCTCCGCACCGATTTGCGGCTCAACGGCCGAAATTCGGCTGTCGTCATTCTTACCAGGGTCGGCGACAGGCCTCTTGCCCTGATCTGCCACCCCCTCTCACCTGCCTGAACCCACGAATACGGGCAATTAACCCGTTAACCGTGACCTTTCACTTCGCGGCTGTCCGACCTTGTTTCAAGGGCTAAGGTGGGCGGGCGGGAGTTCTCCCCCTAATGCGGTTACCCGCGTTCTCGCTCTTTCATCAGCAAACCGGACCTACCCCACCGCTGCGCGGCAGACCGTCGGCGAGCGAAGGAGCTTTCGGTGGACCATTCCAACCACACCACCCTTCTTCAGGCAGGCGGGCATTCCGCCATCTCCGAGAGGATGCGCGACCTGCTCGCGCGCGCCGCGCAGGACCATGTGTACGAACAGCGCACGCAGGGCGCCGTCCTCGACGAGATCCGCCAGCGGCTCGAGGGCATGGAATGGCTGCTGCGCGAGGTACGCGAGCGGGAGCTGGGCGGCCTCAGCGGCACGCTCGAGTCGGTCAGCGGACGGCTCGACGAGATCTCCGTCAAGCCGCCGATGTGGGCCGAGAGCCTGGCCCAGCACGTCGAGGCCGTACGCGACCACGTCGACTCCGTGGGCGACAAGGTCGGCGAGATCGACAGCCAGGTGTCCCCGGTCAGCGAGCTGCCCGCCCTGCAGGCCGATCTCGGCACCGTGGGCGAGAACGTCGACAAGGCGCTCAAACGCCTGCAGTCGGTGCTCGACAGCACCGACGGCATCACCAGGAACATGTCCGACTTCGCGGCCAAGCTGGCCGTACTCAACTCGAGCATGGAGGCCGCCGCGGGCCGGTTCACCCGGCTCGACAAGTCGGTGGCCGACCTCGCGACCCGTACCGACCGGGTGGAGGACGTCGTCACCGGGCTGTCGGAAGGCGTCGGCGAGCAGGTGTCCGACGCGGTCGGGGCCGCCGAGCAGCGCTTCACCACCAGGCTCGACGAGACCGACAGGCGCGTCACGGCCCGGCTCGACGAGACCGACCAGCGGCTCGCCACCGCGCTGGTCGAGGCCGACGAACGCCTCGTACGCCGCCTCAAGGACGCCGACGAGCAGCTCACCGGCCGCCTGTCGGCCGTCGAGCAGCGCCTCGCGAGCCGGCTCGACGAGACCGACCAGCACCTGTCCGTCCAGCTCGGCGAGAGCGAGCAGCGCCTGACGGCCCGGCTCAGCGGCGTGGACGCCCGCCTCGAGCGGGCCGAGGGCCGGCTCGCCGCCCTCGACACGCGGCTCACCGGCTTCGACAGCCGGCTCGAGTCCGCCGACGAGTGCCTGGCCGACATCGACACCCGGCTCGACGGCGTCGACGGCCACCTGGGCGGCGTCGACAAGCGGCTCTCGTCCGTCGACCACCAGCTCGGCGCGGTCGACAAGCGCCTCGGCGCCCTCGACGGTCACCTGGGCCGCCACGACGACCGCTTCGACGCGCTCCACTCCCGCATCGACAGCCGCTTCAACGCGCTCGACGAGCGCGTCACCGCCACCGACCAGCGCGTCGGCGACAGCGCCGTCCGCGGCGAGGGCCGCTTCAACAAGCTCGACAGCCAGATGGACGCCATCGACGAGCGGCTGACCGAGGCCGAAGAGCACATCAGCAGCCGCTTCGACACGATCGACAACCGCTTCGACGGCCTCGACACCCGCGTGAACGGCCTCGCCACCCGCACCGAGCAGGCCGGCACACATCTGGAGGCGGTCGACGAGCGCATCGAGGCCGTCAGCCGGAGCGTCGACGAGCTGCCCGCCGCTCTGGCCCTGCCCGAGAAGGTCGACGAGCTGATCCGGTCGCACACCGGCGAGCAGGCCGAGCGGCTCGCCACGGCCGCCGACGCGCTCGGCGACCTGGTACGGGCGCGCCCCGACCGCGACGAGCTGGTCGAGACGGTCACCGAGATCGTCGAGCCCGCCACCCACGACCTCACCAAGCGGCTGGGCGCGCTGGAAGAGACCATGCTGGCTCTCGCCGAGGCCCTCCTGCGTCCCGCCCGTACCAAAGACTGATACACCGGCCGTGCGGCGGGTAGACGACAGGGATGCCGCTGACGGCGGGAGCCCTGCGCGAGATGCGGCGGCTGGCGGAAGAGACGCCGGCCCGTCGTGATCGCCATGTCGACCTGCTGCGCGCCGTCGCGATCGGCGCCGTGGTCCTCGGGCACTGGCTCGTGACACACGTCGCCTACGACGGCCGCCTGCACGGCGGCAACGCGCTCGACCTGGTGTCCTGGACAGCGCCGTTCACCTGGCTGTTCCAGGTGATGCCGCTGTTCTTCCTGGTCGGCGGCTACTCCAACGCGTCGTCGCTGGCCTCCCACCGCGGCCGTGGCGGTGACACCGCCGCCTGGATGCTGCGGCGCACCGACCGGCTGCTCCGGCCGACCACGCTGCTGCTGGCGGTGCTGACCGCGGTCGCGGTGTCGGGCAACGTCGCCGGCGGCGATCCCGGCATGGTGGGCATGGCGGTGTGGCTTGCCGGGATACCGCTGTGGTTCCTGGCCGCGTACCTGGCGGTGGTGGTGCTCACGCCGGTGACGCACGCCGTCCACCGCCGGTACGGGCTCGCGGTGCCGGTCGTGCTGGCCGTCCTGGTCTGCGTGGGCGACGCGGCCCGGCTCACCGGGTGGGCCCCGGCCCTGGGACAGGCCAACTACCTGTTCGCCTGGCTCGCCATGCACCAGGTGGGCTTCGCCTGGCAGGACGGACGCCTGCCCGCCCGGCCGCGGGTGGGGCTGCCGCTGGCGGCCGTCGGGGCGACGCTCCTGGTGCTGCTCACCGTGCTCGGCCCCTACCCGCTCAGCATGGTGGGGGCGAACACCTCGCCGCCGACCCTGGCGCTGCTGGCGCTGGCCACCACGCAGATCGGGCTGGGACTGGCCGTGCACGACGCCTCCTGCCGGTGGCTGCGGCGGCTGCGCCCGTGGACCGTCGTCGTGGCGGTCAACGCGGTGATCATGACGATCTTCCTGTGGCACATGACGGCGGCCCTGATCGGCGCGGTGCTGCTGTACCCGTCGGGGATGCTGGCCGCTCCGCCGCCGGGCACGCCCCTGTGGCTGCTGCTGCGCCTGCCCTGGCTGGTGGCGCTGGCCCTCGTCCTGCTCGGCCTGGTGGCCGTGTTCGGGCCCGTGGAGCGGCGCTCCGGCCCCTGCCCCGCGGCGGGGGCGCGCGCGGGGACCGTCGCGGGCGTCCTCGCCTGCTCCGGCATGGCCGTCGCGCTCGCGGGGCTGCTCGGCATCGCCATGGCCGGGCCCGGGGACCACGGCGTCACGGGCATGCCCGTCGTGGCGGTGGCCGGCTATTTCGCGGGTGCCACGACGCTGCGTCTCACGCGTGCCCGGTCTAGACGTGCACAGTCGTGATCGGCAGCGAGGAGTCGGCGGGGATCTCCAGCGTCGACGGCGTCACACCGGCCGCCACGAGGTCGGAGCCGAGGGCCGCGACCATGGCGCCGTTGTCGGTGCACAGGCCAGGACGGGGCACCCGCAGCCGCACGCCGGCCGCGTCGCAGCGTTCCTGGGCCAGGGCGCGCAGCCGCGAGTTCGCCGCCACGCCGCCGCCGATCAGCAGGTCGTGCACGTCGTACTTGCGGCAGGCCTGCAGCGCCTTGCGGGTCAGCACGTCGACCACGGCCTCCTGGAAGGACGCGGCGACGTCGGGCACGTGGATCGACTCGCCCTGCGCCTCGCGGGCCTCGACCCAGCGGGCCACGGCCGTCTTCAGGCCGGAGAAGGAGAAGTCGAGCGTGCCGTCGTCGATCTTGCCGCGCGGGAACGTGATCGACGTGCCGGAGCCGTCGCGGGCGGCCCGGTCGATGTGGGGGCCGCCGGGGAACGGCAGCCCGAGCACCCGCGCCACCTTGTCGAAGGCCTCACCGGCCGCGTCGTCGACGGTGGAGCCGAGCGAGACGACGTCGGAGGCGACGTCGGGCACGAGCAGGAGCGAGGAGTGGCCGCCGGAGACGAGCAGGGCCACGCACGGCTTGGGCAGCGGCCCGTGCTCCAGCTGGTCGACCGCGACGTGCGCGGCCAGGTGGTTGACGCCGTAGAGCGGCACACCGAGGCCCAGCGCGTACGACTTGGCCGCGGCCACTCCGACCAGCAGCGCCCCGGCGAGCCCAGGACCGGCGGTCACGGCGACGGCGTCGATGTCGGAGAACGTCAGCCCGGCAGCGGCCAGCGCCGCCTCCACCGTGGGTGTCATGGCCTCCAGGTGGGCGCGCGAGGCGACCTCGGGCACGACCCCGCCGAAGCGCGCGTGCTCGTCCATGCTGGAGGCGATGGTGTTGGCCAGCAGCGTGTGGCCCCTGACGATGCCGATGCCGGTCTCGTCGCAGGACGTCTCGATGCCGAGGACCAAAGGTGCGTCAGCCATCAGATCCTCCCGAGGGGACCGTCGCCTTGAGGCGACGGGGGAATCGGGAGCGGGAGGGCCGTCAAGGCCCGAGCGTGCAGTGACAGAACCTCGGAAATTGTCGCCACCTCCGGATACGATTGCTTTCGTGCTTTCGGGCATCGGTCAGGGCTTGGCCGTCGTCTCCCGCGCGAGCGGGGCGAGAAGCCGCTCTCTTCAGGGAGCGGAGGAGTCACCCAGTTTCCTTCTCATGATGATCGCGTCGGTGCCGTCGTCGTAGTAGCGGCGGCGCAGGCCGATCTCCTCGAACCCGAAATGCAGGTAGACCGCCTGCGCGTGCGGGTTGTCGGCGCGCACCTCGAGGAAGATCTCGCGGGCGCCGCGCCGGCCGGCCTCGGCGAGCAGCGCGTTGAGCATCGCGCTGCCGACGCCGGTGCCGCGGTGATTCTCCAGCACCGCGATCGTCTGCACGTCGGCCTGGTCGGCAGCGGCGGCGATACCGGCGTAGCCGACGATCCGGTCGTCGATCAGGGCCACCACGTAGTGGCGGGTACGGGGCATGTCGGCGAGCTCGCCGCGCATCATGCCCTCGCTCCAGGCGTCGAGCGGGAACGTGGAACGCTCGATGTCCATGACGGCAGGCAGGTCGTCGCCGGTCATCGGCCGCAGCTTCACGCCGTCACCCTCTTCGGCGCGCCCGGCACGACGGCGTCGGGCCTGCGCAGGTAGATGGGCCGCGGCGGGTCGAGCGGCGTGCCCGCGGCCAGCCGCTCGGCCGCCAGGGCCGCGAGAGCGCCCGCGTACGGGTAGGGCGGCGCGCCGTGGCCGTCGCCGAGGAGGTCGGGGTAGAGCTCGGCGCCCGCGCCCACGACCGGCAGCCCCTGCACGGGCACGTCGGCGGGACGGTCGACGGACGGCCCCGCCACGCGGGTGCGCAGGTCGGAATACCGCGCCCAGAACACCTCTTTACGGCGGGCGTCGGTGGCCGCGATGAACGGCCCGGTGCGCCCGCTGCCGTACGCGACCGCGTCGAGGCTGCAGATGCCGTACGCGGGGACACCGAGCGTGGTGGCGAGCCCCTGCGCGGTCATCAACCCGACGCGCAGGCCGGTGTAGGGGCCGGGGCCGCTGCCGGCCACGATGGCTGTCACGTCGCGCAGCGGGACTCCTGCCTCGCCGAGGACGTGCTCGATCGTCGGGACGAGCAGCTCGCCGTGACGCCGGGCGTCGATGGTCGTGCGCTCGGCGAGCACCCGCGTTCCGTCGTGGAGCGCGGCGGTGACGGCGGGCGTCGCGGTGTCAAAGGCCAGGACCAGCACGACTGGTTAGCCTACCCGCCGCCGGGGTCAGGCCCAGCCGGTACGCCGCTTCAGCCAGTCGAGGGCCACGACACCCTGAGCCCGCTGGAAGGCGCGTACCGTGGGCAGGCCGGGCGGATCGGGCAGGCGCGACTGCCGCAGGAAGTAGCCGCAGAAGGCGGCGATCACGGCGGTAGCGCCCAGGTCGGGGTCGGCGAACAGCTCGTGCGGCGGCGGCCCGCCCTGCATCCCGACCGACGGCAGCATGGCCAGCCGGTCGAACCAGGCAGCGCCGAGGCACGCGTACGGCCAGTCGACGAAGAACACGCGGTCGCCGGCGAGCAGCACGTTGTCGGCCCGCATGTCGCCGTGCACCAGGCTGTCGCCCGCGGCGGCCTCCGCCCATCCCGACTCCAGCTCGGCGAGCGCGCCCAGGTGGCGCAGCGCCCACGGGTCGAGGCCGGTCGTGTCCTCGTCGAGCAGCCGCCGCCAGCCGCGGAAGGAGTCACCGAACATCTCGCCCACGGTCGGCACCGCGAGCGGCGACGGGGTGAGCGCCGCTGCCTTCTGGTCGAGGGCCGCGAACACCAGGTCGAGCTGGTCGCGCCGCCACGGCTGCGCGGGGTGCTCGCCTTCGACGTCCTCGAAGACCAGGGTGACCCAGCCCTCCGTCTCGAAGCCGGTGAGCAATTTGGGTGCGGGCACGTGATCGGGCAGGGCGGCGGCGACCCGCAGCTCGTCGCGGTAGAGGGTGACGCTCAGCGGGTTGGGCTCGGGGCCGACGGTCTTGACGAAGGCGCGCCTGCCGTTGCCGGCGCGCAGCCGGGCGGCGCACGCGGGGGAGAAACCGCCGGTCTGTGTGACGGCCTCGACCACCTGCCCGCCGAGGAAGCCCTCCACCTCCGCGCGTACCTTGGGGTGCACCGCGTGCCAGGGCACGCGGACCCCGCTCGCGGGCGGGTTGTCGACGCTCATCCCGTCTCCTTGGGTCAGACCAGCAGTGTCAGGCCAGCAGGAGGACGCCGCCCGCCACGAGGGCGAGCACCTTGACCAGCTCCAACGCCAGGTACGCCAGATGCGCCCGCGACCGGGGCACGTCGGCTCCGGCCAGCACGGCGTCGGAGCGCCTGGTCAGCAGGGGCCGTACCAGGGCCAGCTGGGCCAGCAGCACCGCGATCGCGACGGCCGTGGCCGCAGACGCCGGCGCGCCCGGCCCGCCGGCGACGGTCGACACCGCCAGCACTGCCGCGAGCACCAGCTCACAGCCGTTGAGGGCGCGGAACACCAGCCGGCCGATGCCCAGACCCAGCGGCACCGTGATGCCAGGGGCCCGGAACTTCAGCGGCGCCTCCATGAACGAGATCGCCAGCACCATGCCGAGCCAGACGAACGTCACGGCGACGGCGACCGAGAGCCACCATCCCATCAGACCGCTCCCTCCGCCGCGACACCTTTTCCACCACCCCAGGCGCTTGCCCGTGAAGCGGCCCGCTCAGACCTGCGAGGCGTACACGATGATGTTGTCGAGGTATTCGCCCTTGGCGTAGTCGAACTTGCCGCCACACGTCACCAGCTTCAGCCCCTCGTCCACGTACACCCGCTTGGTGGGGAAGTGGTCCTTGTGCACCTGTTCGATGGATTCGACCTTGTACTTCACCACCTTGCCGTCGCTGCGCTCGACCTTGACGGTCTCGCCCTTGCGTAACTGGCGCAGCCGGTAGAACACGGCGGGTGCGGTCTTGGTGTCGACGTGCCCGATGATCACCGAGGCGCCCTTCTCACCGGGCACCGCGCTGCCCGCGTACCAGCCGGCCAGCTCGGGCTTCTCGTACGGCGGCAGCTCGACCTCGCCGTTCTTGAGCAGGCTGAGCTTCATCAACGAGGCCGTGACGTCGATCGACGGGATGTCGATGCTCTGCGGCACGACGCTCTTGGCGGCCGTGGTGGTCTTCTGGGTCTGCTGCAGACTGTTGCCGAACATGACGAGGGCGAGCCCCGTCAGCGCCCCGGCGAGCACGACCCGTCCTGGACGGGCCATCGCCTATGCCCGCGAACGCCGCTTGATCGCGATGCCCACCCCGGCCGCCAGCGCCAGCGCGATGAGTGCGCCCGCCGGGCCGAGCGGGATGGACGACTCGTCTGCGGCGTCCTGCGCGTACGTGCCGCCGCCGCCCGCCCGCGGCGCCCTGCTGGGCAGGCCGGTGGGCACGTCGTCGTCGTCGCGAGGCGGCGCGACGACGCGGAGCGTGGCGCGGCCCAGGTCGTTGGTGCCGTCGCACTTGACGTCGACCCGGTAGCTGCCGCGCCGCACGGTGCCGGACACCTGGGCCTCGCCGCGGACCCACGGCGAGGCGCCTGCGGGCGAGGCCGTCGGCGACGGCGTGACCGAGGCCGCGGGCACCGGGTCGAGCGTCACGCCGTTGACGAACGCCTTGGACGTGGCCGTACCGGTGTGGTCTGGCCCGCCGGTCGGCACCGGGCAGTGGGCGAGGATCCACACGCCCGTCGTCTCACCGGCGGGGACGCGGTCGGGGTTGAGCTGCACCGAGATGGTGGGCCTGGAGGCTGCCGGGTCGGGGCTTCCCGTGCCGCTCGCGGTGGCGGTGGGGACCGCCGTGCCGCTCGCGGCGGGGGTGGGGGACGCTGACGGGTCGGACTCGGCCGAGGCTGTGCACCCGGTCAGACCGACCATGACGATGGCTCCCGCGTACGCGACTCGCCTGACCCTGAGCACCGGCCGCACCCCACTTTGCCGTCGTACACCCAGCATCCACCGAATCGTGGATGTCGCCCTCGGTGATACCCAGAAAATCTGGGCGAATCCCTGACCAACGATCATGTTTCAGATCGCCGTCCGGTTACGTCAAGGGTGCCAGCTCGACCAGTGCTTTACCGTCCTTTTACTCTTCGCGCGGATCAGACGGCGTGTCGGCCCACCGCGCGCCCACGCCCCGCAGGGTCACGACGCGGGCGTCGTCGCCGCCCTCGCGGTCGATGTGGATCTCCAGGCGGTCTTCGGCCAGGCCCTCCACCAGCCCCTCGCCCCACTCGACGACGGTGACCGACTCGTCCAGTGAGGCGTCGAGGTCGAGGTCGTCGACCTCGAGATCGCCGCCCAGCCGGTAGGCGTCGGCGTGCACGAGCGCCGGCCCCTGGCCCAGCGACGGGTGCACGCGGGCGATGACGAACGTCGGCGAGGTGATCGGGCCGCGTACCTTCAGGCCCTCGGCGATGCCCTGCACCAGCGTGGTCTTGCCCGCTCCGAGCGGGCCCGACAGGATCACCAGGTCTCCGGCGCGCAGCGTGGCCGCCAGGCGGGCGCCGTAGGCCCTCATGTCGTCGGGAGTCGCGAGCCTCGTCACAGGTCCACCCTCTTCACCAGGTCGCGCAGTGCGTCGTTGACCACGCCAGGCCGTTCGAGCTGGATGAGGTGCGAGGTGTCGGGCACCTCGGTGAGCTGCGCCTTGGGCAGCGCGGCGGCCATGGCCTTGCTGTGGTCGGGCGGGGTCAGCCAGTCGCTGTCGCCGACCAGGATCGCGGTGGGCACGGGGTCGAGGATGTGCAGAGCGGCGAGCTTGTCGTGGTTCATCAGCGCGGGGTAGAAGTCGGCGACCACCTCGGTGGGGGTCTGCCTGATCATCGACTCGGCGAAGTCGACCACGGTGGGGCTGACGTTGCTGGAGTCGCCGAAGCCGAAGTAGCGGGTGACGAGGAAGGCGATGTCGCTGCCGGCGTTGCGGGTGCGGTCGATCAGCGCGCCGCGCTTGCCGAGCATCGAGACCGTGGTGGGGGCCAGCTTGTGGACGACCTTGGAGAGCATCGCGGGCAGGCCCAGGGTGAGTTCGGCGAGCTTGCCCGCCGAGGTGGCGATGAGCGCCACCGCGCGGATCTTGTCGCCGAACAGCTGCGGGTGGCCGTCGGCCAGCGCCATGATCGTCATGCCGCCCATGGAGTGGCCGACCAGCACGCACGGCCCCGGCACGAACTCCGCGATCACCTCGGCGAGGTCCTCGCCGAGCCGGTCGATCGTGCTGCCGTCGGCTCCGGCCCGCTGCGAGCGGCCGTGGGAGCGCTGGTCCCACAGCACGAGACGGTAGTTCTCGCGCAGGTCCTTGCGCTGGTAGTGCCACGATTCGAGGCTCAGGCAGTAGCCGTGACAGAGCACGACGGTCAGGGGGGCGTCGTCGGGCCCGTCGACCACGACGTGCAGCGCCTTGCCGTCGGAGGTGACGAGCGTGTGCTCCCTGCCCCCGAGTTCGCCGAACGGCTCGCTGACCTCGGGGTCGTGGCGCAGCCTGATGCGGCCGACGGCGTACCGCTTGGCCAGTGCCACCGCCGCCACACCGGCGGAGGCCGCACCGACGAGCGCTCCGGCGATGCCGACCCTGCGCCGTGTTGTCGTCGTCATCTCCCCGATCCTCTTACCGCTCATGGCCGCCGCGCGCCTGCCGTCACTCCGTGCTCCTCTGCTCGTGGACCCGCGGCACCCGCGAGCCGATCCTGGTCACGATTTCATGCGTGATCGTGCCGAGGGTATCCGCCCACTCCTGCGCGGTAGGTTCGCCCTGGTCGCCGGGGCCGAACAGCACCACCTCGTCGCCCGCCGACAGCTTGTCGTCACCCATGTCGATCATGAACTGGTCCATGCACACCCGGCCGGTGACGCGCCTGCGGCGTCCGCCCGCCAGCACCTCGGCCCGGTCGGTCGCGTGCCGCAGGACACCGTCGGCGTAGCCCAGCGGGACGACGGCGACCGTCGTCTCGCGGTCACAGACGTGCAGGTGGCCGTAGGAGACGCCGGACCCCTCGGCGACGCGCTTGACGAGCGCGGCCCTGGCGACCAGCGTCATCGCCTGGCGCAGGCCGAAGTCGCCCAGCTCGGGGATGGGGCTCAGGCCGTACATGCCGATGCCGGCCCTGACCATGTCGTAGCGCGCCTCGGGGAGCGTCACGATCGCGGCCGAGTTGGAGATGTGCCTGATCACGTGCGAACCGGCCGCTCCGGCCTGCTCGGCCAGCTTCAACGCCGATTCGTACGCCTCCAGCTGCCGCCGGATCGACGGATGGCCCGGGATGTCGGCGCAGGCGAAGTGGGACCAGATGCCGGTGATCTCGATGGCGCCCTCGGCCTGCAGCTTCATGGCTCTGTCGAGCAGCCCGGGCCAGTCGGTCGCCGGCGCGCCGCCCCGGCTCATGCCGGTGTCGGCCTCGAGGTGGGTCTTCGCGGTGCGGCCGGTGCGGCGCGCGGCCTCGGCGATCTCGTCGAGCAGCCGTACGTCGGAAGCCGACAGCTCGATGTCGCGGGTCAGCGCCTCGTCGAGCGGCTCGTCCGGGGTGATGAGCCAGGTCAGGATCGGCGCGGTCACCCCGCCGTCACGCAGCGCCAGGGCCTCGCTGATCACCGCGGTGCCCAGCATGGCGGCCCCGCCCTGGAGCACGGCCTGCGCGGTGGGCAGCAGGCCGTGACCGTAGGCGTCGGCCTTGACCGCGCCCAGGAGCTCCGTGCCGCCCGCCAGCTCTCTGAGCCGCGCCACGTTGCTCCTGACGGCGGCGAGGTCTACACGTGCCTGCGCGGGGGTGGCCATCGAGGAGTACATCCTTCCAGTCTGGCAGCTGACACACGTGGTCGAGCGCGGTTCTCACCGCTCGCGGCTCCGCGAAGGAAGATTTTCCGCGAGTGTGGATCCGCTGGTCACCGTACGGATGGCGGCCGGAACCGCCGTCGCCACCCCTGCCGCGGTGAGGGGCGCGCCGTCGGCGGCGAGCCGCCCGGCCAGCCCGTGCACGTACGCGCCGCACGAGGCCGCGTCGTACGTGCTTAGCCCCTGGGCGAGCAGCGCGCCCGCGATGCCGGACAGCACGTCGCCGGTGCCGCCGGTCGCGAGCCACGAGCTGCCGGTGACGTTGACCCGCGCCGCGCCCGACGGCTCGGCGACGAGTGTGGTGGAGCCTTTCAGCAGCACGGTCACGCCGAGTTCTGCCGCCGCCGCGCGTACGTGCCGCAGCCGGTCGGCCTCGATGTCGGCGCGGTCGGCGCCGGTCAGCCGGGCGAGCTCGCCGGCGTGCGGGGTGAGCAGCACCGGCGCCGTACGCCGCAGCAGGGCGCTGTCGAGGGCGAGGAGCGTCAGCCCGTCGGCGTCGACGAGCACGGGCACGTCGGAGGCGAGCACCGAGGCCGCGAGCTCGTGCGCCCACTCGTCGGTGCCGAGCCCCGGCCCGAGCACCCATGCCTGCACCCGGCCCACGTCGTCGACGGACGGCCGCCGCAGCTGCGTGATGACCGCCTCCGGCCAGTGCGCGCGTACCTGCGCGACGGGCTCCTCTGCGCCGGCGTAGCGGACCATGCCGGCGCCGGCGCGCAGCGCGCCGCCCACGGCCAGCACGGCCGCGCCCGTGTAGAGGTGGCTGCCCGCCGCGACGCCGAGCACTCCCCTGCGGTACTTGTCGGACTCGGCGCCCGGCCGGGGCAGGAGCCCGGCCACGTCGTCGCGGCCGAGCGCGGCCACGTCGGGTTCCGGCAGGTACGGCGCCAGCCCGATGTCCACCAGCTCGACCCGCCCGGCGAACTTCGCCCCCGGATCGACCAGCAACCCCGTCTTGTACGCCCCCATGGTCACGGTGACCGTGGCGCGCGCGGCCGCCCCTTCGACCCGTCCGGTGGAGGCGTCGACCCCGCTCGGGACGTCGACGGCCACCACGAGCCCTGGAGCGGCCCCGGCCTGCTCGGCGAGCCGCGCGTACGGCTCACGCAGCGCTCCAGACGCCCCGATGCCGACGAGCCCGTCGAGGATCAGGTCGGCCGCGTCGATCTCTCGTGTGTCGCCCGGCCCGGCGACCCGCCCGCCCGCGTCGAGCAGCGCGCGCAGCCCCGCCTCGTGCGTCTTCGACCCGGCGAGGACGGCCACCACCCGGGCGCCGCGCCTGGCCAGCCGCTGCCCCGCGTACAGGGCGTCGCCGCCGTTGTCGCCGCTGCCGACGAGCAGCACGACGCGGCTGCCGTAGACCTGGCCGAGCAGGTGGGCGCAGACGGAGGCGAGCCCGGCCGCGGCCCGCTGCATGAGCGTGCCCTCGGGCAGCCGCGCCATGAGCGTCCGTTCCGCGCCGCGGATCTGGTCAGCGGTGTAGGCGGTGCGCATGATCCGACGCTATCCCTCCGCGATCACATAGGCCACGGCGACGCCCGCGTCGTGGCTGAGTGACACATGCCAGCGCTTGACCCCGAGGCCGTCGGCGGCCTCGGCCGCGCGGCCCGACACCCGCAGCCTGGGCCGGCCCAGCTCGTCGCGGCACACCTCGGCCTCGCGGTGCCCGAGGCCGGCCGGCGCGCCGAGCGCCTTGGCCACGGCCTCCTTGGCGGCGAACCTGGCGGCCAGCGACTGCACCGGAAGTTCCCGTTCGGCGTCGGTGAACAGGCGGTCCCTGAGGCCGGGGGTGCGTTGCAGCGCGGTCTCGAAGCGGGCGATGTCCACGACGTCGACGCCGATGCCTAGGATCATCGCCCCAGCGTACTCAGGGAGTCCGTCCACAGGGTGTGGACGCACGGGACCCGATCGACGTCCGGTATGTGATACATCGCTACGCTGCCCAAGTGAACAACGGCTACGTGGAACTGAGCAGGGAGCAGTGGAGTGAGCTCCGCAAGAACACGCCCTTGACTCTCACCGCAGACGAGCTGGAAGAGCTGCGCGGCGTCGACGACCCCATCGACCTGACCGAGGTCACCGACATCTACCTCCCCCTGGCCCGGCTGCTCAACCTGCACTTCACCGGGTCGAAGCAGCGCAGCAGCGTACTGAGAGCGTTCCTCGGCAAATCCGAGCGGCGCGTGCCGTACGTGCTGGGTCTGGCGGGCAGCGTCGCGGTCGGCAAGTCGACCACGGCGCGGCTGCTGCACACCCTGCTGGCTCGCTGGCCCGAACATCCGCACGTGGAGCTGGTCACCACCGACAGCTTCCTCTACCCCAACGCCGTCCTCGAGTCCAAGAAGATCATGCACCGCAAGGGCTTCCCCGAGAGCTACGACCGGCGGGCGCTGGTCAGGTTCGTGGCGGCGGTCAAGGCGGGGACGGCCGAGGTGTGCGCGCCGGTGTACAGCCACCTCGAGTACGACATCGTCCCCGGCGCTGCACAAGTAGTGAAAAGTCCGGACATCTTGATTCTCGAAGGGCTCAACGTCCTCCAGCCCGCCCCACCCACCTCCCTCGCCGTCAACGACTACTTCGACTTCTCCATCTACGTCGACGCCAAGGTGGAGGACATCCGTAGCTGGTACGTCGAACGCTTCCACAAACTCCGACGCACGGCCTTCGAGGACCCGAAGTCGTACTTCCGGCACATCGCCGCCATGTCGTACGACGAGGCCACGAAGTTCGCGGTCAACGTCTGGCGCGACATCAACGAACGCAACCTCGTCGAGAACATCGCCCCCACCCGAGGCCGCGCCGATCTCGTCCTCAAGAAGGGTGCGGACCACTCGGTGCAGAAGGTGCTGCTCCGCCAGAGCTGAACGCCTCCTCGAACAGGAACCGGGCGAACCTGCCCCGGCACTCCTGGTCGTCCACGGCGGCGAACCAGCAATCCTCGCCGTGGTCGTGGCACATGAACCCCATCATGAGCGGAAGTTTCGCGCTTTCCGGTCAAAGTGCCATCAACGTCCGATCGACAACAATGACCTAGTGCTGCACCTACGACTGATCGTTCCTCCGGCGCGCACCGGGGAGGCGATGACGGTCCTGGCCGACTGCCCCGGCGTCACCAACATCGTCGTCCTCCCCGGAGCCGCCCGCGAGCCCGCGGGTGACGTCGTCCTGTGCGACGCGGCCAGGGAGTCGGCCAACGAACTGCTCGGACGGCTCGGCTGGCTGCGGACCGAGGGCTCCATCGCGGTCGAGCAGGTCGACCTGTCGATGTCCGAGGTCGCTGCCGACGCGATCGAGGCCGCCCCTGGAGAACCCGACGACGCGGTGGTCTGGGAGGAGCTCGCCCAGCGCCTCCACGCCGAGACACGCGTCACCTGGGCCTACCTCGTCTTCTTGATCATCGCCACCCAGCTCAGCGGCATCGCCGTAGTGCTGGACTCCCCCGTCCTGATCGTCGGGGCGATGGTGCTCGGCCCCGAGTTCGGCGCGGTCGCCGCCGTCTGCTTCGGCCTGCTGCACCGCAAATGGGACCTGATCGCCACCGCGTTCCGGACGCTGGCCGTCGGGTTCGCCGTCGCCGTCGCCGTCACGTTCGCGTGCGCGTTCGTCGCCGCCCTGCTCGGCTGGATCGGCGACGCCAACCTCGCCACCAACGAGGAGATGCAGTTCATCGTCAAACCCGACCGCTGGTCGTTCATCGTGGCGCTGCTGGCCGGCGCGGCGGGCGTGCTGTCGATCACGGCCGGCAAGTCGTCGGCCCTCGTCGGCGTCTTCATCTCGGTGACCACCGTGCCCGCCGCCGGGTACGCCGCCGTCGCGCTGGCACTGGGCCAATGGTCGGAGGTCGGACACGCCGCCCTGCAGCTCGCCGTCAACGTTCTCGGGATGGTCGTCTCCGGCACCGTCGTCCTCACGGTCCAGCGCGCATTCTGGCCTCAGGTCGGACGTCGTTCATCCTCGTGGACGAGGCCACCGCGGCACCCCTACGGGTAGGGTCCGGCACATGCACATCCTCGCCACCGAGGGGCTGACCAAACGCTTCCCCACCGTCACCGCGGTCGACCAGCTCACGGTCGCCGTGGAGCCCGGCGTCACCGGGCTCGTCGGGGCGAACGGCGCCGGCAAGTCCACGCTCATCAAGATGCTGCTCGGCCTGCTGCCGCCGAGCGGCGGCCGGGCGCGGGTGCTCGACCTCGACATCGTCTCCCAGGGCGCCGAGATCCGCCGTTTCGTCGGCTACATGCCCGAGCACGAATCCCTGCCGCCCGACGTCTCGGCCACCGAACTGGTCGTCCACCTGGCGCGGATGTCCGGCCTGCCACGCGTCGCCGCCCGCGAACGGGCCGCCGACGTGCTGCGCCACGTGGGCCTCGCCGAAGAGCGCTACCGGCCGATCGGCGGCTACTCCACCGGCATGAAGCAGCGGGTCAAGCTGGCCCAGGCCCTCGTCCACGACCCCAAGCTGATCTTCCTGGACGAGCCCACCAACGGCCTCGACCCCCGCGGCCGTGACGAGATGCTCACCCTGATCAGGCGCATCGGCACCGAGTTCGGCATCAGCGTCCTCGTCACCTCCCACCTGCTGGGCGAGCTCGAACGCGTCTGCGACCACGTGATCGTCATCGACGGCGGCCGGCTGCTGCGCTCCTCGGCGATCGGCGAGTTCACCCAGGCCACGCAGACCGTCACGGTCGAGGTCGACGAAGGCCTCGACGACCTGGCCGAGCGGCTCACCGCCGGTGGGCAGACCGTCTCGCCGCAGGGCCGCATGCTGGTGGTCAAGGTCCTCGGGCCCGAGACGTACGACGCCGTCCGCGACGCCGCCGCCGACCTCGGGCTCTGCCTGATCCGCCTCGAACAGAACCGTCACCGCATCGAGGACGTCTTCAGGGAGGAGGCGAGCACCCGTGTCTGAGATCTACGACATCGGTTACCGCCATTACGACGGCCCCCGGCTCGGCCGGGGCCACACCGTCCTCGCGCTGACCGCGCACAGCCTGCGCGGCGTCTTCGGTCTCGGCCGCCCGGCGCGCAGCAAGATCGTGCCGTTCGCGCTGGCCGGAATCATGCTGCTGCCCGCGATCGTGACCGTCGCGATGATGGCCCTGATCGGCCAGCGCGGCATGGAGTACAGCGGGTTCGCGGTCGTCATGCAGGCCGTCGTCGCGATCTTCCTCGCCGCGCAGGCCCCCACGGTCGTCGCGCCCGACCTACGCCACCGGGTCCTGCCGCTCTACCTGTCGCGCCCGCTCACGATCGTCGAGTACGTCGGCGCGAAGGTCGCGGCCATGACCGTGGCGGTGTTCGCACTGGTGGCGACCCCGCTCGTGGTGATGTACCTGGGCGAGCTGGTCGTCGACATGCCGGGGCCGCCCGCCACCGGCGAGTTCCTCGGCAGCCTGCTCATGGCGCTGGTGCTGGCGGTGCTGCTGTCGGCGTTCGGGCTGGCCCTCGCGTCGTTCACGCCGCGGCGCGGGCTGGGGGTGGCCTCGGTGATCACCGTGTACCTGCTGTCGTCGGCGTCCGTGCCCCTGCTCTACGGGATGATGGTCAACACCGGCAACGACGCGATCGCGCCGTGGGCCTGGGTGCTCAACCCGTTCTGGCTGGTCGACTCCGTGCAGTCGTGGCTGTTCGGCACACCGCCCCACTCCATCGAGAGCGCCGCCTACCCCAGCGGCGCGGGCTCCACGGCGTTCCTGCTGGTGCTCATCGCCGTCGGCCTCGGCGCGCTCGCCCTGCGCTACAGGAAGGCGGCCGCGCAGTGAAGATCGAACTGTCGGAGGTCTCCCGCTGGTACGGCAACGTGGTCGCCGTCAACGACGTCACCATGACCATCAGCGCCGGCGTCACGGGCCTGCTCGGCCCCAACGGCGCCGGCAAGTCGACGCTGCTGCACATGATGGCCGGCTTCCTCGCCCCGTCGAACGGCACGGTCACGCTGAACGGCTCCCCCGTCTGGAAGAACCACCGCGTCTACCGCGACATCGGCCTCGTCCCGGAACGCGAGGGCGTGTACGGCTTCCTGACGGGCTGGCAGTTCGTGCTCTCGGCCGCTCGCCTGCACGGCCTGAGCGACCCCGAGGAGGCCGCGCGCAAGGCCCTGGCCACCGTCGAGATGGAGGAGCCGAAGGACCGCCGCGTCGAGACGTACTCGAAGGGCATGCGCCAGCGAGTGAAGGTCGCGGCGGCGCTCGTCCACGACCCGGCGGTGCTGCTGCTCGACGAGCCGTTCAACGGCATGGACCCGCGCCAGCGGCTGCACCTGATGGACCTCATCCGCGGGATGGGCGCCGCGGGCAAGACGATCCTGTTCAGCTCCCACATCCTGGAGGAGGTCGAACGGGTGGCCCAGCACATCGAGGTGCTGGTCGCGGGACGGCACGCGGCGTCCGGCAACTTCCGCGAGATCCGGCGGCTGATGACCGACCGCCCCCACCTGTTCATGATCCGCTCCAGCGACGACCGCAAGCTCGCCGCCGCCCTCGTGCGCGACGCGTCCACCGGCGGCATCACCCTGCGCCCTGACAGTCTGGAGGTGCAGGCGACCGAGTTCCGCCGCTTCGCCACGCTGCTGCCCCAGGTCGCCCGCGAAGAAGGCGTACGCCTCCACCAGATCTCCCCCGCCGACGAAGACCTCGAAAGCGTCTTCTCCTACCTCATCAACCGGAGCGGCGCATGAACCACCACCGGCCGCGGCACGACAGCGACGACCGCGCCCGCCTCGCCCGGCGGGGCCATGAGCAGGGAGCGTGGCGATGAACGCCGTCGTGGCCGGCATCACCTACCGGGCCCTGCTCGGCCGCCGCCGGATCATCCTGCTCCTGTTGCTGCCCCTCGCCCTCATCGGGCTCGCGGTGCTGCTGCGCATCTTCGACGGCGACGACCAGGCCACGACCGTCACGCTGATGCAGACCTTCGCCATCAGCACGATGCTCCCGCTGCTCGGCCTGATCGCGGGCACCGGTGTCATCGCCCCCGAGATCGACGACGGCACGATCATCCACCTGATGTCGAAGCCGATCTCCCGACCGGTCATCGCCCTGACGAAGTTCGTGGTGGCGGTCACGCTGCTCGCGGTCTTCGCCGCGCTGCCCACGTACGTCGCCGCCTGGATCCTGGTCGGCAACGAGGACAACATCGCGGCCGGCTTCGCCGTGGGGTCGCTGGCGGCCGGCGTCGCGTACGCCGCCGTGTTCCTGCTGCTCGGCGTGGTCACCCGGCACGCGGTCACGATCGGCATCCTCTACGCCCTGGTCTGGGAGAGCCTGGTGGGCAACCTCATCACGGGCGCCCGTACGTACTCGATCCAGCGCTGGGGGCAGGCGATCGCCGACCAGATCTCCACCTCGGCGTTCTTCGAGTCGGACGTCAGTCTGAGTTTCGCCGTCCCTGCCCTGATCGTCGTCACGATCGCCGCCGTCCTCTACGCCGGCCGCCGCCTGCGGGCCTTTTCTCTCACCGGGGACGAATAAATCCCTGTTTGTTTTGCCGGAAAATAACGACAACAAAGCCCCCACCCGAACGGGTGGGGGCTCGTCCGGCGAAAATCAGGAGCAGGTGTACGTGCTGGGAGCCTTGTCGAACTTGACAGGCCAGCTGGTCTTGCCCCGCAGAATCACGGACTTGCTGGTCTTCACCGCGAGCACGACGCCCGAGGAACCGGCGCGGACCTTGTTGTCACCGACAACGAGAGCCTGCTTGCGACGACCCGACTGGTAGTAGTACCGGACGCCGGTGGCCGCCGGGACCTCGATGTGCGCGTCCTTGTCGGTGCAGCGCGGCTGCTTGAACGTCGGAGCCTGGGTGCGCGAGCTGCAGAAGGTCTTCACGTCCACCGTCACCGGGGCGAGGAACCACCTCTGCTCGGGGCCCTGCTGCAGCCAGTACGACACCTTGTGCGTGCCGGACATCGCGCGGAACGGCACCTCGACGGTCTTGGAGCTCTTGGCGGCCACCTTGACCTGGTTGTAGCGCCAGCCGAACTTCTTGCCCTCGTACGGGCCTTCCTTGATCACCTGGTTGGACACCGGCGGGTACTTGGCCCGCTGGTTGTCGACGCGGTAGTCGAAGGTGTGCTCCCAGTTGGTGGGGTTGGTGAAGGTCAGGGTGACCTTGCCGCACTCCGCCGTGTGCTGCGCGGTCGGCACCGTGGAGACCGGCGCCTTGGCCGCCTCCTGCTGCTGCTCCTGCGAGGCCGCAGGGGTGGTGGTGGCGGCGGGCTCGGGGGTGTCCGCGACAGCGGCCTGAGCCGTCGCGGTGAGGGTCGCGATCGCGAGAATGCCCGCGGCCACGACAGTCTTGGTCTTCAAGGGACTGGCCTTTCTGAGGGTTTGGCTACGGAAACGAATACGCGCCGCTCAAACGAGAAAAGGCTGCGGCGCGCTGACCAGTTATACACCAATAGCCACACATAGGCGCCATTTTCGCTGACGTTGTATTTGGTAACTCACATACCGTTATTTACCAATCGACTCTGACTTCTTGTCAGATACTCGTGTGCGTCAGCATTTGTCGGCATTTTCGTACCTAGGCAGGAAGATAAACCGCACGCCATTCCCCACCCCGCCCTACCAGGGAAAACGCGGAACACCCCGCGGATCCGCACCAGGCGCGGTCCCGCGCACCACCCGGGATCCGCACGCCCCCACCCGCCGACCGGACCACCGGAAGGCGCGCCGTACCCGGACACGCTCGTCACGGACGGCGACCCCCCGCACCACCACGCGGGCACAAAAAAAGATCGGGTACGACGCCACCCGGCGCCGTACCCGATCCGGTGAACTCTCTAGATGCAGGCCTTGCGCACCACGTCGGCCAGCCGGCCCGCCACCTGGGTGGCGTGCTCCTCCGACGCGGCCTCGACCATGACCCGGATCATCGGCTCGGTGCCGCTCGGCCTGATCAGGACGCGCCCGGTCTCACCCAGCTCCGCCTCCGCCTCGGCGACGGCGGCGAGCAGTTCGGGAACCGTGGCCTTGCCCTTGTCGACGTCCTTGACGTTGATCAGGATCTGCGGCAGCGGCGTCATCACCGAGGCGAGTTCCTTCAGCGACACGCCCGACTTGGCGATCACGCCCAGCAGGTGCAGCGAGGTGAGCAGGCCGTCACCCGTGGTGGCGTGGTCGAGCATGATCACATGCCCCGACTGCTCGCCCCCGAGGTTGTAGCCGTCCGCCTTCATCCGCTCCAGCACGTAGCGGTCGCCCACCGCGGTCTCGACCACGGTGATGCCCGCCTCGCGCATCGCGAGCTTGAAGCCCAGGTTGGACATCACGGTCGCGACCACGGTCTCCTTGACCAGCCGGCCCTCGCCGTGCATGGCCGCGGCCAGGATGGCCATGATGTGGTCGCCGTCGATGATCGCGCCCGTGTGGTCGACCGCGAGGCAGCGGTCGGCGTCGCCGTCATAGGCCACGCCCAGGTCGGCCCCGCGCGACACGACGATCTGCTGGAGCTTGTCCAGGTGCGTCGAGCCGTGCTCCGCGTTGATGTTCAGGCCGTCGGGACGCGCCCCGATGGCCTCCACCCGGGCCCCCGCGCGCAGCAGCGCCTCCGGAGCGACCATGTGGGCCGCGCCGTGAGCGCAGTCGACCACGATGTTCAGCCCGTCGAGCGAGTGGTCCATCGTGGTCAGCACGTGCGAGATGTACCGGTCGGCCTCACCGTAGGCGTCACGTACGCGACCGACGCCCGAGCCCACGGGGAAGCTCCACTGCTCACCCAGCCGCCGTTCGATCTCGTCCTCGACCGAGTCGGACAGCTTGAAGCCGCCGCGGGCCAGGAACTTGATGCCGTTGTCGGGCGCCGGGTTGTGCGACGCCGACAGCATCACCCCGAGATCGGCGCCGAGCGCCGCGGTGAGGTGGGCGACGGCCGGGGTGGGCAGTACGCCGAGGCGCAGCACATCCACACCAGACGCCGCAAGGCCGGCGACCACAGCGGCCTCCAGGAATTCACCTGAGGCACGCGGGTCCCGGCCTACGACCGCCACCGGACGGCGTCCGGTGGCGGAGAAAGCGCCTGCATCGCCGAGGACGTGCGCAGCCGCCACGGACAGGTCCATGGCGAGCTCCGCCGTGAGGTCGCGACCAGCGACCCCACGTACCCCGTCGGTGCCGAAAAGGCGCCCCAATTTAGCGCTTGCTGTACTGCGGAGCCTTGCGGGCCTTCTTGAGGCCGTACTTCTTCCGCTCCGTGGCGCGGGCGTCACGGGTGAGGAAGCCGGCCTTCTTCAGCGGCGGCCGGTTGACCTCGACGTCCAGCGTCGCGAGGGCGCGGGACAGACCCATGCGCAGCGCGCCGGCCTGGCCGGTCACGCCGCCGCCGTCGATGCGCGCGATGACGTCGAACGCCTCTTCGGCACCCAGCACGACGAACGGCTCGTTGACGATCTGCTGGTGGACCTTGTTCGGGAAGTACGTGTCCAGCGAACGACCGTTGATCGTCCACTTGCCGCTGCCCGGGACGATGCGCACGCGGGCGATCGCCTCCTTACGGCGGCCCGTGCCGTACGAGTTGCCCGTGGTGACGGGCTTCCGCACGGGAGCGTCGGCGCTGGCGGCGGACTCGGTGGTGTACTCGGACGGGAAGTCCTCGCCGGAGTACTCCTCCAGCTCGGCCTCGACGACCGTCTCGACACCGGTGGGCTCAGCCACGGTTCTCCTCTAACTCTTTCGAACTACTACTGGGCGATCTGGGTGATCTGGAAGGGCACCGGCTGCTGGGCCTGGTGCGGGTGCTCGCTACCCGCGTAGACCTTCAGCTTCTTGGCCATCTTCCGGCCGAGGGAGTTCTTGGGAAGCATGCCCTTGACGGCCTTCTCGACGGCCTTGTCCGGCCGCTTCTCCATGAGCTCGCCGTACGAGACGGAACGCAGACCGCCCGGGTAGCCCGAGTGGCGGTACGCCCTCTTCTGCTCAAGCTTGTTGCCAGTCAGCGCGATCTTGTCCGCGTTGATGACGATGACGAAGTCACCGGTGTCGACGTGGTTGGCGAAGATCGGCTTGTGCTTGCCGCGGAGCAGGGTCGCGACGTGGCTGGCCAGCCGGCCCAGCACGACATCGGTCGCGTCGATGACGTACCACTGACGCTGGACGTCGGCGGGCTTCGGTGAGTACGTGCGCACGGTCGTAGCCTTCTTTATGCTCGCGTCTTCGGCGCTGTCGGATGCGACAGCTACATGGGTTCGGTCGGTGCGGGCACACGACGGCCCGGACCTTCCGTCTCCGCAGCATGGGAGATGACGCCGGACGCGCCGCGCATTGGTCACGGGGACCTATGCACACACGAAACGAGAGGCTACCCGCCCGAAGGCGTCCTGGTCAAAAGACCGGTAACCTCGAACGATCCTACCTGATCGCAGAACGGTTCCATTTCGTTTCCCTGCGGCCCCTTCAATCCCACGGCTCCCGATCCCTATCGTTGATTTCGGCATGTGGCAGAGCTTTCACTCCCTGCGGTCCCAGCGGGGTCCTCGGCGCCGGGGTCACCTGGGTGTGCTGGGCTGCCTCACGCTGGCGGCGCTGTTCACCGGCGTGCTCATCGGCCGCCTGGACCACGACCCCGGGCAGGCCCGCCGCGTCTACCTCGAAGAGACCGTCCCGCCCCCCGCCGCGGCGACCCGGCCCGCGCCACCGTCCGAGCGCAAGTCCCGGCCGCTGGCCGAGAAGATCCCCCGGCAGACCACGCCCGAGAAGGCCGCCCGCGCCACCCCCGGGACGGTCCGGACACCGTCCGGCCTGGTGCAGGGCTTCGACGTGCCCGAGGACCCACTGCTCGGCGACCACAGCGAAGGCGTGCGCGTGCTCGCCGGCATGGCCGGCCGGGTCGTCTCGCTGACCAACGCCGCGCGCTCGCGTCACGGCTGCCGTCCGTTGCGGGTCGACGACGGTCTCACGCGCTCCGCCCGCAGGCACTCCCTGGAGATGGCCCGTACCGGCAAGCTGGTCCACAACTCGCCGAACGGCTCCTCGCCCTGGGCCCGGATGGAACGTGCCGGTTATTTCTGGGGGGCCGCCGAGAACATCGGCGCCGGCTACACCACCCCGGAAGCGGCCGTCGACGGCTGGCTCGACCGACGTGACCACCGCAGGAACATCCTCAACTGCCGGCTCAAGGCCATCGGCGTGGGCGTCGCCTCCGGCCCAGGAGGCCCGTGGTGGACGCAGGACTTCGGAACCCGATGACGCGCGTCACGGTAATGTCGCCGCATGGGTTTTCCCGACGAACGTGAAAACGGCATGGGCGGCGCGCCGTTCGGCGGCGCCCCCTACGGGATGGCGCCCGCCCCCAAGACCGCCGGCGACCCTTTCGCTCCTTTCGGTGAGCAGCCTCTCGGTCAGCAGCCTCCCGGTCAGCAGCCTCCCGGTCAGCAGCCTCCTGGTGAGCCGCCGGCACCCGCGCCGGAGGGCCGCGCGCCCCGCCGTTCCCGCAAGCAGCGCAACGCCTCGCCCGACCCGGCGGCACCGGGCGAGCCCGACGCCTCCCCCGAGATCGAGTACGTGCCGCAGAGCAGGGTCGGGTGGAGCCCGTACGACGAGGGTCCACGCTCGCGCGCCCCGATGTGGGCCGCGATCGGCGGCGTGCTGGTGCTCGGGCTGTTCGGCGGGGGCCTCGCCGTGATGTGGAACGCCGACGCCCCCACCCCCGACCAGACCACCACGGCCCGCCAGACCTCGGCGCCGCTGCCGTCGGTGCCGTCCGGCAAGTACGGCTTCGCCGCCGACCGCACCACCGACCCCGACTCGATCTCGGTCAAGGAGATCTTCGGTACGAACAAGAAGTTCTCCGTCTCCGGCCGCGACTACGAGATGACGATCACCAGCAAGGACAAGAAGTGCACCGACGGCGCCCAGGGCGACAAGCTCCAGAAGGCGCTCAAAGCGGCCAAGTGCACCCAGTTCGTCCGTGCCAGCTTCCGTGACAAGGACGGCAAGGTGATCGGCACGGTCGGCGTGGGCAACCTCAACACCAGCAAGTCGGCCGGCAAGGTGGCCAAGGCGGGCAACACCGAGAACTACGTCAAACCACTGGCCGGGAAGGACGAGGTCACCAAGCACCTCGGCGCGGGCAGCGGCGGCGCGAAGATCCTGACGTGGGGCCACTACGCGGTGCTGGTCTGGTTCCAGAACAAGGACGGCACGAAGCCCGACTCCAAGGGCTCCAAGCGCATCAGCCAGGCGATCGACGACATCACCAAGGCCACGGTGTTCAAAGCCATGGACCACCGTTCCCTGACGGGAAGCAGGCTGAGCTGAGTCGCTTTGTGTGACAAGTGGCCACAAAAAGGACGCCTGATGCGTCCGGGAACACCCATACCGGCCTAACGATCTCGATCCTCTCGCTAGGCTCCAGCTATGCGTGGCCAGGAACCCGGGTCTGAGCACGATCGCAGGGCGGCCGACAGCTCGGCCGCTCCGGCGGCCCCACCGCCGAGCTTCGGCCAGACCGACAGCCAGGACGTACCACCGGCGTTCCCCCGAACCCACGGGGCGGCCGAGGCCGAGCCACGGCCCGCCGCCCCCGTCTTCGGCGACTCCCCGATCGCCCCACCACCAGGCGCGCAACCCTGGGAAGTCCCCGCCGACGACACCTACGACTGGTACGCCGACCCCACCAACCCCCCGGCCATCGTCGACGGCGTGATCGGCACCGCGCAGGCCGGCACCACCGACCTGTCCGGCGCCAACGGCCCGCGGCCTGGCGGCCCGGTCGGAACCGACGGGCTGATCGGTGCGGGCGACCCGATCGGGCCCGGCGGCCTGATCGGAGCCGACCGTCCGACCGGAGCCGACGGGCTGATCGCGACCGACGGCCCGTACACGAGCACCGACGCCAGCGCCACCGCCGTCCACCACACCCAAGCCGTCACTGCGCCCGCCCCCCAACGCATCTCCCCCCAGAACCCCACCGCGCCGCCCACCCACCCGGACACCCCCCACATCCACACGTCCGGCACCCCCGCCCACCCGCACGGGCCCGGCTCCCAAACGGCAGGCACCAGCCCGGCACATCCGCACGCCTTCGGCTCCCCAGCGCCCGGCGCCAGTCCGGCGCCGCCCGGCTCCGGGCACGCGTTCGCCGGGCCGCCCCCGCTCGGCGCGCCGAGCGGCCCGCACCCGAGCGCCCACCCGCACGACGCAGCCGTCCCCCCTGCCTACGCGCACGGCACGGCCGTTCCTCCGGAGCACCAGGCCGCCACCGACCCGAACGGCACGGTCGTCCACCCGGGCATGACCAGCACCGACCCGCACGGCACCGCCGTCCACCCGGCGTCTCCGTACGGTTCGAGCCACTCGGCTCCTGGCCCCGCCGGATACCCCGACGCTTCGAGCACCGCCGACCCCACGGCCCCCCACCCAGGAGCGTTCGGCGCACCGACCGCCCAGGGCCACCCCGGCGCGCAGGGCGACCACCAGCAGCCGTGGAACGACCAGAACCCCCACGGCCGGCCCTGGGGCCGGCAGAGCCATCACGAACAGCCGTGGAACCACCAGAACCAGCACGGCCGGCCCCGGAACCAGCAGAGCAACCAGGACCAGCCCCCGCCCCCACACGCCCAACCATGGGACGGCCAGGGGCACGGACAGCACTGGAACAGCCCCGCACCCGGCCAGGGACAGCCCTGGGACGGCCGGCAGCACGGGCAGCGCCGGGAGGGCCAGGGGCACGGGCAGCAGCCTGGTCACTGGACCGGGCAGCCGGTGGTGCCGGGTGCGCCGCCATGGGAGCCGCCGCCCGCGTTCACCGCCGCCGCGGCGGGCATGCCGGTGTGGCCCGTGCCCGTCTCCGACCCGACCGCCCTGCCCCCGTGGCCGGCCGCGACCGGGGAACTCGTCGCCGAGCCTGACGAGCCGAACCGCCTCCCGCCGTTCGACCCGAACGCCACCAACCCGGAAGGCATGACCCGTCCGGCACGTTCGCACCCCACGGACAACGGCCCGCAGCCGCCGGCTCATGGCCCGGCCCACGCCGGTCCTGGTACGTCAGCGCCGAACGAGCCGGCCCCAGGCGCCCCGGACGACACCCGCCCCGTGCCCGCCTCCGACCTTGGCGCCCTCCACCCGAACGCCGACCACGGACGCGCCACCCAACCGGACCAGGGCCCGCACCCGGCCACCCCGAACACCGGCCACCCGCCTACGGCTCACGGGACCACCCACCCGCACGCCGCCCAGGGAACCCCGTACACGGACGCCGGCCACACAGCCGCCCACCCGGACATCGCGCACGTGGGTTCCGCGCACGGCACCGCGCCGGTCGACGGCATCCCCACTCCCCCTGACCCACCGGGCGGCCACCGTCCCGACGCCGTCCCCGGCGACCACCTCGGACCCGCCACGGACCCGACGGCCCAGGCCGTAGAAGCCGTGTCGCGGCCCGCGCCGGAGCACCAGGAGGCGGCCCAGCCGTACGAGGAGGCAGCGCCCGGCGTCCTCGCCGCCCCGGTGGACCAGCTGGAGCACACCGCCCTCACGACCCCCCACCAGAGGCCGGAAGACCTCGGCACACAGCCGTTCGCCGTGGAGGACGACACCCCGGGCGCCGCTCACGGAGCGCCGCAAGGCACCGCTCACGACGCAACACAAGAGCCCGCTCACGGCGCGACGCACGACACCGCACCCGACGCGACCCCCGACACCGAAGCCACCCCTGACGGCACGCCCACCCCGCCCCACGAGCCCGGCGACGTCCCCGTATGGCCCCCCACGCCCCCAGCCGGTGAGAAGCTGCCGGACCTCCCGTTCGCCAAGGACACCTGGGGCCAGAAACCCCCGATGAACCTGCCGGTCCCCCGTCAGGGCACGCCCATGTTCCCCCCAGGGGCGTTCAAGCAGCCTCCGTTCCAGACCCCGCCCCCACCACCGCCACCTCCCAAGAGCAAGCGAGCCCTGTTCGTGACGCTCGGCGCGCTGGCGCTGGCCGGCGTGGCGACCGGCGGCTTCTTCGCCTACCAGGCGGTGAGCGCCCAGGGCCCGTCCACGGCCGCCGCCGGACTCCCGAGCGCGTCCCAGCCCCCCGTCTCCGCCGAGGCGGCCCCGTCCGCCGACGCGCCCAGCACGTCCGCCCTCGACTCCGAGCAGAGCGACCCGCAGAAGATGGCCCTGTCGGAAGCGTTCCCGAAGAAGAAGGTGACGGCGTCGGGCGCCACCTTCACCCGGGTCAAGGCCACCCTGGAGACGTCCTGCGACAAGGCGGCGACGGGCGCGTTCGCCACGGCCCTGAAGGAGCACGGCTGCAGCCGCGTGCTGCGGGCCACGTACGTCGACGGCAAACGCCGCTACGCGGTCACGACCGGCATCGCGGTCTTTCCCGACAAGGACTCCGCGTCGGCGGCCGACCAGGCGAAGGACCTGTCGCGCAACGTGTGGTTCCGTCCGCTGCCGGGCGCGGAGGGCTCGGGCAGCGAGAAGGTGCACATCGCGGGCGGTTACGCGGCCGGGCTCGCGTGGGGACGCTACATCGTCTTCAGCTACGCCACCCACGCCGACGGCCGCACGCCGGGTTCCGACGAGAAGACGCTGCCCGAGGTCAGCGGCGCGTTCCGCGACGAGACGTCACTGGTCCTGGAGCGTCGCGCCACCAGCGACTGACCCAGGAGCCGGCAGGGTGCGGACTCGCCGCGTGGCCTCGGCCCGCGCGGCGAGTTCCGCCTCCGCCGGGTAGCCGACCTCCTCCAGGCACAGCCCGTGCGCGGGCGCCACGTGCACCCCTGAGTCGCGTACGGCGCGGGTCAGCACCTCGCCGGGCCACTCCGCCGTCCGCCGTCCGTCTCCGGCCGCGAGCAGCGACCCCACCAGCGCCCGCACCATCGAGTGGCAGAACGCGTCCGCGACGACGGTGGCCACAAGCACGCCGTCCGCCTCGCGCGCCCACTCGAGCCGCTGCAGTTCCCTGATCGTCGTGGCGCCTTCGCGTTTCTTGCAGAACGCCGCGAAGTCGTGCTCGCCGAGCAGCCGCGCGGCCGCCACGTTCATCCGGTCGAGGTCGAGCGGCCGGTTGTGCCAGACGATCTCGCGCCGTCGCAGCGGGTCGACGCCACCGGCCGCGTCGCACACCCGGTACGCGTAACGCCGGTACAGCGCCGAGAAACGGGCGTCAAAGCCCTCAGGAGCCACGCTGACCCGCCGAACCCGTACATCCAGCGGCAAGACCCCACCAAGCCGTCTCACGAGCGCAGCGAGCCGCTCGTCGACGCTCAGCGGCCCACGGTTGCTGTCGAGCTCGGCCAGCGTCTCGTCCGTCACGTCCACGTGCGCGACCTGCCCGCGCGCGTGCACGCCGGCGTCGGTACGTCCCGCCACGGTGAGGGTGGGAGGCGTGGCCATGCGCAGGATGCGGCCGAGCGCCTGCTCGATCTCCCCCTGGACCGTACGCCGCCCGGGCTGGCCGGCCCAGCCGGAGAAGTCGGTCCCGTCGTAGGCGAGATCGAGACGGAGCCGTACCACGATGATCCTCCTTGTACGAAAACGGGCCCGGACCCCCGTGAGGGGGCCGGGCCCGGCTTCAACCAGCCTGAGAGATCAGGCCTCGTCCTTCTTCGCCTCGGCGGCCGGAGCCTCTTCGGCAGCAGCCTCCGGAGCCGTCTCCTCGGCCTTCGGCTCCGCGGCCTCGACCTCGGCGGCCTCGGTCGCGGGCGCCTCGGTCTCCTCGGCGGCCGGCGCCGGAGCGGCGGCAGCGGCGGGAGCCGCGGTGCGGGTGGTGACGGCGTTCAGCGGCTCGGCCACCAGCTCGATGACCGCCATCGGGGCGTTGTCGCCCTTCCGGGCACCGATCTTGGTGATGCGCGTGTAGCCACCGGGACGCTCGGCGAACGTCGGAGCGATCTCCGTGAACAGGTGGTGCACGACGCCCTTGTCCCGGACGACGGTCAGCACCTGGCGACGGTTGTGGATGTCGCCCTTCTTCGCCTTGGTGATCAGGCGCTCGGCCAGCGGGCGCAGGCGCTTGGCCTTCGCGACCGTCGTACGGATCTTGCCGTGGCGGAACAGATCGGTGGCGAGGTTCGCCAGGATCAGCCGCTCGTGCGCCGGGCTACCGCCAAGGCGTGCACCCTTGGTGGGCTTGGGCATGGTCTGTCTCCTCCAGGGTTAACCCGCCCCGGCCGTACCAGGTACCGGAGTCGGGCCGGCGCCGCGGATGCGCGGCGCCGTTACGTTGCCCCGCGGACACCCGCGGGGACGATCTCAGTACTGCTCGGTCTCGACGTACGCGCTGTCGTCGTCGTCGTAGCCGCCGCCGGCCACCGCGCTCGGGTCGAACCCGGGCGGGGAGTCCTTCAGCGCCAGCGACATCTCGTGCAGCTTCTGCTTGACCTCTTCGATCGACTTGGCGCCGAAGTTGCGGATGTCGAGCAGGTCCTGCTCACTGCGGGCGACGAGCTCACCCACGGTGTGGATGCCCTCGCGCTTGAGGCAGTTGTAGGAGCGGACGGTGAGGTTGAGCTCCTCGATCGGCAGCGCCAGGTCGGCCGCCAGGGCGGCGTCGGTGGGCGACGGGCCGATGTCGATGCCCTCGGCCTCGACGTTGAGCTCACGGGCCAGGCCGAACAGCTCGACGAGAGTCTTGCCGGCGGAGGCCACCGCGTCGCGGGGCTTCATCGCGGGCTTGGTCTCGACGTCGAGGATGAGCCGGTCGAAGTCGGTGCGCTGCTCGACTCGGGTGGCCTCGACCTTGTACGTGACCTTGAGCACCGGGGAGTAGATCGAGTCGATCGGGATGCGCCCGATCTCCTGGCCCGGCTGCTTGTTCTGCGCGGCGGACACGTAGCCGCGACCGCGCTCGACGGTCAGCTCCATCTCGAGCTTCGCCTTGCTGTTGAGCGTGGCGATGCGCAGCTCGGGGTTGTGCACCTCGACACCGGCCGGCGGCGCGATGTCGGCGGCGGTGACCTCACCCGGGCCCTGCTTGCGCAGGTACATCACGACAGGCTCGTCGTGCTCGGAGGAGACGACGAGTTCCTTGAGGTTGAGGATGATGTCGGTGACGTCTTCCTTGACCCCGGGAACCGTCGAGAACTCGTGCAGCACGCCCTCGATACGGATGCTCGTCACGGCCGCGCCCGGAATGGACGACAGCAGTGTGCGGCGCAGCGAGTTGCCGATGGTGTAGCCGAAGCCCGGCTCCAGCGGCTCGATGACGAACCGGGACCTGGTGTCGTCGATCGACTCTTCGAGAAGAGTCGGACGCTGAGCGATCAGCATGTGTGGGTTCTCCCCTTTTTCGTGTGGCGCCCGCTATATGACGCCACTCCGATAAACAGCCTAGTCCGGGTACGGCATGCCGTACCCGGACCGAGCGAGTGACTACTTACTTCGAGTAGTACTCGACGATGAGCTGCTCCTGGACCTGGGTGTCGATCTGCTGCCGAACCGGCAGCTGGTGCACCAGGACGCGGAGCTTCTCCGGCACGACGCCGAGCCAGGCGGGAACCGTGCGCTCACCGGCGGTGGCGCGGGCCACCTCGTACGGCAGCATGTTGCGCTTGGTCTCGCGGACCTCGACGATGTCGTGCTCGCGAACGCGGTACGACGGGATGTCGACCTTCTTGCCGTTCACCAGGATATGGCCGTGGCGCACCTGCTGGCGGGCGGCGTCACGCGACTGGGCGAAGCCGGCGCGGTAGACGACGTTGTCGAGACGGCTCTCCAGGATCTGGAGGAGCACCTCACCCGACTTGCCGCTCTTGCTGGCGGCTTCCTCGTAGTAGTTGCGGAACTGCTTCTCGAGGACGCCGTAGATACGACGAGTCTTCTGCTTCTCGCGAAGCTGAAGCTGGTACTCGGACTCCTTGGGGCGTCCGCGGCCGTGCTCACCCGGCGGGTAAGGACGGATCTCGATGGGGCACTTGGCGGACTCACACTTGCTGCCCTTGAGGAAGAGCTTGGTCTTCTCGCGACGGCAGAGCTTGCAGTCCGCGCCCGTGTAACGAGCCATTTCTCTCTATCTCCTGGGCTTGGTCAGACGCGGCGGCGCTTGGGCGGACGGCAACCGTTGTGCGGAACCGGGGTGACGTCCTGGATCGAGCCCACCTCGAGGCCGGTGGCCTGCAGCGAGCGGATCGCGGTCTCACGGCCGGAGCCGGGACCCTTGACGAAGACGTCAACCTTGCGCATGCCGTGCTCCATGGCGCGGCGGGCGGCGTTCTCAGCGGCCATCTGCGCGGCGAACGGGGTGGACTTACGAGAGCCCTTGAAACCCACGTGGCCGGCGCTGGCCCAGGAGATCACGTTCCCGTTCGGGTCGGTGATCGAGACGATCGTGTTGTTGAACGTGCTCTTGATATGGGCGTGCCCGTGAGCGACGTTCTTCTTCTCCTTGCGGCGCACCTTCTTCGGCGCACCCTGACGGCTCTTAGGAGGCATTCTGTGCCTTCACTCCTGAGGTCTTCGGTCCCGCGGCTGCGTGGACTACTTCTTACCGGGCTTCTTCTTGCCGGCGACGGTCTTCTTCTTGCCCTTACGGGTACGCGCGTTGGTCTGCGTGCGCTGACCGTGGACCGGCAGGCCCTTGCGGTGTCGGATGCCCTGGTAGCAGCCGATTTCGATCTTGCGACGAATGTCGGCCTGGACCTCGCGGCGCAGGTCTCCTTCGATCTTGTAGTTCGCCTCGATGTAGTCACGCATCGGGACGAGCTCAGTGTCGGAGAGCTGGTGGACGCGGAGGTCGCCGCTCACGCCGGTCGCCTCGAGGATCTCGAGGGCGCGGGTGCGGCCGATTCCGTAGATGTAGGTGAGAGCGATCTCCAGCCGCTTTTCGCGGGGGAGGTCGACGCCAACCAGGCGAGCCATGGTCGGGCATTCTCCTTCGTTGTGGCGGAGGTCTTGCGCCCCACTACCCCTCCCCAATGCCCGGGGTGAGGGCCCCGGCCTCCGACCGGGGGTCGCCCGAGTGGTTCACGCCTCGACGAGACGCGCCTGCCCGGGTGTGGGACACGACTACTGTTTCGAGGCTCCTCATGCGTCGAGTCCGCTCCCTACTGGGGCGGACTCGGAGGAGCCTTGCGGCGACTAGCCCTGGCGCTGCTTGTGGCGCAGGTTGTCGCAGATCACCATGACGCGACCGTGCCGGCGGATCACCTTGCACTTGTCGCAGATCTTCTTGACGCTCGGCTTTACCTTCATTGTCCCTTGTGTCCTCAGACGTTCTTACTTGTATCGGTAGACGATCCGCCCACGACTGAGGTCGTAGGGGCTCAGTTCAACGACAACCCGGTCGTCCGGCAGGATTCGGATGTAGTGCATCCGCATCCGTCCGCTGATGTGGGCCAGGACCTTATGGCCGTTGTCGAGCTGCACCCGGAACATGGCGTTCGGGAGCGACTCGACCACAGTGCCCTCGATCTCGATGGCGCCGTCTTTCTTGGCCAAAATTCCTCGCGTTTCACTGATCGGTCGTCTGAGGCTCCGGTTCACTACGCAGCCGCGACCTTCACGCTTCGAAGAGAGCGACAGCCGGCATCGGCCGTCGACGCGTGATAGTCATAGTGAGCCGACTAAGGAGTGTACGACACCCTGGCACAAAACGCGAAACGCGTGCCAGGTGTCCTGACACAACCACGCAGCAGTTTACCTCACGTGGCGAATGCCGGGGTCACCCTACGGGCGCTTCCCCCCGTTGCCGCCGAAGACCGTGCTCATCAGCAGGATCACGCCCCACGGCCCCATGACCCACAGCGGCCAGGGATGGACCTCGCCATCGGAGGTGAGGCTCACGATGAACCAGACCACCCAGTTGATGCTGCTGGCGACCGCCCAGACACCCCACGCCGCGCGCATGCCGGAGTGCATCCCCGCGCGCTTCGCGGGCTCCTCACTCTTCTTGGCGGGCAGGTTGCGCAGGTCGACGTCGGGCAGGTCGGAGGTCAGCTTGGCGAGCTCACCGTAGGTGCGGCTCTCGTAGAGCCGCTCCAACCGCTCGTGGAACTCGTCCATGGTGATACGGCCCTGAGCGGTGTGCTCACGCAGGACGGCGGCGACGCGATCGCGGTCCGCATCGGAGGCTCGCATCTCTGGGCTGTTCGCCATCCCACCCACTCCCGGGGGTTAGTTAAGCAGCTGGGCCAAGCGCTCCTTGCCCCCATCGAGGGCGGTAAGCACCCAAGGTCCATTATGTGTCACAGCGACGCTGTGTTCGAAGTGTGCGGAATGTTTGCCATCAACCGTGACAACGGTCCACTCGTCGGCCAGCACGCGCGTGCGCTCGGTGCCGAGGTTGACCATGGGCTCGACGGCCACGCACATGCCGACCTCGAGCACCGGCCCCCGGCCGGGCTTGCCGTGGTTGGCGATCCACGGGTCCATGTGCATCTCGGTGCCGATGCCGTGCCCGCCGTACTCCGGCGGGATGCCGAAGCGACCCTGCGACTTGACGTAGCGCTCCACCTCGTGGCCGATGTCGGACAGGTGCCGGCCGGGCGTCAGCGCGGCGATGCCGCGCCACATGGACTCCTCCGTGACGCGCATCAGCTCGATGAGCTTCGCGTCGACCTCCCCCACCGGCACCGTGACGGCCGAGTCGCCGTGCCAGCCGTCGAGGATCGCGCCGCAGTCGATCGAGATGATGTCGCCCTCTTGGAGCTTTCTGGCGGCGGTCGGGATGCCGTGCACCACCTCGTTGTTGACCGACGCGCAGATCGTGGCAGGGAACCCCTGGTAGCCCTTGAACGACGGGATCGCACCCTCGTCCCTGATCGCCTTCTCGGCGATGCCGTCGAGGTCGAGCGGCGTCATCCCCGGCTCCACCGACCGCTTGAGCAGGTCGAGCGTGCGCCCCACCACCAGGCCCGCCGCACGCATCTTCTCGAGCTGCTCCGGGCTCTTGATCTGGATCCCGTGCTTGTTGCGTTTGAACATTCCGCCCCCCTGGGTCTCAACGGGCCGCTCTGGGGGCCCAATCTCCCCCACAATAGCCGCGAGGTGGCACGGAAACCCGTGCCACCTCCGCAAATAGGTCAAAAGGCGTTAAGCCATGTACGGCCTGATCGCGTCCATCGCCCGCCGCGTGACTTCTTCGACCGGACCGGTCGCGTCCACGCCCACGAGAATCTGCTCGGCGGCGTAGTAGGAGACCAGCGGCGCAGTCTGCTGCTGGTAGACCTCCAGCCGGTGCCGGACGGTCTCCTCCTTGTCGTCGTCACGCTGGAAGAGCGTGCCTCCGCACGCGTCGCACCTGTCGTCCTTCTTGTCGTCGAAGTCGACGTGCCAGATGCGACCGCACTGGCTGCAGGTGCGGCGGCCGGCCAGCCGCCTGACCACCTCGTCGTCGTCGACCACGAGTTCGAGGACGAGATCGAGGGCGAGGCCCCAGTCCTTGAGCATGTCGCGCAGGATCTCCGCCTGCGCGACATTCCTCGGGAAGCCGTCGAGCAGGAAGCCGTCCTGCGCGTCGTCTTCGGACAGACGGTCGCGGACCATGGCGATGGTGACCTCGTCGGGCACCAGGTCGCCGCGGTCCATGTACGTCTTGGCCAGCTTGCCAAGGTCCGTGCCACCCGAGACGTTGGCACGGAAGATGTCCCCTGTCGAAATCTTCGGGATCGACAGGTTCGATGCGATGAACTGGGCCTGAGTCCCCTTACCCGCTCCGGGGGGCCCGACGAGAACGAGACGCACTACCGCAGGAAGCCTTCGTAATTACGCTGCTGCAGCTGGCTCTCGATCTGCTTCACCGTGTCAAGTCCGACACCAACCATGATCAGAATGCTCGTCCCTCCGAACGGGAAGTTCTGGCTCGCGCCCGACACCGCCAGCGCGACGATCGGGACCATGGAGATGAGACCCAGATACAGCGCGCCGGGCGCCGTCAGACGGTTGAGCACGAAGCTCAGGTATTCAGCCGTCGGACGGCCGGGGCGAATGCCCGGAATGAATCCACCGTACTTCTTCATGTTGTCGGCGACCTCAGGGGGGTTGAACGTGATGCCGACGTAGAAGTACGTGAAGAAGATGATCAGGAGGAAGAACGTCCCCATGTAGATGGGGGTGTCGCCGGTGGCGAGGTGCTGCGCGATCCAGGTGATCACGGTGTTGTCGCTCGTCTGGAACAGCGAGGTGAGCAACTGCGGCAGATACAGCAGCGACGAGGCGAAGATGACCGGGATGATGCCGGCCTGGTTGACCTTCAGCGGGATGTAGGTGGAGGTGCCGCCGTACATCCGGCGTCCGACCATGCGCTTGGCGTACTGGACGGGGATGCGGCGCTGAGCCTGCTCCACGAAGACCACGGCCGCGATCATGAAGATGCCGACGACCATGACGACCACGAAGGTGAACTTGTTCGCCTGGAAGATGTTGGCCAGCTCGGACGGGAAGACCGCCACGACCTGGGTGAAGATCAGGATGGACATGCCGTTGCCGACGCCGCGGTCGGTGATGAGCTCACCGAGCCACATGATGACGGACGTGCCGGCCGTCATGATGATGACCATCGTGACGATGCCGAAGATGTCGTCGGGGTCGAGCAGCACGTTCTGCTGACAGTTCGGGAACAGCTGACCGGTACGGGCCAGGGCGATGAAGGCCGTCGACTGCAGCACCGCGAGACCGATGGTGAGGTAACGCGTATACTGCGTGATCTTGGTCTGTCCCGCCTGGCCTTCCTTCTTGAGAGCCTCGAGCCGCGGGATCACGACGACGAGCAACTGCAGAATGATGCTCGCGGTGATGTACGGCATGATGCCCAGAGCGAACACCGACAACTTCAGCAGCGCACCGCCGCTGAACAGCTGGACCATTCCGTAGATGTTGCCGGTCTGGCCTTGGCGGGCCTGGTCGAAACAGGCGGCCAGGTTCTGGACGTGGACTCCCGGGGTCGGAAGAACCGAGCCGAGACGGAACAGCGCGATGATGCCCAGGGTGAAGAGCAACTTCTTGCGCAGGTCCGGTGTCCGGAACGCCCGGGTAAACGCGGTCAGCACGGTCCCTCCTGCGCGCCTTTACGGCGGTGTGAGTAAGCGATGGTGCGGGGATCTGCCATCTGAAGTCTCATGTCAAACGAGCCGGACAGAATCCTGCCGTCTCGCGAACTCTAACGCACTACGGGCGTGGGGGCATTTGTCAAAGCCCCCACGCCTCGTCATAGCGTCTTTACAGCTCGGTAACGGATCCACCGGCAGCGGCGATCTTCTCCTTCGCGGACGACGAGAAGGCGTGAGCCTGCACGTTCACCGCGACGGAGATCTCGCCGGTGCCGAGCACCTTGACGAGCTGGTTCTTACGGACAGCACCCTTGGCGACCAGCGCCTCGACGGTGACCTCGCCACCCTCGGGGAACAGCTCGCCGAGCCTGTCGAGGTTGACGACCTGGTAGGTCGTCTTGAACAGGGCGTTCGAGAAGCCCTTGAGCTTCGGCAGACGCCTCTGCAGCGGCACCTGGCCACCCTCGAAACCGAGGGGGACCGTCGTACGGGCGCGGCTGCCCTTCGTACCGCGACCGGCCGTCTTGCCCTTGGACGCCTCGCCGCGACCCTTGCGGACCTTGGCCTTGTTGGCACCGGGGGCGGGACGCAGGTCGTGAATCTTCAGCGGAGCCTTGTCAGTCATGACTAGTCGACCTCTTCCACCTCGACGAGGTGCGTCACCACGGAGACCATGCCGCGAATCTCGGGCCGGTCCTCCTTGACGACGACATCGCCGATTCGCTTCAGGCCAAGCGAACGCAGCGAGTCGCGCTGGTTCTGCTTGCCACCGATCTTCGAGCGAACCTGAGTGATCTTCAGGCGTGCCATGACTAGCTCACCGCCTTCACGGCCGCCGCCTCGGCGAGACCCTCACGCTGAGCCTTCAGCATCCGGGCCGGGGCGACGTCCTCGATCGGCAGGCCACGGCGGGCGGCGATCTCCTCGGGACGCGAGAGCCCCTTCAGAGCAGCCACGGTGGCGTGCACGATGTTGATCGGGTTGTCGGAGCCGAGCGACTTCGAGAGCACGTCGTGGATGCCGGCGCACTCCAGGACCGCGCGCACCGGGCCACCGGCGATGACGCCGGTACCGGCCGAGGCCGGACGCAGGAAGACGACACCGGCCGCCTCCTCGCCCTGCACGGTGTGCGGGATCGTGCCCTGGATGCGAGGCACCTTGAAGAAGTGCTTCTTCGCCTCTTCGACGCCCTTGGCGATGGCCGCGGGCACTTCCTTGGCCTTGCCGTAGCCGACGCCGACCAGGCCGTTGCCGTCACCGACGATGACGAGGGCGGTGAAGCTGAAGCGACGACCACCCTTCACGACCTTGGCCACTCGGTTGATCTTCACTACGCGCTCGATGTACGAGACGCCCTTGTCGGCGGCGCCACCGCGGCGATCGTCACGACGGTCCCGCCGCTCGCCACCGGTGCCGCCACCGCGACGCGGAGCTGCAGCCATCAGTGGTTCCTCATCTCAGCATTTGCGGTCATCAGAATTCGAGCCCACCTTCGCGGGCGCTGTCCGCCAGCGCGGCGATGCGCCCCGCGTAGCGGTTGCCACCGCGGTCGAAGACGACCTTGGTGATACCGGCTTCCTTGGCCCGCTGAGCGAGGAGCTCGCCGACCTTCTTCGCCTTCTCGGTCTTGTCCGCCTCGAGGGCGCGCAGCGAGGGGTCCATGGTGGACGCGCTCACCAGCGTGTGGCCGACAGTGTCGTCGACGATCTGGACGAACATGTGACGCGTCGATCGGTTGACGACCAAGCGCGGACGCTCGACCGTACCGAAGACGAACTTGCGGACGCGGCGGTGACGGCGGGCCCGCGAGACGGTGCGGGCAGCCGTGTGCTTGCCGAACGCAGTCTTCGGAGCCATGCCTACTTACCAGCCTTTCCGACCTTGCGGCGGATCTGTTCGCCCTGGTAGCGCACGCCCTTGCCCTTGTACGGGTCGGGCTTGCGCAGCTTGCGGATGTTGGCCGCGACCTCGCCGACCTTCTGCTTGTCGATGCCGTCCACGTGGAACAGGGTCGGCTTCTCGACGCGGAAGGAGACGCCCTCGGGGGCGTCGACGATGACCGGGTGGCTGAAGCCCAGGGAGAACTCCAGCTGGTTCGGCCCCTTGGCCTGGACGCGGTAACCGACGCCGACGATCTCAAGGCTCTTGGAGTAGCCCTGCGTGACGCCCTGCACCATGTTGGCGATCAGCGTCCGCGACAGGCCGTGCAGCGCACGCACCTTGTTCTCGTCGTTCGGCCGGGTGACGGCGACGGCGCCGTCGTCGTCGCGCGCGACCTTGATGGGTTCGGCGACCGTGTGAGTGAGCGTGCCCTTCGGGCCCTTGACCTGGACATCCTGGCCGGTGATCGTGATGTCTACGCCACTGGGCACAGGGATGGGCAGCCGTCCGATTCTCGACATGCTGTGTTCCTCCCCTCTACCAGACGTAGGCGAGGACTTCCCCGCCCACGCCACGCTTGCCGGCCTGCTTGTCGGTCATGAGGCCGTGGGACGTCGAGATGATCGCGACGCCCAGTCCGCCCAGGACTCGAGGCAGGTTGTCCTTCTTCGCATAAACCCGCAGACCGGGCTTGGAAACCCGGCGCAGGCCCGCGAGCGACCGCTCACGGGTAGGCCCGAACTTGAGCTCCACCACGAGGTTCTTTCCAACCTTGGCGTCTTCGACGGTCCAGGACTGGATGTAACCCTCCTGCTGGAGGATCTCGGCGATGTGCGCCTTGATCTTCGAGTACGGCATCGACACGCTGTCGTGGTACGCCGAATTCGCGTTTCGCAGACGCGTCAGCATGTCTGCGATCGGATCGGTCATCGTCATGGCCAGTGGCCTTCCTCGCCGCGGTTTCCAGTCGGCCAAGCTGAGCTCTACCGGTGGACCTTCGGCGCGGTCATGGACGCGAACGCGTCCTGCTTTTACCTGAAATATGTGTGGCCGGGTAATCACCCAGGGGACGACACGTGGCCGTCCCCCAGGGTATCTACCAGCTCGACTTGGTGATGCCGGGCAGCTCGCCCCGGTGCGCCATCTCACGGAAGCACACGCGGCAGAGGCCGAACTTGCGGTAGACCGCGCGCGGACGGCCGCAGCGCGTGCACCGCGTGTAGGCCCGGACCTCGAACTTCTGCTTGCGCCCCGCCTTGGCGATCAGCGACTTCTTCGCCATTGGATCAGGCCTCCTTGAAGGGGAACCCGAGGAGCTTCAGCAGCGCCCGGCCCTGTTCGTCGTTCTTCGCGGTGGTCACGATCGTGATGTCCATGCCCCGCGGCCGGTCGACCTTGTCCTGGTCGACCTCGTGGAACATGACCTGCTCGGTCAGACCGAACGTGTAGTTGCCGTTGCCGTCGAACTGCTTCGGCGACAGACCACGGAAGTCCCGGATACGGGGCAGCGCGAGCGCCAGCAGCCGGTCGAGGAACTCCCACATGCGGTCGCCGCGCAGCGTGACGTGCGCGCCGATCGGCATGCCCTCACGCAGCTTGAACTGCGCGATGGACTTGCGGGCCCGGACGACGGCCGGCTTCTGGCCGGTGATCGCGGTGAGGTCGCGGACAGCACCCTCGATGAGCTTGGAGTCACGAGCCGCCTCGCCCACACCCATGTTGACCTTGATCTTGGTCAGGGCCGGGATCAGCATGACGTTCTCGATGCCGAACTGCTCGCGAAGCTGGGCCGCGATCTCCTCGCGGTACTTCGTCTTGAGTCGCGGCGTCGGGCGCTCGGTCTCAGTGGTCGTGGCAGTCATCAGCTGTCCTCACCCGTCTCGTCGGCCTTCTTGACGTCGGCCTTCTTCTCGGCGGGCTTGTCGTCCTTGAGCTTCTTCACGTTCGAGACGTGGATCGGGCCCTCGAGGGTCTGCACGCCGCCGGTCTTGGCGCCGCGCGGGCCCTGCAGGGTCTCCTTCGAGTGCTTCTTGATCATGTTGATGCCCTCGACCACCACGCGGTCCTCGCGCGGCAGCGTGGCGATCACACGGCCCTTGGCACCCTTGTCCTTGCCCGCGATGACCTGAACCAGGTCACCCTTCTTCACATGCAGCTTCGGCATCACAGCACCTCCGGAGCGAGCGAAATGATGCGCATGAACTTCTTGTCGCGCAGCTCGCGGCCGACCGGGCCGAAGATACGAGTGCCACGAGGGTCACCGCTGTCCTTGATGATGACGGCGGCGTTCTCGTCGAAGCGGATGTAGGAGCCGTCGGGCCGGCGGCGCTCCTTGACCGTGCGGACGACGACGGCCTTGACCACGTCGCCCTTCTTGACGCCCGTGCTGCCCGGCAGCGCGTCCTTGACAGTGGCGACGATGATGTCGCCGATACCGGCGTAGCGTCGGCCAGAGCCACCGAGAACACGGATGCAAAGGATCTCCTTGGCACCCGTGTTGTCGGCGACCTTGAGCCGCGACTCCTGCTGGATCACGTATAACTCCTGTTAGTCGCGCCGGTTCTCATCGCTGAGCCTGGCGGAACCTGTCGTTGTCTTGTTCCCACGGCCACAACTCCGCGAGGAGCCGCACCACAGGCGACACGAGGCCGAAGCCGGCCTCGTGTCCTTGGACACCGTCATGGGGGCTCTCAGAGCCCCCACGAGGCGCGTAATAGCCGCAGGCCTACTTGGCCTTCTCCAGGATCTCCACGACCCTCCACCGCTTGGTGGCGGAGAGGGGGCGGGTCTCCATCAGGAGCACGCGGTCGCCGACGCCGCAGGCGTTGGCCTCGTCGTGCGCCTTGTACTTGGTCGTACGGCGGATGACCTTGCCGTACAGACGGTGCTTGACGCGGTCCTCGACGGCGACGACGACGGTCTTGTCCATCTTGTCGCTGACGACGAGGCCCTCACGCACCTTGCGGAAGTGCCGCTGCTCGGCGGTCGTCTCGTTGGTCTCGGTCTCAGCCATCGCTCGACTCCTTCTCAACCGTGACGATGCCAAGCTCACGCTCGCGCATCACGGTGTAGATACGGGCGATCTCGCGGCGGACGGCGCGCAGCCGCCCGTGGCTCTCCAACTGACCGGTCGCCGACTGGAAGCGAAGGTTGAACAGTTCCTCCTTCGCCTCCTTCAGCTTCTGGACGAGGGTGGCCTCGTCCTCGAGCCGCAGCTCCCCGGCGGTCAGGCCCTTAGCCATCACGCCTCACCCACTTCACGCTTAACGATCTTGCACTTCATCGGGAGCTTGTGGATCGCGCGCTGAAGCGCCTCGCGCGCGATCGGCTCCGCCACGCCGGACAGCTCGAACATGACGCGTCCGGGCTTGACGTTGGCGATCCACCACTCGGTCGAACCCTTACCGGAACCCATGCGGGTCTCGGCCGGCTTCTTGGTGAGCGGACGGTCGGGGTAGATGTTGATCCACACCTTGCCGCCACGGCGGATGTGACGGGTCATCGCGATACGAGCCGACTCGATCTGGCGGTTGGTCACGTAGGAGTGCTCAATCGCCTGGATGCCGAACTCGCCGAACACGACCCGGGTGCCGCCCTTGGCGGCTCCGCTGCGGTCAGGCCGGTGCTGCTTGCGGTGCTTGACCCTGCGCGGGATCAGCATGGTCAGCTCCCTTCAGCACCCGGCTGCGCAGCCGGGCCGGTCTCAGGGGCCGCCTGCGTGGCGGCCTCGGTACGGGGGGCGCGGTCACGGCCGCCGCCACGGCGAGCGCCACCGGCGCCACCACGACGGGGACGGTCACCGCCACCACGGCGGTCGTCACGCTCGCGACGCTGGCCGGCGCGGGCACCGGCAGCGGCGGCCTCACGCTCGGCGCGGCTCGTCGGAGCCTCACCCTTGTAGATCCAGACCTTCACGCCGATGCGGCCGAAGGTCGTACGGGCCTCGTAGAAGCCGTAGTCGATGTCCGCGCGGAGCGTGTGCAGCGGCACGCGACCCTCACGGTAGAACTCCGACCGCGACATCTCGGCGCCGCCCAGACGACCGGAGCACTGGACACGGATGCCCTTGGCGCCGGACTTCATGGCCGACTGCATCGCCTTGCGCATGGCGCGGCGGAACGAGACACGGCTGGACAGCTGCTCGGCCACGCCCTGCGCGACGAGCTGGGCGTCGATCTCGGGGTTCTTGACCTCGAGGATGTTCAGCTGGACCTGCTTCTTGGTCAGCTTCTCGAGGTCGCCGCGGATGCGGTCAGCCTCGGCGCCGCGCCGGCCGATCACGATGCCCGGACGCGCGGTGTGGATGTCCACCTGCACGCGGTCGGTCGTGCGCTCGATCTCGACCTTGGAGATGCCGGCCCGCTCCATGCCCTTCTGGAGCATGCGGCGGATCGCGACGTCCTCGGCGACGTACGACTTGTACAGCTTGTCGGCGTACCACCGGCTCTTGAAGTCGGTCGTGATGCCGAGGCGGAACCCGTGCGGGTTAACCTTCTGGCCCACTATCGGGTCCTTCCCTTCGGCTCGCGGGACTCCACGATCACGGTGATGTGGCTCGTCCGCTTGTTGATCCGATAGGCGCGACCCTGTGCACGCGGGCGGAACCGCTTCAGCGTCGGGCCCTCGTCGACCCACGCACGGCTCACGACGAGCGTGTTCGGGTCGAGGTTGAAGTTGTGCTCAGCGTTCGCCATGGCGCTGCTGAGCACCTTGTAGATCGGCTCGCTCGCAGACTGGGGAGCGAACTGCAGCACGGCCTGCGCCTCCGAAGCGGGCAGCCCGCGAATAAGGTCCACCACGCGGCGGGCCTTCATGGGCGTGACACGGACGAACCGCGCCTGGGCCCTGGCTTCCATCGCTTACTCCTCTTGATGCTTCTGAAGGCGTCTATCGCCGGCTGCGCCGGTCTTCCTTGACGTGGCTGCGGAACGTCCGCGTGGGGGCGAACTCTCCGAGCTTGTGGCCGATCATCGACTCGGTGACGAACACCGGGACGTGCTTGCGGCCGTCGTGCACGGCGATCGTGTGCCCGAGCATGTCGGGAACGATCATGGAGCGCCGTGACCACGTCTTGATGACGTTCTTGGTGCCCTTCTCGTTCTGGGCGTCCACCTTCTTCTGAAGGTGGTCGTCCACGAAAGGACCCTTCTTAAGGCTACGTGGCATCTCGGCTGCTCCTACCGCTTCTTCCTCTTGCTCCGACGACGAATGATCAGCCGGTCGCTGGCCTTGTTGGCCTGGCGGGTGCGGCCCTCGGGCTTGCCCTTCGGGTTCACCGGGTGGCGACCGCCGGAGGTCTTGCCCTCACCACCACCGTGCGGGTGATCGACGGGGTTCATCGCGACACCGCGAACGGTCGGGCGCTTGCCCTTCCACCGCATACGGCCGGCCTTACCCCAGTTGATGTTGGCCTGCTCGGCGTTGCCGACCTGGCCGACCGACGCCCGGCAGCGCACGTCAACCATGCGCATTTCACCGGACGGCATACGCAGGGTGGCGTACTGGCCTTCCTTGGCGAGCAGCTGGATCTGGGCTCCCGCGGAGCGGCCGAGCTTGGCGCCGCCACCCGGACGGAGCTCCACCGCGTGGATGAAGGTACCGGTCGGGATGTTGCGCAGCGGCAGGCAGTTGCCCGGCTTGATGTCGGCGGCGGGGCCGTTCTCGATTCGGTCGCCCTGCTTGAGGCCGGTCGGCGCGATGATGTAGCGCTTCTCGCCGTCGGCGTAGTGCAGCAGAGCAATGTTGGCGGTGCGGTTCGGGTCGTACTCGATGTGAGCGACCTTGGCCGGGATGCCGTCCTTGTCATGCCTACGGAAGTCGATGATCCGGTAGGCGCGCTTGTGACCGCCGCCCTGGTGGCGCGCGGTGACTCGGCCGTGTACGTTGCGGCCGCCCTTGCTGTGAAGGGGCGCAAGCAGCGACTTCTCGGGCGTGCTGCGGGTGATCTCGGAGAAGTCCGAGACACTCGACCCGCGGCGACCCGGGGTCGTCGGCTTGTACTTACGGATGCCCATCTTTTTCGTTCATCCTTCGTCGGTTACATGGGTGAGCCCGCCGCACCGAAATGCGACGGTCTCACCCCGCGGGCCTCGCGGCCCGCTCCGTTCTATGGCTGCTAGCCGATCTGACCGAAGATGTCGATCCGATCGCCCTCGACCAGGCTCACAATCGCGCGCTTGGTGTCGGGACGCTTGCCGTAACCGGTGCGGGTGCGCTTGCGCTTACCCTGCCGGTTGATGGTGTTCACGCTGGTGACCTTGACCCCGAAGATCTGCTCAACAGCAATCTTGACCTGGGTCTTGTTCGCGGTCTTCTTCACCAGGAACGTGTACTTGTTGTTCTCATCGATCAGGCCGTAGCTCTTCTCAGAGACGACCGGCTTGATGATGATGTCGCGCGGGTCGGCGATCTTCTCCATCAGGCGTCTTCCTTCCCGCCACTCAGCCGCGACACGACCTGGTCGTACGCCTCCTGGGTGAAGACCACGTCGTCGTGCACGAGCACGTCGTAGGTGTTGAGCTGCCCGGCGTCCAGCAGGTGGACCTCGGGAGCGTTACGCAGGCTCATCCAGGTCAGCTCGTCGTCCGCGTCGACAACGACGAGAACGCGCGGAGCCTGGGTGATCTTGCGCAGGGCCTCCAGGGTGGCCTTGGTCTTGGGCGTCTCACCCGTGACCAGCGAGCTCACCACGTGGACGCGACCGCCGCCGGCCCGGTCGGACAGGGCGCCACGGAGCGCGGCGGCCTTCATCTTCTTGGGCGTGCGCTGCGAGTAGTCACGCGGCACCGGGCCGTGGACGACGCCACCGCCGGCGAACTGCGGCGCGCGGGTCGAGCCCTGACGGGCGCGGCCGGTGCCCTTCTGGCGGTACGGCTTCTTGCCGCCGCCGGAGACCTCACCACGGGTCTTGGCCTTGTGGGTGCCCTGCCGGCGAGCGGCGAGCTGAGCCACGACCACCTGGTGGATCAGAGGAACGTTGACCTTGGCGCCGAAGATGTCTTCGGGCAGGTCAACAGTGCCGGTCTTCGCGCCGCTGGCGTCGAGGACGTCAATAGTGGTGCTCACTTGGCAGCCCCCTTCTTGGCAGCGGTGCGAACGAGGACCAGACTGCCGTTGGCGCCGGGGATCGCACCCTTGATGAGGATGAGCCCATTCTCGGCGTCCACGGCGTGAACCTTGAGGCTCTGCACAGTGGTGCGGACGTTACCCATCCGACCAGCCATGCGCAGACCCTTGAAAACGCGGCCCGGGGTGGCGCAGCCACCGATGGAACCCGGCGAGCGGTGCTTGCGCTGCGTACCGTGCGACGCGCCCAGACCACCGAAGCCGTGCCGCTTCATGACACCGGCGAAGCCCTTGCCCTTGCTCTTGCCCGTCACGTCGACGAACTGGCCGGCCTCGAAGGTGTCGGCCTGCAGCTCCTGGCCGAGGGTGTAGTCGTTCGCGTCGTCAGTGCGGATCTCCGCGAAGTAACGGCGCGGGGTGATGTCGTGCTTACGCAGGTAGTCGCCGAGCGGCTTGTTGACCTTCCTGGGGTCGACCTGCCCGAAGCCGAGCTGGATGGCGGAGTAGCCGTCCTTCTCCGGCGTGCGGACGCGGGTCACCACGCACGGACCGGCCTCGACCACGGTGACCGGAACCATCCGGTTGTCCGCGTCGAAGACCTGGGTCATGCCGAGCTTCTTGCCCAGGACGCCCTTGATCGTCTTAGCCATGTCAGTGCGTTCCCTCAGAGCTTGATCGAAATGTCGACACCCGCGGGAAGGTCGAGCCGCATGAGCGAGTCAACCGTCTTGGGGGTCGGGTCGATGATGTCAATCAGCCGCTTGTGCGTGCGCATCTCGAAGTGCTCGCGGCTGTCCTTGTACTTGTGCGGCGAGCGGATGACGCAGTACACGTTCTTCTCGGTCGGCAGCGGCACCGGGCCCGCGACCTTCGCGCCAGTCCGCGTCACCGTCTCGACGATCTTCTTGGCCGAGCTGTCGATGACCTCGTGGTCATAGGCCTTGAGCCGAATGCGGATCTTCTGTCCCGCCATAGTGGCCTCGGTGTCCTTCGCTGTCGTCTGAAAAAGTATCGTGCGGCCTGTTGCCGCTGTGCTAGTTGCAGGTCTGAACCTGCGTGACCCCACGAGGCAGACGTTGACGATCTGCCTACTTCTTCCGTGATCCGGCAGTGACTTCGGTCACCTGGCCGAAGCTACTGCTGGATCACGGCGTTCGCCGTGGAGCCTTGACGCGGTACGGCGGTCGGACCCGGGTCCCGGGGCCGACCGCCGCCCCGACGGTCTTGCTACTTGATGATCTTCGTGACCCGACCGGCGCCGACGGTGCGGCCACCCTCACGGATCGCGAACTTGAGGCCTTCCTCCATGGCGATGGGCTGGATCAGCTCAACGCGCATTTCGGTGTTGTCGCCCGGCATGACCATCTCGGTGCCCTCGGGGAGGTTCACCACACCGGTCACGTCAGTCGTACGGAAGTAGAACTGCGGACGGTAGTTGTTGAAGAACGGCGTGTGGCGGCCGCCCTCGTCCTTGGACAGGATGTAGACCTGGCCCTCGAACTCGGTGTGCGGGGTGGTCGTGCCCGGCTTGATGATGCACTGGCCGCGCTCGACGTCGTCGCGCTTGATGCCGCGGAGCAGGAGGGCCGCGTTGTCGCCGGCGTGACCCTCGTCGAGCATCTTGTTGAACATCTCGATGCTGGTGACGGTGGTCGTCGTCTTCTCCGGCCGGATGCCGATGATGTCGACCTGCTCGTTGACCTTGACGATGCCGCGCTCGATACGACCGGTGACGACGGTGCCGCGACCGGTGATCGAGAAGACGTCCTCGACCGGCATGAGGAACGGCTTCTCCGTCTCACGCGGGGGCTCGGGAACGTTCTCGTCGACGGCGTTCATCAGCTCGATGATGCTGTCGGCCCACTTCTCGTCGCCCTCGAGAGCCTTGAGAGCGGAGACGCGGACGACGGGCAGGTCGTCGCCGGGGAACTCCTGAGCGGAGAGGAGCTCACGGACCTCGAGCTCGACGAGCTCCAGGATCTCCTCGTCGTCGACCATGTCGGCCTTGTTCAGGGCCACGACGATGTAGGGAACGCCGACCTGGCGGGCCAGGAGGACGTGCTCCTTCGTCTGCGGCATCGGGCCGTCGGTGGCGGCGACCACCAGGATGGCGCCGTCCATCTGGGCGGCACCGGTGATCATGTTCTTGACGTAGTCGGCGTGGCCGGGGCAGTCAACGTGAGCGTAGTGACGCTTCTCCGTCTGGTACTCGACGTGCGCGATGGAGATCGTGATACCACGAGCCTTCTCCTCCGGCGCCTTGTCGATCTTGTCGAACGGCGTCGCGGCGTTCAGGTCGGGGTAACGGTCGTGGAGCACCTTGGTGATCGCCGCGGTCAGCGTGGTCTTGCCGTGGTCGATGTGCCCAATGGTGCCGATGTTCATGTGCGGCTTGGTCCGCTCGAACTTGGCCTTAGCCACTGGTTCTCTCCTTGAGAATCTGACTGACTTTCGTCTACACACTCGGGCCCGGGAACACCCGAACCCCTTGGCGGTGGGGTGGCTCGCACCACCCCACCAGGGACCAGGACCAAAGTCCTGGCCCGGCCCCGTACGGGACCGGACCGGAAACTATTCGCCCCGGGCCTTCGCGACGATCTCCTTGGCGATGCCCGGAGGCACCTCCGAGTAGGAGTCGAACTGCATGCTGTAGCTCGCGCGCCCCTGCGTCTTGCTACGCAGGTCACCCACGTAGCCGAACATCTCAGACAGCGGCACGAGCGCCTGGACGACACGGGCGCCGGCCCGCTCGTCCATCGCCTGGATCTGCCCCCGGCGACCGTTGAGGTCACCGATGACGTCACCCATGTAGTCCTCGGGCGTGGTGACCTCGACGGCCATCATCGGCTCGAGGAGCACGGCGTCCGCCTTGCGCGCGGCCTCCTTGAAGGCCATCGAGCCGGCGATCTTGAAGGCCATTTCCGAGGAGTCCACGTCGTGGGCCGCACCGTCGGTCAGCGTAACCTTCACGCCGACCATCGGGTAACCGGCCAGCACGCCGAACTCGGCGGCCTCCTGGGCGCCCGCGTCGACCGACGGGATGTACTCCCGCGGGACACGACCACCGGTGACCTTGTTCTCGAACTCGTAGCCGTCGTTGCCCTCGCCCAGCGGCTCCAGATTGATGATCACCCGCGCGAACTGACCGGAACCACCGGTCTGCTTCTTGTGGGTGTAGTCAATCTTCTCCACCTTGCGGCGGATGGTCTCGCGGTAGGCGACCTGCGGACGGCCGACGTTGGCCTCGACCTTGAACTCGCGACGCATACGGTCGACGAGGATCTCGAGGTGAAGCTCGCCCATGCCCCAGATGACCGTCTGACCGGTCTCTTCGTCACGGCGGACCTGGAAGGACGGGTCCTCCTCGGCCAGCCGCTGGATCGCGGTGGACAGCTTCTCCTGGTCGCCCTTGGTCTTGGGCTCGATCGCGACGTTGATCACCGGAGCCGGGAACGTCATCGACTCGAGCACGACCTGGTGCGTCGGGTCGGACAGCGTGTCGCCGGTCGTGGTGTCCTTCAGACCCATGACCGCGACGATCTGGCCGGCGATCGCCGTCGGGCGCTCTTCACGCTTGTTGGCGTGCATCTGGTAGATCTTGCCGATCCGCTCCTTCTTGCCCTTCACAGAGTTGATGACCTGTGAACCGGCCTCGAGCGTGCCCGAGTAGATGCGGATGTAGGTGATCTTGCCCAGGTGCGGGTCGCTGGCGATCTTGAAGGCCAGAGCGGAGAAAGGCTCGGTCGGGTCGGCGTGACGCTCGACGACCTTCTCCTCGTTGCCGACCGCATGGCCCTTGAAGGCCGGGATGTCGGTCGGGGCGGGCAGGTAGGCGACGATCGCGTCGAGCAGGGGCTGCACACCCTTGTTCTTGAACGCGGTGCCGCAGAGCACCGGGTTGATGGCGCTGCTCAGCGTGGCGCGGCGGATGGCCGCGACCAGCTGCTCCTTGGTGGGCTCGGTGCCCTCAAGGAAGAGCTCCATCAGCTCGTCGTCGTTCTCCGCCACGGTCTCGATGAGCCGGTCGCGCCACTCCCTGGCGGCGTCGGCGTGGTCGGCCGGGATGTCGACGGTGTCGTACATCTCGCCCTTGGCCGCCTCGGCGCTCCAGATGAGCGCCTTCATCTCGATGAGGTCGATGACGCCCTTGAAGTCAGCCTCAACGCCCCAGGGCAGCTGGATGACCGCGGGGGTCGCGCCCAGGCGGCTGACCATCATCTCGACGCAGCGGTGGAACTCCGCGCCGACCCGGTCCATCTTGTTCACGAAGCAGATGCGGGGGACGTTGTAGCGGTCAGCCTGGCGCCACACCGTCTCTGACTGCGGCTCAACACCCGCGACACCGTCGAACACGGCGACGGCACCGTCGAGGACGCGGAGCGAACGCTCCACCTCGATGGTGAAGTCGACGTGACCCGGAGTGTCGATGATGTTGATCGTGTGACCGGTCCACTCACAGGTCGTCGCGGCAGACGTAATCGTGATGCCGCGCTCCTGCTCCTGCTCCATCCAGTCCATCGTGGCAGCGCCCTCGTGGACTTCACCGATCTTGTAGTTGATGCCGGTGTAGAACAGGATGCGCTCGGTCGTGGTGGTCTTGCCCGCGTCGATATGGGCCATGATCCCGATGTTGCGGACCTTGGCCAGGTCAAGAGCGGTCGTGGTGGCCACTTCTCTCGCGTCCTCGTCGTCTCGTCGAACCCGCCGGGGTTACCAGCGGTAGTGGGCGAAGGCCTTGTTGGACTCGGCCATCTTGTGGGTGTCCTCGCGCTTCTTCACGCTCGCCCCGAGGCCGTTGCTGGCGTCGAGGAGCTCGTTCATGAGGCGCTCGGTCATGGTCTTCTCGCGGCGGGCGCGGGAGTACTGCACCAGCCAGCGCAGAGCCAGGGTGGTGCTGCGCGCGGCGCGCACCTCGACGGGCACCTGATAGGTGGCGCCACCGACACGACGGCTGCGGACCTCCAGGGTGGGCTTGACGTTGTCAAGCGCGCGCTTGAGGGTGACGACCGGGTCGTTGCCGGTCTTCTCCCTGCAACCCTCGAGGGCGCCGTAGACGATGGACTGCGCGATGGAGCGCTTACCGTCCAGAAGCACCTTGTTGATAAGGGCGGTCACCAGGGGCGAGCTGTAAACCGGGTCAGCCATGAGCTGACGACGGCCAGGAGAACCCTTACGAGGCATTGTTAGCTCTTCTCCTTCTTCGCGCCGTAGCGGCTACGGGCCTGCTTGCGGTTGCGGACACCCTGGGTGTCGAGCGAACCGCGGATGATCTTGTAGCGAACACCAGGCAGGTCCTTCACACGACCGCCACGCACGAGCACGATGGAGTGCTCCTGAAGGTTGTGGCCGACACCGGGGATGTAGGCCGTGACCTCGATGCCGTTCGTCAGCCGAACACGGGCCACCTTGCGCAGTGCCGAGTTGGGCTTCTTCGGGGTCGTGGTGTAAACGCGCTGGCACACGCCGCGCCGCTGCGGACTCCCCTTGAGGGCAGGAGTCTTGGTCTTGGAGACCTTGTCCTGCCGGCCCTTGCGGACCAACTGCTGAATAGTGGGCACTGCCACTCCGTTTCGTGCCTTGGCCGGTGTTACGTACTGGGTCGTGCATTCGCAGGTACTGCCGGTGTCATGACCTGCTGATTGTCCGTGTCTCGGCGCCCCCGCGCTCGGGCGTGTCGCGCACTTCGCAGGACACACCCGGAGGGATTTCGAGCCAGGAGGCCGTCCTGCACTCGTATGAGCGCACGGCCGAGAGCCCGTTAGAAGTCGGGCACGATGCTCAAGACTACCCAGGCCCATGCGACACGTCAAAACGGCGCGGCAAAGCGGACAGTCCTTGCCACTCCGTGTCGCCGGGGCCTATTTCATCCAGCCCATCTACAGCTCCACCCGCAATGATAACGGCCCAGCATGGCTTCCCGCACCCGATCCCCCGAACCACCCGGCGTCCAAACACTCCCAAACCACCATCAGCCATCCCACCCACCCCAGCCTCAACATCAGTCCCACGCCACTGAGTCACCTCCCCCAACAAGCCCTAACCCGACCACCCCACCAAGCAGTTCCACCCCTGGCCACCTGCCGCCAACATCCCCCACCGCTTCGCCACCCCCAACGGCCCCACCCCTCGCCACCCGCGCGACCGCTCCAGAACAGGTCCCATCCCCAACCAGCCGAACGAGTGCCCCCGGCCCATTCCTCGATCCCGAGCAGCAATGGCGGCAGCTGCACCCGCCTAACACCTCGACGAAGCCTGAGCCCGGGGCGCCATAACGCCGCCTCTACTCGAGGGTGCTCACACCGGGCATGACCCCGCTGTGCACCCCCACGCCTTGAACCAACATTCGCCGGCCCTTCCCACCGCCGCCACCCAGCCGTAACCGCCGATCCCCTGACCAGCAACGGAGCCATCCGGACCCAGCGGACTGGGCACCATGGCCAGCCGGGATGCGCACCGGAACCGCCCGCCCCCGGACCTTGCTCACCACTAGGGCAGCGGTGTCCACAGCACCTCCCGCTTCGCCGAGCGGAAGGTACTGCCTTGCCAGCGACCGAGCACGGCCAGCGTTGCGACGACTCGATCGCAGGTATGGAGCCAGCCGCGCAGAGCGGACTGGACCGCCAGGGCAGCTCGTGGCAGGCATCGCCCCCCTCCAACTCTCCCCCGGCGCGGGGCCTTGCACCTCGGTAGGGCCGCCGTACCCATGGAGCCGCCCATGCCCACCCCGGCGAAAGATGCTGCCCTGCCAGCGAAAACGCAGGGCCAGCGGCACCCACCTCACGTACGACTCGATCAGGAGAATAGAACCAGCCACGCTCAGCGCACCGACCACCACGGAACGCCTCGGCAGGCACTGGAACCGCCAGCCCGGCGCCGAGCCTTGATAGCCGATAACGACGGGGCGTCCACAGGGCCACCTGCTCCGCCGCGCCGAGGGGTGCCGCCCTCCCAGCGAAACAGCACAGCCAGCGGAGCCCAACCTGCGACTCGATCGCACCAATGAAGCCAGCCGCGCCAAGGGAACCGGCGACCACGGCATGCCGCGACGGGCACCGAAACCACCAGCTCGGACCGACGCAGGACCTTGATCGCCGGCAGCGGCGAGGTGTCGACAGGGCCACCCATCCCCCTCGGCGGAAGATGCCGCCCTGTTGGCGAAAGGGGCGGGACCGGCGGCGGCCTCGCAAGCGCCTCGATCGAGGGAATCGTGTCGCACCTACGGGTTGCGGCAAGACGGTGCTGGGCGGGAGTCATGCAGACGCCCGACCGTTCCTGGCGCCCGGTCGATCAAGACGGCAATACGCCAGGCAACCACGCACGAACCCGACCACCCCGACGACCACCTCGCCTCGCAGGCCCGCGTTCGCCGGCCCGATGTCGACGTCGTCATGGACCGTGGGGGCATGAACAGCGGGTCGTCAGGGTCCTGGAACCAGGCGAAAAAGCGGTGACCGCGTTAGCCGCCTAGGCCACCTAGACGCCCGACTGCACTGGGCGACCGAGCCGGTCAAGACGGCGACGGGTGAGGGGCTGCGCCAGCTGTCGACCAGGTTAAGGTGATCAAGCCGCGGGTGGGCGCGGGCCTCGTGGGGGCGGTTGCACGGCGGATTCAGTACACACTAGCAACCGCCCAACCACCGAGACGGGCCACGAGACGGCGCTGCGATGGTGAACCGGTGACAGGTCAGCAGCCGCCCCCGCAAGACCCTCAACCACATACCGCAGATGAGCGCAGGCACGGCGGAGGCGGTACGCACTAGCGACCACCTATCGACCACCGAGACGGACCGCTGGACGGCGTTCCGGGGGTGAGCCGGTGATGGGTCAGCGGGCGTCTCCCTGGAAGGTCCTCGGCCACGTGCGGTGGGTGGGGGCGGCTTGGCTTGGCCTTACAGGCTGGAAAAACGAGAGCGCCCGGGCCCCTCGGACGAGGGACCCGGGCGCTTCACCTACAGGCGATCAGTAAGTCACCGGTTGTACTGACCGAAGTCGTACTCCTCCAGCGGAACGGCCTCGCCGCTGCCGGTGCCGAACGTGTACTCGGCCGCGGTGCCGTCGTACCCGCCGACGGTGTACATGGCGGCCTTGGCCTCCTCGGTGGGCTCCACCCGGATGTTGCGGTACTGCGGCATACCGGTACCGGCCGGGATGAGCTTACCGATGATGACGTTCTCCTTCAGGCCCAGGAGCGAGTCGGACTTGGCGTGGATCGCCGCGTCCGTCAGGACCCTGGTCGTCTCCTGGAAGGAGGCCGCCGACAGCCACGACTCGGTGGCGAGCGACGCCTTCGTGATGCCCATGAGCACCGGACGACCGGCGGCCGGCGAGCCGCCCTCCGCCACCGTCTCGCGGTTCATCTGCTCGAAGCGCGGACGCTCGACGAGCTCGCCGGGCAGCAGGTCGGTGTCACCGGACTCCAGCACGTTCACGCGCTTGAGCATCTGCCGCACGATGATCTCGATGTGCTTGTCGTGGATCGACACACCCTGCGACCGGTAGACCTGCTGGACCTCGGCCACCAGGTGCAGCTGCACGGCCCGCGGGCCGAGGATGCGCAGCACCTCGTTGGGGTTGACCGCACCGGCGACCAGCTGCTGGCCGACCGAGACGCGCTGGCTTTCCTGCACGAGCAGGCGCGAGCGCATCGACACCGGGTACGCGATCTCCTCCGACCCGTCGTCCGGGACGATGACGATCTTCCGGGTCTTGTCGGTCTCGTCGATCCGGACGCGACCCTCGGCCTCGGAGATCGGGGCGACACCCTTGGGGATGCGCGCCTCGAAGAGCTCCGTGACACGGGGCAGACCGTGGGTGATGTCGGCGCCGGCCACACCACCGGTGTGGAACGTACGCATGGTCAGCTGGGTGCCGGGCTCACCGATCGACTGGGCGGCGATGATGCCGACCGCCTCGCCGACGTCGACGAGCTTGCCGGTGGCCAGCGAGCGGCCGTAGCACTTGGCGCAGACACCGATCTTGGCCTCGCAGACGAGCGCGCTGCGCGTCCGCACGGTCTCGATGCCGGCCTCGACCAGCTTCGTCACGTGGATGTCGTTGATGTCGACACCCTCGGGGACGATGACCTTGCCGTCGACCACGACGTCCTCGGCCAGGATGCGGCCGTGCACGTTGGACTCGGCGTTCTCCGCCTTGACCAGGTTGCCCGCGGAGTCGCGGTCGGCCACGTGGAGCGGGACCGCGCGGTCGGTGCCGCAGTCGATCTCACGCACGATGACGTCCTGGGCCACGTCCACCAGTCGACGGGTCAGGTAACCCGAGTCGGCGGTACGCAGGGCGGTGTCGGCCAGACCCTTTCGCTGACCGTGGGTGGAGATGAAGTACTCCAGCACCGACAGGCCCTCGCGGAACGAGGCCTTGATCGGCCGCGGGATCGTCTCACCCTTGGTGTTGGACACCAGACCACGGATACCGGCGATCTGCCGGACCTGCATCTTGTTACCACGGGCACCGGAGTTGACCATCATCCAGACCGGGTTGGTCGCCGGGAAGGCGTTGACCATGTCGGTCTCGACGTCGGCCGTCGCGTGCGTCCAGATCTCGATGAGCTCCTGACGGCGCTCCTCGTCGGTGATCAGACCGCGCTCGTACTCGCGCTGGACCTTGTCGGCCCGGCGCTCGTAGTTCTCCATGATCTCGGTCTTGTTCGGGGGCGCGACGACGTCCTCGATCGAGATCGTGACACCGGAGCGGGTCGCCCAGCGGAAGCCGGCGTCCTTGAGCGCGTCGAGCGCGGCGGCGACCTCGATCTTCGGGTACGTCTCCGCCAGCTCGTTCACGATCTGCGACAGCTGCTTCTTGCCGACCTGGAAGTCGACGAAGGGGTAGCTGTCGGGCAGCGTCAGGTTGAACAGGCACCGCCCGAACGTGGTCTCGAGCCGGATCGGGTCGCCCGGCTCCCAACCCTCGGGAGCAACCCACTCGCGCGGCGGCAGGGTGTCCTTGAGCCGGATCTGGACCCGGGCCTGGATCTCCAGCTCGCGACGGTCGAAGGCCATCTGCGCCTCGGCGATCGAGCCGAACACGCGACCCTCGCCCTGCGCGCCCTCCTTCATCGTCGTCAGCCAGTAGAGGCCGATGACCATGTCCTGGGTGGGCATCGTGACGGGCTTGCCGTCGGCCGGCTTGAGGATGTTGTTGGTCGAGAGCATCAGGATGCGTGCCTCGGCCTGGGCCTCAGCCGACAGCGGCAGGTGCACGGCCATCTGGTCGCCGTCGAAGTCCGCGTTGAACGCGGTGCAGACGAGCGGGTGGATCTGGATGGCCTTGCCCTCGACCAGCTGCGGCTCGAACGCCTGGATGCCCAGACGGTGGAGCGTCGGAGCACGGTTGAGCAGCACCGGGTGCTCGGTGATGACCTCTTCGAGCACGTCCCACACCACGGGGCGGGCGCGCTCGACCATCCGCTTGGCCGACTTGATGTTCTGGGCGTGGTTGAGATCGACCAGCCTCTTCATCACGAACGGCTTGAACAGCTCCAGCGCCATCTGCTTGGGCAGACCGCACTGGTGCAGCTTGAGCTGCGGGCCGACGACGATGACCGAACGGCCGGAGTAGTCGACTCGCTTGCCCAGCAGGTTCTGACGGAAACGACCCTGCTTACCCTTCAGCATGTCGCTGAGGGACTTGAGCGGACGGTTACCGGGACCGGTGACCGGGCGACCGCGGCGGCCGTTGTCGAACAGCGCGTCGACGGCCTCCTGGAGCATCCGCTTCTCGTTGTTCACGATGATCTCGGGCGCGCCGAGGTCGAGCAGACGCTTGAGACGGTTGTTCCGGTTGATGACCCGGCGGTACAGGTCGTTCAGGTCGGACGTCGCGAACCGGCCACCGTCGAGCTGCACCATCGGGCGCAGGTCCGGCGGGATGACCGGGATGCAGTCGAGGACCATGCCGCGCGGCGAGTTGGTCGTGTTGAGGAACGCCGACACGACCTTGAGCCGCTTGAGGGCGCGGGCCTTCTTCTGGCCCTTGCCGCTGCGGATGGTCTCGCGCAGGTTCTCGGCCTCGGCGTCGAGGTCGAAGCTGATCAGGCGGTCCTGGATCGCCTGCGCGCCCATGCCGCCCTTGAAGTAACGGCCGAAGCGGTCACGCATCTCGCGGTAGAGCAGCTCGTCGCCCTCGAGGTCCTGGACCTTGAGGTTCTTGAAGCGGCTCCAGACCTCGTCGAGGCGGTCGAGCTCGCGCTGGGCGCGGTCGCGCAGCTGGCGCATCTCGCGCTCGGCGCCCTCACGAACCTTGCGGCGCTGGTCACCCTTGGCGCCGGCGGCCTCGAGCTCGGCCAGGTCGGCCTCGAGCTTCTTCTGCCGGGCCTCGATGTCGGCGTCGCGGCGCTGCTCGATGTGCTGCCGCTCGACGGAGATCTTCGCCTCCAGCGACGGCAGGTCACGCTCACGCAGCTCGGTGTCGACGTGCGTGATCATGTACGCCGCGAAGTAGATGACCTTCTCGAGGTCCTTCGGGGCGAGGTCGAGCAGGTAACCGAGGCGCGAAGGGACGCCCTTGAAGTACCAGATGTGCGTGACGGGCGCGGCCAGCTCGATGTGGCCCATCCGCTCACGGCGCACCTTGGCGCGGGTGACCTCGACGCCACACCGCTCACAGATGATGCCCTTGAAGCGAACGCGCTTGTACTTGCCGCAGTAGCACTCCCAGTCGCGGGTCGGACCGAAGATCTTCTCGCAGAAGAGCCCGTCCTTTTCCGGCTTGAGAGTCCGGTAGTTGATCGTCTCCGGCTTCTTGACCTCGCCGTGCGACCACTGACGAATGTCGTCGGCCGTCGCCAGCCCGATCCGAAGCTCGTCGAAGAAGTTGACGTCTAGCATGGTGTGCGATCTCCCCCTCAGACTTCTTCCACGCTGCTCGGCTCACGCCGGGACAGGTCGATTCCGAGCTCTTCCGCGGCGCGGAAGACGTCCTCGTCGGTGTCACGCATCTCGATCGAC
>NZ_FNFB01000057.1 GCF_900100395.1 Nonomuraea maritima | reverse complement strand
AGCGGCTCGCCAAGGTTCATCTCGAGGTGGCCAACCGGCGTGCGGACTTCCTGCACAAGACGACGACGATGCTCGCGAGATCCAAGCGGGCCATCGCCGTCGAAACCCTGAACGTGACCGGCATGGTCGCCAACCGCAGGCTTGCCCGCGCCATCTCGGATCTCGGGTTTGGTGAGTTCTTCCGCCGGCTCGAGTACAAGAGCCGCTGGTACGGCTCGAGTGTGTGGGCGGCTGATCGCTGGTTCCCGTCCTCGAGACTGTGCGGCGGCTGCGGAACCATCAACCGGGACCTGACCCTTGCCGATCGGGTGTGGACGTGCGGGTGCTGTCTCGTGCACGACCGCGACGCCAACGCCGCCCGCAACCTGCTCGCCGCGATGAACCTCGAGCAGAATGCGGCCTAGTTTCACGTCGCCGGGCAGTTCCCCGGAGACGCTAAACGCCTGTGGAGGCGACGTAAGACCTCGAACAATCGAGGCAGATGCCAGCGAAGCAGGCAAGAGGATCATTGAGATTCTCCGAACGGTGCGGTGGTGTTGAGGGTGAGTTGTCGTGCGGCGGGTCAGGCGTGGGCGCCGGATGGGGTGGCGTGGCGGGGGAGGAGGAAGGAGAGGGCGAAGGTGAGGGCGAGTAGGCCTACCTCTGCCCATACCGTGGCCTGGATGGATGCGGCGAAGCCCCATTCGTCCGCGAGTAGGTGGAAGAGCAACGTGCCGAGTACGGCGGTGCCGAGTGCGCCGCCGAGTTGCTGTACGGCGGTGAGGGTGCCGGAGGCGGAACCCGACTCGCGCGGTTCGACGCCGGCCAGCACGATGTCGAAGAACGGCGCCATGACGAGCCCCATCCCGAGGCCGACCAGCCCGAGGGACGGGGCGAGTTGCCAGGCGCTCACGGCCGGACCGGCGAAGTGGATGGTGAGGGCGAGCGAGGCCGCGCCGGCCGCCATGACGACGGTGCCGATCTGCAGCAGGCCGCGTCCCAGCCGCTCCTGCAGGCCCGACATCGCCAGCCCGAACCCGGCGACGCCGCCGATCGCCTGCGGCAGGCAGGCGAGCCCGGCTTGCAGCGGGGTGAAGCCGAGCCCCATCTGGGTGTAGAGGCTGAAGACGAGGCCGAAGCCCATGATTCCGGAGAAGAACGCGAGCCCCGCCGCGAGCCCGCCGCTGAACGCGCGCTTGCGGAACAGGCTGGGGATGACCAGCGGGTCGCGGCCGGTGCGGACGCGGTGTGCCTCGTAGCGGCCGAACACCACGAAGAGCGCGACGGATGCGGCCATCGACACGAACGTCCAGACGGGCCAGTCGAGTTCGCGGCCCTGGATGAGAGGGAAGATCAGCAGGGTCGCCGCGGCAGAGAAGAGCGCGACGCCGGGCAGGTCGAGCCGGGTGGCGTCGAAGGTCCGGTACTCCGGCAGCACGCGTAGGGCGGCGAGCACGGCGGCGAGGCCGAGCGGCAGGTTGATCAGGAAGATCATGCGCCAGCCGGTGCCGAAGAAGTCGGCGTCCACGAGCCAGCCCGCGAGGACGGGTCCGCCCACCGACGCGATGGTCATCACGGGTCCGAACATGCCGAAAGCCTTGCCGAGCTCCTGCGGCGGGAACATCTCCTTGATGAGCCCCAGCCCCTGCGGGAGCATCACGGCGCCGAACAACCCCTGCAGCACGCGGCTGGCGATCAGCATCTCCGGGTTCACGGCGAGGCCGCACAGCAGGGAGGCGACGGTGAAGCCGGCCGCGCCGATGACGAACATGCGCTTCTTGCCGTACAGGTCGCCGAGGCGTCCGCCGGTGACGAGGCCGACGGCCATGGCGAGGGTGTAGCCCGCGCCGAGCCACTGCACGAGGCTGTCGGAGCCGCCGAGCTCTCGCTGGACGGTGGGGGCGGCGATTGTGGTGACGAGCGCGTCGAGCATGTCCATGACCTCGGCGGCCAGGATGACGAAGAGGGCGGCCCAGCGCAGCCGGTACGGCTCCACTCCGGTCGCTCCTGGTGTTGCGGTGACGGTCATTGCGGCACTCCGATCGAACGCTGTTTAAGGAACGAACACTGTTCGTTCACGAACACTGTTTTAGAGACGAACAGCGTTCGTGTCAAGTACAGTGTTCGGTATGGCAGATCGCACCGACGGCGTCCCCGCACCTCCGTGGCGCAGGACTCGCAGACCGGCGCCACAGCGACGGCAGCTCAGCCAGGATCTGATCGTCGAGGCCGGGCTGCGGATCCTTGATGCCGAGGGCTTCGACGCGATGAGCATGAGACGGGTGGCCCAGGAGCTCGACACCGGGCCCGCCTCCCTCTACGCCCATGTGTCCAGCAAGGAGGAGCTGCTCGAGCTGGTCTACGACCGGGTGCTCGGCGAGATCCGGCTGCCCGAGCCAGATCCCGCCCGCTGGAAGGAGCAGCTGCGCGCGTACGCGCTGGAGATGCACCTGGTGCTGGGCTCGCACCGTGACGTGGCCCGCGCGGCACTGGCGACGATCCCGACGGGGGCGAACTCGGTCAGGGCGGGTGAGTTCGTCTACAGGCTGCTGCTCGAAGCCGGCATGGCCCCGCGGGAGGCGTCCCTGGCGATGGACCGCCTGATCCTCTACGTCATCGGCGACGCCTACGAGGGCTCGCTTCATCACGGCCGCATGCGCGCCGCCGGGATCGACGACCCGGGGGAGTACTTCGAGAATTTCGTCGGCCAGATCGCGGCCTACTACCGGGCGCTGCCGCGCGATCGTTTCCCGTACCTGACGAAGCACATCGACGACCTGATCGCCGACGACGGCGAGCAGCGCTTCTACTACGGTCTCGACCTTTTCCTCGACGGCCTGGAGGCCCGCCTGAGCAAGCCGTAGGCCCATGTGCCTAGGACCCGCGCCCGATGTGCGGGCCGGGGCCGTCGCCCTAGCGTGCCGGTATGACGACGACCGCAGTGGCGCAAGCGCCCGCCGGAGTGGTTTCCCCCCGATACCGGGCGATCAGCATCGGGCTGCTCGCCCTGGTGACGTTGCAGGCCTTCGAGGCGATGGCGGTGACCACGGCCATGCCCGTGGTGGCCCGCGAACTGGCCGGGATGAGCCTGTACAACCTCGCCTTCAGCGCCTCACTCGCGGCGAGCGTGATCGCGACGGTCCTGGGCGGGCGCTGGAGCGACGTACGGGGGCCGATGCCGCCCATCGCGGCGGGTGTGGTCGTGTTCGTGGCCGGGCTGCTCATGGCCGGGCTCGCGCCCACCATGGAGGTGCTGGTCACGGGCCGGTTCGTGCAGGGGTTCGGCACGGGGCTGAGCCAGGTGGCGCTCAGCGTGCTGGTCGCGCGGGCCTATCCCGCGGCCCTGCACCCCCGGGTGTTCGCGCTGTTCTCGGCGGCCTGGGTGGTGCCGTCCATGGTCGGACCCGCGATCGCCGGCCTCGTGGCCGAGCAGCTCGGCTGGCGGTGGATCTTCCTCGGCGTGATCGCGGCCGTGCTGCCCGCGGCGCTGCTGCTCTGGCGCGGCGCGTCCGGCCGCGCCCTGCCGGACGTGGCGGTCCCGCCGGCTCCCGGTATCGGCCGCAAGCTCGGGTGGGCGGCGCTGACCGCCGCGTCAGCCGCGTTCATCCAGTACGGCAGCGCACTCGGCGTCACCGGCCTGCCGCTGCTCGTGGCCGGTGTCGTCCTGCTGGCCGTGGCGCTGCCCCGGCTGCTCCCTGCCGGCGCGATGCGCGCGGCCCGGGGCCTGCCCACCGCGCCGCTGCTGCGCGGCCTGGCCTTCGGCGCGTACACGGCGTCCGAGGTGCTCATCCCACTCATGCTCAGGGACGCGCGCGGCCTCAGCGCCGCCGGCGCCGGCGTCGTGCTCACCGTCGGGGCGCTCGGCTGGGTCGTCGGCTCGTGGCTCAAGGGCCGTGAGGCGGTCAGCGACATGACCGCGATCCGTGGCGGCGCCGCCCTGATCGCGTTGGGCGTCGCGCTGGTCACGCTCGTCCTGGTGGATGCCGTCCCGCTCGCGGTCGCGTACGCCGGCATGGCCGTCGCCGGGCTGGGCATCGGCGGGCTGCACCCCACGGTCACGGTGCTGGTGCTGCGGATGTCGAGGACGGGCGAGGAAGGCCGCAACAGCGCGGACGTCGGGGTGGGGGAGTCGGTGTTCACCGTGGTCGCGGTCGCGGCCAGCGGCGCCCTGTTCACGGCCGCCGCGCAGAACCACGCGGTCGGGCTCGCCGTCCCTGTGGTGCTCGCGGTCGTGGGCGCCGTTCTGGCCCCGCGTTTCGTGCAGTCCTCGGCAACGGGCACTATGGAGAGGACCGCGTCATAAAAGGGGGATAGATGCCGCGCGTGCGGGAGCTAGAGGTTTTCCGGCTGCCCCTGCCCTTCGGCAGGAGGTCGGAGAGCCTGCTCGTCAAGCTCACCGACCATGGCGGCATGACGGGCTGGGGCGAGGCCATCTCGCCCGCGCCCAAGACCTGGTCAAGGCTGGAGGAGACGCTGGCGGCGCTGCTCATCGGGGTCGACTGGGAGCACCCCGACGGGGTGGCGAGCGGCGACTCCGCGGTCGACATGGCCTGCTGGGACCTGTGGACCAGGATGCGCGGCGTGCCCCTCGCCGAGGCGATCGGCGGCACCCGCACCTCACTCATGGCGACCGTGCGGCTCACCCCCGACTTGTCCGTGGAGAGCCTCGTCTCCCGGGTCAATCAGCAGATCTGCGCCGGGTACGGGCACGTCACGCTCGACGTCCGGCCCGGCTGGGACGTCGAACCGGTGCGCGCGGTGCGGCAGGCGTACCCGGCGCTGACCCTCGCGGTCGACTGCGGCAACGCCTACACCGACCTCGGCCAGCTCGTCGCGCTCGACGCCTACGGGCTCGAGGTGATCGAGCGGCCGTTCGCCGCGACCGAGGTCTACACCCACGCCGCGCTGCAGGACGAGGTGGCCGCCGCCGTCGCGGTCGAGGTGTCCTCCACCGCCGAGCTCGACGACTACCTGGCGCTGCGGGCGGCCCGGGTGCTGCTGCTGCGCCCGTCCTCGTTCGTCTCGCTGTCGGACGCGCGGCGCGCCCACGACCGCGCGGCGGCGGCCGGCTGGGACATCCAGTGCGCGGGCGGCCAGGGCGCGGGCCTGTCGAGGGCCGCGACCGTCGCGGTGGCCAGCCTGCCCGGCTGCACGCTGCCGTGCGACGTGACGCAGCCGCCCAAGCAGAACCAGATCGTCACGCCCATCGTGGGCGCCAACGCGGGCGTCGTCGCGGTCCCGCTGACGCAGCCAGGGCTGGGGCACGACATCGACGAGACCCGCCTGCGCCGGCTGGCCAGGGAGTCGTTCCACGCCTGACCTGAGCCTCAGGCCGCGCCGCAACCCTCCGTGAGCGCCTGGGTGGGGTCGCTCCGCCGGGGCTGCTCCGCGCGCTGCCGCTGCCGCTTCGGCCCGGTGGACGGCTCCGCCGACGGGGCGGTGGAGGCCGCGACGACGGTGCCCGTGGCGGAGTCGCGCAGCGCCTTGCCGGCGATGCCGCGGATCTTGTCCCAGTCGGGATAGCCGGTGTTGATGAGCGGCGGTACGAACTGCACGCTCGTGACCTCGGCGTTCTTGACCTTCAGCGCCAGCGGCACGAGGTGGCGGAGCAGCGACCGCGGGATGTCGGTCCTGATCAGCTCCTTGGTGGCGAGCGCGATCCGGTTGAAGCGGATCAGCACCGTCGCCGGGTCGGCCTGTTCGAGGAGGGCACCGAGCACGCAGCGCTGGCGGCGCATGCGGGTGTAGTCGTCGCTGAAGGTGCGCGAGCGGGCGTACCACATGGCGTCCTCGCCATCGAGCTTGCGGGTGCCGGCCTTGACCAGGCCCTCGTTGTACCGGCCGAAGACGACGTCCTGCTCGACGCTGATGGTGACACCGCCGATGGCGTCGATGAGGCGGGCGAAGCCCCACATGTTGACCAGGGCGTACCAGTCGACGTCGACGCCGAGGGTGTAGCCGATGGTGTCCATGAGGACCTGGGCGCCCTGGTTGCGCTTGCCGCCGAAGATCTCGGGGTGGGCGTCGGCGTACTCCCAGACGCTGTTGAGCAGGTCGCTGCGGCCGCCGCCGGGGTCGGGCGGCAGCCGGAAGCCGTCGGGGAAGTGGCGGGCCATGGGGGTGCCCGGGCGGAAGCGGACGTCCTCGAGGTTGCGCGGCAGGCTGAACAGCACGGTGTTGCCGGTCCGCACGTCGATGCTGGCGAGGTTCATGCTGTCGGTACGGATGCCGGTCCTGTTGTCGCCGGCGTCGCCGCCGAGCAGCAGGATGTTGACCCGCCTGCGTCCCGACCACGGGTCCTCCGGCCTGGCGTCGGGCAGGGGCACCGCGGCCTCGCCCTGGGCCTGGGGGACCTCCGCCGGCTGGAAGATGTTGTCGATCGCCTCCCGCGACGTCCAGGCGATGTTCGCGACCCAGGCGAACGGCAGGACGACGGCGACGGCGAGCAGCCCCGCGGTGGTGCCGACGAGGATCTGCACCGCCTTGGGCAGCAGTCTGGGACCCAGCACGAGGAACGAGTGCACCATCAGCGCGCACCAGGCCACGCCCAGCACGCCAGAAAGGACGAGGATGGAGACGAGCCAGGAGTCCTGGGTCACCAGGCCGAGCAGCTCGTCGCGGTTGACGAGCCACAGGGCGAGCAGCGCCAGCAGCAGGACGGCGTAGCACGACAGGAGCACGAGCCCGGTCTTGCGCCATCCGGCGCGCAGATGAGCGGCTCCGGGCGCGAGTGTCGACAGCGCCAGCCACCCGAGGATCGCTCCTGCGCTCACCGGTTTCTTCGCCTGCTGCACGCCTTCCCCGTTTCCCCGTGTTTCGCACCGTAGACGTCGACGCCGTCCCACGTGGGGATCCGCTCGTCTTCCGGCGGGCGTGGGCGACCGCAGGGCGGCCCCCGCTTGAGCATGGTTGGGAGCGGCAACGTATGCCGCAGATGCGAAATATATCTTTATTGGCGGACGAACATCCCGAATATGATTCGGATCATGGCCTTCTCTGAGATCGCGTACGAGGTGTCAGACCGCGTCGCCACCGTCACGTTGCGGCGTCCGGAGCGGCTCAACGCCTTCACCCACACCATGCGCGCCGAGCTGATCGAGGCGTTCGACCTGGCCGACGCCGACGACGACGTGCGCGCGGTCGTCGTCACCGGCGCGGGCCGGGCGTTCTGCGCAGGGGCCGACCTGAGCGGGGGAGGCGGCACGTTCGGCCGCCGCGGCGAGGGCGAGACCGTCAACGGCGCGCCCCGTGACGGCGGCGGCACGGTCGCGCTGCGGATCGCCGGCTCGCTCAAGCCCGTCATCGGCGCGATCAACGGCCCGGCCGTGGGCGTCGGCGTCACGATGACGCTGCCGATGGACGTCCGGCTCGCCTCCGAGACGGCGAAGTTCGGGTTCGTCTTCGCCCGGCGCGGGATCGTGACGGAGGCCGCGTCCAGCTGGTTCCTGCCCCGCATCGTCGGCATCGCCCAGGCCATGGAGTGGTCGGCGACCGGCCGCGTCTTCCCCGCCTCAGAGGCGCTCGAGGGGCGGCTCGTCTCGCGGGTGTACCCGCCCGGCGAGCTGCTGCCCGCGGCGTACGCGCTGGCCAGGGAGATCGCCGACAACACCTCCGCCGTCGCCGTGGCGGCCGTCCGCAGGCTCATGTGGTCGGGGCTGTCCGCGGCCTCGCCGTGGGAGGCGCACGCCGCAGACTCGCGACTCATGGCCGAACTCGGCGGCGCGCCCGACGCGGTCGAGGGCGTGACGGCCTTCCTGGAGAAGCGGCCGGCCGACTTCCCGATGAAGGTGAGCAAGGACATGCCGCCCGGTCTCCCGTCGTGGCCGGACGATCCCTATCGTGTCTAGCATGTACGAGATCACCGTCCTGCCCATGCCCGACGACTTCGAGGGCGAGGTCGTGGCGACGCTCGTGTCGAGGAAGACCGCGACCGGCTCCCGCAGGGCGGTGCTCTACCTGCACGGTTTCACCGACTACTTCTTCCAGGACCACCTGGCCGAGCACTACGTGCAGAGCGGCATCGACTTCTACGCGCTCGACCTGCGCAAGTACGGCCGCTCCCTGCTGCCCCACCAGACCAGAGGGCTGATCAGGAGCATCACCGACTACTTCCCCGAGATCGACGAGGCCGTCCGCATCATCCGGCGTGACCACGACGAGCTCGTCCTCAACGCCCACTCGACGGGCGGCCTGATCGCGCCCCTGTGGGCCGACCGGGTGCGCGGCCGGGGCCTCGTGCAGGGGCTGGTGCTCAACAGCCCGTTCTTCGACCTGAACGTGTCCTTCCCCAAGCGCCTCGCCGCCGACGTGCTGCGGACGCCGTTGTCGTACTCGCGCCGCGTGCTCCCGCTCGGGGTCAGCACCGTGTACGGGCAGTCGCTGCACCGCAGCGAGCAGGGTGAATGGGACTACGACCTGGAGCTCAAGCCGCTCGGCGGCTTCTCCGTGCACGCCATGTGGCTCGCCGCGATCCGCCGGGCGCAGCGCCGCCTGCACGCCGGACTGTCGGTGGACGTGCCGGTGCTCGTGCTGAGCTCGTCCGCCGGGTTGCGGGTGAAGGACTTCGTCCCCGAGGCCCGCTCGGCCGACGTGGTGCTCGACCCCCGCCAGATCGCCCGCTGGGCCACCGCTGTCGGGCCGCACGTGACGTGCGTACGGGTCAAGGACGGTGTGCACGACCTCGTGCTGTCGTCCGAGCCGGTGCGCAAGCAGGTCTTCGCCGAGATGGACCGGTGGATGAAGGCGTACCTGGAGCCTCGCCCGCAGGAGTGAGCCTCACCAGGGGAACGAGAACAGCCCGTAGTAGGCGGCGGCCACCATGAGCAGGCCGGTGCCGCCCAGCGCCCCGCCGACCGTCACGTACTGCCGGCGGCTCGGCCGCAGGCCCTCGCGCAGCGCCGACACGTACGCCGCCACCGCCGTGACCTCCTGGATCAGCATGAGCACGGCGAGCAGCCGCACCACGAGCCAGCCGGCCAGCACCGCGGGCCAGGCGCCCGCCTGGTTGACCGAGAACAGCACCAGCAGCGTGATGAACGCGACCACCGAGACCAGCAGGCCGAGACTCGTCCAGGCCATCCGGCTCAGCCGCCGCCTGATCGGCGGCCACAGCCGGGCGTTGGTCTCGGCGACCGTCTGGTGGCGGTGGCGCAGGCGGCCGACCATGGCCGCGACCGGGCCGGCCACGTAGCCGACGGCGGCCAGGCAGATCGTCAGGCCGAGCATCGTGCCGCCGGCGTACCAGGGGGCGGCCGGCACGTCGCTGGCCTCGAACCGCTGCACCGGGGTGGCGCCCGCCATGTGCACCGCCGGCCGCGCCGTGCCGGGAAGGCCCAGGATCCAGTTGGCCATGGTGTCGAGGTAGCCGCTGGTGAAGTCGCCGCCGTGGATGCGCATGGCGTGGTCGCCCTCGGCCATGAAGCGGATCGTGTAGTCGTCGTTGCCCGTGCTGCCGAGCGCCGTGACGAGCGCCCTGGTCGACTCCACGAAGGGGATGGAGGGGTCGGTGGTGCCGTAGAAGGCGAGGACCGGCTGCGTGATCCGGCTCAACGCGGGCATCGCGTCGTAGCGCAGGAAATTGAAGCCGACCGCGCCCATGCCCCTGGTCAGCAGGTCGCGGGCGCCGATCGGGGCGCGCAGGCGCAGCAGCTGCTCGTTGAGCGCCCAGGCGACCTGGCGCAGCGGCGAGACGTTCGGCGAGGACACCAGCACGATGAACCCCACCGACGAGCTCTTGGCCGCCGCGATCGGCACCACCCAGCCGCCCTCGCTGACACCCCACACGCCGATCCGCGCCGGGTCGACCTCGGGACGGGTGCGCAGGTACTCGACCATCCGCAGCGCGTCGTCGGCGAGCAGCGCGAAGTCGCGGTCGCGGAAGTTGTAGCCGATCGTGCGCTTGTCGAACGCGATCGTCACCACGCCGGCCCGCGACAGGAACTCCGCCTGCGGTGTGAACTCCGTACGCGAGCCGTTGCCCGAGCCCGAGACGAACACCATCGCCGGGTGCCGGCCGGGGGTCTCAGGAATCCGCAGCGTGCCCTCCAGACGCTGCCCCTCCGCCGCCACCGAGATCTCCTCCTGGCGGAAGCGGTGGTTCGCCGCCACCGGCCGGAGCTCCTCGGCCGGCTGGACGGGGATCGTCTGGAACGCCGGATCGGCCTTCAGCGGCGGCGGGTCGAACGCGGGAGGCAGGACGTAACCGACCGCCGCCAGGGTTAACAGCACCAACCCGGCGACGACGCTCACGGTGCCACGGCCGGTGCGCATTGGCCTCCCCATGTGCGTTGGTTTGCCCGCTGATCATCCACACTACTCCCGGCCTGTGAGGCAGGAGGGGCAGCTTTTGTCGGTGGGGAGTGTTAGCTTCCTGCGACATGCGGATCCTGCACACCTCCGACTGGCACCTCGGGCGCTCGTTCCACCGCGAGAGCCTGCTCGCCGGGCAGGCGGCGTTCGTCGACCACCTCGTCGAGACGGTGAGGGCCGAGCGGGTCGACGTGGTCACCGTCTCCGGCGACGTCTACGATCGCGCGCTGCCGCCGGTCGACGCGGTGGCGCTGCTCGACGAGGCGCTCGCCCGGCTGCGCGCGGCGGGGGCCCGGGTGGTGCTGATCAGCGGCAACCACGACTCCGCGCTGCGGCTGCGGTTCGGCTCGGCGCTGTTCGAGGCCGCGGGGGTGCACGTACGCACGTCCCCCGACCAGGCGTGGGAGCCGGTCGTGGTCGAAGGGGTCGCCTTCTACGGCATCCCCTACCTCGAACCCGAGCTGGTGCGGGCCGCGTGGGAGCTGCCCGACCGCAGCCACACCGCCGCGCTCTCGTACGCGATGGAACGGGTCCGCGCCGACGCCGGGCGGCACCGCGCGGCGGTGGTGCTGTCGCACTGCTTCGTGACCGGGGGGCAGGCGAGCGACAGCGAGCGCGACATCAGCGTGGGCGGCGTGGCGCACGTCCCGCTCCAGGTGTTCGACGGGGTCGACTACGTCGCGCTCGGCCACCTGCACGGGCGGCAGCGCATGTCCGCGACCGTGCGCTACTCCGGCTCGCCCCTCGCCTACTCCTTCTCCGAGGCCGGCCAGGTCAAGGGCTCCTGGCTGGTCACCCTGGGCGGCGAGACGGAGTTCGTGCCCGCCCCGGTGCCCCGCCCTGTCGCCCGGCTGCGCGGCGACCTCGACGACCTGCTGACCCGGCCCGCCCACGCCGCCTACGAAGACCACTGGCTGCAGATCACGCTCACCGACGCCGTCCGTCCCAGATCCGCGATGGAGCGGCTGCGCGCCCGCTTCCCCCACACTCTCGCTCTCTCCTTCGACCCCGTCGGCGCCGTCGCCGACGCGCGGCCCGCGCGCGTCAGCGGGCGCCCGGAGACCGAGGTCGCCCTCGACTTCGTGCGCGAAGTACGCGGCGAGCCCGCCGTTCCCGAGGAAGAATCCCTGCTGAGACAGGCGATCGAAATGTCCAGGGTGAAGGAGACGATGGCGTAGATGCGCCCGCACCGGCTCTCGCTGACGGCGTTCGGGTCCTTCCCCGGCACCGAGACCGTCGACTTCGACGCCCTGACCGAGGCGGGGATCTTCCTCGTCCACGGGCCGACGGGCGCGGGCAAGACCACGGTCCTCGACGCCCTCTGCTTCGCCCTCTACGGCCAGGTCCCCGGGCAGCGCAACAGCGCCCGCAGCCTGCGCTGCGACCACGCCGCGCCCGGGGTGGGGCCGTCCGTCACCCTGGAGGTGACGATCCGCGGCCGGTTGCTGCGCATCCAGCGGTCGCCGTCCTGGCAGCGTCCCAAACTGCGGGGCACGGGGTTCACCGAGGAGAAGGCGAAGGTCATCGTCTCGGAGTGGCGCGACTCCGCGTGGCGCGGGCTCACCACGCGGCACGACGAGGCGGGCGACCTGGTGGGCGGGCTGCTCGGCATGAACGCGGCGCAGTTCTGCCAGGTGGCGATGCTGCCGCAGGGCGACTTCGCCAAGTTCTTGCGGGCCGACGGCGACGAGCGGGCCAAGCTGCTGGAGCGGCTGTTCAGCGTCAAGGTGTTCACGCAGGCGGAGTCGTGGCTGGCCGAGCACCGCAAGCTGGCCTGGCGCGCGGCGCAGGAGCTGCGCCAGCAGGTCGACCTCGCCGTGAGCCGCGTCGAGGAAGCCGCCGGACCCACCCTGACCACACCCTCCGCGCTCCTCACCGCCGCGGCAGCGGGTGGGCCGACGGACGGGGCAACCGCCGCATTCAAGACAGGTGCCGCTCCGGAGCCTGAGATCGCTTCCGGGCCAGGCGTCACCCCCGAGCCGGCCGTCACCTCCAGGGCGGGCGCCGTGTCCGAGGGCGGCGGAGTTGGCGGCGTGACGGCGGATGGTGATCCGTTGGGTTGGGCGGGGGCGTTGCTCGCAGCCGCGCGTGCCGTCGTGGTGCGGTCCGAGGGTGAGCATGAGAGCGGTGCTCAGGCGGTGCGTGCGGCTCGCTCACGCTTCGACAGGGCCGCGGCGCTCGCCGAGCGTCAGCGCCGGTACGCCGATGCGCTGGCCGTGCGCCGCGGGCTCGACGAGCGGGCCGACGAGCGGGCCGATCTGCAGGCCGTGCTTGACGACGCCGCCCGAGCAGACCGTGTGCTTCCGCTCGTCACGGTGGCCAGGCAGCGGGCTGAGGCCGCCACGAAGGCTGACGTTCTGGCCGCCGACGCGGTGGCTCGCGCCCGTCCCTTCCTGACCCCACTTCCCGTCGACGAGCCCAGCCACAGCACGGGCGGCGAGCCCGCGTCCACGCCGCAGCGCTCCGAGACGCACCCGATCGAACGCACCGCCTGGCCGCTGTCCGGGTCTGCGTCTGAGGTCTCGTTCGGGGCCGCGGGCTGGGCGGGGGCCGGGGAGGAGGTGGTGGCGCGGCTGGCCGTACTGGAGCGGGGGAGGCAGGACGAGATCGCGCGGCTGTCGGAACTGCTGGCCGAGGAGGCGCGGCTGTCCGTGCTGCGGCGTGACCTGGCACGGGTGGAGGCGGAGCTGGCCGAGCTGGTGACCGCCGACGAGGACGTCGCCGCCCGGCTCGCGGTCCTGCCCGAGCTGGTCGAGGAGGCCGAGCGCAGGCTGGCCGAGGCCCGTGCGGACGCTGCCCGCGTCCCCGCCGTGGCGGCGGTACGCGACGCCGCCGCCCACCTCATCGACGTCGACCGCGAGCTGTCCACGCTGGAAGGCGAACTCAGCACATTGGCCGAGCGCGCGGCCGAGGTGGCCGCCGCCGAGGCCGACCTGCCCGGGCGGATCGCCGAAGCCGCTGCGGCCCTGTCCGACGTACGCGCCGAGGCGGCGGCGGTTCCGGCGGCGGCGGCGCACCTCGACGCCGCGCGCGCCGTCCTCGACGCCGCCCACCGCCGTGCGGCCCTGGCAGCCGAGCTCGACTCCGCCGTGGCCGCCCACCTGGTGTGCGTCGACGAGGCGCAGGCGCTCCGCGAACGCTGGCTCGACCTGCGCCAGGCCCGGATCGACGGCATGGCGGCGGAGCTGGCCCGCGAGCTGTCCGAGGGCGCTCCGTGCGCGGTCTGCGGCTCCGAGCACCACCCTCACCCCGCCGCTCCCGCGCCGAGCGCGCCTTCTGCCGACGACGAACGCGAGGCCGAGGCCGCTTACGAGGCCGCCCTCGCCGGACGTGAGGTGGCCGAACGGACACTGGCCTCGCTGGAGTCCCGCCTCGTGGCCGCGGCCGAAGCGGCGGCGGGCCTCGACGTCGACGCCGCCGAGGCGCAGGTGCGTCAGTCCGAGCAGGAGCTCGCCCGTCTGCAGGCCGTGGCCGACCGGGAACCGGCGCTCGCGGCCGAGCTCGAACGCATCGAGGCCGAACGTGAACGCGTACGCGAGCGGGCCCGTGAGATCGCCGAGGCGCTGGCCGGGCACCGCGCCCATCGCGCCGGTTCGCGGTCCGAGCGGGCCCGGCTGCAGGCGGGCCTCGCCCAGCAGACCGCCGCGCTCGGCCTGCTCAACGGCACCCCCACCGACGCTGCCCGACCTCCGTCCGGCGGGCACCTCCCAGGTCAGAAGACGGTCCGCGGTGCGATTGGCACCGACCGCGATGCGTTCGGCGCGGACGGTGGTGCGTTCGATGCCGCCGTGACGCCGCCCGACGGCAGTGCGGTGCTCGAGGTGGCGGAGCGGGAGCTGCGGAGGCTGCGGCAGTCCGCTGCGCGGGAGAGCGCGCTGGCCGGTGAGGTGGCGAAACTCCACCGCGAGCGGGTCGAACGAGAGGAACATGGCCGGCGGGTCGTCGCGCGGCTGGCCGCCTGCCGCACCCGCCAGGAGGAACTGAGCGGCGACGCCGCACGGCTGGGCGCGCGGCTGGACGCGGCGCGCGGTCACGACGACACGCTCACCGCGCGCCTGTCCAGGCTGGGCGACGAGGCCGAGCTGCTGCGCGAGGCCCGCGAGGCCGCCCAGACCGCCAGGACCGCCCGCGACGAGCTCGACAAGGCGACGCTGGCGGCCGAAGAAGCGGCCGTCGAGGCCGGGTTCGCGGACGTGCGGGAGGCGGAGGCGGCGTACCGGACCCCGTCCGAGCGAGACGGCCGCACCGAACTGCTACGCCGCCTCGACGACCAGTACGCGGCCGCCGAAGGGGTGCTGTCCGATCCGGAGCTGGTCGCCGCCGCGGCCGAGCCGACGCCCGATCTGCCGGCGCTCGAAGCGGAGCGTGACGCGCTGGAGGAGGCGTTCACCCGGCTGACGAGCGCGCGCGACAGAGCGGTGGCCGTGGCGCGCCGGTTGGAGGAGCTGCACGCCGAGCTGGCCGGCCACATCGAGAGCTGGCGGCCCGCGGCCGAACGGCACCGGCTGGCCGAACGCATGGCCGCTCTGGCCAGCGGCACGTCCGGCGACAACCAGTGGAGCATGAGCCTGTCGTCGTACGTGCTGGGCGAGCGGCTGCGGCAGGTGGTCGACGCGGCGAACGAGCGGCTCGACCACATGTCGGGCGGCCGCTACCTGCTGCGCCACGACCTGCGTAAGTCCGCGGGGTCGAGAGGGCGCGCGGGCGGCGGTCTCGGGCTGCGGGTGGCCGACGGCTGGACCGGCGTCGACCGCGACCCGGCGACCCTGTCAGGGGGCGAGAGCTTCATCACGTCCCTGGCGCTGGCGCTGGGCCTGGCCGACGTCGTGACGGCCGAGGCCGGGGGTGCGGAACTGGGCACGCTGTTCGTGGACGAAGGCTTCGGCACCCTCGACGAGGACACTCTCGACGGCGTCCTCGACATCCTCGACGGGCTGCGCGACGGCGGACGCGCCGTGGGCATCGTCAGCCACGTCGCCGAACTTCGCGCAAGGATCCCCGCCCAACTCAAGGTCACCAAGACCCGCACCGGCTCCACCTTGTCCGCCATCGGCCTCACCTGAGGCAAGCGAGGCGGGGTGGGGTGGCCGGTGCCGCGTGGAAAAGCGGTGGGCTGGGTGGGTGGGGGCGGTTTATGGTCGTGGGGGCCATCTCGTGACGGAGGAGTTGTTATTCATGCGTGTTGTCGGTGTCCGCTGCTCGAAGAATCCGGCGAACCCCTTCTCACACATAAGGACTCACTGTCTTGGATCTGCCACGTAGCTTCACCATCCGCGAGAGCAGCCACCGGATCATCAACCCCCTCACCCCGGAGAAGCTCGCCACCCTCGGGGCGGCGATCCGGCTGCGGCCCGGTGTCTCGGTCGTCGACCTGTGCTGCGGCAAGGGCGAGATGCTGGCCACCTGGGCACGCGACCACGGCGTCACCGGCACGGGCGTCGACATCAGCACGGTCTTCCTGTCCGCCGCCCGTGAACGCGTCGCCGAACTCGGCGTCGCCGACAGGGTGACGTTCGTGCACGGCGACGCCTCGACGTACGTCGCCGCGCAGCCCGCCGACGTCGCCGCGTGCATCGGCGCGACCTGGATCGGTCAGGGCACCGCCGGTACGGTGACGCTGCTCGAACGCAGTGTCCGTCCCGGCGGCATGCTGCTGGTCGGCGAGTGCTTCTGGCGTGCCGAGCCGCCCGGCCAGGAGGCGATCGAGGGCTGTCACGCGCGCTCGCGTGACGACTTCGAGACCCTCCCCGGGCTCGTACGGCTCTTCGACGGTCTCGGCTATGACCTGGTCGAGATGGTCCTGGCCGACGAGGACAGCTGGGACCGGTACGTCGCCGCGCAGTGGATGAACGTCCGCACCTGGCTCGACGCCCACCCGGACGACGAGCTGGCGCCCGAGTTCCGCGCGGAGTTGTCGCGCGAGCCGCTGCTCTACACCGCGTACCAGCGGCGACTGCTCGGCTGGGGCGTCTTCGCGCTGAAGCGACGCTGACCCCCGCCCCCCGCCCCGCGCGTCCGGCCCGGGGCGGGGGGCGGCAGAGCGGGCTCACGCCTGCTACCCCGGACGGGGGAACGGGCGAGCGTGGGTTCACGCCTTTGGCCTGGGGTGGAAGGGGCGAGTGCCGGTTCGCGTCCCGGCCTCGTGGCGGGGAGCGTCACTAGCGGGACCGTTAATACGCGTACATACGGGATTTTGATGCTGGCACCGCGTCAGAGCTGGCATTTCCCTCAGTAGGGTGCGATGCGTATTTATGGCCTCTTGATGGAACAGGTGACGTGGGATGGTGCTGGCGAAACGGCCGGCCGCTACGGAAGGGGCGGTGCGGTCCTGGCTGTTGCAGGGCCTGCAGACCGACCGTAGCCAGGTCGAGCACGGCCCCCACGCCAAGCACCCATGGTGGCGGGTGATGTGCCTGACCGGCGTCGACTACTTCTCCACGCTGGGCTACCAGCCGGGCATCGCCGCCCTGGCCGCCGGTCTGCTCGCCCCGCTGGCGACGCTGTTCCTGGTCGCGCTCACCCTGCTCGGTGCGCTGCCCGTCTACCGCCGCGTGGCCGACGAGAGCCCGTACGGGCAGGGTTCGATCGCGATGCTCGAGAAGCTCGCCCCGCAGTGGTGGGGGAAGTTCTTCGTGCTGGCGCTGCTCGGCTTCGCGGCGACCGACTTTGTCATCACGATGACGCTGTCGGCGGCGGACGCGACGGCGCACATCCTGGAGAACCCGTTCGTGCCCGGCTTCCTGTCGGGGCAGCGGGTGCTCGTCACGCTGGTGCTGCTGGCGGCGCTCGGCGGGGTGTTCCTGACGGGGTTCACCGAGGCGCTCGGCATCGCCGTCCTGCTGGTCTTCGTCTACCTCGGCCTGAACGCGGTCGTCATCGTCACCGCTTTCGTGCACGTGCTGCAGACCCCGCAGGTCGTCCTCGACTGGCGGCAGATGCTCACCGTCGACTTCAACAGCCCCTTCGCGATGATCGGCCTGTCGCTGCTCGTCATGCCGAAGCTGGCGCTCGGCATGTCGGGGTTCGAGACCGGCGTCGCGGTGATGCCCATGGTCGAGGGCGACGTCCGGCGGCGGATCGAGGGCACCAAGCGGCTGCTGACCGTCGCGGCCCTCGTCATGAGCGTCTTCCTGATCCTGTCCAGCTTCGCCTCGACCGTGCTCATCCCGCACCGGGAGTTCGAGGAGGGCGGCAAGGCGAGCGGGCGGGCGCTCGCGTACCTGGCGCACGGCTACCTGGGGGACTGGTTCGGCACCGCGTACGACGTCTCCACGATCGCGATCCTCTGGTTCGCCGGGGCGTCGGCGATGGCCGGGCTGATCAACCTGGTGCCGCGCTACCTGCCTCGGTACGGCATGGCCCCGGAGTGGACGGGCGCCGTACGGCCGCTGGTGCTGGTGTTCTCGGCCATCGCCTTCGCCATCACGATCATGTTCCACGCCGACGTGGACGCCCAGGGCGGCGCGTACGCCACCGGCGTGCTGGTCCTGATGCTGTCGGCCGCGGTGGCGGTGACCCTGTCGGCCAGGAAGAACAAGCAGCACCTGGCGGCGGCGGGGTTCGCCGTGATCACCGCGGTGCTGGCGTACACGCTGGTGGACAACGTGATCGAGCGGCCGGACGGCGTGAAGATCGCCTCGTTCTTCATCGTGGCCATCGTCGTCACCTCGCTGCTCTCGCGCGCCACCCGCTCGACCGAGCTGCGGGTCACCGACGTGAAGCTCGACCCGCTCGCCGAACGGTTCGTCAACGACACCTGCGGCGAGGTCCACCTGATCGCCAACGAGCCGCACCAACGGGACCAGGCCGAGTACACCGACAAGCTGCGCGAGCAGTGGATCAACCACCGGCTGCGCACCACGGAGCCGGTCCTGTTCGTCGAGGTGTCGGTGCCGGACGCCTCGGAGTTCGAGACCGAACTGCACGTCAAGGGCGAGGAGCGGTACGGTCACCGCATTCTCACCATCGAGAGCTCGGCCGTGCCGAACTCGCTCGCCGCCCTCCTGCTCTTCCTGCGCGACCGCACCGGCATCGCGCCGCACATCTACTTCCACTGGACGGAGGGCAACCCGGTCGTCGCCATGCTGCGTTACCTGTTCTTCGGCGGGGGAGACGTGCCGCCGCTGACGCGTGAGGTGCTGCGCCAGGCGGAGCCGGACGTGGAGCGCAGGCCGCACGTCCACGTCGGCTGACGGCGTAGGAAACGCGTCAAGATTCGCCACTCAGCCGTAGGAATGCCGTCAAGAACAGCAAAGCGGCTTTTTTCTGGCGATTTCCTGATACCAGAGCGACTTCTGGATCGAGGAGTGGGATGGCGGTGGCTGAGGTGCGCGGAAGGCTGCGGGTCTACCTCGGCGCGGCGCCCGGGGTGGGCAAGACGTACGCGATGTTGTGTGAGGGGCGGCGGGCTC
>NZ_FNFB01000020.1 GCF_900100395.1 Nonomuraea maritima | reverse complement strand
GTAAGAACTACGCCGGGACCTCCCCGATCACTCGCGCGTCGGGCAAGAAGAAGGTCGCCCTGGCCCGGTTCATCCACAACGACCGGCTCATCGACGCCCTGCTTACCCAGGCCTTCAGCGCACTGAGGCTCTCGCCCGGCGCGCGGGCCTACTACGACCGGCAACGAGCCCGCGGCTCCAGTCACAACGCCGCCCTGCGTCAGGTCGCCAACCGGCTCGTCGGCATCCTGCACGGATGCCTCAAAACCGGCACCCTCTACGACGAGACGACCGCCTGGTCGCATCACGCAGAGTTCGTTGCGGCTTGACATCTACGCTCCTGGGATGTCTTTCACGAGGGGGACACCGCCCGATCATGTCCGTCAGGCCCGCCGCCCGTCGTCGGCCTCGCGGCGGGAATCCGCGCTGCGGCCGCCACTGTCGCCGGCTGCCGCGGCCGCGGCAGGAGCATGGCGAGTACCGCGTCCGCGGTAGGCGGACGGTCATCCGTACGCGGGATTCGCCCGCGCGAGATCTCCGGTTATGGTTCGCCCATGAAGGCAGCGCGGGCGGTCGTACTCGACTGGGTGATCGCCGTCGGAGTGGCGGCGGCCCTGGTCGTGACGGGGCTGTCAGGGCAGCACCACGGAACGCCCCTCGACCTGGTCGGATACGCGCTGCTCGCGGGCGGCGGTCTGGCCCTGGTCGCGCGCCGCCGGGCGCCGGTGCCGGTCCTGGTCGTCACCGGGCTGTGCGCGGCCGGGTACCAGGCGGCCGGCTTCGACGTGCCCGCCGTCGCGTACCTGTTCGCGGTGTATGCCGCCGTCCGGGCGGGACACCGCGCCGTCACGGTGGGGGCGAGCCTCGTCATGCTGGCGCTGCTGCCGCCGGCGGCCCTGGTGTCGGGCCTGCACGACACGGGCGAGGCGTTCGCGCAGGCGCGCGGCGCGCTCGAACTGGCCTGGCTGATCGCGGCCGGCGCGGCCGGTGAGGCGCTGCGGCAGGCGGAGCGGCGCGCGGAGGAGGCCGAGCGCACCCGCGAGGAGACCGCGCGGCGCCGGGCCGACGAGGAGCGGCTGCACATCGCGCGGGAGCTGCACGACTCGCTCACCCACCAGATCTCGATCGTCAAGCTGCAGGCGGAGGTCGCCGTGCACGTCGCCCGCAAACGCGGCGAGGAGGTGCCGGAGGCGCTGCTCGCGATCCAGGAGGCCGCACGTGAGGCGGCCAGGGAGCTGCGTGCGACCCTGGAGGCGCTGCGCGACGACGACACGTCCCCGCCGCGCGGGCTCGACCACGTGACCGAGCTGGTGGACCGGGCCAGGACGACCGGCCTCGACGCGACCCTCACCGTCCGTGGACGGCGGCCCGACGTGCCGGCCGCGGTCGACCGGACCGTCTACCGGATCGTCCAGGAGTCGCTCACCAACATCACCCGGCACGCCGCCGCGGCGAGCGCGTCCGTCCGGATCGACTACCGGCCAGGCACCCTCGCGGTGCGCGTCGAGGACGACGGCAGCGCCGGGCCCGACAGTGTCCCGGTGCCCGGCGTCGGGCTGACCGGCATGCGCGAGCGGGTCACCGCCCTCGGGGGTCGCCTGCGGGCGGAGCCGCGTGCCGAGGGCGGCTTCACCGTCGAGGCCGAGCTGCCCGTGGAGCGCACCCCGTGATCCGCGTCCTGCTGGTCGACGACCAGGCGCTCATCCGCAGCGGGTTCCGCGCGCTCCTCGACCTGGAGGACGACATCGAGGTGGTGGCCGAGGCCGCCGACGGTGAGGAGGGCGTGGCCCTGGCCAGGCAGCTGCTGCCGGACGTCGCGCTCATCGACGTCCAGATGCCGGGCGTCGACGGCATCGAGGCGACCCGGCGTATCGCCGCCGACCCGGCCCTGGCCGGGGTGCACGTCGTCATCCTCACCAACTACGGCATGGACGAGTACGTCTTCGACGCGCTGCGCGCCGGTGCGGCAGGGTTCCTCGTCAAGGACGTCGTGCCGGAGGACTTCCTGCACGCCGTACGCGTGGCCGCGCGGGGCGACGCCCTGCTCGCGCCGTCGATCACCCGCAGGCTGATCGACCGGTACGTCACCCAGCCCCGGCACACCGGCGCGGGCCTGGCCGAGCTGACCAACCGCGAACGCGAGGCCGTCACCCTGGTCGCGCAGGGGCTGTCCAACGACCAGATCGCGGCGCGCATGGCGATCAGCGCGCCGACAGCGAAGACCCACGTCAACCGCGCGATGGCCAAACTGCGCGTCCGCGACCGCGCCCAGCTCGTGGTCATCGCGTACGAGTCGGGCCTGGTGTCCGTCCCCTGAGTCAGACGGTCTTGACCGTGCCGCCGTCGATGACGTGGTCGGCGCCGGTGATGTTGCCGGCGACGTCGGACAGCAGGAAGGCGATGAGCGCGGCCACCTCGTGGGGTTCGGTGATGCGGCCGGTGGTGACGCCGAGCGCCTCGGGGACGCCGTCGAGGAACGCGGCGTGCCCGACCCCGGCCCGCGCGGCCACCTTGCCGCCGAACCCCCGCGGGTCCTCCCAGATGGCGGTACGGACAGGACCGGGGCTGACGGTGTTGACCCGCACGCCCTGGGGGCCGAACTCCTCGGCGAGCGACTTGCCGAGCGTGGTCAGTGCCGCCTTGGCCGCGCTGTAGGCGGCGGGCGCCAGGGCGGGCAGCCTGGCGTTGATGGATGAGACGTTCACCACCGAGCCCTTCCGCTCGATCAGGCTGGGCAGGGCGGCCCTGGTGGTGCGTACGGCGCTGTGGAAGTTGAGGTCGAAGACCGCCGCCCACACCTCGTCGTCCGTCTCCAGGAAGGTGTGCGGCTCGTCGACGCCTCCGACGTTGTTCACGAGCAGGTCGATGCCGCCGAGCTCGTCGAGCGCGGCGCCGACGACGGCGTTGACGCCTTCGGGGGTGGTGAGGTCGGCCGCGACCGCGACCGCTCCGCTGTCCTTGAGTTCTGGGGTGACGGTACGCGAGGCGCCGACGACCCGTACGCCCTCGTCGAGGAGGGTCAGGACGGTGGCCAGGCCGATGCCGCGGCCGGCGCCGGTGACGACGGCCGTCTTGGAGCCGAGGTTGAGCTGCATGATCACACCTTTTCTTGAACTTCAGGTACAAAATATGGGCATGGGAAGGCCCACCGCCCGGCGGCGGTGGTTCAGAGCGTGTCGATGACCCCGTCGATCACGAGGGAGAGGCGTTCCGGGCCGTCGGCGACCCTGGCGAGCACGCGCAGCCCCACCACCGTGTTGAGCAGCAGGCTCCCGATCGCCCGGGGGTCACGATCAGGCCTGATCTCACCCGCGCGCTGCCCCTCCTCGATCGCGGCGCGGAACGCGTCCTCCGTACGGTCGAACATGCGGCGTACGAGCCGGACCGCGCTCTCGTCCGACCTGCCGAACTCGGCGGCGGTGTTCACCGCCAGGCAGCCCCGGTGGTCGGGGTCGGCGAGGTCGGTCTCCGCCAGCCGGGTCAGCGCCCGGCGCAGCCGCTCCTTCACCGGGCCCGGCTCCTCCAGCATGGCGACGAGCGTCGCCGTCTCCTTGTCGCGGTAGCACTCCAGCGCCGCCTCGAACAGGCGGTGCTTGCTGCCGAAGGCGTTGTAGAGGCTGCCCTTGCCGATGCCCAGCGCGTCCACGAGGTCCTGCGGCGTCGTGCCGCCGTACCCCTTGCGCCAGAACACCTGCATGGCCCGCTCGACGGCGACCTTCGGATCGAACTGTTTGGCCCTTCCCACGCCATCGACGCTACCATCATTTTGACCTGTAGGTACAAATCGTCCGTGGATGCCAGGAGTCGAAGCCGGGTTGCCGCGCTGATGCTGGGACATTCGGGGTTTCAGGGTGGAATGTGCGCCGAGTATGGTGAGGGTTGTGGCGAGATCTTCGTCCGACCGCCGCGACCGGGCGGGGCGCGAGGTGGCCGGGCGGCTGCCGTGGGTGCTGGTCGTGCCCGCGGTGGCCGGGCTGGTGTTCCTGGTGCTGCCGCTGGCCGGGCTGCTGGTCAGGGCGCCGTGGGCGACGCTGCCTGAACGGCTGACCGAGCCGCAGGTGCTGGAGGCGCTGCGGCTGTCGCTCGTGTGCGCGACCGTCGCGACCGCGGTGTGCCTGCTGCTCGGCGTGCCGCTCGCGTGGCTGCTCGCGCGGGTGTCGTTCCCCGGACGGCGGCTGGTGCGCGCGCTCGTCACCGTGCCGCTGGTGCTGCCCCCGGTGGTCGGCGGCGTGGCGCTGCTGCTGGTGCTGGGCCGCCGCGGCCTGGTCGGTGAATGGCTGGAGAGCACGTTCGGCGTGACGTTGCCGTTCACCACCCTGGGCGTGGTCGTCGCGGAGGCGTTCGTCGCGATGCCGTTCCTGGTGATCAGCGTGGAGGGGGCGCTGCGCGCAGCCGACCGCAGGTACGAGGAGGCGGCGGCCACGCTGGGCGCAGGACGCTGGACGGTCTTCCGGCGGGTCACGCTGCCGCTGATCATGCCGGGGGTGGTGGCAGGGGCGGTGCTGTGCTGGGCGCGGGCCCTGGGCGAGTTCGGCGCGACGATCACCTTCGCCGGCAACTTCCCCGGAACCACCCGGACGATGCCGCTCGCCGTCTACCTGGCGCTGGAGACCGACCCTGAGGCCGCCATCGTGCTCAGCCTGGTGCTGCTGGCGGTCTCGGTCGTCGTCCTGGCCAGTCTGCGCGACCGATGGGTGGCCGCGCCGTGACGCTCGACGCCCACCTGGTCGTCACCAGGCCCGCGTTCACCCTCGACATCGCGCTGCGCGTCGCGCCGGGCGAGGTCGTCGCCCTGCTCGGCCCCAACGGCGCGGGCAAGACCACCGCGCTGCGCGCCCTCGCCGGGCTCGTGACGATGAGCGCGGGACGGATCGACCTCGACGGGCGGCCGCTGCACACCCTGCCCGCCGAGGGGCGTCCCATCGGCATGGTGTTCCAGGACTACCTGCTCTTCCCGCACCTGTCGGCGCTCGACAACGTCGCCTTCGGACCGCGCTGCCGGGGCGTGCCCAAGGCCGAGGCCCGCCGCGTCGCGGCCGGCCTGCTCGACCGCGTCGGCCTCGCGGACCACGCGGCGGCCAAGCCCCGGCGGCTGTCCGGTGGCCAGGCGCAGCGGGTCGCGCTGGCCCGCGCGCTCGCCGTACGGCCCCGGCTGCTGCTGCTCGACGAGCCGCTCGCCGCGCTCGACGCCCACACCCGGCTGGAGGTCCGCGCGGGGCTGCGCCGGCACCTGGCGGAGTTCGACGGCGCGACCGTCCTCGTCACGCACGACCCGCTGGACGCGATGGTGCTGGCCGACCGGCTGGTCGTCGTCGAGCAGGGGGCGATCGTCCAGCAGGGCACGCCCGCCGAGGTGGCCCGCCGGCCGCGTACCGACTACGTGGCCCGGCTGGTGGGGCTCAACCTGTACCGGGGCGTCGCCGACGGGCCGCGGGTGAAGGTCGGCGAGCTGCTGATGAGCACCGCCAACCCGGTGGAGGGGCCCGCGTTCGTCGCCTTCCCGCCGTCGGCCGTGGCGCTCTACCGCTCCCGGCCGGACGGCAGCCCGCGCAACGTGTGGCGGGCGCGCGTCGAGGGCGTCGAACGGCACGGCGACAACGTACGGGTGCATCTCGACGGACCGATCCCGGCGTTCGCCGACATCACGCCCGCCGCGGTCGCCGACCTTGACCTGACCCCTGGCCGGACGGTCTGGGCGTCGGTCAAGGCCACCGAGACGCAGGCGTACCCGACGTGAGCGCCTATCCGGCGCCGCTCCAGACCAGCACCGTGAACGGGACCTCGCTCGACGGGTGGTGCAGGCGTCCTGAGGTGATCCGGTAGGTGACGTTGCGGGGCGGCCCGTCGGCGCGGGACGGCACCTGCACGCAGCCGACGTCCTGGTGGATGCGGGTGAGCATGCGGTCGCAGGGCCCTCCGACGCAGATGGCGTTGGGCGCGGACCCGTCGCGGGCCGAGCCGTCGGCACGTGCGTGGTCGCGCTTCACCCCACCGTCCTCAGAAGCCGCGGGTCGTCATGTCGACATTACTCGCCCGCGTTATCGATCTTCCGATGGGTGTGCCTCACACCGCTCCGGCCGGGATGTGCAGCGAGAGGTGCGGGGACAGCGCGCGGAGGAAGTCGGGGGCGTCGAAGGCCGCCCCCGCGGACACCACGCCGGTGGCCCTGACCCTGCCGGACAGGACGCGCTCGACGGCCTCCACCGCGAGGGGTGCGCTGATGGCGTAGATGTCCTGGCCGGAGGCGGACAGGCGGCGTTCGGCCCCGCCGGAGCGGACGAGCACGTCGACCACGAACGTCTGCGCGGAACGCCCGCGCTCGTCGACGGCGGCCGGCGACGCCGCGTTCGGGGCGGACAGGTCCGCGGCCGCGTTGGCGGTCATGTACGTACGCACCTCGGGGACGGCCAGGTGGCTGGGCACGGTGACGACGTCCGCCATGGTGAACTCGCCGATGACGCGCTGCGGGCCGAGCGGGGCGGGGAAGCGCCACTCCAGGGTGGGCAGGGCGTCGTCGTGGTACTGCAGCCGCCCGCCGGTGTGGCGGACGCGGCGGCCGGCCCGCCGCTGCCCCGAGACCACGCCCGAGGCGACCGTCCCGGCGGTCGGGTGCCAGCTGCTGAGGCCGTAGGCGACGTGCGCCTCGTCCGCGGCCGTCCAGTCGCCCATCGCGGTGGTGACGAGCAGGTCGCCGAGGCCGCCGTAGAAGGCCATCGCGGGGACCACCACGCCGCCTCGGGCGCGGGCCGGCTCGGCGAAGTGGGCGAAGGTGTCGACGTTCGCCTCGATCTCGGCCGCCACGTCCACGTACGGGATGCCGGCCCGCAGCGCCGCCTCGACCACCGGGCCGGCCGTCGCGGCGAACGGCCCGGCACAGTTGACCACCGCCGCGGCCCCCACCAGGGCCCGGTCGAGCGAGGCCGGGTCGTCGACCGACGCCTGCCGCGACTCCATGCCTTCCCGTGCCATCGCCAGCAGCTTGTCGAGGTCGCGGCCGAGCAGCAGCGGGACGTGGCCACGCTCGCGTAACTCCGTGGCCACGAACCGCCCGGTGTGCCCGTACGCGCCGAACACCGCGACTTTCTGACCCGCTCCCATGCCCGCTCCCACCTGCTCGAAATGTTGTGACACGGGAATGCTGTCCTGATTGCCGGGCGACGCCCAGTGTCTGGAACGACATGACCCGTACAATTCCGGACATGACCCCTGCGTCGCGTTCCGTCGCCGTCGCCGCCACCGACGGGATGCTGCACTTCGAGCTGTCCCTCGCGTACGAGATCTTCGGATCCGCCCCGGACGCGGTGCCGGCCCCCTGGTACGACGTGCGGGTGTGCGGCGAGCACCCCGTGCGGATCGGCCGGTTCGTGATCGAGCCCGACTTCGGGCTCGACCGGCTGGCGGACGCCGGCACCGTGATCGTGCCCGCCCTGGCCGACGTGGACGAGGACCCGCCGGCCGACCTGGTCGCGGCGGTGCGCGCGGCGCACGAGGCGGGCGCGCGGGTCGCCTCCCTGTGCACGGGCGTGTTCGTGCTCGCCGCCGCCGGCCTGCTCGACGGGCTGCGCGCCACGACGCACTGGGCCCACACCGGGCAGCTGGCCGCGCGCTATCCGCGGGTGGAGGTCGATCCGGACGTGCTCTACGTCGACAACGGCAGCGTGCTGTCGTCCGCCGGCAAGGCCGCCGCGCTGGACCTGTGCCTGCACCTGGTCCGCCGCGACCACGGCTCGGCCGTCGCGAACGTGGTGGCGCGCCGCCTCGTCGTGCCGCCGCACCGGGCGGGCGGCCAGGCCCAGTACGTCACCACGCCGGTGCCCGCCCAGGACGGCCATCCGCTGGGCGCACTGCTCCCCTGGGTGATGGCGCGGCTGGACGAGCCGCTCACCGTGGAGGACCTGGCGCGCCAGGCGAACATGAGCTCGCGCCACCTGGCCCGCCACTTCCGCTCGGTGACCGGCACGACGCCGCTGCAGTGGCTGCTGACGCAGCGGATCCGCCGCGCGCAGGAGCTGCTGGAGACCACGGAGGACAGTGTCGACGTCATAGCCGCGGCGGCGGGCATGGGCACGGCGACGACGCTGCGCCGTCACTTCCACCGCGCGGTCGGCGTGCCGCCGGACGCCTACCGGCGGACGTTCCGCGCCTGAGCCGTCGATGCCGGGTCAGCGCGTCGTAGGGACGATTTCCCGATTCGTGGCGCTTGCCCGGTGTGTGGCATCCCGCGTAAGGTCCGCCCTGCGTGGCTCGTGGTTCTCCGGGGGGAACCGCGGGGCGGGTGCCGCCACCCGCGCGAACTGAAGAAAGCGTGCCGTCCGGGGCCGACCTGACCGGGAACCAGGTCCGCCACCGAGCCGGCCGGCGCCGAAGTCATCGGGGGAAGACTCAGCATGAGACAGGGACGTCTCGCCGACACGCGCGACATGTTCGCGATGCACACCATGTTCCGCCGCGAATACGGGAACACGCCCGACCTGGTCCGCGCCGCGCGGGTCGGCGACCTGCACCGTGCCACGGTCGTCGCCGACCACATCGCGCTGCTGAACCACGTGCTGCACGGCCACCACACGGCCGAGGACAAGTACCTCTGGCCCCTGCTGCTGGAACGGGTGGGGGCGGAGCTCGCGCCGATCGTGCTGGTCATGGAGGAGCAGCACACGCGCATCCACCACGGCTACGTACGGCTGAACATGGCGCTGGCCGCCTGGCGTGAGGACGCCTCCGCCAGGGCCAGGGCCGCGGTCGCCAGGGCGCTCGACGAGCTGGTGCCGGTGCTGGAGACGCACCTCAGCCTGGAGGAGGAGCGGGTCGTCCCGCTCATCGAACGCCATCTGAGCAGGGAGGAGTACGCGCGCGCGGGCAAGGAGGGCATCGCGCACAACCCGCCCGACGCGGTACCCGTCATCGTCGGCATGCTCATGTACGAGTCAGATCTGGAGACGATCGACGGCGTCATCGCCGCCCTGCCCGCCGACCTGCGGCTGGTCATCAGAGACCTGTCCGTCGCGGCGTACGCGTCCTACGCCCAGAAGCTGTACGGCACCGCGATGCCCCCGCGCGTGCTCACCTGACGTTAGCCGGCCAGGAACGGGGGCACGTCGATGGCCATGCCTGAGCAATCGGACACCACGCCTCCCGCGCAGCGACAGCCCTACCCGGGCCGTACGGGGGAGATGACCCCGGAACCGCGGGACGAGATGCGCGACTACCCCGGCAGCGGCCTGCTGAAGGACAAACGGGCCCTGGTCACCGGCGGCGACTCGGGGATCGGCCGCGCGGTGGCCGTGGCCTTCGCCAAGGAGGGGGCCGACGTCGCCATCGCCTACCTGAGCGAGCACGACGACGCGCGCCACACCGCGAAGCTGGTGGAGGCGGCCGGGCGGCGGTGCGTGCTGCTGCCCGGAGACCTGGCCGACAGCGAGGTGTGCGCGTCCGTGGTCGAGCGGACGGTCGCCGAGCTGGGCGGGCTCGACATCGTCGTCAACAACGTGGCCTACCAGGCGCCGGTCGACTCGCTGGAGGAGCTGAGCGACGAGCAGTGGGAGCACACGTTCGCGGTGAACATCCACAGCTACTTCCGCGTCACCAAGGCGGCCCTGCCCCACCTGCGGGAAGGGTCGGCGATCATCAACACGTCGTCGATCAACGGCCTGCGCGGCAACAGGACGCTCATCGACTACGCCGCCACCAAGGGCGCCATCAACGCCTTCACGTACTCGATGGCGCAGAGCCTGGTCGAGCGGGGGATCCGGGTGAACGCGGTCGCTCCAGGACCGGTGTGGACGCCGTTGATCCCGGCGACCATGCCGCAGGAGAAGGTGGAGCACTTCGGCGAGCAGGTGCCGATGCGGCGGGCCGCCGACCCCGACGAGATCGCGCCCTCGTACGTGTTCTTCGCGGCGGAGCGGCTGTCGTCGTACTACACGGGCGAGGTGCTGGCCCCGATCGGCGGGGAGACGCTGCCCGGCTGATCCGGCGTGGCGGGCCGCTCAGCGCGCCCGCCGCGTCCCGCCGTCCGCCTGGTCGTGGAGCGCGGGCTCAGGGACACCGGCGACGGCACCGGCCGGCGGCGGTAAGTCGGGCATGACGGAGATGGCCGCCAGGGCGATCTCGGTGCTGGTGTGCAGGCGCACGTGGTCGCCGATGCCGGTGATCTCGACGAGGTGGGCGGGCAGCCCCCGCAGCGCGGTCAGGTGGACGGTGCCGCCGTGCTCCTGGGCGAAGGTGTAGGCGTCCAGGAGCACGCGCAGCCCGTGGCTGTCGACGAACGTGACCTCGCCCATGTCGAAGACGAGGTGGTCGGCGGGCGTCTGGCGGACCTCGGCGATGTAGTCGCCCAACCGGGCGCAGCCGCTCAGGTCGAGCTCTCCCGCCAGCGTGATCACGGTCACGCCGGTGTGGTGCTGGTGGCGCATGTCCAGCGACGGCATCGGGTGCTACGCCTCCTCCACGCGTGCTCGGTCCGCCCATACCCTCGGTGAGCGAAGTAAACGGCTCGAACCGGGCTGACGGCCGCCTGGTGGGGCAGGAGGTGACGCATGAGAGATGTGGTCACCGTGACCCCTTGCGAGGACGGCCCGCTGCTCCTACGCGGGCCTTTCGAGCTGCGCACCGAGGACGGCGAGCTGATCGACGCCGGCCGGGCGACGGTCGCGCTGTGCCGGTGCGGTCTGTCGTCGGTCAAGCCGTTCTGCGATGGTTCGCACAAGACCGCCGGATTCCGCGCCCCCAGCCGGCCCGACCCGCCGGCGTAGCGAGCGGACGGAATGGGCGGCCAGGCGGATCCGGCCGCCCGCGTACGGCACCCCGCCGGCCAGGGCCGCTCCGAGCGCCAGCCAGCTGCAGGCGGCGCGCTCCAGCAGCCACACGGGCGCGAGCAGCGCCGCCGAGGCGGGGAAGACCCGCCGCCCACCGGCCCGCCGCCGCCCCGTCTCGGCCAGCGCGACCGCCGCGACGGACGCGGCCAGCACCGTGCGGGGCCGCCGTACGAACGACAGCGCGGGCAGCACGGCGAGGAACACCGCCATCCTGGCCGGTTGCGCGAGGTCGTCGTAGGCCTGGCGGACCCGCTGCGACCAGAAGCGGCGCGTGTCGCACGGCAGCCGCCTGACGTACAGACCGAGCGGGCGCGCCTCGCGCCCGCCGTGTACGCGGACGGTGCGGATCAGCTCCAGGTTCTCGAACAGGACGTCGCCGTCGTAGCCGCCGATGCGCAGGAAGAACCCGCGCCGGACGCCGAACGTCCCCGGGTAGTCGCCGCCTAGGCCGCGGTTGAGCAGCGTGCGCGCGGTGTCCCAGCGGGCGTGCCAGGGCAGCGGCGCGAAGTAGTTCTGCGGCCTGACCAGCTCGTGGGCCCCCAGCAGGGCGTGCACGGCGGCCAGCCCCGCCGCGTCGTAGCGGACGTCGTCGTCGGCGATGACCACCCGGTCGCCGGTCGCGAGCCGCAGCCCGGTCGTCACGCCCGCGACCTTGCCGTTGGCGCAGCGCAGCTCGTCCCCCGGGCGGACATGCCGGACGACGCCCCACCAGCGGCGGGCGTGCCGCACGAACAGCTCGGCCGGGCTCCCGTCCACGACGATCACCCGCGCGTGGCGGCTGAGCCAGTTCAGGTACGCGGTCAGCTCGTCGAGCCCGCGGTCGTCGGTCCAGCGCAACGGCAGCACGTAGTCGAGATCCAGCGGGGGGCCGTTCATGCCGGGACGCGGCGCGGGAGCAGGGAGTCGGTGCCGCGCCGCCAGTGGCCCAGCACGTGTTCGGCCCAGCGGCGTTCGAGTTCCAGCGCGCACGCGGCGCCGTACAGGATGTCGCCCGTGCACTCAGGGAAGGCGGCCGCGAACTGCCCGCACATGTCGTTCGCGGCGATCTGCTCGTGCGCGGCGTCCGCCTGGACGTGCTCGTCGTAGAAGCGCACGACGGCGGGCTCGATGCCGAGCCGGCGCAGCCCCGTGGCGTAGCGGCGGTTGGGCAGCGAGGACGTCATCTCCAGCGCCGCCAGGTGACCGAGCAGCGCGCCGCGCCACCTGCGGTGCAGGCCGAACAGCGACATCACGTTGGAGACGGCCAGCGTCACGCCGGGCACGCGGTGCAGGTAGGCGCCGTACGAGTCGTCCAGGCCGAGACCGCGCATCGTGGTGCGGAACAGCTCGGAGTGCATGCGCTCGCGCCGGCCGCCGCCGTACTCGTCGGACTGGATCTCCACGAGCGCGGCCTTCGGCGCGCCGCTGAGGCGCGGGATGGCCCACGTGTGCGGGTCGGCCTCCTTCAGGTGGTAGATCGACCGGTGCGTGACGAACTCGCGGAAGTGGTCCAGGTCGGCCTCGCGCTGCAGGAACAGCGACAGCGGCGGCCCCTCGTCCGCCTCGGTCAGCGCCACCAGCGCCGCCCGCACGAGGGACGGCTCGACGCTCTCGGTATGCGGGACGACCGCCGCGAGGTACCGCTCGAAGCGCCGTTCGAGGGAGGCCCGGAGGGTCAGCAGCTCCGGGTCCCACTCCCAGCGGTCGTCCACGTCGTCGAAACCCTGGTAGTGCAGCTCGTAGCAGGCGAACAGGGCCAGTTGCGTGTCCTCGTTGTCGAAGTCCGCGCCGAGCGCCGCGACGGCGGCGTCCAGCGGCGTGGCCCCCGGCGGGCCTTCCAGCGTTCCGAACAGGGCCTCGGTGATCGGACCGCGGGCCGGCGGCAGCCGCATCACATCCTCCAGTGACCATGAGTCATACGCTGGCGGGCTGCCCGTGCCGATGCACGTTTAACAGCCTCAGCGGCCCCGGCCGGTGAGGACGTCGCGCAGGCGGTCCACCAGCCCGGCTCCCGGGGCCAGCAGCTTGTTGGCCGGCGGTTCGTCCGGCGCGGAGGGGTGCGGACGCGTGGGTGCCGTCTTCTTGGCCCGCTGGATCTTCTCGCCCAGCTCCTTCAGCTGCTCCTCGGAGCACGCCTGCCGCAGCCGCGGGAACAGGTCGTTCTCCTCGTCGCGGACGTGCTGCCGGATCTCGGCCATCAGCCGGTCCATCGTCGGCCAGAACGCCTCGTCGTCCGGCTGCAGCTCCTCCAGCTTCTTCATGGTCCGTTCGGCCTCGGCGTGCTCGGCGAGCTCCTTGTCGGCGAGCGGATCGCCGCCGGGCACGTGCTCGCGCACGGCCGGATAGAGGTACGCCTCCTCGGCCACGGCGTGCCGTACCAGCTCGATGACCACCTGTTCGGCGAGCAGCTTGACCTTCTCGTCGTACCGGCCGGTCATCCGCTCCAGCTCGCCGAACATCCCCTCGACCTCGCGGTGGTCGGTGACCAGGACCTCGACCACATCCTGCTGTTCGCTCACACCGGACTCCTCGCCATGCTCGCGGAATGGTGGCCGCCGGCGCCGAGTGGCGCCGGCGGGCCGGATGTCCTCATGCCCGGTGAGCAGGCCCGAAACGTCAGTCGAGGATGCGCAGGTCGGTCACGCTGTACGACAGGGAGCCGCGGAAGCCGATCCCGGTGCGTACGATCTTCAGATCGGCCAGTTCCTCACCGGGGGCGGGCAGGAAGCTCAGCCTGCCGGAGCCGGTCCAGGTGCCCGCCACCTTGGGATCGTCCAGGATCGACATGGTGAGTTCGTGCACGGCCGGGTCGTCGTGCCGGCCCGCCGTCAGGCGCGGGAAGTGCCGCAGGTTGACGATGGGGCGGCCGAGCGCGGGCAGCGTGTTCGACGTCTGCTGCAGCGTGACCTGCGCCTCCGCGAGGCGTCGCCCGGCGGCCGACAGGCTGGCGGCGAACGTGCCGCCCGGGCCCACGATCGGCGCCGCCTTGCCGGGGACGGGGAAGGCCCGCGTCTGGTGCACGGAGCCCAGCTTCTTCGGGAAGCCCTGAACCCAGCCCCGCGCCAGTGCCGCGTCGTTGTCGACGTAGATGTAGGGACACCAGGCGACGGGGGTGTCCTTCCAGTACGCGTCCAGGAGCACCAGGAACTCGCTGTACAGGCTGCGCACCGGGTCGAGGTGCTCGTCGTGCTCGCCGGTGAACTGCCAGTCGATGAACAACGCGTACCCGTGTCCGGAGGACGACGGGTCAGGGGTCAGCCCGGTGGGAAGGCTCGCCGCGGCCGCGTCGGCGGAGGTCCAGAACTCCACACCGACGACGTCGCCCGCGTAGTGCCACGGGGGCGCCGACACCACGTTCGCCACTCCGCGCGGGCTGAGCGGCAGGGTGTAGCCGCGCAGTCGCTCCTGCACCTGCGCGGGCCCGTCACTCGTGGCGGCCGACGCGGGGGAGGCCACCGCGGTGGCGGCGATACCGGCAAGCCCGCCGGCGATCAGACTGCGCCGGCCAAGCTGGTTCTGTTCCACGTGCATCCTTCACTGGCTCGTAGACGGCTGCGGTCGTCCGCAGGCGCGCGGGCCGGACGCCTCAGCAGGACAGCCCGCGCGCGAAGATCATTCGAGCAGCCGCACCGCCTGGCTTCTATGCCCTTTTACCGCTTCGGGCGGCCGGCGGACGTGTCCCGGCCGTGCTGGGAGTTGTCCCTGGATGTGCGTACTAATGCACACAAGGCGGCCTTATGGGTCTTTCTGCACAGAACTGATCATCGGGGCGGCGTAGCGTGAGCGATGTCCGAAACGGCCGGTACCGGTCGCCAGGGCCTTCCGGTCTCGTGAGGAGGGCCGGAAAGACAGAGCGGGCGCCCTTCCTCCCGAGGGGCGCCCGCTCCGCTGTCTAGTTCCGCCGGTTCGTACGGGTCATGCGACGGCCGGTTCGGCGGTCGGGCGCGGCGCGGTCGCCGGGGACTCGTCGAGCGGCTGCGGGGGAGCGTTGAGCACCGCTTCGTCGATGCGGTTCTCACCGCGCGCGACGAGCACCGGCACCACGATCTGCCCGGCCACGTTGGTGGCCGTACGGATCATGTCGAGGATCGGGTCGATCGCCAGCAGCAGGCCGACGCCCTCGAGCGGCAGCCCCAGCGTGCTCAGCGTCAGCGTGAGCATGACGGTCGCACCGGTCAGACCGGCCGTCGCCGCCGAGCCGACCACGGAGACGAACGCGATGAGCAGGTACTCGCCGATCCCGAGCGGGATGTTGAACACCTGCGCCACGAAGATCGCCGCCAGCGCCGGGTAGACCGAGGCGCAGCCGTCCATCTTGGTGGTCGCGCCGAACGGCACGGCGAAGGAGGCGTAGTCGCGGTCGACGCCGAGTCGGTCGATCGTGACCTTCTGCGTCAGCGGCAGCGTGCCGACCGACGAGCGGGAGACGAAGGCCAGCTCGATCGCGGGCCACGCGTTACGGAAGAACGTGATCGGGTTGACCTTGCCGACCAGCGCGAGCAGCGTCGGGTAGACGGCGAGCAGCACGATGAAGCAGCCGACGTAGACGCCGAGGCTGAACTTCGCGAGCGGGGCGAGCAGGTCCCATCCGTAGTTCGTGACCGACTTGCCGATCAGGCCGGCGGTGCCGATCGGGGCGAGGCGGATGACCCACCACAGCGCCTTCTGCACCAGTTCGAGGATCGAGCGGCTGAAGGTGAGGAACGGTTCGGCCTTCTCGCCGATCGCCAGGGCCGCCGCGCCCAGGACGACCCCCAGGAAGACGATCTGGAGGACGTTCAGCTCCGTGAACGCGGTGACGATGTTCGTCGGGATGATGCCGGTGAGGAAGTCGACCCACGAACCGACGTGCTCGGGCGCCTTGACGCCCTCGGTGCTCAGGGTGACGCCCTGGCCGGGGTTGAGGATCAGGCCGAGGCCGAGGCCGATGATGACGGCGATGAGCCCGGTGGCGAGGAACCAGAGCAGGGTCTTGCTCGCCAGCCTGGCCGCGCCGTTGACGTTGCGGAGGTTGGCGACGCTGACCACGACGGCGGTGAAGACCAGCGGCGGCACGGCCAGCTTCAGCAGCTGGACGAAGATGGCTCCGACCTCGGTGAGAGTGCTGCCCAGCCAGGCGAGGTCCCAGATGCGGGCGGCGAAGCCCAGCAGGGCGCCGACGACCAGGCCCAGCAGCAGCTGCAGGGAGAACGAGAATCTTTTCACGATGATGTTGGCTCCGAAAAACGGCATGCCGAAGGAGGGCATGCGAAGGGGGGTGGGTGAGGAGAGGGTGGTGATGGAGCGCTTACGTCAGCGCGATCAGCGACAGCTGGAGCCGGTCACACGGCAAAGATCGATGTGCAGCCGCTCAACGAGCCACACAGAAACCAGAGAAAACCTCACAGCGGGCGTAAGTCGCACGGAGGAGCCCATATTCCCGACGATAGAAGTGATCTACCTCACAATCAAGACTTATCGTGATCCGTCCGGTTGAGCACGGTTGTCAACCGGGGCCTCTCACCTGTCGTGGTGTGCGCATCGAGGTGTCAACGAGCTTCGGTCGGCGTCCGGTGGATCCTGTCGACAAACGCGTAACCTGATGGTTACGCTTTCTGGTGTGGATGACGTGGTGGGGGCCATCGCCGACCCGGTACGCCGGGAGATCCTGGTCATGCTGCGTGACGGGCGGCTCTCGGCGGGGGAGATCGCCGGGCGCTTCCGGATCAGCAGGCCGGCAGTGAGCCGCCACCTTCGCGTGCTCAGACAGAGCGGGCTCGTCCGCGATGAGCTGGTCGGCAGGCAGCGGCTCTACGAGCTCGACGCCCGGCAGTTCACCCAGCTTTCCGCGTGGCTCGCCCAGTTCGTCCAGCCGCACGGCTGGGAGCAGCGCCTCGACGCGCTGGAGACAGAGGTCTACCGGACCCGCCGCCGGCGCCGTGCGCGCGGTGCGGCCGACGAAGCCAAGGAGAACACCGCTTGACATCCTCCCCCTCCTGAAGGAGGGGGATTCCCACGGTCGCCCGTGGGCCTTCCTGCTTCACAGCCAGTTGCCCGCTCGGAGGTCTCCGTTGAGGTCTTACACCAGCTCCACAGGCGTTTCAGCTCTCCGCCGGCCCGGTGGCGAGCACGTTCTTGGCCGCGTTCACGTCCCGGTCATGGACGGCACCACAGGCACATGTCCATTCGCGGATGTTCAACGGCATCCTGTCTTGCAGAGCACCGCACGCCGAGCACAGCTTCGACGACGGGAGCCAGCGGTCAACCGCCACCACGGTCCGCCCGTACCACCGCGCCTTGTACTCCAGCATGGACCGCAGCTCCCGCCAGGAGGCGTCGGAGATGGCGCGGGCCAGCGAGTGGTTCTTGACCATGGTCTGTTCTCGCGCGGGTCAAGCCGGGGCTCGAAGCGGCACACCCTCATCCTCACAGTTCTCGCGAACAAGCCGTGTCGTGACCTTGTGCAGGTGGTCCCTTCTGCGATCGGTGATCCGGGCGTAGACGCGGGCCACCGTGCGCCGGGCTTTGGCACGGTTGTTCGACCCCTTCTCCTTACGGGCGAGTGCACGCTGCGCCTTGGCGAGCCTTCGCCGGTCACGACGCTCGTGACGAGGGTTGACGATCTTCTCGCCAGTGGACAGCGTGGCCAGCGCCGTGATCCCGGCATCGATCCCCACGTTCGACACGACGGGCGGCAGCGGACTGATCTTCTCTTCGACCAGCATCGACACGAACCAGCGACCCGCCGCGTCCTTCGACACGGTGACCGTGGACGGCTCCGCACCCTCAGGAAGAGGACGCGACCACACGATCGCCAGCGGAGCATCCATCTTCGCCAGCGTCAACCGGCCCTCCCGCCAGCGGAACGCCGACCGCGTGTACTCCGCCGACAGGCGCGACTTCTTTCTGCTCTTGAACGTCGGATACTTGGCGCGCTTGGCGAAGAAGTTCGCGAACCCCGCCTGAAGATGCCGCAGCGCCTGCTGAAGAGGGACCGACGACACCTCGGACAGGAAGGCGAACTCTCCGCTGCGCTTCCACTCCGTCAGACGCGCGGACGACTCCACGTAGGAGACGCGTCGCCCTTCGAGGGTGTAGGCGCGGGTGCGCTCTTCCAGGGCTTTGTTGTAGACGAGGCGCACGCAGCCGAACGTCCGGGCAAGCTCCTCGGCCTGCTCGGGAGTCGGGTGGAAACGGTACTTGTAGGCCCGCTTCACCAGCTGCGCCACGCCGCACATCCTACGGCGCGATCAGTTCAAGAATCGTGTGTTTGTTCGAAACGGCGGTTCGCCTGGCGGCGAATCACCTGCCCCTGTCCTGCTCCGCAGGGGTCCGACTTCCTTTCCCCGCCTGAAGGCGGGGGTTTCCTCGGAGGTATCTGATGAGCCGTCCCCCTACCGGCGAGCTGTTCCGTACCGGAACCGGCAGCGATCTCGTCCTGACCCGCTCGTTCCGCGCCTCCGTCGAGGACGTCTGGGAGAGCCTCACCGAGCCCGAGAGCACGGCCCGCTGGTTCGGGCCGTGGGAGGGCGACGCCGCGCCCGGCGGCACGATCAAGGTGCAGATGGTGTTCGAGGACGAGAAGCCGTGGCTCGACATGCGCATCGACGCGTGCGAACCGCCACGGCGGCTGGCCCTGTCGGCGTCCGACGAATACGGCACCTGGCGCCTCGAGATGCTGCTGTCCGAGGCTGACGGGGTGACGCGGCTGCGGTTCGTCCAGCACCTCGACACCGAGGAGGAGATCGGCGAGGTCGGCCCGGGCTGGGAGTACTACCTCGACCTGCTCGTGGCCGCGCGCGACGGCTCGCCCGCGCCCGACTTCGACGCCTACTACCCCGCGATGAAGCCCTACTACGTCGAGCTGGCCGCCCGGGCGTGAGGTGCTCGCTCCAGGAGGGCCGCCGCCCTTCGCCGGACGAAGGGGCGCCCCCGGCCGGAGCGCCCCTCGGGCCGGCCCTGTTCGAGGGTCTTGGCTCTGCCTCCCCTCGCTGACCAGCACGAACGTGGCCACGGGGGCGCGGTACGGTCGAAGGCCTCGGGCAGGGGGCGGTGTGACGGAGAACGATGTGCCGAGGACGGCCGAGAACGGCGTGCCCGCTGTACGGGCGGCGGCGGAGAGTGACATGCCTGCCGTGCGGGCGGTGGCCGAGCGGTTCGGGCTGTTGAAGGGATGGCCCGCGACTCCCGACTTCCTCGACGCCGAGCGGCTCTTCGGCACGCTCCTTCTCGCCCCGAGCGCGGACGGCCGGGCCCACGGTTTCGGCGGCACGCTGCGCCGGGGCTCCGTCACCCACCTCGGCGACCTGTTCGTGCTGCGCGAGCGGCAGTCGTCCGGAGTCGGCCGCGCCCTCCTGGCGGAGCTGCTGGCAGGCGACGGGCCGAAGGTCACGTTCGCCTCCTCGGACCCGCGCGCGATGGGCCTCTACCTGCGGCACGGACTACGCGCCTGGTGCCCACTCCTCTACCTCCACGGCCCGGCCACCACGCCTCCCACCTGGCCTTCCACCGCACCGCCTGGCGTGCACCGGGCCGGGCCTCCCGCCGCGACTCCTGGCTCGCCGGTCCGGGAGGTGCGTCCTGAGGACGTCGCCGACCTCGACGCGCGCGCCGCGGGCGGAGCGCGGCCCGACACCCTCGCCTGGTACGCCCGCACGTCGGGCGTGACGCCGTACACGACCGGCCGTGGCTACGCCTTCGCGCGGCCGATCGGGAGCGAGATCCTGATCGGCCCGGCCGGGGGCGACACGCCGCAGGACTGCGCGGACGCGGTGCTCGGCACGCTCGCCGCAGCGAGCGAGACCACCGGTGCGGCGACGGCCCGCATCGCGCTACCGGGAGTGAACCCGCTCGTCCTGCCGCTGATGCAGGCCGGGTGGCGCATCGGCGACCACGACACCTTCATGGCGGACGACCGCGCCCTCTCCCTCATCCACCCCGACCGCTACGCCCCCCACCCAGACCTGGGCTGACCGCCGCTCCGGTCGGGGCGGGGGTGCAACCACCGGTGGCGGAGGTGCAGCAGGCGTCGGCGGTGGAGGCGGGGGTGCGGGGAGTGGTGGGGGTGCAGCAGGGGGTGCCGTGCCAGGTGGCGTGGCCTTCTTTGGCGGCGATCGCGGCGATCACCAGGGCGGCGATCGGGTCGGCCCACGACCAGCCGAACAGGCTGTTGAGGGCGAGTCCCGCCAGCAGCACGGCCGACAGGTAGGTGCACAGCAGTGTCTGCTTGGAGTCGGCCACGGCGGAGGCCGAGCCCAGCTCCCGGCCGGTGCGCCGCTGCGCGTACGACAGGAACGGCATGACCAGCAGCGACAGTGCGGCGAGGACCAGACCGGGCGTGGAGTGCTCGGCCTGACCCGCGCCGAGCAGCGCCCGCACGGCGTCGACGCTCACGTACGCGGCCAGCGCGTAGAAGGACACCGCGATGACGCGCAGCGCCGCCCGCTCGCGGCGTTCATGATCGGACGTCGAGAACTGCCACGCCACCGCGGCGGCGGAGGCGACCTCGACCACCGAGTCGAGCCCGAAGCCGACGAGCGCCGCCGACGAGGCGATCACGCCGGAGCTGACGGCCACCACCGCCTCGGCCACGTTGTACGTGATCGTCACGGCGACCAGAAGCCGAATCCGCCGCTGCAGCACCGCCCGCCGCTGCGCAGCCGCCGTCTGCTGGAGTGCCGTACGGCGCCGCAGCGTCGGACGGGGTGCCGGTGCTGGTGCGGGGTCCGTCACGACGCCGGCTCCTGGGTGGTTGGGCGGGTGGGCCACAGGACCACGGGCCGGCCGGTGGCGGCCAGCAACTGCTCGGCGGAGGCGAGGAGGTCCATGAGCTCGGGACGGGTGAGGCTGTAGAACGACTGCCGCCCCTCGGCCCGGTAGGTGACCAGCCCGCAGTCGCGCAGGCAGGCGAGGTGCTTGGACACCGTCGACTGGGCCAGCCCGAGCTCGCCGGTCAGGTCGACCACCCGCGCCTCGCCGCGCGCGAGGCGCTGCACGATGCGCAGCCGCGTCTCGTCGGCGAGCGAGTGGAACAGCGCCGCCGCCGGGGACACACCGGCGGCGATGTCGGCGCTGACACACCGGCCGCCCTCAGAATTCATCGTCATAACGCGATGATAGCCCGATCGCGGCATGCCGACCAGGCCGCGCCCGGTACCCGCCAAGAGCGCCTGTTCCGAGCGTTCGCCGAGCCCGTTCGAAGCGCCTGGTCGGAGCGTCCGTTCGGAGCACCCGGTCAGACGAGGTTGAGGCCGCCGTCCACGGGGAGGACCTGGCCGGTGATCCAGGTGGCGGCCGGGTCGGCGAAGTGGACGATCCATGTGGCGACCTCGTCGGGGAAGCCGCGGCGGCCGAGCGGGATGCTGGCGGCCTCGTCCTGCTTGATCTGCTCGACGACCTCGCTCGGCAGGCCGGCGGCGATCAGCGCCTCGCTCTCGGTGGGGCCGGGCGCGACGGCGTTGACGCGGATGCCGTCGGACGAGAGCTCCAGCGCCCAGCTGCGCGTGAGCTGCTCCACGGCGGCCTTCGTGGCGGCGTAGTGGGCGGCGCTCGGCAGCGGCCGGTGGCCGAACGTGCTGGAGACGTTGACGATCGCGCCGCGGTTGGCGCGCAGCTGCGGCAGCGCCGCGTGCGCGAGCAGGCTGGGCGCGGTGACGTTCAGCGCGAACAGGTCGGACACGCGGCGGGCGTCCGTCTCGGCGAGCGGCATGACGGCCGTCGCGCCCGCGTTGTTGACCAGGACGTCCACCCGCCCCCAGCGTTCGACGGCCGCCTCGACGACCGCGTACGGGACGCCGTCGGCGGTGATGTCGGCGGGGAGGATGGCGATGGCGGGGTGCTGGGCGGCGGTCTGCTCCAGGGCGTCGGCGCGGCGTCCGACGCCGAGCACGCGCGCCCCGGCACGGGCCAGCGCGATCGCGGCGGCGCGGCCGATGCCGGACCCGGCTCCGGTCACGATCGCGACCTGGTCCTGCAGGCGGGCGGTGTAGACGGTGGTCATGTCACATTCCTTCGAATCGGTGGTCGAGCCCCGTAGCCGGGCCCGGTGGTTGAGGTTCGTGGTTGGTCAGTGGATGAGGGGTAGGCGGAGGACGAAGCGGGCGCCGCCGCCGGCCGCGTCCTCGACGTGCAGGCTGCCCTGGTGGGCCTCGGCGATGTCGCGGGCGATGGCCAGCCCGAGGCCGGCGCCCCCGCGGTCGCGGCTGCGCGCGGAGTCCAGGCGGACGAACCGCTGGAACACCCGCTCCCGGTCGGCGGGCGAGATGCCCTCCCCGTCGTCGTCGACGGTCAGCACCGCCTGGCCGTCAGAGCGGCGCAGCGAGATCGTGAGCCGGTGGGCGGCGTGCCGTCGGGCGTTGTCCAGCAGGTTGGCGATCAGGCGGGTGAGCTGCGGAAAGGCGGCCGCCACCGTCACGGCGGGTTCGAGGTCGAGGCGGACGTCGAGGCTGTCGGGCAGCCGGGCCGCCACCGACGCGACCACGCTGGTCAGGTCGAGGTCGTCCTGGGTCCTGTCGGCCCCCGACTCGATCGTGGCCAGCAGGAGCAGGTCGTCGATGATGCTCTCCAGCCGGTCGATGCCGTCCGTCACGTGGTGCAGCAGGCGGGGCAGGTCGACGTCGTCCGAGTGCAGCTGCGCCTCCTCGACCTCCACGCGCAGCGCCGCGAGCGGCGTGCGCAGCTCGTGCGAGGCGTCGGTGGCGAACTGGCGCTGGCGGTCCAGCAGCCGGACCGCCTGGCTGTCGGCGGCCCGCAGCTGCTCCTTCAGCCGCCGGATCATCGCGGCGCGCGCGCTGAGCCGCGCCTCCATGGCGGTTCTGGTCTCGTCGCGGGCGTTGGGTCGCGCGTCCATGGCGGTTCTGGTCTCGTCGCGCGTCCCCGGCCCGCGCGCGGCGGGCGTGCGGGGTGACGGCGTCCGGAGGACGTCCTGGACGTCCTGCGCGTGCGGGACGAACAGCACCACCGCCTGGTTCGTGACGGGGACGCCGAGGGAGCGGAACGCGGTCCCGCCGTACCGCTGCGGCGCCGCCACCTGACGGGCGGGAACCAGCGGTCCCTCACCGGAACCCACGCGGTCACGGGGGAACAGGTCGGACGCGTACCGGCCCAGCACCTCTTCGCGCCGGTGCCCGCACAGGTCGAGGTACGCCTGGTTGACGGCCACGATGATCATGTCCATCGTCATGACCAGGCACGGTGCCGACACGGCTGTGAGCAGGGCGGCGTGGTTGATGTGCATCATGTTCCCCTCGTTCTTCCGCTCGGTGAGCTCATGGATCAAGGACGGTGCTCGCGCAGCGGCTCGCCGGGGCGATCGGGCCCGCGAGCGGCAGGCGCAGCACGAAGCACGCGCCGCCGGCCTCCGCGTCCCTGACGTGCAGGCTGCCGACATGGGCGTGGGCGATGTCGCGGGCGATGGCCAGGCCCAGGCCGGTGCCCGCGCCGTCGAGCAGGCGGGCGGCCTTCAGCCGGGTGAAGCGCTGGAAGACGAGGTCCCGCTCCTCCTCCGCGATGCCGTCGCCGTCGTCGGAGACGGTCAGCTCGGCGCTGTCGCCGTCGCTGGTCACCACGATCTCGACCAGGTGCCTGGCGTGCCGCTGGGCGTTGTCCAGCAGGTTGGTGAGCAGGCGGCTGATCCGGATCGGGACAGCCTCGACGGTCACCCCCCGCTCCAGCCGGAGCCCGACCGCGATGCCGTCCGTCCTGCGTGAGGTCTCCTCGCGGACGAGGTCGGCCAGGTCGATCCGCTGCGGCCGGCACGGCAGGCCGGACTCCATCTCGGCGAGGACCCGCAGGTCGGTGATGATGGCGTCCAGCCGGTCGACGTCCCGCAGCGCGCTGCCGAGCAGGTCGCCGAGGTCGGTCTGGTCAGGATGGAGGCTCGCCTCCTCCAGCTCCGCGCGCAGCCCCGCGACCGCCGTGCGCAGCTCGTGCGAGGCGTCGGAGGCGAAACGCTGTTTCTTCTGCAGCTCGCGCTGCAGCTTGGTGACCATCTGGATCGTCGGCGCGGCCGGGCCTTTGGTGGCCGGCGAGGGGGCGTCGCGGTCGATTCTGGGTGTTGGGCATGGCGTCACAACACAAATTCCTTCCGTTCCATGCATGCGTGTGTGATGGCGCCTGGCGCTCGGCATCGAGCGCGGGGGAGCCGTCGTGCGGGCGAGGCGGCGGGCCTCCGCACGGCGGATTCATCACGGCGCTGACCCGATCAGGGTCGTCTCACGAACTCCCAGATGTTCGTGTCCTCGGGCGGCTTCACCACCCGGTCACCAGCTAAGACAGCGCAGCTCGCCGAGCTGTGACAGCCGTGTGCTGTCACACACGGGAACGCTGTCCTGTCCTTGCCTGCCGGACGACTCGCGCAGCGACAGGAGCACGCCTTGCCGGCAGCCCGAACCCCCGGCCGCATCCGGGTACGGATGAACGCACGGCCCCTTGACGAGCCCCATCGCGCGTCGAGCCAGCTGGAGCTGCTGTTCGACCTCACCTTCGTGGTGGCGATCGCGGCCGTCACGGACCGGCTCGCGCACAGCGTCGCGGCCGGTCACGCCCTGGCCGGGCTGGTCCCTTTCCTCCAGGTCTTCTTCGCGATCTGGTGGGCGTGGATGAACTTCACCTGGTTTGCCTCGTCGTACGACACCGACGACGTCGCCTACCGGCTGCTGACGATGCTGCAGATGGGCGGGGCCCTCGTCATCGCGGTCGGGGCGTCGGCCGCCGCCGACCACTCCGACTACGCCGGTGTGACGCTCGGCTACCTCGTCATGCGGGCAGGGCTCATCGCCCAGTGGGTACGGGCCGGCGTCGAGCACCGGGCGGGCCGCCGTACCGCGTTGCGCTATGCCGGCGGCATCGCCGTCGCCGAGGCCGGCTGGCTGCTCCGGCAGGTGCTCGCGGACTCCGGCGCGCTGCCCGAGTCGTGGCAGCTGCCGTTCTTCCTCTGCCTGATCGTGCTGGAACTCGCGGTGCCGCGGTGGGCGGAACGGAGCGGGCCCACGACCTGGCATCCGCACCACATCGCAGAACGCTACGGCCTGTTCGCGATCATCCTGCTCGGTGAGGGTGTCCTCGCCGCGAGCCGGGGGGTGCGGGCCGCGCTCGACGTGGCGGAGCTCAGCAGCCCGTTCGTCGTCGTCGCCGTCTCCGGGCTCGTGCTGCTGTTCGCGTTGTGGTGGCTGTATTTCCTGGTCGAGGCGGGTGACGGGCTCAGGGAGCGCCGCCACCGCTCCTACGCGTGGGGGTACGTCCACTACGGCGTCTTCGCCGCCCTGGCGGCGCTCGGGGCCGGTCTGGAGGTCGCGGTCGAGCGGAGCGGGCACGCGCTCGCCGGCGCGCCGCAGGTGGCCGGTTACGCGGTCGCCGTCCCGGTGGCGGTGTTCCTCGTCCTGCTGTGGACGGTGCACCGGCTGATCGTGGTCCGGCCGGTGATCCGTCCCGCCGCGCTCGCGGGCTGCGTCGCCGCCGTCGCGGCGGCGCCGCTCGCCACGCCGTGGGTCGGCGTGGCGGGCGTGGTCGCGGTGATCGCGGCCGCGTGCGTCCTGCTGGTGGCCGTCACGGTCGGGACGGCGCCGGAACCGCGGTGATCTTGTCCGGGTTCATCATCCACATGACCCGCTCGATGCCGCGGTCGGAGGCGTCGATCGTGACGACCGCGAACACCGCTCCCTCGCGCAGCAGCACGGCGGAGGTCTGCGCGTTCGTGCTCGCGTACCGGACCTCGACGCCGGGCCAGAAGCGGTTCGCGAACGCCCTGACGTACCTGGCCACCCGGGTGGCGCCCGCCACGGGGAAGCGGGACGCGCGCACGACGCCGCCGCCGTCGGAGTAGCTCATCACGTCGGCGGCGAAGAGCTCCTCCAGCGCCGCCAGGTTGCCCGTGCGGGCGGCGGCGACGAACGCCGTCAGCAGCCTGCGCTGTTCCTTCGGCGACACGGGCGTGCGCCGCCCGGCCAGCACGTGCTTGCGGGCCCGGCTGACGAGCTGGCGTACGGTCGCCTCCTTCACCTGGATGATGTCGGCGATCTCCCGGTAGGAGTAGTCGAAGGCCTTGCGCAGCACGTACGCGGCCCGTTCGGTGGGGGTGAGCCGTTCGAGCAGGACGAGCACGGCCAGCTCCAGCGCCTCGCCCCGCTCCGCGCCGATGGACGGGTCGGCCCCGGTGTCGATCGGCTCGGGCAGCCAGGGGCCGACGTAGACCTCGCGCCGCACGCGGGCCGACTGGGCCGCGTTGATCGCGAGCCGCGTGGCCACTGTCGCCAGGAACGCCGCCGGGTTGTCCACCGAGGCGCGGTCGTAGCCCTGCCAGCGCAGCCAGACCTCCTGGACGAGGTCCTCGGCCTCGGCCACACTGCCCAGCATCCGGTACGCGATGCCGAACAGCCGTGGCCGCACGGTCGCGAACACCGAGGCGGCCTGTTCGAGGTCGTCAGGTTCGCCGGACCTGCTCGCCGGCACGGTTCCCGTCATGTCGTCGCCCCCCGCTCCGTCGTCCACATTACGTCGGCCGTCCGGCCGTGGATCATCCGGCCACCCCTCGTGAAGTTTTGCCCGGAAACCGTCACAAGCCAGGCAGCCGTCCTGTCTTAGCTGCGTATGAGCCGGGGACGGGCGGGTGCCGGGTGGCGCAGGGACCGCGCCCGCCCGCTCCCCTTACCGGACGTCTCACTCAAGCCACGTATGGAGTCACGCATGAACGCGTCGAGCGACGAGGACAACTTCCTGTACGAGCTCAAGATCGAGGTCGAGGCGGAGATCTCCCTCGTCGAGGCCAGCCGTCCGGAGGAGGAGGCCGAGCTGCCGGTCACCGACTGGCTGTTCGACCCGACGGAGGCCGAGCGCGAGCAGGTCGCGCTGCGGGGCCTGCTGGACGCGGTGGAGGCGCTGGAAGAGGACTCCATACCGGACGATCGACAAGCTTGAGCACACGGGTGCGGGGGACCATGCACACGAACTACCGGGCGGACGCCCTCGACCAGGCGGCGTCCGACTTTCTTGAACTGCGCCCGCGCCTGTTCGGCATCGCCTACCGGATGCTGGGCAGCGTGGCGGAGGCCGAGGACGTCCTCCAGGAGGTGTGGGTGCGCTGGCAGAACACCGACCGTGCGGGCGTCGAGCACCCGCAGGCGTTCCTGTCGCTCGTCACGACGCGGCTGTCCATCAACGTCGCCCAGTCCGCCCGCGCGCGGCGCGAGTCCTACGTCGGGCCCTGGCTGCCCGAGCCGGTCGACACCGGCAACGATCCCGCGCTGGGCGCGGAGCGCGGGGAGGCGCTCGAACTCGCCTTCCTGCTGCTCCTCGAAAGGCTCTCCCCCACAGAACGGGCGGCGTACGTGCTGCGGGAGGCGTTCGTCTACCCGTACCCGGACATCGCGGAGATCCTGGGGGTCAGCGCGGTCAACGCCCGCCAGCTCGTCAGCCGCGCCCGCAGGCGGCTGACCGCCGAGCGGCGCGAGCCCGTCGACCGGAGCGAGCACCGGCGGCTGCTGCGGGTCTTCCTCGACGCCGCCCAGACGGGGAACGTCGCCGCCCTGGAGGAGCTCTTCGCGGCCGACGTCGTCAGCAGCTCCGACGGGGGCGGCGTTCGCAGGGCGGCCCGCGTCCCGCTGGTCGGCCCCCTGCGCGTGGCGAGGTTCTACGCGGCGCTGGTGCCGCGGAACTGGAGCGAGGCCGACCTGTCCTGGGTGGAGGCGAACAGCCGCCCTGGGGTGCTGATCCGGCACAGCCGTACGAAGGTGGCGCTGCTCACCATCGACGCGTCGCCGCAGGGCATCCACCGCGTCATGTGGATCGGCAACCCGCACAAGCTCGGCGCGTACGAGCCGTCGCTCAGGAGCGCCTGACCTGGCCGCCTTCCGTGGCGGACGTCACATCCTGGCCGGCTGTCCGGTCTTTTCTCGCGACACCCGACGACAAGGGGACAACGTGCGGATCACCACGTTGAGCCACGCGCAGCCGCGCTCTGAAGGAGGCGGGACATGACCGAGGAGAGCGCGGGGACGCTCGCGGAGATGCTGGACGAGCGGCGGCGCCTGTTCGAGGTCGCGGTGTGGATGTCCGGTTCGGCGGAGGCCGCCGACGGGATCGTGCAGGAGACCTATCGCCGCTGGTACGCCCTCGACGACGCGGAACGGGCCGGCATCGCGGTGCCGCGGGCCTGGCTGACGCGTACCGCGGGGATCGTCTGCCTGGAACTGCTCGCCGACGGCGTCCCGTCCTGGCCGCCGCGGGGCGCCGTCCCTGACGTGCTCGCCGCCCCGCGTCCGGTCAGGCGCGAGCCGCAGGGCGACGTACGCGACCGGCACCACCGGGTGGTGAGCCGGTTCGCCGCGGCGTGCGTGCGAGGCGACGTGGCGGCGCTGAAGGAGGTGCTGGACGGTGAGGTCACCGTCGTCAGCGATGCCGGGGGCAAGCTCCGCGCCGCGGTGCGCCCGGTACGCGGCGCCGAGGCGGTCGCCCGGTTCGTCACCGTCATGCTGGCCGGTCAGCCGGACACCGACGTCGCCGTCGAGTCGGTGAACGGCAGGGCCGGGCTGGTCGTCCGCCGGGAGGGTCAGGCGGTGGCGGTGATCGGCATGAGCGTCGCCGACACCGGGATCACCGCGGTGTGGATCATGCTGAACCCCGACAAGCTACGCCACTGGCACCGTCCCTGATCACGCGCGCAGGCCGCCGGCGTCGAGCAGTGCGGCGGCCGTGGTGACGGCGAGCCCGTCGAGCCCCTGGGCCTGAACGACCGCGCGCGCGTTGCAGCCGTCGAACACCACGGTGAGCTGCCGTGCCAGGAGCGCAGGGTCCGTGGCGCCGCCGCGTCGGGCCTCCTCCTCGAAGAACGCGGTCAGCTGGTTCTTGGCCTTGCGGGCGACCGTGCTCGCCGGGTGCTCGGGCGACTTGACCTCCACCGCCGTGCTGACGAAGGGGCATCCGCGAAAGCCGGGCTCGGCCGCCGACTCCTCCAGGCGTTCGAACGGGTACAGGATCCGCTCCCGTGGCGACCGGCCGTCGCCGGCGGCGGGCATCAGATGCGCCGCCGTGGCCGGGATCCTGCGGTCGAGGCTGGCCGCCACCACCTCGTCCTTGCTGCCGAACAGCTGGTACATCGAGCGTTTGGACACCCCCGCCGCGCGGCACAGCTCCTCGACGCCCACGCCGATGCCCTCGCGGTGGAAGAGCTCGGCCGCGGCGTCGAGGAGGCGGTCGCGGGTGGATGTGCGGGAGGCCGTGTCCGTCATGCGTCCAGATTACTCCGGCTGTTGCGATCTAGAAACCGATCGGTTTACAGTGCTGGAAACCGATCGGTTTCCAATGGAGGGGTACGTTCATGACCAGCATCAAGGGCGCGGTGGCCTTCGTCACCGGCGGCAACCGGGGCATCGGCAAGTCTCTGGTGGAGGAGCTCTACGAGCGCGGCGCCGCGAAGGTGTACGCCACCACCCGCGACCCGCGCACGGTGACGCACCCGGACGCCGTCCCGATCGCCCTGGAGGTCACCGACCCCGCCTCCGTGGCGGCGGCGGCCGAGCAGGCCCAGGACGTCACGATCCTGATCAACAACGCCGGCGTCTCGGTCAGGGGCGACTACTTCGGCGAGACCCTCGACGACGTGCGCCAGGAGTTCGAGGTCAACTTCTACGGACCGCTGCACGTCACGCGGGCCTTCGTGCCGGTCATCGAGCGCAACGGCGGCGGACACATCCTCAACGCCCACTCGGTCCTGTCGTGGTTCACCACCGGGTCGTCCTACAGCGCCACGAAGGCGGCCCTGTGGTCCGCGACCAACTCGCTGCGCCTGGAACTGCGTCCGCGCGGCATCGCCGTCACCGGCCTGCACATGGGCTACGTCGACACCGACATGGTGGCGGACGTCGACGCCCCCAAGACGCCGCCGCGCGACGTGGCCGTCGCCGCGCTCGACGGCATCGAGTCGGGAGCGCACGAGGTGCTCGCCGACGACCTCACCCGCCAGGTGAAGGCCGCGCTGTCCGCCGACCTGGCGGCGCTGTACCCCGAACTGGCCGAGTAGGTTCTGAAAGCTCGTCAGTGATAGCGGTGGACCACCGCGTGGCCCTTGCCGCGACCGATGATCCACTTGTTGATCGGGGTGGTGACGAGGAAGGCCACCAGCAGTGACAGCGCAAGGGCGCCCCAGAACAGGGCGGAGGTCAGGGCGGCGTCCATGGCGCCGGGGACGGCGAGCATCACGCCGTTGTCGACGATCTCCATCACGATGATCGACACGGTGTCGGCGGCCAGCGCCAGCCTGATCGCCGTCCGCCAGTCAAGGCCCCTTCGGCGCAGCGGCACGAGGGTCAGCAGGTAGCCGAAGAAGAAGGCCAGCAGCACGGCCAGCGCGATCGAGGGGGCCGCGGTCCAGCCGAGCCAGGTGGCGATCACCAGCCCGAGGATCTCGCCGATGGCGCACCCGGTCAGGCAGTGCAGCGTCGCCGAGGCCGCCGTCCCCCATGACGCCTTGGGGGGTGCGTGCCCGTGCGGCTCGGTACCCATGTCGGCCTCCTCGCCCTAGGAACGGACCAGCCGGGCGATGGCGTCCGAGGCCTCCTTGATCTTGGCCTCCGCCTCGGGGCCGCCCTTGAGCGTGGCCTCCGCGACGCAGTGCGCCAGGTGCTCCTCGAGCAGCGCCAGCGAGAACGCCTTCAGCGCGCTGGTGGCCGCCGACACCTGCGTCAGGATGTCGATGCAGTACTTGTCCTCCTCGACCATCCGCTGCAGGCCGCGGATCTGCCCCTCGACACGCCGCAGGCGCATCGCGTGCTCGCGCTTGTTCTCGCCGTACCCGGTCATGACCGTCCTCCTCAGGGGTCGTACCTTGCAACACGGTACCCCCCTGAGGTATTTCGCGTCAGGACGCTAGGCGAGCCGGGGCAGGAGGGCGGCCACCGCGTCGTAGGTGCCCGCGATCGCGGAGGTGTCGGCGAGGCGGTGATGTTCGAGGCGAACGGCGCCGAGGTGCAGGATCTCGTAGAGCCGCGCGCGCCACGCCGCCGACGGGCTCAGGTCGCGCTCACCGTACGTCTCCCAGAACGCCACCCGCTCGTCCTGCTTGGCGGCGGCCATCCGGATCGGCCAGTCGGCGGCCGGGTCGCCCCATGAGGTGCGGTCGAGGTCGAACACGCCGGTGACGGTCGGCTCGTCGGCGTCCTCCGCGACCATGACGTTGACCGTCCACAGGTCGCCGGTGAGCAGGCGGGGCTCGGTGATCTCGTCCAGCACGGCGTGGTGCTCGGCGGCGATGGCCTCGGCCTTGCGCAGGTCGGCGGCATCGAGCGCCACCGCGTCGAGATCGGCCGCGATGTCGCGCAAGGTCCCGATCACGGCCCCGCTCCAGGTCTCGTACGCCGGCCCGGCCACCGGGCCGAACGCCCGGCCGCGCACCGAGTGGACCGTCCGCGTGATCTCTCCGAGCTGCCGGAAGAAGGCCGTCCAGGTCGGCCGCGGATGGCGGCGCAGCCCCTCGGGCGCGGGGACGCCGTCCAGCAGGGTCTGCACCAGGTAGTCACGGCCGACCAGCTCGTGCGACCAGTCGGCCGCGATGACCTTCGGCATCAGCGGGGCGATCGCCGTCAGGTACGGGACGGTGGCGTACTCGTTGCGCATGAACTCCCGCTCGGAGCCGAACTGGCGGTCCGGCTCGGGAGCGAAGCGCACGATCACCGGACGGGCCTGGTTCTCGACCGTGACGCGATAGGTGCTGTTGTACATCCCGAGCCCCATCTCGACGGCGGACACCACCCGCCCACCCGCGCCGAAGACCCGATGGCAGACCGCCTGCAGTTCCTCCGCGCTCACCGATTGCTGGAAAGCGTCCGCGGGCCGTTCGATCGGCTGAAAGTCCATCCGGACATTCTGGACGAGGCTCACCGTCCCCGCAGCCGGGCGAGCGCCTGCGGGGTGAGATGGCGGCCCAGCTCGGCGAGGAGCGCCACGATCCGGTCGACGTGCTCGGGGTCGTCGGTGCCCAGGGCGGTGGCCAGCGCGGCGTCGATCGAGGTCGATCTGATCTCCGCCACGCGGGGAGAGGCCTCGGGCGCGGGCCGGATGAGGACCCGGCGGCGGTCGCGCGGGTCGGGTTCGGTGACGACCGCGCCCGTCTCACGGAGCCGGGCGACCGCGCCGGACACGGCGCTCTGCGGGAGACCGGTCCGCGCGGCGATCTCGCCGACCGCGCTGCCGGGGTGTCCGCTCACGTCACCGGCCACGATGAGGACCGTACGGACGCTGGTGGAGTGCTGCCCGATGCCCTCGGTGGGCAGCGCCTCCTCGCCGATCTTCATCAGCACCCGTCCCAGCAGGAACAGCTCGACTCCGTTCATGCCCCGAAGATACATTATTTCTGATGCATCTGGCTTGATATATCAGAAATGATTGATTATGGTCCCTTCCGACGCTCCGAACCGAGAGGACAGCTCATGATGATCACCGACACGTCCGGACTGCTGCGCGTGCCCGGCGCCACGCTGTACTACGAGGTCCGTGGCGCGGGCCCGATCCTGCTGATCTCGCAGAGCGGCGAGGGGGGCGCCGGGCGCAGCACTGACCTGGTCGACCAGCTCGCCGGCGACTACACCGTGGTGACCTACGACCGTCGTGGCCTCTCGCGCAGCACCCTCGACGACCCCGCCAAGGCGGTGACGCTCGCCCAGCATGCCGACGACGTGCACCGCCTGCTCGCCGAGCTCACCGACGAGCCGGCGCTCATGCTCGGCTGCAGCATCGGCGCCTCCATCGGCTTCCACGTGCTCACCCGCCACCCGGGGCGGATCGGCACGCTCGTCGCCCACGAACCGGTGAGCCCGCGACTGCTCCCCGGCGACCAGCGCGCCCGCCACGAGCGGGAACTGGAGGAGATCCAGCGCGTCCACCGGACGGACGGTCTGCCGGCCGCTCTCGCGATGATCGCCGATGCCCTCGGCATCGACCCCGCCGACCCCGACGCCGAACCCGGCCTCACCCCGCAGCCGATGACCCCGCAGCGGGTGCGCGACTTCGGCTTCTTCATCGAGCACGAGTTCACGGCGGTCGTCCGCGACACTCTCGACATCGCCGCGCTCCGCGACGCGCCCGCCCGCATCATCCCGGCGGTCGGGCGCGCCACGCCGCACACCGTCTTCGACCGTACGTGCGCGGCCGTCCTGGCCGAGCTGCGCGGCACGGAGCTGCGGGAGTTCCCCGGCGGCCACAACGGCAACACCAGCCACCCTCGCGCGTACGCCACCGCCCTGCGGGCAGCCCTCGCGAACTGAGCTCCGGCCACTGAACGCCGTGCCACCCTGCCGCGAGCGGTGACTGCTGCACGATCGATGGGTGGCTGATCCCCTCCGGGTACGCGGACACGGCCTGCGCGACACATCGCCGGCAGACCCTGTCCGGCATGCGGAGTTCTGTGGCCTTCCTCCTTCTGCTGGGCTTGCTGCCCGGCTGCGCGCCCGAACCGATCGTCTCGGGGGCCGACGTGCCCGGTGTGCTCCTGCCGTGGCCGGCCGAGGGCCAGGCGGCGGTCGAGGTGGAGGGGATCGGCAGCCTCGGCGTCAGCGGTGACGGCGAGCCGGTGCCCATCGCCAGCGTGACGAAGGTGATGACCGCGTACGTGATCCTGCGGCGGCACCCGTTGCGGCCCGCCGACCCGGGCCCGCTGGTCACCGTCGACCGCACCGCCGAGGAGGAGTCGCACTCGCCGCAGGAGTCCACCGTCCCGGTCAGGGAGGGACAGCGGATCGGGCTGCGCCGCATGCTGGAGCTGATGCTGGTGCCGTCGGGCAACAACGTGGCCCGTCTGCTCGCCCGCTGGGACTCCGGCTCGCAGCAGGCCTTCGTCAGGCGGATGAACGCCGCCGCCCGCCGCCTCGGCATGGTCGGCACCACGTACACGGGGGCCAGCGGCAATGAGGACAGCACCGTCAGCACCGCGACCGACCAGCTCAAGCTGGCCTCGACGGCGATGCGGGACCCGGTGTTCCGCGAGGTCGTGGGGGAGGGCCACACCGAGCTCCCCGGCGACGCCCGGCGGTTCGCCAACACCAACACGCTGCTCGACAGGCACGGCGTCATCGGCATCAAGACCGGCTCCGGCACGGCCGCCGGCGGCAACCTGATGTGGGCCTCCCGCGTACGGGGACGGCTGGTCCTCGGGGTGATCCTCGGCCAGGCCGCGGGCACCGACCCGGTCTCCGGCAAGGAGGCGGCGCTCGCGGCGGGCGGGAGGATGACCGCGGCGGTCGAACGGTGGCTGCTCAGCTCGGATCGGTAGCGGGCGGGAGGCCGAGAGTGGCGACCGCGCCGCCGTCCGCCGCGTTCGACAGGGTGAACGTCGCCCCGATGACGCGGGCCTGGCCCATGGCGATGGTCAGCCCGAGGCCGTGACCGTGTCCGCGTTCCGCCGCTCCCGTACGGAAACGCTGCGGCCCCTCCGCGAGCAGGTCGGCGGGAAAGCCGGGACCGTGGTCGCGCACGACGACGGTCGTGCCGGACACGGCGACGTCGACGGGGGCGACGCCGTGGCGGTGGGCGTTGACGACCAGGTTGGCGAGGATCCGGTCGAGGCGGCGCGGGTCGGTCTCGGCGACGGCGCCGCCGGCGGCGGTGAACCGCACCAGGAGTCCGGTACGGGCGACGGACGCCTCGACGATGTCGGCCAGCGGCACCGGCCGCAGGTCGGGCCGCTCGGCGCCCGCGTCCAGGCGGGAGATCTCCAGCAGGTCCTCGACCAGGGCGCGCAGCACTCGCACGCGGTCGCGTACGAGGTCGGTCGCCTCGCCCTCGGCGAGCAGCTCGGCGGAGGTGATCAGGCCCATCAGCGGGGTACGCAGCTCGTGCGCGACGTCGGCGGTGAAGCGTTGCTCGCTGAGGAGCCGCCGCTGCAGCCCTTCCGCCATCGAGTCGACGGCGCGGGAGATCTCGTCGATCTCGTCGCCGCCGCGCGGCCGGCCGCCGATGCGGGCGTCCAGCTCCCCGTCGGCGATGCGCCGCGCCGTCCGCGCCACGCGGCGCAGCCGGCGGGTGGGCGGCTCGGCGACCAGCGCGGTGAGGGGGACGATGACGGCGAGTGTGCCGAGCGAGGCCAGCACGATGTGCCGGTCGAGCGCCCGCAGGCTCGCCATCTCGCCCCCCATCCACATCTGGACGACCAGCTCGCGCCCGCCGACGCGCGTGGCCCCCCACATCCACGGATAGTCAGGACGGCGGTCGTCGAACCAGTAGACCGCGCGGTCGGCGCGTGCGTCCGGCCCCCCGAGCTGCCGCAGCAGCTCCGAAGGGACGGGGTCGCTCGCCGCGATGTCCTGGGTGCCGTCCTCGGGGAGGGAGGCCAGGGCTTCGAAGGCGCGCGACCGGCCCAGCTCCATGGTGCGGTCGTAGGTGCTGCTGTGCACCAGTACGCCGATGGCCACCGCGACCGCGCAGCAGGCGAGGCCCACCAGCGTGGCGATCTTCCAGCGCAGCGACCGCCAGTTCAGCAACCCGTACGCCGCTCGTGCCCTCACCGGCGCAGCTTGTAGCCGAAGCCGCGGACGGTCTCGATGCGGTCCGCGCCGATCTTCTTGCGCAGCCGCTGCACGCACAGGTCGACGACGCGGCTGTCGCCGTCCCAGCCGTAGTCCCAGACATCGGTGAGCAGGGTCTGCCGGTCGAGCACGATCCCCGGATGGGCGGCGAACTCCAGCAGCAGCCGCAACTCGGTCGGGGCGAGCGCGACCGGACGGCCGGCCAGCGAGACCTCCAGGCCCTCCGGGTCGATGGTCAGGTCGCCGAAGACGAGCACGCCCCGGTCCTTCGCGGCGGCCGGCTCGGCGTCCGCGGTCTGCGCGGGGAACGAGGCCCGGCGCAGCAGTGACCTGATCCTGGCGACCAGGACGGAGGTGTCGACCGGCTTGACCACATAGTCGTCGGCGCCCGCTTCGAGACCCGAGACCACGTCCAGCGAGTCGCCGCGCGCGGACATCATGAGGATGGGCACCAGGCTCGTCTCCCTCACCTTGCGCGCCAGCCCGATGCCGTCGAGGCTGGGCAGCATCACGTCCAGGACGAGCAGGTCGTGCCGCTTGTCCTGGATCAGTTCCAGGGCGGTCAGGCCGTCGCCTGCCGTGTTCACGTGGTAGCCGTAGCGTTCGAGTGCCATCCCGACCGTCTTGCGGATCACTTCGTCGTCCTCGACGAGCAGGATCGAGACGGGAGGGAGCGTCACCGCAGAAACAGACATATCCCCTCAAATCATATGAAAAGGCATTCTAGCCACGAGTGCCGAATGCACCGCCTACCCCGCTCGACCTCACCACCGAAACACTCGCCTCGTGTCGCGATGCCGCCACCCCACGTCGCCCTCTGTGCGGCGATGCCGCCGCCCCACCTGGCCCTCTGTGTGGCGATGCCGCCGCCCCACCTGGCCCTCTGTGCGGCGATGCTGCCCCACCCACTTCACCATCTGTGCGGCGATGCCGCCGCCCTGCTTCGCCCCGGTGCGGCGATGCCGCCGCCCCACTTCATCGTCTGTGCGGCGATGCCGCCGCCCCACTTCATCGTCTGTGCGGCGATGCCGCCGCCCCGGTGCGGCGATGCTGCCCCATTCACCCCTCAGCCACGTGTCGGCGAGGTATCGACGGTGTATCTCCCCGCATCGCCGGCTGTCGCGCGTCCGTGGGGTGCAGCTCAGGAGCCGTGGGTGTGGGTGCTGTCGCGGATCTCTCCGCCCAGTTCGGCGTGGAGGTCGCCGAGGAGGGCCGGGGTGGCGACGACGGTCCACCGGTCGCCCACGAGGTACGTGCCCCCGTACGGCATGGCCGCGTCCAGCCAGGCGTCCCGGCCGGCCGGGGTGTCGAAGGTCATGATGGTGAACCGGCCCTTCGGCGACTGGCACACCACCTGGCGGTAGTCGGCGGCATGCCCCTGTTCCTCGGCATCCGGGCATCCCGCCGCGGCGACGATGCGTTCCATGCCCACCGATGGCCCCGGCTCGGCAGCCGTCGGCGCGTGACCATGACCGGCGGCGGGCGGGCCCGCCGTCGTCCGCGTGTGGTCGTGACCCGCGGCGGGCGACTCGCCGGTCGTCCTCACGTGGCCGTGACCGGCGGCGGGTGGATCGGAGCTCCAGACCGAACCGGCGAACAAGCCCACACCGAGGACGGTCAGGCAGCACGCGGCGATGGGTCGTAACCGATGCAGTGCACGTTTCACGTTCAGCCCAGGTGTCGTCGCGGATCTCACCCCTGGGTACGCGGCCACCCGGCCGGAGGTTCACGGCCAGTGCACCTCCGGTATCAGCCCCAGGAACCGCGCGTAACGCTCGAACGCCCGCTCGGCCTCCGCCCGGTCGCTTCCCCCGAGCGGCACGAGCGGCCGGACGGAGATCTTCACCTTGCTCTTCGAGACGGCACGCTTCCAGGTGGCCACGACCTGCCCGCCGCGCACCACGGTGGGCTGGAAGACCCCGTTCCCGCCGGGGATGATGGCCGCCTTGTGCTCGTCGGCGACCATGAGCGACCGGTCCTTGTAACCCAGCAGGTACTCGTCGAACCCCGGCAGCACGAGCAGCTCATCGCCAACCGGGGCCGGGGCGGTGGTGGTGACGGGGGCGTTGCCCGGTGGCACAGCGCCGGGTAAGGCGTCGCACGGTGATGCGGTGTCCAGGAGCGCATCGTCCGATGGCGCGGTGCCCAGGGCCGCGGTGTCCGCTGAGGCGGTGTCCGGTGGGGTGGTGTCGAGGAGGTCGGAGGCCAGGTAGGTTTCGAGGCCGTCGACGGTTACGCGGGTCAGGGCGTCGCCGGCTACGGCGATGCCGCGTTTGGCGTCGGCGGCGGTCAGGCCGGTCCAGCCCGCGAAGTCGTGCCGGGTGGTCGGCCCCCGGCCCCGGAAGAAGCGCAGGGCGATGATGCCGAGCGCCTCGTCGCGCTCCGGCCGGTGCGGGTCGGGGACCCACTCGTCCAGCAGCACGAAGCTCTGCTCGTTGCCGAGGTTGGGCGCGATGCACACCAAGCCCCGCTGGGCGGCGTGGCACAGCAGGTGGTAGCCGCGCGAGCCGCCCGCGTCGATGCCCTTGCGGGCGAGCACGGCCAGGCAATCCGACCGGCTCAGCCGCCCGCCGCCGGCCAGGGCCGTGCCGAGCGCGTCCATGGCCGCGGCGACGGTCTCGTCCGAGAGGCCGAGCCGCTCGCGCGCCCGCGCGGCGCCCTTCAGCATCCGTACGGCCATCAGGTCGAGCATCCAGCGGGCGTCGCGGGCGGGGACGAAGTGGATGGTGCCGCGCATCGGCCACGTACGCACAGCCTCGCGCCGCTCCAGCGCGGCGGTGACGTCGGCGGCGGTGTGCCCGGGCAGCCGCACGCCGAACGACCACAGCCCGCTGGCCAGGTCTTGCGCCTGCATGGCCCCCAGCCAGGTGACCACCTCGGCCACACTGGCCGCCCGGTGGGACGACGCCAGGAGCAACAGGCTGGACATCCGCAGATCGAGCGCCTGCCGGCGAGTGAGCTCCATGGACGAGGCCCTTCGGTTCGGCCGCCGGGATTTCCGACAGGACCTCAGCGTACGAGGCCCCACCGACAGAGGATCAAGAACGAGGTGACCGTCAACGCTCCCGGCGCCGAGCATCTTCCGTACGCGAGCTGGTCGCCCGCGGCGTGCTGGGTCACCTGGGTGACCATCCACTCCGAGCACGGGGCGGAGGCGTCCCACTGGCCGTCGCGCCCACCCGCGACGCTGCTCTCCAGCGCCCGGTACGAGGCGGACAGCACCTCGCGCCAGGCCGTGCACGCCGAGCGCGGCCCGGTGGGCGGGTACCGGCTCGGCCAGGGCGCGAAGATGCCCCCGCTGCTGCTCGACGACGACGAACGAGGCCGTGGCCGTGGCAGTGGCGCTCGCCGTCGGCCTGGCAGAGGACGGCTCCACCGGCATCGCGGACATCGACGCCAGTCTCACCCGGGCGCTCGCCGAGCCGCTGTGCGGAAGCTCTCGACGGACAAGTAGGACCGCCGATAGAGCGACATATCGATTAAATACGGACATAGATGGATGAATTACGAGAAAGTCAGCGCCCCAATCGCCCATGCTTAAACGTCAAATAGTGGTCGAAGTACCCCTTTTGGTTTTGACGGGCCGTTTGGGCTTGAAGAGTTAACTGAGAAGATCCGTATGGGTATGTCTGATCTCGTCTGGTAATCGCGAAATAGCGGATACCGGGATTTCGAGCAGGTCTACCCACGAACGGAAGAGCACGTGAATACTGAAAGTCGGCGGTCGCGGTCGCTTCGCCACGGGCGGCTCGCGGCACTAGTCCTTACCGGCGCGGTCGCCGGTGTCATGTTCATTCCCGTCGGCCAGGCAGTGGCCGGGGCGAGCGCAGGCTTCCCGGCCGTCGAGGCCGGCGGTCCGCCGCCGAAGCCGGCCAAGGCCGCTCCGGCGCCCAGGCCCGTCAGGGTGGTGAAGCAGATCCGGCGCGAGAAGCCGGTTCTCCTCCCGCCGCGGTCGAGGCGCTCCTGGCGGCACGACAACGTTGACGCCGTCGTCGACAACTACAACGACAACTTCAACCGAGAGGAGCGCAGGCACCGTCACTTCCCGCGCCACCACCACTTCCCGCGCTGGTGGGGCCCGACGCCCTCCATGACCGGCGCCACCACGCTTGCGGACGATGCTGGTCTGCAGAACAACATGGGCGACCTCGTCGACTGAACGGGTCGTGCACGGGCCGGCCGCTGAGGCCGCGATCGGTGCCGGGTGTGCAGTGCCCGCATCGTCACGGTGAAGCAGTAAGGCGCCGGCAAGCACCGGCGGAGCTGTCGCGGACCTCGTGTCCGCGGCAGCTTCGTCATGTGACGGACGTCCGAACTCGGCGCCGCCCCGAGAAGGTGCGTGGGCGGGGGCGCGCAGAGAGGGCGTGGGGAGGGGCACGTGTGGACCGGAAGGGCGCGGGCGGGTAGCTCAGGTCTTGACAGGGCGGCCCGATTGCCTCATACCTTGTCATATGAAGAGTTCTTCAGACGACCGGGTGTTGGCCATGGACCGGTGCACGGCGAAGGTGGTCGACGCCGACCGGGTCGCGGCCGTCTGCGAGCGCATGCCGGCGGCCGGCGACCTGGCCGACACCGCCGACGTCTTCGGCCTGCTGTCCGACCCCAACCGGCTCCGCCTGCTGGTCGCCCTCCTCGACGGTGAGCTGTGCGTGTGCGACCTCGCCGCGGTGACCGGGCAGAGCGAGTCGGCCGTCTCGCACGCGCTGCGGCTCCTGCGCGCGCACCGCATCGTCGCGGCCCGCCGCTCGGGCCGGATGGCCTACTACCGGCTCGAGGACCCGCACGTGCGCATGCTGCTCGACCTGGCTCTCGCCCACACCGAGCACACCGAGGCCATGCACCCGGAACGCGAGGGAGCCCCCTGATGGGCGCGGGTCACGGACACGGGCACGGGCACGCCGGGACGAGGCACCGCTGGCGGCTGGCCGTCTCGTTCGTGCTGATCGGCGCGTTCTTCGTGGTGGAGCTCGTGTACGGGCTGATCGCCGGCTCGCTCGCGCTGCTGTCGGACGCCGGCCACATGGCCGCCGACGTCGTCACGCTGGGCGCGGCGCTGGTCGCCACCCGCATCGCCACCCGCCCCGACACCACCGGCCGGCGCAGCTACGGCTCCTACCGGGCCGAGGTGTTCGCCTCGCTGCTGGCCGTGATCACGATGCTGGTCGTCGCCCTGTACGTGGTGACCGAGGCCATCGGCCGCATCGGCGGCCCGGCGGAGGTTTCCTCGGGTCCGATGCTCGTGGTCGGCGCCATCGGCCTGGCCGTCAACCTCGTCGCCCTGCTCCTGCTGCGCGCCGGCGCCGGGGAGAGCCTCAACGTCAGGGGCGCCTACCTGGAGGTCGTCGCCGACACGGCCGGGTCGGTCGGCGTCATCGTGGCCGGCTGGCTGGTGGCGACCACCGGCTCGGCCGTCTGGGACACCGTCATCGCCCTCGCCATCGGCGTCTTCGTCGCCGTACGCGCCGTCGCACTCGGCCGTCAGGTGTTCGCGGTGCTGGGCCAGCACGTGCCCGAGGGGGTGGACGCCACCGCCGTGGCCGCCGACCTGGCCGCCATCAAGGGCGTCCGCGACGTCCACGACCTGCACCTGTGGACGCTCACCTCCGGCATGAACGTCGCCACCGCCCACCTCGTCACCGCCGACATGGGCGAGAACCACGCCGTCCTCGACGAGGCCCGCGAGGTGCTGAGGCGGCGGCACGACATCGCCCACGCGACCTTGCAGGTCGAGCCCGCCGACCACCAGGGGTGCGACGAGCTCGGCTGGTGAAGGGCCGGGGCGGTCCAGGGGACCGCCCCGATCAGCGTCCTAGCGGACGCGGATGAAGACCGGGTTCGAGTAGAACCACAGGTCCTCCCACGGGCTCTCCTTGCCGTCGGCCTGCGGCTCCATCTCGTCGGTGCTGGTGCCACGGACCCGCAGGTAGCTGTCCTGGCCGACGTCGCGCAGGGTGTGCTTGATGACGTAGTCGTCGCCCTGACGACGCCAGTCGCGGGGGCCGAAGCGCGCCACGACCTTGGTGGTCGGGTTGGTGGCGGCGTCGAGGTCGGCGCTCACACCGGTGACCTGGCCGACGATCAGGTCGACGCGCCGCACCTCAGGGCGGTCGCCGTTGGCGTTCTCGCCGTCCAGCGGACGGAAGCGGATCTCCACCTCGACGTCGTTGCGGTTACGGCTGTTGACCTGCAGCGTCTCGCTCACCGTGGCCTTGCGGCCCTGGCTGCTCGCGGTGACGTCGAGCGCGGTGATCAGGTCACCGGTGGTGACGAAGATCCGGCCGTTGCGCAGGGCGTCCATGATGTCGCCGTAGTCCTGCCGCGCGGCCACGTAGGTCTTGCTGTACTCGCCGGGCCAGAAGTCGGAGCCGCCGCGCGTCCAGTGCACGTGCGAGTCGGAGGTGGCGGTGATCCACCAGTGCCGGCCCTCGCCCAGGAGGGAGTCCCACAGGCCGCCGACCATGGCGGTCATCTGGTCGAAGCCGCCGTAGGTGGGGTGGTTGCCGTAGCCGCCGCGGGCGCCGCCGTTGAGCGGGCCGGCCTGGTGGCCGGGCGCGCCCTCGAAGCCGACGTAGATGTCGGGGGCCGCGTTGTTGCCGTTGCGGAACTCGCGCGGGGTGTCCTGGCCCCAGACGCCGAGGCCTGTCGCCGAGCGCGAGGCGTGGTGCGCGATGACCAGCGGCTTCTGCCGCATGTCGCGGGCGGTCTTCAGGAACTCGACCATCTTCGCCTCGGTGTCACGGGCGGGGTCGGTCGGGAAGGCGTCGTACTTGGCGAAGCGGCTCTCCAGCTCGAACAGCTGCTTGGCCTCGTCGGCGTGGTGGGGGATCATCAGCGTGTGGTGGTCCAGGGCCGGGGCGTCGAGCTCCATGCCCCAGAACTGCAGGACCTCCGGCACCAGCACGCGCGAGCGCAGCAGGTCGGGGTAGGCCTGCTCCAGGTTGACCTTGGAGTGGGTGGGGCCACCGTGGTCGGTGCACATGGCCCAGGTCAGGCCGAAGTACTTCGCCATGATCGCGTTGGTGACGATCGGGTAGACCGCGTCCGCCCCCTTGTGGAAGGTCGGGGGGTTGGTCTTGGTGTCGAACTCGCCGCTGTACTCGGAGTGGATGTGGTGGTCGCCCGCGCGCCACATGCGTCCGTTGTTGCCGCCGTTGCCGAACTTGCGCTCGTCGTCGGCCTGGGCGGGGGTGCCGCCGACCAGGGGAGCGGCCGCGGCCAGGGTGGCGCCGACGCCGGCGTACTTGACCAGCCTGCGCCGCGAAAGCCCGGAGAGCTCGTTCTCTTCGGCCTTCTTGTTTCGCACGGTGAAGCCTTCCTGCTGGGTTTGGGGTGCCAAGCGACAAAGCTCCAAGAGAATCTTGAACACAGGGTGAAGATCGGCCGGGATGATCGAGAACAGTGTGTTGCCGGAGGTCTGGACCGCCCGCCGGCGCCGGTTTCCCGTCGCCCGCGCCCGCGCCGCCGAGGCGTCTTGAAGGCGAGTCCCGAAGCCGGGACGGGACCATACCGAGGGCGGCTGTAGGGGGCGCGGTATAAACGGTGAAATATCGTGATGCATCTGCTGTTGGAGGCCCACCAACGTGAGATCCGCCGAGCCGTCCGTGACCCCGCCCCAGCCGTCCGCGACCGACGCCGTCGTCCTCCCCACCACCCGCGACACCGCGATCTGGGGGTACTTCCCGACCGACCGGGCGCCGGTGCTGAGCGTGGACTCCGGCACGGTCGTCACGGTCGACGCCGTCAACCAGTTCGGCGTCCCCTCACCTGAGGGGCCGGTCGCCTACTTCGAGCGGCTCGGCGTGCCCGCCGGCGAGGTGCTGCCCGAGCTCGCCGAGATCGCGAAGAACCCACGCCCGGCGGGCTCCAGCGGCCACGTCATCACGGGCCCGGTCGAGGTGAGGGGGGCCGAGCCGGGCGACGTCCTGCAGATCGACATCATCGACCTGTCACCGCGCGTCCCGTACGGCGTCAACAGCAGCGGCCCCGGCAGCGGCGTCTGCGGCGACCTGCTCGACACCGCCTCGGTCCGCCTGCTGCGCCTGGACGAGTCCGGCAGCCACTACGACTTCGGGCACGGCATCCAGATCCCGTTCAAGCCGTTCGCGGGGATCATGGCGGTCGCGCCGCCCACGTCGGCCGGCTTCGTCTCCGCCAACCCGCCCGACCGCTGGGGCGGCAACATCGACTTCCGCGACCTCGTCGCCGGGACGACGCTCTACCTGCCGGTGTTCCAGCCGGGCGGGATGTTCTACGTCGGCGACACGCACGGCGCGCAGGGCCACGGCGAGGTCAACCAGACGGCCGTCGAGCACTCGCTGACGTTCACGGCCCGCTTCACCGTGCGCAAGGACCTCACCCTCCGGTGGCCGCGCGCGGAGAGCGACACGTACGTGTGGTGCATGGGCATCGACGCCGATCTCGACGTCGCGCTGGAGATCGCCGTCAAGGAGGCGGTGGGCCACCTGGTGGAGGCCACCGGCGGCGCGCTCACGGTCGCCGACGCGTACGCGCTGTGCAGCATCGCCGTCGACTTCGTCGTGGCCGAGGCGGTCGACGGCAACAAGGCCGTCGTCGCGTACGTGCCCAAGTCGCTGACGACGGCGCGAGGCTGAGGCAGCCGGCCCGCGGGGAGCGGGCCGGCGTGCGGCGGGTCAGGGAAGCTCGTGGTCGAGCCGGATCAGGTGGTCCTCGACCTCGCCGGTGTCCGCCCAACCGGTCGGCGACGCGGCGGGGTCGTCGTCGGCGGTGAGCCGGAGCCGCAGCCACGTGGGGCCACTGCCGATCGGCCGCGGCGTGACCCATCGCAGGGTCGCGACCGTCTCGCCCGCGGCCACCGACGTCCTGGCCCGCTCGTTGGGGTCGAAACGGCCGTCGCGGTCGAAGTCGATCCAGCCGGTGACGCTCGAGTCGGACCTGGACGTCACGGGCACGTCCAGCGTGTAGCCGCCCTCGTCGCGGGTGAGCTGCGTCCTGGTGGCGTCCACCGCGTCGTCGACGTCCGAGTCGGTGGCCAGCGCGCGCGGCGCCATGCTGACGGTGGCGCCGTGGTCGGCGGTCACGGTACGGCCCAGGTAGGAGTCGCTGATCGCGTGGGCGGCGGCCCCGTACGAGGTGGGCGCGTCGGAGGCGTCCTCGGTCAGCGACAGCTTGAACGCGGCCCACATCTGCGGCGTCGTCGCGCCGTTGCCCTGGCGTACGTCCCGCGCCCGCAGCCGGATCGTGAACCGGGTGAGCGTGCCCGACACCGTGACCGTGCCGCAGGTGTAGACGACCCCGCAGGTCGTGGACGGCGCGGAGTACACCCGCTGCGGCCTGATCGAGTCGGCCGTCACCATGTACCCGGGGAAGCCCGCCGCCTTGCTGAAGGACGGCCGGCCCGGCGATCCGCCGACCAGCTGGACCCCGGCCCAGTAGTCGTCGCGGTTGCGGGTGGAGGTGCCCGACGAGCCGCCCGTGCCGAAGATGTGCAGGTGCGGGTCGCGTACGGGCCTGGAGAAGACGAACGTGAGCTCGGCCACGTCGGTCCACGCGTCCGTCTTGGTGGCGAAGCCCTCGTAGAGGTCGACGAACCCGGCCGTCGCCTTGGCGTTGGCGGGGATGAGGTACTCGTCGTCGGGCGCCGAGGGGTCGGCCGGCGTCGCCTTGGCGGAGGTCACCCGGGTCTTGCCGATCATCGTCTTGCGCACGATCACCTTCACGCCCGACGGGGTGCGGCCCATGGCCGTCGCCGCCGAGTTGGTGAAGAGGGACGACGGCGTGTCGTCGGCGTGCGCCGCCTGGACGCAGGTCAGGGCGAAGGCCAGGGTCGAGCAGACCAACGTTCTACGAAATTTCATGCTTGATGCCCCCGATTACTGATGTGTTGCAATACAGAGCGAACCGTCAGCGCAGATGGCGTACGAGCCCCTGCGTCACCCGCCGGGCCGCGTAGTCGCAGCCGTACACGAACCTCATGGCCGGCCCGAAGGTCGCGGCGGCGGCCAGCCCCACCAGGTGCAGCCCCGCGACGGACGTCTCGAAGGCGGGGCCGAGCCGCGGCGTCGGGCCCGCCGCCGCCACGGCCCGCCGCAGGCCGTCGTCGAGGACGCGGAGCCTGCCGACGTCCACCCGGTAGCCGGTCGCGGCGATCACGTGTTCGGTGTCGAGCGTGGTCTCCGCGCCGGACCGGTCCCGCAGCCGCAGCCGCACCCCGTCGTGCAGCTCGGCGGCGGCGAGCGCGCTGCCGAGCGTCACCGAGACGGCCGCCTCGAAGCGGTCCCGCAGCCACCACGAGCCCGCGGGGCCGAGCGCGGTGTGCACCACATGGTCGCGGACGCCGCGCGGCAGGTGCCGGAACGCGCCCGGCACCCGGGCCCAGGCCAGCGAACGCCAGCCACGTCCGAGCCCCGAGCGCGGCGCGAGCAGGCGGGACGCCACGGAGGGACGCCCGTCAGGTGTGTCGTTCCACGCCAGCGCGGCCGTCCTCGCCACGACCCGGACCTGGGCCCCCGCCTCCGCCAGCAGCGTCGCGGTCTCCAGCGCCGCCTGACCGGCCCCGATCACGGTCACGTGCCGGCCCGAGAACCGGCCGACGTCGTGGTGGTCGGAGCTGTGCGTGACGGCCTCGGGCGGCAGCCCCTCCAGGGCGGCCGGCCGGTGCGCGAACGGCAGGAACCCCACGGCGAGGACGACGGTCCTGGCCAGCAGCTGCTCGCCCGAGGTGAGGGTGAGCGCGAACGACCCGCCCTCGACGCCGACGGACGCCACCTCCGACTCCTCCAGCGCCGCGCCGACCGCCCGCGCGTGGAACCACCTGCCGTAGTCGACGAACCGCTCCACCGGCACCGGATCGCCGTACCCGTACGGGTGGTAGGCGTCGAGCCCGTGCCGCCGCTCGGGGTCGGCGAGGTGCGACGCGTCCGGCTCGGACTTCAGCAGCATCCCGCGCGGCATGTGGTTCTCCCACGCCCGCATCGGAATGCCGAAGACCCGTGCCTCCAGCCCGGCGTGCAAGGCATGGGCGGCCACGGACAACCCGTAAGGACCGGCGCCGACGATCGCGACGTCGATGATCGGGATACGCAACTTTCCTCCACAGTGCTAATCGCCGGAGCGGGTGATCCGGGCGAGACCGCGCCTGATCGTCCGAGTGGCCATGGCCGCGAACGGGCGGGGGTCGTCGGGCGCCATCCAGGCCAGTTCGTCGGCCATGGCGAGCGCGGGCAGGGCCAGCGGGCCCGCGGTGAACAGCTCGTAGTTCTCCACCACGTACGTCCGGCCGTACGCCGCAGGGCCGCGCGAGGGCCGGTGGCCGGACAGGTGCAGGTGCGCGACACGAACCAGGTCCAGGCCGTCGGCGTCGGTGAACAGCCGGAACTGGGCGCCGAGGCGGGGGTTGCAGTCGAGCAGGTGGTAGACGTCCTCGGCCGGGTCGTGCCGGAAGTCGATGTCGAGGACGCCGCGGTAGCCGAGCTTCTCCGCCAGCGCGCGGGCCATGTCCTCGACCGCCGGGTTGCGCACCCAGCGCCCGTAGGTGGTGAGCCCCGCGCCCCTCGGGTAGGACCGCTCCTTGCGGCCCGCGCCGTCGTACAGGCTCTGGGAGTGCTCGTCGAAGTAGCCGTGGTAGAACCAGTCGCAGCCCTGCCCGCCCGGCACGTACCGCTGGAAGAGCAGGTCGCGGTCGCTCGCGTGCGGCAGCAGCCGCGCGAGGTCGCGAGGGTGGTGGACGAGCGAGGTGTTGCGCAGGCCGAGTCCGGACGGCAGCAGCCAGGGCTGGGCCCACTTGGCGACCAGCGGCAGCCCGAAGGCGGCGACGGCGTCGTCGGCGTCGCGCTCGTCGCGGATCAGCCGCGTCTGCGGCTGGGGGATCCCGAGTTCGGCACACAGCTCGGCCAGCAGCCGCTTGTCCGCGAGCACGCGCGGCAGCCGCGGCTCCTGCCGGGGCAGCAGGTAGTACGGGGCCAGCTCGTCGGCGTGCTCGGCGACGGCGATGGCGCTCGCGTCGTCCATCGCCAGCAGCACGGCCCTGCGGCCGATGTCGTCGGCCACCTGGAGCAGCGACCGTACGACGTCGCGTTCGTGCGGCCACGGGTGGACCCGGGTGAGGTACCGGGACCGGGCGGCCGGCTCGTCGTCGGAGCCGATCAAAGCGTGAACCTCCACGCCGGCCCTGCCGAGCGAACGGATGGCGCCGAGCGTCCCATGGTGGAACATGTTGGAGTCCAGCCGCAGTACGAGCGCCGGGACGGTGTGATCAAGCATCAATTACGTCCTGCTCCTTTGCGGAAAATTCATGAATGTAACCATTCGTGAATGGGCTTTCAGGGGTGTCGTCCTACGCGGTGTAGGCAATGAACGAAAAGCAGCAACAGGGGGGATGCGGTGTCGAGGGCGAGGGTTTTCCTGCGGTGTTCGCTTGCGGTGGCTACCGCTTGCGTCATGGCCGCATGGCTCGGCGTCGGAGAATGGCTCGGATTCGACGACAACGAGGGGCGCGCCCAGGACGGCTCCGACGCGGCGATCGGCATCTTCCTCGCCTCGGACGAACGCGGCCCCAAGCACCTGGCCAAGTTCGAGGGGTGGCTCCGGCGCAAGGTCACGGTGGGCCGCACCTACCTGCCGGGTGAGCGATGGGAGTCGATCGAGGGCGCGTCGTTCGTCCTCGATCCGTGGCTGCGCTGGAAGGCCGCCACGCCCGGCCGCATCCTGGCGCTGAACGTGCCGATGGTCGCCCCCAACGAGGCCGGGATGCCCGACCACGCGGTGGCGGGCGAGCTGCAGGCGGGGGCGAACGGCGCGCGCGACCACCACTTCGGGCAGCTGGCCCGCAAGCTGGTGTCGTCCGGCGCCGGCGACACGATCATCGTGCTGGGCTGGGAGATGAACGGCACGACCTACTCCAGCAGGTGCGCGCCCAACCCGCAGGCGTGGAAGGACTACTGGCGGCGCATCGTGACGACCATGCGCGCGACGCCCGGCCAGCAGTTCCGCTTCGACTTCGCCCCCAGCCGCGGGCGCGACGCGATCCCCTGGACCGAGTGCTACCCGGGTGACGACGTGGTCGACATCATCGGCATGGACTCCTACGACCAGTGGCCGGGGCGCGACTTCTCCGACTACGTCAACCAGCCGTACGGGCTGGAGGCGCAGGCCAAGTTCGCCGAGGAGCGCGGCAAGCCCATCTCGTTCCCCGAGTGGGGCCTGTTCCGGTACGGCGACCGGCCGCAGTTCGTCGAGAAGATGCTCGACTGGATCGAACGTCACGACGTGGCCTACCACTCGATCACCGACTACTGCCCGCATGGCGTCTGGTTGTGCTCGTCGAACCCGCGCTCGGCGGAGGTGTTCCGCAAGCGGCTGCGGCCCGTGCCGTCGACGGCCCCGAGTGCCGTTCCCGCGCCCAGCCCGTCGCTGCATCCGGTGGTCGTGCCGAGCACGTGCCCGGCCAGCGAGTCCATCGCGTCGTCCACGTCGAACCCGGCGGCCAGCGACGCGGCGGCGGCCCCTTCCGCGGCGGCCAGCTCCGGCTGCCCGAGCCTGAGCAGCAGCGCCTCGGCCAGCCCGGCGTCGTCACCGGGCGCGACGACCGCGCCGACCCCGCCGGACACCAGCTCGCTCAGCCCTGGCACGTCGGAGGCGACCAGCGACCTGCCGGAGGCGAGCGCCTCCAGCGCGGTGAGCGGCAGCCCCTCCCAGCGGGAGGGCAGCACCACCACGTCGGACGCGGCGTACCAGGAGCTGACGTCGGAAGAAGCACCGGCGAACTGAACGCGCGGCACGGCGCGTGAACGCAGCGCGCCGAGCAGCGGGCCGTCGCCGACGACGGCGAGCCGCGCCCGCTCGTCGCGGGCGGCGACCCGCTCCCACGCCGACAGCAGCAGGTCCTGCCCCTTCTGGCGGGTGACCCGGCCGACGCAGACCGCGAGCGGCGCCGCGCCGTCGATGCCGAGCCTGGCGCGGGCGGCCGCCCGCTCGGCCGGTCCGGCAGGGCGGAAACGGCGCAGGTCGACGCCGTTGCGGACCACGACGATGCCGCCGCGGACGCCGTGCTGCCTGGCCAGGCCGGCCTCTCCCGTGCCGACGCAGACGATCCGGTCGCTCCAGCGGGCGGCCAGCCGCTCCCAGCCGAGCGCCGCGCGGGCGGCCGGCCCGCGCAGGGCCAGCCAGGACCAGCCGTGCGGCTGGAACAGCGTGGGCACGCGCCCCCTGATCGCGAGCCGCCCGGCCAGCCCCGCCTTGGACGAGTGCAGGTGCACCACGTCCGGGCCGAAGCGGCGGACGATCCCCCACAGCCGCGCCGCCTGCGCGGCGTCGCCGACGCCCGGCGCGCGCCGCGCCGTCCAGTCGAGGTGGGGCACGCCGAGGGCGGCCAGCTCGCGGGGCAGCGGGCCGCCGCGCGGGCAGGCCACCGCGACCCGCCAGCCGCGCCGCACCTGGTCGGCGACCACGGTCGCGACGTACGCCCCGACCCCGCCGTCCACCGGCTGCGTGACGTGCAGGACGCTCGGTGTCAGCGCCATGTCGTGATCCTCTGCGCCAGCCTTGGGAACCGCCGTTTCGCCACGTCACGTCCGGTCGCGCGCATGCCGGTGGTGGCCGCGTAGGCGCCGGCGCGCAGGTTGCGGCCGAGCATCACCCGCTGGTTGGGGACGACCTCGCACTCCCACTTGGCCTTGTACTCCTCGTCGCCGCGCAGCATGCTGACCGTCCGCTTGCCGAGCCGGCCGGCCGTCGCCAGGTTCTCGCGCAGCAGCATCATCAAGATGTCGGCCTCGGCACGCAGGTCGGGATGGCACCCGTACAGGTAGCCGCCCACGAAGTCCTTGCCGACCACCGAGAAGTCGCAGGCCATCAGCCGTCCGCCGACCCGGTACTCGGCCAGGCCCGCGTGGCCGTCGGCCACCATCGACTGCGCGGCCCGCGTCAGGTGCTCGCGGAAGCGCGGCTGGGTGTGCAGGACGTTGATGGGCCGGTCCTGCCACTGCAGGGTGTGCAGGCGCAGCAGCTCGGTCATCGTGTGCTCGGCCCGGTCCGCCCCGACGGACGTCACCGACAGCTCCATCCGGTCCAGCTTGCGCAGCCGGGCGCGCAGCTTGCGGGCCCGGCTCGGCTTCAGCCCGTCGAGCACCTCCTCGAGGGGCCGGCCGGGCAACTGCAGGCAGGTGGAGCTGGGCATCGTCCACGACCGGACGCCCCAGAGCCGGGCCAGCCGGAGGATCGCCGCGCCGGGCCGGGCCTCCGGGACGTCGATCACGTCCCAACCGGGCTGGGCCAGCAGGCCGGAGCGCAGCTCGCACAGCCCGGCGTCGCCCTCCCCGTCGTCCACCACGATGTCGGTGAAGTCGGACTGCGTCCCGCCGACGGGCGTCAGCACCCGGCACCCCATCCGGCGCTCCAGCCGGAACGGCGCCGCCGCGACGAGACGGCCGTCGCGGCGGGCCAGGAACACCCGAAGCCGACCCGGCGTCCCGTAGACCCGCCACCAGGAGCACAGCCACCCGTACGACTGGAACGGCGTCGCGGTCGAGCTGCGCGCGTACAGGTCCGCCCATTCGGCCGACAGCGCGGCCAGGTCCTCGCCCTTGGTGACGACCCGAAGTGCCAGCCGCGCGTGCGAGGCCCGCGAGGTGGACGACGTCACGCGCCCGCCCCGCTCAGCGCTGCCGCCGGCTCGCGGCGCGCGTACGGCGCGGCCATCCTGACGAGACCGCCCACGAGCACGGCGCCGAACGCCCCGACGGCCACGCTGATCAGCGGGAGCGGCGACGCGGGCCGCACCGGGGCAGCGGCGGTGGCGAAGGACGCCAGCCGTACCCGGGTGTCGGTCGCGTGCGTGTTGGCGTAGTTGACCAGCGCGCTCGCGGCCCGGTTGGCCCGCGCCGCGGCCTCGGTGCCCGTGGTCGCCTCGGAGGTGAGCCGCACCAGCGGCGCGTCGGGCGAGGCCGCCACGCTGAGGGCGTCCTGCTCGGCGCGGTCGGTGGTGAGCAGGCCGGGATGGCCGGCGATCCTGGCGTAGGCGGTGGCGAAGTGGGCCGACTGCACCGGATCGCCTCCCGCCACCACGACGTAGGCGTCGGCGGCGTAGACGGCGTCCGTGGCCAGCGCGTACGTCAGTCCGCCCGCGGCTCCAGCCGTCAGGGACAGCGCGAGCCACCATCGCGAGGCCAGGTTGGTGATCCGGGTGAGCTTCATCGTTCCTTCTCCGTGGGTGTGGCGCCGAGCAGGCGCTGGTAGAGCGACTCGAGTTGGTCCGCCTGGCGGCGGACGTCGTAGAAGCGGACGGCGTCGGGCGGGGCCAGCCGGGCGGGCGGCCGGGCGGCGAGCCTGGTCAGTTCGGCCGCGAGCCGGTCGGGTGGGACGCGCATGGCGCCCGGAGCCGACCCCGGCGGCAGGTCGTCGATGGCCGGGCAGTTGTCGTACAGCACCGGCAGGCCGCAGGCGAGCGCCTCGACCACGGCGAGCCCGAACGTCTCCTCGGCGGAGGGCGCGACCAGCACGTCCATGGCCGAGAGCATGGCCCTGACGTGCGGCGATTCCCCGGCGAAGCGCACCCGCCGCTCGACCCCGAGCGCGCGGGTCTGCTCGCGCAGCCGCTGCTCGCAGGAGCCCGAGCCGACGAGCAGCAGGATCGTGTCGCCGAGCGACGGCATCGCGGCGATCAGCCGGTCGAAGCGCTTGACCGGCTCCAGACGGCCGACCCCGCCGACCACGAACGTGTCCGTGGCGAGCCCCAGGTCCTCGCGGGCCCGCCGGCGCAGGCCGGGGTCGAAGCCGAACGCCGCGCCGTCGAGACCGTTCGGGATGACCACCATGCGGCGGCGGGGGACACCCCAGGCGGTCAGCCGCTCCACCACCGACGGCGAGACGGCGACCGTACGGTGCCCGAGCCGTTCGCTGGCCAGGTAGAGCGCCCTGATCGGGCGGGTGAGGCGGCGGCCCTCGATGTGCTCGCGGCCGATGGAGTGCTCGGTGGCGACGATGGCAGGGACCCGCGCCAGCCGCGCGGCCAGCCTCCCGTACACGCAGGCGCGGTAGAGGTGCGTGTGCACCACGTCGTAGCGCTGCCGGCGCATCAGCCGCGCCAGCCGCCCGACGGCGCGCAGGTCGCGGTTGCCGCGCATGCCGACGTGGTGGACGGGCACGCCGGTGCGCTCGATGGCCTCCGCGAGCGCGCCGCGCCCGGTGAGCACCGCGACCTCGCACCGGGCGCGCAGGTGCGGGAGCAGCGACCGCAGCTGCTGCTCGGCGCCGCCCGCCGCCAGGCCGGTGATGACGTGCAGGACCTTCACCGGCCCCACCGGCCCCAGCGGCGCGTCTGCGTCCGGTGCCTGACCCGCTTGACCCGCAGCCGCAGCGCGCCGTCCTTCTCGCCGATGTACGTGCGGGGCAGCGCGTGCCGGCCGCCGACCGGGGAGGTGCGGATGGCGCAGGCGTAGGAGTACCCGGCGCGGCGCACGGCGTCCGCCTCCCGCTGGGTGACGTGTCCGTAGGGGTAGCAGAAGCCGCTCACCTCGTGGCCGAGGACGTCCTCCAGGTCTGCTTTGCCGGCCGCGACCTCGTGCCACAGGTCGCTGTCGCTCAGCCCGGTCAGCGAGCGGTGGCGGACGGAGTGCGAGCCGATCTCCATGCCCTGCATGGCCGCCCAGCGCACGCCGTCGGCGTCCATGAGCGGTTTGCGCGGGGCGTCGGCGTCCCAGACGTTGTGCTCGCCGAGCAGCCCGGAGACGACGAACACCGTCGCGGTGAACCGGTGGCGCAGAAGGGCGGGCACGACCTCGCCGAGGAAGTCCTCGTACCCGTCGTCGAAGGTCAGCCCGACCAGGCCGCGGGAGGCCCCGGCCGCCTGGGCGCGCAGCAGTTCGCGCATCGACACGCCGACCAGCCCCTGGTCGGCCAGCCAGCGCAGCTGCCGGGCGAAGCGGCCGGGCGAGACGGTGATGTTGTGCGGGTCGCTGTCGCATTTCTCGACGGAGTGGTACATGAGCACGTACGGCATGGCGGTCATGCGCGACCTCGCATCCTGGTGTCGTTGTCGTCGGTGAGCGCCGCACCGGCTCGCGTCACGACCGCGACGGCGCAGAAGACGGCGGCGATCGCGGTCCCGGTCGCGATCACGCGGGCCGGCTGGGACAGGCCCGCGGCGAGCGTCTGGACCCCCCACCCGGCGGCGCCAGCGGCGACCGTGGCCGCGAGCAGGCCGCCGAGCGGCCCGGCGACCGCGCCGAGTGGCAGGGCGACGACCCGCCGCCGCCCCCCGGCGAGCAGCAGCACGGCGGTGAGCGTGATCCCCGCCGCGTTGGCCGCGGCGATCCCGGTGGTCCCGAAGGCGGGCCTGGCCATCGCGACGGTCACGGCCAGGCCGGCCGCCATCGCCAGCGCCGGGTACCAGTAGGAGCCGGCCCGGCAGAAGTACGTCCTGCTCACGATGCCGACCAGCGCCTGGCCGAGCAGGCCGAGCGCGTACACGCGCATGATGTGCGCGGTGGCGGCGGTGTCGGCCTCGGTGAAGGCGCCGTACTGGAGCAGGGTCGCGACGAGGTCCGGAGCGCAGACGATCAGGGCCGCGGTCGACGGGAGCACGATCGCGGAACCGGCGACCAGGTCGCGGGCCAGCCGGCGGCGGGCCCGGACGTCGTCCCCGGCGGTGACGGCGCGGGCGAGCTGCGGGAAGCTCACCGTCGCGATGATGAGCGAGAGCACCATCGGCACCTGGGCGATCTTCTGCGCGTAGTTGAGGTGCGAGATCGACCCCTCCGGCAGCGCCGAGCCGACGTGGCGTTCCACGAACACCTGGAACTGGCGGGTCAGCGTGAACACCGCCACCGGCAGGAACGCGATCAGCGGCACCGGCACCCGCCGCGCGGACCGGGCCGGCGCGCCGAAGCGCCGCAGGAACGCGGGCACCTGGACGAGGACCATGCCGACGCCGCCGGCGGCCACCCCGATCGCGGCGGCGTACGCGCCCTGCTCCCGCAGCGCCACCACACAGGCGACGATGCCCACGTTGTAGGCGACGTAGATCGCGGCCGGCGCGGTGAACGAGCCGTGGGAGCGCAGGGCCGCGCTCAGGTAACCGGCCAGGCCGAACGTCAGGATCGTGACGGAGGCCACCCGCATGCAGTCGACGGCCAGGTCGGGGCGCGGGATGCCGGGGGCGAGCCAGCCGACGAGCCACGGCGCCGCGGCCGCGGCCAGCGCGCCGAGCGCGACGAGCCCGCCGCACAGGCGCGGCAGCGTGGACGCGATCAGGTCGCGGACGTCGTGCCCCAGCTCGATCCACCGGCTGAACAAGGGGACCAGCACGAACGCCATCGCGCCCTCGATGAGCAGCGGCGCGGCGGTCTCGGGGATGGTCCAGGCCACGAGGAAGGCGTCGGTGCCGGCGTCCGCCCCGAACAGCATGCCGAGCGCCAGGTCGCGGACGAAGCCGAGCGCCGACCCGCATCCGGTGAGCACGGCGGTGATGCCGACGGCCCGGACGGTGGCCGACGAGGCCGTCGTCATCGCGCGGCCCCCGCGCCCACCGCGGCGCGGTTCTCCGTTCGGACCGCCGCCCGGTGCCGGCCGGCGACGAGCGCCAGGGCCAGGCCGAGGGCGACGGACGTGACCATCGTGGACGGCCCGCCGATGTCGCCGTAGGTGAAGCTGACGACGTGCCAGGTGACGAGCCCGGCGGCGGCGAGCACGGCCCCGCGGGCCGCCCACCAGGCCAGACAGCCCAGGAACCCGGCGAACGCGGCCAGCCCGAGCAGCCCCTGTTCGCTCAGGATCAGCAGGTACATGTTGTGCGGCGAGAGCAGCGGCCGGCGTTCGTAACCGTGCACGGGGTCGTCGGTGTCGCTGCCGGAGGACAGTTCGAGCGGCGCGTACGTGTCGCGCAGCTCACCGAACCGGCGCGGGCCCACCCCGGTCAGCGGGTTGTCGACCCACATGCCCGTGGCCGCGGTCCAGAGGCTGTAGCGGTCGCTCACCGACTGGTCGGGGTCGGTCACGACCTCGGTGATCGAGGCGAGCCGCCGGTCGAGCAGGTCGGACCCGGTGCCGGCCGCGAACGCGAGCGCCGCGCCCACGGCGCCCACGAGGACCACCCGGGCGGCGACGGCCCGGCTGTGCAGGAAGAGCACGACGAGTACGGCGCAGATGACGGCGATCCAGCTGCCCCGGCTGAGCGAGAGCGCGAGCGGGACACACAGCAGGCCCGCGCCGCCGAGCGCGAGGACGCGGCCGTTGCCCCGTACGGACAGGCCTGCGGCCAGCAGGATGACGACCCCGTAGCTGACCATGGTGGCCATGCCCATGACGTCGGGGGCGCCGAAGGTGCCGACGGCGCGTACCCGTTCGCCCTCGTAGGCGGCCCCGGTGCCGGTGAGCACCTGGTAGCAGCCGAGCACGCCCTGCAGGGTCGCGGCTCCGACGACCGACCCGGCCACGATCATGACGTCGGCGCGGTCGCGCACGGTCACCAGGACGGCCAGCGGGACGAGGACGAACACCTGGAGGAAGCGCAGGTAGCCGGGCAGGCTCGCCATCGTGTCGGCCGAGGCCAGCAGCGCGACGGTGGCGGCCGCCGCGAGCGGCGCCAGCACGACGGCCCGCCTCTCCAGCGTCCCTGCCACGTCCATCACGCCGGTCCTGAGGGACGGACGGCGGCCGGCCACGTCGATCACGCCCGCCCGGCGCCCTGACAGCAGGAAGGCGGCCGCGAGGACGATCAGTGCGACCGAGGTCAGGTCGGCGGCCGAGACGTGCACGCCGGTGGCGGTCCGGTCCGCCGGCAGGCACGAGATCAGCACGGTGGCGGCCGCGGCCAGGCTGGGCCGCTCGATGAGGGCCTTCATGACTGGCTCCCGCCCGGCCGGATCATCGACCACACCGTCAACAACATGATCTTGAGGTCCGTACGCAAGGTCCACCCGTCGATGTAGTGGTTGTCGAAGCGGGCGCGGTCCTCGATCGAGGTGTCGCCGCGCAGTCCGTGGATCTGCGCCCACCCGGTGATGCCCACCGGGAGCCGGTGCCGCAGGTCGTAGCCGGGAACGGCGCTGGAGAACTCCTCCACGAAATAGGGGCGCTCGGGACGCGGGCCGACGAGGCTCATGTCGCCCTTGAGAACGTTCCAGAGCTGGGGGAGCTCGTCGAAGGACGTCCTGCGCAGCACCCGGCCGATCGGCCCGAGCCGGCTGTCGTGGGCGATGCTCCACAGGGTCTCCGACTCGTGCGTCGTCGCGGGCTTCAGCGTGCGGAGCTTGATCACCTCGATCGGACGGCCGAGGCGGCCCACGCGGCGCTGCCTGAACAGCAGGCCGGGGCCGGTCTCCCAGGCGGCCAGCAGGGCGCAGACCGCGAGGAGCGGGGCGCTCACGACGAGCCCGGTCGCGGCGAGCAGCACGTCGAGCGCGCGCTTGACCGGCCAGGACGGCCTGCGCCACGCCGGGGCCCGCATGCGGACGACAGGGAAGCCGTACACGTGTTCGCGCAGGCTGACGAAGTCGGTGACCGGCGTGCCGGGTTCGGGGGCGAGGAAGACGTCGCAGCCCAGTTCGGCGGCCGTTCGTGCGATGCCGTGGTGGTCCTGGCCGGCGATGATCACGGCGCGCACGCCGTGGGCCCGGATGACGGAGGTGGCGTCGGCCGGCCCGCCGAGCACGCTCAGGGGCGGTTTCTCGACCGTGTTCTCGTGCAGGAACCCGAGGGGGAGCAGGCCGTACTCGGGGTGGGCGAGCAGGGCGGTCGCCAGGTTCTGCCCGTGCGGGCCGGCTCCGACCACGAGGGCGGCGGCCGCCCTGCCGTTCATGTGGGCCCTGCGCGCCACGAAGTACAGGACGCCGCGCAGCGACACGGCGCACACGGCGAAGAGGGCGGCGCTCAGCGCGACCACGGTCAGTGACGTCGCATGCCAGAAGGCGGCGAGCGCGGCGACGAGTCCGGCTCCGGCGATCCAGAGCCCGCGATCGAGGCTGGAGGGCAGAATGCGCGGCGCGTAGACGCGTCCGGCGCAATTGAGCCCCACGACGAGAATGGCCGCGAGTGCGATTCGCGGTATTTCCTGACCGGCCGTGGTGGCCGTGAAAGCCATACTGGTCAGGTCGATGCAGACGGGACCGAGCGGCTGCGCTGCCACCCGGTGGCCGCGACGCGTCGATCGCCGCCCGACCTGGCGGTCGCCTCCAATACGAACAGCCACTACTTCTCCGGAAATAGCTAGTTTGACCAGATCAGCTGCTGAGTGGCTGGTCCAATCCTACCGAAAAAGCCAACAGTCGCCTTTTGGGCGGCTTGCCTATATTTAGGCGTGGTTTAGGGATTTCCTGTGTAATACGCGAACAATGACCTTGCGAATCCTTGATCATAGTCGCGAGCTCCGGCGAAATCGAGAACATGAAGGGGTCATGGCCCGTAGGGTCACGCAAGATTTCGTTGGCGGCTCTTTGGTGATGCGAATGCCGTCGTGACGTTTGGGCGCAGAATTGGGGTGGTGAGTCCCGGCTGTACCGATAGCTCCCGGCGGTGTACGCGCTGTCGGTGGCGATCACGCAGCGTGCTGGGCGGTGGGTCGCCGCTGCCGGGAAAGGTCCCTCGTTATGAGTAAAAATGCACATTCGAGGGGTTGTGCGTATTTGGCCACAGAACTGTTGGCCGGTTCTCCGTAGCTTGAGTGTCGTCCGGACCGCGTGTCCGGTACGGGCAAAAGGCGTACTCGTCCCGAGACGCTCACTCAATGGAGGAAACTGTGCGAAACATCCGTAAGTTGTTCGCCGGCACCGTCCTCGCCGGCGCCCTGGCCGCGGGGGCTTTCGCGGCTCCGGCGTCGGCCGCGACCGCGACGACGGCGAACGCGCCTGTCGCCGCCTCGGCCCAGGCCTTCTCCGGCTGGAAGTACCTCTACGTCGGCGGCCACGACGGCCGCATCGGCTACCAGTGGGGCCGCAACAACGGCCGCTACTACCTGAACTTCAAGCTGTGGGACCGCGACCGCCACGACCGCGGCTTCACCTGGTTCGACGTGTACTACAAGCGTGACGGCCGCTGGCACCACTACAAGCGGTTCTCCACGAAGAACTTCTACGAGAAGGACCTCGTGTTCGGCCGTGACGTGGACGACATCCGCATCCGGTACGGCTACGGCTGGGACAACCACTTCAACTGGGGCAGCTACCGCTACTACCGCTGACCTCATATTTCCGGATAAGTCGCCGGTCCCGGCTCCGTGAGGAGACGGGACAGGAAGAACGACTGAGCGGGCGCTCCCTGGCGAGGGCGCCCGCTCTTCCGTGTGCCATCGGGCGATCAGAGCTCGCGGCGACCGCCGTCCACGTGCAGGTCCACGCCGTTCACCGCGCGGTTCTCCAGCAGGAAGACGGACGCGTCCACGACGTCGGCCGTCGTGGGGGAGCGGTCGGTCAGCGTGCGGCGGCGGGCGTCCTCCAGGGCGGCCGGCTTCGCCAGCCAGAACGGCGAGTCGCCCACGATGCCCGGGTGGATGGAGTTCACCCGGATCGGGGCGATCTCCACCGAGAGCGTACGGACCATGCCCACGACACCGGCGTTGATCGTCGACACCGTCGTGGACCCCGCGTACGGGCGGTCCTTCGCCACCCCGCCGAAGAACAGCACGGAACTGTCCGGGGACAGCTGCGGCAGCAGCGCGTTCACCACCGCGTGGTAGCCCACCAGCTTCAGCGTGGTGAGCCGGACGGCCCGCTCCACGTCGTAGCCGGCGATGGAGTTGAGGTCGCGTTCGATCGCGGTGAGGACGAGCCGGTCGACCGGGCCGACGTCGGAGAGCGCGGCGGCGATGTCCTGCGGGCGGCTGAGGTCGAGGGCGATGCCCCTGGCCTGCGGCGCGTTCCCGCCTGCGTCCGCGACGGCGATCTTGTCCACTTCCGCGGCGGCCTGCTCGGCCCGCTCTCGGTCGCGGCCGCTCACCACGACGGATCTACCCCGTACGGCGTAGTGCTTGGCGAGCTCCAGACCGATGCCCGCGGTGCCGCCGACGATGATCACACTGCTCATGTGCGTTCTCCTTCGAGTTCGCCGGGTTGCCCCGGTGTCCGGTGCAACACCCGAACCCCCTGGCCGCTGACCCGTCAGCCTGGGGTTGCCAACCCCTGGCTAGACCTTCAGGTCGAGAACACCGACCGTCTGGCCCCCGCTGGTCTCACCCGTCAGCCGGAAGCCGAGCCTGCAGTAGAACCCCTCGGGGCCGTCGTCACCGGGCTCCCAGGTGACGTACATGCGGTCGGCGCCGCGCCGCCGCACCTCGTCGGCCACCGCCGCGACGGCGAACCGCCCGACCCCGCGCCCCTGCGCCTCGGACGACACGTTCAGCCGCCACAACCCCGACCGGAAGTCGACACCCTTGCCGTCCCAGTCGATGTCGACGAACGCCATGACGAACCCGACGGCGGTGTCGCCGTCGAGGATCAGGCGGGGCCACGCCTCAGGGTGCACGTACGCCTCGGCCAGCGACTTCACCACGGGGGAGACCAACCGCTCCTGGTCGGGACGGACCCGTACGGCGAGGGCGCGGTCGATGTTCGCGGGGGTGATGGGGGCGAGTCTCATGCGGACACCCTAGAAGGCCGCCGATCTCGGCGGTCCGGCGCGTCTGACCGGGTGGTGGGGGTGGCAGCGGTGAAGATCGGAGCGCCGGGCCATATCCATCGACCACAAGGGGGACGGACCGATGCCGACCTGGACGAGTGACGAGATCAACCGGATCTCGACCGCGGACGAGCTGGAGGTCGCGCCGCTGGGCGGCGACGGCGCCCGGCTCAGGCCGGTGCCGATCTGGGTCGTACGCCATGACGACGGCCTCTACGTCCGGTCGTACAAGGGGACGGACGGCCGCTGGTACCGCGCGGCCCTGACCAGCAGCCAGGGGCGCATCCAGGCGGGCGGCGTCGACCGGGACGTCACGTTCGTGGCGGAGACCGACCCGGAGCTCAACGAGCAGATCGACGCGGCCTACCGCAGCAAGTACCACCGGTACGGCCAGAACTACGTCGAGGCCATGGTGTCGTCCGACGCCCGCACGACGACCCTCAGGCTCCTGCCGCGCTGAGCCCATGACGCGAGGTCCGATGGCCGCCAGCGGGAGGCCGCTGTGGCGGGCGAGAGTGGTCGGCCATGAGCACCGACATACGTACTCCCGCTGCCGTGCACACCGCGCTGGAGCCGAGCATCCTCTACTTCGGCACCCCCGTCGTCCTGATCTCCTCCTGCGACGAGGACGGCGTGCCGAACCTGGCGCCGATGTCGTCGGCCTTCTGGCTGGGGTGGCGGGCCGTGCTGGGGCTGGGGACCAGGTCGAAGACCGCCCGCAACCTGCTGGCGACCGGTGAGTGCGTGCTGAACCTGCCGTCCGACGCCCTGGCGCACGCGGTGGACCGGCTGGCCCTCACCACGCAGGTGAACCCGGTGCCCGAGCGCAAGTACGAACGCGGCTACCGGTACGTCGAGGACAAGTTCGGCCAGGCCGGGCTGACCGCCGTCCCGTCGGAGACGGTGACGCCGCCGCGCGCGGCCGAGTGCCCGGTCGCCATGGAGGCCGTGCTCGAACGCCACCACCCCGTCGACGACGGCGGGACGGTCGCGTTCGAGGTGCGGGTGCAGCGCGTCTGGGTGCACGAGGACATCCGCACACCGGGTACGGACGACCACATCGACCCCGACGCCTGGCGTCCGCTGATCATGAGTTTCCAGCAGCTGTACGGCCTCGGCCCGCGGCTGCGCCCGTCGGCCCTCGCCACGATCCCCGAGCGCTGCTACCGCAGCGACGACGTGGATCGGGCCCGCGCGATCCCCACCAGGGGCAGCCAGGTGCTCTGAGGGCAGGCCCGCTCGATCTCGTCCGGTGCCATCCAGTCGGCCCGGCTGCTCTCCGACCCGGCGGGCGGGCGCGTCGGCGCGCCCACCCCCGCCACGGACCCCCGGAACATCACCATGTACGCCAGCGCCGGGTACCGGTATCCGGCGGGCGGCGGCTCCAGCAGCTCGATGCGCTGCCAGGCGAGGACCGACAGCGAGGAGACCGGCACCCGCAGGCCGGTCTCCTCGTACAGCTCCCGGGCGGCGGCCGTGGCGGCGTCCTCGCCCGGCTCCAGGTGACCGCCAGGGATGTCCCAGCCGCGGCCCTCGCGCTCGACGCGGGTCATGAGTGTCCGGCCCGCCTCGTCCGCCACGAACGCGAACGCGGACGTCGTCCGGTCGACCGGCGGGAGGGTGTCGGACAGGATCAGGTCGAGGCGGTGCGCCACGGGGATCCACGGCACGGTGTGGGTCGCCACCAACTGCGTCATGGGCCCCATCATGCCGGTGGGTCAGACGCCCTTCCGCATGGCCCGGTTCCCGAGGTGGAGGCCGACCGCGGCGACCACGCAGACCGCGATGCCGCCGTACAGGACGGAGGGGTCGGCGAGGTCGCCCGCGTACAGCGCGCGCTGAGCGGCAACGACGTACGTCACCGGGTTGAGCTGCCCGAGGACGCGCAGCCACCCGGGGGCCGACTCCAGCGGCAGCAGCACCCCGGACAGCAGCAGCAGCGGGAAGAGCACCGACTGGCTCACCACGTAGAACAGGGTGCCGCTGGGCGCCGACTTGACCGCCAGCACGAACGACAGCGCGCCGAGGCCCACCGCGAACACCATGAGCTGGGCCAGCGCGGCCGGCACGCCCACCGCGTGCGGCTCGAAGCCGAGCGGCAGGGCCAGCAGGATGATCAGCACCGCCTGCGCGAGCAGCGTGAGCGTCGCCTTCATGCACTTGCCCACCAGCATCGCCGTACGGTTCAGCGGCGTGACCAGCAGGCGTTCGAACGCGCCGCCGAGCAGCTCGACCAGCAGCCCGTACCCGGCGCCCATGGGCCCGGTCAGGCACATCATCACGAGGATGCCGGGGACGAACCACTGCCACGACGAGCCGACGGCGCCGTCCAGCAGCGTCCCGAACAGGAAGAGGAACAGCAGCGGCTGCCCCATGTCGAACAGCAGGCCGACCGGGTTGCGCAGGGCGGGCCTGAGCTCGCGGGAGAAAACGGTGGTGGTGTCACGCAGGAAGGTCGTCATCGGTGAGGCTTCTCCCGGTCAGGGTGAGGAACACGTCGTCGAGGGTGGGCCGGACGGTCTCGGCGGCGGTGACCTTGACGCCGGCGGCGTCGAGGGTCCTGAGGTGGCCGGGCAGCGCGGCGGCCGCCCGGTCGACCCGCAGGCGCACGGTGGTGTCCCTGGCCGTCCCGCCGGCGACGCGGACGGCCTTCTCGGCGTCCTGCGCGGTGGCGGTGGTGACGACGACGTGGTCGCCCGCGAGGTCGTTCTTGAGCTGCTCGGCGGTGCCGTCGGCGATGATGCGCCCGCCGTCGATGATCACCACCCGTTCGGCCATGCTGTCGGCCTCCTCCAGGTAGTGGGTGGTGAGGAGCAGCGTGGTCCCGTACGTCTCCCGCAGCCGCAGGATGTGCTGCCAGATCTCGGCGCGGCTCTTCGGGTCGAGGCCGGTCGAGGGCTCGTCCATGAAGAGCAGCCTGGGCCGGTGGACCAGGCCGAGCGCGATGTCGAGGCGGCGGCGCTGGCCGCCGGACAGGGTGCCGGGCAGCCGTTTCGCCAGCGGCGTGAGGTCGAGCAGGTCGAGCAGCTCGTCGGCGCGGCGGGTGGCCTCACGCGGGCGCAGGCCGTAGCAGCGGCCCTGGGAGACGAGCTCGTCGCGGACGCGATGCTCCTCGCCGGCGCTGTTGCGCTGGCCCACGTACCCGATGTGGGAACGGACGCGGGCCGGGTCCTTGACCACGTCGTGGCCGGCGACGACGGCGGAGCCGGAGGTGGGCGGGAGCAGGGTGGTGAGCATGCGGAGTGTGGTGGACTTGCCCGCTCCGTTCGGGCCGAGGAAGGCGACGAGCCGGCCGGCCTCGATGTCGAGGTCGACGCCACGGACGGCGTCCACCTTCTCCTTTCGCCTGACGGTGAAGACTCGGGTCAGGCCCCGGGTGTGGATCATGGTCGAACTCCTCCGGGCATGGCGAAGAAACCCCTGGTCGGGGGCGGAATTCGCGGATCGGCACCAGTCTGGGCAGGGCAAACTCGTTTGGCAAACGCGAACATGACGTACACGAACGGCGCTGACCTGCGGAAACATCGCGGCCCGCGACGGCGTACGTGAACTTTTTTCAGGGCGCTGACGTGGGGTTTCTCACCTGTCGTGCGGTTTTCTGCTCAGGGCCGCGGGCGCGGGCTGTCCAGGGCCCGCGGAGCCTCGGGGGTCGGGCTTACGGGGCGTATTCGAGTGATGCGAGAAAGGCAAGTCGATATTTCGCGACTTGCAGAATTCGGTACTCCTCGCAATGATCTCCGGCGTGAAACGCTTATTGGTATGTGCGGTAATCGCCACGGTGGGGATGACCGGCGTCGCACAGGCGGCCGACGGCGTCCCCGGCGTCGACGTCAGCAACTGGACCGGCGAGATCGACTGGGGGAACGTCGCGGCCGGTGGCGGGAAGTTCGCGTTCGTGCACGCCACCGAGGGCACGGACTACCGCAACCCACGTTTCGACGCCCAGTGGAACGGCGCCGCGGCGGCCGGCCTGATCAGGGGCGCGTACCACTTCGCCCAGCCGCACGAGTCGGACGGTACGGCGCAGGCCGACTTCTTCCTCCAGAACGGCGGCACCTGGATCGGCGACGGCCGGACCCTGCCGGGCGTCCTCGACGTCGAGGACAACCCGTACAAGGACAGGAACGGCAAGAACACCTGCTACGGGCTGAACGCCACTGACATGGTCACCTGGCTGAAGGCCTTCACCCGGCGCTACCGCGAGGCGACCGGACGCGACGCGATCATCTACACGACCACCAGTTGGTGGAAGACCTGCACCGGGAACTCCGCCGAGTTCGCCGCCAACCCGCTCTGGCTGGCCCGCTGGGGCAGCGAGCCGGGAGAGCTGCCGAAGAGCTGGAAGCGGCACACCTTCTGGCAGTCGGCCGACAAGGGCACGCTGGCCGGCGGGCAGAACTCGTACAACGGCACGGAGTCACAGCTGAAGTCGCTGGTCAACCCGCCTGCCGAGGTGCGGGTGTCCGGCACGGTGAAGAGCCGTACGCTCTACTCGGTCACGATCGCCAACACCGGCCCGCACCCTGTCACGAACATCAAGGTGTCGGGGCGGACGTTCGGCGGCCAGCGCGTGGTGAAGGCGCCCACGTGCAAGTACAGCGGCACGGCGGTCAAATGCCAGATCAAGGAACTGCCGCGCGGGAAACAGGTGAGGTTCGAGTTCACCACCAAGCCGTCGAAGAAGAAGGGCGCAGTGGGGATCAACATCACGGTCGGTTCGGTAAAACTCCACCTCAAGGCCCGATAAGGCAATATGTAACCCAAACCCATATTTGCTCGGGGGTGGGTGATGAAGCGGCGACCGGTCATGGCGGCGGCCCTGCTCGTGCTGGGCGCCGCTGTCGTCACGGGCTCCGCACCGCTGAACCAGCCGGTGCCGCCGCTGTCGGTACGGCTCGCGTACCAGATGGAGCAGCGCGACATCCCGTACTCGTGGGGCGGCGGCCACGGCGCGCGCCCGGGTCCCTCCACGGGCACCTGCACCGGTTACACGGGCAGCATCAAACCCTGCCCGGCCACCACCACGACGGGGCTCGACTGCTCCGGGTTCGTACGCTGGATCTATGCGATGGCCCACGGGACGGACGTGCTCGGGCCGGGCAACACCGGCGCCCAGCTCCGCAGGATGCACCGCGTCGCCGTCGGCCGGCCAGGAGACCTGGTCTTCTTCGGCAAGGTCACCAAGCGGACGGCCAAGGTCCACCACGTGGGCCTCTACCTGGGCGACGGGAAGATGATGGACGCCCCCTACACCGGGACCGTGGTGCGCGTGGACGAGGTCGCGACCAGGAAGGATTTCGCCGGGTTCTACCGGTACTGATCCGGTATGGGCGTAACGCCTGTGGCGGAACGAAAAATGAGAGACCCGGCGGCTAGGGTGTGCCGCTATGGAAAGCCGATGGATCGGGGTCGACGGTTACGAGGTCGTGCCCGCCCTGCGTGAGGGTCGGCAGGTGCTCCGGGTGCTCAGGAACGGCTGGGCGGTGGCCGACTGCAGCTCGGTCGACGAGGTCGCCAGGCACGTCGACCTGGCCGATCTGTGCGAGGTCTTCGAGTTCCCTTCGCGGATGGCGCTCGATGGACCGGCTGAGGCCCGAACGAGTTCGCATCATCGCTGAGTGCCGTGTATGGTTACACCTGTCCGCAGCGCCGGACAGGCCCCTATAGCTCAGTCGGCAGAGCGTCTCCATGGTAAGGAGAAGGTCAACGGTTCGATTCCGTTTGGGGGCTCGCAGTCTGACCACCAGGTAACGCCCGGTCCGAGATCTCGGAACCGGGCGTTCTTCGTTGTCAGGGTCTCTCCCAGTGGCTTCGCGCCGAGAGCTCCCGATCCATTCCAGCGGCCTCCCCGAACACCCCCGAAGCTCCGGACGGGGATGTCGGCGCACCGGCACAGCCGCATCACGGCGCCTTCGCGACACCCGACACCCACCGCCCCCAAGCGCCCGGCTCGGCTTCAGGACGTGCGCGTGTCCTACGCTTGCGGGACGCCACGCGTCCTATGCGCGCTTGTCTTGCGAGGCGCGCGCGTCGTACGCGCCCGACTCCAGGGCGGGCGCATCCTGCGCTTCAAGCCACACCCTCCGGGCGGAGGGTGTGGCTTGCGGGTTACCAGGTCTTGCCGGCTTGCTGGCGGGTCGTGCGGTTGATCCGGTTGAAGAAGTTCGTCAGCGCGATCTCCAGGGTGATCGCCGAGAGCTGCTGCTCGTCGAAGTGGGCGGCGGCCGCGTCCCAGATCTCGTCGGTCACGCCCGGCGCGCCGTCCTGGACCCGGGTGGCGGCCTCGGCCAGTGCGAGCGCGGTCCGTTCCGCCTCGGTGAAGAAGGGCGTCTCACGCCAGGTGACCACGTTGTGCAGCCGCTCGTCGGTCTCCCCCTGCTTCCTGGCAGCCGCGACCCCGGCGAAGACGCAGGGGCTGCAGCCGTTGATCTGGCTCACGCGCAGGTGGACCAGTTCGAGCACGAGCGGATCCACGCCACCGGAGTGGATCGCCTTGTGGAGGTGCTGGATCGCCGTCGTCACGTCGGCGTTCGGGCGGCTCTGCATACGTGCTTCCATCGATCGTGCTCCTTCAATCGGTTACCTGTGCCCCTCGGGGCCCGTCATCACCCATGACGGAGCAGAGGCGAGGAAGGTAACACCATGTCCGACACCAGCCCCACGGACCCGATCTCCTGGGCGTTCGAGGCCCAGCGCGACCGGTTGCGCGCCGTCGCCCACCGCATGCTCGGGTCGCACGCCGACGCCGAGGACGTGGTACAGGAGGCCTGGCTGCGGCTCTCCCGCCAGGACACGGCCACCATCCACAACCTCGCCGGCTGGCTGACCACCGTGGTCGGCCGGATCAGCCTGGACGTCCTGCGGACGCGTCAGGCCCGTCCTGAGGCGTCCTACGACGACCGGTTGCCCGAGCTCGTCGTGGCGGTGGATGACGGTCCCGCGCCCGAGGACGACGTGGCGCTCGCCGACTCGGTGGGGCTCGCGCTCCTGGTCGTCCTGGAGTCGCTCGGGCCGAGCGAGCGGCTGGCCTTCGTGCTGCACGACCTGTTCGCGGTGCCGTTCGACGAGATCGGCAAGATCCTCGGCAGGTCCGCCGACGCCGCCAAGATGCTCGCCAGCCGCGCCCGCAGGAAGGTGCGGGCGAACGAGCGGCCGGCAGCCGCCGGACGCGAGCAGCGCGAGGTGATCGAGGCGTTCCTGGCAGCGGCTCGGCGCGGCGACTTCGAGGGGTTGCTGCGCGTGCTCGACCCCGATGTGAGGCTGACCGCCGAGACCCCCGGCGGGGTGTTCGTCACCCTCGGAGCCACCAAGGTCGCCGGTGGCGCGCGAATGTCGGGCGGCGCGGCCGTGCGCTGGCGGGCGGTGCTCGTGGACGGTCGTCCAGGGATCGTGTCCTGGCGGGCGGACGGCTCCCCGCTCTCGCTCGCCGCGTTCACCGTCGTCGACGGCCGGATCACCGACATCGCGGTCGTGGCCGACCCGACCAGGCTCGCGTCCCTGAACCTGCCCGACCCGACGTGACCGACGCCACGGTCTCGTGCCGCGCTTCCGTGGTACGGGGCATCCACGGTGGGTGCTGGGCGTTCGCGGAGAGTGGCGGGCGCTGCTAGGCTGATCACTCCTCGAGACGGCGGCAGGCGGGGTTGCCGCTTATTGATTTCGAGTGGTGGGGGTTCCTGAGGCATACTGGGAGCACCCCACCCGATCGGGCGAGTTACTAATGTGCTCACCGCTTCGGGTATCCTCTACGGGCCGGGTCGTTACCGGCTCAAAGGCGGAGTAGCTCAGTCTGGCAGAGCAAACGGCTCATAATCGTTGTGTCGCCGGTTCAAGTCCGGCCTCCGCTACTGCCCCATCCCAGGTCCACCGACCTGGGTACGGGTGTGTCCATATCCCGAACGTAGAAAGGCACTCCCAAGTGGCTGCCACCGACGTTAGGCCGAAGATCACGCTGGCCTGCCAGGAGTGCAAGCACCGCAACTACATCACGCGGAAGAACCGGCGTAACGACCCGGATCGGCTTGAGCTGAAGAAGTACTGCCCCAACTGCCGCTGCCACCGCGCGCACCGCGAGACCCGCTAGGTCTCCGGGCAGGTCTTCTGCCACTCTCCTTCTCCATAACGCACAACCGGCGTCCTCCCGACAGGGCGCCGGTTCGTCGTGTCTGCACACCCCTCCAAGGCCCCACCTGACCGGCGCCCCTCCAAGGCCCCCTGCCTGACCGGCACTCCCTCACCGAGGCACGGCTCCCGCGCGCCGATCTGAAACCCCCTGCCTGACCGGCACTTCCTTGTGACCCCTTGCCTGACCGGCACCTCTTCATGGCCCCGCCTGACTGGCCGTGCTCGGATTTCTCTCGTCGGGGGGGCCAACTGCGCTCAAGCCCTCCAGGCGCCCGCCCGTCTGCCGGTGCGCAGGTTTCTGCGAGTGTCTGACTGCTGGTCGCGTTCGCCCTTTTGGTCCCACGCCTGGCTGGTTGTTCGGGTGACTCCCGAGTGCCTGTGCGGACGGCCTTGGTGAGCCCAGTACCGGTTGCGAGCGCGACGCCCCGGCGCACCGCGCCTTGAAGCCGCTGCGCTTCGGCGGGGCCGCTGTCGTAGCTGCCACGTCCCGCTCGCCGTGCCTCGCGACTGCGCCTCTGCGTTTCTGTCCACTTGCGGCTGGGCCCGTTCGGGCCAGCGGTTGATCAGGGCATGCTGCCGGAGTCGTCGGCCAGGGGGGTCAGGGAGAGGGCGCGCAGGTCGGCGAAGGCTTGGAGGAGGTGTGCGTCCAGGCTCTGCGACGAGTCGTTGATCCAGGCTTGGAACGCCTGGTGGAAGGCGGCCCACCCGGCCTGGGCGGCCAGGCCGGCCAGCCGGTCGGCGACACCGCGCTGCCGCAGCGCTGCCGCCAAGGCTGCGATGAGCGACGCGGCCTTGGCCAGGTCACGCTCGCGGAGCGCCGGCGTCGCCGCGATGACCTGGACGCGTGGTTCTGCGAAGGGCCGGTTGCCCTCAAAGATGTGTTCGGCCTTTCTGAAGGCGCGGAGCAGCAGGTCGAGCGGCTGGAGGCCGTCGGGCGCTTCGGACACCGCCCCCGTCAGGGCCGCGCGGAGGTCGGCCTCGCCGTCGAAGAGCACCTCGCGCTTGTCGGGGAAGTGCCGGAAGAACGTGCGTTCGTTGACGCCGGCCCGGGCGGCGATCTCGGCCGTGGTGGTCCTGTCGAACCCGCGTTCCAGGTACAGCTCCAGAGCCGCCTGCTGAAGGCGGCGGCGCGCTTCTGCTCCGCTTCGTGGCACGCTCAGGAGAATACCGCATGTGCCAGTGACTGGCGCTACTTGACGTCAGTCACTGGCGCTACCTACAGTCGCTGAAGGCACAGGTAGTGCCAGTCACTGGCGTTAAGTGGGGGAATTACATGCATGTCTTCGTCACTGGTGGTTCCGGCCTGACCGGCCCCGCGGTCGTCGCCGAGCTCATCGCGGCCGGCCACACCGTCACCGGTCTGGCGCGCTCGGACGCCGCGGCCGCCCGGCTGGAGTCGCTGGGGGCCACACCGCACCATGGCTCCCTGGACGACCTCGACAGTCTCCGCAGCGGCGCGGAGGCCGCCGACGGGGTCCTGCACATGGCCTACGGCGTCGACTTCTCTGATCCCGACGGCATGATGAGGCGAGACCTGACCGCGATCGAGACTCTCGGCCGACCGCTGGAACACTCGGGCAAGCCGCTCGTCGTCACATCGGGCACCCTGGTCGTGTCCGCCGGCCGGGAGGCCACCGAGAAGGACGAGCCCGACACGACCGGGGCCGCCGCCTACCGCGTCGCCAGTGAGCGGGCGTGTCTGGACTTCGCCACCCGGGGAGTGCGCGCCAGTGTGGTGCGCCTGGCTCCCACCGTCCACGGTCCGAAAGACCGAGGCTTCATCCCCATGCTCATCGCCACCGCGCGCAAGACCGGCGTCTCGGCCTATGTGGGAGATGGCGCCAACCGGTGGCCGGCGGTGCATCGGCTCGACGCGGCGGTCCTGTTCCGTCTGGCGGTGGAGAAGGCGCCCGCGGGCAGTGTGCTGCACGGTGCGGCCGAGAGCGGCGTCACCTTGAGAAGCATCGCGGAGGTGATCGCCAGGGGCCTGGACGTGCCCACGGCCTCGCTGACCGCGGACGAGGCCGCCACGCACTTCGTCAGCCCGTTCATGGCCGTCGCCTACGGCCTCGACAGGCCCGTCTCCAGCGCGTACACCCAGGAGTTGCTCGGCTGGTCACCCGTACACCCGACACTGCTCGAAGACCTGGAGCACGGCGACTACCTGGTCGCGCCGACCACCTGACCTCGTGCGTGGTCATGGCCGCTGGGGGTTGAACAGGTCGATTTCGCTCTGGACGGCCTGGGTGAAGGCGCGTACGGCGCGTCTCTCGGCGCGGGACGTGGCCGTGGCCAGGAACATGGGCCAGAAAAGTTGCCCGTCCCTAAGGCGTTTGCGGCGGACCGGGACGTCGTCCAGGGAGACGAAGCCGGGCACCAGGGCCACCCCGAGGCCGGCCGCCACGTAACCGGGCATCACCGTCACGTCGGAGGTCTCCAGGGTGACGGTGCGCTGGAGCGACCGGCGGGCGAAGGCCTCGTCCGTGATCGTGCGGTTGCCGAACCCCGGCGGCGAGTCGATCCACCGGTCACCGCTGAGCTCGGCGAGCGAGACGTCGGGGGCGTCGGCGTACGGATGTCCGGGCGGCACGACGGGCTGCAGCGAGGTGCGGACGAGCTCGCGCAGTTCCACGCCGGCGGGTGAGGGTGTGGTGACCGAGACGAACGCGACGTCGAGCGGTCCTTCCACCAGCGCGCGGATCAGGCCCGCCGATCCGTCGGGGAACGCCTGCATGCTCACCGTCACGTGCGGATGGTCGGTCTGGAAGCGTCCGAGCAGTCGTGGCAGGTCGATCATCCGCAGCGGCGTCATCGTGCCGACGACGAGCGGCCCCCGTACCTCGGTCAGGGTGTCGGCGACGGCGCGGCGGGCGCGCTCCGCCGCCGCGAGGGTGGCGCGGGCCTCGGGGAGCAGTGCCGCGCCGGCGTCGGTGAGCACCGCCTTTCGCGCCGTACGGGTGAAGAGCTGCGCGCCGAATTCCGTCTCCAGGGCCCGCAGTGTGCTGCTCACGCCCGACTGCACCAGGTGGAGCCGTTCCCCGGCGGCGGTGAGGGTGCCCTCTTCTGCGATGGCGAGGAAGACCTCCAGGTGACGCAGTTCCATGTCCCTTTCCTATCTCAAAAAGCGATAGATAGCAGCTTGTATAAGTATTGGCGGAGATGGTGCGATTTGTGATTCAGTGTCCGAGGTCTTGTTGAGCGTGCAAGGAGTCAGTGTGACCGCGCAGCTGCCCGGACCGGCGAGTTCCCGCCACAGCGCCGGCTTTTGGATCGTCGCCTTCGTCTTCGCGGTCGAGATGGCCTTCTCCGCGGCCCCCACCCCGCTGTGGACCTTCTACCGTGAGCGCGACCACTTCTCGACCATGATGGTGACGGTCGCCTTCGCGGCCTACTCCCTCGGTGTGGTCATCAGCATCTTCCTGGCGGGGCACGTCTCCGACTGGCGTGGACGGCGGCGCATCCTGGTGCCCGCCATCCTGCTGCAGATCCTCGCGGCGGTGCTCTTCCTGTTCTGGCCCGACCTTCCCGGGCTCATCCTGGCCCGCCTCGTCAGCGGCCTGAGCGTCGGCATGGCGACCGCGACGGCCACGGCCTATCTCGGGGAGCTGCACGCCGTCACCCGGCCGGGCAGCACCCCCCACCGCCCCGCGCTGGTCGCCACGGCCGCCAACCTGGGCGGCATCGGCCTCGGCCCGCTGGTGGCGGGGGTGATCGTGCAGTACACCGACGCCAAGCTGACCGTGCCGTTCGTCGTGTTCCTGGCGCTGCTGGTCGTCTCGCTCGTCGCGCTGCCGTTCGTGCCGGAGACCGTACGGGGCCGCGAGGCGCGGGCCTACCGCCCGCAGCGCGTGGTGGTTCCCTCCCACGCCCGGGGAAGCTACTTCGCCGTCGCCGGTGCGTCCTTCGGCCTGTTCGCGATCATGGGGCTGTTCACCTCGCTCGCGCCCAGCTTCCTGGCCGCCATCGGCCAGCCGTCGCCCGTCGTGGCCGGGCTGGCCGCGTTCCTCGTGTTCGGGGGCGCGGCTCTCGCCCAGACGGGTCTCGGCCGGCTGAGCCTCGGCCGCCAGCTGACCCTCGGCTTCTGGCTGACCGGCGTGGGCGTCGTCGCGGTGGTGGCGGGCGCCCTGGAGGCCTCCTGGCCCGGGTTCCTCGTCGGCGGCCTGGTCGCCGGCAGCGGCAGCGGCATCCTGCTCAAGGGCGCCTTGGGCACCGCCGCGGTGGCCGCTCCCGCCGAGGCCCGCGGCGAGGCCATCGCCGGGATCTTCCTCGCCGGGTACCTCGGCCTCGCGCTGCCGGTGCTCGGCATGGGCCTCGCGACCGGCCTCGGCGCGTCACTGAACGCCTCCCTGATCGGTCTCGCGGTCCTCGTGCTGGCGGTGGTCGTGGTGGCCGCCATGACGCTGCGTCGCCACCCCGCGCCCGCCTGACCTCCGACGGGCGTGAAAGCGCTGGCTCGGGGCAAAGACAAGGCCATCAGCGACCATCGCCGAACGTTGTTCCGTTACCGTCTGCCACGGCGACGCTCGGAGACCTTGCGAGGGAGCACTGATGGCCTTGAACCGTGACTTCGTCGGCAGATCGTACGGACCCAGCGCCCCGTACGAGGTCAGCCGGGTGAAGATCAGGGAGTTCGCGGCGGCGATCGGCGACAACAACCCGCTCTACCGCGACAGGGAGGCCGCCCGGGCCGCCGGCCATCCCGACGTGATCGCGCCGCCCACGTTCCCCATCGTGTTCAGCCTGCAGAGCGGCGGTGAGGCGCTGCTCGACCCCGACCTGGGGCTGAACCTCGCCATGGTGGTCCACGGGGAGCAGCGCTTCGAGCACATCCGCCCCGTCCGCGCGGGCGACGAGCTGGTCATGACCTCGACGATCACCGACATCAGGACCGCCGGGCGCAACGAGCTGCTGACGATCAGGAGCGACGTGAGCACGGTCGACGGCGAGCCCGTCTGCGTCACGTACAACACGATCGTCGAGCGCGGAGGGGCCGTCTGAGATGACCGCCACGGTGAGGTACGACGAGGTCGAGGTCGGCCAGGAGATCCCGGCCGTCGACTACCGCGTGCGCCGGCTCAACCTGGTGATGTACGCGGGCGCGTCCGGCGACTTCAACCAGATCCACTGGAACGAGCGCTTCGCCAGGATGGTCGGGCTGCCCGACGTGATCGCGCACGGGATGTACACGATGGCGCAGTCCGGGCGGTTCGTCACCGACTGGGTGGGCGACCCGGGGGCGCTGGTCGACTTCGGGGTGCGGTTCTCGTCGATGGTGGTGGTTCCCGACGACGACCACGGCGCCACGATCACGGTCAGCGGCGTGGTGGAGGAGAAGCTGGGGGACAAGCGGGTGGTCATCTCCCTCACCGCGCGGTCGGGCGACGTACGGGTGCTGTCGAAGGCGCGTGCGGTGGTGCAGCTGTCCTGATCCCGGGTAGCGGGTTCAGCTATGACTGATGTCTGGCCCTCCGTCCGATCGATTCCCGTCTCCGCCGTGACCGACGCCGCGCGCCCGAGGAAGCTGCGTCCCCTGCGCATCGAGCAGGTGGCCGGTGCGGCCGGCACCGGCCGCGACACCGCGGGCGGTGCGGCGATCGGCGTCGGCACGAAGGGCGCGCGGCCGGCGCACGCCCGCGCCAACCCCGCCGCCGAGCTTGGCTTCTCCGGCGACCCCGAGCAGCACTGCGCCGACGACACCGACATGCTGCACGCCCAGCGCACCTGGGACGCCGCCCTGGCCACCAACCGCCTCGACCTGCTGGGCGTCACCATCGAGCGGCAGCGGGTCGAGACCGAGGACATCACCGCGAGCGTGAGCCTTCTGGTCGACGGCCGTCCTGACGACCTCCGCGCGTGCGTGGAGTCGGTGATCAAGCACACCCGGGCGAAGGTGCTCGCCCTCGACCTCGGCAACGTGGGCGGCGCGGGCGACGTCCTGCGCGAGCTCGCCGCGCGTCACCGCGACCGGATCACCGCCTGGCACGTCGCCGAGACGCCGCGCCGGCTCGGCGGCACGGCGACGTGGGGCGAGAGCCGGGCGAAGCTGCTGCGGCTCGACGAGTCCGAGGTGCACATCCTGATGGAGACGTACGTCGTGCTCGGCGGCGACGCGCTGACCCCGCTGATCGCGGCCGTCGCGGCGGGCGCGACGGCGGCCGGCTGGAGGGGCGTGGACCCCGCGGACGGCGAGCCGCGCGGGCCCGGCAGGGTGCCCGCCCTGACCGGCGAGCTCATGGCGGTGCGCAGGGCGTACGCGTTCCGCGCGCTGCCGGAGGACGCGGTCGACGTGAAAGACGCCATCATGAGGATGTCGCTGCGGCTGCCCGGCGAGCTGGTCGTGCCGGAGAAGCCGCTGCCCGTGGCCATGCTGGACGCGGAACGCCTGCATGACCAGGAGGACCCGGCGCCGGCTCTCACGGGACGGGGCCGCGCGGCGCCGGGTCCTGACCGCGCCTCATAAGCTTGGTGCTCATGGAGATGATCGCCCCGTACACCACGCTGCGTCTGGGCGGGCCCGCCCGCGAGTTCGCCACAGCCACGACGGCGGAGGAGCTCGTGTCGCTGGTCGCAGAGGCCGACCGCAACGGGGTTCCCACGCTGGTGCTCGGCGGGGGCAGCAACGTGGTGGTGTCCGACGAGGGGTTCGACGGGCTGGTCATCAAGGTCGCGACCGAGGGTGTGACGGTCTCGCGCGACGGCGAGCAGGTGATCGTCACCGCCGAGGCCGGCGAGGACTGGGACCGTCTGGCGCTGCGCGCCGTGACCGAGGGCTGGTCGGGCATCGAGTGCCTGTCGGGCATACCCGGCCTGGTGGGCTCGACGCCGATCCAGAACGTCGGGGCGTACGGGCAGGAGGTCTCCCAGACCATCCGGTGCGTGCGCGCCTACGACCGGCGGGCCAGGCACGTGGTCGACCTGGAGGCGCGGCAGTGCGGCTTCGCCTACCGCGACAGCCTGTTCAAGCAGGACCCGTCGCGTCACGTCGTGCTGGCGGTCACGTACGCGCTGGAGGTGGCAGAGCTGTCCGGGCCGGTGGCCTACGCCGAGGTGGCCGCCAGGCTGGGCGTCGAGCTGGGTGGCCGGGTGCCGCTCGCGGTGGCCCGCGAGACCGTGCTGGAGCTGCGCCGCGGTAAGGGCATGGTGCTCGACCCCGCCGACCCCGACACGCGCAGCGCCGGGTCGTTCTTCACCAACCCGGTCCTGACGGCCGAGCAGGCCGAGGAACTGGCGGTACGCGCTCCCGGCCACCCGCGCTACGAGATGCCCGGCGGCCAGGTCAAGGTGCCCGCCGCGTGGCTGATCGAGCAGGCCGGCTACCCGAAGGGGTACGAACACGGCCCCGTGCGCATCTCCACCAAGCACACGCTCGCGCTCACCAACCCCGGCGCCGCCGCCACCACCGGCGACCTGCTGGCGCTGGCGCGTGAGGTGCGCGACGGGGTGCGCGAGAAGTTCGGGGTGACGCTGGTCAACGAGCCGGTGATGGTGGGGTGCGCCCTCGGGGAATAGGCGGTGCGCCGTTCCTGTTAGGGTGTCTTGGAATTTCCGAAGGGGAGTAGTCCCGAATCGTGTGATCGACACACTGGCGCATCCGTGCGCCCGGTCACGCGGGCCTCATGCGGGCGGACGAGACCTTCGGCCTGGTAGCTGTGCGTACAGACGCTGCCGGGCCGAAGCCGTGCCCGAAAATCTCCCCGGGTCTCGCTTCCGGCCTGGTCGCGCGGAAGGGGACCGTTGGAAGCGTTCTGGATCAGTCTCGGGGCCATTTTCCTGGCCGAGCTGGGCGACAAGAGCCAGTTGATGGCGATGACGTTCGCCACCCGGTTCAAGATCGGGCCGGTGCTCCTGGGCATCACGATCGCCACGACCGTCGTGCACCTGCTGAGCGTCGCGGTGGGCGGGCTGATCGGTGACGCGCTGCCCACGACGGCCATCGAAGTGGTGGCAGGGGTCGCCTTCCTCGGCTTCGCCGCGTGGACGTTGCGCGGCGACGAGCTGACCGAGGAGGAGTCGAGCAAGGCGCAGCGCACCACCAGGAACGCCCTGATCGCGGTGACCGTGGCGTTCTTCCTGAGCGAGCTGGGCGACAAGACGATGCTGGCGACGATCACGCTGGCCACGCAGCACGGCTGGGTGGGCACCTGGCTCGGCTCCACGATCGGCATGGTGGCGGCCGACGCGCTCGCCATCGTGGTGGGCCGCACGATGGGCCGGCACCTGCCCGAGAAGGTCATCCGGTACGGCGCCGCCGCCGCGTTCGCCGTCTTCGGCGTGGTGATGCTGGTCGAGGCGCTCGTCTGACCGGTTATCGGGTGAGCAGGGAGAGGCGGTGGCCGACGGCGGCCGCCTCGCCGCGCGTGGTGACGCCGAGCTTGGCGAGGATGTGCGACACGTGCACGCTCACCGTCTTGGCCGAGATGAACAGCTCGGCGGCGATGTCCCGGTTGGTACGGCCCTGGGCCACCAGGCGCAGCACCTCGCGCTCGCGCGGCGTCAGCAGCTCCGACCGGTCCTGCGCGGTCGTGCCGCCCCCCACCCGCCGCAGCAGCTCCTGGATGCGTTCGGTCAGTGGCGTCGCGCGCAGCGCCTGCGCCAGCGGCAGCGCCTTGACCAGCCGGGCCGCGGCACCCTCCCGGTCGCCGGCCCGCGCCGCGACCGCCGCGGCCCGCTGCAGCGCCAGCGCCTCGTTGTGGGGACGCCGGAGCCGCTGCCAGACGGTCGCCGCGGCGTCGAAGTCGCCGGCGTACGACAGCCGGTACGCCTCCGCGACCGGCCCGATGACCGACAGCTCGGTGGCGACCGTGGCGGCCTGCGCGCGCAGCGCCGCCGTACGTTCCTGCTCGATCTCCTCGGCGCCGTCGCAGACGGTGCGCAGCAGCGACAGCAGCCGCCAGCTGAGCATGGCCTTGCTCGACTGGCGCGGGTGGGCGAGCACCCGTTCGGCCTCCGCCAGCGCGGCGCCGGGGTCGTCCTGCGCTTGATACCAGCCGATGCGCAGGCGGGCGTTGCTGATGACGTCCTGGATGTAGTCCTCGGTCCTGCCCTTGAGGACGCCGAGCTCCGACAGGATGCTCTCGACGAGCGGCAGCTCGCCCCTGGCCAGGGCGATGTCGGCGCGCAGCCGCAGCAGGTGGCGGCGGGTGCGCGGCACGGGACCGTGGCTGAGCGCGCTCTCGACGACCTCGACGGCCTCGTCCCAGCGGCCGAGCGCCTCCAGCGTCTCGCCCCAGTTGCTCTTGATGAACAGGCCGCTGCCGCGCAGGCGGCCGTACTTCTTGGCGAGCCGCCAGCCGTCCTGCGACATGCGCAGGGCCTCGTCGGCCCGGCCCATGGCGAGCAGCGCGTCGACGTTGTTGGCGATGGCCCTCGTGATCACCCGGCCGGAGCCGGACTCCCTGCCGATCTGCAGCGCCTGCTCGTTCACCTGGAGGGTCGAGTCGGTGTCGCCGTTGAGCGAGTGGCCGAGACCCAGGTTGAGCAGCAGGTCGGCCTCGACGCAGCGGTCGCCGTGCTCGCGGGCGAGGCGCAGCCCCTCGGCGATGAGCTCGCTCGCCTCGTCGATCTCGCCGCGCATCATGAGGTGGCGGCTGAGCGGCGTGAGGACGTCGGCACGGTCGCGGCTGCAGCCGGAGACGAGCGTCAGGGCGTGCCGGAGGTCGTCGATGATGCCGGGCTTGCCCTTGGAGTCGTAGAACTGCGTGCGGCGCACGATGAGCCTGGCCACGCGTTCCGGCTCGCGCGTCTCGTCCAGCTCCGCCAGCGCGGCCCTGACGAACTTCACGCCCTTGTCCACGTCGCCGCCCGCGTTGGCGGCCTCCGAGGCGCGTTCGAGGACGGCGGTGTGGTCGGCGCCGATGAGACCGGCCGCGTCGTCCACCCGGTCCCACAGCATGAGGACGCGTTCGAGCAGGGGGATGGCCTCGGTGTAGGCGAACGACTTGAACGACTCGCGCGCCGCCTCCCACGCCGAGATGAGGGCCCAGCGGTCGTCGCGGGCGCCGTGCCAGTGGTGGGCCAGCTCGACGGGGGCGCGTCCCGGTAAGACGAGCGCGCGGTCCTTGCCGATCTCCTCGGCGAAGCGGCGGTGCAGCCGCTGGTGCTCGCCGGGCAGCAGCTCGTCGTGCACGGCCTCCCGGATGAGGGCGTGCCGGAAGACGTACGCGCGGTTGTCGGCGATCTGCAGCACGTTGCCCGCGATGGCCGGACGCAGCGCGGTCTCCAGCTCGACGTCGGACAGCCCGCTCACGGCGGCCAGCAGCCGGTGGCTGACCCGGATGCCGCCGGCGGCGGCGACGCGCAGCACGCGCTGGGTCTCCTCGGGGAGGCGTTCGACGCAGCCGAGGATGAGGTCGGTCATGGACTCGGGGAAGGCGCCCATCTCGCCGCTCTCCAGCATGGCCTCGACGAACAGCGGGATGCCCTCGCTGCGCTCGTAGACCTTCTGGACCTTGGCGTACTCGGGGGCGCGGCCGAGGATGGCGGTCATCTGCTGGCCGACCTCGTCGCGCGACAGGCGCGGCAGGTCGAGGCGGTGCACGCCCTGGACCCGTCCGAGCTCGGCGAGCACCGGCCGGAGCGGGTGCTGGCGGTGCAGGTCGTCGGAGCGGTACGTCATGACGATGAGCGCCTGCGCGATGTGCAGGTTGCGGCTGAGGAAGGCGATGAGGTCGCGGCTGGAGCGGTCGGCCCAGTGGATGTCCTCGATGACGAGCACGGTGGGCCGGCACGCGGAGAGGCGTTCCAGCAAGGTGAGGAACTGCTCGAACAGCCGGGCGCGGCCGGTGTCGGTCTCGCCGTCGCCGGGGGGCTCGCCGAACTCGGGCAGCAGCCGCGCGAGGTCGCGTTCCGCGCCGTCGGGCAGCATGCCGGTGACCGCGGCGGGGCCCTGCTCGCGGACGAGCTGCCGCAGCGCCGCGGTGAAGGGCGCGTACGCCAGGCCCTCGATGGACAGCTCCACGCAGCCGCCGACCAGCACGTGAGCTCCGTCGGCCGTGCACTGCTCGGCGAACCGCTGGACGAGCCGCGTCTTGCCGACCCCGGCCTCACCGCCCAGCAGGACGGCGGTCACCGTGCCTTTCGTGGCTCCGTCCAGGCATTCGGCCAGAACCGAGAGTTCCTCGTCCCGCCCCACGAAGACGGGACTCACAGCACGTCCCCGCATGTCAGCAAGCATTTCACGTCTCACAAGTAACTTTCGACACTTTTTGGGGGGTCACGGGGGCTCGGAGGCCCGGCCGGGGCGACTCGGCCGGCCGGGCTCTCGTGCGGTGTTCATGCGGTACGGCGCTTGCCGAACAGCGAGCGGCGCTCGGCCTTGTTGCCGGCCTGGGCGTCGCGTACTCGCCGGTGGTCGGCGGCCGCCTCACGCATCTCCCTGGCGGTGGACTTCATGAGCTGGAACTGGATCTCGGGATTCACTGAGAACTCCTGTTAATTCGTGATTTCCTGACATATTCAAGTCTGCGGCTAAGGCGTCTCCTCCCACATCGGGTGGATGCCCTATCTCGGGGTTCCCCGGTCGTCATGACCTACCTAGAGGGACGGGCGGGGGTGCCTAAGGGGGCCGGTTTGGAGGTAGGGGTCCTGGTCGGCGATGCTGTGCAGGTGTCAACTGTGACTACCTCGCTCGCCGACGTCGCCTCGTCCGACGCGGCGCTGCGGGCCTTCCTGCACGGCCTTCCCGGGGTTGACCGGGTCGGCGCCGACCAGCGGGCGGCCATGCTCGGCACCCGTTCGATCAAGACCACGGCCAAGGCCCAGGCCATCGACCTGGCCATCTCCATGGTCGACCTGACCACCCTCGAAGGGGCCGACACGGCCGGCAAGGTGCGCGCGATGTGCGCGAAGGCCGTCCGGCCCGGCGGCGAGGCCCCCTCGGTGGCCGCCGTCTGCGTCTACCCCGACCTCGTCGCGGTGGCGGCCGAGGCGCTGACCGGCACCGGCATCAAGATCGCCTCGGTGGCCACCGCGTTCCCCAGCGGCCGCTCGTCGCTCGACGTGAAGGTCGCCGAGACCGCGCAGGCGGTCGCGTCCGGCGCCGACGAGATCGACATGGTGATCGACCGCGGCGCGTTCCTGTCCGGCCACTACCTGAAGGTGTACGAAGAGATCGTCGCGGTGAAGGCCGCCTGCGGTCCGGCCCACCTGAAGGTGATCCTCGAGACCGGCGAGCTGTCCACCTACGACAACGTGCGCCGGGCGTCCTGGCTGGCGATGCTGGCGGGGGCCGACTTCATCAAGACCTCCACCGGCAAGGTGTCGCCCGCCGCCACGCCCCCGGTCACGATGATCATGCTGGAGGCGGTCCGCGACTTCCGCGCGGCCACCGGGCGGCAGGTCGGGGTGAAGCCCGCCGGAGGCATCCGTACGACCAAGGACGCGATCAAGAACCTCGTGCTGGTCAACGAGACCGCCGGCGACGACTGGCTGAGCCCCGAGTGGTTCAGGCTGGGCGCGTCGTCGCTGCTCAACGACCTGCTCATGCAGCGCGAGAAGCTCACCACCGGCCGCTACGCGGGCCCCGACCACTTCACCCTCGACTGAGCCCCGGGGATCTCCCCAGCGGGGATCCCCGAGTTCTTTCCCACGTGGTCACGAGCACGCGCCCTCAGGACGGTGACGACCAGCCGGCCCACATGACGCCGTGTGGTCGAGTGGTCAGGAGCGACTCGGGTCCTCCGTCAGGCCGGCGTTCGCGCAGATCTGGCGGATGGCTTCTCGCGTGTAGCCGGTCGCTCTCACGATCTGGATCTGGCGCACCCCGTCGCGAGCCGCCTGGACGATCGCGTCCATGAGCCGTGCCCGCGCCTCCTGCGCCCGCTTCGTGGCGTCGGCGTACTCGACAGATGCCTGTTCGAGCCGCTCCGTACTGCTCATGCCCGCATGGTGGCACGGGATCCGGCTCCACGTAACGATTTCGACCGGCTCAGGGGGTGGGCCGAGCGGCTGAGGTGCGGCGCTGACGGGGTGGGGCACGGCACGTCCTCGTTGCATTCTCGCTGACCGTCTACGCTGGCAGACGTGTTCCCCAGATACTTGACCCTGGACTGACCGATGGCGATCTTCGAGTACGCCCCCGCGCCCGAGTCACGCGACGTCGTCACCCTGAGGTCGTCGTACGGGCTGTTCATCAACGGCGAGTTCGTCGAAGGGTCGGGCAAGCCGTTCAAGACGGTCAATCCCGCCACCGAGGAAACGCTCGCCGAGGTCGCCGCGGCGACCTCCGACGATGTCGACCGGGCCGTCCAGGCGGCGCGCAAGGCGTTCGGCGTGTGGAGTGCCCTGCCGGGCAGCGAGCGCGCCAAATACCTGTTCCGCATCGCGCGCATCATCCAGGAGCGGGCCAGGGAGCTCGCCGTGCTGGAGTCGCTCGACAACGGCAAGCCGATCCGCGAGTCACGTGACGTCGACCTGCCGCTGGTGGCGGCCCACTTCTTCTACTACGCGGGCTGGGCCGACAAGCTGCAGTACGCGGGCTTCGGCCGGACGGGGCAAGGCGCCCCGAAGCCGCTCGGCGTCGCCGGCCAGGTGATCCCGTGGAACTTCCCGCTGCTCATGCTGGCCTGGAAGATCGCCCCGGCGCTGGCGTGCGGCAACACCGTGGTGCTGAAGCCGGCCGAGACGACGCCGCTGACCGCGCTGCTGTTCGCCGACATCTGCCGCCAGGCCGAGCTGCCACCCGGCGTGGTCAACATCGTCACCGGCGCCGGTGACACGGGCGCGGCCGTCGTCGCCCACCCCGACGTCGACAAGGTGGCCTTCACCGGCTCCACCGAGGTCGGCCGGATCATCGCGCGGGCGGTCGCCGGCACCGGCAAGAAGCTCACGCTCGAACTCGGCGGCAAGGCCGCCAACATCGTGTTCGACGACGCCGCCATCGACCAGGCCGTCGAGGGCGTCGTCAACGGCATCTTCTTCAACCAGGGCCACGTCTGCTGCGCCGGGTCGCGGCTGCTGGTGCAGGAGTCGATCCACGACGAGCTGCTCGACGCGCTCAAGCGCCGGCTGGCCACGCTGCGCGTGGGCGACCCGCTCGACAAGAACACCGACGTCGGCGCGATCAACTCCGCCGAGCAGCTGGCCAAGATCAGGCGGCTCAGCGAGATCGGCGAGTCCGAGGGCGCCGAGCGCTGGTCGCCCGCGTGCGAGCTGCCGGCCAAGGGCTTCTGGTTCCCGCCGACCTTGTTCACCGGGGTCGCGCAGTCCCACACCGTCGCCCGTGAAGAGATCTTCGGGCCGGTGCTGTCGGTGCTGACCTTCCGCACCCCCGCAGAGGCGGTCGAGAAGGCCAACAACACGCCGTACGGGCTGTCGGCGGGCGTGTGGACCGAGAAGGGCTCGCGCATCCTGTGGATGGCCGAGCGGCTGCGGGCCGGCGTCGTGTGGGCCAACACGTTCAACAAGTTCGACCCGGCCTCGCCGTTCGGCGGCTACAAGGAGTCGGGCTTCGGCCGCGAGGGCGGACTGCACGGGCTGGAGGCCTACCTTGACGTGTGAGCACCGCCGGGCCCGCCGCCGTGAGCGGCGCATCCAGGCCACCAGAGACCACGCCTACGCCAGGGCCGGCCGTCCGGTACGGGTCGGCTGGTACGCCCACCGCTGCGGGGTGAGCCGGTGCGGCCAGGTCTTCGTGCCGGTCCAGATGTCGCAGGAGTCCACCTGGAGGGGTCGGGGCGATGAGTAGGTTGTCCGTCAGAAAGACCTACAAGCTGTACATCGGAGGGGCGTTCCCGCGCTCTGAGAGTGGAAGGTCCTACCCCGTGACCTCGGCCAAGGGAGAGTTCCTGGCCAACGCCTCGCTGGCGTCCCGCAAGGACGCCCGCGACGCCGTGGTGGCCGCGCGCAAGGCGTTCGCCGGCTGGTCGGGCGCCACGCCCTACAACCGGGGTCAGATCCTCTACCGCGTCGCCGAGATGCTGGAGGGGCGGCGCGCGCAGTTCGCCGACGAGCTCGGCGGGGGCAAGCGGGCCGCGCTCGAACGCGTCGACGCCGCGATCGACCGGCTGGTCTGGTACGCGGGCTGGTCCGACAAGGTCGCCGCGGTCCTCGGGGCGGCCAACCCGGTCGCCGGGCCGTACCTCAACCTGTCGACGCCCGAGCCGGGCGGCGTGATCGCGATCGTGGCGCCCGCCGACCCGCTGCTCGGCCTGGTGTCGGTGGTGGCGCCGGCGATCGTGACGGGCAACACCTGCGTCGTCGTCGCCTCCGAGTCCGCGCCCCTGCCCGCGATCACGTTCTCCGAGGTGCTCGCCACCTCCGACCTGCCGGGCGGCGTGGTCAACGTCCTCACCGGGCGGCAGGCCGAGCTGGCCCCCTGGCTGGCCGCGCACATGGACGTCAACGGGCTCGACCTCACCGGCGTGGCCGACGCCGACCTCACGCTCACGTGCGAGCAGGCGGCGGCGGAGAACCTCAAGCGGGTCACGCGCCCGGTCGACGAGGACTGGACGGCCGATCCCGGCGTCGGGCGGATGGCCAGGTTCCTCGAGACCAAGACCGTCTGGCACCCGATCGGCGTCTAGAACGCGTACCCGCGGGCCCTGATCGGCGGGTAGGCGGCCTGGAGCTGGGCGGCCAGCCCGAGGAGGTGCGGCTCGCCGCCCGGCGGGGCGACGAGCTGCACGCCGATCGGCATCCCGCTGGAGTGGGTGGCCAGCGGGACGGTCATCGCGGGCCAGCCGCACATGTTCCACGCGCCGGTGGCCGGGGCGTACCTGACGTTGGTGAGGGCGTTGCGCAGGAACCCGCGCTCGCTCCACCCGTCGGCCCTGGGCGGCACGGCGGCGAGCGCCGGGGTGACGAGCACGTCGGCCCTGCCGAACCACTGGTCGGCGCCGTAGCCGGCCCAGCGGCCCCGGCCGCGTGCGCCGGTCAGGCCGAGCGCTCCGAGGACGCGTCCGCCGCGGGCGAGCGCCCGGGTGCGGCGGTCGAGGCGGCGCCTGTCCAGTTCGGCGGCGCCGACGGAGGCGGCCGCCTGGCCGAGCCAGGTCGCGATCGTGGCGAAGCCGAGCGCGGCGGGCAGCCGGTGGCCGTGCTCGACGATGGTGTGCCCGGCCACCCGCAGCGACTCCGCCGCCGCCCGTACGGCGGCCTGGAACTCCCGGTCCATCGGCAGGCCGACGGGCAGCGGCTGGGGCGCGTAGGCCACGCGCAGGTCGAAAGGCTCGGGGCCGCCGGGCGGCGGCTGCGGCTCCCACACCTGGTCGTCGCCCGCCCAGACCGAGCGCAGCATGGGCCGTGGAGGCTCCACCCGCCGGCCGCCGCGCCACGCCTCCGCCAGCGACGGGTCACCGGCCAGCACGGACAGCGCGAGCGCCAGGTCGGCGGCGGTCATGGCGAAGGGGCCGTTCTCGGCGAGGTGGTCCCAGTCGTCGGACGGCGGCGGCACCAGACCCGTGCCGGGCTTCACGGCCAGCACACCGCAGCAGGCCGCCGGGATCCGCAGCGAGCCCATGCCGTCGTTGCCGATCGCGAGCGGCACCATGCCGGCCTCCACGGCCGCGGCGCTGCCCGACGAGGAGCCGCCCGCCGTGCGCGAGAGGTCCCACGGGTTGCGGACGACGCCGTACGCGCTGTCGCCGAACGCGACCAGCGCCAGCTCGGGCAGGTTCGTCAGCCCCACGATCAAGGCGCCCGCCGCCCGCAGCCGGGCCACGGCCGGGTGGTCGTCACGGGCGGGCGAGCCGGACGTGGCGGCGGACCCGCCGCGGGTGGCCTCGCCCGCCACCTCCAGGTTGTCCTTGACCGCCACCGGCACCCCGGCCAGCGGCAGCTCGGCCAGGTCGCGCCGCTTGGCCAGCAGCCGCGCCTCGTGCACTGCCTGCTCGCGGACCAGCCGGAACGCCCCGATCCGCGGGTCTCGCTGGGAGATGACGTGCAGGTGCTCCTCGACGACGGTCTCCGGCGTGACGTCTCCGCGCCGGACGGCTGTCGCGATCTCGACCGCGGACCTGCCTGCCCACACCATGTCTTGAGTGTGCAGGTTTCAGGTGCATGCGTCCACGTGGTGTTCGGTCAGCTCCGGTTCTTCGTACGGCGGGTGGGGGGTGCGGTGAGTGGGTCGTCGGGCCAGGGGTGCCGGGGGTAGCGGCCGCGCATCTCGGCCCGTACGGAGCGGTAGGCGTCGCGCCAGAACGACGCGAGGTCGGCCGTGACGGCGAGGGGCCGACCGGCGGGGGACAGCAGGTGGACGAGCACCGGCACGCCCGCGATCCGTGGCGCCTCCTGCCAGCCGAACACCTCCTGCAGCTTCACCGCGAGCACCGGCTGCTCGCCCGAGTAGTCGACGCGCACGCGCGACCCGCTCGGCACCTCGATGCGCTCGGGGGCCACCGCGTCGAGGCGTTCGCTCCACGGGATCAGCCGGCGCAGGGCGGTGGCCACGTCGATGCGTTCGAGGTCGGCGCGGCGGCGGGCCCGGGACAACTCGGGTTCGAGCCACTGGTCGGCGAGGTCGGCGAGCGCGTCCATGGACGGCCAGGGGTCGCCGACGGCCCGGTGGCAGAACGCCAGGCGGTCGCGCAGCTCGATCGCGGCTTTCGTCCAGGTCAGGACCTCTTCGGTACGCAGGCCGTGCAGGATCGCCGCGCGGACGTCGGCGTCCTTGAGCGGGGTGGCCGACAGTTCGATCGCGCCCAGCCGCTCGACCCGGCGGGCCGACACGTCGCCGCGCCGCCCGCCGGGCGGGACGCGCCAGGTGACCTCGTCCTCGACGGTGGCGGTGACGGCCAGCCGCGCGGTGGCCTCGTCGATGACCACGGCCTGCCTGACCCGGGCCGAGGCCGATCCGGTGGGGCGGTCGGCGACCGCGACGGCCAGCCATTCCGCGTCGTGCAGCCGCGAGCCGTCGGCGAGCTGCGCCTGCGTGCCGGACGCCATGAGGTAGCCGCCCCCGCGCCGCCGGGCCACCCGCTCGGGGAACGCCAGCGCCACCACCGCCCCGGCCAGCGCGTCGTCATGCGTCCGCGGCCGGTCGCCCTCGGTGGCGACGCGCTGGAGGCGGCGCGTCTCCTGGCGCCAGCGGGCGGCGTACGGGGTGCCGCCGCGGCGGGCCGTACGCCACAGCTCCACCAGGTCGTCGGGGGCGTCGCGCGGCGGCGGCTCCGACAGCAGCGCCACCACCTCGGCGGCACGCGGCCCGAGGTCGAGCAGCGCGCGGGCCAGGCGCGGGTGCACGCCGGCGAGCGCCATCCGCCGCCCGCGCGAGGTGACCCGGGAGGAGTCGTCGAGCGCCCCGAGCACCCGGAGTGTACGGACGGCGGCCGACATCGCGGCGGCCGGCGGTGGGTCGAGCAGCGCGAGGCCGGAGGCGTCGGGCGTGCCCCAGCAGGCGGCCTGCAGCGCGAACCCGGTCAGGTCGGCCAGCGCGATCTCGGGCCTGGAGTGGTCGGCCAGGCGTTCGTGGTCGGCGGCCGCCCAGCACCGGTAGACCACGCCGGGCGCCTCGCGGCCCGCGCGTCCGGCCCGCTGGTCGGCCGAGGCCCTGGACACCCGGACGGTGGTGAGCGAGCCGAGCCCGCGGGCGTGGTCGGTGCGCGGCTCGCGGGCGAGGCCGGAGTCGACGACGACCCGGACGCCTGGCACGGTCAGGCTCGACTCGGCCACCGACGTGGCCAGCACCACCCGGCGGGCCGTGCCGGGGGACAGGACGGCGTCCTGGACGCGGGCCGGGGCCTGGCCGTGCACCTGAAGCAGTTCGACGTCACCGGTCAGCACGCCGGTCAGCACGTCGGTCAGCATCGCGGCCACCCGGCCGATCTCGCCGACGCCCGGCAGGAAGCAGAGCACGTCGCCGTCGTGTTCGGCGAGCGCCCGGCGGACGACCGCGGCCACGTGGGACAGCAGCGCAGGATCGACGCGGAGGCCGTGCGGCGGCGCGACGGGCTTGGGCGGCGGCGCCCAGACCGTCTCCACGGGGTGGGTGACGCCGGTGGCGGCGACGACGGGCCCGCCGACCAGCTCGGACCACGGCCCGGCGTCGGCGGTCGCGGACGTGGCCAGCAGCCGCAGGTCGGGCCGGAGCGTGTCGCGTACGTCGAGGAGGAAGGCGAGCGCGGTGTCGGCGTCGAGGTGGCGTTCGTGGCACTCGTCGAGCACGACCGCGTCGACCCCGGACAGCTCCTGGTCGCGCTGGAGGCGCTGGAGCAGCACGCCGGTGGTGACGACCTCGACCATGGGGTTGGCGCCGGTGTGGCGTTCGCCACGGATGGTGTAGCTCACGCCCATCCGCCGGGCGGCCGCGCGCACGGCCAGCCTGCGCGGCTCGGCGACGAGCACCCGCAGCCCGGCCTCCGCGAGGGCCAGCGGGACCACGGTGGTCTTGCCGGTGCCGGGCGGCGCGGTCAGCACCGCGCTGCCGTGCCGGTCGAGCGTCGACAGCAGCTGGGGGAGAACGTGCCGGATGGGCAGCCCGTCAGGCATGGGCTCCGGCTCTGGTGTCCTGCCGGGCGGCGGACAGGATCGCGTCGAGCAGGCCGGGGAAGCGGTCGTCGAGCTCGTCGCGGCGCAGGCTCATGTACTTGAGCCGACCGTCCTGCTTGGTGAACACCAGGCCGGACTCGCGCAGCGTCCGCAGGTGGTGGGAGGCGGTGGACTTGTGGATGCCCAGGTCTTCGCCGAGCTTGCCGCAGGTCGTCTCGCCGTCGGTGGCCAGGCGGACGACCACCTCTAGGCGGATCGGGTCGGACAGCGCTCGCAGGACCTCTGTGAGCTCGACGTCCTCCATGGCGGGGTGCGGTAGCAGGCGCATGCGGAAACCCTATCGCCGTCGCATGGTTTGACAACCATCAAACTATGCGTCAGTTTGATGGGCGTCAAACTTTCCCCTGCTCGGAGGCTTCTCGTGGGCTCGCGCCTCTACCCACTCGCACTCGGAAATTTCGCCATAGGTACGGGCATGTTCGTGACGGCAGGGCTGCTGCCGCCCATCTCCGCGGACCTGGGGGTCTCCACGTCCGCGGCGGGGCAGCTCATGACCGTCTTCGCGCTGGCGTACGCGGTGCTGTCGCCCGTGCTGGCCGCGGTGACCGCGCGATTGTCCCGTAAGACCCTGCTGCTCCTGGCCCTCGCGGTGTTCGTGGTGGGCAGCGTGCTGACCGCGCTCGCGCCGACGTACGGGCTGGTGCTGGCCACCCGGGTGGTCGCAGCCGCGGGGGCGGCCATGTTCACGCCGACGGCGTCGGGCGTGGCCAACGCGCTCACCGAGCCCTCGCGGCGCGGGCGGGCACTCGCGCTGGTGATGGGCGGGATGACCGTGTCGTCCGCGATCGGCGTGCCGCTCGGCACCTGGCTCGGCGGCGCGGTGAGCTGGCGGGCCACGATCTGGCTGGTCGCCGCGCTGGGAGTGATCGGCTTCATCGGCGTCGCGGCCATGGTGCCGCGCGTCACGGTCGAGACGTCGGGGCGGCTGTGGGAGCGGTTCGCGCCGCTCGCCGACCGGCGGGTGCTCGCGGTGCTGGGGACGCAGCTGCTCGCGTTCGCGTCGGTGTTCAGCGCGTACACCTACATCGGATCGCTGTTCGACCTGCCGCTCACGGCCGTGCTGTGGGCGTGGGGGATCGGCGGCGTCGTCGGCAACCAGCTCGGCGGGCGCCTCACCGACACCTACGGGCCGCGCCGGATGGTGTTCATCGGGCTGGTCTTCACCGCCTTGTTCCTCGCCCTGATCCCCGTCGCGAACCTGGCGCTGCCCGTCGCGCTCGTCTGGGCGTTCGTCTGGGGCGGGCTCGGCTGGATGGTGGCCCCCACGCAGCAGTTCAGGACGGTCAGCGTGGTGCCCGGCAACGTGCCGATCGGGCTCGGGCTGCTGTCGTCGGCCCAGTACGTCGGCGTGTTCGCGGCCGGGATCGCCGGTGGCGCGGCGCTCGACACGTTCGGCAGGACCGGCGTCGTCGTGCTGGCCACCGCGCTCGGGTTGCTGAACATCGTCTTCACCCTGGCCACCTACCGCCAGGCCCGCACTCCCGTGACCGTCCCGGCCTGAGCCGGGACCCCTCGGGACCTCGCGCCCCCGCACGTCGTCGGCCAGAATGGCGGCTGTGCCCGACGACTTGGACGCGACCCCTGGCGACGATCCCGAGGCGGCTCACGATTCCCGGACCGCTCCCGGTGACCCGCGCGACGAACCAGCGCCGCTGGGGCTCGTCGTCCTGCTCACGGGCGGCTCGGCCGTGGCGGTCATGGGGCTCGCCGCCGTCCTGTCGGACCCGCCCGGCCTGAAGCTGCTCCTGCTGGGGCCGATCGCCCTCGTCGTGTGGGAGGTGATCGCCTTCGAGGTGTGGTGGCGGCGCTGGTGGGGCGCGATCCCGGGGGCCGCCGCGGGGCTGCTCGTCCACGTCGAGGGCCGCCAGGCGCTGGCCGACGTCGTCGGCGACGCCTGGGCCCACCCCGTCGCGTACGTCACGGCCTGGACCCTCTTCGCCGCCGTCTTCGCGCTCTGCAGCCGCTACCCGCGGACCGCCTGAGCCGGTCAGCCGTTCGCCGGGATCCATCCCAGGGTGACGGCGAGGATGACGAAGAAGCCGAGGACGATCCGGTAGATCACGAACCCGGTGAAGCGGTGGGTGCTGATGTAGCGCAGGAACCAGGCCACCGCCGCGTACCCGACGACGAACGAGATCACCGTGGCCAGGATCGTCGGCCCCCAGGCGACGGGCCCGTCGCCGATCTCGGCCAGCTCCAGCCCGCCGGAGGCGAGCACGGCCGGGATGGCCAGCAGGAACGAGTATTTCGCGGCGTCCTCGCGGCGGTAGTCGAGCAGCAGACCGGCGGTGACCGTGCCGCCCGAGCGGGACACGCCGGGGATCAGCGCGAGCGACTGCGCGAAGCCGTACACGATGGCGTGCGTGAAGCTGAGGTGCTTCTCCAGCGTGAGCTTGTTGCGGGCGGTGTGGTCGGCGAACCACAGGATGAGCGCGAAGACGATCAGCGTGGTGCCGACCAGGCGCAGGTCGCGGAATGTTGTCTCGATCTGGTCCTTCAGCAGCAGGCCGAGGACGGCGATGGGCAGGGTGCCGGCGATGACGTACCAGCCCATGCGGGCCGCCCAGTGGCCGCGCAGGTCCTTGACGAACAGCGAGCGCGTCCAGGTGGAGATGATCTCCCAGATCTCCTGGCGGAAGTAGATGAGCACGGCCGCCTCCGTGCCGAGCTGGATGACCGCCGTGAACGCCGCTCCGGGGTCGGGCCAACCGGCGAAAGCGGACACCACCCGGATGTGGGCGCTGGAGGAGATCGGCAGGAACTCCGTCAGCCCCTGGACCAACCCCAGAATCACCGCTTCCAGCCAGCCGATCACGACGTCAACCTTTCGAGCACGCGGGAACTGACCAGGTGAGGCTAGCGAATCGGCAGTCGCGGTTCGCTCGAGTTCCGCCCTTCGACGCCGGGAATTCGCGCGGCCGTCACCCCGCGGCTGTACGCGGGCCAGGCTCCATGCCGGGAAGAGTTTCCATGCTTGAGTAGCTTGTAGGCATATGCGATCGTCTACCGCATGGACCAGCTCGCGGCTCTTCTCGACGGCCCGAGAGCCCGCGGCGCCTTCCTCCTCCGTACGATCCTCGACCCGCCCTGGTCGCTGCGCATCCAGGACGAGGCCCCGCTGGCGGTCGTCGCGCAGGTGCGCGGCGAGTCGTGGATCTGGTTCGACGGCGGCGAGCCGGTACGCGTGGAGCCGGGACAGGTGGCGGTCGTGCGGGGGCCGGAGCCGTACACGGTGGCCGACGACCCCGCCACCCCGCCACAGATCGTCATCCACCCCGGACAGCGCTGCGCCACGGTCGACGGCGAGTCGGTGCACCAGGCGATGGACCTCGGCGTACGGACGTGGGGCGACGGCCCCGACGGCGCGACCGTGCTGCTCACCGGCGCCTACCCGATGGAGGGCGCGGTGAGCAGGCGGCTGCTCGACGCGCTGCCGCCGCTCGTCGTGCAGCCGGGCGGCGCGGTCAGCCGGCTGCTCGACGCCGAGATCGCCAAGGACGAACCCGGCCAGGAGGCCGTCCTCGACCGGCTGCTCGACCTGCTGCTGATCGCGGTGCTGCGGGCGCACTTCGCCACCCACCACGCGCCCGGCTGGTACCGCGCGATGAGCGACCCCGTGGTCGGCAAGGCCATGCGCATGCTGCACAACAACCCCGCCCACCCGTGGACGGTCGCCGCGCTCGCCGACGAGGTGGGCGTGTCGAGGGCGGCGCTGGCCAGGCGCTTCACCGAGCTGGTGGGGGAGCCGCCGATGACGTTCCTCACCGACTGGCGCCTCTCGCTCGCCGCCGACCTGCTGCGCGAGCCGGACGCCACGATCGGGTCCGTCGCCAGGAAGGTCGGGTACGGCAGCCCGTTCGCGCTCAGCGCCGCCTTCAAACGCGTCCGGGGCGTCAGCCCGCGCGAGCACCGGGACGGGGTGACGCGGTGAAGCCGCTGATCCTGCTCGACGTCGACGGCGTGCTCAACCCGATGGGCCGCCCGTCGCTCGACTTCAGGCGCTACCTGTGCACGGTCGAGGGCGTCGACTACACCGTGTTCCTCGACCCCCGCCACGGCCGCCGGCTGCTCGAACTGGCCGACTCGACCGGGGCCGAGCTCGTCTGGGCCACCACGTGGGAGCACCACGCCAACGACTGGATCGGCCCCCGCATCGGCCTGCCGGAACTGCCCGTCATCCCGATGACCCCCGCCGTGCCTGGCGAGCACGGCGAGCTGTTCAAGACCAGGCACGTGGCCGCGTACGTCGGGCGGCGGCGGTTCGTCTGGTTCGACGACCAGGTGTGGGCGGAGGACGAGGACCATCTCAGGGTGCGTCAGGGTCTGCACGACTTCCTCCTCGTGCACGTCGACCCGGAAGAGGGACTGACCAGCCGTCATCTGGGCATGGCACATGACTGGCTGACCCTTACAGGGTTTTCTCAGGGTTCCTGACGGGAGCCCGTCGCCGTCCCGGCGCGTTGTACGGGTAGGTCGTCCAGTACGGAGGAGATCATGTACCGCTCACGAGAGCACAGGATCATCGCTGGGGTCTGCGGTGGCATCGCCGACAGGCTGGGCATGCCGCCCACCCTCGTCCGGATCCTGTGGCTGATCCTGTCGCTCATCCCGGGGCCGCTGTGGGTGCTCTACGTCGCGATGTGGATCCTGGTTCCCCAGGCGCCGAAGACGTACCGCACGGTGTGAGCCCGCGGCCGCGGAGGGCGCTGAAGGCGCCCTCCCGGGCCCGGTGTCCCGTCATCGGCGCGGCGGCATATCCTCGGGAGAATGAGAGCCAGGCCGTTGACGCTCATCCAGGATGAGCAGCTCGTCGACTACGACAAGGCGATGGAACGCATGTCCGACCTCGTCGGGCAGCGTCAACAGGAGGAGCTGCCGGACACGCTCTGGCTGCTGAGCCACCCGTCGGTCTACACCGCCGCGCGGCGCACCCTGCCGGAGCACCTGCCCGACCCCTCGCACGGCATCCCCGTGGTCGAGACGGGTCGCGGCGGCCAGCTCACCTACCACGGCCCCGGCCAGCTCGTCGGCTACCTGATCGTCAAGCTCGGCGAGACGGAGGGCATCGTCGACTACGTGCGCGAGGTCGAGCTGCGGCTGGTGGAGGCGCTCGGGAAGCTGGGGCTGCCGGCCGAGCGCCGCGACACCCCGCCGGGGTCCGAGCTGCTGACCGGCGTGTGGACGGCGGAGACCGGACGCAAGGTCGTCTCGATCGGCATGCGGCAGAGCCGGGGCGTCACGAGCCACGGCTTCGCGATCAACGTTGACGGCGACCTGACGCCGTGGAACTGGGCGGTCGCCTGCGGCATGCCCGACGTCGACATGACCTCGGTCAAGCGCGAGCTGGGCGCGGCCTCCATGGACGAGGTGCGCAAGGTCGTCGCGGAGGCGTTCGAGGCGTCCTGACGGCACCGGCGGGCGCGGAACCGCGCCCGCCGACAGTTGTCATGGCGTCGTGACGTCGCCCACCGGGTCCGGATCCTCGATCGTCCGGCGCGGGCCGGTGAACCAGTGCCGCGCCGACAGCGACCACCACAGCGCGATCCCGATCAGCACCACGCCGACGGCGATCGGCGCGTAGTTGACCGACGTCCAGGTGAAGTCGGGGTTGCCCGGCACACCGGCCGGCGAGAACGGCAGGACGAAGTAGACCGACACGATCGCGATCTCGACGCACGCGATCCAGCACAGCGCCTTGTACTTCTTGCCGAGCGTCCACGGGCCGGGCTGGAAGGCGTCACCCATGCGCAGCCGGAGCCAGATCGGGATGAGGAACGCCAGGTAGAGCCCGATGACCGCGATCGACACGACGGCGTAGAACGCGACCGGGGTGGTCAGCCCTGGAGGGGCGTAGAGCGCGGGCAGGGTGATCAGCGCGGCGGCGACACAGCCCGCGACGATCGCGTTGACCGGGGTGCGGTTGCGGTCGACCTTCGACCACAGCCGCCAGCCCGGCACCGCGCCGTCGCGGGAGAACGCGTACGTCATCCGCGACATCGACGTCACGCAGCTCATGCCGCAGAAGAACTGGCCGACCGTGGAGATCGCGAAGATCGCCGTGGCGAGCGGTGACGACAGCGCGGTCTCGAAGATCGTGCCGACGAAGCCGCCGTCCGCGTTGATCGCGTCGACGTCGGTGGCGGCGAACAGGAACGACAGCAGCACGATCCAGCCGCCGATGGCCGAGTAGAAGATCGACTGCCACAGGCCGCGGGCGGCGTGCGTCGCCGCGCCCTGGGTCTCCTCCGACACGTGCGCGCAGGCGTCGAAGCCGGTGATCGTGTACTGGGTGAGCAGGAAGCCGAGCGGCAGCACGTAGAACCAGAAGGGCAGTCCGTCGGTGCCGTCGCCGAAGCCCGAGTTGTTGATCGTGCCGCCGAAGACGAACCCGGGCGTCTGGTGACTCTCGGGGGCGAACACGAGGATGGCGACCACGATCGCGGCGCCCGCGACGTGCCACCACACGCTGACGTTCTGCAGCACCGAGATGAGCCGGTGGCTGTAGACGTTGATCAGCGCGTGCAGCGCCAGGACGATCACGAACAGCAGGAACGTCTGGGAGAGCGTGCCTTCCCAGGCCCCGCCGGTCAGCCTGGTGAGGGTGATGTTGAGGAAGGTCGCGCAGCCGTAGTCGACCGACGCGGTGACGGCGACGAGCCCGATCAGGTTGAGCCAGCCGGTGAACCAGCCGTGGATCGGCTTGCCGAGTTTGGCGGCCCACCAGTAGATGCCGCCCGCCGTCGGGTACGCCGACACCAGCTCCGACATGCAGAAGCCGATGATCAGGATGAACACGGAGATGAGGGGCCAGCCCCACGAGATGGCGATGGGGCCGCCGTTGTTCCATGCCTGGCCGAACGTGGTGAAGCAGCCGGCCAGGATCGAGATGATCGAGAAGGAGATGGCGAAGTTGGAGAAGCCGCTCCAGGTGCGGGCCAGTTCCTGCTGGTAGCCGAGCTCCGCGAGTCGTCTGGAATCCTCGTCTGCGGTCATTGAGGTCTCCCTGGGGGGCGTGGAGGACGCTCCTTTTGGTCTACGTCTAGACCAATTCCGCCCAGGGAACAAGGCGTAACAAGCGAGTTTCGTCCGGCGGGGCATGGACGCGCGTGCGCCGCCCATGCCCCGTCGTCGTCACGCGCCGAACGCGTCGATCGCCGCCTGGCAGAACGCCTTCAGGTCGTCCGGCTTGCGGCTGGTCACCAGCGTGTTGGACGCGTCGGTGTCCACCACGACCTCCTGGTCGACCCAGGTGGCGCCCGCGTTGCGCAGGTCGGTCTGCACGCTCGGCCAGGACGTCAGCGTGCGCCCGCGCACCACGTCGGCCTCGATCAGCGTCCACGACGCGTGGCAGATGGCCGCCACCGGCTTGCCCGAGTCGAAGAACGCGCGGACGAACTGCACGGCCTTCGGCTGCGTGCGCAGGTGGTCGGGGTTGGCGACGCCTCCGGGCAGCACGAGGCCGTCGAACGAGGCCGCCTCGGCGTCGTCGACCGTCTCGTCCACGGCGAACTTGTCGGCCTTGTCGAGGTGGTTGAACCCCTGGATCTGGCCGGGCCGGGTGGAGACGAGCTTCGGCGTGCCCCCCGCCTGCTTGACCGCCTTCCACGGTTCGGTCAGCTCGACCTGTTCGACGCCTTCAGGAGCCACCAGGAACGCGATGGTCTTGCCTTCCGTCATGAGATCCCCCTTTGACTAGCTCTTTTTCCTCTCCTTTCCGAGGTTGGGGGGATGTATGCGTCTTTACCCCCTCCGGGTATAGGCGGCGTGGGCGACGGCGGTCATGGCGGCGCCGACGGCGTACCAGAGGAGGTCCGGAGGGTTGAACGTGCTGCCCAGCAAGGGCTGCAGCCACCGCGGGATGCTCGCGAGCTGGGCGAACTCGATCATCCAGCTGAGCGCCGCCGCCGCGATCCCCGCCGTCCACGGGCGGATCCGTGGCCACAGCAGCACCAGGAGGGCGTAGATCAGCGCCGTGTAGAGCGCGTCGCCGGCGTACTTGGCGACCGGGCCGTCCCACAGCGCTCGTACGCCGAGTCCGCAGATCACGATCACTATGGCGACGAGCGCGGTGTGCAGTCGGGTCACGTGATCACGCTGCTGGCGTGGGTGATTGAAAATTTACACCGAAAACGGAAACGAGAGTGAAACAATTCTCCGCAGCTCGTTGACATGTGGACGCCGTATGGTGTGCCTTTCTCTACACAGGAATCCCCCGCCTGAAGGTGAGGCACATATGAGGAAATGGCTCGCACGCCTGGCTGCGCTGGGCGTCGCGCTCTTAATAGCCGGGCAGGGCACGACCGCGGCGCTCGCCCAGGACCCTGCGGCGGGGAAGAAGATCCTTCGCGTCGGCGCAACCCAGGCGATGGACTCGATGAACCCGTTCCTCGCGGTCCGGCTCGTCTCCACCCAGATCCACCGCATGATGTACGGCTTCCTCACGGTGCCCGACTCGAAGACGCTCCAGCCGAGCCCTGACCTCGCCGAGTCGTGGACGACCTCCGAGGACGGCCTGACCTGGACGTTCAAGATCCGCCAGGCCAAGTGGTCAGACGGCCAGCCGGTCACCGCCGAGGACGCCGCCTGGACGTTCAACAAGATCATGACGGACGAGGCCGCCAAGACGGCCAACGGCCCCGCCGTCGAGAACTTCGAGAGCGTCACCGCGAGCGGCCAGGAGCTGACCATCAAGCTCAAGGCCCCGCAGGCGTCCATGCTGGAGAACCCGATCCCGATCATGCCCAAGCATGCCTGGGAGTCGGTCACCGACATGGCCAACTACGACGCCGAGAAGTACCCGGCGCCGAGCAGCGGCCCCTTCATCGCGGTCGAGCACAAGAAGGACCAGTACGTCAAGCTGGTGGCCAACCCCGACTACTGGCGGGGCAAGCCCAAGATCGACGAGCTGCAGGTCATCTTCTACGCCAACCCGCAGGCCGCCATCGCCGGGCTCAAGACCGGTGAGATCGACCTGATCGGCCGGCTCAACCCGCCGGAGTACGAGGCTATCGTCAACGACCCGGCGATCACCGCGTGGAAGACCCAGGGCCGCCGCGGGGCGTACCTGCAGATCAACCACGGCGCCACCACCAACGACGACAAGCCCGTCGGTGACGGCCACCCCGCGCTGAAGGACGTCAAGGTCCGGCAGGCGCTGCACTACGCCATCGACAAGCAGAAGCTCGTCGCCGACGTGCAGAACGGCCTCGCCAAGCCGGCCGACGGCTCGATCGTGCCGCCCATGTACAAGGACTTCTTCTGGGAGGCCTCCGGCGACACCAAGGTCTCGTACGACCCGGCCAAGGCCAACCAGATCCTCGACGACGCCGGTTACAAGAAGGGTCCCGACGGCATCCGCACGATGCCCGACAGCGACCGCAAGCTGGAGTTCCGCTTCAGCATCCACACCGACACCCCGATCGAGGACAAGCTCGCCGAGTACCTGACCGGCTTCTTCAAGGAGATCGGCGTCTCGCTGACCACCAAGAAGCTCGACTCCAGCAAGTTCACCGAGGAGACCGGCGTCACCGGCCTGTTCGACATCGCGATCAGCGGCTGGTCGGTCAACCCCGACCCGGAAGAGGTCCTGGCCACCCACCTGTGCAGCCGGCGTCCGTCGCCGACCGGCGAGGGCGGCGGCACCGAGTCGTTCTTCTGTGACGACACCTTCGAGAAGCTCTACCAGGAGCAGCTGAAGGAGCTCGACCGGCCGAAGCGTGCCGAGATCATCAAGCAGATGCAGGAGCGCCTCTACACCGAGGCCCCGATCATCGCGATCTACTACACGGCCGACCTCGAGGCCTACCGCAAGGACCGGATCGTCAGCATCACGTCCATCCCGGAGACCGACGGCATCCTGTACGGCGGCAGCGGCTACTGGCCGTTCTACACCGCCGACGTCAAGCCGACGGGTGCGGCGGCCGGCGCCTCGACCGAGAGCGGCTCCAACACCACCCTGATCGTCGGCCTCGTCGTCGCCGTCGTCGTGGTGGGCGCGGGAGCGTTCTTCCTGACCAGGCGGCGGAAGAGCACCGCCGACGAGCGCGAATGACAGCTCTTCCCGACGCCGCGGAGCCCGCCGTCCAGGCGGCGGGCCCCGCTGAGGAAACCCCGTCCTCCCGAGGCATGCTGCGATACGCGCTGTCGAAGGCGGGCGGGGCGCTGTTCAGCATCGCCATGGTGGTCATCGGCACGTTCTTCGTGTTCCGGCTGCTGCCTGGCGATCCCGTGCGCAACCTGGCCCAGGGCCGCAACATGACCCCTGAGCAGCTCGACCTGGAGCGTCACCGGCTCGGTCTCGACCAGTCGCTGATCAACCAGTTCTTCGACTTCGTGGGCGACACCCTGCGGCTCGACCTCGGCACCTCCTACGAGTACAAGCGGCCGGTGCTCGACCTCATCGGCGAGCGGCTCGGGCCCACCCTGCTGCTCGCCGGAACCGGCCTGGTCATCGCGGTCAGCCTGGGCCTGTGGCAGGGCATCCACGCGGGCTGGCGGCACGGCAGCCGGTTCGACCGCTTCTCCACCGGCACGTCGCTGGTGCTGTGGTCGGTGCCGACGTTCTGGCTGGGCCTGCTGCTCATGATGGTGTTCGGGGTAGGCATCGGGCCGATCCCCGGCCTGCTCCCGTTCCGGGGCAGCGAGAGCATCGACGCGCCCGACGGGTTCGCGTACGTGCTCGACGTGGCCGCCCACATGGTGCTGCCCTGCCTGACACTCGTGGCCGTGGTCTACGCGCAGTACCTGCTGGTCATGCGCTCGTCCCTGCTGGAGGAGGTCAGCCAGGACTACATCACCGTCGCCCGCGCCAAGGGCCTGCGCGACGACGACGTACGCCGGCGCCACGCGGTGCCCAACGCCCTGCTGCCCACCGTGACGCTGGTGTTCATGCGCATCGGCTTCGTGGTCGGCGGCGCGGTCACCGTGGAGACCATCTTCACCTGGCCCGGGCTGGGCCAGCTGTTCTACGAGGCGGTCAGCGTGCCCGACTTCACGCTCATGCAGGGCACGTTCCTGCTGATCACCGTGTCGGTGATCGTCATGAACACCCTGGCCGACGTGGTGTACCACATGATCGACCCCCGGGTGAGGTCCGCATGACCGGCGTCGTCATGGCCCGCAGGCGGCTCGCGGTGAGCCGCTTCTGGGCCGACTTCCGCAAGCAACGGGCCGGGGTGGCGGGTCTCGTCGTCCTGCTCGTCGCCGTGGTGCTCGCGCTCGTCGCGCCGCTGTTCATCGGCGAGGGCGTGACCAGCGTCGTCAGCGGCACCGGGCCCAAGTGGGCCGCGCCCAGCCTCGACTACCCGTTCGGCACCGACGAGTCCGGCCGCTCCATCCTGCTGATGGTGTGGTGGGGCTCGCGCACGTCGCTGCTCATCGGCTTCCTCGCCGCGCTGCTCAGCATCGTGATCGGCATGGTCGTGGGCATCACCGCCGGGCACTTCAGGGGCTGGATCGGCGCGACGCTCATGCGCGTCACCGACTGGTTCCTCGTGCTGCCCTCGCTGGTGACCGCGATGGTGCTGGCCGCCATCCTGGGCGGCAGCACCTTCACGATCATCGCGGCCATCGGGGTCACCACGTGGCCCACGACGGCCCGCCTGATCAGAGCGCAGACGCTCGCCGTCGAGTCGAGGCCGTACATCGAGCGCTCGAAGGCGCTCGGCGCCGGACACTGGCACGTCACCACGCGGCACGTCCTGCCCAACGTGGCGCCGCTGCTGCTGGCCAGCGCCACGCTGGAGGTCGCCAGCGCCATCGTCACCGAGTCGACGCTGGCCTTCCTCGGCGTCAGCTCCAACAAGACCTCCTGGGGCACCATGCTGCGCGGCTCGTACGACTGGGGCGCCCCCACGCAGGGCGCCTGGTGGTACATCCTCATCCCCGGCCTGGCCATCCTGGCCGTCGTCATGGCGTTCATGCTGGCAGGACGCGCGCTCGAAGCCGTGCTCAACCCGCGGCTCAGGAGGGCCTCATGAGTCTGCTCGAACTCGACGACGTGTCGGTGACGTACCGGATCGCCTCGGGCGAGGTGCCCGCGGTGCGCGGGGTGTCGCTGAGCCTCGACGCGGGAGCGGCGCTCGGGGTCGCCGGCGAGTCGGGATCCGGCAAGTCGACACTGGCCATGGCGCTCCTGCGGCTGCTGCCGAAGGAGGCGCGTGTCGGCGGCCGGATCCTGCTCGACGGCGACGACGTGCTCACCATGAAGTGGGGCCGCATGCGGGCCGTACGGTGGGCGGAGGCCTCGATCGTGTTCCAGGGCGCCCAGCACGGGCTCAACCCGGTACGCAAGATCGGCGACCAGATCGCCGAGCCGCTGCTCACGCACAATCTCGCCAAGCCCGACGAGGCCCGCAGGCGGGTGACCGAGCTGCTGGAGCAGGTCGGCCTGCCCGCCTGGCGGGCGCGCAGCTACCCGCACGAGCTGTCGGGCGGGCAGCGGCAGCGCGTCATGATCGCGATGGCGCTGGCCTGCTCGCCGCGGCTGATCATCGCCGACGAGCCGACCACCGCGCTCGACGTCATGGTCCAGGCGCAGGTGCTGAGTCTGATCAAGGAGCTGGTGGCCGAACACGGCATCTCCCTGATCATGATTTCTCATGACCTGTCGGTGCTGGCCGACGTGTGCGACCAGCTCGCCGTCATGTACGCGGGCCGCCTCGTCGAGCACGGCCCGTCCCGCGAGGTCTTCCGCGAGGCCCGCCACCCCTACAGCAAGGCGCTCGCGGCCGCCTTCCCGACGGTCGGCGACCCGGGCTCGCGGATGGCGCCGAAGGGGCTCGGCGGCGACCCGCCCGACCCGATGCAGCTGCCCGGCGGCTGCTCGTTCCATCCCCGCTGCCCGGTTGCCGTGGACGGGTGCTCGACCCTCGACGTGCAGCTCTGGCCGGCAGGTCCGGGACGTACGGCGGCGTGCGTGCACGCCAGGGCCGAAGAGGAGGTCTCATGACCGAGACGCAGACCACCGACGAGACGGCCGAGGCGACCAGGCCGGCCCTGCTGGAGGCCCGCGACCTGCACGTCGAGTTCTCCTCGCGGGGCCGCCGCGCCCGCGCCGTCGACGGCGTCAACCTGTCCATCGGGCAGGGCGAGATCGTGGCCCTCGTGGGCGAGTCCGGCTGCGGCAAGACCACGCTCGCCCGCACCCTGCTCGGCCTCGAACGCCCGACCTCGGGCGAGGTCCGCTTCGGCGGCGCCGCGCTCGACTACGGGTCGAAGGCGCTGAAGGCCTACCGCAGGCAGGTGCAGCTGGTGCTGCAGGACCCGACCGGCTCGCTCAACCCCCGTCACACGGTGTACGAGGCCGTCGCCGAGGGCCCGCGCATCCACGGGCTGCCCGACGAGCGGGAGATCGTCGCCTCCGCCCTGTCCAGGGCGGGGCTGCGGCCGCCCGAGCGGTTCTTCCTGCGCTACCCGCACGAGCTGTCGGGCGGCCAGCGTCAGCGCGTGGTCATCGCGGGCGCGCTCGCGCTCGACCCGAAGGTGCTGATCGCCGACGAGCCGGTGGCCTCCCTGGACGCCTCCGTACGCGGTGAGATCCTCGCTCTGCTGCTCCGGCTGCGCGAGGAGCTCGGCCTGTCGGCGCTGGTCGTCACTCACGACCTCGGCCTCGCCTGGAACATCGCCGACCGGGTCGCGGTCATGTACCTCGGCCGGATCGTCGAGTCGGGGCCGGTCGAGCAGGTGCTGACGGCGCCGCGGCACCCGTACACGCAGGCGCTGCTGTCGGTGCTGCCCGAGTCGCCAGAACGGGTGGTGCTGAGCGGCGAGCCGCCGGACCCGACGCGCATCCCAGGCGGCTGCCGCTTCCACGCCCGCTGCCAGGTGCTCGCCTCCGGCAAGGCGGCCGAGGTGGGCGTGGACGCGAAGTGCCGCTCCGAGCTGCTGGACATCCTGCCCGCCGTCCCGGGCGCGCAGGCGGCCTGCCACTACGCGGAGGCCGTGTCCTGAGGCGGCGTCCTGGCCGAGGCCGCGTGCTGGGCAGGGCTGGTTCCTAGCCGAGGTCGGCGTCGTGCACCAGGATCGCGGCCTGCACGCGGTTGGCCAGGCCGAGCTTGGCCAGCACCCGGCTGACGTGGGCCTTGATCGTGGCCTCGGTCAGGCGCAGTTCGCGGCCGACCTCGGCGTTGGACAGGCCGCGGGCCAGCGCCCTGACCACGTCCTCCTCCCGGCCCGTGAGCGTCGCGAGCTGCCTGCGGGCGGCCTCGGCCCGGGAGGGGACGCGGTCGACGTACGAGGCGATCAGGCGCTTGGTGACCGACGGCGAGAGCATGGCCTGGCCGCTCGCGACCGTGCGGACGGCGGCGGCCAGCTCGCGCGGCGGGGTGTCCTTGAGCAGGAAACCGACCGCGCCCAGCCGTAGGGCCTGGTGGACGTACTCGTCGAGGTCGAACGTGGTCAGCATGATCACTTTTGGTGGCCGAGGCTCGGTCAGGACGCGTCCGGCAGCGGTGAGGCCGTCGGTGCCGGGCATGCGGACGTCCATGAGCACGACCTCGGGGCGCAGGCGCCGCACGGCGGAGACGGCCTCCGCGCCGTCACGGGCCTCGCCGACGACGACGATGTCACCCGCCGCCTCCAGGATCAGCCGCAACCCCGACCGCACCAGCTCCTCGTCGTCGACCACGAGCACCCTGATCACACGCGTCTCCCGCTCGCCGGTCATGCCGGGATCCTGGCGCTGACGAGGAAGCCGCCGCCGTCCTGCGCGCTGGTGCGGAGGGTGCCGCCGAGCAGTTCCACGCGTTCGCGCAGCCCCACCAGGCCCCAGCCCGCGCCGGGCACCCCGCCGCGCGGCGCGCGCGGCGGGGTGTCAGCGGCTCCGGACGGCGCCGGAGCGTCGTTGCGCACCTCCACCTCCAGCGCGTCCGTCCCGTAGTGGATGCGGACCCGCGTCCCGGCATCGCCCGCGTGCTTGTGCACGTTGGTGAGCGCCTCCTGGACAACCCGGTACGCCGTCCGCTCGACCGTCGGCTCCACCGGACGTGGCTCGCCCTCGTCGTGCCGGGTCACTGTGATGCCGAGGGCCCTCGACTGGTCGAGCAGCCGGTCGAGATCGCCCAGCGTGGGCGGGGGCCGCAGCGCGGCCTCCTGCCGGGCGTGCCCCTCGGGCGAACGCAGCACGCCGAGCACGTCACGCAGGTTGGCCAGCGCCTCCCTGCCGATCCCGCCGATCAGCGCGGCGGCCCGCACCGTCTCCTCGTCGGACGCCCGCACCTCCAGCGCGCCCGCGTGCAGCACGACGAGCGAGACCCGGTGCGCCACCACGTCGTGCATCTCGCGGGCGATCCTGGCCCGCTCCTGCGTCCTCGCCTGCTCGGCCCGCATGACCTGCTCGCGTTCGAGCCGCTCGGCACGTTCCTTGGCCGCCCGCAGCAGCTCGCCCGTCCACAGGCCGAGCGCCACCGGCAGCCCGATCACGCCCAGCATCATGAACAGCGCGTTGCCGAGGGAGGCCGTCAGCAGTTCCTGCAGACCGTCGCGCGCCTCGCCGACGATCGCGCCGATCCCGCACACCGCGACGCACGCGGCGAGGTAGGCGGCGATGCCACGGGGACGGGGGAGCGTGCGGCCGGCGTAGTAGGAGGCGAGCATCAGGGGCGGCCACACGACCAGCCCGGCGTAGGCGACGGCGCCGAGGACGGCCAGCGGCCACCACGACCGCCGCGCGTGCCAGGCGGCGAGCCCGGCGGCCGCGGCGATCGTGAGCTGCACCGGCATCGGCAGGTCGGACGGCACCCCCATCTGCCCGTCGAGGACGGCCAGCGTGAGCACGGACATGGCACCGCCGAGCAGGACGAACCGCATGGCCACAGCCTATGGGCGGGTCGACGACCGGGCTTACGACGAAAGTAGGGGATGCCGGCCGACGTTCGGAGGGGACGGCCGGGCGGTCCCGCCCGCCAGAGTGATCGCCATGCGTACCGTACTCGCCCTGGCCGTCCTGTCGCCGCTCGTCCTCACCGTCACGACCGTCACGCCGGCGCGGGCCGCCCGGCTCGCCCTGCCGGAGCCGACCGGCCGCGAGCCCGTCGGCCTGGCCACCCTGCACCTGGTGGACAGGAGCCGTCCCGACCCGTGGAACCCCGAGGCGGACCGGCGGGAGCTCATGGTCTCGCTCTGGTACCCGGCCGAGAAGGCCGCCGGCGAGCCCGCACCGTACGTGCCGCCGCAGGTGTCGGAGGCCGTCCTCGCGGACTACCCCGTCGCGGACAAGGACGCGCTCACCAAGGTCAAGACGCACGCCCGTCTCAACGCTCCCGCCGCGAAGGGCAGGCGGCCGCTGGTCGTCATGTCACCCGGGTTCAGCTTCCCGCGCGCCACCCTGACCTCGCTGGCCGAGGACTTCGCCAGCAGGGGATACCTGGTCGCGGCCGTGGAGCACACGTACGAGTCGGTCGCCACCACGTTCCCCGGCGGCCGCACCACCCCGTGCCTGGCCTGCGTGGACGGCCAGGACCCCGCCAAGGTCGTCGCGGGCCGGGTGAAGGACGTCCGGTTCGTGCTGGACGAGCTCTCCGAGGGCCGCTGGGGCCGCCTCGTCGACCGGTCGAAGATCGCGATGGTCGGCCACTCGATCGGCGGGTATGCCGCCGCCCAGGCCATGCTCGCCGACTCCCGGATCAAGGCCGGTGTCAACCTGGACGGCACGTTCCGGCTCACCGGCTCGATCAAGCGGCCCTTCATGCTGGTCGGCGCGCCCACGTCGCACACGCCGGACGGCACGGACGACTCCTGGAAGAAGGCCTGGCCCCGGCTGACCGGCTGGAAGCGCTGGATCACGGTGAAGGGCACCGACCACTCGTCGTTCGTCGACTACGCCGTGCTGCGGACGCAGCTGGGCCTCCCGGGGCAGCAGCTCGACGGTGAACGAGCGCTGGAGATCACCCGTGCCCACCTGGCGAGCTTCCTCGACCGGCACCTGCTCGGCAGGAGCACCCCGGTCGAGGACTGGCCCGAGGTCGCCGGCCACGCGCCCCTGAGCGACTGAGCCAAGGGGCGCGTGGCTCTCGATCTGACCGATCAGAAGGCGCTGATCGCGGCGGGGGCGCGTTCGGTGCGGCTCAGGGCGCGGACCACCGCTGTGGGCCCGTGGCGGTGCACGGACAGCTTGGCCAGCAGGTCGACCACCGGCTCGGTGACCGCCGCCGGGAACTCGGGCGTCGGCACGCCGACGCTGGACGCCAGGTCGTCGGCGTGCACGACCAGCTCCATCAGCCGGGTGAGCAGGAAGTCGTCCAGCAGCAGCGACCAACCAGCCCACGGCAAGAGCACGACGCGGTCGGCCGGCTCGCCGGGCAGCGCCGCGCGCTGCTGGTCGAGCAGCCCCTGCGCGCGCTCCAGCAACGCCGCGTGGCCGGCCGCCCCGGCCGCCTCACCGCCGCGCCGGACGCTCACGTTGCTCTCGTCGTCAACCCCGGCCTGCACCCAGGCGGACCGCGCGAAGTGCTCGACCACCGGGATCGGCTCGCCCGCCTCACCCGCGGCCAGCGCGTCACCGACCCTGACGAACTGGTGGACGATGTGCCCGGCCAGCCCCGCCACGCTGAAGTCGTGGAGCGCGCTGGGCTTGTCCCACGACGCGACCACGGCCGGGTCGCTCACGAGCGACATCGCCGTCTCCGCGGCCGTGAAATAAAGCTGCCGGTATTCCGTCATGGGAACCCTTTCCTGTTTGTGGCAATCCGACGGGAGCTTCCCGTGGTCTCAGGTGGTCAGCCGCCCGATCGCCGACCGGACGAACGCGCGTGCGAGCCGTCCGCGCCGGAAGCGGCTCAGCACCGGCGCGGGGGAGCCGTACCGGCGGGCCCGGATGTCGGCGACCACGGTAGCGGGGGCGCCCAGCTCGGTGAGGACGTCGAGGGCCTCGCGCTTGCTGATCAGCCGGCCGTCGCGCAGCGTGACCGCGGCCCTGGCGACCGTCAGCAGGCCGAGGTCGACCCAGACGTCCTGCAGCCAGCGCCGCCGCGCCTGTGCCTTGACCAGCCAGTAGTCGCGCAGGTCGGTCCGTACGAACCGGGTCAGCTCCGCGTCGGACACGGGCGGCAGCAGCCCCGCGGGCGGGGGCCCGTGCAGCACCAGGGCGCGGTCGTGCAGTTCGCGCCGCGCGACCGGGGTGAGGGGACGGCGGAAGATGCGCCCGTGCGCCCAGGTGACGTGCTCGGCCGCCGGGTCGTCCAGCTCCTGCCGGGCCAGGTACGCGCAGTGCAGCCGGTCGGCCGGGGGCAGCCCGAGGCCCCGGTGCAACGCCTTGACGCGCCGCCAGTGCTCCATCGTCATGGGCGCGTCGAGCACCGCGACGAGGTCGAGGTCGCTGCGCCCCGGCCGGTAGTCGCCGGTCGTCAGCGAGCCACGCGCCCAGAGGGCGACCAGGGGTACGGCCGGTGCGACGCGCTCCTGGAAAACCCCGAGCAGACGTTCGGCAGCTGCGTGCATGATGGCAACTATGATCGATACTCGCCTGGCCGGGAAAGTCGCGCTGGTCACCGGCGCCAACCACGGCATCGGCGCCGCCACGGCGAGGGCGCTGGCAGCCGAGGATGTCGCCGTCCTCCTGACGTACAAACGGCTCGAACCGCTCCGCGAGCCCGCCCATCCCGAGGCGTACGACCGCGTCAGGGCCGGCACCGCCGACGAGGTGGTGCGGCAGATCCGCGCGGCGGGAGGGGCGGCCGAGGCCGTCGAGGCCGACCTGACCGACCCGGCGGCGCCCGAGGCGCTGTTCGATCACGCCGAGAAGGCGTTCGGCCCGGTCGAGATCCTGGTCAACAACGCCAGCGGCTGGCTCAGCGACACCTTCGCCCCCGACGAGCACGACCGCTTCGGCCGTTCGCTGCGCATGCTCGGCGCCGAGACCCACGCCCGGCAGTTCGCCGTCGACGTGCGCGCGCCCGCGCTGCTGATCGCCGAGTTCGCCCGCCGTCACGTGACGCGCGGGGCCACGTGGGGCCGCGTCATCGGCCTGACCTCCGCCGGACGCGCGGGGTTCCCGTCCGAGGTCAGCTACGGCGCGGCGAAGGCCGCACAAGAGAGCTACACGCTGTCGGCCGCCCACGAGCTGGGCCGGTACGGCATCACGGCCAACATGGTCCATCCGCCGGTGACCGACACCGGCTGGGTCAACGACGAGGTCACCGCGTTCGCCGCGACGCTCCCGCTCGGCACGGTCGCCGATCCGGACGAGGTGGCCGAGGTGATCCTCTTTCTCGCCTCCCACCAGGGGCGGCGGGTGACGGGTCAGGTCGTCACGATGTACTGAACAGCGCGCTCACCGACTCGCCGTCGTGGATGCGGCGCATCGCCTCGGCCATGGCGGGGGCGATCGACAGCACCGTGAGCTTGTCGCTGGGCTTGGGCGGCGGCACGGTGTTCGTGCAGACGATCTCCCGTACCTCGCGCAGCGAGCCCAGCCGCTCGACCGCGCCGCCGGAGAACAGCCCGTGGGTGCAGGCCACCCGTACGGATCGCACGTCCTGCTCGCGGAGCCGGTCGAGCAGCTCGATCACCGTGCTGCCCTTGGCGATCTCGTCGTCCAGGATGATCACGTCCTTGCCGGACACCTCGCCGATCACCGAGCTGATCACCACGCGGTCGTCGCTGAAGCGCTGTTTGGCGCCCATGGCGACCTCGGTGCCGAGCATCCGGGCGAACTGGGCGGCGTCCTTGGCGTTGCCCAGGTCGGGGGAGACGACGACGGTGTTCGACAGGTCGTATCGGCGGAAGTGGGCGGCGAGCTCGCGCAGCGCGTGCAGGTGGTCCACGGGGACGCCGAAGAAGCCGTGCACCTGCGGCGAGTGCAGCGTCATCGTCAGCACCCGGTCCGCGCCGGCCGTCACCACGAGGTCTGCCACCAGCCGCGCCCCGATGGAGATGCGCGGCGCGCCCTTCTTGTCGGACCGCGCGTACGCGTAGTGAGGTATGACGGCCGTGATCCGCGCGGCGGACGCGCCGCGCGCGGCGTCGAGCATGAGCAGCAGCTCGACGAGGTGCTCCTGCGTCGGCGGCACGAGCGGCTGGATGACGAAGACGTCGCGTTCGCGGCAGTTGGCCTGCAGCTGGACCTCGAGCGCGTCGTTGGCGAACCGGTTGGTCTGGACAGGGTGGAGCGGCGTGCCGAGCTGCGCGCAGATCTCCTCCGCCAGCTCAGGATGGGCACTGCCGCTGAATACCGTGATGTCTCGCACGGTTTCCCCATGGTAGTCACCCGACTTTTCCGACAGTCGGTGCGGACACCCTTAATCCGGACTTTTTACCCAGGTCAGCGACTCGGGGGTGAGCGCGTCGAGCGCGGGAACGACGCGCCAGGCGAGAGCGAGCGCGTCCGGCGCGGGCGGGTAGCGCGGGTGCGGTACGGCGATCACGCGCATGCCGGCCGCGTGCGCCGAGCGCAGTCCGTTGCTGGAGTCCTCGACGGCCACGCAGCCGCGCGGATCCACCCCGAGGCGGCGGGCGGCCTCCAGGTAGCCGTCGGGCGCCGGCTTGCCGCGCGGCACCTCCTCGGTGGAGACGGTGGCCGCGAAGCACTCCGTCAGTCCGGCCGCGTCCAGCACCACGTCGATCAACTGCCTCGGGGACGAGCTCGCCAGCCCCAGCGTGCCCGCGTCCGACAGCCGCCGGACCGCGGCCACCGCCCCCGGCATGAGCGGCACCTCGTCCCGGTAGCGCGCCGCCATCTGCGCCACCACTCCGCGCGCGATCTCGTCCGGCTCCATCCTGACGCCGAGTTCGCGCAGGTAGGCGGCCCACTCGGAGGTGTTCATGCCCATGAGCCTCGACTGCGTGTCGGGCTGCCACGTGCCGCCGTGGTCGGCGACGAAGGCCCGCCTGACCTCTTCCCAGACCGGCTCGCTGTCGACGAGCACCCCGTCGAGGTCGAACACGCACGCGTCCATCGGTCCCCCCGCTGATCATGCGCCTTGCCAAGATTCATCCTATTAGGGGCACTTCATTGAGCTACTCGGCATGGATCCCGGGGCATGCGGCTTGGCATGGCAGACCTTCCATGGCACGACATGGGCGACTTCGAGGATGCCGACCGCGGGTTCGTCGCGAAGCTCAGCCCGGCAGTGATCAAGACCCTCGACGGCAGGGTCGTGTGGGACGGTGACGCGTACGACTTCCTGCGGGAGGGCTGCCCGGACACCGCCCAGCCGGGCCTGTGGCGCCAGGGGCAGCTCTGCGCCCGCCAGGGCCTGTACGAGGTCACGGACGGCGTCTACCAGGTGCGCGGGCTCGACGTGTCGAACATGACCCTGGTCGAGGGCGAACACGGTGTCGTCGTCATCGACCCGCTCCTGTCCACCGAGTGCGCCGCGGCCGCGCTGAAGCTCTACCGCGCCCACCGCGGGCCGCGTCCCGTCACCGGCGTCGTCTACACGCGCTCCCACGCCGACCACTTCGGCGGCGTGCGCGGCGTCACCGACGGAGGCGTGCCCGTCCTGGCGCCCCGGGGGTTCATGGAGCACGCCGTGGTGGACAACGTCTACGCGGGCCCCGCCCGTACCCGCCGGGGCGTCTACCTGTACGGCGCCGCCCTGCCGCACTCGCCGGAGGGACGGATCGGCGCGGGCCTCGGCATGGCGGTCTCCCGGGGCACCATGTCGCTGATCGAGCCCACCGCCGAGATCCAGCGCACCGGCGAGGAGGCGACGGTCGACGGCGTCACCATGGTCTTCCAGCTCACCCCCGACGCCGAGACGCCCGCGGACGCCAATGTGTTCCTCCCCGGCCACCGTGCCCTGTGCCTGTCCGGGAACGCCACCCGCGGCCGGCACGGCATGCTGCCGGCGTGCGGGGGCGCCGTCCGCGACGCCCGCGCCTCGGCGCGGTACCTGACCGAGGCCATCGCGCTGTTCGCCGACCGCGCCGACGTCGCGCTCGCCTCGCACCACTGGCCCACGTGGGGACGCGACCGCGTCGAGCGCTTCCTGTCGCAGCAGCGCGACCTGTACGCCTACCTGCACGACCAGACGCTGCGCCTGCTCAACAAGGGGTTCACCGGGGCGGAGATCGCCGAGGCCCTGCGGTTGCCGCCGGCGCTGGAGCACGTCTGGCAGGCGCACGGCTGCTCCGGCTCGCTCAGCCACAACGTCCTCGCGGTCTACCAGCGCTACCTCGGCTGGTTCGACGGCAACCCCGCGCACCTGTGGGAGCACCCGCCGAAGGAGAGCGCCGTCCGGTACGTCGCGTGTCTCGGGGGCGGGGCGGCCGTGGTCGAGCTGGCCCGGCGCTACGTCCGTGAGGGCGACCTGCGCTTCGCGGCCCAGCTGCTCAACCACGCGGTCTTCGCGGACGAGGGCAACAAGGAGGCCCGCGACCTGCTGGTCGAGGTCTACACGAGGCTCGGCCGCGGCTCGCGGAACGCCACCTGGCGCAACGTCTACCTGACCGGGGCGCTGGAGCTGTCGGACGGCATCGTGCCGGCCGACGTGGACCAGCCCCCCGCCGACTTCCTGGCGGCGCTGTCGGTGGAGCAGATCTTCGACTCCATCGCCATCCGCGTGGACGGGCCGCGCGCCTGGAACGAGCGCCTGTCGATCGACTGGCACCTGACGGACCTGGGGGAGCGCCGCCGGACGACCCTGGCCAACGGCGTCCTCATCCAGGAGGCGGAGCCCCGCGACGAGACTGCCGATCTCACGTTGCGGCTGACGAAGGCCCAGCTCGTCGGCCTGTTGTCCGGCAAGGGCGTCGAGGGCGTGGAACGTGAGGGCGACACCGGCGTCCTCCGGCGCCTGGTATCCGTCCTCGACCACCCGGTCCCGGACTTCGCCGTCGTCACCGCCTGACCGAGTCCGACGGCCCGTGGGGGAAGCGGGGAAGCCCGGCGGTCCGCGGGGAGGCGGGGAAGCGCGGCGGGCCGCGGGGAGGCGGGGTCGCCCGGCCATCCGGTGGCCGTCCTCGCTGTCTGGTCGAGCGCACCCACCACTCCACACGTCGCCGAGCCCGCAAGGCCGGTACGGGACTTTGTTCGGTCGGGCCGTGGGCCCGCGGGCGCCGGGTGGTGGCCTTGTTGTGTTAATCACGTTTGGCGAGCGTGTGACAGGTTCGGGCATTATTTTGCTTTCTTTGCGGCGTGACCTTGGTCTCGTGGGTGGGGGTTCAGCGGGTCACCGCCGTCTCACGGCCTCACTTCGGTCACGGTAGTCGCGTTCTGCGGCCTTTCTCGATCTTTAAGTGATCTGTGGTGTTTGCTGGCGATTGGTAGCGTTTCTTTCGATCGTCAATATGTCCACCACCGATCCTTTTCCAGCATTTGTGATGAAAAATCACTATTGCTGGTGACGGGGGATGCTCGTGAGCATGGCTGCAGGCACCGCACGGGGAGCCGGGTCCGACACGCGAAGCCGCGCGCTCGCCCTGTGCCTGACGGCCGCGTTCATGACCGGTCTCGACGTCAGCATCGTCAACGTGGCGCTGCCGTCGATCCGCAGCGGGCTCGCCGCCTCCGACGACGGCCTGCAGTGGACGCTGTCCGGCTACGCGCTCACGTTCGGCCTCCTCCTCGTCCCGGCCGGCCGGCTCGGGGACGCGAGGAGCCGGCGCACGATGTTCCTGTGGGGCGTGGTGCTCTTCACCCTGGCGAGCGCCGCCTGCGGCTTCGCCATGAACATGCACATGCTCATCGTGGCCCGCCTCATCCAGGGCCTGGCCGCCGGCATGCTGAACCCGCAGGTGTCGGGCCTGCTCCAGCAGATGTTCCAGGGGTACGAGCGCGGCCGGGCCTTCGGCGCGCTCGGCGCCACCATCGGGGTGTCCACGGCCGCCGGGCCACTGATCGGCGGCGCGCTGGTGACCGCCTTCGGGGCCGACCACGGGTGGCGCTGGGTGTTCCTGGTGAACCTGCCGATCGGGGCCGTGCTGCTGCCGGTGGCCTGGCGGGTACTGCCCCGGCCACAGGGCTCCCGAAGACACGAGAGCATCGACCCGGTCGGCGTGCTGCTGCTCGGCGTGGGCGTCGCGGCGCTGCTGCTCCCGTTCATCCAGCGCAACCAGTGGGCGGGCGGCGGCAAGTGGCTGCTCGTGCCGCTGGCGTTCGCGATCATCGGCGGGTTCGTGCTGTGGGAACGCCTCTACAAGCGCGAGCCGCTGATCGACCTGGAGCTGTTCCGCAGGCGGTCGTACCGGCTGGGGTCGACGATCGCGCTGTTCTACTTCGCCGGGTTCACCGGCATCTTCTTCGCCTTCACCCTCTACCTGCAGAACGGGCACGGCTACAGCCCGCTGCTGGCCGGGCTGGCCGTCACGCCGTTCGCGCTCGGCTCGGCCTCGGCCGCCGTGGTCGGCGGCCGGCTCGTGTGGCGGGCGGGCCGCCGGCTCACCGCCACCGGGCTCGCCATGGTGATCGTCGGGATCTCGGCCACCATGGGCGCCACCGTCCTGGTGCCGGGCCCGCACGTGGGCTGGGCGACCGCGCTCCCGCTGCTGGTGGCGGGCATGGGCAGCGGACTCGTCATCTCGCCCAACCAGGCGATCACGCTCTCCGAGGTGCCGCCCGAGGGCGGTGGGAGCGCGGCGGGCGTGCTGCAGACGGGCCAGCGGCTGGGCTCGGCCATCGGCATCGCCGCGGCGGGCTCGACGTTCTTCGGCTCGCTCGGGCAGGGCTGGGGGACCGCGCTCCGTCACGGGCTTCTCGTCGTGGTGGTCGCGGTCGCGATCGCCCTCCTCGCCGCCTGCTACGACCTCGTACGGACGCTCTACGAGGATCGGCGGGCCGGCGACTCACTCGTGGCCCAGTAGGCGCGCCTCCACCTTCGGGTCGAGCCCCAGCTGCGGCCGGTCGGGCCGCTGGGGCGCCGAGCCGCCCACACTCTGCAGCCAGGCCCAGGTGTCGGCGACCGTCTCCGCCACCGGACGGAACCGCAGCCCCGCCGCGACCGCCCGCGACACGTCGCCCCCGTGCAGGAAGCCGTGCTCGTCGCCGACCAGCCAGACCGGCAGGTCGATCCACGGCCGCACGCCCTCGGTCAGCAGCCGGTCGGCCGATGTCCAGCGCAGCTCGGCGTCGGACCCGGTCACCCGGACGCAGGTCTCGAGCAGCTCGGCCATCGTGGTGAACCCGGCGGGGCTGACCACGTTGAACGCCCCGCCCACGCCGTTCCAGGCCGCCTCCAGGCACCACACCGCGAGGTCGCGGGCGTCGACGTACTGCAGGCCGAGGTCGGCGGGCTCGGGCGCGACCACCGGGCCGCCGCGCGCGATGCGGGACAGCCACCACGGCAGCCGCCCGATGTTCTCGTGCGGCCCGAGGATGAGGCCCGCGCGGGCCAGCAGCGCGCGCTCCCCGAACGCCGCCACGGCCCCCAGCTCGCTGCCCATCTTGTTGCGCGCGTAGTCGCCGTCGCCGTCGTCGGCCGAGGCGTCCACCACCGGGGCGCTCTCGTCTGCGCCGAACGGGACCAAGGGGTGGACCGACCGGCTCGACACGTAGACGTAGTGGCCGGCCCGGTCGGCCAGCAGCGCGGCGGAGTCGCGGACCGCCGACGGCGCCCACGACCAGGTGTCGACCACGATGTCCCACTCGCCGCGCTCCAGCTCGGCGAGCCCGCCCGGGGCCGTCCGGTCGCCCTTCAACGCCGTCACCCCAGGAAGGGGCGCGTGACGGCCGCGGTTGAAGGTCGTCACCTCGCACCCCATCGCGAGGGCCTCTTCGACCACCGCCCGCCCGACGAACTCCGTACCGCCCAGGACCAGAAGCTTCATGTACCAACCCTGGCGGTGGGAGCCCGCGGAGGGAAGACGCCCTCGCCCACAGCGGAATCGCCAGGAGCGTAAGCGCGCGCCTGTCGTTTGCCGGTCAAACAGCCGTATATACACTGAACGTGACCAGACACCTTCATCGCCATCTGTAAACGTGCAGATCACTAGACATCAGACTGTGTTTCGCGGAACGGGTAGATGTCACGAGCGGTGATGTTCGGGGGTGAATCAGTGGCGCGACTCGTTCCGAGAACGCTGCGCGGACGCCTGACCACGATCGCGATGCTCGTCGTCGCGGTCGTCCTCGTCGTCGGAGGCGCTTTCGTCCTGTCCACCGTCCCGGACAACCTCTACGGCGTCGTCCACAGCCGGGTCGAGCTGGCCGTGCGCAGGACGGCGGCCGAGGCCAAGACCGGTCAGCTGCCCTCCGAGCTGCGGCCGCAGGCCCGCATCCACTTCCTCCGCGTCACGACACCCGACGGGAGGCTCGTCGCGTCCACCCCCGCCAGCATCACCGACGCACAGGACGCGGGCATGACGACGTTCCGGCCCGACGACAAGGGGACCATCGCGACCGTCCAGCGGACCCTGCGCATCGGCGCGGAGCCCGAGGTCCGCTACCTGGTCAAGGGCATGACCGTGCACACCTCCTCGGGCCCGCTGATCGTGTACGCGTCCTCGTCCCTGTCCGACGTCGACCGGGCGCTCGCCTGGCTCGACGCGTTCGTGTTCGTCGGAGCCCCGCTCGCCCTCGCGATCGTCGGCGGCATCACCTGGACCGTCGTCGGGTCGGCCCTGCGCCCGGTCGAGCGCATCAGCGCCGAGCTCGCCGAGATCACCGGCCGCGACCTCAGCCGGCGCGTCCCCGTACCGCAGACCAGCGACGAGATCAGCACCCTCGCCCGCGTCACGAACCACACCCTCGACCGGCTGGAACGTTCCGCCGAGACCCAGCGCCGATTCGTCGCCGACGCCTCCCACGAGCTGCGCAGCCCGGTCGCGGCGCTGCGCACCCAGCTGGAGGTGGCCGGCGCCTACCCCGACGAGACCGACTGGAAGCTCACGGGCATGCGGGCCCTGGCCGTCGCCGACCATCTCACCGCCGTCATCGACGAGCTGCTGCTGCTGGCCCGGCTGGACGCGGGCGCCGACGCGCACCGGGAGAGGGTGGACCTCCGCCGCGCGGTCGAGGAGCAGGCGCGCGCCCGCGAAGGCGCCCGCGTCCCGCTGTTCCTGCGTCTGTGCCCGACGGCCGAGGTCTTCGGCTCGCCCCTGCAGCTCGACCGGCTGCTGACCAATCTGCTCGACAACGCCGTCCGGCACGCGGCCACCCGTGTCGACGTGGCCATGTCCACCGCCGACGGACTGGTGACGATGACCGTCACCGACGACGGCGACGGCATCGCTCCCGAGGACCGGGAGCGGGTGTTCGAACGGTTCACCAGGCTGGAGAGCGCCCGTACCAAGGACTCCGGCGGGAGCGGCCTCGGCCTGGCCCTGTCCAGGGAGATCGTCGCGGCGCACGGCGGCAGCATCGTGGTGGCCGACCACTGGCCCGGCGCCCGCTTCGTCGTCGTTCTCCCACTCCGCCGGGACGACTGAGCCCTACACTCCGGCCATGGATCTTCGCGAGCTTTCCGATGAGGTCGAGTCCATCTCCAGCCGGTACGCGGCCCGGCTCGGCGTCGAGCGGGACGACACGTGGTTCCTGCTCAAGCTGCAGGAGGAGATGGGCGAGCTCACCCAGGCGTTCCTCATGCGTACGGGACGGGCCCGCCGGAAGGGTCGTACGGACGAGGAGCTCGACGCGGACTTCCGCGCGGAGCTGGCCGACGTGCTGTGTCACGTGGTGCTCATGGCCCGCCACCACGGCGTGGACCTCGCCGCCGAGGTCGAGCGGAAGTGGCTGGTCCGGAAAACCGGCTGAGGGCCCGCCCCCTGCGGGAACGGGCCCTGCCTGCTACGCCCCCCGACGGGAGCGGGCTCCGCACGCGTCAGCCGGCGACGGTGATGCGGTTGGTGGTGGGTGGGGTGATGGGGTTGTTCTGGCCGAGGTGGTCGACGAAGGCGTCGATGTCCAGCGGGCCGCTCCACAGGTCGGTGCCCTCGGTGAAGGCGAGGAACGCGTCGCCGCCGCCCACGAGGAAGTTGTTGGCCGCGACCCGGATCGACTGGCCGTCGGTCACCGGCACGCCGTCGATCTTCATGTCGGAGATCTTCGACCCCCAGGCCGCGCTGCGGTCGTAGGTGTAGGTGAAGTTCGCCGAAGGCTGCAGGATCTTCTCGAACGCCTGGTTGTTCGGCCCGCCGGTGAACTGCTGCTCCAACACCGTCTTCAGCTGCGCCCCGGTCAACGTGACTACCTGCATGAGGTTGTTGAACGGCTGCACCGTGAACGCCTCGCCGTACGTGACCGTCCCGTCGCCCTCACCCGCGGGCGAGCCCGCGAACGACAGCGAGGCGCGCACGCCGCCGGGGTTCATCAGCGCGATCTGGGCGTCGCCGCCCGTCCTCGTGGCGGCCAGCTGCGCGTCGGCGATGAGGTTGCCGAGAGGAGACTCGCCGGACGGCGCCGGGCTGTTGGTGATGTCGCCGGTGATGGTGCCGACCGCCCGGTTCGCGACGGGCGCGACGCGGTCCTTCCACGTCTGCACGAGCGCGGAGATCTCGGCGTCGGGCTCGACCGTACGCGTCACCACGTGGTTGTCGGCGACGACGGAGGAGCGGACGATGTCCCGCTTCTTGACGTCCACCTTCAGGTCGACCTGCGTGATGACCCGTCCGAACGAGCCGCCCTGCGAGTACAGCCGGTCGTGACCCGCCGGGTCCTTGACCGTGCACAGGTACGCCTGGTGGGAGTGGCCGCTGAGGATGAGGTCGACCTGCGGGTCGACCTGCGTGGCGATGCGGCTGCCCGCCCCCGCGACGGTGGAGCAGGCGTCCGGCGACTGGCCCGCGTTCACCTGGTCGCCCTCGTGCATGAGGACGACCTGCGCCTTCACGCCGAGGATCGAGAGCAGCTTCGACGCGACGTTCGCCGACTTGACCTCGTCCGCGAACTGGAGGTCCTTGATGCCCTCGCTCGTGACGATGTTCGGCGTGGTCTGGGTGACGAGGCCGATGAAACCGATCGGGACGCCGTTGATGTACTTCACGCTGACCGGCGGCAACGCCGGCACGCCGAACGACCCGATCAGCTTCTTGATCTGGCCGTTGTGCCCCTTGCCGAGCGCGTCCAGCGCGTCCGTCCGCGTCTTCGGGTTCTTGAACAGGACGTTCGCCGCCACGTAGTCGAAGGGCGCGCCCTTCCACCTGCCGGCCGGCGAGCAGCCGTCGACCGGGTGGCAGCCGCCCTTCATCATGCGGCGCAGCTCGGCGTAGCCCTCGTCGAACTCGTGGTTGCCCACCGAGGCCACCTTGAGCCCCAGCTTGCCGAGGAACTCGATGGACGGCTCGTCGTGGTAGGCCGCCGAGATCAGCGGCGAGGCCCCGATGAGGTCGCCCTGGGCCACCGCGATGGTGTTCCGGTCGGTCAGGGCCTTCATGTGGGTGGCGATGTACGCGGCGCCGCCCGCGTCCACGGTGTTGCCGTTCTCGTCCACCATGCGGCCCGAGGAGCCGGTCGGAGGTTCGAGGTTGCCGTGGAAGTCGTTCAGTGCCAGTAACCGGACGGGGACCGTCGAGGGCTTCTTGCTCGCGTCCGCCGGGATGACGGTCAGCATGACCGCTCCCGAGGCGACGGCTCCGGCGAGTGCCAGCCGGAGGAAGGAACGGGACGTCATGGCACAAGACGTTACGGCTTGATCGCAGGCAACCGATGTCGCAGAGGTAACGATTATCCAGATACCACTTGGCGTACTTTGCCAATCGTCCGCTTAGAGTGCGTTCTGTGAACGCGCGCGTAAAGGTCTCAGCCCGATTGGACGACCAGGAAATCGCCGAGGTGCTCGGCCTCGTGGAGGCGGCGACGCAGGCCGACGGCGTCCGCCCGCTCAATGAGCACGTCATGCTCCACCTGCGCTACGGCGGAGATCCGCAAGCCCGCTCGCTGCTGGTGCGGGACGGCGCCGACATCGCCGGGTACGCGCACGTCGACCCCACCGACGAGGTCGAGGGCCCGAGCGTCGAGCTCGTCGTCCACCCCGAGCGCCGCAGACGCGGCCACGGCACCCGCCTGCTGCGCGAGGTCATGGACATGACCGGCGGACGGCCCCGCGTGTGGGCCCACGGCGACCACGAGGGTGCGGCGGCGCTCGCGGCCTCGTTCGGACTCGACCGGGTGCGTTCCCTGTGGCAGATGCGCCGCCCGCTCGAAGAGCCCCTGCCGGCCCACACCCTGCCGGAAGGGGTCGAGCTGCGGACGTTCGTGCCGGGCCAGGACGAGGAGCAGTGGCTCAAGGTCAACGCCGCGGCGTTCGCCCACCACCCCGAGCAGGGCGCCTGGACGGTCGACGACCTGCTGCGGCGCGAGAGCGAACCCTGGTTCGACCCCGAGGGCTTCTTCCTGGCCTTCCGCGGCGACCGGCTGGCCGGCTTCCACTGGACCAAGATCCACGGCTCGTCGGAGCACGGCCACGAGCCGCTCGGAGAGGTGTACGTCGTCGGCGTCGACCCGTCCCAGCAGGGCACCGGCCTCGGCCGCGCGCTCACGCTGGCGGGCCTCGCTCACCTGCGCGAGCGTGGCCTCGTCCACGCGATGCTCTACGTGGACGAGGCCAACGTCGCGGCCATCAGGCTGTACGAGTCGCTCGGCTTCACCCGATGGGACGTCGACGTGATGTACGCCCGCACCGGGTGACGGTCACTCCACGATCGCGTGCAGGATGAAGTACGAGATCGAGGCCACGAGGGCGGCGGCCGGGATGGTGAGGACCCACGCGGTCACGATGTTGCCGGCCACGCCCCACCGCACGGCGCTGAGCCGCTTGGTGGCGCCCACGCCCATGATGGCCGAGGTGATCGTGTGCGTGGTGGAGATGGGGGCGCCGAAGCCGATGGCCGCCCCGTACAGCACGCTCGCCGCGGCCGCCTCGGCGGCGAAGCCCTGCGGCGGGTCCAGGGCGATGATGCGCCGGCCCAGCGTTCGCATGATGCGCCAGCCGCCCGCGTACGTGCCGAGGGAGATGGCCGCGGCGGCGGCCACGATCACCCACTGCGGGATGGGGTCGGACGGGTCGGCCAAGCCGCCGACCACGAGAGCCAGGAAGATGACGCCCATCGTCTTCTGGGCGTCCTGGAGGCCGTGACCGAGCGCCATGGCCGCGGCCGAGACCGTCTGCGCGTACCGGAACCCGCGGTTGGTCTTTCCCGGCTGGCTGTTGCGGAAGATCCAATAGATTGCGATCATGATCAGTGCCGCGAGCGTGAACCCGATCAGCGGCGACAGGATCATCGGGATGACGACCTTCTCGATCACGCCGTCCCAGTGAACGACACTGGCCGACGCCAGCGCGGAGCCCACCAGGCCTCCGATGAGCGCGTGACTGGAGGAGGACGGCAGTCCGAAGTACCAGGTGATGAGGTTCCAGACGATCGCGCCGATCAGCGCGGCGGCGACGATCACCAGACCGTGTGAGCCCTTGGGGGCGTCGATGATGCCGCTGCCGACGGTCTGGGCCACCTGGGTGCCGAGATGGGCGCCGATGAAGTTCATGGCAGCCGCCATGAACAGCGCGGCTCTGGGGGTCAGGGCCCGGGTCGAGACGGAGGTCGCGATGGCGTTCGCCGCGTCGTGGAAGCCATTGGTGTAGTCGAAGACGAGCGCGACGACGACCACGCCGATGACCAGGGCGAGCGTGAGGTTCACGAGCCCTAGCTCTCCTTGACCGCGATTGACTCGACCGTGTTGGCGACGTGCTCGAAGGCGTCGGCCGCCTGCTCGAGAGCGTCGACGACCTCCTTCATCTTCATCACCGTGAGCGCGTCGTACTCGCCGCTGAACAGCTTGGCCAGCAGCCTGCGGTACACCTGGTCGGCCTGGTTCTCGAGGCGGTTGACCTCGATCCAGTACTCGTTGAGGTTCTTCATCGAGCGCAGCCGCGGCATGGCCTCGGCGGTCAGCTCGGCGGCCCGCTCCAGCACCTCGACCTGGCGGACGACGTCCTTCGGCAGGTGGTCGAGCTGGTAGAGGACGATGAGGTCGGAGGCGGCCTCCATGGCGTCCATCACGTCATCGAGGTTCGAGGCGAGACGGTAGATGTCCTCGCGGTCGAACGGGGTGATGAAGCTCTCGTTGAGCCGGTTCATGATGGCGTGAGTGCGTTCGTCGCCGGCGTGCTCGCAGGCGCGCATCTTCTCGGCCAGGGCTTCCCGGTCCGAGCCGTCACTGATGATCTCCACCAGCAGGCGGGATGCCGTGACCAAGTTGTTCGCCGAGTCGGCGAACAGGTCGTAGTAGCTGTCCTCACGTGGCGTGAGACGCAGGCGCACGTCGTTCTCCAGATGTGCGGGGATGGTCCGTGGAAGAGGGTATGGCCTACCAGGCGAAATGCGAACTTCACATCCCGTTCGCCTAATGGCTACCCGACGTATGTTGTACGACACCGTGTACCTACGTACTTGTAGGGCTTTTCAGCAGTTTGAGCCCTTGGTCATCCTTCACGGCAGACGTGTCGGGCGGCGCGATCGAGACATGATTGCGGGGACGTTCCCCAACTGTTCACCTGATGTTCATCTCCGTCAGACCTTCGTCCGATGGAAGTTCCGGAACGACCGCGACGGGGTCGGACCCCGCTGATTCTGGTAGCGCGAGCCGTACTTGCTGGACCCGTACGGCGACTCGGCGGGCGAACTGAGCCGGAACACGCACAACTGCCCGATCTTCATCCCCGGCCACAGCTTGATCGGCAACGTCGCCACGTTCGACAGCTCCAGCGTCACGTGCCCGCTGAACCCCGGATCGATGAACCCCGCCGTCGAATGCGTCAGCAGCCCCAGCCGGCCGAGCGAACTCTTGCCCTCCAGCCGCGAAGCCAGGTCGTCGGGCAGCGAGACGACCTCGTACGTGGAGGCCAGCACGAACTCGCCCGGGTGCAGGATGAACGGCTCGTCACCCCTGGGCTCGACCAACCGCGTCAGATCCGGCTGCTCCTCGGCGGGGTCGATGTGCGGGTAGCGATGGTTCTCGAACACCCGGAAGAACCGGTCGAGCCGTACGTCGATGCTGGACGGCTGGATCATCTCGAGATCAAAAGGATCAAGCGCGAGCCGTCCGGCCTCGATCTCGGCCAGGATGTCACGGTCAGATAGCAACACGGTGAGCAACTTACCGCCCGGCTCGAGATGGTGCGGGCTCGGGATTGCCGAAGCGGCCCAACTTTCCGCTACAGTAGTGGAGCGGCTGCGCCGCATGCGGGTGTAGTTCAATGGCAGAACATCAGCTTCCCAAGCTGACAGCGCGGGTTCGATTCCCGTCACCCGCTCCAATCCTTTCCCTGGGCCTCACTGCATGGCCTTCCACTTGGGGCGCTTCGCGCACGAGTGTTCCAGCCTGTGCCTCCCAGGGGGCTCCGCCCCCTTCGACCCCCTGAAAACCCCGCCCAATGCCTGGTTACACGGTGAGCTGGCTGATGCCCGCCCCGAGCGAGCCTCGCTGATCGCTCGAAATGTCCCTTCCGGGCCTTTGGATCGGGTCGTAGCAAGATTGCCGCCCTCAGCGCTGATCTGACTGGTTGAAGAAGAGCGGCCGATGCAAGATCGATGCCGACGTTATGTCGGGGTGACAACTCTTGGATGCCGCCGCACTCGTCGTTGCCCACAGAACAGAGCCGGAGTCGTTGACCTCTATGGCACGTCATCTCATACGGTTACCGTGTCCCTGCGGAGACCTGCGATATGCAAAGCATGGCATATAGACTGGGTGCATGAGGCAAGAGCTGTACGACATCGAGCTGGAGCCAGCGGTGGAGGCTTGGCTGGACACTCTGTCCGACCGGGACCACGCCGCTGTCGAGGCCGCCGTCGAACGGCTCGCTGAGTTCGGCGACCGAATGCCGTACGGTCATGCTCGAGACTTGGGGGACGGATTGTGGGAGTTGCGCTTCGACATCTCACGTCACTCCGTGCGCCTCACCTATTGGCTCGCTGAGGGGCGCCGGGCGGTCTTGCTGACTGCCTTCTACAAGACGCGAGACAGGCAGCCGCGGGATGTGGAGCGCGCCCGCAAGGTGATGGCTGAGTGTATGGCCGGCGGCTTGGAGCACGGTGCCGCGCATCGGCTCTATGAGGGAAGGGGCTGAAGGGAATGGCCGGGCACAGCAAGTGGAAGACGATCAAGGCCAGGCGGCTTGCTGGTGAGGCGGTAAGCCCTGAGTATGCCGCGATGGTGGAGGAGGCACGCCTGGGGCAGGAACTTGGCGCGGCTGTCTACCGTCGTCGAATTGAGCTGGGCCTGTCGCAGGTGGAGCTGGCCGAGCGGGCGGGCATGACGCAGCCGCAAGTCTCCCGCTTGGAGGGTGGGGCGCACATGCCGACGATTCCACTGATGGTGCGGTTGGCAGCGGCGTTGGAAATCGATGTGGTGATGCATGGTGACGTCTCCGTGCCAGTGGAATTTCGGGCCATCACCGCCGCGTAAGCGAGGAGGTGCTGCGGCACCGAGCCAGGCGGGCGACGCAACCGCGCGTCGCGCAGGAAACACCAGCTCACGGGTTGATCGTCGTGCCATTAGCGTGCCATCAAGGCGGTGACGAGGGGTCGACCACGGTCGCTCACGATCGGCCTCAGCTCCAGGTCGACGCGTCTACGAGCCAAGATCCCTGCAATTCCCAAGCTGACAGCGCGGGTTCGATTGCCGTCACCCGCGCCACGTACGAAAAGCCAGGTCAGGGGTGGATTCCCGACCTGGCCTTGATCGTTTATCACGCGCTTGTCGATCTTCCGTGCCCGTTACGTGCCCGATCTCTCGGGGTCTTGGTTCTTCATGGCCTCCTCAGCCAGCTTGCCGAGGTCGTCGGCGATGGCCCGGTCGCGCTCGATCGCGGTGTGCTGATAGATCAACGCGGCTCGGGTGGACGAGTGCCCCATGCGGGTCATCAGGTTCCGGAGAGTAGCGCCGGATTGTGCGGCGAGGGTGTTTCCGGTGTGACGGAGATCATGGAAGTGAAAGCCGCTGAGCTTCGCTTTCTTGAGCGCCGCCGTCCAGACGCGGGTGAAATTCGCGCGCCGGAGCTTGGCGCCCTTGGGGCCGATGAAGACGTGTCCGTGCTCGCCGTTCTCTGCGTACGTCTCCACGTGCGCTTTGAGATCGGGCAGAAGCGTGGCAGGGATGCTGACGAGGCGCTTGCCCGCCTCGGACTTGGGCGGGCCGAGCCGTCCCTGAGCTCGGTCGTGGATCCGACGACGCGGATCCACGACTCCAGGTCCACGTTCTTCCGTTGCAGTGCCGCCAGTTCGCCCCATCGCAGGCTCGCGAACGTGGCCAGCAGGATCAGTATCCGGAACCGCGGCTCGATGGCGTCGGCGAGAGTGAAGACCTGCTTCATGGTCAGGACGGGCCGTTCGGGTGAGTCCTCCTTGCCCGCGTTCTTGATGGTGCAGGAATTGGACTTGATCAGCCCGTCCTCCACCGCCGTGGCGAAGATCGCCTTCAGCAGGCGGTACGCCTTGGCCATGGTGACCGCGCCGATGCCGCTGTCCAGACGTTCCTTGCGCCACTTACGGATGTGAGCCACCTTGACCTCGCTCACGGCGTAGTGGCCGAGACCCGGAACGAGGTGGAGGCGGTACAGGCCCTCATAGAGCTGTACCGTCTTGGGACGCAGGCCCGGACGCTCATCGATCCAGGCGGCGCCGTATTCCTTGAGGCTCACCTTGCCGAGGTCCGGGTTCAGCCAGTTGCCGGCCAGCAGCTCGGCCTCTTTCTTGGTCAGCCAAATGTCCGCCTCCTTCTTGGTCGGGAAGGTGTTCGGCGCGGCCCGGTCCGTGCCGTCAGGGCCCGGATGCTCCGTGCCGCGTGCGCCTTCATGGAGGGTGACGAGTGTCTACGGGCACATGCCTTGTCCGCCGAGGCATACCACGTCACGGCCTCCATCCTGCTCAAGCAGGAAGACAAGGGCCTCGCCTGGCTGGCAGCCGATCGCAGCGTCCAGGCAGCACACGCCAGCCAGAGCCCACTCATGATCGGCTCAAGCTCCCGCATCATCACCCACGCCCTGATGGACGGCGGTCACCACTACGCAGCCACGGGCGCGGCCCGCAGCGCAGCCGAACGCATGGCAGCCGACCTCACCGAGCCCACCCCCGATGATCTTCTCGATCTACGGATCTCTGCTGCTTTGGGAGCCATCGCAGCCGCCGACACAGGTAGCCGTCACAGCACTGCCGAACTTTTGGACGAGGCAGCCGAGGCAGGTAGGCGGCTCGGCCAGGACGCCAACCACATGTGGACCGCGTTCGGCCCCAACAACGTTCTGTGCCACCGAGTCAACGTCGCCCTGCGGTTCGGCGACGCGGGCACCGCCATCGACTACGCCCGCCAAGTCGACCTGGAGCAGTTGCCCATCAACGAACGCAAGGCCACCCTGCTCCTCGACACCTCCCGCGCCTTCCTCATGTGGAACCGACACGACAAGGCCCTTCACGTTCTGCGCGCCGCAGGCGAGATCGCCCCAGAAGAAATCGCCGGCCGCCCCGCGGCCCTCCGGCTGGTACGTGACATCCTGGCAACAGCCCCGATCAGCGTCCGCCGCGAAGCCCGCGACTACGCGGCAACCCTGGGAGTCATCGCGTGACCCAACCCGGCGAAGTCCTGTACATCATCGTCTGCGCCGCAGGACCGGCCCCCGATGTCGGGCGCCTCGTCACCCTCGCCCAAGACGCCGGCTGGACCGTACAGATCATCGCCACCCCGTCAGCACTCGACTTCATCGACATTGCCGAACTGGAGAAGCAGACCGGTCGCCCCGTCCGCAGCCAGTACCGCAAACCGCACGAGCCCAGATCACCCCGTGCCGACGCCATCATCGTCGCCCCGGCCACGTACAACACGATCAACAAGTTCGCCCAAGGCATCACCGACACCTACGCACTCGGCGTCCTCTCCGAAGCCCCAGGACTCGGCATCCCCGTCGTCATCCTGCCGTTCGTCAACACCGCCCTGGCTGCACGTGCCCCCTTTCAACGCAGCATCGACCAGCTTCGCGCCGAAGGCGTACGCGTCCTGCTTGGCCCCGGCCAGTTCGAGCCACACCCGCCAAGCTCCGGAGCAGAACGCATCGAGAACTACCCGTGGTCGCTGACCTTGGAGAACTTGCCGAATTAATCTCTTATGGATCAAGCGGCGGCGCGGCGCGCCGCCGTACCTCCGGCCCTCTGCCCGCCCGCCGTCCGGGCGTGCGGTCTGGGGGCCGGTCCCGGACGGCGGCGGGACACCGGGCCGGGCACCGCACGCCGGCCCCGCCGTACCAACCGAACGCACCGACCAGGGTTGCCGCGCCGCCGCACGGATGCCGCCCTACGATCGCCACTGCATGGCTGGACGCCGTCCGTGCTTGGGGCGATCGACGATCCAGGGTTCGTTCCTCACCCTGGCTCACCGGGGAACGTGGTTGACCACCCCTGCCTTGTACCGCCTGGAACGGAGCCTTTGGCTGGGGCGCTCAGGTTCCGGGATTGTCACGCAGGTTCGAGGTGGTCGGCGAGGCAGCGGAGCGTGATCGCGAACTTGCCGCGTATCCGGGGAAGGACAGGCTGGCGCGAGCGCTGCGGGATCATGCGTAGCCGTGCGGCCTCGGCTCGCTGCTCAGCCAGGTCCGCACGAACGAGCTCTTCATACATGTGATGCATGGAAGGCTCCTCAGGGGTCCTGGGGGAATGCGTGGTAGAAGAGGAAGACCGGGCGGGTGTCCGCCGGAGTCTCGCTCGATTCGACGCGCGACCTGGTCAGCTCGCGCCACGGCTCCAGCACGGCATTGAGCTGGTCACGGAGCTGCGCGAGCTCGTCGCTGGTGAGCCGTAGGTGGCGGCTGCTTCCGAAGGCCACGTTCTGCCAGTCCTCGGGAAACGTCCTATGAGTGCGTTCCCAGTCGCGCAGCCGCTCGAACTGGTCGATCACCCACTGTGAAGTCCACGCCCGCACCACGGCTCTTTCTTCCGGGGTTTCCAGGCCCGTCACTGCCAACCCGCCCATGGCCGCCCGCACCCAGCGTTCCCGGCTGTCGCGAGCGAGCTCCGGCACATCCTCGATCAAGTCATGTTCCTGCATCTGCCGCAGGTGATAGCTGACCTGGCCGGGGTCGGCATCCATCCGTCTGGCGAGCTCGCTCACCGTGACCGGGCCGATCTGGAAGAGGAGGTTGTAGAGCTTCATCCGAAACGGGCTGGTCATGACCTTGAGCACGTCCGGGTCATCAATCTGTCGCATGGCCACGACGGTAGGACCAGCGGGTGAGATGCTCAAGACGTCTACTGGATCTTGAAATTACGCGTCGGTGGCGTCGAGTGGTGGCATGAAGGGATGATCGTGCCTGCCGCTGCCTCGCGGGATATACGCGGGATGATCTTCTCCGGTCGCGGGCAAGCGAGAGTCGTACCCGAAGGTCGGGGACCTGATGCAGTTAGGAACCTCGACCCGCTGTAAAACCGTCGGCTCAGCCTACGCAAGCTCGAACCTGCATCTCAGGCGTCGCGGCCGTATGGCGCTGGTCACGGGTGCGCGCGGTACTGCAACAAACCTATAGTGGCGGAGCTTCACACCCTACGTACCGAGGTCTTCACGTGGCCGACCTGATCGGAATGCTGTATCAGACCATCCCTCTAACGCTGGGCGGAGTCGCCTTCGTGGCCTTGTTCTTGGCGTTTCGGCGCACGCAGCGGCGCTCCCACTATCTCTTGTGGCCAGCAACCGCCTGGTTCCTGGCTGCGTTGGACGAGTGGTACATGAGTACCTACCAGCCAGAGATGAACATTCGAATCGACGCACTACCGTGCCCGGCGCTGATGGTTATCACCACATTGACCTGCGTTCCGATGGCCTTCCTTCGTCGGCAGGCGTAGTCAAATCGCAGCGAGCGCTTCCCAAGTCGACCGAAGAGCACACAGGTCAGCCGCGTGATCGTCGTGCAATTATCGTGCAATTAGCCAGGGGAACGAGGGGTCAATCACGGTCACTCGCGACCGGGTTTCCGCCCAGTTCAGAGCCCTCACGTGCCGCGATCCGTGCAGTTCCCAAGCTGACAGCGCGGGTTCGATTCCCGTCACCCGCTCTCAGTGCGAAAAGCCAGGTCAGTGATGGGTTCCCGATCTGGCTTTCGATCAATCCTCTCAACAGTTGCTACCCGCTCGGATCAATCGGATCTACATCAGTATCACCCGGTCAGCGTCGATATCGAACCCGAGATCCGGATGGTCGGGAGATCCCTCCGCACTCATCAACACGGACCTCCCGACACGCCGTCCGAGCAGGCAGAAGAAGTCCACGAGGACGTCCAACCGCTCCTGCCCCTGCAACTCTCTGAGATCGACGTCGAAGTCGATCGACTCGGTTTGATACATGCGTTGATCGTCGTGCCGTTACGTGCCATTAGACGTCGTCTCATTTGGCGAGTCGGCGGTAGCAAATGAGAGCTGCGGCGATCGCGACGAAGGAACCGAAGTGGTCGGATCGGCGTTCGTAGCGGCGGTGTAATCGGCGGGTGCCGGCCAGCCATGAGAACGTCCGCTCGACCACCCAGCGGTGACGGCCCAGGCGCTGGCTGGACTCGATTCCACGACGGGCGATACTGGGCACGATGCCGCGGCTGCGGAGGAAGGCCCGCAGGTGCGGATAGTCGTAGCCCTTGTCGCCGTGAAGCTTGCCGGGCCGGCGGCGGCGTGGCCCGCGACGGGAACGGATCGGCGGGATGCCGTGTACGAGTGGCTCCAGGGCCTTGCTGTCATGGGTGTTGGCCGCGCTGATCGCGACAGAGATGGGCAAGCCAGTTCGCTCGGTGATGATATGGATCTTCGAGCCTTTCTTGCCGCGGTCGACAGGATTCGGACCTGTCAGGTCCCCCCTTTGGCGGCCCGGACGCTGACGGAGTCGATCGCGCACCGTGACCAGTCCAGTTCTCCACGGGCTCCGAGTTCGTCCAGCATGATCCGGTACAGCTTGGCCCACACCCGGGCGGCGCTCCACTCGGCGAAGCGGCGGTGCACGGTCTGCCAGGAGGCCCCGAAGATGGGCGGGAGCTGCCGCCAGGTGCAGCCTGTGGTGGCCACGAATACGATGGCCGCCAGGATCAGGCGGTCATCAGCCCGTCGCCGGCCACCACCCTGCGGACGGGTCGGCGAGGCCGGCACCACGCGTTGGAACAGCTCCCACAACTCGTCAGGGACCAGCCGGTCTGCGAACGTCGTCACGCCTGGTCTAACGAGCGATCACCAAATAAGACACGGTCTTAGCCAGGGTGACAAGAGGTTCCTCAGCGACACAGTGACTCCACCGTCTCGTCGAAGTTCGGGAACTCCTGCCGCGCGGTGTCTATCACCTCGGCCGCGGACTGGCGTGCTGACGGTGCCCAGCGTTCCGCGATCTGTGTCAGTCGCGCGTCAGCGCGCGGCTCATGTTCATGTCTCGGGTACATCATCGCTTCGAACGGACCGAATCCGGCCGCAATCAGCCATAGGTAGCCGTCCAGGTTGCGGGCTACGAGCCCAGTCCTGCCCTCAGAGTCGAGGAACACCACCGGCTGATGCGTGAGCGGCTCACCGCTGCGGACGAGCCAGAACGCCGCCATACCGCCAGTACCGTCCTGCCCGAACACCCGAAACTCGGCTCCATCGAGAGAGGGGTTTCCCGTCCAGGCCCGCCACCACTGCGCGGTCTCGGCTGCGGTCAGGAACCGCGGGTATGGCTCAAAGTCCACGCCGGCACCGTCTCTGTAATCGAAGCCCACTTCATGCGCCTCAATCAGCGCGGCGGGCATTGTGAAGTCAGCACCGGTCACCGCCGCAGTCTAGGGTGCGGCTCAGAGGCAGATAAGGCAGCGGCGAGTGCGGATTAGAAGGTGCATGCCCGTTGCGTGCCCGTTCCTGCAGCGATCAGCAGGGAGTCACGGAGACTCGCGGTCACTCGACAGACGTATGCCCAGGTCAGCGTTTCCCCTGTTCAGAGGCCATGATCTTGAAAGGCTTCCCAAGCTGACAGCGCGGGTTCGATTCCCGTCACCCGCTCTCATCGTGAAAGCCCAGGTAGACCGGTGGATTCGGTACCTGGGCTTCGATCTTTTCCAGGGCTGTTGATCTCTGCGTGCCATCAGGGCTGGCGATCAGCCGGTGGGGACCAGCAGGCCAGGTGGGCCGTCGTCGCCCTCGTCGCGTGCCCGTTCGTGCCCGACGAGGTGCTTGTCGATGGCTCCAGTGATCAGCTTGTCGGCTCCCCGGACAGCGTGCCGATCAAGCGGCGGCGCGGCGCGCCGCCGTACCCCCGGCCCTCCGCCCGCCCGTCGTCCGGGCATGCGGTCTGGGGGCCGGTCACGGACGGCGGCGGCACACCGGGGGGGTCGCCCCCGCCGCACCGACCGAACGCGCCGAGCGCGGTTGCCACGCCGCCTCGTGGCATCTTCCGCGACAATCAGCACCGTGATCGATCATTACCGCAGTCTCTTCGACCGGCACCAGTGGTTAGAGGGCGCGCTCTGCTGGACCGTCGTGCAGCCTCTCAATGAAGAGATCACGGTGGACGACCTCCTGCGACGGCTGAACGGAGGCCGCGATCCCCAACAACGCACCATGGAATATCCCACAGAGGAGGCGTATAGGGAGGACCAGCCGGTGCTCTTCGCCTTCGAGGGCGAGGGCACCCACGGCTTCCTGGAGTTCAGCTACGGCTACGCCACACCCGATCGCATACTCGTCGAACTCAGCAGGACATCACGGGTATGGATGACGACCTGGCACACCTTCGGGGGATACATGATCCTCTACGCAGCCGACGGCGAGATCAAGGCGCGGATGGGCTCCTTCATCTTCGCCGAGCACCGCATCCAGCAGGGCGACCCCAACATCCTGGCCGATTTCCTGCCCTTGCTCGACAGCCTCGGCGCGGAGGACTACCGCGGCAAGCTCAGCGCGGCATTCGCTTTCATCGAGGCATCCACCGGCATGCGCCTTGAAAGCGAATGGCTGGATGTAGAAGAGGCACCGGTTATCGTGCTCGACAACTGGGATGAGGAGTGAACGCAGTGCATGCCTCCGGCGGGGGCGCTCCGGCTCCGGGATGATCGCCGCGTTCACTGTCTGGGCCGTAGGTGGCGGAGGTGGAAGCCTGATCATCCCGCCCACCATCGACAGCCAAGGTCGTTCCTCCAGTTGGGGGCTCCACCTTGTCCCCGTGGCCCTGGCCCGCTTCCCCTTCGGGCGGGTCGACACGGCAGACGGGGTGATCAGGCGGGCGGGGTGCGTGTAGTCAACGCTCGAAATCACTTCGCAGGTAGCCATGGAAGAGCGAGAAGGAGCTGTACCTTGATCGTTCTTCCTGGTCGAGGAACAGGTAGTCAGCGAGCACATGGCCGGAAAAGTGGTCGTTTCCGAGACGGAAGATCACGTCATCCGGATCGCCCCCGTTCGTGCGCTCGATGTCCACCACGAGCCCGTCCGTCATCGTTACGGGAAGGTTGATCTGGCGCACTCCCCGGAACAGCAACTCAATGTGCGGCGTATCCGGCTCGAACTCCGTCCGTAGAACGAGCCCGCTATGTGAGGGCACGTAGCTCCAGATCCGAAAACGGCGGTTCGGGAAACGCAGGGGGAAGGAGAGCCGGCCAGGGAAGCGATCATGACTCACGAAGCAAGCGCACCACGGCCGGGAGCGCCGAAGCAAGCCGTCAACGCGTGATCGTCATGCCGTTAGCGTGAAGCCATAGTCCAGCGGGTAGATGAACCTCGGCGCCTTCGGATGCGACGTGCCCGCGGGACGGTCGATCACGATCGTGGCGTCACCCACCAAGGAATCGGCCTGCTCCCACAAGGAAAGCCGCGCCCATGCGTCGAAGTCCGGCATGGGCAGAATCTAGCCTCCGGCGGGGGGCGGTTCCGAGCGGTGGTGGGACACCGGACCGGGCGCCGCACGCCGACCTCACCGTACTGACCGAACGCTCCGCCTGAGGTTGCCGCGCCGCCGGACTGATACAGCCCTGACGATCGCCGCGGCTTCGTCCCCCTAGGGCGTGTCTGATAATTCGGCGTGCCGGAGCCAGAGCATGAGCGAGGCGATGGTGACACCCGCCAGATAGCGGCTGGCCAGCTTGTCGAAGCGGGTGGCGATAGCACGCCATTGTTTGAGCTTGCCGATGCAGCGCTCGACCACGTTGCGCTGCTTGTAGGTGAGCGCGTCGAAGGCGTGGGGGCGGCCTCCGCGGCTGCCTTTGCGCTTGCGGTTGGCGATCTGGTCCCGTCGTTCGGGGATGACCGCCTTGATCCCGCGCCGGCGCAGGTCGAGCCGGATCTTGCGGCTGGAGTAGCCC
>NZ_FNFB01000023.1 GCF_900100395.1 Nonomuraea maritima | reverse complement strand
CCTCGCATCGAAATTCTCGAACTGACTAGCGCCTCAAGCCCTTCGCAGGCCCAGGAGAGCTCTCAGGGTTCCCTCTCGGGGCTGCGTCCAATGGACATCGTTCGTGATGCGGTCCAGTCTCAGTCTTAGTCTCAGTTCATGTCCGTCCGGACGCGTTCAGGGACTGACGGTGTACCACCCGCGCTCAGCTCAGAACCCCTGCCGGACCCTCCTGAACCCCAGCTTGCAGACTTGGAAAGCGTGTATAGGGCAACCTATCAGGGGTTCAAATCCCCTATCCTCCGCGCCTGGTTGAGGCAGTAAACGCGAAGGGGCCGACCCTACCCAGTCGGCCCCTTCGTCGTTTCCGGTCCCAGTTGGCCTCTTCAGAAGACTCTGTGCTCGCTTCCCTTTGCGTCCGGAACACGGCGGTGTCGTCCCACACGCTGGGACAAGTGACGGCCTGCCCGAATGGCAACCAAATGGTCATCCAACCGATACGACGAGTACGGAGACTGGCCGCCGAGGCGTTGCACGGGGAGGAGAGCACGTGGGCATCGATCACACGAACACCGATCACGCGAGCATGCGCAAGAGCGGCCAGGCGATCCACGACGAAGGCGGCGAGTTCGGGCCCGCCGTGAAGCGGACCTGGGACCAGCTCGGTCCGCTGGTCCCCTACTTCGGCAACCCCGACAGCGACGAGGCCGCTCGCATCTTCCGCCGCGGCCAGGACGGACACCCCGGCTTCGACGACGCCTACGAGACCCTGAGCGAGGCGCTGCGCAACCTGACGGAGTCGTACAAGGCCATCGGGGACGCCGTCGAGGCGATGAGCGGGAACGTCAAAGCGGGCGAGTGGGCCAGCATGATGGACAAGAACGGGTACCTGAAGGACCTGCTCGAGTTCGCCGAGCGGAAGGACGAACCGATCGCCGTGCCGTCCACCCCCGTGCGACGGGACTGAGGAGCCACGCATGCCCATCGGACTCGCCACGAAGGTCGCCGCGGGCGGGATGGCCGGCGCCGGCCTGGCGGGCATCCTGGCGCCCGAGGCCCTGTTCGGGATCTCCTACCTCGAGGGCGATCCCGCCAAGATCCGGAAGGCGGCCGACGTCCTCGACGAGGTCGCCGACACCATCGACGAGCACTTCAGGACCGCGAACGGCGCCGCCACCGCCGTGTGGACGACCAGCAGCGGCCCCGCGGTCGAGGAGTTCAAGAAGTTCTGGACCGAGCGGTACGGACCCGCCGTCCTGGAGGTGTCGCTCAGGCACCGCAGGACGGCCAACGCCTGCCGCGCCTACGCCGACGTGATCGAGCAGGTCAACCACGCGCTCAAGGTGCTGTGCTGGATCATGACCGTCGACATGATGTACACCATCGGCTACCAGGTGCTGACCTGGAAGCTCTACCAGGCGATCGTGAAGCGGAACGCGCTGCTGCTCCAGTTCACCGCGCACCGGTTCGTCGCCATGGTGCTGCCGGTGTATTTGTACTGGGCGACCGACAGCGCCGCCTACGCCACGGGCGAGGTGATACTGCCGCTGGCCATCAACAAGTTGGGCGGCATCAAGACCGACATGTCGGGCAACGAGGTGCAGTCGCTGGACTACAACGTCAGGACGTTCCACGAGCATTTCTACGCCAACATGGTCTTCAACTCCGTGCTCGACGGCAGCCAGGCGCTGATGGCCAAGGTGCCCGGACTGCGTACCGTGGCCACCAACGTCGAGCTGCCGAACGGGGTGAAACTGAACACCGAGGGCCTTGTGCCCCGACTGACGGGCTCGACCGCGTACTCGATGACCATGGACGCCCAGCACGGCGACAACCCGCTGCCGGGCACCGAGCACGGGCTGACCAAGGAGGACATGTACCAGAAGTTCATCGTGCACGGCACCCGCAGCCTCATCCCCAGATAGCGGCCGGAGGCGTCACAGGTAGGGCCGCGTCACCTCCATGACGCGGCGGGCCGCGTCCTCTGTCGCCCGCCGTGACGCCTCCAGGATGGCGTCGGCCAGCTCCTGCGAGCCCAGCCGCATCGCACGGGGGTCGATCTGCAGGCCGGTCAGCTGTCCCGACGCGGTGACCCGAACCCTGACCTTGCCGTCGGGGCTCACCGCCTCACCGACGACGTCGCCGACCAGGCCCATGACGTCGGAGAACTCGCGCGAGTTCGCGTTGAACTCCGCCATGACGCGGTCGAGCTCGAGGTCGCCGGTACGTAGATCACGTTCTGCCATCCCGCATTATCTACCGGACCCCCATACCGGGGGCAATGGGTAACTGTCGGGCGCGCCCGGTGAAGCCTCGGATCGCCTGGGCGCGCGGTCGCTAGGGTCGGGGCATGGACCACGAGCCGATGCGGCGAGTCGCCGAGTTCCGCGAGGTGTTCGACGTCGAGGCCGGAGCCGAACGCCCCGAACTGGCGGAACACCGCCGGACGTTGCTCGCGGAAGAGGCGCGCGAGGCCGCCGAGGCCCTCACCGACCTCGCGAAGACCCTGCGATCCTGCGACGACCCGCTCACCGCGTACCAGGCGGTGGCCAAGGAGCTGGCGGACGTCCTCTATGTCACCTACGGGGCCGCGGACGCGCTGGGGATAGACCTGCCGGCCGTCTTCGTCGAGGTCCATCGGTCCAACATGAGCAAGCTCGACGCCGACGGCCGCGTCCTGCGCCGAGCCGACGGCAAGGTGCTCAAGGGGCCCGGTTACCGGCCACCGATCCTCGATGACGTCGTGAAGTGGCCACCGACCGCCTACGCGCAGCGACCGCGCGCCGCGCTCGATCCCCAGGAGAAGGATGCGACCTGAACGCGAAGTCGCCGATGTCTCCGCGCTGCGGGCACGCCTCCGACACGTGTACTGGATCGGTGGTGGAAGCGGTGCGGGGAAGTCGACCATCGCTCGTCGCGTGGCCGACCGGCACGGCCTTCTTCTCTACGCGACCGACGACGTGATGCCGGATCACGCCCGTCGGAGCACTCCAGAAGACAGCCCGTTCCTGAGCGCGTTCGCCGCCATGGACATGGACGAGCGATGGCTGAACCGGTCCCCGGAGACCATGCTCGACACCTTCCACTGGTTCCGAGGAGAAGGCTTCGATCTGATCGTCGAAGACCTGCTCCGCCTTCCGGAAGAGCGTCCTGTGCTCGTCGAGGGTTTCCGGCTGCTGCCGCACCTCGTGAAGCCTCTCCTCGCCGTGCCGAGCCACGCCGTGTGGCTCCTGCCCACGCCCGACTTCCGTCGATCGGCGTTCGGCAGCCGGGGCTCGCTCTGGGAGATCGCCCGCAGAACCAGTCATCCGGAAAGGGCTCTGTCCAACCTGCTCGAGCGCGATCGGTTGTTCACAGAACGCCTGTACGAGGCAACGAAGAGCCTGGAGCTGCACGTCGTCGAGGTAGTCACCACCATGACCGAGGACGCTCTGGCCGAGCGCGTGACGGAGGTGTTCGGGCTTCGACCTGGCACGGGCTGACCGTGCACGCCGGAACATCGTCAGGTGCCCGCCCCCACTTACGACGGCCGGGCAGTGCGCGGCCGTACGACTGGGCACCTGACGGTTCCGAGGCCTGCTTACGCGTGTTCGCGGACGTAGCGGAGCATGCCGATGACGTCCTCGGGAACGAGACGGCCGATGGCGCCGCTGGAGTAAACGCTGACGATGACCTTGCCCTGCGGGTCGAGCACGAAGCCGGTCGACTCGAAGTGCGTGGGGTCCTTGTGGACGAAGGCGCCCGTCGCCTCGGCGAAGGCGTCGGCGTCTGCGCTGTGGCCCACCGGGAACTGCAGGCCGTGCTTGTCGATCAGTTCCTTGGTGGTGGCTTCGTCGTCGACCGAGACCGCGACCACCTTGGCGTCCAGCTCGGCGAGCTTGTCCAGCGACCGCTGGAAGGCGCGGAGCTGGGCGTTGCAGTACGGGCACCACGAGCCACGGTAGAAGAGCACCACACCGTAACCGCCGGTGAAGGCGTCGGGCAGTCGCAGCGACTCCCCGTCGGGCAACGACACGGAGAGCGCCGGGAACGTGTCGCCGGGGTTCAGCAGGGTCATGAGGTTTCCTTTCTCGAGGTCAGCCGGCCGAGGACCAGCTGGACGTAGGGCATGTGCTCACGCGGTGTCGGAGACGTCCCAGATCTGTCCGGTGCGGTCGTCGGCGGCCAGGCGGGCGAGCAGCGAACCGGCGGAGTGTTCCGGCGTGATCAGCATTCCTTCGGCGTGCGAGCGGACGAACCGCTGGTGCAGCGCGGCGCCGACGCGCTCGGGGGCCTGCGCCCTGATCCAGCCCGGCATCGCGGTGTCGACCATGCCGGGGCGGTACACGTTGGCGGTGACCCCGGTGCCCTCCAGCTCCCGCGCGAGGTTCACCGTGTGGGCCTCGAGCGCGGACTTGGTCGTGATGTACGCGTTGCCACCGATCATGCCGGTGGGGTTGGCGACGATCCCGGTGGAGACGTTGACGACGCGTCCCCATCCTCGGTCGATCATGCCGGGCAGGAACGCGATCGTGAGCGTCACGGGCGCGACCACGTTGATCTTCATCGCCACGGCCCACGTGGCGGGGTCGACGGTGGCGGTCGGTTCCAGCGGCCAGACCACACCCGCGTTGTTGACCAGGATGTCGACCGCGCCGAACTCGTCGCGGACCCGTCCGGTCGCGCGGTCGAGCTGCTCGTCGTCGCCCAGGTCGGCGGGCACCACGAGCGCCGAACCGCCCTGCTGCCGGACGAGGTCCGCCGTCTCGGCGAGCTCGTCCACCGAACGCGCGACCAGCGCGACGGCCGCGCCCCCAGCGGCCAGTCCGACAGCGGTCGCGCGACCGATACCTCGCCCGGCCCCGGTCACCAGAGCGACCTTGCCCTTGAACGAATCAGTCATGCCCAGGTTCGCATCACGCGCCGGCGAACTCTTACCGCCGTGTGATGCTTGTCACAAGCGCCGGCCATCGCCCTCCGGCACCGGCGGGCTGCTCAGGCGTCGGGGTCGCTGATCGCGGCCAGAAGGCCCTCGTAGTCGTCCGAGCAGGGGCCGCAGGCCCGCAGGTGCGCGGTGATGCCCGGATAGCGTTGCTCGGCCCCTGATCCCTGCGCCACCAGCTCGACGTAGACGTGGAGCATCGCCATCGCCTCCTCGCACCCCACGTCGCGCGGGTCGGTGTGCAGGAAGCGGTCGAGCTCGGTCCAGCCGTTCACGGTCGCCTCACCATGTCATCGTTCACATAACCTTTCGCGGCGAGAGCGGCCCGGAGCTTACGCCTGGCGTCGAACATCGTTTTGTAGACGGCGTTCCGGTTGGTGCCGAGCTCGACCGTCAGTGCGTCCAGCGGGACCCCGTTGAGGACGAGCGCGACGAAGACCCGGCGTTGCCGTTCGGTGAGCTTCTCCTCCACAGCAGTGCGCAGCGCCGCGAGCAGGTCACGCCATTCCGACTCTCTCGCCGGGTCGAACCCGAACCGGTCGGGCAGCCGCTCCCACTCCTCGCTCTCGAGCGGCACAGGCGGGTTGCGCCAGAAGTGCCGTCCGAGCTTCGACGACACCTCCAGGACGACGAACCTGTACGCCCACGTCGTGAACCGGCTCTCTCCGCGGAAGTCGCCGATCTTGGCGGTGACGGCCAGCAGCGCGTCGGCCGCGGCCTGGTGCGACAGGTCGTCGAGCTCGGGGCCGGTGATGCCCCACCGAGGGCCCCGCCTGTTCACCTCTTTCCCGGCGACCCGCAGGAGCAGCGCGTGCAACCGCGCGACGGCCGCCTGGCGCTCGGGCTCGGGGCCGCGCAGCGTCCGTACCCACTCGGCCGACTCCGCGTCGAACGAGGCACGGGCGGGCGAGGTCGCGCCCGCGCGGTCGTGTGACATGCCCCGATGCTATCGATCGTCGCGCCGCCGGCACCCGAACGCCTCACGCGGCGTCGAGGGCTTCGGTGATCTTGCGGGCCGTCTCGGCCATGACGGGGCCGGGCCCTCCCTGGTGGGCACGTCCGGCCGCCTCGACGGCGATGACGACGGTACGGCGGAAGTTGTCGGCCTCCGCCGGGTCCTGCTCCTTGAGCAGGGTCATGGCCGCCGTCAGGGCGGGCAGCACCCGGTCGGCGAGGCCTGCCACGGACGTGCCGTTCAGATCCATGCCCTTCGACTTCTCGGCGAGCACGTGCCCGACCAGGCCGGTCGCGGAGTACAGGGCGATGGAGCCGTCGGTGGCGGCCCGGTGCGGCCGGCCGGCGGCGCCGGCGGCCGCCATCAGCGTGACGGCGCCGTACGCGGCGGTGCGGAGGGTGAGCTTGTCCTGGACGGTGAGGGTGACGGACATGGTGGTGTGCTCCTTCTGATGTGCAGGGGTGGGGGTCAGTCGATCGCCTGGTAGACGGTGGTCCAGAAGTCGTGGATGAGCTGCGCCGAGTTCGGCACCGACATCCCGACCTGGGTGAGCAGGATCCCGGTGAGCTGCTTGTCCGGGTCGGCGTACGTCGACGTGCCGCTGCCGCCGTCCCAGCCGAACTGCCCGACGGACGCGTAGTCGCCGCGGTACGTGCGCACCGCCATCCCGAGGCCCCAGCCGCCGTGCTGCCCCTGTCCGTACGACACGTGGACGTTCTGGGTGGCCATGGCGTTGCGGAAGGCGTTCTGCTCGGGCGTCAGCCGGTTGGTCGTCATCAGCTCGACGGCGGGCCGCGACAGGATCCCTTCGCCGCCGTTCAGCAGCATCCGGAAGTAGGCGTGGTAGTCGTCGGCGGTGGAGACGAGCCCGCCGCCGCCTCCCTCGAACGCCGGAGTGCGGCTCCACCGTCCGCCGTCGGCCGGGTCCCACACGGCGAACTCTCCGGTCTGCGGGTCGGGAGCGTACAGGTCGGGCAGCCGGTGGATCCGGTCGGCCGACACGTGGAAGGCGGTGTCCTTCATGCCCAGCGGGTCGAAGATCCGTTCGCGGAGGAACGTCCCGAACGTCTGGCCCGTCACCCTGGACACCAGCACGCCAAGCAGGTCGTTGCCGATGTGGTACTGCCAGCGTTCGTCCGGCTGGTACATCAGCGGCAGCTCGCCCAGGCGGCGCATCCACTCGTCCTGCTCGGGCATCGGCGTGGGCAGGTCGGGCGTGAGCCCCCGTTCGAAGACGGCGTTCATGATCGGGGTGCCCAGCGCCGTCACGTCCATGCCGAGCCCGAACGTGCAGGTCAGCACGTCCCGTACGGTGATCGGCCGCCGCGCCGGGACGGTGTCGTCCAACGGGCCGTCGATCCGCTTCAGCACCCGCCGGTCGGCGAGTTCGGGCAGCCACGGGTCGACCAGGTCGTCCAGCCGCAGCCGGCACTCGTCCAGCAGGGCCATCGCCGCAGCCATCGAGACCGGCTTGGACGTGGAGGCCATCCGGAAGATGGTGTCCCGGCGCATCGGCTCGCCACCGTCGTGCCGCATCGTCCCGAGCGCTTCGACGTGCGTCTCGTCGCCCCGGCCGACCAGCGCGACCACCCCGGGGATCTTCCCGGAGTCGACGTGCCGCTCCAGCACCCCGCGCAACCGGGCCAGCCCCGTGGCCGAGAAACCGTGTCCCATCGTGAATCTCCTTCGGTGAGCGCCCTCCTGGCGTGAGATCCACGATCGGCGACGGCGCTGACACCGGGCCGTCCCCGTACTGACACGGCCGCTGACGGGCCTGACGTACGGGAGGATGGTCCGTGTCACTGACGCGGGAACGGATGGCCGCCCTAGTAGCCGCGGCCGGTTACGACGGGGACGAACCGATCGCCGTGGGGATGCGGCGGCACGGCGCGCCACCCGTCGAGGTGGCACAGGGGCTGACGTCCGGCGGTGCGCGGTTCACCACGACGACCACCGTCTACGCGGCCTCACTGGCCAAGCAGATGACAGCGGCCTGCGCGGCGCTGCTGGTTCGGCGAGGCGTGCTCGACACGGACTCGCCGCTGTCACGCTGGATGCCGGAACTACCGAGCTGGTCCGCCACGGTCCGCCTCCACCATCTCCTCCACCACACCGCGGCCCTCCCCGACTCCTGGACAGACGACCGCACCACCCGAACCGTCGTCCAGGCGCTCGCCCGGACGCCGTCGCTGGAAGACCGGCCCGGCACGAGGTACGTCTACTCCAACGCCGGATACGTGTGCCTGGCAGTGATCGTGGAGCGGGCCGCTCGAAAGCCGTTGCCCGACTTCGCCCACGACCACCTCTTCCGGCCGCTGGGAATGGCCGGCACCCACTACTGGCCCGGTCCAGCCCCCGCGCCGCCCGGCGCGACGCCGCTGAGCCCCGCGCCCCTGTCACTGGGCGACGGAGGGGTGTGGACGTCCCTGCGTGATCTGTTGCGCTGGAGTGAGGCGCTCAACGCGGACGAACTCGGCGTCTCCGCACTCATGCAGACCCCGGGACGCCTCGACGACGGAACGCCTGTCGACTACGCCTGGGGCATGGGCGTCAGGTCGCTCGGACCGCACCGCGTCTACCGGCACGGCGGCGGCTGGAGCGGGCTGCGCGCCCTTCAGGCACGCGTCCCCGCCCTGGGTCTGAGCGTCGCGCTCATCGCGATCCGCGACAACACCGAACGGCGGGTCGCCCTCCTCGACGGCCTGCTCGACGAGGCGACGCGCATCAGCTGATCCACTGTGCCGCACGACCCACGGACGATCAGGAACCGGTGACCGTGATCGAGCCCGAGTCGCTGGTGAGGCTGATCGAGCGCGGGGCCGAGGCGTCCTGCGGGGTGGTGATGTTCTCGGCGCCCGAGTCGGTGGTGGCCTTGACGGCGTACGGCCCTCCCGGCACGCGCACCTCGGTGCCGCCGGAGTCGGTGACCGTCTCGACCTTGTCGGGCCGGCCGGTGAAGGCGAGGGTGATGGCGCCGGAGTCGGTCCTCGCGAGCACCTTCTTGCCGGCCAGCCCGCCCGCCTCGATCGCGCCGGAGTCGCTGGACGCGTCCACGTCGCCGGACAGGTCCCGCAGCGTCACCGCGCCGGAGTCGCTGACGGCCTTGACGCGCAGCCCGCGGGGGATCTCGACGACGTAGGCGACGTCGCAGCTCACGGACACCAGCCGGCGGGGGCAGGTGAACGCGAGCACGAGGGTGTCGCCCCGCGTCTCGTGACTGGTGACGGGCTTGTCACCGCGCCAGCGGCGGTGCTCGGTGACGCGGATGTCGTCACGGGCCGACTCGGTCACCTCGATCTGCCCGGAGTCGGTTGCGATGCTGATCGCGGCGACCTTGTCCGCGACGTCGTAGGACGCGGTGTCCTCATCGAGGATGCCGCCGGTGAGGCCGCACCCCGTCAACAACGCCGCGACCCCGACGGCACCCGCGGCGACACCCAAGATTCTCGTCATGCCCCCGAGTCTCCAGCGCGACCGGGTGCTCCGGCGTCAGGGACGTCCCCGGGAACGTCCCTGACATCGCCCCTGAGAGGGCATTGCCGCCTGCCCGTTTCCCGGAAAAAGGGCAGGTCGTGATGCCGGACCGGTATGCCGGGCCGGCGTGACGTCGGTGGATAACCAGCGCGCATTTGCCGCCCTGGTCGCGCTCGTTCACGATCCGCGTGGAAGGAGGCGTGCGATGTCGGAGTCGTACACCATCACGGCGATGCCGCCGTCCGTGGCGGTCGCCCGGTTCTGCATGTGGGCGCAGTCGATCCTGGGCCTCGTCGGCGTGCTGCTGCTGGCGACGCTCCTGGGCGGTGCGCTGCCGACCGGGGTCGTCGGCGCGTTCCTGCTCTGGCTGGCCGTCCCGCTGGCGACGCTGGCGCTGATCGGGTTCCTCGCCGCACGGATGTCCTCCCGGCGCGGCTGGGTACGCACGGCCGGACTGGTCATGGAGGCGCTGATCGTCTTCCTCGGAGGCTGGCAGCTCCTGGACGGCGTCACGGTCGGCAACCTGCTGGGCGTGGCCATGGCAGGGATCGTGTTCTGGCTGCTGTGCGGGCCTTCCTCGGCGACGTGGTTCGACAGGTGACCGTCGTCGTCACCCCGCGACGACGGCCCTCGAACGGTCGGCCGCCATGGTGAGCGCGAAGCCACCGAGCATCGTCCCGGTGACGTACCGCTGAACGCGCAGCCAGGCCGGCCGGCGCAGCAGGAACGCCGCCAGACCCGCCGCGGAGATCACGATCAGGCCGTTCACCAGCGTGCCCACGACGATCTGTACGGACCCGAGCGCGAGGCTCTGCAGCAGCACGTGGCCCATGGACGGGTCGACGAACTGCGGCAGCAGCGACAGGTACAGGATCGCGATCTTCGGGTTGAGCAGGCAGGTCAGCAGCCCCATCGAGAAGAGCTTGCCGGGCCGTTCCGCCGGCAGCTCCCGCGGCTCGAACACCGACCCGCCGCCCGGCCGTACCGCGTTCCAGGCCAGCCAGAGCAGGTACGCGGCCCCGGCCAGCTTCAGCGCCGTGTACAGGGCCGGTACGTACGCGAAGACGGCCGTCAGCCCGAGGCAGGTGGCGGTCAGGTAGGCGGAGAAGCCGAGGAAGACCCCGGCGAGCGAGATCAGCCCGGAGCGGCGGCCCTGCGCGATCGACCGGGAGATCAGGTAGACCATGTTCGGCCCCGGCGTGAGCACCATACCTAGCGAAACCACCGCAATACCGATTAGACCACCCGTCATGGCGCCAGCTTATCCGGCGCACCCCAAGAAGTCCTGCCTGATTCATTACGCAGAGTATCCGTCCCCCCACCGGGGAGAACTGCATCGGGAGGCGCGAGATGCAGTTCGACGACGATGCTCCACTCGACCCCTCGCAGGTCGAAGACGCCCGGGCTTCGGGCCGGCGACCCCGCGGCGGCCCCGGCGGCATGCCCGGCGGCTGCATGCTGCCGATCGGCGGCAAGGGCGGCTGCCTGCTGGTGCTCCTGGCCGTGGCCGGGCTCTTCCTGTTCGGGTTGGTCCCCTCTCCGTTCACCGGCGACCAGAGCGGACAGCAGGGCGGCGGACGGCTGCCGAGCCCTCCCCCGACCACCGCGCCCACGCCGTCGGGCAACCTCGCCGAACGCTGCAGGACCGGCGCCGACGCCGACCAGTCGGAGGACTGCCGCATCGTCGGCACGGTCAACAGCATCCAGTCGTACTGGCGGCAGGAACTGGCCGAGCGCGACGGTGTGACGTACACCCCTGCCAGGACCGTGCTGTTCTCCCGCAAGGTCAGCACCGCCTGCGGCTTCGCCGCCACCTCCGCCGGGCCGTTCTACTGCCCGACCGACCGCAAGGTCTACCTCGACCTGTCGTTCTTCGACACGCTCCAGCGCGACTTCGGCGCCGAGGGCGGCCCGTTCGCCCAGGCTTACGTGATCGCGCACGAGTACGGCCACCACGTCCAGAACGTCCTCGGCGTCATGAAGAAGGTCGACCCGGAGGGCCGTCCCGGCGCCGGCAGCCCGGCGGTACGCCTCGAACTGCAGGCCGACTGCTACGCCGGCGTGTGGGCGCACAACGCGGTGCGGACCGGCTTCTACGAGGAGCCGTTCACCAAGAGCGACATCCAGCAGGCGCTCAACGCCGCGGCGGCGGTCGGCGACGACACCATCCAGCGCCGCACCAGCGGCCGCGTGACGCCCGACGCCTTCACGCACGGCACCTCCGAGCAGCGCACGAGATGGTTCAACGTCGGGTACGAGACCGGCGACCCCAAGCGCTGCGACACCTTCACCGGCGTGATCTGATCCTGGATGCCACGCTGACCTGCTAAAAGAGGACTGGACAGCGCAAGGAATCCGATTCTCTCCTAAAATCGGATGGGTGATCTTCAAGCTTGTCGGCGACGGACGCCCTTACCCCGACCACGGTCTGACCCATAAGGACTGGGCGCAGATCCCGCCACGGCAGGTCCGGCTCGACTCGCTGATCACCACGAAAGCCATGCTCGACCTGCATTCTCTGCTGGCCGCCGACTCCACTTTCTACGGCGACCTCTTCCCGCACGTCGTCCAGTGGCAGGGCGAGCTCTACCTCGAGGACGGCCTGCACCGCGCCCTGCGCGCCGCGCTGCACCAGCGTTCGATCCTGCACGCGAGAGTCCTCGAACTCCCCTGAACACAGGGAAATGGGAGTCGCGAACTGCGGCTCCCATTTTTGGTGCGCCCTGAGACCGGGCGCGCGGGGTCAGCCGTCCAGCGACGAGATGACGTCGTTGAAGTGGTAGCTGTCGAGGTCCTTCACGTACGCGTGCGGCGCGACCCGCAGGTAGCGGCCCTTGAAGCCGGCCTCACTGTAGAACGTGATCCACCGGTTCGTGTTGTTGACGATCGAGGAGATCTTGTCGTTGGTGAGCACCCGGTTGCTGAACACCTGCTCCAGGGTGTTGAAGGTCGAGACGTTCGTGCCGCGGTGGTAGAACTTGTAGCCCCCGTGGAAGCCGGCGTTCTCGAAGACGCAGATCTGGTTGTGCGGACACGGTGACGACGCCGTCGAGGCCGACGCCGCCGGCGACAGCGCGACACCGCCCGCGGCCACTACGGCTACGGCGGCGAGCACCTTCAACGCGTTCTTCTTCACGGTTCTTTCTCGCATTCACTTCTCATGCTTCGGGAGCCCCGCCGGTGGAGTGGATCCGCGGCGTTCGTCCCTTGATCGGAAGTGACGCTAACGACGCAGCCGCTCACCGCACCGCGTAAAAGTGCTCACAACCCGAAACCGAGCGCTGTGCGGGGTTTTCGCGCGCGGGAAAGGCCCCCGGAAATGACGAAACCCCCGAACCCGGAGGTTCGAGGGTTTCCGATGCCTGAGACATCGTCTGGCGGTGGTGGTGGGATTTGAACCCACGGATGAGTTGCCCCATCACACGCTTTCGAGGCGTGCGCCCTCGGCCACTAGGCGACACCACCGCGACAGAGCTTACCGGATCCTGCGAGTGGCGAAGAACCGCTTCAACAGCTCGCCGGATTCCTCGGCCAGAACGCCCATGACGACCTCGGGCCGATGGTTGAGCCGGCGGTCGCGGACGACGTCCCAGAGCGAGCCCACGGCGCCGCCCTTGTCGTCCGTGGCGCCGTACACGATGCGGTCGACCCTGGCCAGCACCGCGGCGCCCGCGCACATCGTGCAGGGCTCCAGGGTCACCACGAGCGTGCATCCGCCCAGCCGCCACTCGCCGCGGCGCGCGGCGGCCCGCCGCAGCGCGAGCACCTCGGCATGGGCGGTCGGGTCGGCGGCGGACTCGCGGTCGTTGCCCGCGGCGGCGAGCACCTCGCCATCGGGGCCGAGGACGACCGCCCCCACGGGGATCTCACCCCGCTCGCCCGCCGCGACCGCCTCGGCCAGGGCCAGGCGCATGGCCTCGTCGTCGGTCACCTGAGCCGGTCGAGCTCGTCGGCGAACGACAGCCGCTCGGCGATCAGCGACAGGATGTCGGCAGGGAGGACGCCTTCCTCCATGCTGAGCTCCAGCAGCTCCTCGCTGCTCATGCCGAGGTCGCTGAGGAGGTCGAGGTCTCCGGCCGGGCGCACCCCGAGCTCGGTGCCCTCCTTGTCGGGCACCACGCCGACGAACTCGGCGAACAGCTCACCCAGACGGTCGGACGACACCGCGTGCGCGTCCGACAGGAAGACCCGCGGCTCGTCGTCGTCGCGGTAGCGGACGATGGCGAACCACTCGTCCTCCACCTCGACGCAGAGCAGCGCCAGCTCGTCTCCCGTGAGGCTCAGTGACTCCGCGACCGCGTCACCGAGATCGTCGATGATCTCGGCGTCCGCGAGGTCGACCTCGGCGCCGCTCCAACCGTCGGAGGTCCTGACGAACGCCGCAGAGAAGGTGTTGGACGCCATGTCCGTGCTCCAGGGGGGTCAGCCGAAGACGGATTCGATGGCCCGCTCGAACGGCTCGGAGAACCCCAGCCGCGCGGCGATGCTGGACAACACGTCTTCGGGCAGCAGGTCGATGTCGCCGGAGAGGATGCCCAGCTCCATCTCGTCCAACCCGAGATCGGCGAAGATCGACAGATCTCCGGCGGGCAGCACCGTCTCCTCGTCCTGGAGGATCTCGTCGAGCTCCTCCTCGTCCGGCACGGGGACGTCGAGGTATTCGAGCACCTGCTGCGCCAGCGGGAAGTCCCACGAGGCGGCGATGTCGGACAGGAACACGTCGACCCGCTCGCCGAGGACCCGCAGCGCCACGAAGAACTCGTCGCCGACCGCGACCAGACCGATCGTGCCACTTTCGCTCGGCTGCTGCCTCAGCGCGTGGATGAGCCCCTTCAGATCGGACGTGAGCGCCACGGGCAGCAGCTCGGCGTCCCATCGGTCGTCCTCGCGATAGACCACGATGGCGAAGTCGAGAGCGTCTTCGTCTGTCATCGCCATCCCCACCCGACCGTTGACACGACAGATATCACCAGCACCCAATCGTTTCAGAACCCGCCATCCGGCGTGGGCCTCTCCGACCAAATTGTGATCAAAACCCGCGACGCGAAGCCCTGGGACCGCCCGCCACGCGCTCAGCCTTCCCCGGCCTCGCCCCGCCCAACGTACGGCACGCGCCGGAGGACATTTCGCGCAGGTAGGCATGGGTGCGGACGGAGCATGGCACAAGATACCGTTGCCTTTCATGGAAACCCTGGTCGTCGACCATCCGCTCGTGGCCCACAAACTCACCGCGCTGCGCGATGTCCGCACCGACTCGCCGACCTTCCGCAGGCTCGCCGACGAGCTCGTGACGCTGCTCGCGTACGAGGCCACCCGCGACGTGCGGGTCACCGAGGTCAGCGTCGAGACGCCCGTCGCCACGGCGCGGGGGCTGCGGCTGGCGAAGCCGTACCCGCTGGTCGTGCCCATCCTGAGGGCCGGGCTCGGCATGCTCGACGGCATGACGAGGCTGCTGCCCACCGCCGAGGTCGGGTTCCTCGGCATGATCCGCAACGAGTCGACGCTGCAGGCCGAGACGTACGCCACCCGCCTGCCCGACGACCTGTCCGGCCGGCAGTGCTTCGTGGTCGACCCGATGCTCGCCACCGGCGGCACGCTCGCGGCGGCCGTGCAGTTCCTGCTCGACCGGGGCGCGATCGACGTCACCGCCATCTGCCTGCTGGCCGCACCCGAGGGCCTGGCCCACATGGACAAGGTGTTCGCCGGCTCCGGCAAGCCGGTCCGCGTGGTCACCGCGGCGCTCGACGAGCGCCTCAACGAGAACGGTTACATCGTGCCCGGCCTGGGCGACGCGGGCGACCGTCTCTACGGCGTCGTCTGACGCACCGATCGCCGCAAAAAATCCCTTTCCCGTCACATGGGGTCACCACTTCGTTACATACTGTTGTCGAGTGGGTACGAACAGGCCCGGAAGGCAACTTCCGCATGCGCGTGGGGGGCGACGATGAGCGATCACACTGAGGCGGATCCAACTCCGTACGCGGAGGTCGAGGAGGTGCTGTGCGACGAGTTCGCCGGCGTCCACTCGGCGACCACCGTGACGCGCTGCGTCGAGGCGGCGCACTACGGCGCGCTCGAGGTCACCGGATACGCACACCCGAGCCTCGTCGAACGCATCGCGCGCAAGCACCTTCACGTCCTGGCTCTCGTGGCCAGCGAACGTGGCTGACCAAGATCGGAACTAACCCGCCGACTTACCTTTACCCGCACACTCGGGTGGGTAATGTAGTGGGCGGGTGGAGTGGGTAAGTGGCACGGAGGCCGACGGTGCAGGTCAAAAAAGTCCTCACATACGGTGGTATCGCATTTGTGGCGTACTACCTGTTCGCTCGACCAGCTGACGCCGCGGACGCGGTGAAGGGAGCGTTCGACACGGTGTTCAACGCAGCCGACTCTCTGGCGCAATTCGTGAACAGCCTCTCATGAGACTTGTGACCCACGGGGACTCCGCTCCATCGTCGGTCAACCGCTACCTCCTCCCCCAGGAGCAATCAGTCATCATGGTTCGGCGGCATCCCGCCGTCCTGCTGCGTCCCGTCGCCGAGGTGCTCGGCGGCCTGATCGTCGCCGGCCTGCTCAGCAGGTTCTTCGGCAGCAGTCAGGCCGGCGGCACGGCTCTCGTCGTCGTGTGGTGGCTCTGGCTGCTGTTGCTGATCCGCTTCGTATGGAAAGTCGCGGAGTGGTCGGTCGATTACTTTGTGGTGACTTCCAAGCGAATGTTGTTGACCACCGGGTTGATCACGCGCAAGGTCGCGATGATGCCATTGGCGAAGGTCACCGACATGAGCTTCCAAAGATCTCTGCTCGGGCGCATGCTCGGTTACGGTGAGTTCATCCTCGAGTCAGCCGGTCAGGACCAGGCTCTGTCAACGGTCGGATACATTCCGTACCCGGAGACGTTGTACCTCGAAGTCTGCCAGATGCTTTTCCCCGGGAAGGACGACGGGGACGATTAATCTTCGCGTGGCAAATTCTTCACGTGGGGATACCAGATTCGGCTACTTCATGCAATCATTGCGTGTTGTTGACCCTCCCCCGCCTTGAGAGATGAGATGCCGAGTCAGGGAACCATCGGTGACCGCGTCCGCGGACTGCGACTGAACAGGCGGATGTCCCAGGCCCAACTGGCCGGACCCGACCTGTCTGACAGTTATGTCTCACTCATCGAGTCGGGCAAGCGCACGCCGACTCCCGTGGTGGCCCGGCTCCTGGCCGAACGCCTCGGTTGCACCACCGAGTTCCTCCTGCACGGCATCGAGCCTCGGCAGCGCATCGACACCGAGCTCGGGCTGCGGCACGCCGAGCTTGAGCTGCAGCACGGCGACCCCTCCGTCGCCGCCGACCGCTTCACCGAGATCGTGAAGGCGGCCGACGAGGAGAACGCCATGCTGACCGCGCAGGCGCGGTTCGGCAGGGCTCGCGCCCTCGAGGCGCAGGGCCGGCTCGGGCAGGCGGTGGAGGCGTTCGAACTGCTGCGCAGGGAGGCCGCGGCCCACCCCGAGCGGCTGGCCGACCTTCCGCTCACGATCGCGCTGAGCCGCTGCTACCAGCTGGCCGGCGACCGGCTGCGGGCCCGCGACCTGGCCGGCCACGCGCTGGAGCAGGCCCAGCGGCTGTCCGTCACGCAGGGCGAGATCGCCGTCGACCTGGCCGCCGCGATCGTCGAGTCGCGCGGCGAGCGCGAGAGTGACTCCCCCGAGCTGGCCTATGTCCATACGGTGCTGGGCCGGTCGGGCGTTCCTGAGGTTGTGGACCGTTCCGCCGAGATCCGGTCGCTGTGGCAGGCGAGCACGGCCGCGGCCGCGGGTGACGACTCCGCGCTGGCCGTACGGCTGGCCGACGACGCCATCATGGCGGGCCGGGAGTCACGCATCGCGCTGCGGCTCGCCCGTACGGCGCTGCACTGGGCGCGGCTGGCGACGGTGTCGACCGACGAGGCCGAGCGCTTCGTCGAAAGTGCCGCACGGGTGTTCACGGCGTTCCCGGCGACCGCGGCCGAGCTGGGCGAGAGCCTGGTCGTCCACGCGCGGGTCAAACTGCGGGCCGGTGAGCTCGTGGGCGCCGCCCAGCTGGCCGGCAAGGCACTGGGGCTGACCCACGACCGTTCTGCCACCACGCAGACCGAGGCCCGGCTCGTGCTGGCCACCGTCGCCCTCGACCAGGGCGACGACTCCCTCGACCACCTCCGTACGGCGCACGCGCTGCTCGACGGCCTCGACCGGCCGGTGTTCGGCTCCGACCGTCCGGCCGCGCGCTGCTGGCGTGAGCTGGGCGACCTGTACGGGCGCGCCGGGCTCCGCGCGGAGCAGACGGTCGCGTACCGCAAGGCGCTCGAGGCGGCCGGGGTGCGTTCCGCGATGGCCGGTGTGACGGCCGACGCCACCGTTTCTCGCTGACCTGCCGGGAGTTCCAGAGACAGCGTCTGGAATAATGTAAGTCCGCCAATCATTGACTCATAGGATGATTGGCTTTCCCGGAGGAGGCGAACGGTGAGTCTGCGTACGGCGCAGCGAGCTTCGCTCGTCGACCAGGTGATCGATCAGCTCAAGGAGCAGATCACATCAGGAGCCTGGCAGATGAACGGCAAGATTCCCACCGAGACCGTGCTCGCTGAGCAGCTCGGTGTCGGGCGCAACACCGTCCGGGAGGCCGTACGCGCGCTCACGCACGCCGGGTTGCTGGAGTGTCGTCAGGGTGACGGCACCTACGTCCGGGCGACGAGCGAGCTGTCCGGCGCGATGCTGCGCCGGCTGCGCCAGGCCGAGCAGTTGGAGATCCTTGAGGTGCGGCGGGCGCTGGAGGTCGAGTCGGCACGGCTCGCCGCCACGCGGCGCACCGAGGAGGACATCCGCCGCATCGAGGCGGCGCTCGCCGAGCGCGAGCGGGCCTGGGAGCTCGACGACCCCGACCGGTTCGTGGAGTCTGACCTCGCCTTCCACATGGCGGTCGCGCACGCCACCCACAACCTGGTGCTGATCGACCTGTACGAGGACTTCTCCGCCGCGCTGCGGGCCAGCATCACCGCGGCGGGCACATCGCTGAACAAGAACTACATCCCGCACGAGGCGATCGCCCGCGCCATCGCGGCCGGCGACGCGGCCGCGGCCGAGCGGGCGGGCCACGCCTGCATGGAACACATCCTCATCGCCCTCACCGAGTCCTGAGGCTTCCCGCGGGCGCCTCGAACCACAGGGCGCCCGCGCTGGGCTCGACTCGAAAAAGGCCGCAGGCACCCTCGCGGCTCACTGCCTGGACCGCAGGCACCCTCTCCCGCTCACGCGGATCTGGTATCTGGACCGCAGGCACCCTGGCCGGCTCACTGCCTGGACCCGCAGGCGCCCTCGACGGCTCAGACGGATCTGGCGCCTGGGCGCCAGATCCGGCGTCGGTCTCCCTCAGGTCTGGCGCAGTGACATGACGAGGTAGCGGAAGACCGGCTGGGCGTCGCCCGGGACGTCCTGGATGAGGGCCGGGCGCGTCGGGGACTCCATGTTGATGCGGGCGAGCTCGGACTCGATGCCGGTGAGGCCGTCGAGCAGCCACTGCGACTGGAAGGCGATCTGGAGGTCGTCGCCGCGCAGCTCGCACGGCACCACCTCGGCACCGCGGCTGACGTCGCTCCCACCCGCCTGGATGAGCACCTGACCCTGGCTGAACGACAGCCGGATGGCGGTGTTGCGTTCGGCGACGAGCGCCACCCGCTTGATCGCGCTGACGAACGGCGCCACCGCCACGTCGGCTCTGATCGACCAGTCGGACGTCAGCCGCGCACGGTAGTCGATGAACTGCTCGTCGAGCAGGCGCACGGTCGTGCTGCGGCCGACGCTCTCGAACCCGGCCACCCCGTCGCCCATCGCGACCGACACCTCGCCGCCGCGCAGCGACCTGGCCACCTCGACCAGCACCTTCGCCGGAACCATGGCCGAGACGGCGACGCCGGGAGCGGCCGGACGCCAGGTGAAGTCGCGGGCCGCGATGCGGTAGCGGTCGGTCGCCGCCATGGCCACCGCGTCGCCGTCGATGTCGACCCGGATGCCGGTGAGCATCGGCAGGGTGTCGTCGCGGCTGGCCGCGGGCGCCACCTGATTGACCGCGGAGGCGAACACGCCGCCGCCGACGGCGCCGACGACCGGCGGCATCGTCGGCAGCGTCGGGAAGTCTTCGACCGGCATCGTGATCAGGCCGAACTCGGCGCTGCCGCAGGTCAGCACCGCTTCCTGGGCGTCGGTGAGGATCTCGACGTCGTCGGCCGGCAGGCTGCGGCTGATCTCGGCGAGCAGCCGCCCGGGGATCAGCACCCTGCCCTCCTCGGCGACGTCGGCGTCGATCGCGGCCCGCGCGGAGACGTCGTAGTCGAACGCGGACACGGTCAGGTCGTCACCCGCCTCCAGCAGCAACCCGGACAGGACGGGGACGACGGGGCGGCTCGGCAGGATGCGAGCGGCCCATGCCACCGCATCGGCCAGAACATCGCGGTTAACCCGGATTTTCACCTGATACCACCTCTTCGTTGCGCCGTGCCCTATGAAAATAGCCGGTGCCACCGACAAGAACGGGCCCCACCGTTCACGCACGTCAGGACAGCCGGCACGCAACGGCCGCCGCCAACCGGTCCCACCTACACCTCGCGTGCACGGCGCCGGCGCCGATCGCCTCCTCCGTCAGTGCCCTGCCAGGGCGAGGGTCGTCGTGGCGGGGCGGCGGTGGGTCAGCGGCTGTTCAGGTACGCCAGTACGGCCAGGACTCGGCGGTTGTCGTCCTCCGAGGGGGCCAGGCCGAGTTTGGTGAAGATGGAGGCTGTGTGTTTGGCCACGGCGCTCTCGCTGAGGTAGAGGCGTTGGGAGATGGCGGCGTTGGAGCGCCCCTCGGCCATCGCCTCCAGCACCTCGCGCTCGCGCGGCGTGAGCCCGGCCAGCGGCTCGTGCCGGGCGTTGCTGGCCAGCAGCTTGGCGATCACCTCGGGGTCCATGACGGTGCCGCCCGCGGCCACCCGGCGTACGGCGTCGATGAACTGGGCGGCGTTGAAGACGCGGTCCTTCAGCAGGTAGCCGATCGCGCCGGAGCCGTCGGCGAGCAGCTCGCGGGCGTAGAGCTGTTCGACGTGCTGGGACAGCACGAGGACGGGCAGGCCGGGCACCTGCCTCCTGGCTTCGAGCGCGGCCTGCAGCCCCTCGTCGGTGAACGTGGGCGGCAGCCGTACGTCGACGATGGAGACGTCGGGGCGCAGCTCCAGCAGGCCCTTCAGCAGCTCGGGGCCGGTCTCCACGGCTCCGACCACCATGCAGCCGTGCGCCTGCAGCAGGTGCACCAGCCCTTCGCGGAGCAGGTAGAGGTCTTCGGCGACGAGGACGCGGAGCATCAGCAGCCCCTCGCCCAGGGTACGGCGCCCGGGGCCCAGTGCTCGCGGTTGTACGCGGCCACGATGCGCATGGCCGCGACGTGCATGGTGACCCCGAGCGTGATCATCCCCAGGATCACCGGCCACTGGTAGGGCTCGGGCAGGTGCAGGCCGAGGAACCACCCGGGCTTCTCGAGGTCGAAGATCTTGAAGATGCCGGCCACGATGCCCTGCGGGAACGTGGGGCACCAGGCGGTACCCCAGAGGAGGACGACCAGGGCCACCTTCCGGCGCGGCATCCGTGACGCCTCGACCGCCGCCCCCGGCAGCGCGTGCGGCAGCTCCATGGTCGCCGTCGTGGGGCCGCCCGGCGGGCTGTGCACGGCGAGCACGCCGTCGAAGGCGGCGAGTCGCCGCTCGATGCCGGCCAGGCCGCTGCCGGCGGCCGGGTCGGCGCCGCCCAGCCCGTCGTCGGTGACGGTGACCCGCAGTACGGCGCCGTTGGCGCTGATGTCCACGGTGGCGGTGCGTGCGTCGCCGTGGCGGGCGGCGTTCGACAGCAGCTCGCTGACGGCGAAGTAGACCGCGGCCTCCACCGGCGCCTCCGGACGGTGCGGCAGGTCGACGTCCACGGTGACGTGCAGGGGGCTGTCCATGGCGAGGGCGCGCACGGCGTCGGCGAGGCCGCGTTCGGCCAGCACCGGCGGGTGGATGCCGCGGATCACCCGGCGCAGCTCGACGAGCGTCTCGGAGGAGGCGTCCCTGGCCCTGGCGAGCAGCGCTTTCGCGGCGTTCGGGTCAGTGTCGACGAGCTGTTCGACCGCGCCGAGGGTCATGCCGATGGCCACGAGCCTGGCCTGCGTGCCGTCGTGCAGGTCGCGTTCGATCCGGCGCATCTCGGCCGCCTGGGAGTCGGCCGCGAGGTCACGCGTACGCTGCAGGTGGCTCACCTGGCCGGCCAGGCGGCTGGCGGCGGTCGCGCCGAGCACCAGGTCGACCCAGTGGGCGTAGACGCGCAGGCCGCGGCCGGGCAGCAGCACGAACAGCGGCACCAGCGCGACCTTCACCGCCGGGTCGAGCAGCAGCCACAGCGTGTCGCGCCAGGTCGCCGGGTCGCTGATCAGCCACCTCCACCGGTTGTTCCAGGCCGGGACGCGCGGCGTGGTGTAAAGCGTGCGGTCGGACCGGTACATGCCGTCGGCCTGCCGCACGGGTGGTGGCGGCGCGGGCCGGTAGGGGGGCTCGATCGGCGTGCCCGTCCAGTCACCGACGAGCCGCCGGTGCCGCTGCGCGAGTCGCCTGACCGCCATCACCTGCGGGGAGAACAGGAAGACCATCCCCAGCGTGAACGTCAGCAGCAGCGTGATGGCGGTGCCGACCATCATCGGCGCCTGCACGCCCACGAGGGCGAGCAGGACGGCGAGCTGACCGTACCTCCGGAGCATACGCACCAGTCTGACCCATCAGGACATGCCGGTCACTGCATCCAGGTACACCTTCAGCGGGACGCCCAGATCGGGCGTGTGCCGGTGACGTTCGTCAGGAGGGAGTAGAGGGAGGTGGAGGCGGTGATGAACAGGCGGTTGCGCTTGGGGCCGCCGAACACCAGGTTGGCCGTGCGCTCGGGGAGGCGGAGCCGGCCGATCAGTGTGCCGTCGGGGTCGAAGCAGAGCACGGCCTTGCCGGCGGCGGCCCAGATCCGGCCGGCGGCGTCGAACCGCAGGCCGTCGAGCCCGTCACCGGCCTCGGCGAAGACCTCGCCGCCGGTGAGCGTGCCGTCGTCGGTCACGTCGAACACCCGCAGGCGTCCGGTGTGGGTGTCGGCGATGTAGAGGCGCCGTTCGTCCGGCGAGAACGCGAGGCCGTTGGGCCGGGTGAAGTCGCCGGCTACCACGCGCACCTCGCCGGTCACCGGGTCGGCCCGGTAGACGTGGCAGCCGTCGATCTCCTGCTCGGCGGCGTGCCCCTCGTAGTCGCTGAGGATGCCGTACGGTGGGTCGGTGAACCAGACGGAGCCGTCGGAGCGGACGACGACGTCGTTGGGGCTGTTCAGGCGCTTGCCCTGCCAGCGGTCGGCGATCACGGTGATGGAGCCGTCGTGCTCGGTACGGGTGACGCGGCGGTTGCCGTGTTCGCACGTGACCAGCCGGCCCTCGCGGTCGAGGGTGTTGCCGTTGGAGTAACCGGCCGGGCTGCGGAACGGGCCGACGGCGCCGGTCGTCTCGTCCCAGCGCAGCATCCGGTCGTTGGGGATGTCGCTCCAGACGAGGAAGCGGCCGGCCGGGAAGTAGACGGGGCCCTCCGCCCACCGGGCGCCGGTGTGGAGCACCTCGATCCGGCCGTCACCGCCGACGTGGGCGAACCGCTCGTCCAGCACCTCGAATTCCGTGACAATGGTGTCCATAGCGCCACACCATACGCCATTCGATCTTCCCGCTGTACTGCCAGATAGTATTCGGTGGTGGACGAGATCGACAGAACACTGATCAGCCTGCTGCAGGACGACGCGACCCGCTCGTACGCGACCCTGGGGCAGGCCGTGGGGCTGTCCAGCGGGGCGGCGCACGAACGCGTACGCAAGCTGCGCGAGCGCGGGGTGATCCGGCGCACCACGATCGAGGTCGACCAGGCGGCGCTCGGGCGTACGGTGACGGCGTACGTGCTGGTCGACAGCGACACGTGGATGGGCGACAGCGGCGCGGCACTGGCGGCGATCCCCGATATCGAGGAGGCCCACGTCATCGCGGGGCAGGCCTCGGTGCTGCTGAAGGTCCGCACGTCGGCCACGCGTGAGCTGCAGGACGTCCTGCGCCGGGTCTTCGAGGTGGACGGCGTGTCCGGGACGCGGTCGGCCGTCGTCCTGGAGACGTTCTTCGAACGAACCCTCACGTAAGGTCGAGGTGTGACGACGAAGGCTGCCTGGAACGCCAAGGAGCTCACGGTCGGCCAGCTCGCCGAGCGCAGCGGCGTGGCCGTCTCCACCCTGCACTTCTACGAGTCCAAGGCGCTCATCAAGAGCCGGCGCACGGCCGGCAACCAGCGCCGTTACAGCCGCGACAGCCTGCGCCGGGTGGCCTTCATCAAGCTCGCCCAGCGCATCGGCATCCCGCTGAAGGTCATCGGCGAGGCATTGGCCGAGCTGCCCGACGAGCGCACCCCCACTCGCGCCGACTGGGCCCGGCTGTCGGCGGCCTGGCGCGCCGAGCTCGACGACCGCATCCTGCAGCTCCAGCGGCTGCGCGACGACCTCACCGACTGCATCGGCTGCGGGTGCCTGTCGCTCGAGTCGTGCCCGGTGGCCAACCCGCACGACCGGCTCGGCGACGAGGGCCCGGGTGCGCGGCGCATCGACACCCGGCTGTGCCCTCCTCAGAGTTGCCAGTCCTAGAACTGCGCCGTCACGCCTTCGACGGCGGGACGATGAGCGTCGGCCGGTGCGCGTGGTGCAGCACGTGGTTGGAGACGCTGCCCAGCAGCACCGACCTGACGCCGGCCAGGCCACGCGAGCCGGTCACGATCAGCGAGGCGTCGATCTCGTCGGCCACGTCGACGATCGTCTTCCAGATCGACTCGTTGTCGGCCACCGCGCGGTGGGTGACGTCGGTGAGGCCGGCCGCGGCCGCCAGCTCGGCCCCCTCCTTGGCGTGCCGCTCGGCCTCGGCGTGGGCCTCTTCCTCGGTGGCCGGGTTGAGCATGCCCACCGCGGTCGGGTACTTCTTCAGCTGGACGAGCAGCGGCTCCCACACCGTGACGACCATCACGGGCTCGGCCGCGAGATGCTTGGCCACGGTCTCGATCGCGGCGCGGGCGTCCGCCGAACCGTCATAGGCAACCAAAATGGTCATGAGCTTCCCCTTAGCTTCGGTTCCTCCCGTAGAGCACCGAAACGATCAGCCCTGATTCCGGCGGCCGCTGTCTGCTTCGTCACAACCCACACGTCTGTCATGTGAGCTGTTCGATCTCGTCCTCCCAGCGCTTCCTGTCGAGCGGCGGGACCGACACCTCGTCGGCCCACGCCGCCAGGAGCTGGAGGAACTCCTCGCTGTCGGCGGGCTCGACCGTCGCGTGCACGTGGAACCACGTGATGAGCGGGGCCGCCCGCGCCGCGTCGGCGTCGCACGCGGCGCACAGCACGACCTCGCCCCGGCCGCGCACCGCGACGCCGCCGGCGTTCGTCCAGCCGTACGGCACGCGCGCCAGCAGCAGCCCCTCCCGCCGGCAGCGGGGGCACCTGGGCGGCTCAGGACCCGAGACGATCTCGATCCGCCGCCCGGTCACAGCGAGATCGCCTCCGGCCCGAACAGCTGCTTGATGTCGGCGGCGAACGCCGGCTCGGGGTTGACCCGGAAGCCCGGCAACGACAGCACCACCGTCTTGCCCGCCGTACGACGCAGGTTGACCAGGACGGGAACCGGGCCTTCGTGCTGCCTGAGCACCGAGCGGAGCTCCTCCACGAGCCGCTGGTTGATGCGCTCCTCGCGCAGTTGCAGGGTGACCGGGTGGCCGGAGTCGCTGCTGACCCCCGACACGTCGATCGGGGTCAGCTCGGTCGCGAAGATCGAGATGGCTCCGTCGCGGTTGTTGATCTGCCCGGCGACCGACACCACGGCGTCCTCGCGCAGCTCCGGCGCGTACAGCTCGTACGACCTGGGGAAGAACAGGCACTCCACGGCGGCGTCCATGTCCTCCACGGTCGCGATGGCCCACACGTTGCCCGCCTTGTTGACGCGCTTGTCGACCTTCGTGATCAGGCCGCACACGCGGACGTCGCCGCGGTCGTCGCGGCCGCTGTCGAGCAGGTCGGCGATGGTGGTGTCGCGGTTGCGGGCCAGCAGACGCTCGGTGCCGGCCAGCGGGTGGTCGGACACGTACAGGCCGAGCATCTCCCGCTCGAAGTCGAGCTTGGTCTTCTTGTCCCACTCGTCGTCGGGGATCTGGACGGAGAACATCTCGCCCGCGCCGTCGTCGTCCGAACCGCCGAACAGGGAGTCCTGGCCGTGGGCCTCGTTCTTCTTGATGTCGATGACCGAGTCGACCGCCTGCTCGTGGACCATGAGCAGGGCCTTGCGCTGGTGACCGAGCGAATCGAACCCGCCCGCCTTGATCAGCGACTCGATCACGCGCTTGTTGCAGACGGCGAGCGGCACCTTGTCGAGGAAGTCGTTGAAGTCGCGGTAGGCGCTCTTGTCGGCGCGGGCCTTCACGATGCCGTCGACGACGTTCTCGCCGACGTTGCGGACCGCGCCCATCCCGAACCGCACCTTGTCGTCGCCGACCGCGACGAAGTCGAGGTGGGAGTCGTTGACGTCCGGCGGCAGCACCTGGATGCCCATCTTGCGGCACTCGGCGAGGTAGACGGCCGCCTTGTCCTTGTCGTCGCCGACGCTGGTGAGCAGCGCCGCCATGTACTCGGCGGGGTAGTTGGCCTTGAGGTACGCCGTCCAGTAGGCGACAAGCCCGTACCCGGCGGTGTGCGACTTGTTGAACGCGTATCCGGAGAACGGCAGCATGACGTCCCACAGCGCCTGGATGGACTCGTCGCTGTAGCCGTTGCCGCGCATGCCCGCCTGGAAGTTCGCGAACTCCTTGGCCAGGATCTCGGGCTTCTTCTTGCCCATCGCGCGGCGCAGCAGGTCGGCGCCGCCGAGCGAGTAGCCCGCCAGCTCGCGAGCCACCGCCATGATCTGCTCCTGGTAGACGAGCAGGTGGAAGGTCGGCCCGAGGATCGGCTCCAGCGCGACCTTGAGCTCGGGGTGGATGGGCTCGATGTCCTGGCGGCCGTTCTTGCGGTGGGCGTAGTTGGTGTGCGCGTTGGCCGCCATCGGACCAGGACGGTAGAGGGCGAGCACGGCGGCGATGTCCTCGAACCGGGTCGGCTCCATGAGTTTCAGCAGCTGGCGCATCGGGCCGCCGTCGAGCTGGAACACGCCCAGCGTGTCGCCGCGGGCCAGCAGCTGGTACGTCTTGGCGTCGTCGAGCGGCAGCTCCAGGGTGTCGAGCGTGACACCCCGGTTCTGCTTGATGATCTTGATGGCGTGGTCGATGATGCCCAGGTTGCGCAGGCCCAGGAAGTCCATCTTCACCAGGCCCATCGACTCGCACGACGGGTAGTCGAACCCGGTGATGATCACCTTGTCCTTGTCGCGCATGTGCATCGGGATGAGGTCGAGCAACGGGTCGGACGACAGGATGACGGCGGCCGCGTGCACGCCGGTGCCGCGGATCAGCCCCTCGATGCCGCGACCGGTGTCGATCACCTTGCGCACGTCGACGTCCGACTCGTACAGAGCGCGGATCTCGGTGCCCTCGTTGTAGCGAGGGTGGTCCTCGTCGAACAGGTCGGCCAGCGGCACGCCCTTGCCCATGACGTCCGGCGGCATCGCCTTGGTGATCTTGTCGCCGACCGCGAACGGGTAGCCGAGGATCCGGCTGGCGTCCTTGACGGCGGCCTTGGCCTTGATCGTGCCGAACGTGTTGACCTGGGCGGTCATGGGGCTGCCGTACTTCTGGGTCACGTACGCCACCATGCGGTCGCGCTGGCGGTCGTCGAAGTCGAGGTCGACGTCGGGCGGGTTGATGCGCTCGGGGTTCAGGAACCGCTCGAACAGCAGGCCGTGCTCGAGCGGGTCGAGCTCGGTGATGCGGGTGGCGTACGCGACGATCGACCCGGTGGCCGAGCCTCGGCCCGGGCCGACCGCGATGCCGTTGTCGCGGGCGTGCCGGCAGATGTCGGCGACCACGAGGAAGTACGAGGAGAAGCCCATCGGGCCGATGACCTTCATCTCGGTCTCGTACCGCTCCAGCACCTCGGCAGGGACCGGTTCGCCGTACCGCATGACCAGGCCGCGTTCCACCTCCTTGCGCAGCCACGACTCCTGCGTCTCGCCCTCGGGGACGTCGGGGTAGTCGGGCATCCGGTTGACCTCGGCGAACACCTCGCCGTAGTCGCCGACCATCTCGGCGACCAGCAGTGTGTTGTCGGCCGCCTCAGGCATGTCGGGGAACAGCGCCCGCATCTCGTCGGCGGTCTTGAGGTAGTAGCCGCTGCCGTTGAACTTGAACCGGTTGGGGTCGTCCTTGTTCTTGCCGACGCCGACGCACAGGAGGCTGTCGTGCGCGTCGGCCTGGTCCTCGGTCACGTAGTGCGAGTCGTTGGTGAGCAGGAGCGGGATGTCGAGCTGCTTGGCCAGCTTGAGCAGGTCGGCACGGACCTCGCGCTCGATGGGGATGCCGTGGTCCATCAGCTCCAGGAAGTAGTTCTCCTTGCCGAAGATGTCCTGGTACTCACCGGCGGCCTTGACCGCTTCGTCCCACTGGCCGAGCCGCAGCCGGGTCTGCACCACTCCGGACGGGCAGCCGGTGGTGGCGATGATGCCGCCGGCGTACTGGGAGACCAGCTCCTGGTCCATGCGCGGCTTGCCGTAGTAGCCCTCGAAGCTCGCCAGCGAGGAGAGCCGGAACAGATTGCGCAGCCCGTCGGCGTCCTTGGCCCACATCGTCATGTGGGTGTAGCGGCCGCCGCCGGAGACGTCCTTGCCGCCCTCGACGTCGGCGACGCCGGTCTCCGCGCGCGACCCCCAGAAGACGGGCTTCTTGAAGAACCTCGACGCGGGCGCGACGTACGCCTCGATCCCGATGATCGGCTTGACCGGGCTGTTCCGCGCGACCGACTGGAACTCGTACGCCCCGAACATGTTGCCGTGGTCGGACATCGCGATCGCCGGCATCCCGAGCCGCTCAGCCTCCGCGACCAGCGGCTTCATCTTGGCCGCTCCGTCGAGCATGCTGTACTCGGTGTGAACGTGCAGGTGTACGAACGAGTCGCGCACGCGTCCCCCTGACTCCCGTGGCCGCCGAATGATCGCCCGAGCCTAGCCCTTGCCCGTGGCTCCCGGAAGCGTTTCTCCGGCGGAGGGGGTCAGTGCTGGGCCATGTCCACGAACCGGCTGTAATGGCCCTGGAACGCCACGGTGACCGTGCCGGTCGGGCCGTTACGGTGCTTGGCTATGAGCAGGTCGGCCTCGCCCGCGCGCGGCGACTCACGCTCGTAGGCGTCTTCGCGGTGCAGCAGGATCACCATGTCGGCGTCCTGCTCGATGCTGTTGTGGACGGATATGCCGTTGGCGACGAAGTTGTGGGTGCCCAACACGGTCGCGTCGTAGACCGACTGTTCGCCCAGGCTCGCGATCGAGGCGACTTCATCCCAGAAGACGTCGTTCGTCGCCAGCATTTCCATCTGAGCGTCGTCCAGGATCGCCGCCACCCGACCCAGGCGCGCCCGGCTCGGCGCATGCTTCCATAGGGTGCTGCCGCAGAATTGGGTGCCCAGTTCGGCGGAGAACGCCCGATGGCTCATGCCCTTCTCCGCCAGAACGTCGCGGACGTGATCCCAGACCTCACGAGGGACCGTGTCCAGGTTCGTGTTGCTCTTGGCCGCCAGCAACGCCGGCATGCAGCGCGCAGCATGATCGGCCCGTTGGCCGTGCACGCCGATCGTCTCCAGGAACCGCAGTTGGTTCTCGGAACCGTAGATGTAAAGGTGATATCCCGGCCGATGGTTGCCCTTCTGCGTGGTCTTGATGCGCGCCATCACGTTGAACCGGAGGAGCAACCGGGCCACGTCATCGACCAGGCGGCGACTCGTGGAAGCGTAGTAGATCCGCGCCTGGTTCTGCTTCTCGTCCCACCACACGCATCCGTCGGTCGCCCACAGGTGTCGGAGGAACAAGGCGACTTGCTGTTTCGGCAGGGCGAAGATCCCCTCCGGGACGAACTTCTCGTGGCTCCGGAGACCGAACAGCCCCAGGCCGTCAAGCCAGGCGGCGATGGGGTTGCGTCTGCCGTGCGTGAGCTGGTACGGGGCGGGAAGCCGCAGCGTGGTCACGCGCGCGGCTGCGTACTCGTCTCGAACCGCGGTGACCCCGAAATGCGTGGCGGCTTTCGTGACGGCTTCAAGGCACGCCTCGTCCTTGCTCGCGTACCGGATCGGCTGTCTCCTGACGAACGAACCGTCTCCGATCAGGTGCGCGAGAAGGATCACCTCCTCCTCGGGCCACTCCTGGAGATTCTGCGGGGCGGGGACGTGACGAGGAACGGCGAGGCGAGTGCCGGCGCCGATCTCTCCCAGAGGACGCCAGCCGTCGTAGGTCATGAATGGGTGGTTGGCTGTCGCCGTGATTTCCCGACCTGACGTCAGCCGTAGCTTGAAAACCTCCTTCGTGCCGCTGGGGAAGACGTGGGTCATGGTGCGCGGCACGAGCCGCAGCCTGTCGTCCAGAGACCAGACGGGGATGTCGCGCGCGCCCGACGCCAACAGCTCACCCAGTGACACCTCCGCACCCGTGTCGGCCCGAAGGATCCGGGTGTCGGCCGTCAGGCAACCCGATTCGCGAAGGTCGCTTACTTGTGGGCGCTTGTCTGTGCGTTGCTCGGGGCCACGGTTGAGCTGCGAGATCGCGATGACGGGGACCTCGAGCTCCTTGGCCAGCAGCTTGATGGCACGCGAGATCTCCGAGACCTCGTTCTGGCGGCTCTCGGTCTTCTTCGGCGAGCTCATCAGCTGGAGGTAGTCGATGATCACGAACCGCAGGTCGTTGCGCTGCTTGAGCCGCCGGCACTTGGCCCTGATCTCCATCATCGACATGTTGGGCGAGTCGTCGATGAACAGCGGGGCCTCGGCCACCTCGCTCATGCGGCGGGCGAGGCGGGTCCAGTCGTCGTCGCTCATCACGCCCGAGCGCATGTGGTGGAGGGCCACGCGCGCCTCTGCGGACAGCAGTCGCATGGTGATCTCGTTGCGGGACATCTCCAGCGAGAAGATGACCGTGGTCATGCCGTGCTTGATCGCGGCGGACCTGGCGAAGTCGAGCCCGAGCGTGCTGTTGTGGGTGGGCACGCACGACCGGCCCGCGAGGTACATGTGGTCGGCGTTGTCGACCTCGACGCACCGGACCGGGCGCGACGCGACCGGCCGCACGTCGACGACGTGACGGACCCGCGCGTTCGTGGCGACCTCACCGGACACGGCGAAGACGATCACGTGGCCGGCGACGCTGCCGCGCAGCGTGGCCTGGTGGCCGAGGCTCAGGACGAGTTCGAGGGCGTCGCCGGCGAGCTCGCGGTCGTCGAGGACGAGCCTGGTCAGCCCGTCGGGGCCGACACGGCCGGCGACCTCCAGCAGGCCCGCGAGGAGCATCGACCGCTGCTGCCGCGACGCGCGCAGGTAGGTCGCCGGGATGCGCCGCCGGGTGAGCGTGGCCACCCGGCCGTGGCGGGCTCCGTACGCCGCGTCGTTCGTGTCCGCGCCGCCGGCGAGATCGACCCCCAGCGCGTACGGCGCCACCGGCAGGTCGCGCTCGGCGAGGTCGAAGGCGGCCGCGACGGCCACCGCGGGCCGGTCGCCGGCGCGCAGGACGGCGGCCAGCGCCTCGGTGGTGACCACGCCGTCGGCGGTCGTGCGCCACTGGTGCTGGGCGTCGGCGACGATGACGGTGCCGTCGTCGAACGCCACCTCGTGGCACGGCCGGCCGTGCATGACGCCGGTCGCCGCGACCACCCGGGTGGGGCGCCCGTCGGCTCCGATCAGCTGGTCGCCGACCTCGACCTCGCCCATCGTGGTCCAGCCGGTGGGCGTGGGCAGCGGCGTGTCGAGCGCGAGCGCCTTGCCGATGGCCGGACGGGCGGCCACCACGATCATCTGGCCGGGGTGGAGGCCGTTGGTGAGGGCGTCGAGGTCCTGGAACCCGGTGGGCACGCCGACCATCTGGCCGCCGCGGCTGCCGATGGCCTCGAGCTCGTCGAGCGCTCCCGGCATGATGTCGGCCAGCGGCGCGTAGTCTTCCGACGTGCGCCGCTCGGTCACCTTGTAGATCTCGGCCTGGGCGCGGTCGACCAGGTCGTCGACCTCTTCGTTCTGGCCGCCGTAGCCGTAGGTGACGATGCGCGTGCCGGCCTCGATGAGGCGGCGCAGGATCGCCTGCTCACGGACGATCTTGGCGTAGTAGCCGGCGTTGGCGGCGGTGGGGACCACCGAGGTGAGGGTGTGCAGATAGGCAGCGCCACCCACCCGGGCCATCTCGCCGCGCTTCTGCAGCTCGTCGAAGACCGTCACCGCGTCGGCGGGCTCGCCTCGACCGTAGAGGTCGGTGATGACGTCGTAGACCATCTGGTGGGCGGGACGGTAGAAGTCGTCGGAGCGCAGGATCTCGACGACGTCGGCGATGGCGTCCTTCGACAGCAGCATGCCGCCCAGGACCGACTGCTCCGCCTCCATGTTGTGCGGAGGTGTCCGCTCGAATCCGGGGCTTCCGCCGCCCTCTTCGTCAATGCTCACGACGCCCCCTCACAACCAGGCGGTCGCACCACCCCCACTTGTAGTCGACCGGGGTGACAGTTTTCCTGAGTCTCGGACTGACGGCAACGCGACCTGTGGACAACCCTGTGGTCAAGCTGTGGAGGACAGCCCCCAGGGTGTGAAAGGCCTGTGGACGGAGCCTGGGGATAACTCTTTTCCACCTCTACTGAAAGCCGTCTGACCTGCGAAAACACCGTCCACCGACTGTGGAGGAAAGAAAGTTGCCGCGACACGCCCCGTAATGCGCATAATGGGTGAATGCCCATTACATCCCGAGACCGGGAGATTCTACGCCTCGCCGTCCCGGCCTTCGGGGCCCTCGTGGCCGAGCCGCTCTTCCTGCTGGCCGACTACGCCATCGTGGGACACGGTCTCGGCACCGCGGCGGTGGGCGCTCTCGGCGTCGCGGGCGCCGTCCTCGCCACGCTGGTCAACCTGTGCGTGTTCCTCGCGTACGGCACCACGGCGTCCGTGTCCCGGCAGACGGGTGCGGGCAACCACGACCAGGCCATGCGCAGCGGCGTGAACGGCATCTGGCTGGCCCTCGCCATCGGCGTCGCCGTCATCGCCGTCGTCTGGCCACTCGCCCCGACGCTCGTGGAATTGTTCGGCGCGAACCCCGCGCAGAGCGAACAGGCGGTGACGTACCTGCGGATCAGTCTGCTCGGCGCGCCAGGGATGCTCGTCGTGCTGGCCGGCACCGGAGTCCTGCGCGGGCTGCAGGACACGGTGACGCCGCTCGTCGTGGCGGTGGGCTCGTTCGCGCTCAACGCGGCGCTCAACGCCTGGTTCGTGCTCGGGCTGCACTGGGGGATCGCCGGCTCGGCGTGGGGCACCGTCCTGGCACAGACCCTGGGCGCGGCCGTCTACCTCGTCGCCGTGGCGCGCGGGGCGCGGCGGCTCGGCACTCCGCTCACCCCGGACCCGCGCGGGGTCCGGCAGGCGGGCACGGCCGGGTTCGCGCTGCTCATCCGTACGGTCTGTCTGCGGATCGTGCTCCTCGCCGCCACCGTGATCGCCACCCGCATGGGCGAGGCCGAACTCGCCGCGTACGCCATCGCCACACAGGTGTGGACGCTGCTCGCCTTCGCCCTGGACGCCATCGCCATCGCGGGCCAGGCCATCACCGGACGTTCGCTGGGCGCGGGCGACGTCGCCGCCACCCGCGCGGCCACGAAGCGGATGGTGCAGTGGGGCATCTGGTCGGGCGTGGTGCTCGCGCTGCTCGTCATCGCCGCCCGTCCGGTGCTGCCTGGGCTGTTCGACGCCGATCCGCACGTCACCGAGCTGCTGCTGGCCGTGCTGTGGCCGGTCGCGCTGTTCCAGCCGGTGTGCGGGGTGGTGTTCGTGCTCGACGGCGTGCTCATCGGCGCGGGCGACCAGCGCTACCTCGCCTGGGCAGGGGTGTGGACGACGCTCGCGTACCTGCCTGCGGCGCTGGCCGCGTCCGGTCTCGGCGTCGTGGCCCTCTGGTGCGCGCTCGGCGTGTGGATGCTGGCCCGTCTCGTCACGCTGACGCTACGCGCCGCGGGACCCGCCTGGCTGGTCACCGGGGCCTAGACCTGCACAAACGCCCCTGCCTGCCAGTAAGCGGGCGAGTCGGAATACGTTATCGAAATCTCAAATCTCGGCGCGCCCCGCCGGCTTTCCCGGCGTCGCCGTACGCCCACGGAACCGGGCATCACCTGCGACAAGCCGCTCGCCCCCGGACACGGACCGTAGGGGCCGGCGCGCTGTGATCCGTGCTTGCCGATGTCACGGGTGTGAGAGATGGTGAAGGAGTTCCCAGAGCGGGGTGTTCCGTGTCCACGATTCTGCGACGACTGCCGCCCACCGCGGTCACCGGCCTGCGCACCGGCGCCCGGCACAGTCTGGCCGAGGTCTACCGCCCGGCCGACCTGATCGTGCTCGGGCTCGGCGTCATGATCGGCGCCGGCATCTTCAGCATCGCCGGCCAGCAGGCGGCCACCACCGCCGGGCCCGGGGTCATCCTGTCCTTCATGATCGCGGGCATCGCGGCCCTGCTGGCGTGCCTGTGCTACGCCGAACTGTCCTCCACCATGCCGACCTCAGGCAGCGCCTACACCTTCACGTACGTCATCTTCGGCGAGGTCTGGGCGTGGATCATCGGCTGGGCGCTGATCCTGGAACTGCAGTTCGCCGCCGCCGTCGTGGCACGGGCCTGGGGCGCCATCACGGTCGCCGCGATCGCCAACTTCGGCGTCCGCGTGCCGGACAAGGAGTTCGTCCAGGACGTGCTCGTCCTCGCGATCCTCGTGCTGCTCACCGGCGTCGTGGCGCTCGGCGCGCGGGTGGGGCTGCGGGCGCTGTGGGTCATGGTGTCGGCCAAGCTGCTGGCCATCGGCGCGGTCATCGTCGTCGGCCTGCTGTACCTCGACCCGGCCAACTTCGGCGACTTTCACGTGCCGCCGAAGACGCTCGACACGGCCCCGGCGACCGTACTCGAAGTGCTCGTCGGACAGAGCCAGGCGTTCGGCTGGTTCGGGATCTTCGCGGCGGCCTCCGCCATCGCGTTCGCCTACATCGGCTTCGACGTCGTCGCGACCTCGGCCGAGGAGACCGTGAACGCGCCGAAGGCCATACCGAAGGGCATGATCCGCAGCCTTGTCCTGGCCACGGTCATCTACCTCGCCGTCGCCCTGGTCATGGTCGGCATGGTGTCGTACACGAAGATCTCCGTGGACGCCCCGCTCGCGAGCGCGTTCCGGGCGGTCGGCGTCGACTGGATGGTGCACGTCATCGACGCGGGCGCGGTGCTGGGGCTGACCACGGTGATCCTCGTCCTGATGGTGGGGCAGACGCGGGTGCTGTTCTCGATGGCCCGCGACGGGCTCATCCCGCGCGGTCTGGCCAGGGTGAGCCGCCGCTACCACTCACCGACGCGGGTCACGCTGGTGATCGGGTTCGTCGCGATCGTGGTGGCCGAGTTCGTGCCCGTGCTCACCATGCAGGAACTCGTCGTCATCGGGACGCTGTTCGCCTTCGCGTTCGTGGCCGCCGGGGTGATCGTGATGCGGCGGCGCATGCCGCACCTGCAGCGGGGGTTCCGGGTGCCGTTCTCGCCGCTGCTGCCCGCGCTGTCGCTGCTCGCCACGTTCTGGCTCCTGGTCAACCTGCGGGTGCTCACCTGGGTCTGGTTCACCCTGTGGATGGCCTTCGGCCTGTTCGTCTACCTCGTGTACGGCCGCCGCAAGAGCGTCCTCGCCCGTCCGCACGCACCCGAGCGGGTGCTGTCCACCGGCGGCCGGCACCGCCGCTAGAACCTGCCCGACCGCAGCACGCTGCCCAGGAACTCCCGCGTACGGGCGTGCTCCGGCTCGCTGAAGATCTGCTCGGGCGGCCCCTTCTCCAGCAGCACGCCGCCGTCGAGAAAGCACACCGTATCGGAGATGTCGCGACAGAAGCTCATCTCGTGCGTCGTCAGGATCATCGTCATGCCCGACTCCTTGAGCTCCCTGATGATCCCCAGCACCTCCAGCACCAGCTCGGGGTCGAGCGCCGAGGTGACCTCGTCGAGCAGCATGAGCCGCGGCTGGGTGGCGAGCGCCCTGATGATGGCCACCCGCTGCTGCTGCCCTCCCGAGAGCTGGTCGGGGTACGCCATCGCCTTCTGCGCCAGACCGAACCTGGTCAGCAGCGCGTGCGCCTCCTCCTCCGCCTGCGCCTTCGCCACCCCGTGCACCTGGCGGGGCGCGAGGGTGATGTTGTCGAGCACGGTCATGTGCGGGAACAGGTTGAACGCCTGGAACACGATGCCGAGCCGCTTGCGCACCCCGTCGACGTCGACCCGGGGGTCGGTGATCTCCTCGCCGTCGAGATGGATGGCTCCGTCGTCCACCGTCTCCAGCAGGTTGACGCAGCGCAGCAGCGTCGACTTGCCCGAACCTGACGCCCCGATGAGGCTGACCACCTCGTGCGCCTCGACCTCCAGGTCGATGCCGCGCAGCACGCTGTGGCCGTGGAAGTTCTTCCACACGCCTTCCATGGTCAGCACGCTCATGCGCCACGCCTCCTGCGCGTACGGGCGGCCAGGTGGTCGGTCAGCCGGGCCATCGGGATGGTGAGGAGGATGAACAGCAGCGCCGCGACGAGGTACGGCGTGTAGTTGAAGGTGCTGGCCGCGTGGATCTGCGCCTGCCGCAACGCCTCCAGCGGCCCGATGGTCGCCACGAGCGCCGTGTCCTTCTGCAGGGAGACAAAGTCGTTCAGCAGCGGGGGCACGACCCGGCGGGTGGCCTGCGGCAGCACCACGAACCGCATCGTCCTGACGTGGCTCAGGCCGAGCGAGCGCGCCGCCGCCACCTGGCTCGGGTGGATCGACTCGATGCCCGAGCGGAACACCTCCGCCACGTACGCGCCGTACGAGAGGGTCAGGGCGATGACGCCCAGCGTCGCCAGGTCGGTCGGGACGCCCTGCAGCCGCAGCGCGGGCAGCCCGAACCCGACCAGGTAGATCACCAGGATCGTCGGCACGCCGCGGAAGATGTCCGTGTACAGCGTGGCGAGCGCCCGGATCGGGAAGAACGCCGGCGTCGTGATGCCCCTTGCCAGCGCGACCAGCAGGCCGACGACCAGGATGAGCGGCTCGGCGATCAGGAAGATCTTGATGTTCAGCCAGAAGCCGCTCAGCACGTCAGGCAGCGCCTTGACGAGCTGCTCCCGGTCGAAGAACGTCTCCGAGACCCGGGGCCAGCCCGGCGAGTTGGTGACCAGCCACACGACCAGGACGATGAAGACCACCGTCGAGACGGTCGCGATCGAGGCAGAACGCCGCGCCCGTACCGTACGGACGCGTTCGCGCTCCTTCTGCCGGTCGGACTTGACCCATTCGCTCATCTGCGGGTCACTGCAGCTCGGGCGCGCCGGCGGCCGAACCGAGCCACTGCTGCTCGATCTTGGCGAGTTCGCCCTTCTCCTTCAGCGCGTCCACGGCCTTGTCGACGCAGGTCTTGAGCGGGCTGCCCTTCTCCATGACCAGCCCGAACTCCTCCGGCGTGCCGCCCGTCGAGCTGAACTGGCCGACGATCTTGGAGTTCTCCACCTGGGCCGCGGTGACGTAGAAGGCCGTCGGCAGGTCGACGACCAGCGCGTCGACCTGCTTGTTCTTCAGCGCGTTCACCGCGTCGATCTGCTCGTTGTAGACGTTGGGGTCGTCAGCGGGCTGAATGACGCTCTTGACGGCGTCGAGCGAGGTGGTGCCGACCTGGACGCCGATCTTCGCGTTCTTGAGGTCGGCCAGGCTCTTCGCGTCGGCGTACTTGCTGCCCTCGACCGCCACGACCGCCTGCTTGACCGTGTAGTAGCCGTTGCTGAAGTCGACCGCCTTGGCCCGGTCGGGCGTGATCGACACCTGGTTGACGTCGAAGTCGAACTGCTTCTCGCCGGGCGCGAACGCGGAGTCGAACTTCACCGTGTTCCACTGCACCTCGCTGCGGTCGAAGCCCAGCTCGCCCGCCACGGCGAACGCGACCGCGCTCTCGAAGCCCTGGCCGTTGCTCGGGTCGTCGTCCTTGAACCACGGCTCGTAGGCGGGCTTGTCGGTGCCGATGGTCAGCTTGCCCGGGGTGAGGAGCTGGAGCTGGTCCTTCGTGCACGCGGTGGACGCCGTCGGCGCCGCGGCGGTGGTGGTGGCCGGATCGTCGACCGGTGCACAGGCCACGACCGCCACGGCCAGAAGTCCGGTCGTGAACAGCATCCAGGGACGGGCCATGGCCATGCCTCCAGGGGGGAAAAGAGTGAAAATGCTACGGCATTCTACTGCCCATTTCCCCCCTCTCACCTGCGCCCCAAGATCACCACCCCCCACCCCACCTGCCCAACCCTTGAAGGCCGCAACAGCACCCCTCAGACGGCCGGCGAGTGTTGCTGTGTGTGGGCGGATGAGGGCCCGTCGCAGGTTGCCGTGGCGTGAGGGGTACGCCACGAGTCGTCGGGGGTGAGGTGTGCTGCGGTTGCAGTGGGGGCGTCGGAGGCTGCCGTGGCGTGAGAAGCGTGGCAGTGAGGTCCGTCGCAGGCCGCCGTAGGGGTGAGGTGTGTTGCGGGTGGCTGCCGGGGGTTGCCGGGCGGTGGGGGTGCGGGCGGGGTTGGTCGGCGCTGCCGCCCGCCACCCCCACGAGTCGGAGGAGCGGGAGCCGTCGGGGCTGAGTGCGTGTCCCCACCGATGGTGAAGGAGGTGGGATTTGGGCGCGTATGGTGTGGGTGTGAGTGGCAGTCGGGGGCGGCGTGACCAGCTCAGAGAGTTTCTGCGGGCCAAGCGGGAAGGCCTCACCCCGGCCGAGGCCGGTATGCCGTCCGCAGGGCGCCGGCGTACTCCTGGGCTGCGCCGGGAAGAGGTGGCCGTGCTAGCCGGGGTGGGAGTGTCCTGGTACACGTGGTTGGAGCAGGGGCGCGACATCAAGGTGTCCGACGCCGTGCTGGACGCGGTCGCCCGCGCGCTGAAGCTCGACGAGGCCGAGCGGGCACACCTGTACGTGCTCGCCGGGCTGAATCCGCCGGAACCCGCGGGCAGGCCGGGTGCGCCGGTGAGCGAGCAACTGCGTGCGGTGCTGGACGCGTGGATGCCCAACCCGGCCCACGTGCTCGACCGGCACTACAACCTGGTGGCGATGAACGACGCGGCCGGACGGGTCTTCGGGTTCGACGACGACGTCCGGAACTGCATGGTGGCGTTCTTCACCCACCCGACCTACCGCAGCAGGTTCACCGAGTGGCACGCGTTCGCCCCTGACATGGTGGCCGACTTCCGTGCCAGCGCGGCCCGGTATCACGACGATCCGACCTTCGGGCAGATCGCCGAAGACCTGTGTACGGCCAGTACCGACTTCGCCGAGTTGTGGATGCGACCGGATGTCCGTTCCCGCTCCCAGGGGATCAAGGCCATCACCCATCCGGAAGCCGGTGACCTCACCTTCGAGTACTCGCTGTTGCGGCTGCCTGATCGCGCCGACCTCAACGTCGTGCTGCACACCCCGCACCCCGACACCGACACCAAGGAGAAGGTGGAGAGCCTGGTGGTGGCACACCCAGGATGAACTGACACTGCCAGGGCAACCGTCCTCACAGCACGATGGACGGCATGAGAGCGATCACGATTCCCGAATTCGGCAGCGCCGATGTCCTCCGCCTTGACGAGGCCGAGGCCCCCGAGCCCGGGCAGGGGCAGGTCTCCATCGACGTGGCCTACGCGGGCGCCAACTTCGCCGAGATCCTCTACCGGCAGGGTGTGGTGGACGTACCGCTGCCGTTCGTACCCGGCATCGAGGTGTCCGGCCGCATCCGGGCGCTCGGCTCGGGCGTCGAGGGGCTGAGCATCGGTCAACCGGTGGCCGCGCTGACGATCGTCGACGGCGGCGGCTACGCGGAGGTGGTGACCACCTCCGCCGACCTGGTCGCTCCGCTCGACAACCACGACCGACTGGAACTGGACGTCGCGGCGGCGCTGCCCTCCAACAGCACCACCGCGTTCCTCGTGCTCGACCGGGTGGCCCGCATAGCACCGGGGGAAGACGTGCTGGTGCACGCCGCCGCCGGAGGCGTGGGCAGCCAGCTCGGCCAGGCCGCCCGGTTGCTGGGCGCGGGCCGCGTGGTGGGCGCCGTGGGCAGCCCCGCCAAGATCGAGGCCGCCAAGGCGTTCGGCTACGACGAGGTCGTCCTGCGCGAGCAGGTGGCCGAGGCGGGTCAGTTCGACGTCGTGGTGGACATGGTCGGCGGTACGGCCCGCCGCAGCAGCCTTGACCTGCTCGCCCCGATGGGCCGGATGGTGGTGATGGGCAACGCCTCCGGCGCCGAGGACGTCGGGATCTCGGCCAATGACCTGTGGTTCACCAACAAGACCGTCTCCGGGTTCAACCTGGCCGCGTTCTCCGCCGCTTTCCCGGAAGAGGCGGGGCGGGCGCTGCGCCGGGCTGTGGCCGCGGCCGCGCGCGGGGAGCTTCGGGTGCGGGTCGAGTCGTTGCCGCTGGAACAGGCCGCCGAGGCACACCGCCGCATCGAGGCCGCCCGCACCACCGGCAAACTCGTGCTCGAAGTCGAACGCATCTGAGGCCTGGTCAACCGATCGGTAAGGCGCCCCCGGCCTCTCGGATCACGCGACTACCCAAAGAATCCCAGCCCCCATAAGCCCACAGCCTCGCCTCTTCCGAGCGGACACTGCCTCACGCGCGGGTGCTACCTCGCCCGGACACCGCCTCGCGCGGGTGCTCCCTCACGCGGACGCCGCCTCACGCACGGGTGGTGCCTCGCGCGGACGCTGCCTCGCTCGGACGCCGCCTCGGGCACGGGTGCTGCCCCACGCGGACGCTGCCCCACGCGCGGGTGCTGCCTCCGGCGGACGCTGCCTCCGGCGGGCACTGTCTCGGGCGGGCACTGTCTCGGGCGGGCACCGTTTTCGGACGGGCACCGTTTTCGGGCGGGCGCGCCGTTGTGTTCGGCGCGGGGCACTCGGCCTTGACTCGGCAATCCGCGACACCCCCGCGTTGCCGCCCCTGGCCGGGCTCGCAAAGTTGGCCGCCCTTGCCCTTCAGGTGATGGGATGCGGGGACGATCCACGAGGCTCCCTGCCCTATGTGGTGACATGTGAGGGCGACCCACGACGCCCCACCCCACCAAAGGGGTGGCTGCGAGGGTGACGCGCGACGTCCCCTCCCCCAGACGGTGACGTGCAAGCCCAGACGGTGACGTGCAAGGGTGACCCGGGACGTCCCCTGCCCCAGATGGTGACGTGCGAGGGTGACCCGGGACGCCCCTCCCCCAGGTGGAGACGTGCGAGGGTGACACTGCTCCAGGGGGTGGGGGTAGGCATGAAAAAGGCCCCGCTCCTGCTGGAGGGGGCCTTGATCAGGGGTTGTCAGCCGGCGACGACCTCGACGTCCACGTTCGCGGACACCTCGGGGTGCAGCTTGACCGTGACCCGGTGCGAGCCGACGCTCTTGATCGGGTTGACGATCTCGATGCGGCGACGGTCGAGCGCGGGACCACCGGCGGCCTTGACCGCGTCGGCGATGTCGCCCGTCGTGATCGAGCCGAACAGGCGACCCGACTCACCGGCGCGGGTGGCCAGGCGGACGCGCAGCGCGCCGAGCTGGCCGGCGACCTCCTTGGCAGTGCCGAGGTCACGGATCTCGCGGGCGTCGCGCGCCTTGCGGATGGTCTCGATCTGCTTCTCGGCGCCACGCGTCCAGCGCATGGCGTAGCCGCGCGGGATGAGGTAGTTACGGCCGTAGCCGTCCTTGACCTCCACCACGTCGCCGGGGGTGCCGAGGCCGGAGACCTCGTTGGTGAGAATGAGCTTCATATCGACAGGCCTCCTTAACGCGCGGTGCTCGTGTAAGGCAGCAGCGCAACCTCACGGGCGTTCTTGATCGCGGTCGCCACGTCACGCTGGTGCTGGGTGCAGTTGCCCGTCACCCGGCGCGCACGGATCTTGCCGCGGTCGGAGATGAACTTCCGCAGCAGAGCCGTGTCCTTGTAGTCGACGTAGGAGATCTTGTCGTGGCAGAACAGGCAAACCTTCTTCTTGGGCTTGCGCAGTGCCGGCTTAGCCATCGTGGTGCTCCTTTCAGAGCCCCGCCGTCAGAGCGGGAATGGACTCGGGCTTGTGGACTGGGTTTAGAAAGGCGGTTCGTCGCTGAAGTCGTTGCCGCCGCCGCCGAAGCCGCCGCCGCCCTGCTGGCCGCCGCCGCCGAAGCCGCCCCCGCCACCCTGGAAGCCGCCGCCCTGGGGCGGGGCCGGGGACGCGGACGCCCACGGGTCGTCGGCCGGGCCGCCGCCGAAGCCGCCGCCGCCACCACCCTGACGGGAAGTGCGGTTGACCTTGGCGGTGGCGTTGCGCAGAGACGGGCCGACCTCGTCGACCTCGACCTCGTAGACCGTGCGCTTCTCGCCTTCCTTGGTCTCGTAAGACCGCTGCTTGAGCCGCCCCTGCACGATGACCCTCATGCCGCGCTGGAGGCTCTCGGCGGTGTTCTCCGCCGCCTGCCGCCAGACGTTGCAGGTCAGGAAGAGGCTCTCGCCGTCTTTCCACTCGTTGGTCTGTCGGTCCATGAACCGCGGAGTGGATGCGATGCGGAATCGAGCCACCGCTTGCCCCGTCGGGGTGAAGCGCAGCTCAGGGTCGTCGACGAGGTTGCCGACAATGGTGATTACGGTGTCGCCTGCTGCCATGGCTAGCGCTCGCCTTCCTGCACGCCTTCGCTTGGGTTACGGCTCAGAGTACGGGGCTGCTCCGACAAAAGCCGGAGGTTAGTGCACGTCCGGCCGGATGACCTTGGTGCGAAGAATGCCCTCGTTGAGGTTCATCTGCCGGTCGAGCTCCTTGACCGTCGCGGGCTGCGCGGACAGGTCGATGACGGCGTAGATGCCCTCGGACTTCTTGTCGATGTCGTAGGCGAGCCGGCGACGGCCCCAGACGTCGACCTTCTCCACGGTGCCGCCGTCGTTGCGGACGACGGTGAGGAACTGGTCGAGGGACGGCGCAACAGTGCGCTCATCGAGCGAAGGGTCCAGGATGACCATTACTTCGTAACGACGCATGCGGGACTCCAACCTCCTCTGGACTCTTGCGGTCACGACACTCTGCCGTGACAGGAGGACGCTGACGTGTCAGCGGGGCGGCCCCTTTCGGCGCCCCGGGGCGATGGGACTCCCATCACAACGCAGCGTTGACCAGGTTACCAGTCACCTGTACCTGGGAAAGCCCTGTAGAAGACCAAGGGGGTGGTGGCTGTGCCACATGTTCTCCAACCCTCCGAAAGGGAGCGGTTCCGGTTCACACTCAACACCGACGGGCGTCCGCACCCCACCGAGAACGCCCTGGCGATCGCGACGCTGGCGTGCGGCATCGTCGCCTTCGTGGCGACGTTCTGGCCCGCCGCCCACGTCGTCTCGTCGTGGATCGGCACGCTCGGTTTCGGGATGGGGCTCTACTCACAGTACGTCTCGGCGACCACGCCTCAGCGCGCGCTCAACGTCGTCGGGCTGGTGGGGTCGTTCGTGGGCGCCGCGCTCGGCATCGCCCACGGCGGTTTCCTCCCCCATCCATGAGGCGTACGCGACGCGAACGGCCCCGGGCGCACCGGGGCCGCCGTCCTTTCCAGCGGCTCACCCGATGTGCAGGTCGATGCCGAGCAGGACCAGGAACCACAGGAACACCGCGAGCAACGCCTCGGCGAGGTCCCGCAGCAGGCCGGGGGTGATGTAGTCGTACACCCAGGCCACATAGATCCCGACCAGGACGTACACCAATAAGAGCAGTGCGCGCAGGCGCCAGCGTGTCATGTCGCTTCTCCTCGCGTAGGGGGCTCTTCGCGACTGCCCCGGGCCGTCCCCGCGAAACGGATAGGCTCGGTGACATGGTGCGTATCGGAGCTCATGTCGGCCAGGACGATCCCGCCGCCCACGCCGCGGCCGTCGGCGCCGAGGTGGTGCAGTTCTTCCTCGGCGACCCGCAGGGGTACGACAAGCCCGTGCTGCCCGAGAAGCCGGTCGAGGGCGTCGACGTCTACATCCACGCCCCGTACCTGATCAACGTGGCGACCACGAACAACCGCATCCGCATCCCCAGCCGCAAGCTGCTCGAGCAGCACCTGAAGGCGGCCGCGGGGCTCGGCGCGAAGGGCCTGGTCGTGCACGGCGGCCACGTCAACAAGAACGACGACCCGCAGACCGGGTTCGACAACTGGCGCAAGGTGTTCGAACGCATGGAGTGCCCCATCCCAGTGCTCATCGAGAACACCGCGGGCGGCGGCAACGCGATGGCCCGCAAGCTCGAGCGGATCGCCCGGCTGTGGGACGCGCTCGACGGGTTCGACGTGGGCTTCTGCCTCGACACCTGCCACGCCCACGCGGGCGGTGAGGAGCTCGTCGACCTGGTCGAACGGGTCAAGGCCATCACCGGCCGCATCGACCTGATCCACTGCAACGACTCGCGTGACGCGTTCGACTCCGGCGCCGACCGCCACGCCAACCTGGGCAAGGGCACGATCGACGCCGAGCAGATCCTCGCGGTGTGCCGGGCGGCCGGGGCGCCGATCGTGGTGGAGACGCCGGCCGAGGGCCAGGCCGACGACATCGCGTTCCTGCGCAAGCACCTCTAGCCGATACACACAGCCTGTGGATAACTTTTTGGGATTACGGAGGCTGCGAAACGGGTATAGAAGTCAGCCTGCCCACGCGCCGCTCAGGTACCGTCCGGCGTTCAGCAGCATGAGCGGCCCCGAGATCGCGGCGTAGAGCACGAGCACCCACGTCCGCCGCGTGGTGACCCGGGCGACCACCACCCACAGCGGAAACCACAGCAGCAGCGAGCGCGGGATCGACAGGTAGTACGCCGAGGTCATGAGGGCCGCCGCCTGCGTCCCGGTGTAGACGGCCTCGCTCCACCGGCGCAGGACGAGCAGCCAGACCAGCGCCGCCACGACCACGACCGCGCCCACGATCTCCATCCGGAACGCCGCCGCGTAGTCGTCGGACCCCATGGCCGCGTGCCATGTCGTCCGCCATGCCTCCCACGGCCAGGCGAAGTCGCGCCCCCATCCGGCCTCCTGGGCGTGCTTCCACGCCAGCCAGTCACCCGTCCTGTCGTACTGGTAGAGCGAGTACGTGACCAGCGGCACGAACGGCACCACCAGCCACCCCGCGCGCCGCGGTGAGTCCCGGCGCGCGACGAACTCCACGACGAGCGCCGCCGCCAGGAACAACCCGGTGATCCGCACGCCGGACGCGCCCGCCGCCAGCAGGGCCGCCGCCGGCCAGCGGCCCTGGCGGGCGGCCAGCCAGGCCGGGATCGCGAAGGCCAGGAAGAGCGACTCGCTGTAGCCGGCGGACAGGAACACCGCCATCGGGAAGAGCAGCAGCGCCGCGACCGCCATCCAGCCAGAGGCACCTTCGGCCTCGGCGAGCCGGGACAGCGCCACCATGGCGACCGCCCCCGCGACGAGCGAGACCAGCAGCCCGGCCGCCGCCCAGTCGGGTACGACGAGATGCACGGCCCGCAGCGCCAGCGGCAGGCCGGGGAAGAAGGCGGGCAGCCCGTCGTCGACCGGTTTGCCGGGTTCGCCGTCGTAGCCGTACTGGGCGATGGTGATGAAGAGGGTGGCGTCCCACTTGCGCCAGCCGTCGAGGTAGCCGCCCAGCGAGGCGCCGAGCAGCGTCACGACGAGCAGGCCGGCGCGCGAGCCGAACCAGAGCAGCAGCGCGTCGAGCCGGGGGGAACGCGTGATCATCGAAAGACGGACGCCAGCGTGAACCTGTCAGGCGCGTCGTCGAACACTCCTCCGACCTGGTCGTCGACGCCCGTCTGCCGCACCACGTCCTTGTCGGGACGCAGGATGTCACGCACCACGAACGCCATCATGATCGCGATCGTGATGACCCGTCCCCAGACGGCGGTGAAGTACGTGTCGTCACCGATGCCGAGGTCGGCGCGTTCGAGCGGCGGCTGCGAGAGCAGGTAGAGCCAGATCGCGACGAAGTACCACATCTCCGCGAACTGCCACAGCGCCAGCGGCTTCCAGTTCGGACGGGCCAGCACCGCGAACGGCACCAGCCAGAGCACGAACTGCGGCGACCACACCTTGTTCGTCATCATGAACGCGGCCAGCGCCAGGAAGCAGATCTGCGCGAGCCGCGGCCGCCGGGGCGCGGCCAGGGTCAGCACGGCGATGCCCACGCACAACACGAGCAGCGACACCATGCCGAGCGTGGTCACGTCGGCCTCACCGAGGACGGGCCAGCCCTTGTGCTGGAAGAACAGCCACGGCGAGCCCCAGTCGACCCCGCGTTCCTGGGAGAAGACATAGAACCTGCGCCAGCCGTCCCAGGCGAAGATCATGAAGGGTGCGTTCACCACGATCCACGCGCCCGCGGCCCAGCCCATCGTGACGAGGAACGGCCGCCATCGCGCGGTGCGCAGCGTGAGCAGGAACAGCGCGCCGACGAACATCAGCGGGTAGAACTTCGTGGCGATGGCGAGCCCGAGCAGCACTCCGGCCAGGCCCTGCCGGCGCTGTTTCCAGGCCAGCAGCATGCCCATGGACAGCGCGCCCGCGACGAGGTCCCAGTTGATGTACGCGGCCAGCACCACGGCGGGCGAGATGGCGTACCAGAGCGCGTCCCAGCGGCGCGACGGCCCGGCGACGGCGGCCATCAGCAGCACGCCGGCCACCAGGCAGATGCCGAGCAGGATCACCGTCAGGTCGTAGAAGCGGACCGCCTGCGCGACCTGGTCGCTCTCCAGCCACCGCGAGATCCAGCTGAGGACCTGCATGACCTCGCCGAGCACCACCGGGTACTCGACCTGCTTGTCGAACGGCACGTCGGCGAAGTAGGGATTCTGCGTCGCCAGCGCCCGGTCGAAGTACAGCGGGTAGATGTCGGTGTAACAGAAGTTGGTGTACGTCGCGACCTGGTCGTTCCATCCACCCGTACGGCAGGGCAGCCGCACGATGTACGCGAGCGTCGCCCCCATCGCGGCGATGAGCCCGAGGGGCAGATACGGCACGGCACGCGCCCCCCAGGGGGCGCGTGCCTCGGTCACCGTCACGGGTCTTCCGGCCTGGCGGCCGACTGGTGCTCGCCGCTCGGCCGCGGCCGGGGCGCGTTGCCGCCGCCCGCGATCCCGGCGTCGTCGGCGGTCTGCGGGACGCCCGCGTCGCCGCCGTCGTCGATCGTGACGCCGTCGTCAGTGGTCACGTCGCCGCAGTCGACCGTGCAGTCGTCCTGGACGTGGTCGCCGAACGGGTCACCGCCCTCGTCGAACGGGTTGCCCTGGTCGAACTCGTCCTCGGGGGTGGCCGTCGGCGTGGGCGTCGGGCTCGGCACGATGTTCTCCGGCAGGCCCACCTCGGCTCGCGGGGGGAACTGCTCGATGGGCAGGTTCTCGTGGGCGAGCTGCATGAACTTCTGCCAGACGGCGGTGGGCGGGCCGGCGCCCTCGAACCCGAGCGAGGTCTCGAAGGGGCTGGTGTACGGGTTGTCCCAGCCGTACTTCTTGCTGCCCTTGCGGAACACCGGGCAGTTGGAGTGTTCCGGCGGGACGACCTTGCCGGACTTGGTCCGGCACTGCTCGCGGTAGAAGCCGACCGCCGTGGAGATCTGCGGCGTGTAACCGACGAACCAGGCTTCCTTCTCGTCGTTGTTGGTGCCGGTCTTGCCGGCGGCGGGCCGGTTGCCGAGGCCCTGGTTCGCGGCGGTGCCGGTCTTCAGCACCTCCTGCATGGCGATCGTGGCGTCGGCGGCGACGGCGGGGTCGATGACCTTCTTGGCGACGGCCTCCTCGCCGTAGGCGACCAGACCGTTCTGCCGGACCTCACGCACCACGTGGTAGCGGACGTACTTGCCGCCGTTGGCGAAGATCGCGTAGCCGGCGGCCTGCTCGACCGGCGTCACCAGGGCGCTGCCGATGGCGAACTGGTACTGGTGCTCCTTGACGTCCTGTTCCATGCGCTTGGTGTTGAACCCGGCCGCCTCGACGAGGTTCTTGACGTCTTCGAGCTTGTTGGGCAGCGCGTACGCCATCGAGACGTACGCCGTGTTGACCGACTGCGCGGTGGCCTTGATGACGTCGACGGCGACGCCGACGTTGTGGCTGTTCCCGAAGCCGCCCGCCTGCTGGCCCGGCAGCTCCTTCGGCACGGTCTCGTTGCCCGGCACATAGCTCTTGAGCGAGTAGCCGGCCTGCAGCCAGGCCGCCAGCACGTACGGCTTGAACGCGGACGCGGCCTGCTTCGTCGACTGGAACGGCTCGTTCCAAGGGTCGGTGAGGTAGTTGTCACCGCCGTAGAAGGCGAGCACACGCCCGTGCTTGGGGTCGACCGCGGCGAGTCCGGCGTGGAACTCGTTGGACATGCTCTTCGTCTGGGAGGTCACCGCGACCTTCGCGGCCTGCATCAGCTTCTTGTCGAAGGTCGAGACGATGTCGTAGCCACCGCTCTTGATCTCGTCCTCGGTGAGCTGGCGCCGCTGCTCCAGCTCGTTGAGCACCTCACGGACCATGTAGCCCCGCAGGCCGCCCATCTCGTTGTTGTCGCTGGACTTCACCGTCTTGGGGAACTTCGCCGTCTTGGGCAGGTCGCCGTAGCGGTCGGGCCACTGCTCGGACATGTACTGGACGACCGTGTTGAAGCGGTCGCGCAGCGCAGGCGTGTCGGCGTCCCAGGCGGGCTGCTGGATGCGCGCGGCGAGGTAGGCGCCCTGCTCGGGGGTGAGCTTCGCGGCGGTGACCTTGTTGCCGAAGTACGCCTTGGCGGCGGCCTCGACGCCGTACGCACGGCCGAAGTTGACGGTGTTGAGGTAGGTCTCGAGGATCGTCTCCTTCGTCATGGTGTCGTCGAGCTTCACCGCGACGAAGATCTCTTTGATCTTTCGCTGGATGGAGACTTCCTGGCTGAGCCCGTCGAAGTAGTTACGGGCCATCTGCTGGGTGATGGTCGAGGCGCCCTGCACCTGCTCACCCGTCACGGTGTTGTACACCGAACGGACCATGCCGGGGATCGAGATGCCGGAGTCCTCGTAGAACGTCTTGTTCTCGATGGCCACCGCGCCGTCACGCACGCTCTGCGCCATCTTCGCGAGCGGCACGCGCTCGCGCTTGAAGCCGAGCCTGGCGATCACCGTCTTGCCGTCGCGGTAGTAGATGGTGCTCTGCTGCGCCAGCGCCTCGGCCTGGGCGACGGAGGGCACGTCGATGTTGGCGTACGCGACCATGATCATGCCGAAGATGCCGGCGGAGAAGACCACGACGCCCGCGACCACGATCTTCCAGCTCGGCAGGAACCGGCGCCAGCCGCCGCGACCCCCGCCGTTCTTCGTGGGCGGTTCCGGCGGCCCGGGGGGACCGGGAGGGCCGTCCTGGCCGCGCCGGCGCGAGCGCCGCGGACCGTCGCCGACGATGGTCTCCTGGTTGCTCATCGAGCGGGAGCCCTGCCGGCGCGAGCGCGTCTGCTCCTGCGGCTGCTCCGGGTGGAACGACGGCTCCTGCGGGCGTGCGCGGCGGGGCGAGGGCTGCTCTGCGCGCGGCGGCATGCGGCGGGTCTGCTCGTCGTACGGCTGTTCGGCACGCGCCCGACGGGGCTGCTCCTCGTACTGCTGCGCGGCCATGGCGCCGGTCTGCTCGTACGCGGCCTCGGCACGGCGCTGCTGCGGGGCCGGAGCCGGGGCGGGGCCCCAGCCTGCCTCGCCGGTTTGGGGCGGAGGACCTGGGGGCACAGAATCGGATGAGCCGGAACGACGGCGCCGCCCCCCGCGGGGTTGGTGCGGCGTCCCCTCATTCATGCTGTTACTCACACGTCCTCGCAGCGTCGTCGGAACAGTAACGGTGATTGGGCGTGAGGCTCCTCGCCGCCCTCGGTCTTCACGGATGAACGAGGTCAGGCGGTCCGTTCCCGAGGACGTACGACACCGTCAGGTGGTTCCAGGAACAACCTTGGCAGACCTCGACAACGTACACCCGGAACTCATCGTAATCATGAGCCATGACCGCGAGTTCTGATGTGACCTTTGCCTGACCGGCATGCCGTCCCAAGGAATCGCCATACACATAGGTCACGTCGGTGACGTTCTCCTTCTCGCACACCGGGCAGAGGCGTGCTGTCCGCTCGCCGAAGTGGCGAGCCGCGCGAAGGAGGTAGGGCTGAGCGTCACAGACGTCACGGAGCGGAGTGCGTCCGGTACGCAGGGAGCGGACCACCGCCTTTTTGGCGAGGCCGTAATCCACCACCCTTCGCTGTGACCACATGTGCGCCAGACTACGGCGTTTCGTCCGGCGATCTAACCGACTTGCCCGATTTGCCGATTGCACCCATATAGCGGACAGACGTATCCTCTGGATGTATCGGCTCGATACATCGACGCGAGAGGAGGGCGGTTCCCATGGCCGGCGGACAGGGCAGGGTCCTGGAACTTGCCGTGCTCGGGTCGCTCCACGAGACGCCGCTGCACGGCTACGAGCTGCGCAAACGGCTCAACGCCCTGCTGGGGATGTTCCGTGCGTTCTCCTACGGGTCGCTGTATCCCTGTCTGCGATCACTGCTGGCCAGAGGACTCATCGCCGAGGAGCAGCCCGCTCCGAACGCGATCGTCGGCGGCAGATCCAAGATCGTCTACAAGCTGACCGCCGAGGGCAAGGAACGGCTGCAGGAGCTCCTGACCCAGGCCGGTCCCTCCGCGTGGGAGGACGAAAGCTTCGGCGTGCACTTCGCCTTCTTCCGGCACACCGAGGCCGAGGTGCGGCTGCGCATCCTCGAAGGCCGTCGCAGCCGGCTGGAGGAACGACTCGACGCGGTGCGCACCGCGCTCGCGCGCACCGCAGAGCGTCTCGACAGCTACACCCTCGAGCTGCAACGCCACGGGCTCGAGTCGGTGGAGCGCGAGGTGCGCTGGCTGAACGAGCTGATCGCAACGGAGCGTCGGGCCTCCGCAGAGGAGAGGCCCGAAAGAGATACCACGTCAACTGATGAGTAAGGGAGCGAGTGCGATGGGTTCGGTTCGCGTGGCCATTGTCGGTGTCGGCAACTGCGCGTCGTCGCTGGTCCAGGGCGTCCACTACTACAAGGACGCCGACCCCGACACACGGGTCCCTGGCCTGATGCACGTGAAGTTCGGCGACTACCACGTGGGTGACGTCGAGTTCGTCGCCGCCTTCGACGTGGATGCGAAGAAGGTCGGTCGCGACCTCTCGGAGGCCATCGTCGCCAGCGAGAACAACACGATCAAGATCGCGGACGTGCCGCCGCTGGGAGTGACCGTCCAGCGCGGTCACACCTTCGACGGCCTCGGCGAGTTCTACAGCGAGATCATCGAGGAGTCCGACGAGGCCCCGGTCGACGTGGTCCAGGTCCTGCGTGACAACAAGGTCGACGTCCTCGTGTCCTACCTGCCGGTGGGCTCTGAGGAGGCCGACCGCTTCTACGCCCAGTGCGCGATCGACGCCAAGGTGGCGTTCGTCAACGCGCTGCCGGTGTTCATCGCCTCCGACCCCGAGTGGGCCGAGAAGTTCACCGAGGCGGGCGTGCCGATCGTCGGCGACGACATCAAGTCGCAGGTCGGCGCCACGATCACGCACCGCGTGCTCGCCAAGCTGTTCGAGGACCGCGGCGTCGAGCTGCTGCGCACGTACCAGCTCAACTTCGGCGGCAACATGGACTTCATGAACATGCTGGAGCGCAAGCGCCTCCAGTCGAAGAAGATCTCCAAGACGCAGTCGGTCACCTCGCAGATCCCGCACGAGATGGCCAAGGCCGACGTCCACATCGGGCCGTCCGACCACGTGCCGTGGCTCGACGACCGCAAGTGGGCGTACGTGCGCCTGGAGGGCCGTTCCTTCGGTGACACGCCGCTCAACCTGGAGTACAAGCTCGAGGTCTGGGACTCGCCCAACTCGGCCGGCATCATCATCGACGCCGTGCGCGCCGCCAAGATCGCGCTCGACCGGGGCATCGGCGGCCCGATCCTGTCGGCGTCCTCGTACTTCATGAAGTCGCCGCCCGAGCAGTACTCCGACGACGAGGCCCGCGACTACGTCGAGAAGTTCATCCGCGGCGAGGTCGAGCGCTGACCTTCGGATGAGGCGCCGCATCCCCGCAAGGGGTGCGGCGCCTGCTCAGTCACGGACGGGCGGCCGGCGGCAGGTCGGCCGTCGAGGCCGGCACCCAGGCGAGCGGGTCGGCGCCGAGCTCCATGAGCAGCGGCACCTGCTCCCTGCACCACGGCGAGACGGCCAGCAGGCCGTTCTCGACGCCATCGGCGAACTCCTTCCACGGCATCCAGCGGACCGCCCCCACCTCCTCGGCGTTGGGACGGGCCGGCGCGTCGACCATGACCCGGTAGACCGGGCACAGCTCGTGCTCGGCGATGCCGTTGGCCATCACGGCGCGGTAGGCGAAGGTCGGCAGCACGAGGTCGATCCGGCTGACCTTCAGCCCGAGCTCGTACGACAGCCTGCGAGTGACCGCCTCGTGGAGGGCCTCGCCGGGCAGCGGGTGGCCGCAGCAGCTGTTGGTCCACACCCCCGGCCAGGTGAGTTTGTGATCGGCCCTCCTCGTGAGCAGCACGCTTCCTTCGCTGTCGAAGACGTAACTGGAGAACGCGAGATGCAGGGGGGTCTCCTGGCAGTGCACCGACTTCTTGGGGGCGGTGCCCAGCGAGTGGCCGGCCCGATCGACCAATACCACGTGTTCCTCTGTCGTCACGCTTTGAAGCGTACGAGATCCCACGGAGCGGACGGAACCCCCCTGGCATCAGCCGCACGGTCGCGGCGGTCGCACGGGCTAGGCTGGCGGGCGTGTCTTTCACCGCCGATCTCCGCGTGGTCCTGCAGGGACGAGACTTCCGGCGCCTCTTCGGCACCCGGCTGGTGTCCCAGTTCTCCGACGGGATCTTCCAGTTCGCGGTGACGGGGTTCGCCTTCTTCAGCCCTGAGAGCCACACGACCGCGCTGGCGGTGGCCGCCGGGCTCGCCGTCCTGCTCCTGCCCTACAGCGTGCTCGGGCCCTTCGTCGGGGTCTTCATCGACCGGTGGTCGCGGCGCCAGATCCTCGTGGTGGCGCCGATGGTCCGGGCCCTGCTGCTGCTCGTCGCCGCCGGGCTGCTCGTGGCCGACGCGCCCGACCCGGCGTTCTACACCGTGGCGCTGAGCGTCCTCGGCGTCAACCGGTTCTTCCTCGCCGCGCTCGGGGCCTCGCTGCCGCACGTCGTGCCCGCCGACCGGCTGATGGCGGCCAACGCGGTGACGCCCACGTCGGGCACCGTGGTCACGTTCGTCGGCGCGGGCCTCGGGTTCCTGCTGCGCGAGCTGGTCGGCGGCGACCACTACGGCGTCGCGCTGCTCATGGTGCTCTCCGGCGTGGTGTTCGGCCTGAGCGCGCTCGTCGCGCGCACGATGGACCGCGAGCTGCTCGGCCCGTCGTACGACCCCGAGCGGCCGCAGGCCCGTGAGGCGCTGCGCAACGTCGTCGCCGGTCTGGTCAGCGGCGCCAGGCACCTGGTCGGCCACCGCGCCGCCGCCGCCACCATGGGCGCGCTCGCCGCCCACCGCTTCCTGTACGGCATGTGCACGGCGCTCGGCATCATCCTCTACCGCTACTACTTCACCGACGGCGACCCCGACGCCGCGCTGCGCGGGATCGGCCTGGTGGTGGCCGCCTCCGGCGTCGGCTACTTCCTGGCCGTCATCATCACCCCGTACGCGACCGAGCGGTTCACGATCGAGCGGTGGGTGCCGATCGCGCTGAGCGCGGCCGGGGTGCTGACCGCGGTGCTGGTGCTGCCTTTCCAGGAGTGGGGGCTGCCGGTGGCCGGGTTCGTGCTCGGGGTGGCCGGGCAGAGCGTCAAGATCTGCGCCGACACCGCGGTGCAGCGCGACGTGGAGGACATCTACCTCGGCCGTGCCTTCTCGATCTACGACATGCTCTTCAACGGCATGTACGTGCTCGCCGCCGGCCTGTCGGCGATGATCCTGCCGGCCGACGGCAAGTCGTACCTCGCCGTCGTGATCATCTCGGTCGGCTACCCGGCGGCGGCGCTCGCCTACCGGGCGATCACGTCGATGTCACGCACCGAGGTCGTTTGACCTGGCCCACTCGAGCAGCGCCTCGGTGGCGGCCTCCTTGCCGATCATGCCCTTGTCGAGCCTGAGGTCGAGCAGGAACTTGTAGGCCCGCCCCACGACGGGCCCCGGGCCGACGCCCAGCACCTGCTGGATCTCGTTGCCGTCGAGCTCGGGCCGGATCTTGGCGAGCTCTTCCTCGTCGGCGAGCCTCGCGATGCGCTCTTCAAGGTGGTCGTAGGTGCGCGCCAGCGCCGCCGCCTTGCGCTTGTTGCGGGTGGTGCAGTCGGCCCTGGTCAGCTTGTGCAGCCGGTCGAGCAGGTGGCCGGCGTCGCGGACGTAGCGGCGCACGGCGCTGTCGGTCCACTCGCCGGTGCCGTAACCGTGGAAACGCAGGTGGAGCTCAACCAGCCGGGAGACGTCGGTCACGAAGTCTTTCGGGAACTTCAGCTCGGCCAGGCGCTTCTTGGTCATCTGCGCGCCGACCACCTCGTGGTGGTGGAACGACACCCGTCCGCCTTGCTCGTGGCGGCGCGTCCTGGGCTTGCCGACGTCGTGCATGATCGCCGCCCAGCGCAGGACGCGGTCGGGGCCGTCCTCCTCCTGGGCGATGGCCTGGTCGAGGACGGTCAGGGTGTGCTCGTAGACGTCCTTGTGGCGGTGGTGCTCGTCGATCTCGAGGCGCAGCTTGGGCAGCTCGGGCAGCACGCGGGCGGCGAGCCCCGTGTCGACCAGCAGCCGCAGGCCCTCGCGCGGGTCGGCGCCGCTGAGCAGCTTGTCGAGCTCGTCGCGGACGCGCTCGGCCGAGACGATGTCGATGCGGTCGGCCATCGCCGACATGGCCGCGAGGGTCGCGGGGTGGACCGTGAACCTGAGCTGGGAGGCGAACCTGGCCGCCCGGAGCATGCGCAGCGGGTCGTCGTCGAACGACCGCTCGGGCGGGCCGGGCGTGCGCAGCACCTTCGCGCCGAGGTCGGCGAGCCCGCCGTAGGGGTCGACGAACTCGTGGGACGGCAGGCGTACCGCCATCGCGTTGACCGCGAAGTCGCGACGCTCGAGGTCGGCCTCGAGCGTGTCGCCGTACATGACCTCGGGCTTGCGTGACCTCGGGTCGTACGACTCGCTGCGGTACGTCGTGATCTCGATCTGCTGACTGCCCTTGCGCAGGCCGACGGTGCCGAAGTCGATGCCGATGGTCCAGACGGCGTCGGCCCAGTCCTTGACGATCTCGAGGACCTTCTCGGGACGCGCGTCGGTGGTGAGGTCGAGGTCGTTGCCGATGCGGCCGAGCAGGAGGTCACGCACGGGGCCGCCGACGACGGCGAGCTCGTGGCCCTTCGCCTCGAAGAGACGGCCGAGCTCGTCGGCCACCGGGGCGATCTTGCGGAACAGGTCGGTCATGGCCCGCTGCTGGCTTTCGGTCAGAGTTGAGTCGGACAAACGAGTCGGGTCCTTCGGCTGATTCCGGAACATATCCCCCGAGCCACACCGGGTCCGGGTTACCGTCGGTCCAAGGACCGTCGGGGGCCAGGGCATGAGGCAAGGAGGAGGACTATATGAAGGACGCCCTCGCGATCCACCGCTGGCTCCTCGCGCACCAAGTCCATCATGAGATCGTACGCCTTCCGCGCCCCATGACATGCGCCGAAGAGCTGCCCGAGACGGTCTCGGCCGCGCCCGAGAGGTGCCTGATGGTGACGGTGCTCGAGGTGGCGACCAGGTCAGGCCGCGAGGTCGTCGTCGGGGTCACCTCCCCCGTCTCGCTCCCCCCGCGCCCCGGCGTCGTCGGCGGTCTGCTCGGCGCGCGCCAGGTGCGTCCTGCCTCGTCGCGCGTGGTGAACGCGGCCACCGACTACGCCGACGGGCTGGTCTGCCCGCTGCTGCTGCCGGAGTCGCTGCCGGTCTTCGTCGACGACCGCCTCACCACCGGACCGGAACCGATCTTCATGCCCACCGGAGAGCGGCACACAGCCCTCGCCGTACGGGGCCTTGACCTGCTGACTCTCCTGCCGGGCAAGATAGTCGACCTACGTGGCTCGCGACCCAGGGGAGCACGTGGAGCGGTCGCGCGACGGCACTGAGCCCGTACCATTGCGGGCGTGCGTCGTCGTAGACCAGCCCGGGTGTCAGCGTGATCCGTAAGGCCGCGCTGCTCGCCATGCTGTCCGCCGCGCTGCTCGCCCCCACGATGGCGGCCGCGCCCAGCCTCGCTGCCTCGCGGCCGCTGTCCACGACGGCCAGGCAGACCGTGTCGTTGTCGATCGGCTCGATCACGCCGTCGGTGGCGAAGAACCTCACCGACGTGATCACGTTCTCCGGCACCGTACGCAACGACACCGGCACGCCGCTCACCAACGTGTACGTGCGCCTGCGCTACCAGGCGCAGCCCTTCACCGACCGGGCGACGCTGGCGGCCTACCAGGGCGACCAGAACACCGCGACGCTCCCGTACAACGTCTCCAGCACGTCCGCGATGATCATCCCGTCGATCCCCGCGGGCGGGCAGGCGCGCTGGCAGTTCACCGCTACGCCCGTGCAGCTCGGCTACCGGACGTTCGGGGCCTACCCGGTCGCCGTCGAGGTCGCGCCCAACGCCGGGGCCGCCCTGGTGGCGCAGCGCACCTACCTGACGTACGCGCCCCCCACCAACCCGAAGCCGCCGCGCGTCAAGGTGGCCGTCGTGCTGCCGGTGATCGACCAGCCCCACCGGGCCGTCGACGGGCCGGTGTTCGTCGACGACAAGCTCGCCGGCTCGCTCGGCGACGGCGGCCGGCTGACCGACCTCGCGACCATCGCGCAGTCCGCGCCCGCCAGCACCACATGGGTCGTCGACCCCGCGCTGCTCGACGACGTCGACGCGATGTCGCGCGCCTACCGCGTCAAGAGCCGCGGCGGCGAACAGCCCAAGCCCGCCAGCGCCGCGGCCAAGAACTGGCTGACGGCCATGCGCACCTCGCTGGCCGCCTCCCCCTTGGTCGCGACCCCGTACGCCGACCCCGACGTGACGGCGCTCGCCCACCAGGGGCTCGACACGCAGCCGAAGCGGGCCATCGAACTCGGCGCGGCGAAGGCCCAGACGCTGCTCGGCCGGGGCGCCAAGACGAACATCAACTGGCCGGCCGCGGGCCTGCTCGACCCCGACGCGCTCGACCTGCTCTCGGTCAGCGGCGTCGACACGGTCCTGCTCGACCCCGCCAACCTGCCGCCGCAGCAGCCACTCACCACCACGCCCGACGCCGCCGCGAAGCTCGACTCGGTCAACGGGCCGGTCACCGCGCTGACGGCCGACGCCGAGCTGAGCCGCATCTTCGAGCCGGCGTCCGGCGCGTCGTCCGTGCTGAGCACGCAGCGCTTCGTCGCCGAGACCGCGCTGATCTCCGCCGAACCCGGCCAGACCGCGCAGCGGACGCTGGTCATCGCCCCCTCGCGGCGCTGGAACCCCAACCCGGCGCTCGTCAGCTCGCTGCTGAAGACCGCGGGCCGGCTGCCCTGGCTGCAGCTGGTCCCCCTCGACTCCGTCAAGCCGGGCAAGGCGTCCGTCCCGCGCGCCGGGCTGAGCTACACCAACCAGAACCGCAAGGACGAGCTGGGCCGCAAATACCTCGCGCCGGTCAAGGACACCTGGCACCAGGCGCAGCTCACCGCGCTCGTCAAGGTCGAGAAGACCGAGTCCGCCTTCGACGCGGCGGTGCTGCGGCTGACCTCGTCGGCCTGGCGCACCAGCACGCGGGCGGGCCGCGCGGTCACCAAGCTGGTCGGCGACGCCGTCAAGTCGACCACCGACAAGATCCAGATCACCAGCGCTCCGCGCACGCTGGCGGGCAGCAACGGCGTGGTCCCCATCAGCGTGAAGAACTCCCTGTCCACGCCGATCCAGCTCTTCATCGACGTCAAGTCCGACAACCCCGACCTGCTGCAGGTCGACTTCCCGCAGGACGAGCCGCTGCCGATCGGAGGGGGTCAGAGCGGCACGGTCCAGGTGCGGATGACCGCCACGGTCAACGGCGACGCGACGGTGACCGTGCAGCTGCTGACCGCCGACAGGCAGCCGTACGGCAAGCCGCAGCGGCTGACGATCCGTACGACCGGCTACACCGGGATCGCGCTGGTCATCGTGGGGGCGGCGCTGACCGTGATGCTCGCCGCGGTGGTCACGCGGTTGCTCCGCCGCAGGTCCCAGCGCAGGCACGAACGCGCCGCCAAGTCACGGGAAAGTGAGACCGTATGAGCCGCATGCTTCGGGCCAGCGCCATCATGGCGGCGGGCACCATGGTGTCCAGGGTCACGGGGTTCGTGCGGTCGATGGTCCTCGCCTACGCGATCGGCACGGCGGCGCTCGGCGACTCCTACAACGCGGCGTACGCGATCCCGTACAGCATCCTCGACCTGCTGCTGCTCGGCGTGCTGAGCAGCGTCGTCGTGCCGATGATCGTCCGGGCGCAGCAGCACGACCCCGACCGCGGCCGGGCCTACGAGCAGCGGCTGCTGACGCTCTCCACGGCCGCGCTCATCGTGGTCGCGGCGCTCGCCGTGCTGGTCGCGCCGCTGCTCATCGACCTCTACACCGACTGGGACCGCGGCAGCCGCGAGTTCGAGGTCGCGGTCACGCTGGCCCGGTTCATCCTGCCGCAGCTGGCCTTCTTCGGCATCGGGTCCGTGGCGGGCGCCATCCTCAACACGCATGACCGCTACGGCGCCCCCATGTGGGCGCCCGTGCTCAACAACGTGGTGCAGATCGGCGCGTTCCTCCTCTACGCGGGCCTCGGCACCGGCGGCGGCGACCTCGCCAAGGTGACCGATGGCGACCTCGCGCTGCTCGGCCTCGGCACCACGGCCGGCATCGTGGCGCAGTCGGTCGTGCTGATCGTGGCGCTGCGGCGGGTCGGGTTCTCCTTCATGCCGCGGTTCGACCTGCGCAACGCCCGGCTCGGCGAGATGGGCAGGGCCGGCATCTGGACGATCGGCTACGTGGTGGTCACCCAGCTCGGCTTCGTGCTGACCACCAACCTGGCCAGCTCGGCGGGCAACGAGGTGCCCGGCCACGGCATCAGCCCGTACACCCTGGCCTTCCAGCTCTTCCAGCTCCCGTACGGCGTCATCGGCGTCTCGGTGATCACCGCGATGCTGCCGCGCATGAGCCGGGCGGTGACCGAAGGGCGCTTCGACGACGTGCGCACCGAGTTCGGGTCGAGCGTACGGCTGATCTGCTCGGTCATGGTGCCGGTCTCGCTGCTGCTCATGGTGCTGGGCCCGGCGATCACCGTGCCGATCTACGGCCACGGCGCCAACAGCGTCGCCGACGCCGTCTACATCGGCAACGTGCTGCAGGTGTACGGGCTCGCGCTGGTGCCGTTCGCGATCTTCCAGCTGTTGCTGCGGGTGTTCTACAGCTTCGGCGACACCCGTACCCCGGTCTACATCGGCGCCGGCACGACGGCCGTCAACGCGGTGTTCATGGTGCTGCTGTCGGCGGTGCTGCCGGCCCGCTACACGGTCATGGGGCTGGCGCTGGCGTACGCGATCGCGTACGCGCTGGGCGCGGTCCTCGCCTGGACGCTGGCCAGCCGCCGGGTCCAAGGGCTGGGCGGATGGACCGTCGGCATGGCCCTGACGCGGATGTATCTCTCGGCTCTGCCGACCGCCGTACTGGCTCTCGCCGCCGTATGGGTGGTCACGGAGGCGCTCGACGGGCTAGGGTTCGTCAATTCGTTGATCGTTCTGGCCAGCGGCGGCGGTCTCGGGATGCTGCTTTATCTCGGCGTGGCCCACAGAATGCGCATTCCCGAGGTCAACTCGATCGTTGGGATGGTCGCGAGGCGGGTAGGTCGGTAAAGAACGCGGGCGGAATCTCCTCGGCACTACCATGGAGCCCGACACGCGCGAATGGAAGCAGGAGGGGCGTGGGCGGATCCATCCGGCATAGCGTGCCTTCGTGGGACACCACGCGGGTGAGTGGAGACATGAGCACCCCCGATCGGCCTAGCGGAGTGAGCCTGTGAGCACGTCGGCCGTCACCCCCGGCACCCGCCTCGCCGAACGCTTCCGGCTGGAAGATCGCGTCAGCGAGGCCGACGGGGCCACCCTGTGGAAGGCCATCGACGAGATCCTGGCCCGGCCCGTCGCCGTCCACACGTTCTCGCCCGACTTCCCGCGCGTCCACGAGGTCGTCACGGCCGCCCGCGCGGCGAGCCGCCTCACCGACCCGCGCCTCACCCAGGTCTTCGACGCGGCCGAGGACGACAAGGCCGCCTACGTCGTCAGCGAGTGGGTGACCGGCGAGACGCTGGCCGACCTGCTCGCCGCGGGACCGCTGGAGCCCGAGCGGGCCGCCGGCCTGGTGGCCGAGGCCGCCGAGGCGCTGGCGCACGCCCACGAGGCGCAGCTCTACCACCTGTGCCTGCGTCCCGCCCACCTGGTGTGGACGACCGGCAACACGGTCAAGGTGCTCGGCGTGGCCGTCGACGCCGCGGTGTCCGGCCTCACCACCGACCAGCCCGCCCTGGACGACGCCGAAGGGCTCGGCCGGCTGCTGTACGCCGGGCTGACCGGTCACTGGCCGGGCGACGAGGAAGAGGGCGACCTGCCCGCGGCCCCCATGACCGACGGCCACTTCTGCACGCCCCGGCAGGTCACCGCCGGTGTGCCGGGCTACCTCGACGCCGTCACGGTGCGGGCGTGCCTGCCCGAGTCGCGCAAGGGGCAGGCCCCGCTGACCGCCCCGGGCGAGATCGCCGAGGCGCTGGCCGACGTCGCCAGGCCGATGCCCATCGCGATCTCCTACCCCTCGACACCCGCGGTGGCCTCGGCCTCCCACACCGAGGGCCTCGACGTCGCCCACCGGCAGAAGACCACGCTCCAGCCGCTGCCCCCCGTGCAGCACCGTCCGGTCCGTCCCGGTGGTGGCGGCAGCACGCTCAACCGGGTGCTGATGACGCTGCTGGTGCTGCTCGTCATCGCGGCGGTCGGCGTCGGCGCGTGGACGATCGGCCGCAGCCTGGGCAGTCCGAGCGAGCCCACGGTCGCCGGCAACACGCCCACCACCTCCGAGTCGTCCAAGCCGGTGGAGACCCAGGCGGTCAAGCCCGTCTCGGCCCGCGGCTTCGACCCGCTGGGCGACGGCGACGAGAAGCCCGACAGCGCGAAGCTGGCCATCGACGGCAAGCCCAGCACGCTGTGGAAGACCGAGACCTACACGAGCGCCGACCTCGGCCGGCTCAAGGACGGTGTCGGCCTGCTCCTCGACATGGGCAAGTCGATGCAGATCAGCGACGTCGTGGCTACTCTGTCGAACGCGCCGGGCGCGGCGGTGGAGCTGAAGGTGGGCGACTCCCCCGAGCTCGGCTCCCTGAAGACGGTCGCGACGGCGAAGGACGCGTCGGGCAAGACCACGCTGACTCCGGAGAAGGAAACCACCGGTCAGTACGTTTTGATCTGGTTTACGCGCGTTCCGATGGATGCAGGCACTTTTCATGGCACCATCTATGAGGTAGTGGTGCACTCTCCCGGATCGGCATAATCAGGAATCCCTCTTGTGAACTCCCCACCCGAGACACCCTCATCCGCGGAGCGGCCGGCCGTCACCGACGCCGAGCTGCTGACCGCGCACATCAACGGGGATCCACACGCCTTCAGCGACATCGTCAAACGCCACCGCGACCGCATGTGGGCGGTCGCCCTGCGTACGCTCGGCGATCCCGACGAGGCCGCCGACGCCGTGCAGGACGCCTTCGTCTCCGCCTACCGCAAGGCCGCGACGTTCCGCGGCGAGGCGGCCGTCACGACGTGGTTGCACCGCATCGTGGTGAACGCCTGCCTCGACCGGATGCGGCGCAAGTCCGTACGCCCGGTCGCCGACGACGAGCTCATCGAGGCGGCCGAGCGCGAGACCCCGATGCCCGACCAGACGCTTGAGCGCGAGGTCTCCATGGAGGTTTCGGCCGCGTTGAAACTCCTGCCGGGCGACCAGCGGGCGGCGCTCGTGCTGGTCGACATGATGGGCTATTCCGTCGAAGACGCAGCTCAGGTGCTCCAGGTGCCCAGCGGCACGGTGAAGAGCAGGTGCGCACGTGGGCGCGCGAAACTTGCCCCAATTCTTTCGCATCTGCGGAACCGATCCGAGGCCAACCGCGTCTCATCCGCGAAGGGAGCAGAACTTCGTGACGGGTGATACGCACTACGATCTTGAGATTTTGGCCGAGCTGGCCGAAGATCTCTTGGACGCCGGAACGGCCCAGCGAGTCCGCGAGCATCTCGCGGTCTGCGACCCCTGCGGGGAGCTGTTGGCCGACCTGGCGGCTGTTCGCGAGGTGCTCGCGGCGACCCCCACACCGGCCATGCCGATGGGCGTCGCACTGCGCGTCGACAAGGCGCTGGCGGCCGAGGCGGAGTCCCGCCGGAGCGGAGGCCTCGGCCTCGTGGAAACACCTGACTGGGACGAGCTCATGCGGGACGCCCCGTGGGAGCGCCAGGCCGAGCCGTCCCGCGCGGAGGCGCAGCCGGAGCAGCCCGTACGCCTCGGCGTGGTCGCCGAGGACGGCAGCGTCGTCCCGGCGCGGCGGTCCTCCCGGCGGTCCGCGCAGCGGCGCCGCTGGGCGATGCCCGCCATCGCGGCCGCCGCCGCGGTGGCGGTGGTGGGCACGGCGGTGACCGCCACCAGCCTGCTCGTCGCCGGCGGTGACGACCAGAGCGGCGCGCCCACGGTCGCCCTGCCGGTCGAGTCGTCCGCGGCGTCGAGCGCTCAGGAGGAGCCGTCGAGGAGCCCCGCTCGGGCGCTCGCGTACAACGTGACCAACAGCGACCACAACTACAGCAACCACGAGCTGCGGATGCCGCTCGAAGACCTGCTCGGGCCGGCCCCGGCCATGCAGGGCACCGACCCCTCCGGGGTCGACCAGGTCGCGAAGTGCGTCAGCGCGGTCTCCAAGCGCAGCGGGCTCGAGGTGTTCGCGGTCGACCAGGGCCAGTACAACGGCCAGGAGGCGCTCGTCGTGGCGTCCTGGAAGCAGCGGGCGGCCCAGACGGTCCGCGTCGACGTCGTCGACCCGTTCAACTGCAAGAACCTGCGTAAACCCGCACTGGGCCGCTGGTAACGGCAGCCCCTCGTCAGAGCCCGCTTCGGCGGGCTCTTTCTTTTGCCCCGGCGTCGTCCCGGCACCGTGGGGTAGGGCAGGGAATCACGGCGGCCTAGGATCTGTTGAGCGGGTTGGCAACAGCAGACGAGGAAGGCGTGCAGCGTTGAGCGACGTTCGTAACGTGATCATTATCGGATCAGGCCCGGCGGGCTACACGGCGGCCGTCTACTCCGCGCGCGCCGAGCTGAAGCCTCTGGTGTTCGAGGGCTCCGTCACCGCCGGCGGTGCACTCATGAACACCACCGACGTCGAGAACTTCCCGGGGTTCCCCGACGGCATCATGGGCCCCGACCTCATGGACAACCTGCGCAAGCAGGCCGAGCGCTTCGGCGCCGAGCTGATCGCCGACGACGTGGTCGAGGTCGATCTGCAGGCCAGTCCCAAGGTCGTGAAGACCCACACCGAGACCTACTACGCCAAGTCCGTCATCCTGGCCATGGGCTCCGGTTACCGCGAGCTCGGCCTGCCCGACGAGAAGCGGCTGTCGGGCCACGGCGTGTCCTGGTGCGCGACCTGTGACGGGTTCTTCTTCCGCAACAAGGACATCGTGGTCGTCGGCGGCGGCGACACGGCGCTGGAAGAGGCCACGTTCCTGACGCGGTTCGGGCGCATGGTGACGGTCGTGCACCGCCGCGACACGCTGCGCGCCAGCAAGATCATGCAGGAGCGCGCGTTCGCCAACGACAAGATCCGTTTCGTCTGGGACTCCGAGGTCGTCCAGGTGCTCGGCGAGACCAAGGTCGAGGCGGTGCGGCTGCGCAACGTCAAGACCGGTGAGGAGTGCGAGCTGGCCGCCGACGCGATGTTCGTCGCGATCGGCCACGACCCGCGCACCGATCTCGTCAAGGGCCAGATCGAGCTCGACGAGAACGGCTACGTCAAGGTGGCCTCGCCCAGCACGGCGACCAACATCGACGGCGTGTTCGCCGCGGGTGACGTCGTCGACCACACCTATCGCCAGGCCATCACCGCGGCCGGCACCGGCTGTGCCGCCTCGCTCGACTCCGAGCGCTGGCTGGCCAACATCGAGAAGTAGAGGGAGCGCGCCATGAAGGCTGTCACCGACGCCACGTTCGATTCCGAGGTCCTCAAGAGCGACAAGCCTGTGCTCGTCGACTTCTGGGCCGAATGGTGCGGCCCGTGCCGTCAGGTCTCCCCCATCCTGGAGGAGATCGCCAAGGAGCACGGCGACAAGCTGGAGATCGTCAAGCTCAACATCGACGAGAACCCGGAAGTTCCGCGCCAGTACGGTGTGCTCCAGATCCCCACGATGAACGTCTACAAGGGTGGCGAGGTCGTGAAGCAGATCATCGGCGCCAAGCCGAAGGCCATGCTGCTGCGCGAGCTCGAGGGCATCATCTAGCACGCCGGCGGATGCCCCCGCGGCCGTCGGCCGGGAGCAGCCCTGGAACGGCCCTGCACCCGGCCGACCCGTTCGGCGCGCTATGCCCTGCAAAGCCCCTCGCGAGTCGATCGCGAGGGGCTTTCGCATTCTGCTGCCCGCTCCGCGGGGCTGAGCGGCCCGTCAGACGGGGCGAAGGGCTCGTTCCGGGCTCATGGAGCCCAGGAGGCGTTCGAGGGCCACCTCGACGTCCTCACGCCAGGAAACGGCGGTCTTGAGTTCGAGCCGCAAGCGCGGAAATCTCAAATGTGGACGAACAGTTTTAAACCCCACAGAAAGCAAGTAGTCCGCTGGAACGACGCAACTCGGCTTTTCCCACTTAAGGTCCCCGAAAGCTTCGATGGCCTTCACACCACGTCTGGTCAAATCCTTCGCCACGCCCTGAACAAGCATGCGTCCGAGACCGCCGCCCGTGAACTCGGGAATGATGTGCGCCGTCATCAACAACACCGCGTCGGCGCTCACCGGCGACGTCGGGAAAGCCAGCGACCGCGGGGTGTAGAGCGGCGGACTGTAGAGCACGAAGCCCGCCGGGATGCCGTCGACGTAGAGAATCTTCCCGCAGCTGCCCCATTCCAGCAGGGTCGCGGAGATCCAGGCCTCCTTCTCGAGCCCGGGATCGCCGGACTCCGCCGCACGCTTGCCGTTGACCGGGTCGAGTTCCCAGAACACGCACCGCCGGCAGCGGCGAGGCAGATCTTCAAGATTGTCCAGGGTTATGTTGACCAGCCGGCGCGACAACTACCGCCCCTATCGTTGACCCGGAAAAGCGCGCGAAAACCGCGTCCACAACTGGCATCGTAGCCCAGTGAAGATGCACCCAGCGGACACCACGACGGTCGAGCCCGGCCACGGGCGACATGCCCGACTGGCGTAATCTGATATTTCCGCTCGATATGACACCTAGGAGGTGGGCCGTGACGGAAGAGCTGAATCACGGTCAGACACCCGCGACCCAAGGGTCGCGCATCGACGCCTACGTCGATCGGTACGCGGCGCGAGCCGCCGGGATGGTCGCCTCCGAGATTCGAGCTCTCTTCGCCGTCGCGTCGAGGCCCGAGGTGGTCTCGCTCGCCGGCGGCATGCCGTACGTCACGGCGCTTCCCCTCGACATGGTCGGCGAGCTCGTCTCCGACCTCGTCACCAGGCGCGGTCCTGTGGCGTTGCAGTACGGCTCCGGGCAGGGCGATCTGCACCTGCGCGAGCAGATCTGCGAGGTCATGCGGCTGGAGGGGATCAACGCCGGGGCGAACGACGTCGTCGTCACCGTCGGGTCGCAGCAGGCACTCGACCTGATGACCCGCATCTTCATCGACCCGGGTGACGTGGTGCTCGCGGAGGGACCCTCGTACGTGGGGGCCCTCGGTACGTTCTCCGCGTACCAGGCGAAAGTCGTCCACATAGCCATGGACGATCAGGGCATCGTGCCCGAATCGCTGGCTCAGACCATCTACGCGCTGGAAACCGCCGGCGCACCCGTCAAGTTCCTGTACACCATCCCGACCTTCCACAACCCCGCCGGCGTCACGCTCAACATCGCCAGGCGGCAGCAGGTGCTCGACATCTGCCAGCGGGCCGGGATCCTCATCATCGAGGACAACCCGTACGGGCTGCTCGGCTTCGACGGCGAGCCCATGCGCGCCCTGCGCGCCGACAACACCGACGGGGTCGTCTACCTCGGGTCGTTCTCGAAGACGCTCGCGCCCGGGTTCCGCGTCGGGTGGGCGCTCGCACCGCACGCCATCCGCGACAAGCTCGTGCTCGCCATGGAGTCGGCGGTGCTGTCGCACTCGTCGTTCACGCAGCTGGCCGTGGGCCAGTACCTCGCCACCCAGCCGTGGCGCGAACAGATCAAGTCGTTCCGTGAGCTCTACCGTGAGCGCCGCGACGCGCTGCTCGACGCGCTCGACGCCCTGATGCCGCCCGAGGTGACGTGGACACGTCCCGCGGGCGGCTTCTTCGTCTGGGCGACGCTGCCCGAAGGGCTCGACTCCAAGGCCATCCTGCCGCGGGCCGTGGCCGAGCGGGTGGCGTTCGTGCCGGGCACCGGGTTCTTCTCCGACGGCAGCGGGTCGCGGCACATGCGGCTGTCGTTCTGCTACCCCGAGCCCGACCGCATCCGCGAAGGCGTGCGCCGCCTCGCGAGCGTGATCGAGCAGGAGATGCAGCTGAGGGACACGTTCGGCACGGGATCCGTGTTCGACCGCCACGGCGTCGACACCCCGGGGCCTGACCTCGCCTGACGTGACCGATCGAAGGGGGCCGGCAACCGGCCCCCTTCTCCCGCGAAACGGGCGAGATGCGGTGGGATCGCCGGAGAAAGTACCTCACGTGCACCATTCGCCCCTGACGCCGGTACCGTTGGACAGCGGTGTGATCAGCGGAGGAGAAGTGATGAGCGATCTGGGCCACGTGCTGGTGCTGGCCGGAGGCCTCTCCTACGAGCGGGAGGTCTCTCTGCGCTCGGGCCGCAGGGTCAGCGAGGTGCTGCGCGCGTGCGGCGTCGACGTCGAGACCCGCGACACCGACGCGTCCCTCGTCCCGTCCATCCTCGCCGACCCGCCGGAGGCCGTCTTCGTGACCCTCCACGGCGGTGCGGGCGAGGACGGCGCGATCCGCTCCGTGCTGGAACTCCTCGACGTCCCGTACGTCGGCGCCGGGCCCGACGCGTGCCGGGTCGCCTTCGACAAGCCGACCGCCAAGGCCGTCGTACGCTCGGTCGGGCTGCGCACCCCCGAATCCGTCACCCTGCCGAAGGAGACGTTCCACGACCTCGGCGCCAGCGCCGTCCTCGGACGCATCGTCGAACGCCTCGGCCTCCCCCTGTTCGTCAAGCCCGCCCGCGGCGGCTCCGCGCTCGGCGCGTCGTTCGTCCGCACCGCGGAAGACCTGCCCGCCGCGATGGTCGGTTGTTTCGCGTACGGCGACACCGCGCTGATCGAGCGGTACGTCGAGGGCATCGAGGTGTCCGTGTCCGTCGTCGACCTGGGCGACGGGCCGGTGGCGCTGCCGGCCGTCGAGATCGTGCCCGACGGCGGGGTCTACGACTACGCGGCGCGCTACACGGCCGGACGCACCGAGTTCTTCGCCCCCGCCCGCCTCTCCCCCGCCGCCGCCGCGGCCTGCGCCGAGACGGCCGTGACCGCGCACACCGCGCTGGGGCTGCGTGACGTCTCCCGTACGGACCTCATCGTGGACGCCGACGACGTACCGCACTTCCTGGAGGTCAACGTGGCACCCGGGATGACGGAGACGTCGCTGCTCCCGATGTCCGCCGAAGCCGCCGGCCAGGACCTCGGCGAACTCTGCCGCGCCCTCCTCCAGATAGCCACCACCCGCAAACCCACCTGACCCACAGACACCTCCTCCCCCGGCTGGGGATGGACACGTCCGCACCCGGCCCCAGTCCCTCGCCCCACGTCGTCTGCACCTGGGCTGGACACCCCCCGCCCCACGTCGCGAGGACACATCCACCCCCGAACCGACCACATCGGGCGGGCCCGTCTGCATGTGGACGGCCCCTTCCCTCAGTCGGGCGAGCCCGTCGATACCCGGACCGGGCAAACACCCCTCCCCCACGTGGCGAGGCTCGTCCGTACGTGACCTCCTGCCCCACGTCGAGCGAGCACGTCCATACCCGGACGGGGCTCAGGCGTGGACAGGCGGCTGAGTAGCCTTGCTCTGTGCTGATCGATTCGATGTATCCCAAGAGTTTCGCCAGCGACAACCACGCAGGCGTGCACCCCACCGTCCTCGAAGCCATGACCGCCGCCAACCACGGGGACGCCCCCGCCTACGGCGACGACACGTGGACCGCGGCGTTCGAGGACAAGGCCAAGGAGACGTTCGGCGCGACCGCACACGCCTTCCCCGTGCTCAACGGAGCCGGCGCCAACATGGTCGGACTCGCCCTCATGCTCGGCCGCTACGACGCCGTCATCTGCGCCGACAGCGCCCACATCGCCACCCACGAGGCGGGCGCCTCCGAGCGGCTGCTCGGCGTGAAGCTCATGACCGTACCGACCGAGGACGGCAAGCTCCGCCCGTCCGACATCACGTCGCGCCTGGGCGGCATCGGCAACCCGCACGAACCGCAGCCGACGGTCGTCTCCGTCTCCCAGGTCACCGAACTCGGCACGTCCTACACCCCGGAAGAGCTCGCCGCGCTCGCCGCCACGGCGCACGAGCACGGTCTCCGGCTCCACCTCGACGGCGCCCGGCTGGCCAACGCCGCCGCCTTCCTGGGATGCGACCTCAAGGCCGTCACGACGGACGCCGGGGTCGACGTGTTCAGCTTCGGCGGCACGAAGAACGGCGCCTTGGCCGCCGAGGCGGTCGTCGTCCTCGACGGTACGCTGGCGCACGCGGTGCCGTTCCTGCGCCGCCAGTCGCTCCAGCTCGCCTCGAAGATGCGCTTCATCTCGGCGCAGCTGACCGCTCTCCTGACGGACGACCTCTGGCGCGAGAACGCCGGCCACGCGAACGACATGGCCAAGCGCCTCGCCGACGGCCTGGCCGACATCCCGGACGTCTCGCTGGCGTACCCGATCGAGAGCAACGCCGTCTTCGCCACGCTCCCCCATTCCGCCTCGGAGAAGCTCCTCCAGCGCTACCTGTTCCACTACTGGGACGAGCCCGCCGGCACGGTCCGCTGGATGACCGCCTTCGACACCACCCCCGACCAGGTGGACGACTTCCTGACCGATCTCCGCAAGGCAACCGCCTGACCCAAAACTGCCACCCTCCGCCCACCCCACCCACGCCGCCGAGAGCCAACTCAGTCGACGGGCCTCACCGGCTCTGTGGGAGGCGTCGCGCGCCGGTCATCGTCATGGTCGCTGCGACCGAGACAGCGACGGCAACCGCAACAGCCACGACGATGACAGCGAAAGTGACGACAGCAACCGACGGGCAGGCGGCAGGAGCAAGGGGCGGCGCCGTTCCACGTACCACCGAAGCCCGGCATCGTAGATGCCGCCGCCCCTCGTGACGCCCTGAGGTCACACCGCGAGAAAACACCGATGGCGGCATGCCACCGTCCTTGGCCACCAACACGGTGACGACAACAGGAGGCGGTGAAGACAGCTAGAGACGGAACAGCAGGAGAGCGGGCGCGGGGACGGCCGTATGTCATACCGCCGAAGCCGAGCACCGTCGATACCGGCCTTCAGCGTGGCATCCCAAGGTCACCCCAGAAGGCACCGGCAGTGCATGCCGCCGTCGACAACAACGACACAACAGCCACAGCGAGACCGGCGACGACAACGGCCCGAGGGGCCGGGGGCGGTGAGCGGGGGGGGCGGTGAGCGGGGGGCGGTGAGCGGAAGCCGTCTCCCACCGCCGAAACTGACCACATCGACCGCACCCGATGTGACGCCCAATGGTCACACCCTAGAAAAACCAGAGCGTTGGCACACGCCCGTCGACAGTGACGACGCAGCAGCCACGACCATGTCAACGCGAACAGCAACCACGACGGCGCGGGCAGGGACACCATTCCCTGCGTCACCGAAGCTGACCACATCGATCCGGCATCCGGCATCCGGCATGAGGCCCTCACGTCACACCCCAGAAAGCCAGCAGCGTTGGCATGCCGCCGCCATCAGCACCGACGACGCAGCAGCCACAACAATGACCACGCAGACGGCGGCGACAACGGCGGGAGGAGGAGCGCGGGCGCCGTTCCTCGTTCCGCCGCCGAGCATCGTGGATACCGCCGTCTGTCGTGAGCCCTCATCCCAGGAAGCCATCGACGGTGCATGCCACCGTCGATGGCGACGAACACAAAGGCCGGCGGAGCAACGACAACATCGTGCGGCAGCGGCAGGCGCGGCAGGCGGGGCAGGCGGGGCAGGCGGGGCAGGCGGGGCAGGCTCTTGTGCCACCGAAGCTGAGCACCATCGATACCGACTCCCAGCATGACGCCCCAAGACCATGCTTCAAAAGCGCAAACGACGGCATGCCGCCGCCGACGGCAACGACGACACACAGCTGCCACGACGAGATCGCCGACGACACAACGGGAGACAGCGGGGCGACGGCGGGCCATCTCCCCTGCCGATGTTGACCACATCGACCCGGCATCCGGCACGACGTCCTCACCCCGCGACAAGAAAGACAGCGGTCACCAATCGACCCTCGACAGCGAAGACAACACAACAGCCACGGCCACGACAAGGCGAACGGCAACCACAACGGCCTAGACGGGCACACCGTTCCCTGCCACCCCTGAAGCCGAGCACACCAACCCGGCATCCGGCATGGACGCCCTCATGTCGCACCAACGAAAACGGCGGTCGCCAAGCGTCGTCGACGACGACGACAGCGATGGCAGTGGCGATGGCGGCAGCAGCGGCAGCGGCAGCGGCAGCGGCGGCGGCGAGTGTGCAGTGTTTCACGTGAAACGAGCGCCGGGTTTGCGGTGAGGGGTGTCCCGGTCTATGTCAGGGCGTTGTCTCGGGTTGCACAGTTGGGTGGCTCCCTCGGTGTTGGCAGTAAGCAGCTGTCCGCCCAGACTGCTCCGCCTTCAACCGGGACACGGTGGATGCCTCTCAGTGATTAGCTGCCGCAGGACCGAACGCCTCGCTAACGGCGAGCCGCTCGATGGGGCTTCCTCGCTGGGAACACCGAGATCCTCTGCCAGGCTGCTGCCTCCGCCATGTTGCTGCCTTCGCCATGTTGCTACCTCTGCCGAGGCAGATGCCGATCTGATGCCGGTCGGCGGATCGTGCTCTTTGTGTGGGCGAGCATGGCGCTGGCTGCAGCGGAAGCACCCACCGCGCTGCTGGTGGGCAAGTCGCTCGGCACTCTTGCCACGCCCCTCACCGCGCCCCTCACCGCGCCTCTCCCCGCGCCTCTCGCTGAGCCTCTCGCCGCGCCCCTCGCCACGGAACATGCTCGACCAGGTCAGCGGCGGCCGCGTGATGGCAGGTTCGGGTACCCGCTGGTCATTGGGCAGGTCGCTCAACGCCCTGAGGAGAGTGTTGGTGTCTCTGCGAGCGACGCTCCTACCGGACCACCGCCTCTGACACCTGCCAAGGTCCAGCTACTCCAGCCAATAGCTGAGTCAGGCCAGCGCCGCGGAGTGCCACTGTAAGCACACCCACATCGGCGGTGGTGCCGCTGGTGTCGATCCCCGGGGTGTCGGCCAGGCCCGGGAGTTGCGTGCATGTTGCCAGAGGCCCGCCCTGAAGGCGGCATGACTGCTGCCATACCTGTGCAGCAGCCGAGGCGGGTGGGCAGCCGTGCTCGTTTCCGTTTCCGTTTCTGTGTCCGGTGGCGTCGTTGGCGCGGTCGGCGGCTTGCGGTGCCGGTATGGCGGGCCGTTGGCAGAGGCATGTCTACAGTCGTGTGCCGGCGAGCGGCTGCGGTGGTTTCACGTGAAACACTTCGCCATTGCTGGCGAGCGTAGCGCCCGAATGTCGGTTCAGCGGTGTCCTCACACCGGTACGTGAGCACTCCCACGGACCTGGACTGCCCGGCCGACTGGGACCGCTATCCATGCGGTCGCGACCGACCCCGTATCAGTACTGCCGAGACACCGCGGACATGGGTCCGCCAACCCGGATCGATGAGGGGCAGTGGCCGGACACCATCGCCGGTGTGGCCATGGAGTTGATGCACGCCGTCTGCGAGAGGCCGTCGCGGACCTCGGTAACCTCGGCGCGGGTGACGAACTCGACGACCTCCCCCCGCAGTACGTCGAGCATGGCCCCGGCCACGTCCTCGTCGAGCCGTCCCAGGATGTCAGGGGCGGCCTCCAGCACGGTCACCTGGGAGAGTGGTCACCGTTCGCATTGTCCTGGCCGTGCTGTTGCATCGTCGTCGCTGTCGACAGTGGTTGGCGACCGCCGCCATTCTTGGTGCGGCGTGAGGACGTCATACCGGTGCCGGGTCGATGAGGTCAACTTCGGCAGGGAGATGGCCCACCGTCGCCGCGCCGCCGCCGCCGCCGCCGCGCCGCCGCCGCCGCCGCCGCGCCGCCGCCGCCGCGCCGCCGCCTCCACCGTCGCCTCCACCGTCGCCTCCGCCGTCGCCCACCGTTGTCATCGGCGATCTCCCAGTGGCCGCTGTGTGTCGTCGTTACCGACGGCTCCGGCACGCGGGCCACCGCCGCGAGGGCCGCCTGGGTGAAGCATCGAGCTGCGGCCAATGAGATGCCGTGCCGTCACGGCGTCACGGCGTCACGGCGTCACGGCGTCACGGCGTCACGGCGTCACGGCATCATAGTCTCGCGGCGTCACAGCCACCGCCGCCACCGCCGCCACCGCGAGCACCGCGGGCACCGCGAGCACCGCGGGCACCGCTAGCACCGATCACCGCGGGGCACCACGGGCACAAGGTCGGCGGGGAGGCGGGGAGGCGGGGAGGCGGGGAGGCGGGCCATAAGGCTCTGCGACTGACTCGGCCTTGCGACCGAGCTCGGCCGGACGCACAAGCGCTTGCGGTCTCCGTCGCCGAACACCGCAAGTTGTCAGGAGCGGATGGATGGTGTGCGGGTGGCGCTATGCCGTTCGCCGGAAGCTAGGGGCCGACCCGTTGAGAGGCCCGCCTGCCCAACGTGCCACGCCCACCCAGAACGTCCACAGCTTCAATGGAGGCGTGTTTCACGTGAAACACGCCTCAGGCTTCTGCCTCTCGCATGGCGCGTACGGCTTCCGGGGCCATGGTGCCGATGATGCGTTCGAGGTCGTCGATGGTGGCGAACTCGACCACGATGCGGCCCTTCCGGCGCCCGAGGTCGACCTTCACCTTGGTCTCGAAGTGGTCGGAGAGGCGGTCGGCCAGGTGGGTCAGGCCGGGGGCGGTTGGCTTGGGTGCGGAGCGGGTGCGGGCCGGCTTCTGCTCGGGCGCAGCCTCGGCGCTCCCCATGGAGACGATCTCCTCCACAGCCCGTACGGAGAGCAGCTCGGCAACGATGCGCTTGGCCAGCTTGATCTGCTCCTCGGCGCTGTCCAGCCCGAGCAGCGCACGCGCGTGCCCCGCGGTCACGCGGGTGCCGGCGGCCACGTGCAACTGGACTTCGGCGGGCAGCTTGAGCAGTCGCAGGGTGTTGGAGATGTGCGAACGGGAACGACCGAGCTTCTTCGCCAGCTGATCATGCGTGGCCTGGAAGTCGTCCAGCAGCTGCTGGTACGCCGCCGCCTCTTCCAATGGGTTCAGTTCCTGGCGCTGGAGGTTCTCGATGAGCGCGTCCCGCAGGAGCTCGGTGTCCTGCGTGTTGCGCACGATGGCGGGAACCGGATCGACGCCGGCCTGGTGACAGGCTCGCCAGCGCCGCTCCCCCATGATCAATTCATACTGACCGCCACCCACCGGGCGGACCACGATCGGCTGCAGCAGGCCGACCTCACGGATGGACGCCGCAAGTTCCTCAAGGCGTTCCTCGTCGAAGACCTCACGCGGCTGCCGGGGGTTGGGGACGATCGCCTTCAGCGGGATCTCTTTGAAGTACGCACCGGCGACGGGCGCGAGACCTGCTTCCCCAGCTGACCCGTTGGCCTGGGGAGGAACCGTCCCCGTGCCGTCAACGATGGGACCGGTCGGGATGAGCGCCCCGATCCCCTTGCCCAATCCCCGCCGCTGCTGCGCCACTGCGTCTCCTCATCACCCGGTTGGTTCCGGTCACTCCAGGAGAGGTTACCGTTGCGAACCCGGCGGAGTGCTCGCTCGCCACACACCGCCCGGCTGGATTTACCCCGACACCACCAGAATCTGCCGTCACGGCCTGATGCGCACCGAATGACAGGGCTGTCAGGCGACGGGCGCCTGGTGGGCGATCTCGCGGGCGGCGTCCTTGTACGCCATCGCGCCGCTGGATCCCGGGTCGTACGTCATCACCGACTGCCCGTAGCTGGGCGCCTCCGACAGCCGGACGCTGCGCGGGATGACGGTGTTGAGCACGGTGTCGCCGAAGTGCGAGCGCACCTCCTCGGCCACCTGCGATGCCAGCCGGGTACGGCCGTCGTACATGGTCAGGACGATGGTCGACAACCGCAGGGTGGGGTTGAGGTGCGCGCGGATCAGGTCGACGTTCCGCAGGAGCTGGCCCAGGCCCTCCAGCGCGTAGTACTCGCACTGGATCGGGATCATGACCTCGTCCGCCGCGACGAGAGCGTTGACCGTCAGCAGGCCGAGCGACGGAGGACAGTCGATGATGATGTAGTCGAACTCCACCGCGTCGTACGCCGCGAGCGCCCGCCGCAGCCGCGCCTCTCGCGCCACCAGCGAGACCAACTCGATCTCGGCGCCCGCGAGGTCGATGGTGGCCGGTGCGCAGTAGAGGTTCGGCATGTCGGGGACCTGCTTGACGATGTCCGCCATGGGCAGATCGTCCACCAGCACCTGGTACACGTCCGGTACGTCCCCGCGATGCTCGGTGGCCAGGGCGGTGGAGGCGTTGCCCTGGGGGTCGAGGTCGACCACGAGGACCCGCTGCCCGTGCATCGACAGGGCGGCGGCAATGTTGACCGAGGTGGTGGTCTTGCCCACCCCGCCCTTCTGGTTGGCCACGGCGATCACGCGGGTCTTCGCCGGACGCGGCCAGACGTCGCCGTCCACAGAGGTCGGGCCGGCGCTGCCGGCTGCCTGGCCTACCGACGTTTCACGTGAAACCACTGAGCTGAGCGCCTCTCGTACCAACGGCGAATCACCGGGGTTCAGGGGGGTCTGGGTCACGATGGCCATCCTTTCAACCAGTGGTGTGCCGGTGCCGGGAATTCGCTGTCGCGACACGCCCATTTCGGGCCAGCCAACCCCGGTGGGACTCTCGGACGAACGGCTCTCCGGCCAGCCAAGACCGCTTGACGCGACTGGCACAACCGTCACCTCCTTCGTCGCCGCCTCGCTGCTCGCTCCGGCGGGCGACCCGCTACCACCCGAACCAATGTTGCAGGCGGCTCGACCTTACCGCGCCCGACGGTCACAAGCTCAGCCGTTAGCGCCCCACTCGCGCGCAGCCGGCTCTCCGCTTCGGCGAGTTCCTCGGCCGCCCGCTCCCCCTTCATGGCGATGAGCTCACCGCCCTCGCGAAGCAGCGGCATCGCCCAGGTGAGCAGGCGGTCGAGCGGCGCCACCGCACGGGCACTGGCAACGTCGAACTCTCGCTTACCGGCGAGCTCCTCCGCTCGCCCGCGCAGCACCTCGACGTTGTCGAGCTTGAGCGCCTCGACGCTCTCCTCAAGGAAGACGGTACGCCGCAGCAGCGGTTCGAGGAGGGTGACCGTGATATCCGGTCGGACGATCGCCAGCACCAGCCCGGGCAACCCGGCGCCGGACCCGATGTCGACCAGCCGTACGTCGGGCGGCACGGCCTCGGCCACGACGGCGCAGTTGAGCAGGTGGCGGTCCCAGATGCGGGGCACCTCTCGCGGACCCAGCAGCCCGCGGACGACGCCGGGACCCGCGAGCAGCCCGGCGAAGGCGTTCGCGCGCTCCCAGGCCTCCCCGGTGAAGACGTCCCGCGCTATCTCCGGCGGCTCCGGAAGCTCATCGCTCACTGGTCGGCTGGCCCTTTCTGAGACTGGTGTCGCTCGTCGGAACGGTGGCTGAGCTAGGGGGTCGACGCTGCTTTCACGGCCCCACCCAAGGCTACGGGTGAGATCACAGGTGAAGACTAGCGGGCCGGGCTGAAAGCGGTCTGCGCAGCGATCCCGGCACACCACTCACCTATGACAAACGATCCTTCATCCCCCCAAGAAGCCACGTACGGTAAAAAACGTGACAAATGACGAACGGCCGCCTGCCACGCGCGACGGCGGGCGGACGGCCGATCCAGGGACGTGAGACGCCTCAGGCGGGCAGGACGACCACGTAGCGGTGGGGCTCCTCCCCCTCCGACTCGCTACGGAGCCCGGCCGCCGCGACGGCGTCGTGCACGATCTTCCGCTCGAACGGCGTCATCGGCTGCAGCGGCTTGGGCTCACCGCGCTCCTTGACCTCGTTGGCGACCTCGGTGCCGAGCTTGGTGAGCTCGGCGCGGCGCCGCTCGCGGTAGCCGGCCACGTCGAGCATCAGCCTCGAACGCTCGCCGGTCTGGCGGTGCACGGCCAGACGGGTCAGCTCCTGCAGCGCCTCGAGGACCTCTCCCCCAGGCCCGACCAGCTCGGCGCCCTTCACTCCGACCACGGAGACGAGAGCGCGGTCGCCCTCGACGTCCATGTCGATGTCGCCGTCGATGTCGGCGATGTCGAGAAGGCCCTCGACGTAGTCGGCAGCGATCTCGCCTTCCTGCTCCAGCGCATTGAGATCAGGAGCCTTCTCCTGCTCGGCCTCGGTCATGGCCGGCCTCTCCTTCGTGTTCACGACTTCTTGCTGCCGGTGCGCTTGCTACGGGTCTGCCGGGTCGGCTGCTGCCTAATGATCTTAGGCGCGGGAGGCTCCGGCGTAGGTGCCTGCTCGGCCGGCGTGGTCTTGCGGAGCTTCGCGATCAAACTGGGCTTCGGCTCGACCGGAATGACATTGCCCTTGGCGTCGTACTTCGGCATGGGGTGCCGGCTGTAGAACCAGTGCTGCTGACCGAGGGTCCACAGGTTGGTGGTGACCCAGTACATGATCAGGCCGAGGGGGAAGTTCAGGCTGAAGAAGGCGAACAGCGGCGAGATGTACATCAGGATCTTCTGCTGCTGCGCCATGGGGTTGTCCGGCATCTGCTGCATCGAGCGGGTGACGCTCTGCCGGACGGTGAGGAACGTGGTGAACGAACTGATCGCCACGAAGATCCCCAGGACCACCTTGGTCTGGACGGGGGTCGCGCCGAAGTTCGCGATCTGCTCCGCCGACATCCAGAAGTTCGCGGGCAGCGGCGCGCCGAAGATGTGCGCACTCCTGGCGCTGTCGACGAGTTCCTGCGTGATGCCGTACTTCGCATGGCCGTCAGCCATGTTGTGGAGCACGGTGAACATGGAGATGAAGATCGGGAACTGGGCGACCACAGGAAGACAGCCGCCGAGCGGGTTGGCCCCCGCTCCTTGGTACAGCGCCATGACCTCCTGGTTCATGCGCTGCTTGTCGTTCTTGTAACGCTTACGCAGTTCCTGCACCTTGGGGGCGAGCTCCTGCATCTTCCTCGACGAGCGCATCTGCTTGAGGAAGAGCGGGAAGATCAGGAGCCGCATGAACACGGTCAGCGTGATGATCGTCAACGCCCAGGTCAGCCCGCTGTCCGGGTCGAGGACCGTGCTGTATCCAGTATGGATCCAGATGATGACGTGGGCTACGGCTTGGTACAGCCAGCTCAGCCAGGACAGCTCCACCGAGCTATCTCCCTTGCGTTTCGTGGGACCGGACCGGGCGTGGGGGCACCGGGTCTATACCTCCGGGATGGAATGGGTGGCACCGCCCGATACGCCGGACAGTCAGCCATATGCCGCGCAAGGCGCCGTGTACGGCAATCGCCTCCAGCCCGTAGGCACTGCACGACGGGTAGAAGCGACAGCGCGGACCGAGCAGCGGGCTGATGAACGCCCGATAGAACCGGATGAGGACGATGAACACCCGAGCGGCGAGGCTCGGCGCCACCTGGTGCGGCTGCTCCGTCATTTGTGTTCACCCGTCGAGGACTCGCGCCGCCGGAGGAGACGATCCAGCGCGGAGTCGAGTTCGGCGGCCAGGTGCTCGAATCGCGCGGACGCGGCCGGTGGATTGGCGCGTACCACAAGCAGGCTACCTCGTGGCAACCGGTCGAGACGGTCCCGCATCAGGTGTCGGAGCCGTCGTTTGACCTTGTTCCGGGTCACTGCGCCACCGACGGCCTTGCTCACCACGAATCCGACCAGAGGCGGCTCGTCCCCTGAAAGCGTGAAATGCACCACCAGGGTCGGGCGGCCGGCGCGTTTGCCGCGTCTGACCGCCGCCTCGAACTCCTCCCCGCGCCGCATGCGGGATTGCCGGGACAGCACCGTATACGCCTATCGCCCGCCGGTGAGATGCACCGGCGGGCCGACTATCGGGCGCGGGACGATCAGGCCGACAGCGATTCGCGGCCCTTACGACGGCGGGCGGCGAGGATGGCGCGACCGGCCCGGGTGCGCATCCGCAGCCGGAAGCCGTGGGTCTTCGCGCGGCGACGGTTGTTCGGCTGGAAAGTACGCTTGCTCACGGGTGGGCTCCAGGCTCGAAGGTGCGCCACAAGGACGCTGAACACACATGGATGGCCTGCCAGGAGTGCGAGGGCACGCGAAATAGCCGTCGCGTGACAAGCCGACCGTCGTACGTTACGGGTGAAGGACCCCCCAGGTCAAACCGGAGCGGTTGTCCACCAATCCACAGGCGGGTTTTCCACCACCGGGACTACGTCCACAGTATGTGCCCCCAGGTGCCACTAGGCTGTGGACAACGTCTTGAACACAGCTGTGCACATCGCTACTGTCGGCCTTTTCGAGCCGCTCAGGGCCTGTGGACAGCCTGTGGATCAGCTGTGGAGGCGGGCGGTACGACGCCCGGCCGCCACCTGTGGACGAACCGGCCGCTCATCGACATGGGCGGCCGTCTCATGTGGACAGACAAACGCGGGGGCCCGCGAGGATCGAGGAGGGGAGTCGCGCCATGAACGGTGTCGATCTCGGCGCGGTATGGGCGAGGGCCCTGGGCAACTTCCTCAACGAGAACGTGCCGATCCAGCAGCGCACGTGGTTGTCGATGGTGCGTCCGATCGCCTTGGCGAACGACACGATCGTGCTCGGCGTCCCGAACGACTTCGTCAAGGACCTCATCGAGGGCAAGCTGCGCTCGCTCGTGGTGCACGCGCTGTCGCAGGAGCTCGGACGGACCATGCGGCTGGCCGTGATGATCGACACGACGGCTCCCGAGCCGTCGCCCGGCGACCCTCATCAACAGCCTGTGACTCAGAGTTATCCCCAGGGTGTGGAGGGTCAGCTGCGTTATGCACAGCCCGCGCAACCCCAGCACAGTCCGGCTTCCGAGCCGCCGCAGTACTACTCCCCACAGCCCGAGCAGCCTGCGTCGTCCACCGAATATCCACAGCAGGGCTTCACTTTTGAACAGGCGCAGCCGTACACACCGCCTGTGGAGAAGTCCCCCGAGCCGGCCCCCAACCGGTGGGAGGCGAAGAGCAGCAAGCCCAGCGAACCGGCCCGTCTCAACCAGAAGTACACGTTCGAGACGTTCGTCATCGGCGCCAGCAACCGGTTCGCGCACGCGGCCGCCGTCGCGGTCGCGGAGTCGCCGGCGAAGGCGTATAACCCGCTGTTCATCTACGGCGACTCGGGACTGGGCAAGACGCACCTGCTGCACGCGATCGGGCATTACGCGCAGAGCCTCTACGACGGCGCGCGGGTGCGGTACGTGAGCTCCGAGGAGTTCACCAACGACTTCATCAACAGCATCCGCGACCACAAGGCCGACGGGTTCCGCGGCCGCTACCGCGCGATCGACATCCTGCTCGTGGACGACATCCAGTTCCTGGAGGGCAAGGAGCAGACGCAGGAGGAGTTCTTCCACACCTTCAACACCCTCCACAACGCCAACAAGCAGATCGTGATCTCCAGCGACCGGGCGCCCAAGCAGCTCATCACGCTGGAGGACCGGCTGCGCAACCGCTTCGAGTGGGGTCTGATCACCGACGTCCAGCCGCCCGAGCTCGAGACCCGCATCGCGATCCTGCGGAAGAAGGCCATACAGGAGGGCCTGGCCGCGCCGCCCGAGGTGCTCGAGTACATCGCCAGCCGCATCTCGACCAACATCCGCGAGCTCGAAGGCGCGCTGATCCGGGTCACCGCGTTCGCCAGCCTCAACCGGCAGGGCGTCGACCTGCAACTGGCCGAGGTGGTGCTGAAGGACCTGATCACCTCGGAGTCCGACACCGAGATCACCATCGCGGCGATCATGACCGAGACCGCCAACTACTTCGGCATCAGCATCGACGACCTGTGCGGCACGTCCCGCAGCCGGGCCCTCGTCAACGCCCGGCAGATCGCGATGTACCTCGCCCGCGAGCTGACGGAGCTGTCGCTGCCGAAGATCGGCCAGCAGTTCGGCGGACGCGACCACACCACGGTCATGCACGCGGAGCGGAAGATCCGGTCGCTCATCGCCGAGCGCCGGTCGATGTACAACCAGGTCAACGAGCTGACAATGCGGATCAAGCAGACACAGCGCGGCTCCTGACTTCATGCACAGCCTGTGGAAAACGCTGTGGACCAGCGCAAACGCAAAATCGCGACCGCCGAATGCCCGGGAAAGCCAGGAAAAATCCATCCACATCGGTTGGGGACAAGGGTGGGGACATCCTGGGGACTACTCGGGGATAAGTGTGGATGACGTGTGGACGGCCTGTGAACAGCGGATCTGGGGCTCCAGGGGCGTCCGATTTACCCCGTGGATAAGCTGTGGAAACCTCGTGGATAACCCCGGTTCTGCCGTGGATGAAGGCACCAAGATCTGGGGACGGCCTGTGGGCGAAGAAAACTCATCCCCAGGCCGCCGAGTTCTCCCCAGGCTTCACCCACACCCTCGGTGGACGAAAATACGGCCACTGACCAGCCAAGACGCCGGTTGTCCACAGTTCCCACAGCCCCTAGTGTGATGACCTCTTATCTCTCTAACTAAGAAACTCAAAGACTCATAGAGGGGCCCCTCCCCGAGCACGAGTGCGGGAGAGTGGACTCGCGCAATCAACGACGAAGCAGGAGGCTGATCACCGTGATGTTCCGAATCGAGCGAGACGTCCTCGCTGAGGCGGTGGCATGGACGGCACGCAGCCTCCCGGCGCGGCCGTCGGTGCCCGTGCTCGCCGGCATGCGCCTGGAGGTGACCGACGAGCAGCGGCTGAAGTTGTCGGGCTTCGACTACGAGGTCTCGGCCGAGGTCACGCTCGAGCTCCACACCGGTGAGCCGGGAGTCGTCCTGGTCTCGGGCAAGCTGCTCGCCGAGATCACCCGCGCGCTTCCCGCACAGCCTGTGGACTTCGTGGTGGACGGCGCCAAGGCGGTCGTCACCTGCGGCAGCTCGCGGTTCACCCTCCTCACCATGCCTGTGGAGGACTACCCCTCGCTGCCGGCCATGCCGCCGGCCGCCGGCCGGGTGGGCAGCGACGTGTTCGCCTCGGCCGTCGCCCAGGTCGCCGTCGCCGCGGGTCGCGACGACACGCTGCCGATGCTCACCGGCGTGCGGATGGAGATCGAGGGCGACACGGTCACCCTCGCCGCGACCGACCGCTACCGGCTGGCCGTACGCGAGCTCAGGTGGCAGCCGGGGCAGCCCGACTTCAGCGCCGTCGCGATGATCCCCGGCAAGACGCTCGCCGACACGGCCAAGGCGCTCGGCACGAGCGGCGCCGAGGTCGAGATCGCGCTCAGCTCCTCCGGCGGCAAGGGTGAGGGCATGATCGGTTTCTCGAGCAACGGCCGCCGGACGACGACGCGGCTGCTCGACCCCGAGTTCCCCAAGTACCGCTCGCTGCTGCCCACCGAGTTCTCCGCCCGCGCCGACCTGTCCACAGGGCCGTTCGTCGAGGCGGTCAAACGCGTGGCCCTGGTCGCCGAGCGCAACACCCCCGTACGCCTGGCCTTCCGCAGCGGCGAGGTGGTGCTGGAGGCCGGCAGCGGCGACGAGGCGCAGGCCGTCGAGGCCCTGCCGGTCGACTACGAGGGCGAGGAGATGAACATCGCCTTCAACCACCAGTTCCTCCTGGAAGGGCTGGGGGCGATCGACTCCGATGTGGCGAGGCTGCAGATGACCACCTCGACGAAGCCCGCTATCCTCACCGGCGGCAAGCCTGTGGATGACGCGACGGGTCCCGATTACCGTTACCTGATCATGCCCATCCGACTGTCAGGCTGAGGCTGACATCGGGGAAGATGAAACCCTGACAAGGGGGGTACGGAACATGCAGATCGGCATGATCGGACTGGGCAAGATGGGCGGCAACATGGCCGAGCGGCTGCGCCGCGGTGGTCATGAGGTGGTCGGTTACGACCGCGACCCGGCCGTCAGCGACGTCGGCAGCCTGAAGGAGCTGGCCGAACGTCTTGAGGCGCCGCGCGCGGTGTGGGTCATGGTGCCCGCCGGCGCGCCGACGCAGTCCACCATCGACCAGCTGGGCGAGCTGCTCGCCGAGGGCGACATCGTCGTCGACGGCGGCAACTCCCACTACGTGGACGACCAGAAGCACGCCGCCGAGCTGGCCCGCAAGCAGATCGGCTTCGTCGACTGCGGCGTCAGCGGCGGCGTCTGGGGCCTGCAGAACGGCTACGCGCTCATGTGCGGTGGCGACAAGCCCAACGTCGACCGGCTCATGCCGATCTTCGAGACGCTCAAGCCCGAGGGCGAGGACGGCTTCGTCCACGCCGGCGACGTCGGCGCGGGCCACTTCTCGAAGATGGTCCACAACGGCATCGAGTACGGCATGATGCAGGCCTTCGCCGAGGGCTGGGAGCTGCTCGAGGCCTCCGACATCGTCAAGGACGTCAAGGGCTCGTTCGCCAGCTGGCGCACCGGCACGGTCATCCGTTCCTGGCTGCTCGACCTACTGGTTCGCGCGCTCGACGACGACGAGCACCTCGACCAGCTGCACGGCTACGCACAAGACTCCGGCGAGGGCCGCTGGACGGTCCAGGCGGCCGTCGACCACGCCGTCCCGCTCCCGGTCATCACCGCCGCGCTGTACGCCAGGTTCGCCTCGCGGCAGGACGACTCGCCCGCGATGAAGGTCGTGGCGGCGCTGCGCAACCAGTTCGGCGGCCACGCGGTCACCTCGAAGGAGGGCAGCGTCTCCAAGGGCGCCGACGCTCCCGGCGCCGACGTGACGCCGCCGCGCGAGGTCGACCGCTAGGGTTTTCCACAGGACGGCCACAGGTGCCTCCAGCAGCCGCCGGGGCGCACTAACCTTCGAGGGGTGCATGTCGCCCACCTCTCGCTGACCGACTTCCGGTCCTACGCCTCCGTGGAGCTCGGCCTGGAGCCGGGCGTCACGGCGTTCGTGGGGCCCAACGGCCAGGGCAAGACCAATCTGGTCGAGGCCCTCGGCTACGTGGCGACGCATTCCAGCCACCGGGTGGCGAACGACGCGCCGCTCGTGCGTCAGGGCGCCACCCGGGCGATCGTGCGCTGCGCCGTCCACAGGGACGACCGGCGGGCGCTCGTCGAGCTGGAGATCAACCCGGGGCGGGCCAACCGCGCGCGGCTCAACCGCGCGCCCGTGTCGCGGGCCCGCGACGTCGTCGGCCTGCTGCGCACGGTGCTGTTCGCCCCCGAGGACCTCGCGCTGTCCAAGGGCGACCCGTCCGAGCGCCGTCGCTTCCTCGACGACCTGCTGGTGGCGCGCACGCCGCGGTTCGCCGGCGTGCGGGCCGACTACGACCGCGTGCTGAAGCAGCGCGGCGCGCTGCTGCGTACGGCCGCGCAGGCGCGCAGAGGGGCCAGGAGCGCCCGGCGGCAGGAACGCGACGCCGGGTTCTCGGCCGCGGGCGCCGGAGACGTCCTGAGCACGCTGGAGGTCTGGGACGCCCACCTCGCCCAGCACGGTGCGGAGCTGCTGCGTGGGCGGCTGGAGCTGATCGAGGCGCTGCGGCCGCTGGTCGCCGGCGCGTACGCCGCGCTCGCCCCGTCGAGCGCGCCGGCGACGCTGGCCTACCGCAGCACGTTGTCCACAGGTGTGGACACCGGAGAGGGCGACGGAGAGCGTGAAGCCCCCGCTGACAGGGGATCTCTTGATACACAGACGTTATCCACAGACTTGGGGAAAACCCTTGAAGAGAGTCTGCGGGAGCGGCTATTGGAGGTCCGCCAGTCGGAGCTCGAGCGGGGCGTCACCCTGGTCGGGCCCCACCGCGACGACCTGATCCTGCGCCTCGGCGATCTGCCCGCCCGCGGGTACGCCAGCCACGGCGAGTCCTGGTCGTTCGCGCTGGCGCTCCGGCTGGCCGCCTACGACCTGCTGCGCGCCGACGGGGGCGACCCGGTGCTGATCCTCGACGACGTGTTCGCCGAGCTCGACGGTCAGCGCCGGCGGCGGCTCGCCGAGATGGTCGCGCCCGCCGAGCAGGTGCTCATCACCGCCGCCGTGCCCGACGACGTGCCCGCGGAGCTCACGGGCGGCCGGTTCGACGTCACAGGAGGGAGTGTGACCCGTGTCCGCTGACGAGCCGGGCGGCCCGGCCACTGAGGCGGGGCCCGGCCGTCCACAGGGCGGTGGACAACCCGCGGACGGGCCCGCGCCCGAGCACGTGACCGCCCGCGGGGTGGCGATGGCGCGCGAGAAGCTCGCCCAGGCCAAGGCCGACGCCGCCAAGCGCGGGCAGCTCCCCCGGCGCGAGCCGAGGCGCAAGAAGGCAGGTCCGAGCCGTAACGGCGGCGATCCCCAGCTTTTCGGCCGGGCCATCGCCGACCTGCTGTCCGACCGCGGCTGGGAGCGTCCGGTGGCGGTGGGGGCGGTTTTCGGACGCTGGCGCGACATCGTCGGCCCCGGCCTCGCCGCCCACACCAAGCCGGAGTCGTTCGAGGACGGCGAGGTGCTGGTCGTGGCCGACTCGACGGCGTGGGCGACGCAGGTCCGGCTGCTCGCGCGCACCCTCGTACGCAGGCTCAACGAGGAGCTCGGCGACGGCACGGTCACGAAGGTCAAGGTCAGGGGGCCGCAGAACGCGCCCCGCCCGTCGGGAGGGTTGCGGGTGACCGGAAGCCGGGGCCCCGGTGACACCTACGGGTAGGCGTCGGGGGCGATCAGAAAGCCACAGACGCGATCGCCCCCCTTTCCGGAGGGGGGATGCTGGGCAGGGGGCAAAACGAGCTAGAGAGCATCACAGGCGCGTTCATTGCCACCTCGGGCCTCCGGAGGCGGTAGAATGAAAAAGGATTCCGGACACGTCCGCTTGCGTGTCACCCCGGCACCAAGCCGACTCCCCTGGGTGACCGCGCATCGGGGCACTCACGACGGTGACGGGCACGGCAGGGGCAGCTTCTAGGTTGATCGCCTCCCCCGCCGCGTGTCCGCGGCAGGAGGATTTCGCAGTTGTCCTACGACGCTAGCTCAATCACCGTACTCGAAGGGCTTGAGGCGGTTCGTAAGCGCCCGGGTATGTATATCGGCTCCACCGGCGAGCGCGGCCTCCACCACCTGGTCTACGAGATCGTGGACAACGCGGTGGACGAGGCCCTGGCCGGGTTCGCCACCAGGATCGACATCACGCTCCTGGCCGACAACGGCGTCCGCGTGATCGACGACGGGCGAGGCATCCCCACCGGCATCCACCCGGTGGAGAAGCGCTCCGCCGTCGAGGTCGTGCTGACCACGCTGCACGCGGGCGGCAAGTTCGACAGCCAGTCCTACGCGGTCTCCGGCGGTCTGCACGGCGTCGGATCGGCCGTCGTCAACGCGCTGTCCACCGCCATGGACGTCGAGATCAAGCAGAACGGCCACTACTGGCGCCAGCGCTACGAGATGTCCAAGCCGGTCGCGCCGCTCGCCCAGGGCGAGGGCACCGACGAGACGGGCACCTCGATCACGTTCTGGCCCGACCCCGGGATCTTCGAGACCACCACCTGGAACTACGAGACGCTCTCGCGGCGCTTCCAGGAGACGGCCTTCCTCAACAAGGGCCTGACGATCACGCTCACCGACGAGCGCCCCGACCACGTCAACGGCGAACCGCACACGGTGACCTACTCGTACGCGGGTGGTCTGGCCGACTTCGTCCAGTACCTCAACGCCAAGAAGGAGCCGGCGCACTCGTCGATCATCTCCTTCGAGGAGGAGGGCGAGGGCATCGCGGTCGAGATCGCCATGCAGTGGAACAACTCCTTCACCGAGTCCGTCTACACGTTCGCCAACACGATCAACACGGCGGAGGGCGGCACCCACGAAGAGGGCTTCCGCGCCGCGCTGACCACGATCGTCAACCGCTACGCCCGCGAGCAGAAGTTCCTCAAGGAGGGCAAGGACGACAACCTCTCCGGTGAAGACGTCCGCGAGGGGCTGACCGCGATCATCTCGGTGAAGTTGTCCGACCCGCAGTTCGAGGGCCAGACCAAGACCAAGCTGGGCAACACCGAGGCGAAGTCGTTCGTCCAGAAGGCCTGCAACGACCATCTGCGCGACTGGTTCGAGCGCAACCCCGGCGAGGCGAAAGACATCATCAACAAGTCGCTGCAGGCCTCGCGCGCCCGCATCGCCGCGCGCCAGGCGCGCGACCTCACCAGGCGCAAGTCGCTGCTCGAGTCGGGCAGCGGGCTGCCGGGCAAGCTGGCCGACTGCCAGTGGAACGACCCCGAGAAGTGCGAGCTGTTCATCGTCGAGGGCGACTCGGCCGGCGGCTCCGCCAAGGGTGGCCGCGACTCCCGTTTCCAGGCGATCCTGCCCATCCGCGGCAAGATCCTCAACGTGGAGAAGGCGCGGATCGACAAGGTCCTGAAGAACGCCGAGGTCCAGGCGCTGATCACGGCGCTCGGCACCGGTGTGCACGACGAGTTCGACATCTCGAAGCTGCGCTACCACAAGGTCATCCTGATGGCCGACGCCGACGTCGACGGCCAGCACATCAACACGCTGCTGCTGACGCTGCTGTTCCGGTTCATGCGTCCGCTGATCGAGGCCGGTCACGTCTACCTGTCGTGCCCGCCGCTCTACAAGATCAAGTGGGACCGCAAGGGCGAGGACGCCTCGTACGCCTACTCCGACCCCGAGCGCGACGCGGTCATCGCCGAGGGCATCCGCAACGGCAAGCCCGACCCGCGGCCCCGTGACAACGTCCAGCGCTTCAAGGGTCTGGGCGAGATGAACGCCGGGCAGCTGTGGGAGACCACGATGAACCCCGCGACGCGGCTGCTGCGCCTCGTCACGCTCGACGACGCGGCCCAGGCCGACGCCCTGTTCAGCGTGCTGATGGGCGAGGACGTCGAGGCGCGGCGCGACTTCATCATCCGCAACGCGCGCGACGTTCGCTTCCTCGATGTCTGACCAGCAGAAGGACTCTTACCTGTGACGGACGTGAACACCACTCCCCCGGCTGAGCGCATCGAGCCGGTGGACATCCAGTCCGAGATGCAGCGCAGCTACATGGACTACGCGATGTCCGTCATCGTGTCCAGGGCGCTGCCGGACGTCCGCGACGGCCTGAAGCCGGTGCACCGCCGGGTGCTTTACGCGATGTACGACGGTGGCTACCGTCCCGACCGCGGCTACTTCAAGTGCGCCCGCGTCGTCGGTGACGTGATGGGCACCTACCACCCGCACGGCGACACCTCGATCTACGACGCGCTGGTCCGCCTCGCGCAGTCGTGGTCGCTCAGATATCCGCTGGTCGACGGGCAGGGCAACTTCGGTTCGCCCGGCAACGACCCGGCGGCGGCGATGCGGTACACCGAGTGCAAGCTCGCGCCCATCGCCATGGAGATGCTGCGCGACATCGACAAGGAGACCGTCGACTTCCGTCCCAACTACGACGGCAAGTCGCAGGAGCCCGACGTCCTGCCGGCGCGGTTCCCGCAGCTCCTCGTCAACGGCTCGGGCGGCATCGCGGTCGGCATGGCCACCAACATCCCGCCGCACAACCTGCGCGAGGTCGGCGCCGCCGTCAAGTGGGCGCTGGAGAACCCCGAGGCCACCGACGAAGAGCTGCTCGAAGCCTCGATGAAGCTGGTCAAGGGCCCCGACTTCCCCACCAAGGCGCTCATCGTGGGCCGGCGGGGCATCGAGGACGCCTACCGCACCGGCCGCGGTTCGATCACCATGCGCGCCGTGGTCGAGGTCGAGGAGGACAAGGGCCGGCAGGCGCTCGTCGTCACGGAGCTGCCGTACCAGGTCAACCCCGACAACCTGGCGCTGAAGATCGCCGAGCTGGTGCGTGAGGGCAAGCTCACCGGCATCGCCGACGTACGCGACGAGAGCTCCTCGCGGGTCGGGCAGCGGCTCGTGATCGTGCTCAAGCGCGACGCGGTCGCCAAGGTCGTGCTCAACAACCTCTACAAGCACACCCAGCTCCAGGACACCTTCGGCGCCAACATGCTGGCGCTGGTCGACGGCGTGCCGCGCACGCTGCGGCTCGACCAGTTCATCCGGCACTACGTGGCGCACCAGATCGAGGTCATCGTCCGCAGGACGCGTTACCTGCTGCGCAAGGCCGAAGAGCGCGCCCACATCCTCAGCGGCCTGCTGAAGGCCCTGAGCCGGCTCGACGAGGTCATCGCCCTCATCCGGGCCTCCGAGTCGGCCTCGCACGCCCAGCAGGGCCTCATGGCGCTGCTGGACATCGACGAGGTGCAGGCGCAGGCCATCCTCGACATGCAGCTGCGCAAGCTGGCCGCCCTGGAGCGGCAGGCGATCCAGGACGAGCACGACGCCCTGATGACGCAGATCGCCGAGTACAACGCGATCCTCGCCAGCGAGAGCCGCCAGCGCGAGATCGTCAACGACGAGCTGGCCGAGATCGTCGCCCGCTACGGCGACGAGCGCCAGACCGAGATCATCGCCTACGACGGCGACATGTCGATCGAGGACCTCATCGCCGAGGACGAGGTCGTCGTCACGATCACCCGCGGCGGCTACGCCAAGCGCACCAAGACCGACCTCTACCGCGCCCAGAAGCGCGGCGGCAAGGGCGTCAGGGGCGCGCAGCTGCGCCAGGACGACATCGTCGACCACTTCTTCGTCACCACGACGCACCACTGGCTGCTGTTCTTCACGAACAAGGGCAGGGTGTACCGGGTGAAGGCGTACGAACTGCCGGACGCCGGCCGCGACGCGCGGGGCATGCACCTGGCGAACCTTCTCGCCATGCAGCCCGACGAAACAGTCATGGAAGTCCTGGCTCTACGTGACTACGAAGTCGCGCCCTACCTGGTGCTCGCCACCCGGAGCGGGCTGGTGAAGAAGACGAAACTGTCGGAGTACGACTCCCCCAGGTCCGGTGGCCTCATCGCCATCAACCTGCGGGAGGACGACGAGGTCATCGGCGCCCGCCTGGTCTCCGAGTCCGACGATCTGCTGCTCGTCTCCAAGGGCGCGCAGTCGATCCGGTTCACCGCCTCCGACGAGGCACTGCGGCCGATGGGCCGCGCGACCAGCGGCGTCATCGGCATGAGATTCCTCGACGGTGACGAACTTCTCGCCATGAATAGGATTGCCGACGGTCAAGACGTGCTTGTCGCCACGAAGGCTGGGTACGCAAAACGGACGCCAGTGGAACAGTATCCGGTCCAAGGACGTGGCGGCCGAGGTGTGCTTACTGCGAAGATTGTTTCGTCCCGTGGCAAGCTGGTCGGAGCCGTCATGGTCAACCCAGAGGACGAGATCTTCGCGATAACGTCCGCCGGTGGGGTGATCCGGACGAGTGCCGGTGAGATCAAGCAGTCCGGCCGCCAGACCATGGGAGTGCGTTTGATGAATCTCGCCGAAGGCGACAGCGTGGTGGCCCTCGCCCGGAACACGGAGTCCATCGACGCTCAGGTGGACAACGAGGAAAACGGAGGAGAGTAGCCCATGAGCTCTCAGGGTGGCTCCGCCAGAGCGAAGGCGACCTCGGGTAACGGGCAGCAGCCGAAGAAGCCCGCCGAGACCGAGATGTTCGACGCGGTGGACGACGGCAACGACGGCAAGCCCGCGCAGGGCAGGCCGCCAGGCCCTCAGAACGACGGCAACAGGCCCGTGCCGCCTCCGGCGCATCAGCAGGCGTCCCCGCAGCAGGGGCCGCCTCAGGGCCCGCCGCCGGGTCCGGAGGCGGGCAACGAGACGGTGCAGCACATCCGTCCGTCGCTGGCCAGCGAGGCGCCGCCGGCCGTCGACTTCTCGAGGAAGAAGTCGTCCGGTTCCGGGGGCAACAGCAGGCTCCCCCGTAAGGCCCACCTGGTCCTGCGGCGCGTCGAGCCGTGGTCGGCCATGAAGTTCAGCTTCGTGGTCTCGATCGTCGCCTTCGTGGTGCTGTTCGTGGCCGTCGCCGTCCTGTACGGCGTGCTGTCGGCCCTCGGTGTCTTCGACTCGGTGGTCGACCTGGTCAACCAGCTCGGCCAGGGCGAGGGCGGCCAGAACTCGATTCCCATCGACATCGCCTCGTGGTTCGAGCCGGTGCGCATCCTCGGCTACACCGCCCTGATCGGGGCCGTGAACGTCGTGCTGATCACGGCTCTGGCCACGCTGGGCGCGGTCATCTACAACCTCGCCGCCAACCTGGTGGGCGGCGTCGAGGTGACCTTCAGCGAGGCCGAGTAAGCGGGAGCGCTCGCGCCGTGCCGACACCGGGCACGGCGCGAGCAGCCCGCCGGAAGCGGTAAGCTTTTCCTCGTTCCGAACAAGCGGTTCGCCTCCACGAGGCGAATGCGATAACGTTCGGGGTGCGTGCGGGGCTATAGCTCAGACGGTTAGAGCGCTTCCCTGATAAGGAAGAGGTCCCAGGTTCAAGTCCTGGTAGCCCCACAGAGATTCATCAGACCGCCATCCGGCTTTCGGGTGGCGGTTCTTCGTTTGTGGGCGGGTATCGCCGTTTCCAGGGTTGGGCGGGTCGCCGTACGGGTGTCCCAGGCTGTCGTGGTGTTGGCGGCGTTGGTGACCTGCGGTCGATCGGGATGCCGGGTTTCGATCGCATGAGCGGTCCACGGGCGAGATATTCGCGGTCGTCTTCCGTGCTTCGTCCGTAAGCTGGGGGTGTGTCCCCCGCACTGGTCCTGCTCGACGGCGTCCGATGGCAGGGTGTGCCCGTGGTCGGTGACCGTGCGCACACGCTGCTGGCCGTGCTCGCCCTGCACGGGCGGGCCGGGGTCAGTGACGAACGCCTGGTCGAGGAGTTGTGGCCGGACGAGGCGCCGGCCAACCCGACGAAGGCGCTGCAGGTGGTCGTGTCGCGCACCAGGGCGGCGACCGGCGCCGACGTCGTGGTGCGGATCCCGCGCGGTTACCGGCTCGGGCTGCCCGCCGACCAGGTGGACGCGCTGCTGCTCGGCTCGCTGGTCGAGCAGGCGCGGGCCGCGCTGGGCGCGGACGACACGGCGCTCGCGCGCCGGCGTGCCGAGGAGGCCATGGCTCTGGCGTCCGGCGGGCCGGACGGCGCCACGGGCGCGCTCGCCGAGCTGAGGGACGTCACCGCGCGGCGGGTGGCGGAGGTGCGGCGGGTGGCCGCGATCGCGCTGAGCCGCAGCGGCGCTCATGAGCGCGCGCTCCCCCTGCTGGAGGCGGCCGCCGCCGACGAGCCGTACGACGAGGAGCTGTTCGCCTGTTTGCTGCGCAGCGAGGCCGCCGGGCGAGGGGCCGCCGCCGCACTGGAGCGTTACGGACGGTATCGCGCCGAACTGGTCGCGCGGCTCGGCGCCGACCCGGGGCCCGAGCTCACCCGCGTGTACGCCGAACTGCTCGTCGCGGACCGGCCGGTGCGCGAGGGCATCCTGTTCGACGGTTCCTCGCTGCTCGGCCGGGACGACGACATCCGCGCGGTGCACGCGCTGCTGCAGACCAGCCGGGTTGTCTCCATCGTCGGTCCCGGCGGGCTGGGCAAGACGCGGCTGGCTCATGTCGTGGGCCGGAAGGCAGCGCAGCCCATCGCTCACTTCGTGGAGCTCGTCGGAGTCTCCTCCCCGGACGGGGTGGTGGGCGAGGTGGGGTCGGCGCTCGGGGTGCGTGACTCGGTCAGCGGCCGTCGTGCCCTGACCGCCGAGCAGCGCTCCGACGTTCGCGCGCGGATCGCCCAGCATCTCGACCAGGCCCCGGCGCTGCTGATCCTGGACAACTGCGAGCACGTGATCGAGGCGGTCGCCGACCTGGTGGCGTACCTGACCGTGACGACCCACGACCTGCGGGTGCTCGTGACCTCACGCGCCCCCTTGTCGATCCCCGCCGAACGCGTCTACGTGCTGGGCGAACTGTCCACGGCCGAGGCGGCGGAGCTGTTCCGCCAGCGCGCGACCGCGGCCCGCGCCGATGTCCGGATCGACGACGGGACGGTCGAGGAGGTCGTGGCCCGCCTCGACGGGCTGCCGCTGGCGATCGAGCTGGCCGCCGCCAAGGTGCGGGTGATGTCGGTGGAGGAGATCGCGCGGCGGCTGGCCGACCGGTTCGCGCTGCTGCGCGGCGGCAACCGTACGGCGCCCGACCGGCACAAGACGCTGCTCGCGGTCATCGACTGGTCGTGGAACCTGCTGGACGAGCCGGAACGGCGGGCGCTGCGGTGGCTGTCGCTGTTCGGCGACGGTTTCACGCTGGCCACCGCCGAGCACGTACTCGGACCCGACGCCCTGCACGCCGTGGACGCGCTGACCCAGCAGTCGATGCTGAGCGTCCGCGAGACCACGTACGGTCTGCGCTACCGGATGCTGGAGACCGTCAGGGAGTTCGGGCGGATGCGGTTGACGGAGGCCGGCGAGGAGGAGCCGGCCCGGGCCGCGCAGCGGGCCTGGGCGACGGCGTACGCGCTCGAACACGGTGGCGAGCTGTACGGTCCGGCGCAGTTCGCCGCGGCCGACGCGTTGCGCGCCGAGGAGAGCAACCTCGCCGATCTGCTCCGGCAGGCACTCGGCGAGTCCGATCCCGTCACGACGATTCAGCTGCTGACCGGCGTCGGCTCGCTGTGGTCGATCCGCGGGGAGCACCCGCGGATCCTCGTGCACCGCGACGCGATCACCCAGGTGATCACCGGCTGGACGCCGCCGCCGTCGCTCGTCGAGGTGACCAGGGCAGCCGCCATGATCACGATCATGAACACCGTGATCATCAGTGACCGGAGCGAGGACGACCCGCTGCTCGATCTGCTTCGTACGCTGCCCACCAGCGAGGCGACGGATCCCCGGCTGTCGGGGCTGGTCGCCGCGCTGCTCGCGTGCCACGCGGGTGACGGCGCCGACGTGGGCTCCCGGTTGGCGGCACTGTGTGGGAGCGCCGACCGGCACGTGGTCCTGGCGGCGACGCAGATGAGGGCGCACGTCCTGGAGAACGCCGGAGACGTGGCAGGGGCGGTCGAGGCCGCCGAGCGGACCCTGACGATGATCCCCGAGAGCGAAGGGCCGTGGTTCGCCGCGATCATGCATGCCGAGCTGGCCCAGCTGGCCAGGCAGCTCGGCGACCGGCGGCGGGCGGACGGGCACGCGCGGGCCGCCATCCCGGTGCTGAGCCGGATCGGCGCCACCGACGACGAGACCCAGCTCCGCGCGCTGCTGCTGACGTCCGCGCTCGCCGACGGCGACCTCGACAGCGCGGAGGCCGAGCTGGCCGAGATCACCCGGATCAACGACAACGAGGCGGTGCTCGGCGGGGTGGTGCTCGCGAAGGTGTGCGCGGCGGAGCTCACCCTCGCCCGCGGCCGGACGGCCGCCGCGCTCGTGCAGTACCGGCTGGCTGTGCAGCGGGCGCGTGACCTGCGGCGGCACGGGGCGCCGAGCGCGGATTCCTGGCCGTGGACGATCGCCGCCGAGTCGGCGGCCCTGACGGTTCACGCGTACCACGCATCGCAGGAGGAGGTCGGGTACGGCGAGGAGTTGTTCGCCACCGTCCGGGGCGGCGACCTGCTGGCAGCCAAGAGCCCCTTCCTCGACCACCCGCTGTGCGGCTCAGTGATCTTCGCGCTGGGTGTGTGGGGGCTGCTGCGCGACGCCATGGCTCCTCGCGACGCGATCAGGCTGCTGGTGCTGGCCGAGCGGTTCTCGTACCACAGCTTCACGCCCAGCATGGCGTTCGAGCGGATCGAAGCGCACGCCGAGCGGGCCGCGCCAGGGACGGTCGCGGCCGTGCGGGCCGAGTACGGCGATCGACGCGGCTCCGACCTGCTCGACGAGGCGCGGAGCCTCGTCGAGCAGGTCGCCGGGCGGGGTCACATGTGACGCTTGTAGCTGCGCACCGACAGCGGCGCGAAGATCGCGATGACGATCAGGCAGGCGAGGATCGTCCAGGCGACCTCCCCGCTGACAAGGGCGCTGTTGGCGAGGTCGCGGGCGGCCGTGACCAGGTGTGAGACCGGATTGATCCGGACGAACGCGGCCAGCCAGCCGGGCAGGGTCTCAATGGGTACGAACGCGTTCGAGAGGAACGTCAGCGGGAACAAGATCATCATGGAGAAGCCCTGGACGGCCTGGGCGCTCCGGGCGATCGTGCCGATCCAGGTGAAGATCCACGCCAGCGACCAGCCCGTGAAGATCGCCAGCAGGATCGCGGCCAGCACGCCGACCGCTCCCCCGCCCGGGCGGTAGCCCATCACCAGGCCCATGGCGAAGGTCAGGGTGGCCGCGATCGTGTAGCGCAGCAGGTCGGCCACCATCGGGCCGGCCAGCGGCGCGATCCGGGCGATCGGCAACGACTTGAACCGGTCGAAGACGCCCTTCTCCATGTCCTCGCGGAGTTGGGTGCCGGTGGCCATGCAGGTCGTCAGCACGGTCTGGGCCAGGATGCCGGGGATCATCAGGGGCAGGTAGCTCTGCACGTCACCGGCGATGGCGCCACCGAAGATGAAGGCGAACATCGCGGTGAACAGGATGGGCTGCAGCGCCACGTCGAAGAACTGCTCCGGGTTGCGGCGCATCTTCTTGAGCGTCCGCCACGCCATCGTCATCGTCTGGCTGATCGTCTCCCCCATGGAGACGTGCCGCCGGGCGGCCGCCACGCGGTCGGCGGCCCGGACCGCCTCGCGACCGGGCGCGATCATGGTGCTACTCAACGGTTCTCCTCCGTGCTGGAATCGTCGTCCGTCCCGTGGCCGGTGAGGGCGAGGAACACCTCGTCGAGGCTGGGCTTGGCCACGCTCACCGAGGTGATCGACACCCCGGCGGTACGTAGCGCGATCAGTACGTCCGCGGCCAGGTCGGCCTGGTCGAGGGCGACGTTGAGGCGGCCTCGCTCGGGGCTGAGGACCGGGTCGGAGCCGAGCACCCGCCGTACGACCTCCGAGGCGGCGGACACCTCGTCCGGGTCGGCGAGCAGCAGCTGGAGCGTGGAGTTGCCGACCGCGATCTTCAGCTCGTCGGGGGTGCCCTCGGCGACCTTGCGGCCGTGGTCGATGACGGCGACGCGATCGGCGAGCTGGTCGGCCTCGTCCAGGTACTGCGTGGTCAGCAGCACCGTGCAGCCGTCGGCGACCAGGTAGCGGATGGTGTCCCACATCTGGCCGCGCGTGCGCGGGTCGAGGCCGGTGGTCGGTTCGTCCAGGAAGATCAGCGGCGGTCTGGTGATCAGGCTGGCCGCCAGGTCGAGGCGACGGCGCATGCCGCCGGAGAACTGCGCGATCGGTTTGTCGGCCGCCTCCTCCAGCCCGAACTGGCCGAGCAGCTCCGCGGCGATGCTCCGGGCGCGCGGCGACGCGATGCCCTGGAGGCGGCCGAAGAGCCAGAGATTCTCGCGGGCGGTGAGGCTTTCGTCCACGGACGCGTACTGGCCGGTGACGCCGACCAGCTGGCGGATCACGTGCGGGTTGCCCGCCACGTCGACCCCGAAGACCTCGGCCCGGCCGGCGTCGATCTTCAACAGGGTGGCCAGCATCCGCAGCATGGTGGTCTTGCCTGCGCCGTTCGGGCCGAGGACCCCGAAGATCTCGCCCGGGCGTATGCGCAGGTCGATCCCGTCGACGGCGCGGTGCTCGCCGAACGTCTTCACCAGCCCTTCCGTACGTACGGCGAGGTCGGTGTCCCCGCGGGGAGCCGCTTCTATGATGCTCATGCCCCCACTCTGCGCCCCCCTGGTTTCACAGCACCCTCGACCAGGTTTCACCAGCACTCATCGGCCACTGAACGGTATCCGTTGCGGACGGTCTTTTCGCAGGCGGACAATGCGTTCTCATGATCAGAAAGGCGCGGAGGAGTGCCCGGGGCGTGGTGGTCGCGGCTCTGGTGGTCCTACTTGGCGGTACGGCCTGTGCGGGCACCGGCGCGAGTGCTGGTGACTGCTGGGCTGTCACGAGCCGTGAGATCGACGTGTTGAAGGACGTCGTCGGTCCGGTGCTGCGGGACAGCCGGCTGGGGAAGGTCCGGTTGTACGAGATGGACGGGTGCGACTCGGCTGATGGCGGTGCCTGGCTCGAAGCCGAGGTCGAAGACGTGGTCTCCGAGGAAGAGATCTCCGCGGTGTTCGAGTCGCACGGATGGAGCACCAACCCGTACGACGTGCCGGAATGCCGGCCGGGCCGGTGTGGCGTGGATCTTGCCAGACAGGATGCCTCCCATCTGGTGGGGATCAGGTTCCTCCACCGGGAAGGGATGTGGAGGCTGGAGATAGTGTCCCTGTGAGCCGGCCGTGACGGACCACGTCGTCGAGGAGGGCGAGGCTCTCGGGCGCGGGGCTGCCGCGGTTCGTCAAGGCGCCGGCCGGGCGGGCCGTGGCGGGCGCGCGTGGCGGCGAAGGCTGTGCGGCGAGGGTTCCGTACGCCCGCCCGGCTGGGCTGACGGGTGGGGCGAGCGTCCGTGGCCGGCCGGGGGACAAAGGGTGCGTGCCTGGCTATCCTGGCGGACCCGTGATCTTCCTTGGTTGAGGTGACTCGTGACCGATCGGGATTTATTCACCTATGTGTTGATAGCCGGCATTGTTGCCCTTGTCGCCGCCGTTCTTGGGGTGATCTTCGGGGCGCCGGGGTTCTCGATCTCGACTGCGCTGATCGGCATCGGGTTCATGGTGGGAGCCGTCGCCCTTGCGATCTACGAGCAGCGTGACAAGGGGGACGGCTGACCATGGCGGGCTCGGGACGGGGCCCGGTCGGTGCTGCTAGTTGCGGTAGCGGAAGAGGATGCGGCCTCGGTTGAGGTCATACGGGCTGAGCTCCACGAGCACACGGTCGAACGGGAGGATCTTGATGTAGTTCTTGCGGATCTTGCCGCTGATGTGCGCCAGCACCTTGTGCCCGTTCTCGAGCTCGACTCTGAAGGTGGCGTTGCGCAGGCACTCGGTGACGGTGCCCTCGACTTCTATGCCGCCAGATGATCTGGCCATATTTCGTACTCCTTAAAGGGGGGAATGGGTGGTCGAGGTGACTAGCGCAGCACCAGCTCCAGGTTGCTGCTCGCGCGCCGCGCGCTCAGCCCCTCGAACAGCCTCAGGGCCGCTTCGTTCGACTCCTTCACCTCGGCCGACGCCGACTCGACGCCGTCGCGGTGCAGGGCGGCCAGCACGTGGGTGAGCAGCGCCCGAGCGATCCCCCGGCGCCGCGCGTCGGAGCGGACGGCGACCAGGCCGATCCTGGGCCGCCGGGGCACCGGTCCGAGCCGGACCAGCCCCAGGTACGCGTCGCCCTGGGCCGCCACCGCGTACTTCGACGGGTCGAGCGGGACGGGGCCGGGCAGCACCTCCGCCGGCATCTCGTGCCACCCGGGACCGGCCTCGACCTCGGCGCGGATCACCAGGTCGAGCTCGCGCAGCGGGTCGTGCTCCGCCTCGCCGAAGGTCAGCATCGTCACGCCGGGCGGTGGCGGCACGGGGACGGACGTGGTGGGGACGACGTACTCCCACTCGCGGCGCCAGGTCGTGAAGCCGGCGCGCTGCCAGCGGGACGTCAGGTCGAGGTCGGTCTCGTCGACCAGCGTGTACAGCGGCTTCGGCAGGTCCGCCAGCATGGCCTCGGCGAGCCGGTCGAAGACCGTGCCGTGCCAGGCGTCGACGCTGAGGAAGGTGCGTCCGTCGGTTCTGCGGGACGTGTCGCCGCGGCCGACCACCCGGTCGCCCTCCATGGCGTGCCACTGCTGTTCCGCGACCCGCGTGACCACATGGCCAGATTTCATTGGTTGTCGCCTTTCGGGATTGCCTGGTGAAGGCGCTCCCGGCGACCGTTAGGGCAGCCGCCCGACCGTGACGATGATGGGGAGCACCCACATCGATACAGCGTTCATGTGGGCTCACCTCCTCGCAGTCTGTCACGGTTCCCGGCACCTTATCAGCGTTACCGCGCCCTTTCCACCGGTTTTCCGTCCTCGGTTTTGGCGATCGCGGCCATAGGGCAGAGCTATCGGGAAGCCGGATGTTTTCCCTGGTGGCGACGCTTACTCCCCCTGCACGAACTCGTAGGGAGAGGAAACGATGATCGAAGCAGAGCTGGCCGGGACGAGCGCACTGGTCACCGGGGGAACGAAGGGCATCGGGCGGGAGACCGCGTACCTGCTGGCCCGGCAGGGCGCGCATGTGGTGCTGTCGGGCCGCGACGCGCGGCAGGGCGAGGAGATCGCCGCGGACATCCGCGCCAAGGGCGGACGGGCCGACTTCGTGGCCGCGACGCTGCGCGACGAGGCGTCCGCCCGCGCGCTCGGACGGGCCGCGACCGAGGTGGCGGGCCACGTGGACGTGCTGGTGAACAACGCCGGCATCTACCCGTACGGGCCCACGGCGGAGATGAAGGAGAAGGACTTCCGCGATGTCTACGACATCAACGTCCTGGCGCCGTTCTTCCTGGTCGCCGAGCTGGTCCCGGCGATGGCCGAGCGCGGCAGGGGCGCGGTCGTGAACGTGAGCACGATGGTGGCCGACCACGGTCACGCGGGCTACGGCCTTTACGGGTCGAGCAAGGCCGCGATCGTGCTGCTGACGAAGTCGTGGGCGGCGGAGTTCGGGCCGAGCGGGGTGCGGGTGAACGCGGTGAGCCCAGGGCCGACGCGTACCGAGGGAACGTCGGGCATGGGTGACGGCCTGGAGGCGCTCGCGAGCACCCTGCCCGCGCGGCGCACGGCGACGCCGCGGGAGATCGCCGAGGCGATCGTGTTCCTGGCCTCGCCGCGGGCGAGCTACGTCCACGGGGCGACGCTGCATGTGGACGGCGGTCGCTGGGCGGTCTGACGCCCGCCTGGACCGCTGGGGACAGGCGCCTGTCCCCAGCGGCCGCCGAAGTGTTCATCCACAGGTGTGTGCACATGCTCGATCAGCCCTGTGGACGATGTTCCGGACGGCCGGAACGGGAGTGTCCGCGAGGCCCGAATCGGCGGGCGACAGCGGCGTCGCACACGTGTGGTACGGGCTTCGTGAAGCCTGGCTGAGCTGCGCGGACGCCGGGTCGGCACGGGGGTCTGCAGGGGTGTTCGGTGGAGGTGCTTGCCGCCCCCTTGGAGCGGGCTTGGGAACCGGTCACAGGGCGCTCCGGCCAGAAGGCGGGTTGTCCACAGGTTCTACTGGTTATCCACAGGCTGTGCGGGAGGGTCGAGCCGGCGGTGCAACGCGGCGATGGAGTCCCTGGCCGAGCGGATGCGCGCGGCCTGCTCGTCGTCGGCCCAGCCGAGCCGGAGCCCCTCGGCGGCCAGCCGGTCGAACACCGTGAACGCCGTCAGCTGCCGCTCGATGATCGTGCTCCAGGCGTCGTCCTCGAGGCGGTAGTAGACCGTGCGGTCGCCGGGCCTGTGGACCCTGCCGACGATCCGGGCCGACGTCAGCAGGCGCAGGCTCGTGGTGAGCGACGCGCGGCTCGCGCCGACGGCTCCGGCGATCTCCGCCGCGCTCTGCTCCGGTGGTGCGCAGGCCATGAGCCAGGCCAGCACACGGCCGGTGACCGGAGTGAGCCCCCACTCTCCTGAGGCGAACGCCGCCACGCGTTCGACCCAGTCGAGCACCTTGGTGAGGTCCGGGCCGTCGCGCATGCGGTCACCCTAAGTCCTCGCGCGCTGCCGGCGCAGGACTGCCGCGTCGCCCGGCAGGCCGCGTCCCGCGAGCCCGGCCGTCACGCGTTCGCGCAGCTCGGCGGGGTGCTGGCCGTCGTACTTGAACTTGGCCCTTACGTCGGTGACCAGCAGTCGCAGCGCGCGGATCGCCGACAGCCTCTTGTGGTACGGGCCCGCGTCGGCGGCCATCTCGCCGTGGTCGCCGTCGGGCTGGTGGTGGGCGAGCTGGCGGCGCAGGATGTCGGCCTTGCCCTCCCGGTCGTCCACGATCTCCGCCCGGCAGACGAGTTGCACGGCTGCGTAGTAGCTGGTCGGCACGCCGGTCTGCGGCGACTCGCCGCGCCAGCCGCTGGGGATGTAGGCGTACTCGTCGTGCACGGTCACCACCGCCGCCGGGTTGGCCTCCAGGGCCGCCCAGATCGGGTTCGGCCGGGCCAGGTGGAGCACGACCTCGTCGCCGTCGTACCGGAAGTGGGTCGGCACCACCACGGGGGCCGCGCCGTCCACGCCGTTGGCCGCGATCTGGCCGAAGTCACGCGTACGCAGCCAGTCCTGCCATTCGGCGTCGTCGCGGGCGGCGTCCCAAGGATGGATGAGCACCTGTACCTCTTTGTATTAGTACATAATAGAATTTGTGCTAGAAATGTATCCCATGGTCGGCGGGACGGCCAGCGAGATCGCGGCCGGGGTCGAAGCCGCCGTGTCCGACGGGCGGCTCGCGCCAGGAACGCTCCTGCCGCCGGTGCGCGAGGCGGCCGCACAGGCGGGGGTCAGCGCGGGCACGGCCGCGGCCGCGTACCGGCTGTTGCGTGAGCGCGGCGTCGTGGAGACGGCCGGGCGGCGCGGCACCCGTGTCAGGCAGCGGCCGGCCACCACCTTCCGCGACGAGATCCGCATCGAGGTGCCGCCTGGCGTGCGCGACCTGTCCACAGGCAACCCCGACCCTGCGCTGCTCCCTCCCCTGCACGACGCGCTGGCCGCCGCCGCGCGGGCGCACGAGCGACGGCCCGCCATGTACGGCACCGGCGACGACGCGGAGCTTCTCGCACTGGCCGGGGCGAGGCTGCGGGCCGACGGTGTCCCCGAGGGGCCGCTGGCGATCACGTCGGGCACGCTCGACGGGGTCGAGCGGGTGCTCACCGCGCACCTGCGGCCGGGCGACCCGATCGCCGTCGAGGACCCGGGCTGGACGGCGCTGCTCGATCTCGTCACCGTGCTCGGCCTGCGTCCCGTGCCGATGCGGCTCGACGACGAGGGCCCGTTGCCTGACGAGCTCGACCGGGCCCTGCGGGCGGGCGCGCGGGCCGTGGTGATCACCGCGCGCGCCCAGAACCCCACCGGCGCCGCCGTCACCGCGGCACGTGCCGCCGAGCTGCGGGAGCTGCTGGCGGCGCACCCTGAGGTGCTGCTCGTCGAGGACGACCACGGCTCCGGATTCGTGGACCTCCCCCTGCACCCGCTGGCGGGTGTGACGAGCCGGTGGGTCCTCACCCGCTCCACCGCCAAGTCGCTCGGCCCTGACCTGCGCCTGGCCCTGGTCACCGGCGACCCGGTCACGCTCGGCCGGCTGCGCGGACGCCAGCGTCTGTCCGCCGGGTGGGTGAGCCTGCTGCTGCAGCGCGCCGTCGCCCACCTGTGGCGTACGGGGGCGGTGGACACGGCGGCCGTCGCGGCGTCGTACGCGCGGCGCAGGGACGGGCTGGTCGAGGCGCTCGCCGAGCACGGCATCCGCGCGTACGGGCGCAGCGGGATCAACGTGTGGGTGCCCGTCGCGGACGAGACCACCGCGATCACCCGGCTGCTCCCCCGCGGCTGGGCCTGCGCGCCCGGCGCCCGCAACCGCATCGGCACGCCTCCCGCGCTGCGCGTGACGATCTCGTCGCTGCGTCCTGAGGAGATCGCGTCCTTCGGCGCCGACCTGGCGGCCGCGCTGCGTCCCACCCGTAACGGCCGATACGGCTGACATCAAGGCGGCATAATCCACCTGATGCCGAAATTTCGTGACATGCTGGAGTATGCGGCGGAAATCGCGCCTGTCATCGGCGCCGCCCACGTCAACGTGCACGCCGCGGCCGCCCGAGCGGTCGCCGAGTTGTCCGAGGCATCGGACGTCCACCCCGGCCTCCTGTCGGACCTGCGATTCGTCCTTCCACTCCGCCCGCTGTCCCGCCGCGATCTGGCCGCCGTCCTCCGGTACGGCGACCCGGCGGAGCACGCGGCCGCCGCCGGCGAGCACCTGCGCGAGGGCACCCTCACCGAGGACGCCGGCGGCCTGCTCCTGCTCACGGCCAAGGGCGCGGAGTTCGTCCGCCGGCTCTACGAGCTGCACGAGACCGCGGCCGGTCAGGTCTGGCCGGGCGACGACCTGCCGGGCCTCGCCGCGCTGGTGGGCCGGGTGCTCGACGCCGCAGAACGGCTGCCCGGCGGCGCGCTCGATGTGGTCGCGCCCCCATATGAGCCGGACGGCGCAGGACCAGGGCTGCTGCTGTTCAACCGGCTCGCCGTGCTCCGCTACCACCGGGCCGACGCCCACGCGGCGGCATGGACGGCGGCGGGCCTGTCCGCGTCCGAGATCGTCGGCCTGGCGGACGGGCCGCTGCGGTCCAGGATCGAGGCTGAGACCAATCGCTTGGCCGGTCAGCCGTACGGCGTGCTGAACGCCGACGAGAGGGCAGCTCTGTACGAGGGCCTGCTGCGGCTCGTCTAGAGCCCCGCGGGCCAGTTCCCGAAGTGCCACCTCCCGGTAACCGGTCAGGTGGCGCACTATGGTCGTACTTCAACAGGAGGCACCGTGGATCAGGAACTGCCCGGTGGCGCGCGGCTGATCGTCGGGGTCGACGAATCGCCGGCCGCGCGCTGGGCGCTGGCCTGGGCCATCGGGGCGGCCAGGCTACGCCGGATGGCCCTGGTGGCCGTGCACGTCAGCCGCGCGCCCGTCCATCCCTTCCCCGAGGCGCTGCCCGTCCAGCACGCCATCCGGGCAGGGGAGGAGGCGCGCTGCACCGAGGTGGTGGAGGGTGTGTTCGAGGACGTCGCGGGCGGCGTCCCCGACGACATCACCACCGTCGTCGTCGCCCGGGTCGGAGACCCCGGCTACCACCTCGTCGACCTGGCGCGCGAAGGAGACCTGCTGGTGCTCGGACGGGGGAGACGCGGGCTGCTCAGCCGCGTCTTCCTGCCCTCGACCAGCATGTACTGCGCGCGGCACGCCCGCACGACGGTCGTCATCGTGCAACCGCCGACTCCGCCCGACGACCCCGAGATGTCAGGCGAGCGAGCCCGGCGTTTCTGGACCCGCCGACATACGTGACCTGAGCACGCGCAGCCCCTCCGGGATGTCGTCGCGGCCGATCGAGCCGTAGCCCAGCACCAGCCCGCGCTGCGCCGGCTCCTCGCCGCAGTACGCCGCCAACTCCTCGAACGCCACCAAACCAGGCGCGGGACGTACGGACACGCCGGGGGAGAGGCGGGCGCAGAGGTGCAGGCCCGCACTCGACGGGACGAGGCGCAGCCGCTCGTCGCCGGCCAGCGCCTCGGCGATGACGGCGTGGCGGGCGGCGTACTCGCGGGTCGCCTTCCTGATGTGCCGGGCCAGCAGGCCCTCGTCGATGAAGCGCGCGAGTGCGGCCTGGGTGGTCAGTTCGCCGTGCCAGTCCGACAGCTGCCTGGCCGCGCGCAGCGCGGGCGCGAGCGAGGCGGGCGCGATGAGGAACCCGATCCTCAGCATCGGAAGCAGCGTCTTGGAGAACGAGCCCACGTAGATGACGCGGCCGGCGCGGTCGAGGCTCTGGAGGGGTTCGAGCGGGCGCTCGCCGAAGCGGAACTCGCTGTCGTAGTCGTCCTCGATGACGACCGCGCTGCGACGCTCGGCCCAGGCCAGCAGGGCGGTACGGCGGGCCAGCGACATGGGCGTGCCGAGCGGGAACTGGTGCGACGGCGTGACGTAGACGATGCGGGCAGAACGCGGGATCGCCTGGACGTCGATGCCCTCGTCGTCGACCGGAACGCCGGCCACGCGGGCGCCGAGCGAGCGGAACAGCGCACGGGCCGGGGGATAGCCGGGCTCCTCGACGGCCACGACGTCGCCCGGCTCGATCAAAACGCGGCCGACGAGGTCGAGCGCCTGCTGCGCACCGCTGGTGACGAGCACGTCGTCGGGACCCGCGTGGACAGAACGGCTGAGGCCGACGTGCCGCGCCACGGCCGCGCGCAGCGGCTCGTGACCGGACGGGGCGTCGTAGGCGGCGGCGCCCGTCCGTAACTCGCGGCTCACCAGCCGGCGCCAGGTCTGCATGGGGAACAGCCGGCCGTCGGGGACGCCGACGCGGAAGTCGTACCGGGCGGTCTGGGTGTCGCGGGGGGTCTCGACGGCGTTCCATGACGCGCGCGGCAGCACCGCCCCTCTGGGGGCGGCCCGGCCGCGCACCGGCGCGGCCGACACGAACGTTCCCGCGCCGGCCCGTCCCACCAGGAACCCGTCCGCGACCAGCCGGTCGTACGCGAGCGCCACGGTGTTCCTCGAGATGTCCAGCCGGCGGGCCAGCTCTCTGGTCGGCGGCAGCCGTTCGCCCGAGCGCAGGCGGCCGTCGAGTATGGCGTCGAGCAGCTGCCGGTAGACCTGTGCGGCCAGGTCACCGCGGCCTTCGATGCTGATGTGCACGTCCATCTTGGCCCAATCAGATCGCCGTAAATTGGATCTTATCTTGGGACAAGTGCCGGTACATGATCGAGGCATGACCGCTTCCTCCCGCAGGACCCTGGCGCACGCGCAGCTCGCGAGCTCCGTCGGCGACGGCATCTACCTCGTCACGTCCGCCTTCTACTTCGCGAGGATCGTCGGGCTGTCCCCGACCGAGATCGGGCTCGGCCTGACCCTGGGATGGGCCGTCGGCTCGGTGGCCGGCGTACCGCTCGGGCGCCTGGCCGACCGGCGCGGACCCCGCGGCGTGGCCGTCCTGCTCGCGCTGGCCACCGCGACCGCCGTCGCCTGCTTTCTCGTCGTCCGCTCGTTCCCGCTGTTCGTCGTGGCCACCTGCCTGTACGGCACCGCGCAGACCGGCCTGTCTGCCGCCCGCCAGGCCCTGCTCGCCGCCCTGGTCGAACCTTCCGAGCGGACCGTCGTGCGGGCCGTGCTGCAGGCCACGCTCAACGGCGGCCTGGCCGTCGGCGCGGCGCTGGGCGGGCTCGCCCTGCACCTCGACACCCGGGAGGGGTATCTCGCGCTGCTCGCCTTCGACGCCCTGACGTTCGTGGCGGCCGCTCTGGTGCTGCTCCGGCTGCCCGCCGTCCCGCCGACCCAGGCATCGCCGACGAGCCGGTGGGGAGTGCTGAAGGACCGGCCGTACGCGCTGGTCACGATGATCAACGCGGTGATGATGTTCTACATGCCGCTGCTCAGCCTCATCGTGCCGCTGTGGATCGCGACCCGCACCGACGCGCCGTCCTGGATGGTCTCGGCCCTGCTGTTCATCAACACCGTCGGCGTCCTGCTCTTCCAGGTGCGCGTCGCCCGGCGGGTCAAGGGCCTGCGGGACGCCTCCGTGGCGGTCCGGCTCGCGGGGCTCGTGATGTTCGCGGCCTGCGCCGTCTTCGCGATGAGCTCGTCCGCCTGGTTGTGGCTGATCGCCGGCGTGCTGCTGCAGGTCGCGGCCGAGATGCTGCTGGCGTCGGGGGCGTGGGAGATCAGCTTCACCCTCGCGCCGGACGACCGGCAGGGGGAGTACCAGGCGTTCTTCGGCACCGGCACGGCCGTGGCCAGGATGCTCGGGCCGGCGGTGCTCACCACCGTCGTCATCGGCGGCGGGACGCCGGGCTGGCTGCTCCTCGGGGCGGTGTTCGTGGCGGCCGGCGCCGCGATGGCGCCGGCCATCAGGCGGGCCGAGGCGCGCCGGTCACTGGAACCGGCGTAGCCGCAGGCTGTTGCTGACCACGAACACGCTGGAGAACGCCATCGCCGCGCCCGCGATCATCGGGTTGAGCAGACCGAGCGCGGCAAGCGGCAGCGCGGCCACGTTGTAGGCGAACGCCCAGAAAAGGTTACCCTTGATGACTCCCAACGTACGGCGGGCGAGCCGGATCGCGTCGGGCGCCACCTTCAGGTCGCCCCGCACCAGCGTGAGGTCGGAGGCGGCGATCGCCGCGTCGGTGCCCGTGCCCATCGCGAGCCCGAGGTCGGCCTGGGCCAGCGCGGCGGCGTCGTTGACGCCGTCGCCCACCATGGCCACCACCTTCCCCTCCGACTGCAGCCGCTTGACCACGTCGACCTTGCCGGTCGGCAGCACTCCGGCGATCACCTCGTCGATGCCGACCTCGGCGGCCACAGTGCGGGCCACGGTCTCGTTGTCGCCGGTCAGCAGCACCGGGGTCAGGCCCAGCGCCTTGAGCTCGGCGATCGCCTCCTTGCTGGTGGGCTTCACCACGTCGGCCACCACGAGGACCGCGCGCGCCCTGCCGTCCCAGCCGACCGCCACCGCCGTACGTCCCTCGGACTGCTCGGCCTCCATCGCCTCGACGAGCCGCGGCGGGAGGTGCTGTGACCACTCGGCGAGCAGCTGGGGGCGGCCGACGAGCACCGCGTGGCCGTCGACGACGCCCTGCACGCCGAGCCCCTCGACGTTGGTGAAGTCGTCGACCGTCGCGGCGGAGTCCGCCGCCCTCGCGACGGCGCGGGCGATCGGGTGCTCGGAGGCGTGCTCCAGCGCCCCGGCGAGCCGCAGCACCTCGTCGCGGGTCTCGCCCTCGGCCAGGTGGACGGCGGTGAGGGTCATCGTGCCCGCCGTGACCGTGCCGGTCTTGTCGAGCACGACCGTGTCGATCCGGCGCGTCGACTCCAGCACCTCGGGACCCTTGATCAGGATGCCCAGCTGGGCACCCCTGCCGGTGCCGACCAGCAACGCCGTCGGCGTCGCCAGACCGAGCGCGCACGGGCAGGCGATGATCAGCACCGCCACCGCCGCGGTGAACGCCGCCACCGCGCCGGAGCCCGTACCGAGCCAGTAGCCGAGCGTGCCGACCGACAGCGCGATCACGATCGGGACGAAGACGCCCGAGATGCGGTCGGCGAGCCGCTGCACCTTCGCCTTGCCCGTCTGGGCCTCCTCCACGAGCCGCGCCATCTGCGCGAGCTGCGTGTCGGACCCCACCCGGGTGGCCCGGACGACCAGCCGGCCGCCCGCGTTCACCGTCGCGCCGGTCACCTCGTCGCCCGGCCTGACCTCGACCGGGACGGACTCGCCCGTCAGCATCGAGGCGTCAACCGCCGAGGAGCCTTCCTCGACCACGCCGTCGGTGGCGATCTTCTCCCCGGGACGGACCACGAACCGGTCGCCTGCCTTGAGCTGCTCGACCGGCACCCGCCGGCCGTCGGCGAGCTCGACGTCCTTGGCGCCCAGCTCCATCAGCGCCCGCAACGCCGCTCCCGCCCGCCGCTTGGAGCGGGCCTCGAAGTAGCGTCCGGCCAGGATGAACGCCGTCACCGCCGCCGCGGTCTCCAGGTAGATCGCGTCGGCTCCCGCGCCGCGCTCGATCGCCAACGAGAACGGGTGCGTCATGCCCGGCATGCCCGCCCCGCCGAGGAACAGCGCCCACACCGACCAGCCGAACGCGGCCAGCGTGCCGAGCGAGATCAGGGTGTCCATGGTGGCGGCGCCGTGGCGCAGGTTGGTCCAGGCGGCCTTGTGGAAGGGCCAGCCTCCGTACGCGACCACCGGTGCCGCCAGCGTCAGCGACAGCCACTGCCAGTAGGTGAACTGCAGCGCCGGGATCATCGCCAGCGCCACGACCGGCACCGACAGCACCACCGACGTGATCAGACGCCGGCGCAGCTCGTCGACCGGCCCGGCCTCCTCGGCCTGCTCGGCGTCCTCTGCTCTGGGCGGGGCGGGCAGCGCGGCCGTGTAGCCGGCCTTCTCCACCTCGCTGATCAGGACCTGCGGGTCGATCTCGGTCGTGAAGGTGACCTTGGCCTTCTCGGTGGCGTAGTTGACCGTCGCGCTGACGCCGTCGAGCTTGTTGAGCTTGCGTTCGATGCGATTGGCGCAGGACGCACAGGTCATGCCGCCGATCGTGAGTTCGACGGCTCTCTCCTCGGTGTCGGTGAGGGAAGACATGACCTCTCCTTTCTTCGCGTCCCTGCGGTCAGCCGTGGCCGTGGGTGGTGGACGGCGCGTGGCCGTCGGCGGTGGCGGCCGTGGCCGTGAAGGCGGCCGTACGGACCTTGTCGTCGTGCTGGAAGTCGAGGAACAGGCGGTAGTCGCCGCGGCTCGGCGCCTCGACGTAGAAGGTGACCTCCGGCCCGGCCGCGGCGCTCTCCTCGGGGTGGACGTGCAGGTAGGCCAGGTCGCCGGCGCGCAGCGCGACCAGGTGACCGTACGCGCCGAGGTAGGGCTGCAGATCGGTGACCGGCTTGCCGTCCTTGCGGACCGTCAGCGTGACCTTGCTGGACTGTCCGGTGACCAGGTCGCCGTCGAGCTCCACAGTGTAGTCGCCGACCTTCGCCGTACGGCTGACCTCGGGGAGCGGCTCGGGCTTGTAGTCGCCCGCGGCCTGCAGGTCGGCGCCCAGCGTGAGCTTCTCGCCGCCTTCCGGCGCGAAGTCCGCGAACGCGCGGTAGGAGCCGGGCTTCGGCACGGCCAGCTTGACCGACCAGGTGCCGTCGGCGGACATCTCGGGGTGGACGTGCTGGAAGCTCGTCAGGTCACGGGAGGCGACGATGAAGTGCAGCTTCTTGTCGTGCTCGACCTGGTAGCGGGTGACCGGGTCGCCGTCGGGGCCGATGATGGTGAACCTGAACTCGGCCGGGTCGCCGGTCGCGATCGGGGTGACGGGGTCGAGGGTGTAGCCGTTCTCGGACACCTGGAGCCCTCCGGGGGTGTTGCTCTTCGCCTGCTCGGTGTGGCTCTCGGTGGTCCGCTGGGTCATGGCCGCATGGCCGTTCGTCCCTGGGCTCGCCGTTGTGATCGCCACTGGGCTCGCGGCTTGCCCTGTCGCCTTGCCCACGCCCAGGGCGCCGCCGAAGACGACGGCGAGCCCCAGGATGTAGACGCCGAGCTTGGCGGCCGTGTTCACGACTGCCCTGCCAACGCGTATCCGGCCTCCTCGACCGCGGCGGCGATCTTCGCCTCGTCGAGGGGGCCGTCACTGTCGACGGTCAGCAGGCCGCTCGCCAGGTCGACCTCGACGCCGGTGACGCCGGCGACCTCGCTGACCTCCTCCTTGACGGAGCTCACGCAGTGGCCGCAGGTCATGCCGGTGACGGTGAAGGTGGCGGTGCTCACAACTGTCTCCTCAGGTAGGTCGTGCGGTGTCTCTTCATTGTTCGCCTACAGTCTAACACCGTACCCCCCTAGGGTATCGGTTGGCGTTGTGAGGAACGTAATTTACGGGTGGGGGGTATGTCAACACTCTGGGCTGACAGGTGTGGATGCGCGTGTCGTCGGGTTATTTGGCATGATCAGGCTGTTGTTCATCGATTCGGCATCCGGGATGTTCGTCGTGTGGACCCACCTCACCTGGGGGTGAAGGGTTACCCATCGCGCATTCCGTACATCTGGTCTGTGCGCAACACAGGGAGCGCAGCCATACCTTGCTAGGCTGCTTGTCAACCGTTGGGTCTCACCCCGGCAGGTGAGGCCGTCGAAGAAGTGGGGTCACACCGTGAAGAAGCTGCTCGTTCTGGCGCTGATCGCTCTTGGGGGCTTGCTGATCTGGCGTAAGGTGCAGGCCGACCGCGCAGAGCTCGACCTCTGGACCGAGGCGACCGGCAGCGAGAACTGACCGACCGGCGAGGCGATGAGTGACGTCGTTCCCATCAAGCTGGTCTGCCTTGACCTGGCGGGCACCACAGTCGGTGACATCGCCATGGTCGAGCGCGCCTTCGCCGAGGCGATCGCGACCCAGGGCATAGTGCCCGGGACCGGAGCGTACGCGCGTGCCATGGTTCACGTGCACCGGTCCCGGGGCTGCCCCAAGATCGACGTGTTCCGCGGCATCTTCCCGGGGAACGAGGCCCAGGCCCAGGCGGCGAACCTGACGTTCGAACGCTCCTACCAGGGGGCGATCGAGCGTGCGGGTCTCGTACCCGTGCCCGGGGTCCTGGAGGTCTTCGAGAAGCTCCGCGGCACCGGCCTCAAGATCGCCCTGATCACCGGCTTCAGCCGTACGACACTCAGCCGCGTCCTCAGCGTGCTCGGCTGGCACGACAAGATCGACCTGGCCATCTCGCCAGAAGACGCCGGCGGCCGCGGCCGCCCATGGCCCGACATGATCCTGCACGCCGTCCTGCGCCTGGGCGTCGACGACGTACGCCAGGTGGCCGTCGTGGGCGACTCCGAGAGCGACATGCTGTGCGGCAAGCGTGCCGGGGCCTCGATCGTGGCCGGCGTGATGACTGGCGTCCACAGCCGCGAACGCCTGCTCAAGGGCGGCGCCACCCACATCGTCGACTCGATCGCCCACGTTCCCGACCTGATCCTGAGCGACGACCTCGGCGCGACGCACGTGGCATCCTCAGCCGGGTAAGCTATCTTCGTTCGAAGGGGCCTTAGCTCAGTTGGCAGAGCGCCTGCTTTGCAAGCAGGATGTCAGGAGTTCGAATCTCCTAGGCTCCACCAGCCAAAACACCCCGCCACTGATCTTGCGGCGGGGTGCTCGGGCCATTAACGGGCCATTAGCCGTCAGGACGGCGATCTTTCCTCTCCGCCTCCACCCGTGCGCTGAGAGCGCCGGCGATGCGTTGGTCGGCGTCCTTGGTCGTTTGCTGGTAGATCAGCGCGGCCCGATCGCTGTCGTGCCCCATCCGTGCCTTGAGATCGGCCAGGCTCGCCCCTGACTGCGCGGCCAGCGTGTTCCCCGTGTGGCGAAGATCGTGGAAGTGCAGGCCCGTCAGTCCCATCTCCTTGAGCGCTTCTCCCCACTTCGCGGCACGCCGGAAGTTGCCTCCACGCAGGAACCCGTCCTTCTTCCCGAGGAACAGGAACGCGTCGTTTTCGTGGGCGACGTAGGACGCGAGGTGTTCGCTGAGCATAGGGATGATCGCCGCAGGGATGCCGACCGTGCGGCGGCCGGCCCTGGACTTGACCGGGCACAGGCGCATCTCACCGCCGTCGAGTTCGACGAGCTGTTCCCGGACCCGGACCGTGCGCGCGACCAGGTCGAGGTCATGCCGCCGAAGCGCGATGGCCTCACCCCAGCGCAGGCTTGCGAACGTGGCCAGCAGGATCAGCGCCCGAAACCGCATGTCCGCCATCCGGTCGGCGAGTTCGAACACCTGAGACACTGAGCCCTTTTCATCCGTGACGCAGAGGTGCTGATCACAGCATGATCGCGGGTCCGGCGTTCGCCTGATGACGTAGTAGAGCCCCTGGTAGACGGGTTGATCACCACAATCCTTGCCGTCACCACCAGGAGCTCCGGGTGCTGTTCTACCGTGCTGCGGTCGATTTGTCGCGTACAACGCTGAACTACGTGGCCGGGCTGATCCGCCGGCACCGCAAGGCGATCGGATCGACCTGGCGGCTGCTCAACCGGGACAGCAGGCGTTGCTGGTGCTCGTCTACCTGCGCAAGGGCGAGACCTTCAACGAGGTCGGATCCGGTTTCGGGGTGTCGACATCGACAGCGTGGCGGTATGTGTAAGAGACCGTGATGCTGCTGTCGGCCCGTTCACCCAAGCTCAGACGGGCGTTGCACAGGGCCAAGCGGGACGGGCTGCACTATCTGGTGCTGGACGGCACGCTGATCCGCACTGACCGGATCAAGGCCGACCGGCCGTACTTCTCTGGCAAGCATCGCGTGCACGGGATGAACATCCAGGTCATCGCCTCACCGGACGGGGCGATCCTGTGGACCTCGGGCGCGCTGCCAGGCAAGACGCACGACCTGAGTGCGGCCCGGATCTGGGGCATCATGCGGGAACTGGACCAGGCCGGAATCATCGTGCCGGCCGATAAGGGCTACCAGGGAGCTGAAGGCCCGGTCATCACCCCGTACAAGGGCAGGAACAAGCCCGAGCCGCAGAAGCGGGCCAATCGGTCACATGCCCGCCTGCGCGGCCCTGGCGAACGAGCGAACGCCCAGCTCAAGAACTGGCGCATCCTGCGCAAGCTCCGGTGCAGTCCTAGCAAGGCCGGCCACCTGTGCAAGGCCATCGCCGTCCTGCAGAACTACGAGAGCGCCAGACGATGAAAAGGGCTCAGTACAGTAATGCAGCAAACTTGCGCCGAGTTATCGAATCAGGAAGCCCGTGAGCTAGTCTAAACGACTCCCATATCGGCTTTACGCTAATCATAGGTTCGGGTCGACACAAAGAACGCCATGTCCGCCGTTCGCACTCCACCACGCAAAGTGATCAACCCACTACATGATGGGACTCTGCGGCAAATCTCTCGTTCGCCCACAAATCACCCCACCCTACCCTATGCTCCGCTATGTGCACATACCATGAGATCGCCTCCAGGATCAGGTGCCCCTCTTGCCCTAACTCAAGCGAGAAAATTGCGATAAATCAAAAGATGCATTGCCATGCCTCCAGCACAGAAATGCGGACCCAGACAGCCCCACAGCGATCATGTTCTTGTTGCCGCAAGCAGACCGAACTACATTTCATGGCTTAGGTTGAAGAACCCGTGTCCTTTGCATCACCGATCTTCTTATGGTACTTCGTTCCGGCCGTTCTGCTGGCCCATTGGATTTTACCAAGCACGTGGCGCAACGGAATCGTCGCATTAGTCAGCCTACTCTTCTACACCTGGGGAGCCGGGCCTTTTGCTTTTCTTCTGCTTGCCGTCATCGCCGTCAACTATGCCGCGGGCCTGGCGATAGATTCGAATAAACTTGCAGATAATGTCCCGGCGCGTCGCACCCTGTTGATTTCCACCGTCACGCTGAATCTCGCGGTCCTGATGGTCTGGAAGTACGCCGGATTCGCCACACAGCAGGCGAACGCCATTGCCCATGCGCTGGGTGTCGGCTCCGTCGCGATCATCGAACTAGCGCTGCCAATCGGCATCTCCTTCTACACCTTCCACCACATCTCGTATGTGGTGGACGTCTATCGGAGGAGCCGTCGGGCGCAGAAGAGTATCATTCAGTTCACCACGTACATCGCGATGTTCCCTCAGTTGATCGCTGGCCCCATCGTTCGGTATCACGAAATATCCGAGCAACTGTGTGACACCCGCCGCAACCGGTTCAACGACTTCGCGGCCGGCTTCCCTCGATTCGCCCTGGGACTGTGCAAGAAGGTGATCATTGCCGACTCGCTCGCGCCCATCGCCGACGCTGCTTTCGCACACCCGGCCGGCGAGTTGAACACCGCCACCGCGTGGATCGGGGCCATCGCCTTCACCCTCCAGATCTACTTCGACTTCTCCGGGTACTCCGACATGGCGATCGGTCTCGGCGTCATGCTGGGCTTCCGGCTGCCGGACAACTTCAACCATCCGTACTCGGCGTACTCGATAACGGATTTCTGGCGACGCTGGCACATGTCGCTGTCCCGGTGGTTCCGTGACTACGTCTACATCCCCTTGGGCGGCAACCGCACCGGCAAGATCAACAACTACAGGAACCTGCTCATCATCTTCATCCTGTGCGGTTTCTGGCACGGAGCGAACTGGACCTTTCTCATCTGGGGCCTGTATCACGGCACACTGCTGATCGTGGAGCGTGTACTGGGATTCACCGAACCGCCAAAGAGTCAGCTGAACCGGGTTCTCCGCCGAGGCCTCACGTTCTCACTCGTGGTGGTTGGCTGGGTTCCGTTCCGTTCAGCGACTCTCGATGATGCCGCAGAGATGATCTCGGCCATGTTCACGTGGCGGCCGGGTCTCCCGGATGAATTCGTCATATTTGCCATCAACAATCAACGAGCTCTCATCTTCGCTCTGGCGATCGCAGTTGTATTCTTCCCCCCGGCACGGACGCTGGGGGACGTCATCGATTCCGGAAAGGGTGCCTGGCCGGCCATGGCCCGAACCGCGGTGACCTTCATTGGCGCCCCGTACGCAGCACTGCTGGTAGCGGCCGGAACTTTCAGCCCCTTTCTCTATTATCAGTTCTAAGAGGACGCGTCACCGATGAGCGGATCCACCACCACACACACGGCGAAGCCACGCATGAACAGAAGGAAACAGATCACTGTCGCGGCCGCAGGCGTTCTCTTCTTCTTCACCCCGGCCGCTGCTCATGTGTTGGGCGAACGTGCGGTCGAACTGGAAAACCGGCCGCTGCCCGCCTTTCCTGACGTCTCAAAGGGATGGGAGACCATTCCCCGCCTGGAGGCATGGGGTACGGCCCGCCTGCCATTGCGAGACGATGCGATCCGCGGACACGTATCCCTCTCCCGCTTCATGTTCAGCGAATCGCCGGCCTACAACACCGGCGCGGAGCCGACCTATCCCCGCGTCATCGAGGGAGAAGATGGTTGGCTCTATTTCGGAGACGATGTCCTTGAAGCTTGCAGACCGCGCTGGTCAGTCGAGGAGACGCTGGCACGAGTCGAGAGACTGGCCCGCATTGTGCGGGCCTCCGGACGGCAATTCGTCTTCACCATCGCGCCCGACAAGACCACCATCTATCCCGACAAGCTACCGCAAAGGTTCCTCGGTCAGAGCTGCTTGAAGTCACGTAAGACAGAGTTCTGGCGAGCACTACAGAGCGCGAGCCTGGAAGGCTACATCGATCTCCGTAGGCCGTTGCTGAACCTGCAGGCAAGCATGCGTCAGCCGATTTACTGGCGGACTGACAGTCACTGGAACCATCGAGCCGCCGCACTCTACGGAGCCACGATCGCGTCCCATCTCCAAACCGACCTTCTTAACGAGACCGTACTGAAACACGTGGGGCAGGAACCACGAGCCGGCGATCTGGGTCCGCTCATGGCCAGCCCAAGGCAGGAGACTGCGGACATGTGGACTCTGACGAGACATGGTGTCAGCGAGAGGTCGCAGGACACTCACGCCGCGCCGTTATGGATCAGGACCAAAAACTCGTCCACAAAGGCACCACTCTTCAAGCCGAGGACTGTGCTGATTGGCGACTCCTTCACGCGTAATTCCCTGACTTGGACAACCCCCTACTTCGCCGACCTCACAGTTCTGCGAAGCGATTCACCGGCAAGAGTGGGGCCCGGCCAGACCGCAGAGCTCATCAAGTCTGCCGACGTTGTGGTCTTTGAAATGGTCGAACGATACTGGGTCGGCGGACACGGCGAAATGCTCGATGAAACCACACTGTCCGCACTGGAGAGGCACCTTATGACTACCCCCTGATGAATTCGGGGAAAAGAGGTGCGGATGGTGGATGTCGCTGCTTCGTGCCGTTTGTCGCCTGGTTGCTGATGTTTCGGACCTGGCTCCCGCGCGAGTCGGTGGGGTTCCAGGAAGCGGCGTACACAGATTGAATCTCGAGTTTGACCGTTATCCCATCGCGTAAGTCCAGGCCAGTTCGTCGGGCCTGATTTTCGTGAGGTCGGTCTGGTCGGGCCGGGTCGCGGAAACTCGTGCGGCTCGGTTCGCCGCCGTGGCCGTGTCCGGCAGATCGAGGGTGAACCCGTCGATCGCCATTAACCGCCAGGGTCCCAGCCACGCTCCCGCGGTCGCCCGTGTCGCAGCCGGGCACGCAACCCGCTCGAACACCTCCCGGACGACCTCTGTCCCCAGGCGCTGCCGGGCCCGGGTGACCGCTCCACGCGTGGGCGGCTCCCACCATGAACCCCGCATGGCCGCGAGCAGACCCGTCAGCTTCTCCGCGACCTCCTCATAGTCATCATCCGCGAACAAGCACAACGCCATCAGCAGGTAGACGACCACATGAGCCGGGAGCTTCCGCACCCGCTCCTCGCGGCATCCGTGCAGCTCGATTGCCTCGTCCAGGATCTGCCGTGGCATCAGCGACGTCAACGCCCCCAGCCCAACCGGATCCGTCAGCCAGCCCGACCCACCGACCTTGATCCACTCCACCATCCGGCGGGCACTACAGTAGCTCGTTCAGTATGAGCTCGGGACGCTAGCGGCCAAAAGGTCCCGCTCATGGACAGAGTCCATCCGGGTCGGCAGACACGACACATTGTTGTTGCTCGTCCCCACGAACCTTGAGCTGGCGAGCACGCCCGGTGAGCTCCCCGGCTCTGATCCGGCCGGCCTGTCGCTGAGGATGAACTACACCCCTTACCATCCGTCGGTGATGAGGTGCTTGGGCGGGGTGTGGTCTTGATGGGTTTTCCCCATCCTCGATAGATGATGTTCATCGTCATGGTCTCGGCCTCACCGCCCACTGGCGGGGTGACTTGACACGGCGGCCCCGTCCTGGGGTCTGCAACTACAAGAAGGACGGGGGCGGACCAGGAGGCAGGCCGCGCCGGGCACAGGTCGCGGGCGTGATCGCCGGGCCATTAGCGGGCCATTAAGGGCGGTCAACAGGGGGTACTCACGGTCACTCACAGGCAGTTCCTCGCCCAGGTCGCGGCCGTGGTCCCTGGTGATCAGGCCGATTTGCAAGCAGGATGTCAGGAGTTCGAATCTCCTAGGCTCCACCACCTCCTTCGTGCGTGTAGGTGGGCCGGGCTCCACCCACCCGTTGCCCGTCTGGGTGGTTGGCTAGCGGGATCCCGCCCCGAGCGGTCCTCGCTCCGCTCGGGCTGCCTTTCTAGGGGCGCGCCTCCGGCGCGCAAGGTCATCACGACTGGGCGCTTCGCGCACGGGGCTCAGCCGTCTCTTCCGGTCGAGCCAAAGCCTCGACCCCGGCAGGCCTTCGCTCCGCTAAGACGTTCTTCATGGGAGGCGCAGGCTGTGCCTGCATTGGTATGGCTGGTATTGGCAATGTCTATGAGACCTCCGACTCGGACGTAGCAGCCGGTAACCTGCTGCTCCAGAGCGGCCGAGGCCTCGTCCGGGCGGCTCCGCAGGTTCGGCGCCTTGTCCTCACGGCGGATGCCATTCAGGACCGTGATGTACGCCGCCAGCAGGTTGACGCCGAGCAGCCCAGCGAACGGCGAGCACGGTTACGTTCACGTCTCCATCTACCCGGGCAGACGGGACCTATTGATGAGCGCCTCCCCTTTGGAGTGGGACGGGGCTGGGCTACGGGTACACCGCCATCTCCATGATGTACATCATCATGTACACTGGAAGGGTGAAGGTGATGACCATGTCCGAATCCCGGGCCAACTATGCTGCTACTCTCGACGCCGTCATCGACGACCAGGAAGAAGTCCTCATTACCCGCCCCGGCGGGGAAGGCGTTGTCATGGTGTCTCAGCGCGAGTATGAATCGATGCGCGAGACGCTCTACCTGATGGCCTCTCCTGTCAACCGCAGACGGCTGTCGGAGGCAGTCGCCCGTCTGGAGGCCGGCGGTGGCACCGTCCGCGAACTGGCCGACGAGGACACCACCTCGTGAAGATCCTCTTCGACGAACTTGCCTGGGAAGACTACGCCTACTGGCAGCGAGAAGATCGACGCATCCTCAAAAGGATCAACCAGCTGATCGCTGACATAGCCCGAAACGAGAACGAAGGCATCGGCAAACCAGAGCCGCTGAAATACGAATGGTCCGGCTACTGGTCCCGGCGCATTACCTCAGAACACCGGCTCGTCTATCGCGTCAATGACGACACCATCATGATCGCCGCCTGTCGCTATCACTACGAAAAGTAGCGTCCGTCCGTCCAGCCAGGAACGTGGAACGCCTGGTACAGGCAGGTAATCCCGCTCGCCGAGCAGCGCTACGAGATCTATGTAAAGCAACGGCAGGCGGAGAAGGGCGGATGGCGATGGGATACGCGCGTTCGAGGACATCCGTGCTGAGCAACGGGAGCGTTTGGACTTCCCCTTCTAGCGTGGAGACCTGACCTAAGGAGAAGGTTGGGTCGTGGGAGAGACCAGACGCAGGTTCGATCCAGAGTTCCGTGCGGGCGCGGTGCGCATCGTACGGGAGACAGGAAAGCCAATCGCGCAGGTCGCTAAGGATCTGGGCATCAATGCGGGCACGCTGGCCAACTGGGTGCAGATGGATCGGCTGGCCCGCGAGCAGGACACCAACGGTGGTGAGCTGGCCGAATCGGAGCGGGAGGAACTCGCCCGGCTGCGCCGGCAGCGAGCTGAGTGGGCCAAGGAGCGCGCCGAGCTGGAGATGGAGCGCGATGTGCTCAAAC
>NZ_FNFB01000009.1 GCF_900100395.1 Nonomuraea maritima | reverse complement strand
CGGCGTCGGGTAGAGGCGGAAGTTGTACCGGAGCTGCATGGTAATAAGTGTACCCTTCGATCTATGGATGTTCGCATGGGTATTCGAGAAACCAGGGAACGACTCGGTGACCGAGTCAACGCCGCCCACTATCTTGGTGAGGCCACCATCGTCGAGCGAAACGGCACACCATACGCGGTCCTGGTTCCCTACGAGTGGTGGACCAGCCGGCAAGACCATCCCGACACCTCCGAGTGACGCCGATTCGCCCAGCGGCGAATCGGCGAATCTTGCTCCGCTACGCGGGAGGGTCCGCTTCACCCCCGGCCTGAAGGCCGGAGCACTGCGGACGAACCTGGTAGCCGTGGGGGCCGGGGTCGTCGAAGGTCGGGTCGACGAGGATGCGCAGGCCGCCGAGGTCGATGACGGTCGTGGGACCGCCGAGCACGGTCGCCGCGCCGTCCTGCCGGGACAGGGGCTCGATCGTAGGCATCACGGCACACCCTCCTTCGTACGCGCTTCCTTGCGCCATACCCGCGGGAGTGCGACACACCCCGACCGGGCTTTTCCCGCGATGCTCCGGAAATGCGATACGCCGTCACTCGAAGCGGCGATGAATTCGCGTCGAGCACTTTTTCCGGCGACCCCCCCAGCGCGTTTCGCCGTACGGAAAACTCGGTCACAGGAAAAGCGGGTGCGTCGTTCACGGAAAAGGCGGCTTATCCGAGCGCCGTACCAACCCCGCACGTCGAGCCGGAGATTTAGGGGCCGGCGAGAATGCCGCGCGATTCGGCCGGTCCGATATTTGAAAGTTACACGGCTCCCTGACACCCATGACGACAACAAGTCCGAGTCGGAGTGGAACGCCGTTCGGACATGAGGGGCGCGGACGATCAGGGCACACCTTACTGAGGCCCGCGGATGTCGTTTCTGGCCGTTGTCATGACACCACAGCGGACGACGCCGCACTTCGACAGCCTCTGCCCTGTCCTTTCCTCGCGACGGGGTCCACCCGCCCGGAAGGCCGGCACGGGCCCGCGAGCCCATACCCGGCAGGTTTCGGACGACCAAATCGCCTTTATGGTAATTGGGATATCGGCCGCAATATCATCGCCGGCCAGGCGAGGCAAGACGCTGAAAGGGCTGTATTCACGTTGCCGACACGGGGTAGCGGCCTCCGGTAATCACGCCGTTGACTCCACTGGACAACGCCGATATAAGAGTGAATGTCGAACAACCGCGCGAGATCTCGCGCTATGTCGCACTACTCACACTTCTCACTATTTCGATGTTGTACTAAGGCAATTGTCGAGGAGCGCCGTAACATGGCGATTGGCGACGTTCGAATTCGGCGCCGAATCACCCTGTCGACATCGTTCACCGAGCTCACCCCGCGTGCGGTGCCCTTCCCCGGAGGGGGTGCTGGGCGATCACCGGCCAGCTAGCCGCGGCGGCGCACGATCACCACACCCGCGATCGGCGCACCGCCCGCACGATGTTCTGCCTGCCGTACGCCGGAGGAGGAGCCGCCGCCTACAACGGGCTGCTGCGCGAACTCGCCGGCCGCACCGACCTCACCGTCGTCCCCGTCCAGCTCCCCGGCCGGGAGAACCGGATAACCGAACCGCCGGCGTTCACCATCGGCGAGATCGCCGACGAGGTGGCGCCCGCCACCGGCCGGCCCTACGCGCTGTACGGCCACAGCATGGGCGCCCGGATCGCCTTCGAGGTGGCCCGCGAGCTGCGCCGGCGCGGCCTGCCGGGCCCGGCCCTCCTGTACGTGGCCGGCGCGCACCCTCCTGACCGCCGGGTGCCGCTCGCGACGACGGTGGACCTGCCCGACGACTCCTTCGTCGACCAGCTCATCCGCCGCGCGGGCGCGCTGCCCGAGCTCAGGAGCGTTCCCGAGCTGCGCGAGCTGATGATGCCCGTCCTGCGCTCCGACTTCGCCTGGATCAGGAACTACGCCTACGTCCCCGAGCCGCCGCTCGACTGCCCGATCGTGGCCTGCACCGGCCTGGAGGACGCGGAGGTCGGCCCGGCGCAGGCGCTCGGCTGGGCCAGGCACACCACGGCCGGCTTCCACCTGCGCACGCTGCGCGGCGGGCACCTCTTCGTCAAGGACGACCCCGCCGAGACGGCCGCCCTCATCGCCGCCGACCCGTCCGCCGTACCGGCAGCAGATCCCGAGCAGGACGAGCTGCACCTCTGGCTCGGCCCGCATGCCCGCCACCACGCGGTCCTGCGCCGCTACGACGGCCGGGCCGCGGTCGGCGCGAGCCACGCGGACGGCCTGACCCTCGTGGCCGCCGCGCACGCGCCGGGGGTCGGCGTCTGCCTGCTGCGCGCGGCCGACCCCGTTCGTGACGAGCTGAGCGCGGACGAGCGTCAGCAGATCGAGGACGCCGCCGAGGAGGACCGGCCGTGGCTGGCGCTGCGCGCCGTCACCGCGAAGCGGGCGCTGCTGGCCGCCTGCGGCGGGCAGGCCGACCCCGCGAGCGTCAGCTTCCCCGACCTGTCCGACCCCGGCCCCTGGCGCGCGGAGGGGCCGGGGCCGGGCCGATGGCAGGTCGTCCACCTGCCGCTGCACACCACGCGGGGCGAAGCCCTGGCAGCGGTCGCCGTGCCGCACGACAGGCCGCGGCTCAGGCTCGACGTACCGGCCGAACGCACGGGATGACGGTGGAGACGGTGTGGAGACGGTGACCGACGCGGCGCTCCTTCATGACCTCGTGCTGCGCCAGGCGGCGCGCACACCGGACGCGACGGCCGTGCGGCAGGGGGACCGCGTCCTGACCTACCGCGAGCTGGCCGGCGCCGCGTCGGCGCTGGCCCGCCGGCTGCGCGACCTCGGCGCCGGGCCCGAGACCCGGATCGGCGTCTGCCATCGCCGCACGCCCGAGCTGCTGGTGTGCGTGCTCGGCGTCCTCATGTCCGGCGGCGCGTACGTGCCGCTGGACCCCTCGCACCCGCGGCGGCGGCTCGCCGCGATCGTCGAGGACGCCGGGATCGCCACGGTCGTCGCCGACGAGGCGGGCCTCGGCCTGCTCGCCGGACTGCCGATCCACCTGGAGAAGGCGCCGGGCGGTGACGAGCCCCCTGAGCGGATGGACATCCCCGAGGGCGCCGCCGCCTACGTGCTCTACACCTCCGGTTCGACGGGACGGCCCAAGGGCGTCGTGGTGAGCCACGCCTCGGCGGTGGCCTTCGTGCGGATGGCCGGTGAGGTGTTCCAGCTCGACGCGGGGTGCCGCTCGATCGGGTTCGCCGCGCTCGGGTTCGACGTGTCCGTGCTGGACATCTTCGCCCCGCTGGCGCGCGGCGGCTCCGTGATGCTCCTCGCCGAGGAGGACCGCGTCGACCCCGTACGGCTCCAGCGGTTCCTGGAAGAGCACCGGGTGACGTGGGGCACGATCCCGCCCGCGCTGCTGCCGCTGCTCGCGCCCGAGCGGCTGCCGTGGCTGCGCGACCTGCTCACCGCCGGCGAACCCGCCGGGCCCGAGCAGGTGGCGCGCTGGACGGCCGGCGGGCGCCGCTTCCACAACTGGTACGGCCCCACCGAGACGACGGTGTGCGTCGTCGGCGCCGAGCTCTCCGGTGAGTGGGACCGGCCGCTGCCGATCGGGGCGGCGCTGCCGGGCTCGCGGGCGTACATCCTGGACGAGCGGCTCCGCCCCTGCCCGCCAGGCACCCCCGGGGAGCTGTGCGTCGGCGGGCCGCAGGTGGCCCGCGGCTACCTGAACCGGCCGGGGCTGTCGGCGGAGCGGTTCGTGCCTGACCCGTACGGCGAGCCTGGCGCGCGCATGTACCGCACCGGCGACCGCGTGGTGCTGGAGGAGGACGGCCGCATCGGCTTCCTCGGACGGCTGGACCGGCAGGTGAAGGTCCAGGGGCAGCGCGTGGAGATCGGCGAGATCGAGGCGGTGCTGCGCGCCCACCCCGCGGTGCGGCACGCGGTGGTGGACGTGGCCACCGGCGCGGCGGGGCTGAAGGAGGTGACCGCCTACCTGGCGCCCGAGGACGCGCCCGATCTCGACGGCGTACGGGCGCACTGTCTGCAGAGCATGCCCGCGTACATGGTGCCGACCAGGGTCGTACGGGTGGCGGCGCTGCCGCTGACGGTGTCGGGGAAGGTCGACCTGGCGGCGCTGCGCGCCGTCGCGCCGCCGGACGGCGCGGACCGGGCCGGAGCCCGGCCCGCCAGGGACGAGACCGAGGCAGGCGTCGCGGCGGCCTGGGCCGAGGCGTTCGGGACGGGGCTGCCGGCGCCGGACGACGACTTCTTCGTCTGCGGCGGGCACTCCCTGCTGGCCATGCGCCTCACCGCGCTGCTCAGAGCCAGGCTCGGCAAGGACGTCGGCGTCGGGGACGTGCTCGACGGGCGTACCGTGGCCGGCGTCGCCCGGCGGGTGGCGCTCGCCCCGCCCGTGCGGGAGGAGCCGCTCGCCGACGCCCCCGCCGAGCTGTCGCCGGTGCAGCGGCGGATGTGGTTCGTGGAACGGCTGGCCCCGGGCACGCCCGCGCACAACATCGCGATGGCGCAGCGCCTGTCGGGGCCGCTCGACGTCGCCGCGCTGCGCGCCGCGCTCGCGGCGGTGGCCGAGCGGCACGAGGTGCTGCGGTGGCGCGTCCCGCAGTCGGGCGGGGTGCCGGCCGTGGCCGTGTCGCCGCCCGGGCCGGTGCCGCTGCCGGTGGAGGACGTGACCGAGGCTGAGGTGGGCGAGCGGCTGGAGGCCGAGGCGCGGCTCCCCTTCGACCTCGCGGGCGGGCCGTTGTGGCGGGCCCGGCTGCTGCGGATCGCCGACGAGGAGCACGTGCTCGCCGTCACCGCGCACCACCTGGTGTTCGACGGCTGGTCGCAGCAGGTGCTCTACGACGACCTCGGGCGGGCCTACCGGGGCGAGCCGCTGCCGCCGCTGCGCACGTCCTTCGCCGGATACGTGGCCTACCTCGCCGGGCGCGACAGGGAGGCCGGGCTGGAGTGGTGGCGGGAGCACCTGGAGGGCGCGCCCGGCGTCGTGGGCCTGCCGCGCGACCGTCCGCGCCCGGCCGTGCAGACGTTCGAGGGGGCCGGCGCGACCGCCGAGGCCGGCGCGGACGTCAGCGCGGGCGTGCGGGCGCTGGCCGCGCGCCTGGGCGGCACGCCGTACGCGGTGCTGCTCACCGCGTTCGCGCAGGTGCTGCGGCGGCTCACCGGGCAGCACGACCTGGTCGTCGGGGCGCCGGTCGCCGACCGGCGCGACCCCGCGTTCCACCCGCTGGTGGGGTGCCTGGTGCAGGTGCTGCCGGTACGGCTGCGGGTCGCGGACGAGGAGCCGTTCGAGGCTCAGGTGCGGCGCTGCCAGGAGACGCTGTCCGGCACGCTGGCGCAGCTCGACGTGCATCTGGAGCGGCTCGTGGACCGGCTCGGACCTGGCCGGGACCTGTCGCGCAACCCGCTGGTGCAGGTCCTGTTCAACATGTACGACTTCACCGAGCCGCGGCTGGGCCTGCCCGGCGTCACGGCCGTCCCGCTGCCGCCCGGGCTGCCGGGGGCGCTGTTCGACCTGACGTTCTACGTCGGTGAGCGGGACGGACGGTACGTGCTGCAGGCCGTGTACAACCCGCGGCTGTTCCGCGCCGAGCGGATCGACGAGCTGCTCCGCGGCTACCTGCGGCTCCTCGGCGACCTGGTCGACGCGCCTTCGCTGCCCGTGCGGCGCGCGTCACTGCGCCCTGCCCGCGCCGCCCTCCCGGACGGCACCCGCCCACTGCCCACCTGGGACGGCCCCGGGGTGGTGGAGAGCGTGCTCGCCCACGCCACCTCCGACCGGGTGGCGGTCGCCGGAGAACAGGACGACCCGCACCACACAGCGTGGTCCTACGCCCAGCTGGCCTGTTGCGCCGGAGCGACCGCCGCGGCTGTGGCGGGGGTGGTGGGTGCCGGGGAGACGGTGGCGATCCTGGCGGCGCGCAGTCCCGAGCTGCCCGCCCTGATGCTCGGCGTCCTCGGCTCGGGAGCCCGCTGGGCGGTGCTCGACTCCGCCCTGCCGCCCGGCCGGCTCGCGGCCCAGGCCCGCGCCGCCGGCGCCCGCGCCCTGATCGCCTGCGGCGGCGTGCCCGTCCCCGCTGAGCTGGCCTGGCTCCCCCGGCTCGCCGTCCTCGGCGCGAGCGAGGGAGAGGGCGGGGGCGCACGTGTGGGCGGAGCTCCTGCTGGGGCCTTTTCTGTGGGGGCGGGGCGGCGGGGGTATCTGTCGTTCACGTCGGGCACCACCGGCGAACCCAAGCCGGTGCGCGCCCCTGAGCGGCCGCTTGCCCGGTTCCTCGCCTGGTACGCCAAGGAGTACGGCCTGACCGCGGACGATCGGTTCGCGTTGCTGGCGGGGCTGGCGCACGACCCGCTGTTGCGGGACGTCTTCACCCCGCTGACCCTCGGCGCCACCCTGTACGTCCCGAGCCAGGACCGGGTCCGCGACCCGGCGCGGCTCGCCGCCTGGCTGCGCGAGCGGGCCGTCACCGTGGCGCACCTGACCCCGCAGCTCGCCACGCTGGTCGCCGCCGCCGGGGTCGAGCTGCCCGACCTGCGGCTGGTGCTGTTCGGCGGTGACCGCCTGACGTACGCCGACGTGGCCAGGTTCGCGGCGGTGGCGCCGAAGGCCCGCCTGGTCAACACCTACGGGACGACGGAGACCCCCCAGGCGCAGGCCGTGCACGAACTCACCGCTCCCGTCACCGGCGCCGGCGATCCGGTGCCGCTCGGCCTCGGCGTGGACGGAGCGGAGCTGCTGGTGCTGGACGCCCGCGGCGCCCCGGCCGCCGTGGGCGAGCTGGGCGAGGTGGTGATCCGCAGCCGCCGCCTGGCGGACGGCTACCTGGACGACGAGCTCACCCGGCGACGCTTCACCCGCGAGCCCGACGGCGAGACCGCCCGCTACCGCACCGGCGATCTCGGCCGCCACGACCCGGACGGCCGGGTGGTCCCGGCGGGACGGGCCGACGGGCAGGTGAAGATCCGCGGCTACCGGGTCGAGCTCGGCGAGATCGAGGCGGTGCTGGCCGCGCACCCTGGCGTGCGGGCGGCCGCCGCGACGGTGGTGGACGGGCCGGGCGGACGGGTGCTGCACGCGTACGCGGTGCCGGAGAGCGCCGCCGTGCAGGCGGGAGAGCTGCGCCGGCACCTCGCCGCGGGACTGCCCGAGTACGCCGTCCCGGCGGAGCTGGTGCTGCTGCCGGTGCTGCCGCTGACCCCCAACGGCAAGGTGGACCTGGCCGCACTGCCCGCTCCTCCCCCGCGGGCCGCCGCCGGGCCCGGCCGGGAGCCGGCCACCCCGACGGAACGGCTGGTCGCGGGGGTCTGGCGGGAGGTACTCGGCCTGCCGCGGATCTCCGCCGAGGCGAACTTCTTCGAGATCGGCGGGCACTCGCTCGCCACCGCCCAGGTCCAGGCCCGCCTCGCCGCCTCGCTCGGGCGCGAGGTGCCGATCGTGGACCTGTTCCGCTTCCCCACCGTACGGACGCTGGCCGCGCACCTCGACGGCGACCAGCGACCGGCCGGATCGGATCGCGCCGCCCGGCGGGTCGCGGCGCGCCGGGCACGACCCTCAACGCGGGCCCTTCGGGCCAGACGGGAGATGGACGAATGACCGCTGCGCTGCACAACGAGGAAGAAGGGCCCGGGGTCGAGGCGATCGCGGTCGTCGGCCTGGCCTGCCGTCTGCCGGGGGCCGAGGACGTGTCCGCGTACTGGCGCAACCTCGTGGGGGGCGTCGAGTCGGTGCGGTTCTACACGCGGGAGGAGCAGGAGGCGCTCGGCGTCCCCGACTACCTGATCGACGACCCGACGTGGGTGCCTGCGTCGTCGATCGCGGCCGACTACGGCGCGCTGGACGCGGCGCTCTTCGGCATGTCCGCCCGCGAGGCGGAACTGCGCGACCCGCAGCAGCGCATGTTCCTGGAGCTGGCCGGCACGGCGCTGGACGACGCGGGCTACGATCCCGCCCGCTACGACGGCGAGATCGGCGTCTACGGGGCCATCGGGTCGGACGAGTACCAATGGCTGTACATCCGTCCGAACAAGAAGGTGTTCACCTCCGTCGGCAACCTCGCCGTCTACACCGGCAACCACCCCGACTACCTGGCCACCCTGGTGTCGTACAAGCTGGACCTGCGCGGTCCGAGCGTCACGATGCACACGGCGTGCTCCTCCTCGCTCGTCGCGCTGCACGTGGCGTGCGAGGCGCTGCGCAACGGCGAGTGCGACATGGCGCTGACCGGAGGGGCGTCCCTGGAGCTGCCCGCCGAGTGGGGCTACCACTACCACCAGGACGGCATCTACGCCCCCGACGGACACTGCCGCGCCTTCGACGCCTCCGCCGCCGGCACGATCTGGGGCGGTGGCGGCGGCATGGCCGTGCTGAAGCGGCTGTCCGACGCCGTCGCGGACGGCGACCACATCCGCGCCGTGGTGATCGGCAACGCGATCAACAACGACGGCGCCACCAAGATGGGCTTCTCCGCGCCGAGCGCCGAGGGCCAGTCGGCGGCGATCGCGCAGGCGCTGGGCGTGGCCAGGATCGACCCGCGTACCGTCACCTACGTCGAGGCGCACGGCACCGGCACCTCGCTGGGCGACCCGATCGAGGTGGCGGCCCTGTCGAGCGTGCTCGGCGCCGGCACGGACGAGGCGGGCTGGTGCGGCATCGGCTCGGTCAAGACCAACATCGGCCACCTCGGCCCGGCCGCCGGCATCGCGGGCTTCATCAAGACGGTGCTCGCGCTGGAGCACGGCATGATCCCGCCGACGCTGAACTTCGACAAGCCGAACCCGCGCATCGACTTCGGCACGAACCCGTTCCACGTGGTGTCGTCGCTGACGAAGTGGGAGACGAACGGGTTCCCGCGCCGGGCAGGGGTCAGCTCGTTCGGCATCGGCGGCACGAACGCGCACGTGGTCCTGGAGCAGGCGCCGGCCGCGCCCCTGCACACCGCCCCGCCGCGGCCGGCCCACCTGCTGACGGTGTCGGCCCGCACCCCGGCCGCCCTGGACGCCGCCGTGGCGGGGCTCGCGGCCCACCTCACCGACCGCGAGATCGACCTGGCCGACGTGGCGTACACGCTGCGGGCGGGACGTCGAACGTTCGCGCACCGGGCGGCCGTGGTCGCCACCGACACGGCCGACGCGGTCACGGCGCTGACCACTCCGCGCCGGCTGGTGAAGGGCAAGGCGGGCACGCCGAAGGTGGCCTGGCTGTTCTCCGGCCAGGGCGCGCAGTACGCGGGCATGGGCGCCGGCCTCCACCGCACCGAGCCGGTCTTCGCCGAGGCGGTCGACGAGTGCGCCGAGCTGCTGCGCGACGAGCTCGGCCTGGACCTGCGCACCCTGCTCTTCCCCGCCGACGACGAGCGCGAGGAGGCGGACGAGCGGCTGCGGCAGACGGCGCTCACCCAGCCCGCGCTGTTCACCGTCGAGTGGGCGCTGGCGCGCCTGTGGCGCTCGTGGGGCGTCGAACCCGCAGCGATGATCGGGCACAGCATCGGCGAGTACGTGGCCGCGACCGTCGCGGGCGTCTTCGCCCTGCCCGACGCGCTGCGCCTGGTGGCCGCGCGGGGGCGGCTCATGCAGAGCATGCCGTCCGGCTCGATGCTGGCGGTGCGCCAGGACCACGGGGAGGTGCGCCGTGGCCTGCCCGACGGCCTGTCCGTCGCCACCGTGAACGGGCCAGGCACGTGCGTGGTCGCCGGGCCGGACGAGCTGGTCGCCGCCTACGCCGCCCGGCTGGAGGAGGCGGGCGTGCAGCACACCGCGCTGCGCACCTCGCACGCCTTCCACTCGGCGATGATGGACCCGATCCTCGGCGACTTCCACGAGGTGGTCGCCGCGGCGGCCCGGCACGCGCCCGCCCTGCCCTTCCTGTCGAACGTCACCGGCACCTGGATCACCGCCGAGCAGGCCACGGACCCGGCCTACTGGACGCGGCACCTGCGCGAGGCGGTCAGGTTCGGCGACTGCGTGGCGACGCTCGCCGCCGAGGGCGAGTGGCGGCTGGTGGAGTGCGGCCCTGGACGCCAGCTCGCGGGCCTGGCGCGCACCCAGCTGCCGCGGACCGCGCCGGCGCCGATGGCGAGCCTGCCGGGCCCCGCCGACGCCAGGACCGACGTGGAGGTGCTCTACGCGACGGCCGGCGCGCTGTGGGCGGCGGGAGCCCCGCTGAACACCGAGGAGCTGACCGAGCCCGGCCGGCGCGTGCCGCTGCCGGCCTACCCGTACGAGCGCACCCACCACTGGGTGGAGTCGGACTTCGACCCGGAGCTGATCTTCCCCCGGCCGGCCCGCGCGGGCGCTCTGGAGCTGGAGGAGTGGTTCTCGGTGCCGGCCTGGCGGCAGGCCCCGGTCACCCCGGCCGGGACGGCCGCGCTGGCGGGCGTCCGCTGCCTGGTCTTCGCGGGTCCCGCCGCCGAGCCGCTGCTGGACGGGCTGCGCGCGGCGGGCGCCGACGTGGTCCTGGTGGTGCCGGGCATCGCCTACGGCACCGGTCCCGACGGGGTCGTGACCGTCCGCCCGGCCGAGCGCGACGACTACGAGGCGCTGCTCGCCGGGACCGGCGTGCCCGCCCGCGTCGTGCACGCCTGGGCGCTGGACGGTGCGCCCGCCGCCGCTCCCGAGCAGGCCGCCGCCGCCCAGGAGCTGGGCTTCCACAGCCTGCTGGCCCTGGTGCAGGCGCTGGCCGGCGCCGACCGCGAGGCCGGCGTGCGGCTCGACATCGTGACCGCCGGCACGCAGGGCGTCACCGGGCATGACGTGCGCCGGCCCGAGCACGCCACCGTGGCGGGCATCACCGGCGTCGTGCCGCTGGAGGCCCGCTGGCTGACGGCCCGCCACCTCGACCTGGAGTCGGGGCCGTACGACCCGGCGAAGGTGCTGGCGGAGCTCGCCGCCGAGCCGGGCGAGCCCGTCGAGGGCGTGCCGCCGTCCCCCGTCGCGTTGCGCGCGGGCCGCCGCTGGGTGCGCGGCTTCGACCCGGTGCCGCTGCCGCCGCAGGACGACCCGCTGCGCGAGCAGGGCGTGTACGTCATCACCGGCGGCCTCGGCGGCATCGGCCTCACCCTGGCCGAGGACCTCGCCCGCCGGGTCCGCGCCCGGCTCGTCCTGCTGGGACGTTCCGGGCTGCCGCCCCGCAGCGAGTGGGACGACCTCGACGGGGCGCCGGAGCGGGTGCGGCGGGCCGTGGCCGCGGTCGGCCGCATGGAGCGGGCGGGCGCCGAGGTGCTCGTGCTGGCCGCCGACGTGACCGACCCGCAGGCGCTGCGCCGGGTCAGGGCCGAGGCGCTCGACCGGTTCGGCCGCGTCGACGGCATCGTGCACGCGGCGGGGGTGCCCGGCGGCGGCATGGCCGAGGTCAAGGAGCGCGGGGCCGCCGACGCCGTCATGGCCCCCAAGATCGCGGGCACGCTGGCGCTGCACTCCGCGTTCGGGGATCTGCCGCTCGACTTCGTGCTGCTCTGCTCGTCGGTGACCGCCGTGGCGGGCGGTTTCGGCCAGGTGGACTACTGCGCCGCCAACTCCTTCATGGACGCGTACGCGCACGTGTGGCCGGGCCGGGTCGTGTCGGCGAACTGGGGCGCCTGGCTGGAGGTCGGCATGGCGGCCGAGGTCGCCGCGCCGGTGGCGTTCCGCGCCCTGCAGCGCGGCGACCGGGTGACGCGCCTGGAGCACCCGTTACTCGGCCACCGGCACGAGAGCACCGGCCGACGGCCCTGGTACGCCGCCACCCTCGCGCCCGAGACGCACTGGCTGCTGGACGAGCACCGCGTGGCGGGCGTGCCGGTGATGCCCGGCACCGGCTACCTGGAGCTCGCGCGCGCGGCGTTCGAGGCGGCCGAGCCGAGCCCGGGGGCCGGTCACGTGATCGAGCTGCGGGACGTGGCCTTCGTCGCGCCGCTGCCGGTCGCCGAGGGCGCGAGCGCCGAGGTGCGGGTGCTGTTCGCCCCCGGCGGTGACGGCCTCGACTTCGAGGTGGTCAGCGTCACCGGCGGCGAGTCCACCCTGCACGCGCGCGGCTCGGCCGCCTGGGTCGCGGCGGACGACAGCGCCCGTGAGCTGGCCGAGGCGCGGGCCCGCTGCACGCACTCCGCCGACGCGGCCGGCCTGTTCACCTCGGCGTCCGGACTGGTCAGGTTCGGCCCGCGCTGGAGCAGCCTGCGGGAGGTGCGCCTCGGCCAGGACGAGCAGCTCGCCCGGCTGGAGGCGGGGGCCGACGTCACCGCCGAGCTGACCGCCCTGCCGCTGCACCCGGCGCTGCTGGACGAGGCGACCGCGTTCGTCGCGGTCTCCGGCGAGCACTCCTTCCTCCCGCTCGGGTACGGCCGCGTCACCGTGCACGGCCCGCTCCCGTCCGTGGTGTGGAGCCACGCCCGGCTGCGCGACACCGGCGGCGGCGAGGTGCTCGCAGCCGACCTCACCCTCTACGACGACAGCGGCGCGCCGGTGGTCGCCATCTCCGACTTCGTGCTGCGGCGCATCGACCGGGAGGCGGTCAGCCGCACCGTCGGCGAGGGCGCCAGGCAGGCCGCCGAGGACGTCGCGGTCAAGGAGGAGTCGGCGACCGCGGGCGTCGCCCTCGACCTCGACGGGGCCAGGCGCGGCATCCCCCCGGCGGACGGGGCCGAGGCGTTCCGCCGGCTGCTCGCCGCGGACCTCGGCGCCCAGGTGGTCGTGAACGCGACGGCGCTGCCCGAGTTCGTGGCCGGGGTGCGCCAGCTGACCCAGGACACCGTGGCCGACGAGCTGTCCGCCGCGTCCGCCGCCGGCGAGGCCGAGGCCCTGGCGGAGGACCACGTCGCGCCCCGCAACGACCTGGAGGCCGTGCTGGCCGGGCTGTGGGGCGAGGTGCTCGGCGCCCACCGCGTGAGCGTGGAGCAGGACTTCTTCGAGCTGGGCGGCAACTCGCTCGTCGCGGTCCAGCTCATCGCCCTGATCAGGAAGAAGATCGGCGTCCGGCTGCCGATGCGCAGCCTCTTCCAGGTGCCCACCGTGGCCGGCATGGCCGCGCTGGTGGAGGAGATGCGCGGCGGCCAGGACGCCCCGGAGAAGACGATCACCCGGCTCCCCCGCGAGGAAAGGCGCTGACATGCAGGACGGCCAGTACAAGGTCGTGGTCAACGACGAGGAGCAGTACTCCATCTGGTTCGCCGACCGCCCGCTGCCCGAGGGCTGGCGGGAGACCGGCTTCGAAGGCCCGAAGGAGAGCTGCCTCGACCACATCGAGCAGGTCTGGACCGACATGCGCCCGCGCAGCCTGCGCGAGGCCATGGGGAGATAGAGGAGCGGCCACGGTGACCGGCACGTACGCCCTGCCCGCCTCGTACGCCCAGGAACGCCTGTGGTTCCTGACGAGGCTCGACCCCGACACGCCCGCCTACCACGTCAACGCCGTGATCGACCTGCCCGAGGGAGACGATCAGGACCGGTGGGAGCGGATCCTGCGCGAGCTGGTCCGGCGGCACGAGACGCTGCGCACCGGCCTGGCGGTCGAGGACGGGAACCTCGTCCAGGTCGTCCAGGTGGAGCTGCCGGTCACCCTGCCGAGGACCGACCTGCGCGACCTGCCGCCGGAGCGGGCCGAGCAGGAGTTCCGCGCGCTGGCGGCGGACACGGCGCGGCGGCCGTTCGCGCTGGAGCGGGCGCCGCTGTGGCGCGCCCACCTGGTGCTGATGCCGGACGGCGGGCACCGGATGGTGCTCGTCGTGCACCACGCCGTGTTCGACGCCCGCTCGGGCACCATCTTCAGCACCGAGCTGCGGGAGCTGTACGCCGCGTTCGACGAGGGCCGCCCGCCGCGGCTGCCCGAGCTGCCCGTCCAGTACGCCGACTACGCCGCCTGGCAGCGCGAGCACCTCGCCCAGGGGACGCTCGCCGCCCAGCTCGGCCACTGGCGGGAGCGGCTCGCCGGGCTGCCACCTGACGCCGGGCTGCCCACGGACCGGCCGCGCCCTGCGGTCCGCGGCCACGCCGGGGCCGAGCACCACGTGTCGCTGCCCGCCGCCCTGGTCGACGCGCTGGAGGCGCTGGGCAGGCGGCGTGGGGCGACGCTGTTCATGGTGCTGCTGGCCGGGCTCAAGGCGCTGCTCACCCGGTACGGCGGGCAGCGCGACATCGCCGTGGGCACGCCGGTCGCCGGGCGGGAGCGGCCCGAGTTCGAGCCGCTGATCGGCATGTTCGTCAACACGCTGGTGCTGCGCACCGACCTGGGCGGCGACCCGTCGTTCCTGGAGCTGCTCGAGCGGGTGCGGGAGACGGTGCTGGACGCGCTCGACCACGCCGAGGTCCCGTTCGACCGGCTGGTCGAGGCGCTGCAGCCGGTACGCGACCCCGGACGGACGCCGCTCTTCCAGGTGGGCTTCAACCTGCTGCCGATGGACCGGCGCGCCCAGTTCCCGAACGGCACCGCGCAGCTCGACCTCAACGTTGACGTCGTCAGGACGGCCGGCGGCGCCGACGTCTACCTCGAGTACAGCACCGAGCTGTTCGACGCCGACACCGTGGCCCGCCTGGGCGAGGCGTACCGGCTGGTGCTCGAGGCCGCGGTCGCGGACCCCGCGACGCGGCTGGCGCGGCTGCCGCTGATGACCCCGGCGCAGCGGCACGAGCTGCTGACCCGCTGGAACGACACGGCCGCGCCGTACCCGGAGCGGGCGCTGCACGAGCTCGTCGCCGAGCAGGCGGCCCGCCGCCCCGGCGCGGTCGCGGTGCGCGGCCCGGACGGCGCCGAGCTCACCTACGCCGGCCTGGACGCCCGCGCGGGGGCGCTCGCCGGGCGGCTCGTCGCGGCCGGCGTGGAGCCCGAGTCGTGCGTGGCGCTGTGCCTGCCCCGTGGCGTGGACCAGGTCGTGGCGCTGCTCGCGGTGCTGAAAGCGGGTGCGTGCTACCTGCCGCTCGACCCGGCGTACCCGGCGGAGCGGCTCGCGTACCTGCTGGCCGACTCCGGGGCCGTCCTGCTGCTGACCGGCTCTTCCTTACGGGACCTGCTGCCCCAGGAACGGCCGCCCGAGCTGCTGCTGGACCGGCTGCCCGGCGACGGCCCCGCCCTGGCGCCGCCGCCGGTGGGGCCCGGCCACCTGGCGTACCTGATCTACACCTCCGGCTCGACCGGGCGTCCCAAGGGGGTGCAGGTGCCGCACCGGGGCGTGGTGAACCTGGTCACCGACGTGATCCGGCGGCTGGGCGGCGGCGACGCGCTCTACATGACCTCGCTGTCGTTCGACATCGCGGCCCTGGAGATCTTCACGCCCCTGCTGTCGGGCGGCGCGGTCGTGATCGCTCCCGAGGACGCCGCCCGTACCCCCAAGGAGATCAGGCGGGTCGCGCGGGACGTGGACCTGGTGCAGCTGACCCCGTCGGTGGCGGGGCTCGCGGTGGAGCACCTGCCCGCCGGGCTGCCGCGCGCCATCCTCGGCGGCGAGCCGCTGCCCCTGGAGCTCGCCGCCCGCCTGCTCAAGGTCACCGGCGAGCTGTGGAACTTCTACGGCCCTACGGAGACGACGATCTGGTCGACCGCGTACCGGGTGCCGCGCTCGGCCGTCGTGATGCTGATCGGCGACCCGGTGGCGAACACGACCGCGTACGTCGTGGACCGCGACCTGCGGCCGGTGCCGGTGGGCGTGCCCGGTGAGCTGCTCATCGGCGGCGCGGGCGTGGCCCGCGGCTACCACCGCCGCCCGGCGCTGACGGCCGAGCGCTTCGTGCCCGACCCCTTCGGCCGGGGACGGCTCTACCGCACCGGCGACCTGGTGCGCCGGCGCGCGGACGGGACGCTCGACTACCTCGGCCGCCTCGACGACCAGGTCAAGGTCCGCGGCGTCCGCGTCGAGCCGGACGAGGTGGCCGCCGTGCTCGGCGAGCACCCCTCGGTCGAGCGGGCCGTGGTCGCCGTCCGCGACGACGCCCCTGGCGGGCGCGGACTGGTCGCGTACGTACTCGGCGACGTGCGGGAAGCCGAGCTCAGGAGCTTTCTGCGGGCCCGGCTGCCGGAGGCGATGGTGCCCGCCGCGTTCGTCGCCGTCGCCGGGTTCCCTGTGCTGCCCAGCGGCAAGCTCGACCGGGGCGCGCTGCCGCCGCCGCAGGCGGGCCCGGTGAGCGCCGCGCACGTCCCGCCGCGCACGCCGATGGAGGAGACGCTGGCAGCCATCTGGGCCGACCTGCTCGGCCGGGACCGGGTGGGGGTGACGGACGACTTCTTCGCCCTGGGCGGGCATTCCCTGCTGCTGGTGCGGCTGGTCGGCCGGATCGGCGACGAGTTCGGCGTCGAGCTGCCGCTGCGCCGCTGCTTCGACGCCGCGACCGTGGAGGAGCAGGCGCTGGCCGTGCTGGAGGCGAGCCTGACGGACGCCGACCTGCTGGAACTGCTGGAGGAGGAGCGTTGAGCGGCCTCGACGGAGTGCGGGCGCGGCTGGCCAGGCTCAGCCCGGAACAGCGCGCCGCGCTGGAGGCGCGTGTCGCCCGCGCGCGGCCCGGCCGGACGGAGCCGGATGCCGTGCCCTTCCCCCGCCGCGCCGACCAGGACGGGCCCGTGCCGCTGTCGGACGCGCAGCGCCGCCTGTTCGTCGTGGACCAGCTCGATCCGGGCAACCCCGCCTACACGCTGTCGTGGGCGTACCGGATCGTCGGCGACCTGGACGTGGCCGCCCTTGTCAGGGCCTTCGACGGGCTCGTGGACCGGCATCCGGTGCTCGGGTACGTGGTCGACGTCCGCGACGGCCGGCCCTGCCAGGCGCCCGGCCGTTCCCGCCCCACACTCATCGTGGAGTCGATGCCGCCCGCCGAGGCGGACGCCGCCGCGCACGCCGAGGCGCGCTTCCCCTTCGACCTGTCCACCGGCCCCCTCACCCGCGCCCGCCTGCTACGGGTGACGCCCGACGCTGAGTATCGGCTGATCCTGACGGTGCATCACATCCTGGCCGACCGATGGTCGGTGGCGATCCTGTTCGAGGACCTCTTCCGGCTCTACGCCGGCGAGCCGTTGCCGCCGCCGCCCGTCACGTACGCCGACTACGCCGCCTGGCAGCAGGACCGGCCCCGCTCCGAGGACGACCTGGCCTACTGGCGCAAGGCGCTCGACGGCATGCCCGACGTGCTCGACCTGCCCGCGGACCGGCCGCGTCCGCCCGTCGCGTCGAACCGGGGCCACCGCCTGGTGTTCGACCTCGACGGGACGCTCGCCGCCGGGGTGCGGGACGTGGCCGCCGGGCTGCGGGCGACCCCGTTCATGGTGCTCGTCGCCGCGCTGCAGGCGCTGCTCGCCCGCTACACCGGGCAGCCGGACGTCCCGATCGGTACGCCGATGTCCGCCAGGCCGCACCCCGCGCTGGACCGCACCGTCGGCCTGTTCCTCAACACGGTGGTGCTGCGCGGCGACCTGTCAGGCGACCCGCCGTTCGCCGAGCTCGTCCGGCGCGCCAGGGAGCGGACGCTGGCCGCGTTCGACCACGCGGGACTGCCGTTCGAGACGCTGGTGGACGAGCTGACGACCGGACGCGACCTGTCGCGCAACCCGCTCTTCCAGGTGATGCTCGCCTTCCAGAACACCCCGGCGCTGCCGGACGCCCCGGGCGGTCTGCGCCTCGAACGCCTGGACGTGCGTCCCGGCACCGCCATGTTCGACCTTGACCTCATCGTCGAGGAACGCCCCGACGGGTCGCTGCTGTGCGTGCTCGACCACGCCACCGACCTGTTCGACGACGACCGCGCGCACCGGCTGGCCGCGCACCTGCGCACCCTGCTCGGCGCCGCCGTCACCGACCCCGGTCTGCGGCTGTCGGAGCTGCCGCTCATGGACGAGGCGGAGCTGCGGCTCGTCCTGCGGACCTGGAACGACACCGCGGTCCCCGTCCCTGAGCGGGGCGTCCACCACCTGGTCGCCGAGCAGGCCGCCCGCACCCCGTCGGCGACGGCGGTCGAGGGCGGGAACGGCTCGTCCCTGACGTACGCCGAGCTGGAGGCGCGCGCGAACCACCTCGCCGCCGTGCTCCGAGACCTGTCCGTGGGCCGGGAGAGCCGGGTCGCGGTCTGCCTCCCCCGCGAGCCGGACCTGGTGGCCGCGCTCCTCGCGGTACTCAAGTCCGGCGCCTGCTACGTCCCTCTGGACCCCGGCTACCCTGCCCACCGCCTGCAGCAGATCCTCACCGACTCGGGCGCGACCCTGGTCATCACGGTGAGCTCACTGCGCGACCACCTCCCGGCCGACACCCGCCAACTCCTCTTGGACGGCCCGGCCGAGGCCCGTGGAAGCGACGAGGGCGCCGATGGGTCGGAGGCTGGGTTTCATCTCGATCAGGCCGCGTACCTCATTTACACCTCCGGCTCCACCGGGCGGGCGAAGGGGGTGGTGGTGCCGCATCGGGGGCTGGTGAGTCTGCTGCGTGACGTGCGTGAGCGGCCGGGGCTCGTGGCGGGTGACCGGTTCCTGTTCCTGACGTCGGTGTCGTTCGACATCGCCATGATCGAGCTGTTCGGGCCGCTGACCACCGGCGGCACGGTGGTGCAGGCCTCGTCCACCGCGGTCGAACGGGTCCACGACCTGATCCGCGACGGCGGGCTGCACACCGTCCAGGCCACCCCGTCCATGCTGGAGGGGCTGCTGCCCGCGCTGGCCCACCGCGTCCCCCGGGTGATCAGCACGGGCGAGGCGTTGCCGGGCCCGCTCGCCGCCCGCCTGCTGGAGGTCACCGACGAGCTGTGGGACCTGTACGGCCCCACCGAGACCACCGTCTGGTCCACCAGGCGCCGCGTCACCGACGGCGAGGGCGGCTCGATCGGCTCGCCCGTCGCCAACACCGCCGCCTACGTCGTGGACCGCGACCTGCGGCCGGTGCCGGTGGGCGTGCCCGGCGAGCTGCTCGTCGGCGGCGCCGGGGTCACGCGCGGCTACCACGGCCGGCCCGCGCTGACCGCCGAGCGTTTCGTCCCCGACCCTTTCGGCCCGCCGGGCTCGCGTCTCTACCGCACGGGGGACCTCGTCCGGTGGCGGGCCGACGGCACGCTCGAGTACCTGGGCCGCCTCGACCACCAGGTCAAGATCCGCGGTGTCCGCATCGAGCTCGACGAGGTCGCCGCCGTCCTGGGCGAGCATCCCGGCGTCCGGCGCGCGGTCGTGGTCGTGCGGGACGACGCCCCCGGCGGCCGGGGACTGGTCGCGTACGTCGACGGCGACGCCCACCACGGCGACCTGCGCGCCCACCTGCTCGAGCGGCTGCCGGAGGCGATGGTCCCGTCCGCTTTCGTCGCCGTCGCCGCGTTCCCCGTGCTGCCCAGCGGCAAGCTCGACCGCGCCGCGCTGCCGCCGCCTCCCCTGCCCGCGGGTGCGGCGGCTCACCGGACCCCGCCGCGCACCGCCGCGGAACGCGTCCTGCACGCCGTCTGGAGCGAGCTCCTCGAGCGTGACGACTTCGGGGTGGACGACGACTTCTTCGTCCTCGGCGGGCACTCCCTGCTGGCCATGCGGCTGGTGGTCCGGCTCAGGGAGGCGTACGGCGCCGAGGTGTCGCTGCGCCGCTGCTTCGCCACCCCCACCATCGCGGGCCTCGCCCCGCTCCTCGAGGCCGTCCCCGGCGGCCCGGCGGCGGCGCAGCCGATCCCGCGCGCGCCCGGCGGCCGGGTGGCGCCCACGCACGCCCAGACCCGCCTGTGGTTCCTCGATCGTCTCGACCCCGGCAACCCCACCTACAACGTCGCCTGGGCGGAGCGGCTGACAGGACCGCTCGACGTGCCCGCGCTGACGGCCGCCTTCGACGACCTCGTGGACCGGCACGACGCCCTCCGCCTGGTCATCGCGGACACCGACGGCGATCCCTCCCTGCAACCCGGCCCACACCGGCCGCGCCTGGTCGTCCGCGCGGGCGCCGACGTCGGAGGGGACGAGGCGCGGCACCGGTTCGACCTCGCGGAGGGGCCGCTGATGCGGGCGGTTCTGGTGCGGCGGGGGGCGGAGGAGCACGAGCTCTATCTCACGTTGCACCACGTCATCGCCGACCGGTGGAGTCTGTCGATCCTGCTGCGCGACCTCATGGAGCTCTACCGGGCACGCGTCACCGCCACCCCGGCCGAACTGCCGCGCCTCGCCGCCGGTTTCCTCGACTTCGCCGCCTGGCATCGGGGCCGCGTCCACGAGCGGGACGCCGACCTCGCGTACTGGAAGGACGCGCTCGCCGATCTCCCGCCCGCCCTCGACCTGCCCGCGGACCGGCGCCGTCAGGGGCAGGCGAGCAGGGCCGGGCGGCGGCTGACGTTCCCGATCGACGCCCGAACGGTCGCGGCGGTGCGGGAGGTCGCGCTGGAACGGCAGGTGACGCCGTTCATGGTGCTGCTCGCCGCGTTCCAGGCGGTGCTGGCCCGGTACACGGGGCGCGCCGACGTCCCGGTGGGCACGCCGGTGTCGGGACGGGTCCACCCGGACGTGGAGGAGAGCGCCGGGCTGTTCCTGAACACGCTCGTACTGCGCGGCGACCTGTCGGGCGAGCCGACGTTCGCGGAGCTGCTGGCCCGTACCCGCGAACGCGTCGTGAGCGGTCACGACCACGCCGAGCTGCCGTTCGAGGTGCTGGTGCAGGAGCTGGCCGCGGAGCGCGACCTGTCGCGCAACCCGCTGTTCCAGGTGATGCTCGCCTACCAGAACGTGCCGCCCGCGCCGCCGGACGTCGCCGGGATCACGTTGCGCACCCTCGACGTCGACCCCGGGGTGGCGCAGGCGGACCTGCACCTGGTGGTCGAGGAGGCCGGTGACCGGCTCGTGGGCGTGCTGCACTACGCGACCGACCTGTTCGAGCACGACCGGATGGAGCGGTTCGCCGACCACTTCCGCGCGTTCCTGTCGGCCGCGGTGGCCGACCCCGAGCGGCCGGTACTCGACGTGCCGCTGCTCACCCCGGCCGAGCTGGACGTCGTGCGCCGGGCCAACGACACCGCCGGGCCGATCGCGGCGGCCACCCTGTCCGACCTGGTGGCCGAACAGGTCGCGCGGACCCCGTACGCGCCCGCGCTGGGCTTCGGGACGCCGGACGGTGACCGGGCCTGGCTCACCTACGAGGAGTTCGCCGCCCGGGTGAACCGGCTGGCCAGGCGGCTGCGCGCGCTCGGCGCGGGTCCTGGCGAGGTCGTCGGCGTCTGCCTGGAACGGGGCGCGGACCTCGTCATCGCCGTGCACGCGGTGGTCGCCGCCGGCGCGGCGTACCTGCCCCTGGAGCCGGACCACCCGGCGGCTCGCCTGGCGGGCATGATGGCCGACGCGAACTGCCGCCTCGCGATTTCCACCACCTCTCTCGCCCACCGCCTCGCCCCCGAAGGGGCCGAGGCGGGCAGGGCCGGCAGAGCCCCCGAGCCCGGCGGTTCGGGCGGGGTGAAGGAGGCGCGTGCCTCCGAGGGAGGCGAGAGGCATGGGGTTGCGCTCCTGCTGCTCGATCAGGATGCCGCCGCTGTCGCGGCCGAGGACGCCGTGCCGCTCGATGTCAGGACGCCTGCCGGCTCCCTCGCGTACGTGATCTTCACGTCGGGTTCCACGGGCCGGCCGAAGGGGGTCGGGGTCTCGCACCGGGCGATCGTGAACCGGCTGAGCTGGATGCAGGACGCCTTCCCGCTCACCGGCAAGGACCGGGTGCTGCACAAGACGCCGTTCTCGTTCGACGTGTCGGTGTGGGAGCTGTTCTGGCCGCTGATCACCGGCGCGGGCCTCGCGGTCGCCCGGCCGGGCGGGCACGCCGACCCCGCGTACCTGGCCGGCCTGATGGCGAGCGAGTCGGTCACCGTCGCGCACTTCGTGCCGTCCATGCTGGACGCCTTCCTCGACGAGCCGGGGCTGGGCGGCCGGCTCGCGGCACTCCGTACCGTGGTCTGCTCAGGCGAGGCGCTCGGCGCCGACCTGGTCGCACGGTTCGGCGCCACGCTGCCCGCGGCGGGCCTGCACAACCTGTACGGACCGACCGAGGCGGCCGTGGACGTGTCGTGGCACGCATGCCGGCCGGGAGAGACGGCGGTCCCGATCGGGCGGCCCGTCGCCAACACCCGGCTGGAGGTCCTCGACGACCGGATGAACCGCGTGCCCGTCGGCGTGCCAGGGAAGCTGTGGATCGGCGGCGTGCAACTGGCCCAGGGGTATGTGAACAGGCCGGGCCTGACGGCAGAACGCTTCGTCCCCGACCCGTACGGGCCGCCCGGCGGACGGCTGTACGACACCGGCGACCTGGCCCGCCGGCGGCCCGACGGCGAGCTGGAGTACCTGGGCCGTACCGACCACCAGGTCAAGATCCGCGGCATGCGGGTCGAGCTGGGCGAGATAGACGCGGCCCTGGCCCGCCTGCCGGGCGTCCGGGCGGCCGCCGTCCGCGCCGTCCAGGACGGCGCCGGGCACCGCCTCGCCGCGTACGTGGTCCCCACCGCGGACGCCGGACCGGCGGGCTGGGAGCGATCGTTGCGCGGGACGCTGCCCGACCACATGGTCCCGAGGACGTGGACCCTGCTGGAGGAGCTGCCGCTCAACCGCAGCGGCAAGCTCGACAGGAACGCGCTCCCCGACCCGGACGCGCCCCCGAGCGCCGGTCGCACGCCTGTCGAAGGCGCGGCCGAGCGGGCCGTCGCCGCCGCCTGGCAGGGCGTGCTCGGCCTGGAACGGGTCTGGGCCGAGGACAACTTCTTCGCCGTCGGCGGCGACTCCATCAGGAGTCTCAAGGTGGTCGCCCGCCTGCGCGAGGCCGGCTGGGCGGTGCGGCTGGAACAGCTGTTCCTCCACCAGACCGTCAGGGAGCTCGCCGCCCGGCTGCTCCCCGCGCCGGCGGCCGATCCCCCTGCGCCGCCGCAGGCCCCGTTCGGCCTGCTCAACCCCGAGGACCTGGCACGGATGCTGGAAGGCGAGGCGTGATGACCGTGACGAGGGGAGCCGCGCGGGGCCTGGAGGACGCCTATCCTCTGGCCGCGCTGCAGGCGGGAATGCTGTACCACAGCGCGTACGAGCCGGACACGGCCACCTACCACGACCTGACCACGATCACCGTGCGCGGCCGGTTCGACGCGAAGGCGTTCGAGGCGGCGCTGGCGGAGGTGACCGCGCGGCATCCCGTCCTGCGCACCTCGATCGACCTGACCGGGTTCAGCGAGCCGCTGCAGCTGGTGCACCGCTCGGCCGTGGTGCCGCTGGAGGTGACGGACCTGTCGGGCGAACCGGCGGCCTCCGACCTGCTGGCCGCGTGGTCGGAGGAGGAGAAGCGGCGTCCGTTCGACTGGGCGGAGCCGCCGCTCGCCCGCGCGCACGTACACGTGCTGGACGGCGAGCTGTTCGCGTTCAGCCTGAGCTTCCACCACGCCATCCTCGACGGGTGGAGCGTGGCGGCCCTGGTCACGGAGCTGTTCCAGCGCTACCACGGGCACCTGGCCGGTGACCCGCCGCCGCTCGCCCCGCCCGGGGCCGCCTTCCGCGAGCTGGTCGCCGCCGAGCGCGCGGCCGTGGCGTGCGCGGAGACCCGCGACTTCTGGCACGCCCTCGTGGCGGACGCCCCCGAGACCCGGCTGCCCCGCCTGCCTGGCGTCCACGGTGAGCAGGCCGCCGAGGTGCTGCGCCTGCCGCTGGAGGCGGACCTGCTGGAGCGGCTCGGCGGGACGGCGCGGACGCTGTCGGTGCCGCTGCGCACGCTGCTGCTGGCCGCCCACCTGCGGGCGCTCGCCCTGCTCACCGGCGAGGGCGAGGTGATGACCGGGCTGGTCACGCACAGCCGCCCGGAGAGCGAGGCGGGCGCGGAGGTGCTCGGCCTGTTCCTCAACACCGTGCCGCTGCGCCTCGACGTGCGCGCCCCGAGCTGGGCGGAGCTGGTGCGCAGGGTGTTCGAGGCGGAGGTGGCGCTGCTGCCGCACCGGAACTACCCGCTGTTCGAGATCCAGCGGGCCGCCGGGCGCTCACCGCTGCTGGACGTGCTGTTCGACTACCGCGACTTCCACGTGTACGGCGGCCTGCCCGGCGTCGAGATCGTCGGGCAGGAGTTCTTCGAGCAGACCGACGTGCCGTTCACGGCCGCGTTCACCCGCTCGCGAGAGCACGGCGGCTTCGACCTCACCCTCACCTACGACCGGTCGCAGTTCGCCGCCGAGCAGGTCGCGCGGATCGGCGAGCTCTACCTGACCGTGCTGCGCCAGGCGTGCGCCCCCGCCGGTGACCCGCGCCCGTCGCACCTCTACCTGGCCGCCGACGCCGCCGCCATCGACGGGTGGAACGCCACGGCCCGCCCGTACCCGGGCGTGGCGCTGCACGAGCTGATCGCCGAGCAGGCCGAGCGCACCCCCACCGCGCCCGCCGTCTGCTACGACGGGGTCTGGATCACCTACCGCGAGCTGGGCGCGCGCGCCGCCGCGGTCACCGCGCGGCTGGTGGCCGCGGGCACGGTGCCGGGCGACGTGGTGGGCGTCTGCCTGGAGCGCGGCGCCGACCTGCTGCCCGCACTGCTCGGCGTGCTCGGCGCGGGGGCGGCGTACCTGCCGCTGGAGCCGGACCTGCCGCCCGCGCGGCTCGCGTACATGATCGAGGAGGCGGGGGCGCGCACGGTGCTGACCGGCCCGGACGGCGCGGCGGCGCTGCCGGACGGCGTCGCCCTGGCCATCGACGGGCCCGTCACCGGACACCCCGACAAGCCGCGCACGCACCCCGACTCCCTCGCGTACGTGATCTTCACGTCGGGCTCGACCGGCCGGCCGAAGGGGGTCGGCGTCTCGCACCGGGCGATCGTGAACCGGCTGCTGTGGATGCAGGAGGCGTTCGGCCTGAGGCAGGACGAGCGCGTGCTGCACAAGACGCCGCTGTCGTTCGACGTGTCGGTGTGGGAGCTGTTCTGGCCGCTCATGGTCGGCGCCGGGCTGGTCGTCGCCGACCCCGGCGCCCACCGTGACAGCGCCCGCCTGGCCGCGCTGGCCACCGCCCACCGCGTCACCACCATGCATTTCGTTCCGTCCATGCTGGAGCTGTTCCTCGACGAGCCCGCCCTGCCGGAGTTGCGCCGCCTCGTCTGCTCCGGCGAGGCGCTCGGCGCCGAGCTCGCCGCCCGCTGCCACGACCGTCTTCCGCGCACCGAACTGCACAACCTGTACGGCCCCACGGAGGCGGCCGTGGACGTCACCTGGCATCCCTGCGCGCCGGGCGAGCCGCTGGTGCCCATCGGCAGGCCGGTCGCCAACACCCGTCTGGAGATCCTCGACGCCGACGGCCACCGGGTGCCCGTCGGGACGCCGGGCGAGCTCTGTCTGGGCGGCGTCCAGCTGGCCCGCGGCTACGTCAACCGGCCGGGCATGACCGCCGAGCGGTTCGTGCCCGACCCGTACGGTCCGCCCGGCACCCGCCTCTACCGCACCGGCGACGTGGCCCGCCGGCTGCCCGGCGGCGACGTCCAGTACCTCGGCAGGACCGACTTCCAGGTGAAGATCCGCGGCCGGCGGGTGGAGCTCGGCGAGATCGAGGCGCTGCTGCACGCGCATCCCGCCGTCCGCGCCGCGGTCGTGGCGCTGCGCGGCGCACGCCTCGTCGGGTACGTCGTCCCGCACGGCGACGACCTGCCCGACCTCGCGCCCGAGCTGCGCGCGCAGCTGCCCGACCACATGGTCCCGACCGCCTGGGTACGGCTCGACGCGCTGCCCGTCACCGCCAACGGCAAGCTCGACCGGGCCGCCCTGCCCGAGCCCGGCGACGCGGGACGGGCGCCGTACGTGCCGCCGCGCGACCCGTTCGAGGCCAGGCTGGGCACGCTGTGGGAGGACACGCTGGGCGTCGAGGCGGTCGGCGTGCACGACGACTTCTTCGCCCTCGGCGGCCACTCGCTGCTGGCGCTGCGCCTGACCATGCGGCTGCGCAAGGAGCTCGGCCGTGACGTGCCGCTCTCGACGGTCCTGACGGCGCCGACGATCGCGCGACTGGCCGCCGAACTGCGCCGGCCGCAGGACAACGACGGCGCGCCGCAGCGGATCGTGCCGCTGCGGCCGACCGGCGAGCGCGACCCGGTGTTCCTGTTCCACGCGCTCGGCGGCCAGGTGTTCCGCTACCTGCCGCTGACCCGCCACCTCGGCCCCGACCAGCCCGTCTACGCCGTCCAGGCGGCCGGCCTCGCTCCCGGCGAGGAGCCGCACGCCACGCTCGCCGAGATGGTCGACGACTACACCGGTCACCTGTTGAAGGTCCGGCCGCACGGCCCGTACGTCCTGGGCGGCTACTGCATCGGCGGGAACATCGCCCTGGAGACCGCCCGCCGGCTGCGCGAGCTGGGCGAGGAGGTGCCGCTCGTCGTGCTGTTCTACTCCGACGCGAACGAGCCGGTGCTGCGCGCGTCGCTGGAGGACGACGCCGTCCTGCTCACCCACGCCCTGGCCGGCGGCAAGGTGCAGGTCGACCTGGACGACCTGCACCGGATGAGCCCGGACGAGCGGCTGCTGGCCGTGATCGACGCCGCCGCCCGCGCCGACACCCTGCAGCCGGACACCGCCGACCTGCGCCAGGCCCGCCGCTTCGTCGAGGTCTTCCGCGCCAACGCGCACGCGGTCGGCCACTACCGGCACGCGCCCTACGACGGCGACGTCCTGCTGTTCTCCCCCGCCGCCGAGGGGGTGCCGCCCGACGACATGGGCTGGCGCGACGTCGTCACCGGCCGCCTGCGCATCTCGCCGATCCACGGCGAGCGTTTCACCGTCATGTACGAGCCCCGCGTCGCCCTGGCGGCCGCCGAGCTGAGGAGCAGCATCGACCATGGCCTCACCCCCCACGACTGAACCGGCGACCCTGTGGAGCAACCGCGACTTCCTCAAGCTGTGGAGCGGCGAGAGCCTGTCGCTGGTCGGCTCGCAGGTGACCGTGCTCGCCATGCCGGTCGTCGCCTACCTGTGGCTGAACGCCTCCGTCGCCGAGATGGGCGTGCTCGGCGCGCTGTCGCGGCTGCCCATGGTGCTGTTCTTCGTCGTCGGCGTCTGGGTGGACCAGATGCGACGCCGTCCCGTGCTCATCTGGAGCGACGTCATCCGGGCGTTCATGCTGGCGACCGTACCGCTGCTGTTCGTCATGGACCTGCTGACCCTGTGGTGGCTGTACGCGGTCGTGTTCGTGATGGGCGTCTTCGGAGTGCTGTTCGAGGTCGCCTACCGTTCGTACCTGCCGGTGCTGGTCGCCCCCGAGCAGCTCGGCGAGGGCAACAGCAAGCTGCAGCTCAGCGACTCGGTCTCCAAGGCGGTCGGCCCGAGCCTCGCCGGGCTGCTCATCGCGACCCGCTCGGCGCCGCTCGTCATCCTGGTGGACGCGGTCAGCTACGTGCTGTCGGCGCTGTGCCTCGTCTCGATCCGCAAGCGTGAGGAACCGCCGCCGCCCGACAGCGGCGGCTCCATGGTGGCGGCCGTCCGCGCGGGCTTCGGCTGGGTGATGGCGCACCCGGTCGTCCGCCCGCTCGCCATCGCCAGTGCCGTGTACTCCTTCTTCGACATCGGCATCCTGCAGACCCTCTACATCCCGTACGTCATCGACGGGGCCGGTGTGCCGGCCGGCTGGGTCGGGGCCGTGCTCGCGGTCGGCGGCGTCGGCGCGGTGGCCGGCGCGTGGTTGTCGGTACGGCTCATGAAGGGCGTGGGCCCGGGGCCGACGATGTTCTGGTCGACGGTGATCGGCAACAGCGCGCTCATCCTGGTGCCGCTGGCCGGCGGGCCGCTGTGGCTGGCGATCGGCGTGCTGGCCTTCTCGCAGCTGCTCGTCGGGCTGTGCACGCAGGTGTTCGTGGTGAACAACATCACCGTCCTGCAGTCGGCGACGCCGCGCGAGCTGGTCGGCAGGGTCATCGCGACCATCTGGGCGATGGGGCTGGTGCCGGCGCCGCTCGGTGCCCTGCTGGCCGGGCTGCTCGGCGAGGCCCTCGGCATGCGGCCGGTGGTGCTGGTGGCGGCGGTGATCGGCGCGGTCGTGCCGATGATCGTGCTGGCGCTCTCGCCGATCCCGAAGATGCGCGAGATGCCGCAGGCACCGTCCGCCGCGTGACCGGCTCAGGACGTGTGTCAGGCGTTGAGCTCGGCGAGCCAGCCGAGCTGCTCGGCGCGGTCGTCCACGGTGGGCGCGTTCAGGCCGACGATCAGCCTGGTCGCGCCCGCCTTGCGGTACGCCCCCAGCCGCTCGCGCACCTGCGCGGGCGTGCCGCACACCGTCAGCGCGTCGACCAGGGCGTCCGGCACCTCCTCCATGGCCTCGCCGAGGTCGCCGTCGAAGTAGGCGTCCTGGACGCGCGCCGCGGCGGGGCCGAAGCCGAGGCGGTGCGCCAGCCGGTTGTAGAAGTTGACGCCCCTGGTGCCCATGCCGCCCAGGTAGAGCGCCAGCATGGGCCGGACGAGGTCGCGCGCGTAGTCGGCGTCGTCGTCCACCATGGCCATCACCATGGGCGAGATCTCGACGCGGGAGGCGTCGCGCCCGGTGCGGGCGGCCCCGGCGCGCAGGTGCTCGGTCATCTCGGCGAGGTGCTCGGGCGGGAAGTGGATCGGCAGCCACCCGTCGGCGATCTCGCCGGCCAGCGCGACGGCCTTCGGCCCCATGGCCGCGAGGTGGACGGGCAGCGGCCGGCGCACCGGCGAGACCGTCATGCTCAGCGCCTTGCCGCGGCTCTCGGGCAGCGGCAGCACGATCTCGGGGCCGTCGTGCTCGACCGGCCTGCCCTCCAGCGCCGCACGGACCACGGCCACGTAGTCGCGCAGGTGCGCCAGCGGACGTTCGTACCGGCGGCCGTGCCAGCCCTCGGACACCTGCGGGCCGGACGCCCCCAGCCCGAGCAGGAACCGGCCGCCCGACACCCGGTCGACGGTGGTGGCGGCCATCGCCGCCGAGATCGCGGTGCGGCCCGACACCTGGAGCACGCCGCTGCCGAGGTTGATCCGCTCGGTACCGGCTGCCAGCCACGCCAGCGTGGTCGCCGGGTCGACGCCGTAGCCCTCCGACGCCCAGACGGAGTCGTACCCGAGCCGTTCCGCCTCGCGGACCAACGCCAGCTGGGCGCCATGGTCCGCCGCCGCGGGGCCGAGGGTGCCGATGCTGAATCCGAGCCGCACTGCCGCCTCCTCACGCCGATCTTGCTCCACTGTCCCCCAGAAGCCGTGGTAAGACCAGAGGTACGGAGAGCACCATGCTGAGACGAGTCCTGATCGCGTTGATGGCGGTCCTCGCACTGCTGCTGCAGGGGTGCGGCGGCCAGGAACCCTCAGGTCAGGGGCAGGAGGAACTCACGCTGGCGGCGCCGCGCGACCTCGTAGCGGGCCCGGACGACCCCTACTACCTGCACCAGACGCTCGGCGTGTGGGAGCCGCTCGTCACCGTGGACGAACGGCTGCGGCCGGTCCCTGCGCTGGCGACGTCGTGGAGCGCCGCCGAGCAGGGACGGCGGTGGACGTTCACGCTGCGCGAGGGCGTCCGGTTCAGCGACGGCACGCCGCTGACGGCCGAGGCGGTGGTCGCCAACGTCGAGCGGTTCCTGCGGATCGCGCCCCGCCCGTCGGCGTTCTTCAGCCTGGACGCGGGCATGGAGGCCGCCTACGGCAAGCCGGCCGGTGTGCGGGCCGAGGACGGCCGCGTGGTGTTCGAGCTGAAGGAGCCGGTGGCCGACCTGCCCGCCCGGCTGGCGGGCTTCTTCAGCATGGTGCAGTCGCCGCGGGCGTTCGACCCGTCGGGCGGCTTCGCCGGCAAGCCGGTGGGCACGGGGCCGTACACGCTGGTCGAGTGGGTGAAGGGGCAGCGGGCCGTGCTCGCGGCCAACCCGCACTACCGCGGCACGGCGCCCGCGTACGCGAAGGTCGTGGTCCGGGTGATCCCGGACGCCAACGCCCGGGTGGCCGCACTGCGCGCCGGCGAGGTGGACGGCCTCATCGACAAGGGCGCGCTGCTGCCCTCGCAGGTGCCGGCCATCGCCGCCGACGCGCGGTTCCGGGTGCTGCGCAGCCCGTCGGTGCTGACGCACTACCTGACCTTCAACGCCTCGCGGCGGCCGTTCTCCGACGCCCGCCTGCGCGAGGCCGCCGACCTGGCGATCGACCGCGAGGCCATCACCCGCACGCTGCTCGCGGGCACGGCCGCCCCGGGAGCGGGGTTCCTCTCGCCCGTCTTCGGCGACCTCGCCGACCCCGGAGCCGCGACGTACTCCCCGGAGCGGGCGCGCCGGCTCGTCGCCGAGGCCGGGCCGCCGTCCGCGCCCGCCACCATCCTCATCTCCTCCGCCGAGACCGGCCAGTTCCCGTACGCCGACATCGCCGAGGTGCTGCGCACGGCGCTGGAGCAGGCGGGCATCCCGGCGAAGGTCACCGTGGCCGAGGCCACCAAGGCGGTCATGGAGGCCGGCGACTACGACGTCTTCCTCAGCGCCTACAGCGTGCCGAACGCCGACCCCGACTACCTGTTCCGCCGGTTCCTGCGCTCCGACGCGGCGTGGAACGTCGAACGGCGGCTCGGCTACCGCAGCCCCGCGTTCGACCGGCTGATCGACCGAGCCGCGACCGAGACCGATCCGGCCGGACGGCGTGACCTCTACCACCGCGCCCAGCGGCTGCTCGCCGACGACCGTCCGATGATCCCGCTGGCCTACCAGGACAACCCCGTCGTGACGACCGCCCAGGTCGCCGGAGCGGCGCAGAACGTGGCGTACGTGGTCGACCTGGGCAGGCTGGCGCCCGCGACGTGAACAACCGTCCCACCACGACGCAGCGCGCAACTGCTCCTCACACTGCCGACCACGACATGACCACCGTCCTGCTGCGGCGCGGTGCGGAGTTGCTGTTCGCGCTGCTGGCGCTGTCGCTGCTGGTGTTTCTGCTCACCGCGCTCGCGCCGGGTGACCCGGCCGAGGAGCTCCTGCGGCGGGGCGGCGTTCAGCCGTCGCCGGAGAGCGTGGCGGCGCTGCGCGCCGAGCTCGGCCTCGACCGGCCGCTGTTCGCCCGCTACCTCGGCTGGCTGGGCGACGTGCTGCGCGGCGACCTCGGCCGCTCCTACGCCGACCGGTCGCCGGTCGCGGCGGAGATCGCGCGGAGGCTCCCCGCGACGCTGCACCTGGCCGGGGTGGCGGCGCTGGTCGCGGCCGGGCTCGCCGTGCTCGTCTCGCTCGCCACCGCGCTCCGCCCGCGCTCGCGGCTCGCGCGGGCGGTCGCGCTGGCGGCGGTCGCGGTCTCCGGTGTCCCGCCGTACGTGGTGGGGATCCTGCTGATCAGCCTGGTCGCCGTCGCCCTGCGCGCGTTGCCGACGGGCGGCGCCGACGGGCCGGGCGCGGTGGTGCTGCCCGCCGTCACCCTGGGCCTCGCGGGCGCCGCCACCCTGTTGCGGCTGCTGCGGGCCGACCTCGGACATGCCGTACGGACGCCGTTCGTCCGGCTCGCCACCGCCAAGGGGCTGCGGCGACGGCGCGTGGTCGTCGTGCACGCGCTGCGCGTGGCCGCGCCGAACGCGGTCACGGCTGCCGGGGTGATGCTCGCCGAACTCGTGACCGGCGCGGTCGTGGTGGAGACGCTGTTCTCCTGGCCGGGCGTGGGACAGCTCGCCGTGACGGCGATCCGGCAGCGGGACCTGCCGGTGGTGCAGGCGTACGTGCTGGTCACCGCGACGGCCGCCGTGCTGGCCCTGGCGCTGGCCGAACTCTGCGTGGCCGCCTGCGATCCCCGGGCGAGGCGCAGATGAGGGGGCCGATGGGGAACCGTGCTGGAGTGGCGGCGTGCGATCCCCGGGCGAGGCGCCGATGAGGGGGCGTGCCGGGGTCGTGCTGCTCGTCGCGGTGGGCCTGGCCTGCCTGGTCGTCCCGCTCGTGTCACCGTACGATCCGCACCTGCCGGACCTGCGGCGCGCGTTGCTGCCGCCGGACCCCGAGCACTGGCTCGGAACCGACCAGCTCGGGCGCGACCTGCTCACCAGGACCGCCGCGGCCGGGCGCACGTCGCTGCTGGTCGCCCTGGCGGTCACCACGCTCACCACGGCGGTCGGCGCGGTGTCCGGGGCGGTGGCGGGCCTGGCCGGCGGGGTGGCCGAGCGGCTGCTGCGGCTCTCCGCCACCGTGGCGCTCGCCCTGCCGGGCCTCACGCTCGCGCTCGCGCTGGCGGGCGTGCTGTCTCCCGGGTACGGTACCGTCCTGACCGCGCTCGTGCCGCTCGGCTGGGTGAACTGCGCGCTCGTCACGCGCACGGCCACCCGTCAGGCGGCCTCGGCCGACCACGTCCTCGCCGCACGGGCCATCGGCGCGTCGATGCCGCACCTGCTCCGGCGGGCCATCGGACCGCACGTCGCCGGGGCCGTGCTGACCGTCGCCACCGCCGACCTCAGCCGGACGTTGATCGCCGTGACGTCGCTCAGCTTCCTCGGCGTCGGGCTCCCGCCCCCGCAGACCGACTGGGGCGGCATGGTGAGCGAGGCCACGGCCCTGCTGGTGACCGCGCCCCGCCTCGCGGTCGTGCCCGCGCTGGCCCTGGCGGTGACCGGCGTCGCCCTCGCCGTCGTGGTCGACGCCCGCCGGCCAGGCCCCTAGGTGTAGTAGCCCTCCACGGGGACGCGGGCCTCGTCGAGGAGGGCCGGGCCGTCCTGGCGGAAGGACGACGGGGCGGGCGGCGGCTTGAGCGCGGCGAGCTGGTCATTGGACAGGGCGAAGACGACCCGGCCCAGCCCTGAGCGTTCGATGGCGCCCGCGCACATGCCGCACGGCTGGCAGCTCGTGTACATCACGGTGGCGGCGGCGATCGCCGGGGCGAGTTCCCTGGCGGCCCAGCGGGCGAGCTTCAGCTCGGGGTGGGCGGTGATGTCCGCGTCGGTCAGGGACGTGTTGCGCTCCTCGGCGAGCACGTCACCGTCCGGCCCGACCAGCAGCGACCCGAACGGCGGGTTCCCGCCCGCCCGTGCCGCGGCCGCCAGCTCGATCGCCCTGCGGAGGAACTTCTCGTCGTCCGGCGTCATGGGGTTCTCCGTCCTGAGAGGGTGGAGCGCGAAGGGGTGGAGGACGTGCGGCCTGAGAGTGCACGGCTCAAGAAGTAGGCAGCTCGGAGGTGGGCGGCTCAGAGGTGGGCGGTGGCCAGGGTTTCGAGCATGCTCCATGCGCGCTCAGGGTGGCGGGTCTCGTCGGGGTCGCCCTGGTAGGGGTCGAGGAGGACCGTCTGGGCGCCCATGCGGCGCAGCCGTTCCATGTCGTCCATGACCTGGTCGAGGGTGCCCTCGCCGGCGCGGCGGTCCTCGCCTGTCACGGGGGTGTCGGTGATCCGCAGCAGGACGCGCGGCACCAGCTCGGGCGCCGGACGTCCAAGACGCTCCGCGACGGCGGCCAGCCGCTCCGTCCGCTCCTCCAGCCACGGGAGGGTGAAGCGCAGCGGGTGCCACGCGTCGCCGAGGAGCACCGCCCTGCGCAGGGCGGCGTCGCTGCCGCCACCCACCCAGATCGGGATGTTCCCGGCGCGGTAGTCGTCCTCGTCCTGCCAGGCCCGGCGCATCACGGTCAGGTGCTCGTCGGTGAGCGCGCCGCGCCGCTCGTACGGCACACCGAGCGCCTCGAACTCCTGCCGCGCCCAGCCCACCCCCACGCCGAGCACCAGCCGCCCGCCGCTGAGCTGCTGCAGGTTGGCCGCCATCCGGGCGGTGAGCAGCGGATTCCGGTACGGCACGATGAGCACCGTGGTGCCGAGCCTGACCCTCGTGGTGATCGCGGCGAGCCAGGACAGCGTGGTGAAGGGCTCGTAGAACGGCGCCGGATACTGCTCGGCGACGTCGGGCGTGATCACGACATGGTCGGAGACCATGAGCAGGTCGAACCCGAGCCCCTCCACCGTCTCCGCCCACCCGCGCAACACGTCGGGCCGCGTACCAGGCCCGAAGTTCGGAACGTTGACGCCTAGTTTCACCGCTTCAGCCTACGCAGGTGATCCACCCGAGCGAAAGGAATGACGATCCCATGCAACCCGGGCAGGCGGCTCATCAGCTTCTCCCGTCGGGGTGGGCGAGGAAGCGGCCGAAGCGGCCCTGGTGGTAGAGGAGCGGACGGCCGGGGTGGTGCACGCCGGCGTCGGTGACCAGGCCGACGACGAGCAGGTGGTCGCCGACCACGGCCGTCTCGTACGGCAGGCAGACGAGGTGCGCCGAGACGTCGTCCAGCAGCGGCGCGCCCAGCGGGCCCGGCCGCCAGCGGGTCGGCGGGGCGAAGCGGTCGACGCCCTTGCGGGCGAAGCGGGCGGCGAGGTCGGCCTGGTCACTGGCGAGAATGTTGACCGCGAAGTGGTCGGCGGCGCTCAGCTGGGGCCAGGTGGTCGAGGCGCGGTCGACGTAGAAGGAGACGAGGGGCGGTTCGAGGCTGACCGAGGAGAAGGAGGTGGCGGTGAGCCCGGCGGGGGTGCCGCCGCTCTGCGCGGTGATGACCACGACGCCGCTGGCGTGCACGGCGAGGGTCTTCCTGAACCGGTCGGCCGCCACGGCCGTGCCGGGAAGGTCGCCGGTCGTCCGGTCGGCGAGGGTGTCGGTCATGCGGGCGTCCCCGTCCCGCCAGGCCGGCCGGAGGTCACTGAAAGCTCGTTCACGAGAGCTCCTCACGGAGTGAAGGCATGCCCCGCGGCGCCCCGGCCGTCGGGCCGAGGGGCGCGATGCGAGCGAAAGGCGCAGGCGGCTTCGGCCACGCCGGATGCGGGAAAGTGGTGGTGGGCCGGCCGGCCCGCGGCTACGGGTCCGTGATCAGCGACACTGGGCGCTGGCGACGTGGCAGAAGTCCACGTGGGAGCGCTTGGTCAAGAGGAAACCCTGGCTCATGGGTACGACGCTAGGTCGCGAATCCAGACAAGTCAATATTTCCTACTTGTTTTACGGAAAAAGGGGCGGACGCGCCTGGGTCGCCGACCTGTCCGTCCCGCCTCGTGTCCAGGATTCCCGTGTGGCATGCGACCACCCACCTGTTTTCGGATTTTCCCTACCAGAAGACAAGGAATCCGGTGCCGTCAAGAGGTGGACACGCCGTCCTGGGCGAAATGGCAGGCCACGAGATGGCCGGGCCGGCGCTCCTCGTGCGCGGGCGGCACGGTCTCGCACCGCTGCCGGTCGCCGGCCCCCAGCGCGGCGTACACCGGGCACCTGCCACGGAACGCGCAACCCTGGTGGCGTTCGAACGGGCTCGGCGGGTCGCCCGGCAGCAGCAGGTGCTCGCGGGTCCGCTCGACGGCCGGGTCGGGGATCGGCACGGCCGAGATGAGCGCCCGGGTGTAGGGGTGCAGGGGCTCGCCCAGCACCGTCGCGGTGTCGCCCGTCTCCACGGTCCTGCCGAGGTACATCACGCTCACCCGGTCGGAGATCTGCCGCACCACGGCCAGATCGTGCGAGACGAACAGGTAGGCGAGGCCGAGCTCGTCGCGGAGCCGTACGAGCAGGTCGAGGATGCCCGCCTGCACGGTGACGTCCAGCGCGGAGACCGGCTCGTCGAGCACGACCAGCTTGGGCCGCACCGACAGCGCGCGGGCGATGCCGATGCGCTGCCGCTGACCGCCGGAGAACTGGTGCGGGAACCTGCTCGCGTGCTCGGCCTGCAGCCCGACCTGTCCGAACAGTTCAGGTACGCCGTCGACGGGCAGGCCCCTCGCGCGCAGCGGCTCGGCGATGATCTCGCCCACGGTCATCCGGGGGTCGAGGCTCGACATCGGGTCCTGGAAGACGACCTGCGCGTCCTCCGCGACGCCAGGCATCCGCATGATCTCGAACAGCGTGGTGGTCTTGCCCGATCCCGACTCGCCCACCAGTCCGAGCGTCTCGCCCGGCCTGACGGCGAGGTCCACGCCGCTCACGGCGTAGACCGTCCCGACCCTGCGCTTGAACGCCGACCCGCGCGTCAGCGGGAACGTCTTGGTCAGGCCGGTCACCTCGACCAGCGGCGCGCCCCGCGCCGGCTCGCGCGGCTCGACGACCGCGTCCAGCCGCGGCACCGCCGCCAGCAGATCCTTGGTGTACGGCTCCTTCGGCCGGGCGAACACCTCCTCGACCGTGCCCTCCTCGACCACCACGCCCTTGTTCATGACCGCCACCCGGTCGGCGATCCCGGCGATCACGCCGAGGTCGTGGCTCACCAGCACCATGGCCGCGCCCGTCTCGCGCTGCGCCTTGCGCAGCAGGTCGAGCACCTGGGCCTGGACCGTGACGTCGAGCGCGGTGGTGGGCTCGTCGGCGAGGATCACGTCGGGGTCGTTGGCGATGGCCATGGCGATCATCGCGCGCTGGCGCATGCCGCCGGAGAACTCGTGCGGGTACGACTCGGCCCGCCGCTCGGGCTCGGGGATGCCGACCGACCTGAGCAGCTCGACCGCCCTGGCGTGGGCCTCCTCCCGGCTCAGGTCGGTGTGCGCCCGCAGAGCCTCGGCGATCTGGACGCCGATGCGGTAGACGGGGGTGAACGCCGACAGCGGGTCCTGGAAGACCATGGCAACCCTGGCGCCGCGGACCTCCATGAGGGTGCGTACACCGGCGCCGATCAGTTCGGTGTCGCCGAGCCGTACCGACCCCTCGACGGTGGCGGTGGCGGGCAGCAGGCCCATCGCGGCCAGCGCCGTCACCGACTTGCCAGAACCGGACTCGCCCACGACGCCGAGCACCTCGCCGCGCCGCAGGTCCCAGCTCACCGAGTCGACGGCGACGGCGTCGCCGAAGCGGACCGAGAGGTCGCGGACGCTGAGCACCACGTCGGCGGGGGGCGCCTCCGCGCGCGGCAGCGCCGTCACCGTGCCCCGCTTGGGGCGGGCGGCCTCGCTGGTGGGGTCCAGCGCGTCGCGCAGGCCGTCGCCGACGAGGCTGACCGCGAGCACGAACACGATGAGCAGCCCGGCGGCGAAGTAGAACATCCACGGGTAGCCGATCGCGGCCTCGGTGCCGTCGGCGATGAGCGTGCCCAGGGACACGTCGGGCGGCTGGACGCCGAACCCGAAGTAGGAGAGCGCGGTCTCGCTCATCACCGCGCCGCCCACCGCGATGGTGGTGTCGATGATGAGGAACGACGCGACGTTGGGCAGGATGTGCCGGGCGATGATCCGCGACCTGCGCACGCCCATGAGCTCGGCGGCGCGGACGAAGTCGCGCTCCTTCAGCGACAGCGTCATCGACCTGACGATCCTGGCGCTGATCATCCAGCCGAGGACACCGAGGAGCAGCGCGAAGACCAGCCAGCCCGCTCCCTTGAGCCGGGTGGAGACCATCGAGATGACCAGGAACCCGGGAAAGATCAGCAGCAGGTCGATGCAGAAGCGCAGCACCCGGTCGGTCCAGCCGCCGAGATACCCGGCCGCGGCGCCCGCCAGCGAGGCGAGCACGGTGGAGAACAGCGCGACGACCAGGCCGATGATGAGCGACTTGCGCAGCCCGTACGTGGTCTGCGCGAAGACGTCCTGGCCGATCCTGTTGGTCCCCCACCAGTGGGCCGCCGAGGGTGCCGACCTGATGGACAGGTAGTCGACCTGGGTGGGCGTCCAGGGGCTGATCACCGGGCCGAGGAAGCCCAGCAGGAACAGCAGCACGATGACCAGGGCGCCGATCAGGACACCCTTGGAGGAGACGAAACGGCGAAACGTGATCATGCGTTGCGCACCCGGGGGTCGAGGACGGCGAGCAGGACGTCGGCCACGAAGCCCGACAGCAGGATGACGACGGCGGCGAAGAGGTTGACGGCGACCACGGAGTTCACGTCGTTGCGGTTGACGGCGTTCATGAACCAGTCGCCCATGCCGTGCCAGCCGAAGATCCGTTCGGTGAACGCGGCGCCCGTGAAGATGCCGAGGAAGCCGAAGGCGAAGAACGTGGTCATCGGCACGAGCGCGGTGCGCAGGCCGTGCCTCAGCATGGCCGTCCTCGGGTGGATGCCCTTGGCCAGGGCGGTGCGCAGGTAGTCGGAGGCCAGCACGTCGAGCATGGTGGCGCGCTGGTAGCGGCTGTAGGCGGCGATGGTGCCGAGCGCGATCGACAGCGTCGGCAGCAGCAGGTGGGCGGCCCGGTCGCCGAGGTGGACGAGGAACCCGCCCTGCAGGCCCGGCGTCGTCTCGCCGGTGAAGTCGATGAGATGGACCACGTTGTCGTTCAACCAGGTGGTGCCGATCTTCAGCAGCGTCGCCAGGAGGAACACCGGCGTCGACAGCAGCACGAACGACACGACGGTGACGGCCCGGTCGGAGAAGCGGTACTGCCTGATCGCCCCCCACGCGCCCGCCAGCACGCCGACCACGGTCCCGACGAGCGTGCCGAGGATCAGCAGCCGCAGGCTCACCCCGATGCGGCGGCCGAACTCGTCGTTGACCGATGTGTCGTCGATCGTCCGGCCGAGGTCGCCGGTGACGGCGTGACCTGCCCAGGTGCCGAATCGTTCGAGGAAGGGGACCTTGTCGTTGATGCCGAGTTCGGTGAGCTGCGCGTCGACCATCGCGGCGGGCGGCTGCGGGCGTCTGCCCTCGAAATAGGCGCGGGGGTTCATGCTCGCCGTCGCCAGGGCGTACGAGATGAACACCGCTGTGAGCAGCAGCACGACGTAGTACCCCGCTCGTCGGCCGAGGTAGCCCAGCAAAGAATCCTCCAATTTGGCGCGCTAAGGTGGCACATCCTACAGTTCATGTAGGTTTTGCACGAAATAGGAGATTTCTTGAGAATCACGCTGCCCGTGGCGGTCGCCGCTCTGGCCCTCGCGGTCTCCGCCTGCTCGGGCGGGCAGAGCCCGGCCACGTCCGCGCCCCCCGCCACGCCGCTCGCGGCCGACGCCACCGGCGTCAACCCGCAGCCCCTGGACAAGCTGAAGGACGGCGGCTCGCTGCGCCTGGCGATCCAGCAGTGGATCACGCAGTACAACAGCAACCAGGTGGACGGCACCCAGGGTGACGCCCAGGCCATCACGTCGCTGGTGGAGCCTACACTCTTCAACACCGACGCCAAGGGGGTGGCCTCCCCCAACACCGACTACCTGCTGTCGGCCGAGGTCACCTCCGCCTCGCCGCAGGTCGTCACCTACAAGCTGAACCCGAAGGCGAAGTGGTCCGACGGTCAGCCGCTGTCGTACAAGGACTTCAAGGCGCAGTGGAAGGCGCTCAACGGCAGCGACAAGCGCTACCTGGTCGCCAGCTCGTCCGGCTACGAGCTGGTCAGCGACGTGGCGCAGGGGGCCGACCCCTCCGAGGTGAAGGTGACGTTCGCCGAGCCGTTCGCCGACTGGCAGTCGCTGTTCAAGGTGCTCTTCCCTGCGGCCGAGTACGACACCCCCGAGAAGTTCAACAAGGACTGGATCGAGAAGGTGCCGATCACCAGCGCCGCCTGGAAGATCGGTTCCCTGGACAAGACCAGCCAGACGATCACCGTCGTGCGTGACGACAGCTGGTGGGGGGCCAAGCCCAAGCTCGACTCGGTCGTCTACCGCGCCCTCGACCCGGCGGCCCAGCTGGACGCGTACCTCAACAAGGAGATCGACGAGACCAGCGCCGTGCGCACCGAGGCGTACGAGCGGGTCAAGAACGACCCCACCACCGACATCCGCGTCGGGGCCCGCTGGGACGAGACCATCGTCCTGCTGAACGGCGGCCGCGGCCCGCTGGCCGACCAGCGGGTCCGCAACGCGGTCGAGAAGGCCATCGACCGGCAGGCCATCGCCGCGGTCACGCTGAAGGGCCTGCCCGTCGACCCCAAGCCGGTGAACAACCACTTCTTCATGCCCAACCAGGAGGGCTACGAGGACACCTCAGGCGAGTGGGGCAAGCTCGACGTCGAGGGCGCGAAGAAGCTCCTCGCGGACGCCGGATGGGCCGACGGCAGCCCGCGCACCAAGGACGGCAAACCGCTCACGCTGTCGTACGTCCTGTCGGCCGACTCCGCCCAGCAGCAGGTCGACCAGGCCACGCTGATCCAGCAGATGCTCGCCCAGGTCGGCATCCAGCTCACGATCGACAAGGTGCCCGGCAACGACTTCTTCGAGAAGTACGTCAACCGCGGCAACTTCGACCTGGTCTCGTTCCGCAACGTCGACCTGATCTACCTGTCGGACGCCTACGCGCAGTACCAGCAGCCCGACAGCGACAACGTCTTCCAGAACTACGGCCGGGTCAGCTCGCCCGAGCTGGTCGACCTGCTGAAGAAGGCCCAGGTCACCACCGACAGGGCCGAGGCCATCAAGCTGTACAACCAGGCCGACGCGCTCGTCTGGTCGCTCGGGCACTCGATCGCGCTCTACCAGCGCCCGCAGATCCTCGCCGTCCGCAAGGACCTGGCGAACTTCGGCGCCAGCGGCCTCGCCTCCGAGGACATGAACAAGGTCGGCTGGATGAAGTGACGCTCACCTGAGGGCCGCGGCGGCGGGCCGGCTCCGGCCGCCCGCCGCCCTCCCAGGTCTCAGTCGCCGGAGGCCGCCCGCCGCACGGCCGTCGCCACGGTCTCGCGTACGGCGGTGAACCTCCCCCCTCGTCCCGGATGTCCGGACAAGGGAGCTATGGTCGTTGGGCACGAGGAGGTACGCACATGGCGCAGTCCCCGCTGCGAAAGCTCGGCTTCTTGACCATCGGGCTGTTCGACGAGGCCGACCCACGCCGGGGCCACGAGTCGACGCTCGCCCTCATCGAGCTGGGCGAGCGCCTGGGCTTCGACAGCGCGTGGGTCCGGCACCGTCACCTGCAGTACGGCATCTCCTCCCCGATCGCCGTGCTCGCGGCCGCCTCCCAGCGCACCAGCCGCATCGAGCTGGGCACCGCGGTCATCCCGCTCGGCTGGGAGAACCCGCTGCGGCTCGCCGAGGACCTCGCGACCGTGGACGTCCTGTCCGGCGGCCGGCTCAACCCGGGTGTCAGCGTCGGGCCGCCCGGCCACTACGACCAGGTCAAGGACGCCCTCTACCCCGACAGCGCCGACCTCGAGGACTTCAGCTACGAGCGCGTACGCCGCCTGCTCGGCTTCGTCCGCGGCGAGGCCGCCACCGGCTTCCGCGGGGTCGAGGGCTTCGAGGAGTTCTCCGACCGGGTCCAGCCCCACTCCCCCGGCCTCGGCCGCCGCATGTGGTACGGCGGCGCCGGCCTGCGCTCGGCCAGGTGGGCGGGCGAGCAGGGCATGAACTTCCTCACCAGCAGCGTGGTGAAGGCGGAGGAGGCGGAGGACTTCGCCGAGATCCAGCTCTCCCACATCCGGGAGTTCCGGGCGCACCACCCCGACGGCGACCGGGCGCGCGTCTCGCAGGGCCTCGTGGTCATCCCCACCGACAGCGCCTCGCCCGAGCAGCGCGCCAGGTACGAGGCGTACGCGGCCAAGCGCCTGCCGAGGACCGCCGCGCCCCAGGGGCCGGCGCGCATGCTGTTCTCCCCCGACCTCGTCGGCACCTCCGCCGAGATCGCCGACCGTCTGCACGCGCATGCGGCCTTCCAGGAGGTCGACGAGGTGGCGTTCGCGCTGCCGTTCACGTTCGAGCACGACGACTACGTGCAGATCCTCACCGACATGGCGAGCGAGCTGGGGCCGGCGCTCGGCTGGCGGCCGAGCGCCTGAACCGGATCAGCCCAGGTCCGTCACCCCGCAGAAGTCGCACCGGTAGAGGATGCCGAGATCGTCCTCGCCGAACTCGCTCCACAGGTGGGCGTCGCCGGCCAGATCGTCCGGGTCGCCGGAGCAGTACGACCTGGCCCGTCCCGCTCCGGCCCAAAAGCTCTCGGCGGCATGCGGAACGGCAGGGGTCATGGCATCTCCTGGGCGTGATCGAGGCGGACATTGAGTCATTCCCCCGAAAATGCCTGCGAAACCGCCAATCCGTGACAAAAACGTCTGAGCGGTACGGCCACGGGTAGGTGCCCCGGCATGGGCAACCATCGGGGGACGCACGAAACCGTCGTCGTCGTGGGAGCCGGGCTGGCGGGCCTCGCCTGCGCGGTCCGGCTGCACGAGGCCGGCATCACGGTACGGGTGCTGGAGGCGTCCGACGGGGTCGGCGGCCGGGTGCGCACCGACGTCGTCGACGGGTTCCGGCTCGACCGCGGCTTCCAGGTCTTCAACACCGCCTATCCCGAGGCCCGCCGCGTCCTCGACATCGACGCGCTCGACGTGCGGCCGTTCGCGTCCGGGCTGATCGTCCAGGGAGCCGGCGCCCGCGCCAGGGTGATGCTGCCGTGGCGGCATCCGCGCCACGCGCTGAGCGGGCTGCTGGCCGGGGTCGGGACGCTGCGCGACAAGGTGGCGCTCGCCGCGATCACCACGCGTGACGTGGCCTCGCCCGGTTCCCGGCTGCGCGCCGCGCCCGAGCGCCGCACCGAGGACGAGCTGCGCGCCTGGGGCATGTCCGACCGGATGATCGACTGCCTGATGCGGCCCTTCCTGACGGGCGTGCTGCTGGAACGCGAGCTGGACACGTCCAGCCGGGTCTTCCACCTGTTCTGGCGGTCGTTCGCGCGCGGCACCATCGGCCTGCCCGCGCGCGGCATGGGCGAGATCCCCCGACAGCTGGCCGACCGGCTGCCGCCCGGCGCCGTCACGCTCGGCGCCCGCGTCACCGAGGTCGCTCCCGACGGCGTCCGGCTCGCGGACGGCACCGCGCTGGGCGGGCGGGCCGTGGTGGTGGCCACCGACCCGCGGACGGCCGCGAACCTGCTGCCTGAGATCGAGGCGCCGCCCATGCGCGCGGTGACCACCTTCTACCACGCGGCTCCGCGCTCGCCGCTGCGCGAACCGGTTCAGGTCATCGACGCGACCGGGCGCATCGCCGACACCCTGGTCCTCACCGACGCGGCGCCCGAGTACTCCGCCGACGGGCGTGCGCTGGTGTCGACGTCGGTGCTGGGCGTGGTCACCGACGAGCCCCCGGTCCGCGAGCGGCTGACCGAGATCTACGGTGACACCTCAGCCTGGGAGCACCTGGCCACGTACCCGATCCCGGCGGCGCTGCCGGCGATGCCGCCGCCGCACCCGCTGCGCGAACCGGTACGGGTGCGGACGGGGCTGTACGTGTGCGGCGACCATCGCGACACCGGTTCGCAGCAGGGGGCGCTGGTCTCGGGCCGTCGCGCCGCCGACGCCGTACGGGCCGACCTCGGATCCCTTTCCCGGCACCCGGCCGCCACCGGACGGTGACCGGTCAGCGGTTGGTCAACGTCCGGATATATCAGCTTACGTCTGGTCTGAGGTCGTACGGGGCGGGTAACCGACGCCTGAACGAGCCCCAGGGAGTCGATCATGTCCGACGCCGTTTCCGACAGTGACGACCGGCCACCCCGGCGCGCCCCGGCCCGGCCGCCCGCCCAGCCCTCACCACAGCCCTCCGGACGCCCGGCGCCCGCGAAAGCGGGCGATCCGGACGTCTACCTCGACGTTCCGAACGTCTCGGTCGAGGAGATCGACCTCGAGGTGGAGCAGTTGCGGGCGCGGGTGTCGCTGCAGGCCGAGGTACTCGACCTGCTGCGGCTCAACGTCGGTGCGGACGTGTCGCTGGGACGCGTCCACCTCACCATCAAGGGCGTCGAGGCGCAGGCCCTGCTGCAGGTGCGGCTGGACAACGTCGCGCAGATCCTCGACCGGGTGATGAACACCATCGACGCCAACCCGCAGATCCTGGAGAACCTCACCCGCGACATCGGCACCGCCGTCCGCGAGGTCGGCACCGGCGCGGGCGGCGCAGTCCGCGACGTCGGCGCCGGCGCAGGCGACGCGGTCCGCGACGTGGGCGTCGGAGCGGGAGAAGCCGTACGGGAAGTGGGAACGGGCGCGGGAGGCGCGGTCCGCGAGGTCGGCACCGGAGCCGGGGAAGCGGTCCGCGAGGTGGGCACCGGAGCCGGAGGAGCCGTCCGCGAGGTCGGCACCGGGACGGGAGAAACCGTCCGCGAGGCAGGAGAAACCGTCCGGGAAGTCGGCGCCGGAGCCGGAGGAGCCGTCGGAGAGGTCGGCGCTGAGGCAGGAGAAGCCGTCCGGGAAGTCGGGCCGCAGGCGGGGAGAGCCGTTCAGGAAGCGGGCGATGCGGTGGAGGACCTCGACCCTGAGGCGGCCGGTGACGTACCGGTCCAGCCCCGCGTACCCCGACAAGCCCCGAGGCCCCGCCGCCAGCCCCGCCCCCGGGAGGACCAGCCCCGCCGAGACGCGCCACCGCCGCACGCCCGCACGGCGAAGGGTGAGCGCCATGACGAGACCTGACCGCCCCGAGTCCCCGGACATCGAGATCACCGCCTCCGCCGGCGCGAGGGAACTCCGCTTCGAAGAGCGCCCGGACGTGACCGTCGAACGGACGGCGCGACCCACGGGCGAGTCGGCGTCGGGCAGCAACAGGACCAACCTCCCCGACGAGGTCACGACCCACGTCACCTACCAGGACATCCACATCGACTTCCGCGTGGCAGCCCGAGCCGTCCACCCTGAAGACGCTCTCCCGAGCGGGAGGCACGGGCGGCGGTGACCGGGGGCGCGCCGCGCGCCCCCGGTCGGAACCAGCAGGAGGGTCGGGGCAGCCGTCCGGCTGCTCAGCTAGGCGAAGCAGTCGCGTGACGGAGTGAGGTCGGCGGACATGTTGCGCTCCATCAGGCGCAGCGCCGCCTGGCCGAGGTCGTCGTGGATGGCCGCCACGCAGTCGGGCGGCACGGTCAGGGAGTAGTGCCGCACGTACGCGTCCAGGGCGCTGTACAGCACGCACTGCTCCGTGACCTGCCCGGTCAGCACGACGGTCTCCACGTGCTTGTGGGACAGCAGGTACTCCAGCGAGGTGCCGAAGAACGCGCTGTGGCGCACCTTGGGCAGGAACGCGCACCCGGGCGGCGGGAGGATCGGTTCCACCAGGTCAGGCCGCCTGCCCTCGACGGCCGCGGCCTCGATCTCGTGCCGGTCGGCGGCGAAGTCGCCGTAGTTGTCGTTGACGTACACGAGCTCGACGTCGTCACGCTCGCGCGCCCGCCCGACCAGCTCGGCCAGGGGGCCGACGATCTCCGACACCCGTCCCGCGAGCTGCTCGGCGTCCTGGTGATCGTACGGATTCAGCATGTCGATGACGACCAGCGCAGACCTTGCCATAGCCCCTGTGCTGTCCGGACACGCGCCGTTTTATCAGCGCCCGGTAGGGCAGGCGCCGGTGACCCCGGCCGACCGGGACGATCACGCCGACCGCACAGGGGATCCGGACATCCGGCGCCTCCCGGCCGACGCACAGAAAGGACGACATGGACGCCATCGTGTTGCTCAAAGAGGACCACAAAACCGTCGAGGCCCTGTTCAAGCGCTTCGAGCAGGCCGGCGAACGAGCTCACGTCGAAAAGCGCAAGATCGTCGAAACGATCACGAAGGAGCTCGTCACGCACGCGTACATCGAGGAGGAGATCTTCTACCCGGCGGCGCGCGCGAAGGTCCCCGCGACGGGCGACCACGTGCTGGAGAGCGTGGAGGAGCACCACGTCGTGGTGTGGATGCTGTCGGAGCTCAAGGACCTCGACCCCGCCGACGAGCGCTTCACCGCGAAGGTGACGGTGCTCATGGAGAACGTCCGGCACCACGTCAAGGAGGAGGAGCAGGACTGGTTCCCCCAGGTCCGCGCCGCCATGGGACGCAAGGAACTGCAGGAACTCGGCGAACGCATGGCCAAGGCCAAGACCGACGCCCCCACCGACCCCCTCGCGGTCAGAAGCGCCCGGTCGTAAGCGGCGCCGCGCCCCGGGCCTTCGCCCTTCCACGCTCTCCTGGCCGACGCCCAGCCGGGGGACGTAGCCTGATGAGATGGTGGCCGGCCGCCCGTCCCGCGAGCTCTCCGCCTCCGAGCAGGGAGCCCTGCGGGACCTTCTCACCGACGAACGCGCGAGCACCCTCGCGACGATCGCGACCCTGGCAAGCACCTGGGACGACATCGTCGCCTCCAGCGCGGACGTGGCCACCGACGACGAACACGACCCCGACGGCGCCACGATCGCCTTCGAACGCGCCCACGTCCAGTCCCTGCTCGACCAGGCCAGAACCCGTCTGGACGACCTGGATCACGCCCTCGACCGCCTGACCAGCGGCGTCTACGGCATCTGCACCCACTGCGGCAACCCCATCCCCCTGGACCGCCTACGCGCCCGCCCGGCGGCCACAACCTGCGTTGCATGCGCGCCGCGCACCCGATGAGGGTCAGGAGGTCGGCGGGTGCGGCGCCTGCCGGGCGTGGTGGTCCAGTACGCGGGTGAGCAGCAGCACGAACTGGTCGCGTTCGGCAGGGGTGAGCGGGGCGAGCAGTTCGTCGTGGAGGTCGTCCAGGACCTTGTCGAGGCGGCGCAGGTGCCGGCGGCCCTGGGCGGTGATCGTGATGACGTTGCGGCGGCGGTCGTCGGGATCCGGCGCCCGCTCGACGAGCTCACGCTCGGCCAGTTCGTTGAGGACGCCGACCATGTCGCTGCGGTAGATGCCGGTGCGTCGGCTCAGCGTCGCCTGGCTGCCCGGTCCGTGCTCCTGCAACGAGGCCAGCACGGCGTAGTGCCACTTGCGGGCGTCGACCTGGGCCAGCCCCTCGGTGATCAGCCGGTCGGACTGCGCGGTGACGCCTGACAGCAGGCGACTGGCCAATCGGCGCAGCCTGTCCGGCGTCCTGGTCCCGCCGTCGTGAGGCATGTCCGCGACTTCGGTCATGGGGCCGATCCTACCGGCTTGCGTTAGTCGCACGAACGATGTAACTTCGTTCACGCCATAAACGTTAGTCAGTCGAACGTTATTCGTCGAAACGGACAGGAGCTCTCATGACCTTCGGCAGCGCACTCATCGGCCAGACCGAGAAGGCGCTCAACGCGATCCTGGAACGGCAACTCGCCGGCACCGGCATCACCGAACCCCAGTGGGTCACCCTCACGCTGACCGTGACCGGCGGCGGGACCATCGACCGGGCCGACCTCATCCACCGAGTGAGCCGCGCCACCCAGATCAGTGAGGCGTCGGTCGCTCAACGCATCACCGAACTGACCGCCACCGGGATCCTCCGCGACAGCGGGGACGGCCACGTCCAGGTCACCGACGAAGGCCACCGTCGCTGGACGCAGATCCGCGCCGGGATCGCCCCGATCACCCAGCATCTGTGGGGCGACCTGTCATCTGACGACCTCGCCATCGCAGGCCGCGTCCTCAACACCGTCCTGAACAGGGCCAAGGCAGTGCTGGCCACCCCCTGACCCCCTCTGAACCCGCCACCCGCAGAACGAAATCAGCCCGCTGCGGAGTCGGCGTCGTCGCTGAAGATCGTCAGTACGCCGTCGACGTCCGCCACCGCCGTGGCGAGTTCGCCGACCGCGCCCGAGCCCTGGAGCTGCAGCCAGATCGAGACGGGACGCCGGGGCCCGCGCTCGTCGACCCGTTCCACCGACATCTCGTTGACGGCGAAGCCCCGCTCGGTGCAGATGGTGAGGACCTGCCGGAGCACGCCCTTGCCGTCGAGATAGGTCAGATGCAGCCGTACGGGGGCGTATTTCGAGCGGGGCAGGCGGGCGGCCAGCGGCGTGAACGCGAACACGACCAGGAAGTGTCCTGCGGTGACGACGATGGCCAGCAGCCACAGCCCGGCGCCGGCCGCCATCCCGACCGCGCAGGCGAGCCACACCACCGCCGCGGTGGTGAGCCCCCGCACCGCGTCGCGCCGCACGAAGATCAGGCCACCGCCGATGAACCCGATCCCGGACACGATCTGCGCCGCGACCCGCGAAGGGTCGAGGACGACGTGATCACCCAGCACGTCGGCGAAGCCGTACTTGGACACCAGCATGATCAACGCGGCGGCGAAGCCGACCAGCGTGTGCGTACGCAGCCCGGCGCTCTTCTGCCGGATCTCGCGCTCCAGCCCGATCGCGGCCGACAGCACCAGCGCCAGGGCGAGGTCGCCGATCTGCGACCATCCCTGGCCCAGCGACTCACCGGCTGCGCCCGCCATCCACATTCAGACTGACATGCCCGCCTTTGGCCGCATCAACACTCGCTGCCCTGCGGTGTGCGGGACACCACAGGGGACGGGCTCACGTAGTGGTGGAGCAGTGCGGGTTCGCCCGCGGCGTTGTGCCAGGTGGCGCGGGTGCTGCCGGTACGGCGCCAGCCCGCGCGCTCGTAGCACGCGATGGCGGCCGTGCCCTCCGATGAGACCTGCAGCCGGAGCGGGCCGCGGACGGCGGAGGCGACCGTGTCGAGGAGGCGCGTGGCGAGGCCACACCCGCGCGCGGACGGGGCGACGTACAGCCGGGTGATCTCCCCGTCGTGGGTGACCGCGACGTGGCCCAGCACGGACGCGTCCTCGACCGCGATCCAGGCGCCGGTCACGCCGTCGGGGGTGAGCCAGCGGGCCGGGTCGTCGGGCCAGTCGACGGGGTAGCGGTCGGCGACCTGGACGGCGGCGAGCGCCTCGACGCAGGCGTCCAGGTCGGCCGGGGTTCGGGGGCGGATCTCCATCCGCGCAAGCTTAGAGCCCGCGTACCCCCTGCTCGGACCAGGCCGCAGGACAGCGGTAAGATCGCTGTCCCGCGAGCCAGGGCACCGGCCGTGCCTGATCGAAATTGCGGAGACGCCGGGGCGGATGCCTGCGATCATGCGTTCGGTGAAGAACGGGTTATGGCGGGTGACCGCCGTCGTGGCGCTTGCGGGAATGACCGTGCCGGTCGGGTCCGCCGAGGCGGACCCGAGCCGCCCGGAGGTCCGCGTGACCGGCGACTTCGAGATCGCGGTCTTCCTCTGCACGCCTGCCACGTACGGGCGCCACAAGCGGTACGCGACGGCGAAGCAGCGGCGGGACGTCGAGGCGTACCTGAAGAAGACGCCCGAGGTGACCGAGGTGCGGTTCGTGAGCCGGGCGGCGGCGTACGCGAACTTCCGCCGGGAGTTCGCCGACCACGAGAAGGTGCTGGCCGAGGACCTGCCGGAGTCGTTCCGCGTGCGGGTGTCGAGAGTGGCCGACCGCGGACGGATCACGGCCTTGGCGAACCGGCCGGCGGCAGTGGGGTACGTCGTCGACCAGGCGGAGACCCATGGCGACCCGGCGACGGGTCCTGACCTGACCGTGTTCCTGTGCACGAAGGACTCGGCCATGTCCTCCTGCCTGCGCGGACGGCGCAAGGCGAACAAGGTCACGGCCGCGGAGAAACGGGCGGTCGTCGCCGCCGTCGAGCGGGTCCCCGGGCTCGTCACGTACAGGTACGAGGACCAGGCGACGGCGTACCGTGGCTTCGCCGAAGCGTTCAGGGAGAACGAAGCGCTGGTCAAGGCCACCAAGGTGGCTGACATGCCGGAGTCGTACCTGCTGTGGCTGCGGCCAGGGGCCGACTGGGAGTCGCCTCGCCGTCGGCTGGCGGGGTTACCGGGTGTGAGCTCGGTGACCGCCCGGCGGTGCTGGGTCCGCGAGACGCGGATGTTCACGGAGTACGGGCTCGTGAAGACCGGCTGCTGATGAGCGTATGCCTACCCGATCCGGGGTTTGCCGGCAGGCGAGCGCGGTCAGTCAGGGACCGTGCCTGACTTCCCGATCCTGGTCACCGGGGCCGCCGGCGCCATCGGCCGCATGGTGGCCGGCGACCAGCTGGAGCGAGGCCGCCCGGTGCGCGCCATGGTCCGCCGCGAGGACGACCGGTCGGTCGCCCTCCGCTCGGCCGGGGCCGAGGTGGTCGTCGGTGACCTGACCCTCGCCGCGGACGTCGCCCGCGCGCTGGACGGCTGCGACCGGCTGTACTTCGGGATGACCGTCTCGCCCCGGTATGTCGAGGCGACGGCCGCCGCCGCCGCGGCTGCGCGCGCCCACGGAGAGCTGCGGCTCTTCGTGAACATGTCGCAGATGACCGTCTCGCAGATGGACGTGCGCAGCACCGCCGAATCCGTCCAGCAGCGTCAGCACTGGCTGAGCGAGCAGCTGCTCGACTGGTCGGGCCTGCCGGTCGTCCACGTCAGACCGACCATGTTCATGGAGAACCCACTGCTGCGCGAGGTGGCCGCCCGGACGATCCGGCGGGACGACGAGATCCGCCTGCCGTTCGGGACGGGCCGCACCTCACCGGTCGCGGCCCGCGACGTCGCCGACGTGGTGACCACCGTCCTGTCCGACCCGGACACCCACGCCGGAGCCGTATACCAGCTGACCGGCGCGTCCTCCCGCGACATGCGCCAGATCGCCGAGGAGTTCAGCGCCGCGCTCGGCCGGACCATCACGTACGTGGACATGCCGTACGAGGAGTGGGTGCGGCGCGAACTCGATCCGCTCGGGCTGCCGGACCACGTGCGCCGGCACCTGTCCTCGATGGCGCGCCTGCACGCGGCGAACCGCTACGACCGTGTCACCTCCGACATCCGCCGGCTCCTCGGCAGGCCGCCGTCCACCATCTCCGACGTCGTCGCCGCCGATCCTGGCCGCTTCGCCCGCGAGCCGGGCCCCTGACCGTCACGGCACTCGAACGCCGCGCCGCCGCCCGTGCCCGTCACCGCGCAGGCCAGCTCCTCCAGCGCGTGCAGCGGCGCGGCCTGCTCGCCGATGAGGCCGTGGCGGTGCTGCAGCTCGCTGACGACGTGGTGGCTCACCCTGGTCTTGCCGGAGGCGTCCTGCCAGACGAGGAGCTTCAGGGGCAGGTCCAGAGCGGCCAGCGGAGAGGCGATCATGACCGGGGCGCCCGCCTCGGGGCTGCCGAAGACCATGACCTTGCACGGGCGCATCTTCAGCCCGGCCGTCGCGGCGGCGACGTCGTGCTCGATGACGGCGAAGAGCGTCAGCCCCCGCGCGACGATCAGTTCCTTGAGGCGGCCGACGGTCTCCTCGAAGGAACCGAGCGCGGTACGAGTGATGCATTCCATGGCCTGAAATATGCCCAAATGCCTGATTTGTACCGATTAAAAAGGAGTGATTCAGCCCACTCCCCCGGCCCGACGGGGCCGACCAGAGGACGGGGCCCTCGGCGGAGAACCACTCACCCGCTGACGAGCTGCGCCGTCTCGAAGCCGGGTCTGTTGCTCACTCCGGTGAGCAACATGGCTCCGATGTCACTACGAACCACCCCGACTAGCCAGTTCCCTCCACTTGCCAGGACCCCAGCACCGGCCCGAACCACTGTCGCCCGCTCCGACCAGCGCCACCACCACGACACGGCCGCTTGAGGAGCTCGCCCCGCGCACCACCACGACCGGCGGCGAGGACCTGGGCGACGACGCCGACCTGTTCGCACAGGCCGCCGAGCTGGTCATCACCACGCAGTTCGGATCCACGTCGATGCTGCAGCGCAAGCTCCGCGTCGGCTTCGCCAAGGCAGGACGGCTGATGGACCTCCTCGAATCCCACAACATCGTCGGCCCCAGCGAAGGGTCCAAGGCCCGCGAGGTACTGGCCAAGCCGACGACCTGCCCACGCTGCTCGCCGACCTCGTGCCCCACTACACCCAAGAAGGACTCCGCGTGACCGAGGGCCTGCGGTCTTACCACATCCACATCGGCCACGACTGCCGCATGCAGCAGGTGGCGTGACCTGTCCACGATGACAGCTGTGCACCGCGCGGGCGGCCGCACCCAGCGGTGCCGCTAGCGATCCTCGGGAAACGGTGACCACCCCCGTCTCCTCCACTACGGAGGGGGCGGGGGCCGTTTTCGTCGCGTCTGCTGGTTACAAGCCGATGCCGTTGGATACAGCGTTGCCGGCCACGCCGAGCATGACGCCAAGCGACCGGGCGCCTCCGAACGTTACGAGCGGGTAATACTCCAAGACCCATCAGCCTCGACCGTCGCGTAACGGATTCCAGCCGGAAGCACGACACGGCCCTTGTAGTCGCCGATCTTGTTGACCAGCAGGCGCTTCGCGCGGCCGTTGTTGTCCAGCGCCCAGATGACGAAGTTCCGCTCGCCGCTGTGCCGGATAGTCAGACGGTGCATGCCCTTGCTCGGCGAGGTGAGCTTCAGCACGTCCGACCCGTTGCCCTTGGCGTTGATCGCCCAGTAGCGGGCCTTGCTCATCGGCAGGACCTGCAGCGTCCATGCGCCGTCGGCGGACACCTCGAGAGTGCGCACCTTCCGAGGGGTGATGGTGTTGAACGCCTTCGTGCCCTTGTAGTCGCCGATCACATTGGCGACCAAATCTACTTTCTCGCCGTTGCTGTCGAGCGCCCACACGACGAAGTTCCGTTCGCCGCTGTGCGTCGCCTTTACGAGGGTCGCCGCCGTGGTGGCGGGGATGCGCACGACGTCGTCGCCTTCACCCCGGTACGTGGCGGCCGCAGCTGCCGTCGGGGTCTGGGCGGTAGCCGGCGCTGTGGTGAGGAACGTTCCAGCGAGCGCGAGCGCGGTGAGGCCGACGAGGGCGCGTAAGGGGAAACGCATGTGTGGCTCCTGAGGGTTCAGATACGGACGGGGTAGGACGCGCCATCGGCCGTTTCGGTGCACGTCTGATGGCGATTGACAGGAAACTCGCAGGAAGCGGTCGCAGGCTCACAGCGGACTGCGCCTTCCCCGCCGCAGCGTCGGCGCACGCCCGTAGTGGGCGCGCACCAGGCCGTCGTCAAGACGCGCCAGCACGCCCAACGGTGGGAGACGAAGGCCCGCGAGCAGGACCCGGAGATCCACCGGGTGGAAGTCGTGATCGAGGCGCAGCAAGACGACCTGTTCGCCGAGCTGGTCTAGTGGGCACCCTTCACGGCCGCCGGCGGCAGCCACCGGCGGCCGTCCCATGCCCAGCCGAGTCGATGCAGCAGTCGAGCGACCTGCCGCGGCGAGCACCCGCCCACCGTGGCTGCCTCCGCAGCGGTCATACCCCCGCGTACCGCCGCCTCCACGACGTCCCACTGGACGCGGCGCGGCTTCCCAGACGGGCGGCGCGGCACCCCTTCCGCCTCGTCGACCAGGCGGCCCTCGGTGGACTTGGCCACCTTGTACCGGGCGCAGATCTCGTGCATCGGCAGGCCCCGAGCGTACGCGCCCACGATCTGGTTCGCGCCTTCCACGGCCTGCGTGTCGCGGCCGCGCAATGCCACCCCGGCGCCTCGGAACTCCCGGTACAGCACGGCCACGGAGCAGCCGTGCGCGCGGGCGATCTCCCGCACTGGTTTGCCCGCCACGTAGTCGGCGGCCGCGGCCTGGATGGTGCTGCCGCGACCTGGAAGGGGGAGAGTAGATCGGTCACGCCCCGCATGATGGCCACCTGCGGAGTCAACGTCTTGCCGCACCCTCCCGGGCATGGGCGCCGCCGCCGTCCAGCACCCCCGTAACCGGACGACGGCCACCACGCACCGTCCCCCGTGAACCGCGCACATCATGACAGGACGCGCCGCTTACGTCCCCGAGGGAAGAGGGCCGAACCGGCGCTCGTACTCCGCCAACTTGGCCTCCGGCGCATCGTGCTTTGCCTTCACCTTGCTCCGGTGGCTCGTGAAGGTGATGCGGGTGTGCGTGGCCTCGTCCAGCACTTCGAGGTTCTCCGGCCGGTTGTCGTCCTTGACCTCGTTGATGTGGTTGACCTCTTCCTCCTGCGTGAGGTACCGCCCGAGCACCTTCTCCATGACCAGCCTGTGCTCAAACACCCAGCCGTAGCGGCGGGCATGGGGATGGTCCGGCTCCCACACATAGATGTAGCCCGAACCCTCGTACAGCTTGGGCTTGTTGTTGTGCCACTGCCCGGGGACAGCGTTCTTCACCTTGCCCAGGTTGCTGCACACCTTGCCGCAGTATCTCCGCACGCCGGCGGCCTGACGGGATTCGGCCGGGCGCTGCGCCACGGGCGTGACCTGGCCTCCTCCGAGGCCGCTGGACTGCCACCCGGTGAGCGTCCGGCTACGCCGACCCGGTTCGATGTTGATGTTCTGGCACAGGTTCAGCTGTTCGGTCATGTCGGCGGCCTGCAGCCCGACCTCCGTGAAGATCGCCGAGAAGCAGCGGCGTCGAAGATCCGCCTCACCACGGAAGCAATCGGCCTACCCTTCACTGCCACGATCAGCGCCGTCGACGTCCACGACAGCCTCGCGCTAGATCCATCGGTGCGCAGAATCCCGCCGATCCGCTCTACCCGCCGCCCACGACCACGCCGGGCCCCGCGATACTCTACGGCGCTTACCTTCGTGCGCCGTCGGGGCAACATCTCGCGCATACTCGGCGCGATCGAGTGCAGCCAGCGGAATGCCATCGCTATGAGTGGTGGAGCGGGACCGGCTCTGAACCGGCCGGCTGCCACCGCTACACCGACGCTACAAACGCCGCATTGGCCCGCAGAGGGCCATCAGATCGGGCGAACGCCTGCGGGGATTGGGGCCTGGCGTACAGCGGCCACGTATGCGTGGCAAGCGCGACCGGTGTTCAAGGACACGACAGGTTCGCAGTTCAGAGCGCATTTCTGACGATGCAGCACCTACGTCCCGTGATGGAGCCGAAAGAATCAAGACCTACCGATACAGTAAAAGGAGACGTTACAAGAGAGTGATCGGGTAACTTCGCTACAGATCCTGGTTCAGCGTACAAAACTGCAACATGAGTCACCGAGGTGAACACGGATCATCGGGCCAAGGATCTTCGCTTACATCTCTGGCAAGACGAGCCGGCCCTCGCCACCAATTCTCGGTAGCGTGGAGACATCCCCCGATTGCAGGATATCGCGAATGACATCAATCATTGATATGACTCCTTTTTCCTTCATGACAACAAGATCGGGCGCGCAAAAATACCTGCCAGAAAGAGATTCGCCGGACCGGGCATGGCGATCCATGATTCGCACGAGCTCTTCCATTGTGATCAACAGGGCGCTGTATCGCTCTCCCGTCGACAGAGTGATGATTGAATCACCGACCTCCAGATCTTTTACATCGACGTCTCTATCACCCAAGATGTCCACCGTGAAACCGTCGTCTTCCCAGTGAAAATAGGGCTCATCCATAATATTCCTCGATCTCGCAATTTGCGGCGGTCCACTATGCCGTACCACTCCTGCCGCCGGGGCTCCACCGCCTCACTCCCTCCACCTGCTCACAGTCCACGGCACGCAGGAGTACAGCGAGTAGGTCAGACGGCCTTGCCGGGGTTGAGGATGCCGTGGGGGTCGAAGGCGGTCTTGATGGCTTGGTTCAGGCGGACGACGTCGGGGCCGAGTTCGGCGTGCATGCCGCGTTTCTTCAGCAAGCCGACGCCGTGTTCGCCGGTGACCGTGCCGCCGAGCGCGACCGCGTCGTCGAGGATGGCCTCGAACGCGAGCTGGGCTCGCGCGCGGGCGTCGTCGTCGCCCGGCTGGACGACGATCAGCGGGTGCAGGTTGCCGTCGCCGGCGTGCGCGATGCTGGCGATGAGCACGCCGTACTCCTTGCCGCGCTCCTCGATGCGGCCGAGCATCTCGGGGACGAGGCCGCGCGGCACGCACACGTCCTCGGTGAGCACCGGGCCGAGGCGTTCGAGCGCCGGGTACGCGAGCCGGCGGGCCGCGAACAGCGCGTCGGCCTCCTCCACGTCGGTCGAGCGGGTGCTCCACGTCGCCCCCGCGGCGTCGAAGCAGTCCTGCATCGCCGCCGCCGCTGCCTCGTCGCCCGTGTCGATCCGGCCGAGCAGCAGGACGTCGCCGAGGTCGGTCAGGCCCATGTTCTTCCAGTCGTCCACCGCGCGCAGGCAGTAGCGGTCGACCAGCTCCAGCGCGGCGGGCATGATTCCGGACGCGGCGACCGCCGCCACTCCCCTGCCCGCCGCGACCAGCGAGGCGAACGCCCCCACGACCGCCTGCGGCGGGGCCACCGGCAGCGGCAGCAGCCGTACGGTGACCTCGGTGATCACGCCGAGGGTGCCCTCGGACCGACGAACAGGGCGGTCAGGTCGTACCCCGCCACGCCCTTGCGGGTGCGGCGGCCGACCGACACGAGGTCGCCGGCGGCGGTCACGACCCGCAGGCCGAGCACGTAGTCGCGGGTCACGCCGTACTTGACGCAGCAGACGCCGCCCGCGTTGGTGGCCACGTTGCCGCCGATCGTCGACCACGGGGAGCTGGCCGGGTCGGGCGGGTACCACAGGCCGTGCTCCGCCACGGCCGCCCGCAGGTGGTCGTTGATCACGCCCGGCTGCACGACGGCCAGCTGCTCGTCGGCGTCGATCTCCAGGATGCGGTCCATGCCGTCGAGGGCGAGCAGCACGCACCCGTCGACGGCGTTCGCGCCGCCGGACAGCCCGGTGCCCGCGCCCCGGGTCACCACCGGCACCCGGTGCTCCGCGCAGGCGGCCACGACGGCCCGCACCTGCTCGGCGTCCTCGGGCTTGACCAGGGCGAGCGGCCGGCCGGCGGGCGCCCAGGCGGCCTGGTCGCGCGCGTACGCGGCCATCACGTCGTCGTCGAGGAAGATCCGGTTCTCGGGAACCGCGGCCTTGAGGCCATCGAGAATGGACACCATTCCCGAACGGTACAACCCTCACGAACCTGGCGTCAGGTAACGCGCGGGAGGAGGCCGTACACCCCCGCCATCAGGTGGCGCGCGGGAGGAGGCCGTACACGCCGCTGTCAGGTGGCGCGGGAGGAGGCGGCACACCCGCCGTCAGGTGGCGCGCGGGAGAAGGCCGTACACGCCGCTCTCAGCTGGCGCGGGAGGCCGTACAACCCCGCCGTCAAGTGGGGCCGTGCAACCCCGCCGTCGAATAACGCGCGGGGAGGAGCGGTACGACCCCGCCGTCAGGTGGCGGGCGGGAGAGGGATGGGGGGAAACGGGTTGTCCGGGAGCAGGATGACGCGGCGCGGGCTGTCCGTCTGGGTGGCGGCGTCGAGGTGGAGCAGTGCGGCGCCGATGCCGGCCGCGCCGACCATGTAGCCGGTGTCGGCGGTCACCTCACCGGGCCGCAGCCGGCGGTACGCCTGGTACCAGCGGTAGCCCTCCTCGTCGTCGCCGGTGGCCCGGCCGATCACGTCGGACGCGAGCACGCCCGCGTAGTCGAGGTGCGACCGGTCTCCCGTCGCCGCCCACATGCCGACAAACAGCTCGATCAGCCCGGCCGTGCCGCAGCACTGGCAGGCCACGTTCCAGTAGCCCTCGCTGCGCCGCCCGGGCGCCCCGCTGGTGACGATGCCTCGTGCGAGCCGCCGCGCCCAGTCGAGGTCGCCCGGATCGCCGGTCACCCGGTGGAGCTCGTAGAACATCCTGGCCACCCCGGCCGAGCCGGAGCAGAAGCCGAGGTAGTGCAGGTCGCGGGCCTGCGGCACGTGGTGCGGGACGACCGCGCGACCGCCGGACACGAGGCTGACCTCGCGGACGAACGCGGCCCCGCTGCGAGCGGCGCGCAGGAACTGCTCCTCGCCGGTGACGCCGTACAGGCGGGCGAGCAGGAACGCGGTGCCGGACGTGCCGGCGAGGAAGCCGGGGGTGACGGCGTCGAGCGGCAGGTCGGCGCAGTCGCCGAAGCGGTGGCCGGGCACCGGGAGCCGGGCGATGCGGCGTCCGGCCTCGACCGCCGCCGCCTCGTACGCCGGGTCGCCGAGGTGGGCGGCGGCGCGCAGCAGCCCGAGGATGACGCCGCCCTCGCCGCGCTGCGCGGGGTCACCCGACCACTGGACGCCGTCGCCGAGTTCGCCGCCTCGGCGCACGATCTCGTCGGCGATGGCCGCCGCCTCGGCCTCGAAGGCGGCCTCACCGAGCGTCCAGCCCGCCTCCATGAGCGCGATCATCACTCCGGTGAGCCCGTGGTAGAGGGTGAGGTCCTGCTGCCGGCGCCAGGTGGCGGCGAGCCGCCGGGCCCCTTCGCGGGCGTCCTCCAGGTACGTCTCCTGCCCGGTCGCGGCGGCGAGTTCGAGGAAGAAGAGCACGATGCCCGCACTGCCCGAGTAGAGGGACCAGGGTTCCGGGGTGACGGCCGAGTTGCCGCGCGGGTCGGGGTTGGCCTGCCAACGTCGTCCGTGCTCGTCGTCGGCCGCCGCGGAGCGGATCCACCGGCCGGCCATGACGGCGGCGGCCAGCGGGGAGTCCGCGCGGCCGCGCCGGGCACAGATCTTGTCCATAGGCCATTTTCCCATACTTTGGTAGGAAAACCAGTAATACGTCAGCCGCGACAGCACCGGCGACCACCCAACCTACCGCCCAGCCTCCCGGCGGCGCGCGGAACGCAGCCGCCGGGGGGCGCGGTGTCACGAGGAGCGCCGTCACGAGGAGCGGCGTCACGAGGAGCGGCGTCACGAGGAGCGGCCGGCCGGGCGGGGCAGGCCGTAGTGCTCGCGCAGGGTGGAGCCGGCGTACTCCGTGCGGAACAGGCCGCGCCGGCGCAGGATCGGCACCACCTCATCGGCGAACACGTCGAACCCGCCCGTCAGGTACGGAGGCATGACGTTGAAGCCGTCGGCCGCCCCGCCGAGGAACCACTGCTCGATGCGGCCGGCGATCTGCTCGGGCGTCCCGGCGGTGACCCAGTGGCCGCGCGCCCCGGCCAGGTGGTGCAGCAGCTGCCTGATCGTGGGCCGCTCCCGTTCGATGATGCCCAGCACGACCTCGAAGCGGCTGCCGTGATCGTGCCGCCCGCCGGTGGGCACCAGGTCACGGGGAACGGGCCCGTCCAGGTCATGGCCGCTGAGGTCCACCCCGAGCAGCCGGTGGAGCTGCTGCAGCGAGTACTCCGGCTGGGTCAGCTCGTCGAGCTCCCGCTGCAGCGCGCGTGCCTCGGCCTCGGTCGAGCCGATGTGCGGGCTGATCCCGGGCAGCACCTTGACCAGGTCGGGGTCGCGGCCCTCATCCTTGACGCGGCGCTTGAGGTCGGCGTAGAACGCCTGGGCGTCGGCCAGGGTCTGGTGCGCGGTGAACACGGCCTCGGCGTGCCGGGCGGCGAACGCCCTGCCGTCCGGCGACGACCCCGCCTGCACGTACACCGGCCTGCCCTGCGGGGTGCGCGGCGTGTTGAGCGGGCCCCGCACCCGTAGCGACTCGCCCACGTGGTCGATCGGGTGGATCTTCGTGTCGTCGGCGAAGACGCCGGACGCGGGGTCGACGACGAGGGCGTCGTCCTCCCAGCTGTCCCACAGCGCGCTGACCACCTCGACGAACTCGTGCGCCCTGGCGTAGCGCCGGGCGTGCACGGGGTGCTCGTCGAGCCCGAAGTTGGCCGCCGCCTGCGGCGCGCCGGTGGTGACGATGTTCCATCCGGCCCGCCCGCCGCTCAGGTGGTCGAGCGAGGCGAACAGCCGGGCCAGGTTGTACGGCTCCATGTACGTCGTGGACGCGGTCCCGATCAGCCCGATCCTGCTGGTCGCCGCGGCGATGGCCGACAGCCATGTGAACGGCTCCAGCCGGAACCGGCTGGCGTAGCGCACGTTGCCGGGCAGCGAGGGCCCGTCGGCGAAGAACACGGCGTCGAACGCGGCGGCCTCGGCCCGCTGGGCGAGCTGCTGGTAGTACGTGATGTCGAGCACCCGGTGCGGCTCCGCGCCGGGGTGCCGCCAGGCGGCCTCGTGGTGTCCGCCCGGGTAGATGAAGAGGTTGAGGTTGAGTTGTCTCACGGTCGTCCTCCCGTCACAGGTCCGCGGTCACGCCGAGCGCCCGCAGCAGCTCGGCCCTGATCTCGGTGGTGCTCGTGCCGCCGTCGAGCCGCTTCTCGGCCGCGATCCTGCCGTCGCCGAGCACGAGTACGCGGTCGGCGAGCGCGATGGCCTCGTCCACGTCATGGGTGACGAGCAGCACGGCGGGGCGGTGCTGTTCGAACAGGCGGCGCAGCAGGGCGTGCATCCTGAGCCTGGTCAGCGCGTCGAGGGCGCCGAACGGCTCGTCGGCCAGCAGCAGGCTGGGCTCGCGGACCAGCGACCTGGCCAGCGCCACCCGCTGCTGCTCTCCCCCGGACAGTTCGTTGGGCCAGGCCCGTTCGCGACCGGCCAGCCCGACCTCGGCCAGGCACTCCCGGCCCCGCTGCTCGGCCCTCGGCAGGCCGAGCACGACGTTGTCGAGCACGCGCGCCCACGGCAGCAGCCGGGCGTCCTGGAACACCACCGACACCTGCTCGGGCACCGCGACCGTGCCGCCGCCCGCCACGTCGTCGTCCAGCCCGGCCAGGGCCCGCAGCAGGGTGCTCTTGCCCGAGCCGCTCTGCCCGAGCAGCGCCACGAACTCGCCGGGCGCGATCTCCAGGTCGAGTCCGTCGAGCACGGCCCGCGCGCCGTAGCGGCGGGTCAGGCCCTGTACGCGGATCAGCTCGCCAGTGTGCGTCGCCACGACAGCGTCCTCCTCTCGGCGAGGCGGACGGCCGCGTCGGAGAACAGGCCGAGCAGGCCGTACACGACGAGGCCGACGAGGATCACGTCGGTCTGCCCGTACGTGCGCGCGAGATCCATCATGTAACCGATGCCGCTGGTGGAGTTGATGAGCTCGGCCACCACGAGGATGAGCCACGCGGTGGTGACGGCGAAGCGCAGGCCGAGCAGGAAGCCCGGCAGCGCCCCCGGCAGCACGACCCGGCGGATGAACGCGGCGCGGCTCAGCCTGACCGTCTCAGCCAGCTCGACGTAGCGGCTGTCGATGGTGCGCAGCCCGTTGTGGGTGTGGATGTAGATCGGCACCAGCACGCCGACGGCGATGACGGACACCTTCATCACCTCGCCGATGCCGAGCCAGAGGACCAGCAGCGGCATCAGCGCGAGCGACGGGATGGCGCGCTTGATCTGGATGGGACCGTCGATGACGGCCTCGCCCCAGCGGCTGAGCCCGGAGACGAGCGCGAGCGCCGCCCCGGCGGGGATGCCGATGGCGAGGCCGAGCGCGACCCGTTCGACCGAGGTGAGCAGGTTGTCCTGGAGGCGCCCGCTCTCGGCCAGCTCGACGGCGGTGGTCACCACCGTCCAGGGCGCGGACAGGAAGCGGGGATCGAGCCACCCGGACGCCGAGGCGGCCGCCCACAGCCCGAGCAGCAGCAGCGGGCCCAGCAGGAAGCCCGAGGGCACGGGACGGCCGGGGGCGAGGCGGCGGCGGGGCCGTACGCGGCCGGTGGTGGCGGACGGACGTGCGGCGAGCAGCGTCATCGCGTGCCTCCCTCGAGCGCGTCGGCGCCCACGGTCTCGTAGCGCAGGTCGTAGAGGTCCTCTGCCTCGATCCGCGGGTTGCCGGTCTCCTTGGCGAGGATGTCGATGCTCTCCTGGTGCCGGGCGATGGCCTCGGACCAGTCGGCGGGGACGTCCGGCTCGCCCGCCAGCCCGACCAGGTACTGCCCGTCGGCCTCGCTCAGGCCCTGGTCCTTGACGTAGTAGCCGGCGATCCACTCCTTCGGGTGCTCGTACGTCCAGCGGGAGGCGCGGGCCCAGGCGGCGACGTACTCGCGGATGGCCGCGGCCTTGGCCGGGTCCTCCAGGGTGGAGGTGCGGACGTAGAGGTGGGCGGGGTCGTCGCGCAGGCCGTGGCGGATGATGGTGGCGCCGTCCCTGCCGAACTTGGTGACGTAGCGCTTGATGTTGACGCCGCCGATGGGGGCGACGTCCACCTGCTTCGAGGCCAGCGCGTTGGGGTAGACGTCGCCGGTGCTCGGCAGCTCGACGAGGGTGACGTCGTCCTTGGTGAGCCCGGCGTGCTTGAGCACCTTGAGCACCAGCGCGCCCTGGGCCTGGCCGGGGCTGTAGGCGATCTTCTTACCGCGCAGGTCGGCCAGGGTCTTCACATGGACGCCGGGGGCGACGCCGAGTTCGTACGTCGGGTGGTTAAGTGGGTCCTTGCGGAACCTGGAGGCGACGATCTTGACCGGGAGGCCGGTCCAGGTCGCGTGGATGGCGGGGATCTCGGCGACCGCGCCGACGTCGAGCGCGTCGGCGCGGAACGCCTCGCTGGTCTGCGGGCCGCCGGAGAGGTTCGCCCACTCGATGGCGAACGAGAAGTCGTCGATCTCGCCGGAGAGCTGGAGCGCCACCTTGGTGGCAGGGTCTCCGACGATCAGCTTGGTGCCCTCGGGGACGGTGGTGGGCAGCGGGGCGTCCGGCGCGAGCTTCGGGGCGCCGGACGCGCGGGCGCCGGGCGGGGCGCACGCGGTCAGGGCGGCCAGCAGCAGCACGGCGAGCGCGGCGGCGCGGGGCGGACGGATGGGCACAGGCATGAAGAAGTCAGTCCTTCGGTCGTCACGGACGTGGGAACTCGACCCGCCCGGCGGCGGGGACGCGCCGGCCACCTCGTCGCGGTGGCGGGGGTCGGCGGGAGATCTCCGGATCAGCGACACTGCGCGCTGGCGACGTGACCGTGGTCGACGTGCGCGCGCCGCGTCAGGTACGCGGCCTGGCTCATGACCACGAACCTAGGGACACCCGACCCTTAAGTCAACATTCCCTACCAGATATACATGCTTTACTGGACAGGCAAGCACCCACGAGGGGCGCGCGACGCGCCGTACGTCGGGTCAGAGGGGGAGGTGGGCGGTGCCGAGGAGGTGGGTCAGGCGGGGGACGCCGGGTTGCGGGGAGAAGGGGAAGGCGGTCACGTCGTCGATGGTGAAGCCGGCTCGCTCGATCGCTGCGCGGGTGTCGCGGTTGGGGCAGCAGCCGCCGGCCAGGCGTCGCCAGGCGGGCGTCACGAGGTCTTCGAGCAGGCCGAGCGCGAGGTTCGGGGATCGTACGTGCTCGTAGAAGCGGAGGGCCGCGCCGGGGCGGAGCAGCCGGACGATCTCGCGCAGGGCCCGCTCGGGCGACGGGACGGTGCACAGCACCAGGGAGACCACCGCCGCGTCGTACGTCCCGGGCTCACCGGGCAGGTCCTCGCCGTGCCCCGGCACAACGGTCGCCCGCACCTGCGCCGCGGCGGCGGCGTGCACCGCGTGGGCGCGCAGCGTGTCGTCCGGTTCGACGGCGACGACCTCGGTGACCGTCGGAGGGTAGTGCGGGAAGTTGCGGCCGCTGCCCGCGCCGACCTCGATGACGCGGCCTTCGAGGCCCGCGACGAGGCGGCGCCGGTGCTCGTACCCGCCGCGCCGGTCGGCCAGGTCGACGCCCGCGAGATAGGCGCGGGCGAAGCGGGGGTTCTGGTAGTCGGCTGACCGCACCATCGGGGCTCCCTCTCGTCGACCGGACGGGGACATCAGCTCCCACCATGCCGCACGGAACTCCGCGGTGCGGGGGCATCCGCGCGCATGGACCCCACGCCGCACGGAACTCGGGCGGAAACGCCGGCCCTGGACGAAAACGTCTCGCGGGGAGTTCATGGGCGGAGCTAGGTTGGCGGCATGCCTGTCGAGATCGCGTGCGACGAGTCCGGCTCGGAAGGCGAGAAGCTCGTCGGCGGGAACAGCGACGTGTTCGCGCATGCCAGCGTCGGGCTCGACTCCGCGGCCGCCGCGGCCGCGGTGGCGGAGCTGCGCGTGCGGGCGCCGACCCCGGCCGTCGAGTACCGCGCGAACCACGTCCTGCGCCGCAAGCACCGCGCGGCGCTGCTGTGGCTCCTCGGCCCCGACGGGCCGACGCTCGGACGGGTGCACGTGTTCCTGGTCGACAAGACCTTCTACGCGGTCGGCAAGGTCACCGCGCTGCTGTCGGCCGACCACGCGCCGCGCGTGGGTCTCGACCCCGCCGCCGAGGCCACGGCGATGACGCTGTATCGCGAGGGGCGGCGCGCGTTCGGCCCCGAGCGTTGGGCGGCGCTGCTCGACTCGTTCAACTACCTGCTGCGCGCGAAGAACGGCCAGGGCGTCAGCATGTCGGTCGAGGAGACGTTCCTGCTGGTCGAGGCCCTGCGCACGACAGGCGGCCCGGCCGGCGAGATCATGGACGCCCTGTGGCGGGCCAGGGATCGGGTCGGGGAGTTCCGGGAGCGCCTGCTCGCCGACCCGTACGTCTTCCCGGCGCTCGACCCGCTCATCCCTGCCATCGTCCAGGCGGTCGGGTTCTGGGGCGCGGACGGCCGTCCCGTCTCCGTGGTGCACGACCGGCAGACCATCCTGACCGACGAGCGCGTCGCGCAGCTGCGCCACATTCTGGACGGCCGGATGGCGGGGCTGCGGCTCGTCGACTCGGTCCAGGACGAGCGGGTGCAGATCGCCGACGTCCTCGCGGGCGTGGTGCGCAAGGTGGCCTCCGACGAGCTGAACGGACGCGGCGACCCCGTCCTCACCGAACTTGTGCGTCCATACGTGGACAAAACGTCCATCTGGGGCGATCAGCGCAGCGTCTCACTGATCATTCCAGATCAGGCTATGTCGCAGTAAAACTGGTCACTTCGGGCTGTATCGCCACAAACCGTGTCGTTAGAGTGACGTACTGTGAACGAATCCAAGCGTGTGGAAATAGCCTGGCCCGGCCTCGACATCACCGTCCGGGCAGACCTCGACCAGCGGAACGCGGCCCTGGCCCAGTGCCTGTGGGACGCGCTGCCCTACCGCAGCTTGCAGGGCCACGCCCTGGTCGCGGGGTACCACCTGTACCACCTGGCCCCATCCCATTCGCTCCTCTACACATCCGCCGAGTACCGCGTGGACCGGCGGACCGTTCCCGACGGGACCCTGTTCTGCTCCCGTCTGCAGCACCTCGGCATCAAGTACGGCGAGCTCACCGAGCCCATGATGGCCACCCCCATCGGCCAGGTACTCGAAGAGGACCTGCCCGCGCTCGTCCGGGCCGGCCGCGAGGTGTGGGACTCGGTCTACACCACCAAGAAGCCGGTCGTCGCCGAGGTTCGCCGCGCGGGCGAACCGTCCGGCCACCGGGTGCCCCGGCTGCCGATCAGCGACCCCCTGCTCAACGAGCTCGTCGGCGAGGTGCACGCCGAGACCGAGCGCATCTGGCTCGACCCGCCACAGGAACTCGTCGACCTGCACCAGGGCCGCATCCGTTCGGGTGCCGGCAGCTACGAGACCGTCCTCACCACTCTGCTGTTCGTGAACGGCGAGACCCGGCCGCTCGGCTACAGCTGTTACGGCGGCCTGGTCAGGGCCGCGCTCGACGGCATGCCGATGCCGTGGCTGCGGCAGATGACCCGGCAGCTCGCCCACACGCCCGCCGAGTTCCTCGGCTACTGCGGGCTCGACACGCTCTGGGGCTTCACCCAGCGGCTGCTGGACGGTCTGGACCGGATCGACAGCCAGGAGGACTACATCTCCGTCATGGCGCACATGGCGCTCTACTGCAACTGCCTGGGCGGGTGGAACCTGCACCTGTTCCCCTGGGAGGCGGGCGACCACCTACGCAGAGAGACGGTCCCCGTATGAGCGGGAAACGGGTGGTGGTGATCGGCGGCGGCGTGATCGGGCTGTCGGTCGCCTACCACCTGGCCGAGGCCGGGGTCGAGGTGACGCTGCTGGAACGCGGCTCGCTCGGCTCCGGCGCCTCCCGGGCCACCGCCGACGTGGTGCGCTCCTACTTCGCGAACAACGCGATCAGCTCGGCACTGGGCGTGCGCAGCCTCGACGCCTACCGGGCCTTCCCGGCCCGGCCGGGCGTGGACCTGCCGCTGCGGCAGGTCGGCTACCTGGTCCTGTTCACCGAGCCGGCGCAGGTCACCGCCTTCGAGGCCGACCTGCCCGCCCAGCACGCCGCCGGCGTGGACGTCGGGCTGATCGAGGCGGAGGAGGCCAGAAAGCTCAACCCGCTCATCGGCGACATCCCGCTGCTGGCCGCCGCGTACTCACCGGACGCCTACATCTCCGACACCACGGCCATCGTGACCGCGTACGCGTGGGCGGCCGAGCGGGCCGGGGCTGTGCTGCGTACCGGGTGCCCGGTCACCGCCGTCGACCCGGAGGCGGGTCGCGTGCGGACCGCCGAGGGGGAGATCGGCGCGGACGCCGTCGTCTGCGCCGCCGGCGCCTGGTCGGGCTCGCTGCTGCGGTCCGCCGGGATCGACATCCCGCTCACCGAACCGATCGAGCAGGAACTGCTCACCACGGATCCGCTCGCACCCGGCACGCCGGACATCCCGGTCACCCTGCACGCCGCCAGCGGCCTGCTGGTACGGCTGCGCGGCGACCGGCTGCTCATCGGCATGGGTTATCCGGGCCCGGACCGCGAGTCGTGGCGCCGCGAGGTGGCGTCCCGGGTCGCCGAGGTCTACCCGTGCCTGGGCGGGGTGGGCCTGCACACCGCGGTCACCGGGCTGCGCGACGCGAGCCCCGACCGCACCGCCTTCATCGGCCACCGTCCCGGGCCGCCGGCCTTCCTGTACGCGACCGGTTTCTCCGGTCACGGCCTGTGCAACGCGCCGGCCGCCGGTGAGCTCGTCCGCGACCTCTACCTCGACCTGGACCCCGGCATGGACGTGACCGCGCTGGCGGTCAGCCCACGACGAACGGGATGACCATGACCGACGACAGCCGCTTCATCCTCGATCCGGCCACGAGCGACCTGCACGCCGACAACGACCGGTTGCGGCGGGCCGGTCCGCTCGTGCCCGTGACGGCGGAGGGCGTGCCGGTGTGGGCCGCCACCCGGTACGCCACGCTGCTGGCCGTACTGACACATCCGGACATGTCGCGAGACATCCGCTTCTGGGACGCGGCTGCACGTGCGGCCGCGCCGTCCGGGACCGCGATCGACCGCATCGTCACCGACACCTCGATGCTCAACGCCGAGGGCGAGGAGCACCGGCGGCTGCGCCAGCCGCTGACGGCCGCGTTCTCGCCGCGGCGGCTGAAGGCGCTGCGGCCGCGGATCGAGCAGCTCACCGCCGAGCTGATCGACCGGCTCGCCGGCTTCCCGCCCGACCAGCCGGTGGACATGCGGAAGGAGTTCGCCTATCCGCTGCCGCGCGACGTGATCTCGTACATGATCGGCATCCCGGACGCGCACCAGGAGCGGCTGCACGAGCTGACCGACGCGGTGGCGCAGATCGGCGGCGGTCCCGACGACTCGCCCGAGCTCCGTCACGACCTGCACGTGCTGCTCGGGCAGATCATCGAGGAGCGCCGCGGTACGCCCGGCGAGGACCTCATCACCGACCTGATCGAGCTGCGCGAGCGCGACGGCGGACGCCTGTCGAACGACGAGTTGTTCGCCACGATCGAGCTGCTGTTCATCGCCGGGCACGTGACCACGGTCAACCTGATCACGAACGCGATCGGCGCCCTGGTGAACGCGCCCGACCAGGTCAAGCTGCTGACCAGCGGGGAGTGCCCGTTCAGCGCGGCCGTCGAGGAGACGCTGCGCTGGGACTCGCCGATCGCCTACTTCCCGATGCGCTACGCCAGGCGCGACGTCGAGGTCGAGGGCGTCGCGCTGCGCGCGGGAGAGCCGGTGCTGGCCTGCTTCGCCTCGGCCGGGCGCGACCCGGAACAGTACGGGGAGAGCGCCCACGTCTACGACCTGACGCGGCAGCCGGTCAACCACCTGTCGTTCGGGCACGGGCCGCACTTCTGCCTCGGCGCGCCGCTGGCGCGGCTGGAGGCGGAGGTGGCGCTGTCGGCGCTGTTCGCGGCGTTCCCGCAGATCGCCCCGGCCGCCGCTCCTGAGGAGCTGGCCCCGCTGAACACCCTGCTCGGCAACAGCACCAGGACGATGCCCGTCCTGCTCGGCCCACGCGCGGGCCGTTAGCACCGACGAGCGGTGCCGGTCGGCGGCGGACCGAAGAACTGCCCGCCGCCGACCCGGGCCGGGCCCGATTACGCTCATCGGGCGATCGCGTTCTACGCTCCATGACGACGATTGGAGCCGACGCCGTGCCACACCCCGACCTCACCACCCCACTGCGACTGGTCACCGCGATCCGCCCCTACGACTGGGGCTCGGTCACCGCCCTGCCCGAGTTGTTCGGCACAGAGCCGACCGGCGAGCCCCAGGCCGAGCTGTGGATGGGCGCCCACCCGGGCGCGCCCTCGCTCGCCGGGGGCGTCCCGCTGAACGAGCTCATCGCCCGCGAGCCCGCCGCGACCCTCGGCGAGCGCACCGCGGGCCGCTTCGGCGCCGCCCTCCCCTACCTGCTCAAGGTGCTCGCCATCGAGCGTCCGCTCTCCCTCCAGGTCCACCCCACCACCGAGCAGGCCCGCGCCGGGTACGCCGCAGAGGAGGCCCGCGGCATCCCGCTCGACGCCTTCGCCCGCACCTACAAGGACGCCTCGCACAAGCCCGAGATGGTGTGCGCGGTCACGCCGTTCCACGGGCTGTGCGGCTTCCGCGACCCGGCCGCCACGGCCGGCCTGCTCGACGGCCTCGGCCTGCCGGGGCTGCGGCCGTGGATCGACACGCTGCGCACCGCGCCGCCCGACCAGGCGCTGCGCGAGGTGTTCGCCGCCATGCTCGACGACGCCGCGCGGCCCCTGCGCGCCGAGGTCGAGCGGGCGCTGCTCGACGTGCGTGAGGGCGAGCTGGTCGCGTACGGCGACATCGCCCGCGCCTACCCCGGCGACGCGGGGATCGCCGCCGCGCTGCTGCTCAACCACGTCAGCCTGCGTCCGGGCGAGGCCCTCTACCTCGGCGCCGGGGTCCCGCACGCCTACCTCGGCGGCATCGGCGTGGAGATCATGGCCAACTCCGACAACGTGCTGCGCTGCGGGCTCACGTCCAAGCACGTGGACGTGGCGGAGCTGATGCGGGTGGTCGGCTTCACGCCGTCCGAGCCGCACCTGGTGGAGCCGTCGCACGACGTCCCCGGCGCGTACGACTACCGGCCGCCGGTGGCCGAGTTCGCGCTGACGCGCTACGAGCTGACGGACGACGAGACGTACGCGCTGCCCGCGGGCGTTCCGCAGATCGTCCTGTGTCTCGACGGCGAGGCGCGGCTCGGCGACGAGCCGGCGCTGCGGCCGGGGCAGTCGGCGTTCGTCCCGGCAGGGGCCGCTCCGGTGCCGCTCACCGGGAAGGGGACGCTCTACCGCGCCCAGCCGGGCGACGTCGGGTGACCCCCCGGGCGTGACCGGCGTCCGACCGGTCACGCCCGCCGCGTGGTCCGCGGGGACGTTTCGACCGGGGGTTGAGCGTCCTGTTCCTACGCTCGGGGCTCATGACGATCGACCATGAGACCTCCGCCCCCTCCGGCATCGACCACGTGGTCAGCCACCTGATCGGCGGAGGTAAGAGGTGGCTGCCCCGAGAACCGCCACCTGACCGCTCGCCGGTGGAGGTGAGGGGTGGCAATCCCGCGGTCCGGCACCTGACCGCTCGCCGGTGGGGTCAGGGGTGGCGGCGGAGTTCGAGGATGTTGTCCTTGCGGTGGCCGAGGTCGCCGTTCGCCGTCTCGGGGGTGCGTTCGTACTCCTCGCAGCGGAGTACGTCCCACTCGTTCATGGGCAGGTCGAGGGAGGCCAGCACCTCGTGCGGCGTGGGGAGGAGCGTTGCCGGGTGCCCGTGGCCGTGCCCGTGTTCTTCTGGCCGGCCGGCCACATGGCCGACGATCAGCAGGACTCCCCCTGGCGCGACGGCCGCGGCGGCGTTGCGCAGGATCTTCTCGCGCGGCATGTCGCCCCAGGAGTGCAGGAAGAACGCGGAGACGAGGTCGTAGGCGCCCTCGGGGAACGAGGCTCCGAGGTCGTGCTGCTGCCAGTCGACGCGGTCGGCCAGGCCCGCCTCGGCCGCTCGCGCGGCGGCCCGTTCGAGGGCGACGTTCGAGATGTCGGCGGCGGTGACCCGCCATCCGCGGCCCGCCAGCCACATCGCGTCACCTCCCTCCCCTGACCCCAGGTCCAGGGCGCGACCGGGTGGCAGGTCGGCGACCTCGCGGACGAGCATGGGGTTCGGCCTGCCGCTCCAGATCCACCCGCTCTCCCGATAACGGGCATCCCACGCTTCCGCCTCCGAAACCGGATCCTCCGCCTCGGGCACCGGTCCCTCCTCCGACCGCTCGGCAGCGCGCCCCTTCTCCGGCGCTTCGGAGGAGGGGCGTCCCTCCTCAAGCCGTTCGTGAGCGCGTGCCGCGCGGAGAGCGGCTACGGCGGCGGCCGTTTCCTGGGCGATGAGGTCGCCGTTGATGGCGGCCGCCGCGCGGACGCCCGCCGCCGCGGCGCCGATGACCTGCTCCTGGACGTCCGTGACGTTGCCTGCCGCGTACACGCCCGGCACGCTCGTCGCACCCATCGGGCCCGTGGCGACGCGCGCGCCGATCGCCTGGCCGCCCATCTCCTGCTCGGAGACCTCCAGCCCCAGCCCGAACAGCGGCTGGGTGCGGGCGGTCAGCCGGGACGCGACGACCAGCGCCCGGCGCGGGATCTCGCGGCCGTCCGCCAGCCGCACGCCGCGCAGGCGGTCGTCCGCCAGCGTCAGCCCGGCCACCTCGCCCTCCACCACGGTGACGCCCCGAGCCGCGAGCTGCTCGCGCGCCTCCTCGCCCGGCTCGGGCGCGGTGTGCAGGAACAACGTCACGTCGTCGCTCCATTGCCGCCACATCAGCGCCTGGTGCACGGCCTGCGGCCCCACCGCCAGCACCCCGATCGGCTGGTCGCGCACCTCCCAACCATGGCAGTACGGGCAGTGCAGCACGTCCACGCCCCAGAGCTCGCGCAGCCCCGGCACGTCGGGCAGCTCGTCCACCAGGCCCGTGGCCACCAGCAGCCGATCGGCCTCGTAGGCCGCGCCGTCCTGGAGGGTGACGCGGAAGCGTCCGCCGTCGAGCCGCTCGGCCGCCGCGACGACGCCGGGCACGAAGGCGGCGCCGTACGCGGCAGCCTCGGCGCGCCCGATCTCCAGCAGTTCCTTCGGCGGCCTGCCCTCGCTGGTCAGGAAGTTGTGCACGCCGTCCGCCGGCGCGTTGCGCGGCGAACCGGCATCGATCACCAGCACCTTGCGGCGCGCCCGCCCGAGCGTGAGCGCTCCGCTCAGCCCGGCGGCCCCGCCCCCGATCACGATCACCTCGTACGTAGCGTTCATGTCGCCACCCCTTTCGTCCGGAAGCGCCACTGTCGCCGCCGAGGGGTCGATGTGCCAAACACGGTTGCCGGAATGGCAAACTTCTCGGTGTGGAACTGGACGAGATCATCCAGGCGGTGGGCCCCCGGTTGCGGGCGTTGCGCCAGGAGCGGGGCACGACGCTGGCGCAGCTCTCGGCGAGCACCGGCATCTCGGTGAGCACGCTGTCGCGGCTGGAGTCGGGGCAGCGCAAGCCGACGCTGGAGCTGCTGCTCCTGCTGGCCGGGGCGTACCAGATCCAGCTCGACGTGCTGATCGACGCGCCCGTGACCGGAGACCCACGGGTGCACATGCGGCCGGTCGAGCGTTTCGGCATGACGTACATCCCGCTGAGTCGCCGGCCGGGCGGGCTCCAGGCGTTCAAGCAGATCTTCCCGCCGCGCTGGCCGGGCTTCGAGCCGGAGCGGCGCGTCCACGAGGGCTACGAGTGGCTGTACGTGCTGTCCGGGACGCTGCGGCTGCTGCTCGGCCCGCACGACGTGGTCCTCACGGCCGGCGAGGCGGCGGAGTTCGACACCCGGACGCCGCACGCCTTCGCCAATCCCGGCGACGAGCCCGCCGAGGTGCTGGCGCTGTTCGGCCCACAGGGCGAGCGCATGCACGTGCGGGCACGCCCCGCTGCCAAGTGATCGCTTGACAGCGCGCCGCCGTGACCTGATTTTAGAATCTAGTTCTAGTACGGTCACGCGAAGGAGAGGCACGATGCGGGCACTCGACGGAAAGGTCGCACTCGTCACCGGCGCCAGCAGGGGCATCGGCGCCGCCATCGCGGCGGAGTTCGCCGCGGCGGGCGCACGCGTCGCGGTGAGCGCGCGCACGGTGTCACCCGGCACCAGCCGGCTGCCCGGCACCCTCGAGGACACGGTCGCCGGCATCCGCGCCAAGGGCGGGACTGCGGAGATCGTCCAGGCCGACCTCGCCGTGCCGTCCGACCGTGAACGCCTGGTCGAGCAGGTGCGCGAGCGCCTCGGCGAGATCGACATCCTGGTCAACAACGCCGCCGTCACCTACTTCACGCCGGTGAGCGAGTTCACCGCCCGCCGCTACGCGCTGATGTTCGAGGTGCAGGTGACCGCGCCGACGCACCTCGCGCAACTGGTCATCCCCGGCATGCGGGAGCGCGGGCGGGGCTGGATACTCAACATCTCGTCCGTGGCCGCCCGCCACCCGACCCTTCCTCCTGGTCCGTTCGCGCGGCTGGGCGGCACCGTGTACGGCATGTGCAAGGCGGCGCTCGAACGCCTGACCACCGGCCTGGCGGCCGAGCTGTACGCCGACGGCATCGCGGTCAACTCGCTCGCCCCGACCCAGGTGGTGCCCACGCCCGGCACGCTGTTCCACCGGCTCACCAGCGAGGACGACCCGAACGCCGAGCCGCCGGAGGTGATGGCCGCCGCGGCGCTCGCGCTGTGCCAGGCCCCGCCGAGCGAGCTGTCCGGCCGCATCGCCTACTCCCAGGAACTCCTGGCCGAACTCGGGCTCCCCCGCTGACCGGCGAATCCCCGTACAACGCGATCTCCGTGCCGGCGCCGGTCATGGCGGGCCGGGTGCGCGTCGACTGTCACCTGCACACCGTCGACTCCGGCGACTCCGTCATGACGCTCGACCAGCTGGCCGAGCGCGTGGCCGCCCTCCGGATCGACGTCGTGTGCGTCACCGACCACAACCACCTGGCGGGCACCGCGGAGGAGCTGTCCCGCGCGGTCGGCGTGCGCGTGGTGCCGGGCGAGGAGATCCGCACCGGCTCCGGTGAGCTGATCGGGCTGTTCCTCACCGAGCGGGTGCCGTACGTGCTGCCCGCCGCGCGGGCGGTCGAGCGCGTCCGGGCGCAGGGCGGCATCGTGTGCGCGCCGCACCCGTACGATCCGCACCGCTTCGGCGCGGGCGCCCGCCTCGACGCGATGTGCGCCGCCGGGATGATCGACGCGGTCGAGGTCTTCAACGCCAAGACCGCCGACGAGGAGCACAACCGGGCCGCGCTGCGCACCGCGCGGGCCTGGGGGCTGCCGGGCACGGTCGGGTCGGACGCGCACGACGCCGACGGAGTGGGGGCCGCGTATCTGGAGATGCCGGACTTCGACGGCCCCGCGTCCTTTCTGAACGCCCTGCACGAGGCGGAGTGGTACGGCGAGTACCGGCCGCACGCCCGCCGCTACCAGCGTCGTCCGCAGCGCTCCGGCCTTCAGGCCGGGGGTGAAGCGGACCGTCCCGCGTCCTGACCGGGGCCGAAGCGGGGGTTTGGATCTCCCGCGGCGCCTCGGCGGCAAAGAGGGTGGTTCCGAGTCGGCACCGGAGGCTGACCTGCACCCGGCGCCCGGCGGGGCATGCTGAAGAGATCGGGGAAAGGTGCATGACGCAGGAGCCATGACGTGAGGCGCGGCCTCACGGCCACGCCCGTCCCGGGTATCGTCCGGGCATCGAGGGGCCGAGATGTTCACACGTTCCGTCACCGCACTCGCACTGGCCATGACCGTCGCCGCGGGGTTCTCGACAGACGCGCGGGCCGTGCCCCACGACCGGGCAGAGTTCGCCTGCGGGAAGGCGCCGAAGGGGGCGCGGGTCACCGTCCACATGACGCACCCGAGCCTCGCGCACAACCGCGCGGCGGCGTGCACCGTCGCCATGGACGTGGCCGACGCCTACGCGCGCAACGCCCCCGCGCCGCAGGGCGACCTGCCCTACTTCCTCGTCCAGGTCGGCGGCACCGGCTGGTCGTGCTCCCGGGTCGAGCAGGCGACCGTCCCGCACGGCGAGTGCGTCCACCCTCCCGGCGACAAGGTGAAGGTCTACGACTGAGGCCGTGGCGACGTGGCGCTCAGGCCAAGTACCTGTCGCTGGAACACAAGGCGCTCCGCACGTGGGCACCGGACGATCGTGACAACCGTGGTTCTCGCTCCCATGTGAGCCGCAGGGATTTCGTCACTTTCGCGTCGAAGGGGTTCACGTGCTCAAGGCACCCGTGAAGAAGATCGCGACACTTGCCACCGCTCTTGTCGTGGCGACGACACTGACCACGACCGCCGCAGGCTCGGCGCAGGCGGCGGCGGGTCCGTGCTGGAGTTACACGTTCGTCGACTGGGGGATCTCCACCGCCGGCTCGCAGTGCCCGTCGGGCACCTTCGGCTGGAGCCATCGTGTGGTCGCCACGTTCGCCAAGGACGGACAGCTCAACAAGACGTTGCGCGGCCCGTGGAAGGGAGGCACCTCCAAGTCCTACGTCAGCGCGGGACTCGGCTGGCAGGTCATATCCCACCATGTCGAACAAAGCGGCGATAACTGATCGCTCAAGGGTCGCGTCGGCCCTCCGGGGCGTGGGAGCCGGGAGGGATGCCCGGCCCCTTCGGCGGGCGCGCTTCGAGCCTGCTGCGCCGGTACTCGGTGGGGGTGCATCCGTGGACGGCGCGGAACGCGTGGGAGAAGGCGGCGGCGTCGGCGAACCCCCAGCGGGCCGCGACGGCGTGGATGGGGCGTCCCGAGCAGGCCGGATCGGCGAGGTCACGCCGGCACTTCTCCAGTCGCTGCTCGCGGATGAGCCGGGCGACGGTGGTCTCCTCGTCACGGAACAGCCGGTGCAGGGTGCGGACGGAGATGTTGTGGGCGGCGGCGACCGACGCCGGCGAGAGCTCCGGATCACTCAGATGCCGCTGGATGAACGCGCGTACGGCCAGCACCAGGGTGCGCTCCCGCGATTCGGGCGGCACCACGGCCTCGGCTTCCAGATGGTGAGCCGTCAAGGCGGTGAACAGGTCGACCAGCACCGTGCCCAGCCGGGGCGCGTCGGCCGGGCGGTGCAGTCCTGCGTCCTCGCGCAGCCGGACGAGGAGGTGGGCGGCCAGGGCGCCGATGCCCTCACGTCCCGACAACCGGGTCGCCACCAGCCGCTTCATCGTGTCGTACGCGAACGGCACGGCCGCACGGGGGATCAGCGCGACCGTGGAGGCGGCCGTGCCCGCGCCGGCGTTCACCCAGCTCTCGTACGGGTCGGAGGTCGCGTACACGACGAGGTCACCCACCCCGAGCACGGTTTCCCTGCCGGACTGGCGGATGCGCTGGTGTCCCCGCACGTTGAGGGCGAGCGCGTACAGCTCAGGACCTGAGCGCCGGATCATGCGCGCGGTCCGCTGATTCCGCAAGGACGTGTACGACAGGCCGACCACCTGGGTGTCGCTCATGTCGCCCAGCCGCATCGACGCCTGGAACTCCTCGGCACGGTCGACGTCCACCAGGTTGGGGGTCAGCGAGTGCGAGACGACCTCCTTCCAGGCCCCCAGCCGCTCCCCCACCGGCAGATCCTGTGTGTCGAAGACCTTCTGCAGCATGCGCTCCTCACCGATCCGACGACCGTTCCCGCCCAGGGCACGCGCTGTTCCCCGGGCAGGCGGCACATCAACGGTGATGCGCATTCGGGCGGTCGTCAATGCCCGTAGATCGACAGTTCCCGGCCCGGCCAGGAGGCCGAGCCAGGAAGGTGCGTGAACTCAGGGAAGCGTGCGGAGGTACTGCGGGGGCTTGCGGGCCTTGGTGGCCTGTTCGAAGGCGAATCCGAGCGCGATCAGGGTGGGTTCGGAGAAGCGGAGGCCGAAGAAGGTGACGCCGAGCGGCAGGACGTTCTGTGCGAATCCACCGGGGACGGTGATCGCCGGGTATCCGGAGACGGCCGGCGGCGCCGACGAGGAGACGAATCCGCTGAAGTCGTCACCCTTGACGAGGTCGGTGCGCCAGGCGGGGCCGTTCGTCGGCGCGAGCACCGCGTCGAGCCGGTTGTCGGCCACCACGGTGTCGATCGCCCGGCGGGCCAGCGAGGTCGCCTTCTCGCGCAGCGCCCGGTACTCGGGGTCGTCCAGGTCGCCGGTCGTGGCCTGGGCCTGCTCGAACAGCTCCTGCCCGAAGTGGCGCAGCTCGGTCGCGGCGTGCTTCTCGTTAAACGCGATCAGCTCGGCGAGGTCGCGCGGGTGCCGTCCTGGGGTCGCGGCGAGGTAGGCGTTCAGGTCGTGCTTGAACTCGGTCAGCAGGGCCGTGAACTCCGCCTCGCCGGCCTCGTCCATGCCCTCCATGGTCACGCCGTCGACGACGGTCGCGCCCTTCGCCCGCAGCGTGGCGACGGCGGCGTCCAGGGTGGCGAGCACGTCGCGGTCGTCGCCCGCGGCCGCGCGCCAGACGCCGATGCGCTTGCCCTTCAGCGCCTTCGCGTCGAGGGCCTTGAGGTAGTCGCGGTCGCCGCCCGGCACTGTGGCCGGGTCGCGCGGGTCGGCTCCCTGGATGGCGGCGAGCACGGCGGCGGCGTCGGTGACGTTCCTGGTGATCGGGCCCGCGGTGTCCTGCTGGGCCGAGATCGGCACCACGCCGGCCCGGCTGACGAGGCCGATCGTGGGCTTGATGCCGACGACGCCGTTGAGGCCCGACGGACAGACGATCGAGCCGTCGGTCTCCGTGCCGATGGTGACCGCGGCCAGGGTCGCCGCGGCCGCGACCGCGGAGCCGCTGCTGGAACCGCAGGGGTTGCGGTCGAGCACGTACGGGTTGTTGGTCTGGCCGCCGACCGCGCTCCACCCGCTGGAGGACGGGCTGGAACGGAAGTTCGCCCACTCCGACAGGTTGGCCTTGCCGAGGATCACGGCGCCGGCGGCGCGCAGCCGTTCGACGAGGAACGCCTCGCGGGACGGGCGGGCGCCGAGCAGCGCCTCGGAACCGGCGGTGGTGCGCAGCGGTCCGAGCGTGTCGATGTTGTCCTTGAGCAGGACGGGGATGCCCTCCAGAGGGCCTCCGGCGCCGTGCCGCCGGCGCCTGTCGCTGCGTTCGGCCTCCTTGAGCGCCTCGGGGTTGGTCTGGATGACCGAGTTCAGCTTCCGGTCCACCGTACGGATGCGGTCGAGGTAGAACCGGGTCAGCTCCACCGCGTCGAACCGTCCCCTGTTCATGGCGTGCTGCAGGTCGAGGACGGTGGCGCGGTCGAGGTCCACGCCGCGTAATGAGGTGTCGGAGGGGTGCTTGCTGTCAGCTCGGGCGGAGGTCGTCACGGTCAGTCCTGCGGTGAGGGCGACGACCGCCAGCCATCGCGCGGGGTTCATGGGCTTCATGGGTCACGAGCGTAACCACAATATTTTCTACTGAAAATATCTTGATATATACGGCGATCTGGTCATCAGGGGGTCTCGTCCGCGGTTTCGGCGAGGACGCGCTGCGCGACGGCGAACGCCGCGTTCGCGGCCGGGACCCCGCAGTAGACGGCGCTCTGCAGCAACACCTCGCCGATCTCGTCCGGGGTGAGCCCGTTGCGCAGCGCGGCCCGTACGTGCATCGCCAGCTCGTCGAGGTGCCCGCGCGCGACGAGCGCCGTGAGCGTGATGCAGCTGCGGGTACGCCGGTCGAGGCCGGGACGCGTCCAGATCTCGCCCCACGCGTACCGGGTGATGAAGTCCTGGAAGTCCTGGGTGAAGGCGGTGGTGCGGGCGGCGGCGCGGTCCACATGGGCGTCGCCGAGCACCTCGCGCCGCACCTGCATGCCGGGCACGGCGGGCAGGTGCGCGAGCAGCGCCGCGGTGACGCGCTCGGGACGGTCGGCCGGCGCGAGGTGGGCGGCGCAGGGGATCTCGACGAGGGTGGCGTCCGGGATGCCGTCGGCCAGTTCCCTGGCGTGCGCGGGCGGCGTCGCCGGGTCCTCGCGCCCGGCCATGACGAGCGTCGGCACGGTGATGGACGCGAGCTCGCCGCGCAGGTCGTAGCGGGCCAGGGCGTCGCAGCAGGCGGCGTACGAGCCGGGGTCGGCTGCGGCCAGGTCGTCCAGCAGCTCCTGACGCGGCGGCCCGGCGAACCAGCGGCCCGCGCTCGGCTTCAGCAGCGGCCCGGTCCCCTCGGCTCGGACCAGCTCGGCCCGCTCCCGCCAGGCTTCCGGGTCGCCGAACCGGGCGGAGGAGCACACCATGGCCAGGGACCGCACCCGCCCGGCGTGGCGGGCGGCCAGCGTGGCGCCGATCGCGCCGCCGATCGAGACGCCCGCGTAGTGGAAGCTGTCCATGCTCTCGGCGGCGGCGGCCTGCAGTACGAGGGCGGCCAGGTCGTCCAGGGTCGCGAACGGGTGCGCGGGTGAGTCGCCGTGGCCGGGCAGGTCGTACCTGAGCACCCTGAAGGTGCGGGCGAGCGCGGGTATCTGCGCGTCCCACAGCCGGGTGGAGGTGCCGAGCGACGGTCCGAGGACGAGCGGCTGACCCTGCTCGGGGCCGTCGAGCCGGTAGTTCAAAGTCACGGATGTGCCTCGTTCGCGGTGTTCAGGGCCCGGTCCACGAGGGCGGGAGCGGGGCCGGGGTCTCCAGGGACGGTGAGGTTGGCGCGCATGCGCTCCGGGTGCACGCGCAGGTCGGCGACGAGCTCGGCGGCGTCCCTGGCGGCGCCGGCCACCAGGCGCAGCGCCTCGCGCAGCGGCTGCCATTCGGCGTGCCAGGCGCCGGGCGGCCGCTCGTCCTCGGCGGCCAGGCCGGCGTACAGGGTCGCGGCGAGCGGGGGCACCTGGCGGGCGGCCGCCGCGATCATCGTGGCCCTGACGGGGTTGTGCTTGTGCGGCATGGACGACGATCCGCCGCCGACGCCCTCGGACAGCTCGCCGACCTCGGTGCGCGACAGGACGAGCACGTCGGCCGCCGCCTTGCCGAGCGCCCCGGCGGTGAACGCCAGCGCCCCAGCGAGGTCGGCGACGGGCGTCCGCAGCACGTGCCACGGCAGCCCCGGCTCGGCCAGCCCCAGCTCGGTGGCGAACACCCCCGGCAACCGCAGCGCCACGTCAACACCGCCGCCCCCGACTGCGGCTCCGGTCGGGGCTGGGGTTGTGGTGGGAGAGAAAGGAGCTTCGGCTGCGGCTTGGGCTGCGGCTTCGGCTTGGGCTTCGGCTTCGGCTGCGGCTTGGGCGAAGGCGGCGAGGGTGCCCGCGGCGCCGCCGAGCTGGGCGGGCAGCGCCGCGCGGACGGCGGTGAGGCGGGTGCGGGCGGCGATGGCCAACTCGCGCCAGCCTGCCGCCTTCAGCCCGAACGTGGTCGGTACGGCCTGCTGGGTGAGTGTCCGCGCCGCCATCAGGGTGTCGCGGTGCTCGGCCGCCAGCGCGGCCAACCGGTCGGCCACCCAGGTGAGATCGTCCAGGACAGGGCCGAGCGCCCGCCGGGCGGTGAGCATCAGAGCGGTGTCGACGATGTCCTGGCTGGTCGCGCCCCGATGCACGTACGCGCCGTGCGGGCCGACGGCCGCGCGCAGGTCCTCCACCAGCGGGATCACCGGGTTGCCGCCCGAGCGGGCACGCTCCACCAGGCCGGGCAGGTCGAACGCCGCCGCGCGGGCGGCGGCCGTCACCGCCTCGGCCGCCGCGGCCGGCACCAGGCCGAGGGACGCCTGGGCGCGGGTGAGCGCGGCCTCGGCATCCAGCATGGCCTGGAGCACGGCGAGGTCCCCGGTGGCGGCGGCCGCCCCCCGCATGGGGGACAGCAGGCCCAGGTCGGCTCCGGGATCAGCCGAAGTCAAGGAAGACCGTCTCCTTCTCTCCCTGCAGGTGGATGTCGAAGCGGTGCACGCCCTGCCGCTCCTCGACCGCGACCAGCGTCTGCCGCCGCTCGGCGGGCAGCGCGTCCAGGAAGGCGTCCTGGCCGAAGTAGATGCGGGTGTAGAGGTGGTGGAGCAGACCGCGGGCGAACACGCACACGCTGATGTACCCGTTTCCCGGACGCACCGTGCGCAGCGTCCAGTGGCCGTCGGCATCGGTGGCGACGCGGCCGAAGCCGGTGAAGTCGACGCCGTGCCGGCCGATGACCGCGCCGGTGACCGGGTCGCGCCGCAGCGAGCCGGGCCGTCCGCGCAGGTCGCCGTGCTCGTCGGCCTGCCAGAACTCCAGCAGCGCGTCGGGCACCGGGGCACCGGCGCCGTCGTGCACGTACCCGTGGACGGTGATGCCGCCGAGCGCGATGTCACCGCCGCCGGGGAACGGCAGCGCGTACCCGTAGAAGGGTCCGACCGTCTGCGAGGGCGTGGGGTTCAACGGCCTTCCTCCATCCAGGTCGCGGCCGGGCCGTCGAGGACGATGTCCCACCGGTAGCCGAGCGACCATTCCGGCTGCGACAGGTCGTGCCGGTACGTGGCGACGAGCCGCTGCCGGGCGCTGTCGTCGGTGACCGACTGCAGGATCGGGTCGTACGGGAACAGCGGGTCGCCCGGGAAGTACATCTGGGACACCAGGCGCTGGGTGAACGCCGTCCCGAAGAACGAGAAGTGGATGTGCGCCGGACGCCAGGCGTTGCGGTGGTTGCGCCACGGGTAGGCGCCGGGCTTGATCGTGGTGAAGCGGTACCAGCCGTCGTCGTCGGTCAGGCAGCGGCCGACGCCGGTGAAGTTGGGGTCGAGCGGCGCGGGGTGGTCGTCGCGCTGGTGCAGGTAGCGTCCTGAGGCGTTGGCCTGCCAGACCTCCACGAGCTGGCCGCGTACGGGCCTGCCGTCGCGGTCGAGGACGCGGCCGGTCACGGTGATCCGCTCGCCGAGCGGCTCGCCGAGGTGCTGCCGGGTGAGGTCGTTGTCGAGCGCGGTCACGTCGGTCGCGCCGAAGACGGGGCCGGCGAGCTCGGCCGCCTCGGGGTCCTTGATCGACACGAGCGGCTGCAGGGGGTGGCGCAGCAGGGTGCTGCGGTAGGGGGCGTAGTCGCGGGAGGGGTGCCCGGAGCCGCCCGCGCCGGAGCCGGCCAGCTCGGCGATCTCCCGGTCGATGTCGTCCTGCCTGAGTTCGGACATGCTCTACCTTTCCAGTACGACGGCCAGCCCCTGGCCGACGCCGATGCACAGGGACGCGACGCCGGTGCCGGAGCCCGCCGCGGCCAGGCGGTGCGCCACCGCGCCGGTGACGCGGGCGCCCGAGGCGCCGAGCGGGTGGCCGATCGCGATCGCACCGCCGTCGGGGTTGACGATGCCGGGGTCGAGGTCCGGCAGCTCGGCCAGGCAGCCGAGCACCTGGGCTGCGAACGCCTCGTTCAGCTCGGCGGTGGTGAGGTCGCCGAAGCTCTTGCCGGCCTTGGCCAGCGCCCGGTTGACGGCCTCGACCGGCCCGAGCCCGTAGTAGCGCGGTTCGAGCGCGCTGACGCCGCTCGCGACGATGCGGGCGAGCGGCTCGCGCCCGCGCAGCCCGGCCTCGTCGGTGAGCAGCAGCGCCGCGGCGCCGTCGTTCAGCGGGGAGGAGTTGCCCGCGGTGACGGTGCCGCCGTCCTTGCGGAAGGCGGGCTTCAGCTTGGCCAGCGCCTCCAGCGAGGTGTCGTGCCGGATGCCCTCGTCGCGGGTGACCCCCTCGATGGGGACGATCTCCCGCGTGAGGTCGGCCTTGGCCGCCTTCTGGTGGCTGGCCAGCGCGTACGCGTCCTGCTCTGCGCGGGTGACGCCGTGCTTGTCGGCGATGAGTTCGGCGCCCTCGCCGAGCGCCACGGTGTGCTCGGCGGGCATTCTCGGGTTGACCAGCCGCCAGCCGAGCGTGGTGGAGACGAGCTCCTGGCCGCCGGCGGGGAAGGCCCGTTCGGGCTTGGGCAGCACCCAGGGGGCGCGGGTCATCGACTCGACGCCGCCCGCGATGACCGTGGAGGCGTCGCCGACGGCGATGGCGCGGTAGGCCTGGATGACGGCTTCCATGCCGGAGCCGCACAGCCGGTTCACCGTCGCGCCCGGCGTGGTCACGGGCAGTCCGGCGAGCAGCGTGGCCATGCGGGCGACGTTGCGGTTCTCCTCGCCGGCGCCGTTGGCGTTGCCGAGGAGCACCTCGTCGGCGCCGTCGAGGTCGTTGCGCTCCACCAGGGCCGCGATGACGTGCGCGGCCAGGTCGTCGGGGCGGATGCCCGACAGCGCGCCGCCGTAACGGCCGAACGGCGTGCGCACGGCGTCGACGATGTAGACGTCCTTCACACGATCACCTCCGCGTCGGTACGGTCGCGCAGCTCCTGCGCGCTCACTCCTGGCGCGCACTCCACCAGCGCCAGCCCCTGCTCGGTGACGTCGAGGACGCCGAGGTCGGTGATGATGCGGTGGACGCACTCCTTGCCGGTCAACGGCACCGTGCACTCCTTGACGATCTTCGGTGAGCCGTCCTTGGCGGTGTGCTCGGTGATGACGATGACCTTGCGGGCGCCGTGGACGAGGTCCATGGCGCCGCCCATGCCCTTGACCAGCTTGCCGGGCACCATCCAGTTGGCCAGGTCGCCACGGGCGGAGACCTGCATCGCGCCGAGGACGGCGACGTCGACGTGCCCGCCGCGGATCATGCCGAACGACGTCGAGGAGTCGAAGAACGACGCCCCCGGCCGCACGGTGACGGTCTCCTTGCCGGCGTTGATGAGGTCGGGGTCGATCTCGTCCGGCTCGGGGTAGGGGCCGACGCCGAGGATGCCGTTCTCGGAGTGCAGGACGACGTCCACGCCGGGCGGCAGGAACGACGGGATGCGGGTGGGCAGGCCGATGCCGAGGTTGACGTAGTCGCCGTCGCGCAGCTCGGCCGCCGCCCGCGCGACCATCTGGTCGCGGGTCCAGCTCATGAAGTGGTCCTCTTCTCGATCGACTTGTCCGCGGCCTGCTCGGGGGTGAGGACGAGGACGCGCTGCACGAACACGCCCGGCAGGTGGACCTCGTCGGGGTCGAGCTCGGTCAGCTCCTCGACCTCGGCGACCGTGACGCGGCCGGCCATGGCGGCGAGGGGGTTGAAGTTGCGGGCGGCCTTGTTGAAGACGAGGTTGCCGTACCGGTCGCCCTTGGCGGCCCGCACGAGGGCGAAGTCGGTGCGGATGGCGTGCTCCAGAACGTACGTCCGGCCGTCGAACTCGCGGACCTCCTTCGGCGGCGAGGCGACAGCGACCGAGCCGTCGGGGTGGTGGCGCAGCGGCAGGCCGCCCTCGGCGACCGGGGTGCCGACGCCCGCGGGGGTGTAGAACGCGGGGATCCCGGCGCCGCCGGCGCGCAGCCGTTCGGCGAGGCTGCCCTGCGGGGTGAGCTCGACCTCCAGTTCGCCGGACAGGTACTGCCGGGCGAACTCCTTGTTGTCGCCGATGTAGGAGGCCGTGACGCGGGCGATCCGGCCGGCCGCCAGCAGGATGCCGAGGCCGCCGCCGTCGACGCCGCAGTTGTTGGAGACCACGCCGACGCCGGTGACGCCGCTGTCGTAGAGGGCCTGGATGAGGACGTTGGGGATGCCGCTCAGGCCGAAGCCGCCGACGGCGAACGACGCGCCGTCACGCACGCCTGCCAGCGCCTCCGCGGCTGTGGCGACCACCTTGTCTCTGGGCACGACGCTCCGTTCACCAGATGTGTTCGCTGAGCGAACTTAAGTTCATTTATTGTGGTGTTTCGAGTATGTGCAGAGGTGTCCGTCCTGTCAAAGCTTTCCGGCGCTGACGGGACGGGCGGAGGGGGCTCCGCGCAGGGGTGACCGTCCCGTCGGGGCGGACGAGGAGGGGTTGATGGAAGCGGCCGGGACTCTTGAGCGTGGCCTTGCCGTGCTGCGCGCGCTGGCCGCCGATCCCGCGCGGCCGGGGCGGGCGACCGACCTCGTCCGGGCGACCGGCCTGGCCCGCTCCACGGTCGACCGGGTGCTCGGCACGCTCGCCCACCTCGGCTACGCCCGGCTCGACGGCCGCGACGTGCGGCTCGCGCCGCGCCTCATGGAGGTGGGCGAGGCGTACCTGACCGGGAGCGGGCTGCGGGACGCGCTCGCGCCCCTCGCAGAACGGCTGGCCGAGGAGCTCGACGAGTCGGTGTCGCTGGCGGTGCCCGACGGCGACGGGGTGCGCTTCGTCGTGCAGGTCACCCGGCGGCGCACGATGTCGGTCAGCTTCCGGGTCGGCGACCTGCTGCCCGCCGGCCGCTGCGCGGCGGGCCTCGCGCTGCTCGACCCCGCCTCCCCGTACGCGCTGGACGACCAGCTCATCGAGCCGGGCCTGATCGCGGTGGCGGCGCCCGTACGCGGGCCGGACGGGCAGGCGGCGTGCGCGCTCAGCGTCGTCAGCCACACCAGCAGGCACACCGCGGAGGGCCTGCGCGACCACTGCATGCCCGCGCTGCGGGAGGCGGTCGCCGCCATGGAGGCGGCGCTGGCCGCGGCGCCTGCCGACGAGCTTCCCGCGCCGGCCGCGGCGCCTGCCGGCGACCTTCCCTGGCCGGCCGGGGGTGACCCGGCGCGCGACGCGAAGCGGGAGCTCGGGATGGGGTTCCTCCAGTCGCTGGCCCGTGGCCTGGCCGTCCTCGTGGCGCTGGGGTCGGCGCGCCGCGGGCTCACCCTCGCCGGGTGCGCCCGCGCGACGGGCCTGCCCCGGGCGAGCGTGCGGCGCGCCGTGCATACTCTCGAACGCCTCGGCTACGCCGCCGACGACGGCACCCGGTTCACGCTGCTGCCGAGGGTGCTGGAGCTCGGCTACGCCCACCTGTCGGGGCTGCGCTTCGGTGAGATCGTCCAGCCGCACCTGAGCGACCTCACGGCGCGGGTGCGCGAGTCGGCGTCGGTCGCGGTGCTGTCCGGCGACGACGTGGTCTACGTCGCGCGGGTGCAGACGGTGAGCCTCATGAGCATCGACATCACGGTCGGCACCCGGCTGCCCGCGTACGCGACCTCGATGGGGCGGGTGCTGCTGGCCGGGCAGCCGCAGGAGCGGCTCGCCGCGATCGTGCCGCGGCGCCTGTCGCCGCGCACCGTCACCTCGCGCGAGGAGCTGGCGGCGCTGGTGCGCCTGGCCGCCGCCGACGGGTACGCCGTGGTCGACGAGGAGCTGGAGGAGGGCGTACGGTCGATCGCCGTGCCGATCCGCGACCGCGCCGGACGTACCGTGGCCGCCGTGAACGTCGCCACGCACGCCGGCCGGGCGGGTCTCGACGACCTCCTTCACGACGTCCTGCCCGCGCTGCGCGAGACCGCCGCCCGGATGGAGGCCGACCTGGCCTTCGCCCGCGTGGCGGCCGACCCGCACGGCCGCTGAGTCATCGCCGGTGCCGGGAGGGAGCGCTGGACAGGCCCTCCCTGGCGTGGTCGAGCTCGCTCATCAGCACTTCCTTGGCGGCCCGCAGGTCGGCGCCGCGCGGCGGGGTCAGGCCGCGGTCGAGCAGGTCGGCCAGCGCCTCCAGCAGCTCCGCCACGGAGGGCCCGCCCGTGGCGGCGCCGCGACCGGCCGCGAGCCTGCGCAGCAGCGCGGGGGTGAGCGCGTCGAGGATGAACGCCACGGCCCGCACGTCCACGTTCCTGCGCACCGCGCCCGCCTCGCGCATCGCGCGCAGGAAGCCGAGGGTGCCGAGGCACTCGGTGTCGCGTTCGAAGAGGTTGCCCGGCCTGCGCAGGTACTTGCCGAACACCTCGGCGTCGCGCGCGACGATCGCCGCGGCCAGCGGGAGCTCCTCCAGCGCGTGCACCATCGCGCGGTAGACGCCGGCCGCGCTGCCGCCCCGCGGGTCGGCCGCGACGTGGTCGCGCCAGGCCTCGGTGTACGCGTCCAGCTCGCGCACCATGACCGCCTCGACCAGCTCGTCCTTGGAGGAGAAGATCAGGTAGACCAGCCCCCGGTGCAGCGCCACCGCATCGGCCACGTCGCCCATGGTCAGCTTGTTGTAGCCGAGCCTGAGCAGCAGCTCCGCCGCCGCGTCGAGGATCGCCTGCTCGCGTTCCTGCTCGTTGACGTGCATCTCAGTTCAGCGCGGAGTGACGCCTGCTGTAGGCGAAGTAGACGACGAGCCCGATCGCGAACCACACGGCGAAGCGCAGCCACGTCAGCGGGTCGAGGAACGTGATGAGCCAGATCGAGAAGAGCACCCCGATGGCCGGCACCACCGGCATCCCCGGCGTGCGGAAGGTGCGCGGCAGCTCGGGCCTGCGGTAGCGGAGCACGATCACCGCCACGCAGACCACCACGAACGCCAGCAGGATGCCGATGTTGGTGAGCTCGGCCGCCTCGCGGATGGGCAGGAAACCGGCGATCACCGCGGAGCCGGCGCCGACGATCCAGGTGACCCGCGACGGCACCCGGCGCACCGGGTGCAGGCGGGCGAACCAGGCGGGCAGCAGCCCGTCGCGGCTCATCGAGAACCACACGCGGGTGACGCCGAGCATGAACGTGAACATGACGGTGAGGATGCCGATGATCGCGCCCACGGCGATCAACGAGGCCAGCCCCGACAGCCCGACCGAGGCGAACGCGGACGAGAAGCCGCTCTCGGGGTCGATGTCGCGGTAGTTCTGCATGCCGGTCAGCACGAGCGTGGCCAGCACGTACAGGATCATCGAGATGACCAGCGAGTAGACGATCGCCCGCGGCATGTGCCGCTGGGCGTCACGCGACTCCTCGGCCGCGGTGCTCATGGCGTCGTAGCCGAAGACCGCGAAGAACACGGTGGCCGCGCCGGTGATCGCGCCACTGACCCCGAACGGGAAGAACGGCGTGTAGTTGGCGGTGTTGATGTGGAAGAAGCCCACCACGACGACCAGCAGCACGACGGCGACCTTGATGCCCACCACGAACGTCTCGAACCGGGCGGCCGCCCGGATGCCGAGGTTCAGCAGGTACGCGATCAGCAGGCACAGCAGCGCGGCGAACAGGTCGACCACGTGCCCCTCGCCGGTGCCAGGGGCGCCGAGCATCCACGGCGGCAGCGTGAGGCCCAGGTTCTGGACGAGGAAGCCGAAGTAGCCGGAGATGCCGATGGCCACGACGGCGACGATCGCGGTGTACTCCAGCAGCAGGTCCCAGCCGATGAACCAGCCGACGATCTCGCCGAGGACCGCGTACCCGTAGGTGTAGGCGGAGCCCGCCTTCGGGATAAGCCCGGCGAACTCGGCGTAGGAGAAGGCGGCCGCGGCGCTCGCCACGCCGGCGATCAGGAACGACACGAGCACGGCCGGCCCGGCGGTCTGGTTGGCGACCGCGCCGGCCAGGGCGAAGATGCCGGCCCCGATGATGCCGCCGACGCCGATGGCGGTCAGCTGCCACAGCCCCAGCGTCCGGGCGAGCTCTCCTTCGTGCTCGGTGGCGATGAGTTCCACCGGTTTGCGCCTGAACACGCCCTTCGAAGCGACCATGACGCACCCCACCCCCGATCGTGCCCCGTGGGCGAACCTTCCCTGCTGGGCGGGGGCTATGCTCAGCGGCCGGCGCGGCCCCTGAGCACGTTCTTCTGCACCTTGCCGGTCGAGGTCTTCGGCAGCTCCCCGAAGATCACCGCCTTCGGGGCCTTGAAGTGCGCGAGCCGGTCGCGCACGTACGCGATCAGCTCGCTCTCGGTGACGTCCGCCGCGCCCGCGAGGGCCACGTACGCGACGGGCACCTCGCCCCAGTGCGCGTCGGGCCTGGCCACGACCGCGGCCTCCCGCACGGCGGGATGGCCGACGAGGACGTTCTCCACCTCGACGGAGGCGATGTTCTCGCCGCCGGAGATGATCACGTCCTTGGCGCGGTCGACGAGCTGCACGTAGCCGTCGGGGTGCAGCACCCCGAGGTCTCCGGTACGGAACCAGCCGTCGGGCGCGGCCAGCGCGGTGGCCTCCGGGTCGCGGTGGTAGCCGAGCATCACGTCGTTGCCGCGTAAGGCGATCTCGCCGACCGTGGCGGCGTCGGCGGGCACGTCGCGGCCGTCCTCGCCGACGACCCGCACGCGCTGCGCGACCACGTTGCCCACGCCCTGGCGGGCGGCCAGCGCCGCCAGCTCCTCGACGCCGAGGCCGCTCCACCCGGGCTGCGGCTGGTTGACGACCGCGGGCCCGTACGTCTCGGTGAGGCCGTACAGGTGGAGGACGTCGATGCCGGCCCGCATGGCCCGGCCGAGCAGCGCCGGGCTCGGCGGCGCGCCGCCCACGCAGGCGAGCAGCCGGGGCGACAGGGCGGCGGCGGGCGCGTCGGCGTGCGCCAGCAGCGAGGTGAGCACGGTCGGGGCGCCGCACAGGTGGGTGACGCGGTGCTCGCGGATCAGCCGCCACGACTCCCCCGGATCGACCTTGGGCAGGCACACGTGCCGCGCGCCGGCCAGCGTGACGGCCCAGGGGAAGCACCAGCCGTGGCAGTGGAACATCGGCAGGGTCCACAGGTAGCCGCTCGTGACGTCGAGCCTCGTGTGCAGCGCCATCGCCATGGCCTGGAGGTAGGCGCCGCGGTGGTGGTAGACGACGCCCTTGGGGCGGCCGGTGGTGCCGCTGGTGTAGTTGATCGACAGCGGGGCCAGCTCGTCCGCGACGGGGACGAGCTGCGGGTCGGCGGCGGCCACCAGCGTCTCGTACTCGGCGGCGGCGATCAGCCGCACCTTCCTGCCGCTGTCCGCGGCTGCGGCGCGGGCCAGGCCCGCGAACTCGTCGTCGTGCAGCAGGACGCTCGCCTCGGCGTGCCCGAGGATGTAGGCGAGCTCCGCGGCCGACAGCCGGACGTTCATCGGCACCATGACCGCGCCCGCCGCCGGGACGCCGAACGTCGCCTCCAGCAGCAGGTGCCCGTTGGCGGCCAGCAGCGCGACCTTGTCGCCCGGCCGCACGCCCTGTTCGGCGAGGGCGCCTGCCAGGCGCCGTACGCGCTCCCACAGGTCGGCGTAGGTGAGGGTGAGGTCGCCGTCCACGACCGCGACGCGCGGCCCGAACACGGCGGCGGAGCGTTCGAGGAAGCTCGTGGGAGTCAGCGGTTCGTACGACAGACCGGACATTCGACCCTCCTTGCGGGTGGACGCCCCGTGATCGTCGCACGGGAGCGGCCCCTCGTCGAAGGGTCCGTCCGGTTGTGGGGCCCGGCGGAGCGACGACCACCGCGGCCGGAGCCGGATGGTCGCGCTCTTCCGTCCAGGGCCGGGGCCCGTCACTTGGGCATCAGGACCTTGTCGACGATGTAGACGGTCGCGTTGCTCGTCGGCACGTCGCCACAGACGATCTTGGCGTCGTCGACGGTCAGGTCCTCGCCGGAGCCCTTCACGGTCAGATCGCCGCCCTGCAGCGTCTTCAGCGTGGCGCCCTCGAGCTCGGTCGGCGTCTTCTCACCCTCGACCACGTGGTGCTCGAGGGCCTTGGTCAGGACCTCCTTGTCGGCCATGACCTTCTCGCGCTCCTCCTTCGGGATCGCCTCGAACGCCTCGTTGCTGGGCGCGAAGACCGTGATGTCCTCGGCGGAGTTCAGCTTGTCCTCCAGACCGGCCTTCGTCACGGCCTCCGACAGCATGGACAGCTCGGGCACCTGGGACAGTGCGGTGCCGACCGGCTGTTCCTTGATTCCGGCCAGGTGGCTCTGGAGCGCGGAGCATCCCGGCCCGAACGGGCTCGCCGTGGTGTCGGGTGAGGCGGTCTCGTCGGGCGATGTGGTGTCCTCCGGTGCGGTGGTGTCCTCAGGCGCGGAGGTGTCCTCCGGCGCTGCGGTGTCCTCCGGCGCCGGCGAGCTCGCCGGCAGGTACCGGATGGAGGCGTCGGCGGTTCCGGTGGTGGTGCCGGCGGTCAGCGCCAACGCCGCCGCGAGAAGCACTTCTTTCACTGTGATCCCCCGATTTCGATGAGCTGCGGCGGACGAGCCGCTACAGCGCGTCCAGGAGCGTGGCGCATAGCCACGGTTCCTTGTCTTCAGTGTGAGCGGCCACGGAAAACACAGAAGTTATATTCCGCCCAAAATGGAACAAAAGCCGCATTTCACTACTTTTGCCAGCAAAGTGGAATGACTCCCACCTTCAGCGCAGAACCCGCCCACCGCCACCGCCACACCCACCCAGCACCCCTCTTTACACACCACCCCACCCCGACCTCACCCCCTGACAGGGGGCGCAGTACGGCCGCGCCACCACTCCCCGGACGGGACCAGAGGCGTTGGCGCACCGACTCACCCCCGACATGGACCAGGAAGCGAAACGGGGCGACGGGGCCAGGCCCGGTGCATGCCGACCCCACCCACACCACCGATGGGATCGGGGCGCAGGTCCGTGGGCGGGTGGTGTGACGGGGGGTGGGGTGGGGTGGGGGTGTGGGACAGTCGGGGGATGAGCCGTACTTCGATCTTCGAGGGTGCGGGTGGGGAGCCGGCGCTTCTGGCGCTGGCCGCGGCGCACCACCGTCGCTGCCTGCTCGATCCCGTGCTCAACCACCCGTTCTCCCGCGGCACGCGCCCCGACCACGTACGGCGGCTGGCCGCCTACTGGGCGGAGGTGTTCGGCGGCCCTGCCCGAGCCTCCGCCGAGGTCCCCCATTCCGCCATGCTCGCCCTGCACGCCGGCAACGGCATGGAGAGCGACATGGGCGAACGTTTCCTCGCCTGCTTCCTGGCGGCGATCGACGACGCCGGCCTGCCGGACGACCCCGAGCTGCGGCGGGCGCTGCGGGCGTACATGGAGTGGGCGATCGACGACGTCCTGTCCTACTCGCCGCCCGGCTCGGAGGTCCCGGCGGGCCTCCCGGTGCCGCGGTGGTCCTGGAACGGCCTGGAGGAGCGATGACGAGTCCCGAGGCGGGCACCGTGTTACGCAACGTCTTCCACGTGCCGGCCCCGCCGGAGGCGGTCCTCGCCCACCTGAGCGAGCCGTCCAGCTACGTCGGCCTGTCACCGCTCGTGGTGGCGGTCCGCGACGTGCGGCGCGAGCCCGCGGAGACGCGCTACTCCTGCGTGGAGCGCTTCCGCTTCCTGGGCCTGGTGACGTACGACAACCTCATCGACGTGACGCTGCGGCCCACCGCGAACGGCGTCGAGGGCGAGGTGCGCAGCCCCGGCGGCGTCTGGATGGACTACCGCTTCGCGCTGGCCGCCGCGCCCGGCGGCACCGAGGTCGAGGACGTCCTCGACGTCCACGCCACGTTCGGCCCCATCCTCCGGTACGCCGCCCGCAAGGCCCGCGAGGTGCAACTGGCCCGCGCCGAGGTCCTCGCCGCCCGCGCCCCCACCTGGTGAGGTCACCCCCGAGGGCTCGCCCCAGGTGCCCGCGCCGCGCCGAGACCGGGCATCGGCGCGGCGGGCGGGCCCGGCAGGCAAGCGGCCACGGAGAACGCGACGAGGGCGGCCCCGCCGCTGATGGCGAGGACGAGCCGGAAGCCGCCCTCCGCGGGCACGGCCAGCGCCCCCGACCCGACGGACATCTCGGCGAGGACGACACCGGACACCGCGCTGGAGACCGACGTGCCGATGGCGCGCATCAGCGTGTTCAGGCTGTTGGCGGCGGCCGTCTCCCCCATCGGCACGGCGCCCATGATGAGCGCGGGCATGGCCCCGTACGCGAGCCCGATGCCCGCGCCGATGACGGTGGAGACGAGCACGAGGTGCCAGACGGCCGACATGAGCGCGACGCCGAGGCCGTAGCCTGCGGCGACGACGAGCGCGCCGAGCATCAGCGTCGTCTTGGGGCCCCTGGCGCGTGAGACGCGCGCCGAGATCGGCGCCATGACGATCATCACCAGTCCGGACGGCGCCAGCGCCAGCCCGACGACCGTCATCGGCTGGCCGAGCCCGTAACCGGTGGCCTCGGGCAGTTGCAGGACCTGGGGAAGGACGAGCGACATCGCGAACATCGCGAACCCGAACACGACGGAGGCCGCGTTCGTCAGCAGCACCTGGCGGCGGGCGGTGGTGCGCAGGTCGACCAGCGGCTCGCGGACGCGCAGCTCCCACCACCCCCACAGCACGAGCAGCACGGCCGAGGCCGCGAACAGTCCGGTGGTGAGCGGGCTGTCCCAGCCCCAGCCTGCGCCTTTGGAGATGGCCAGCAGCAGGCACGCCAACCCCACCGACAGCCCGGCCGCGCCGGGCAGGTCGAAGCGCCCACCGCCGCGCACCCGCGACTCGGGCACGAGCCGTACGACGAGGACGGCGGCGACGACGCCGAACGTGGCGGCGGTCCAGAACAGCGCGTGCCAGTCGGTGTACTCGGCGAGCAGGGCGGCGGCGGGCAGGCCGAGCGCCCCGCCCACGCCGAGCGAGGCGCTCATGAGGGCGGTGGCCGAGCCGAGCCGCTCGGGCGGCAGTTCGTCGCGCATGATGCTGATGCCGAGCGGGATGACGCCGGCCGCGAGGCCCTGCAGGGCGCGTCCGGCGACCATGGGGACGAGGGCGTCGCTCAGCCCGCAGACGACCGAGCCGGTCACCAGGAGCGCGAGGCTGAGCAGGAGCATGAGCCGCTTGCCGTACATGTCGCCGAGCCGGCCCATGACGGGGGTCGCGACCGCGCCGGCGAGCAGCGTGGCGGTGAGCGCCCAGGTGGCGTCGGTGGGGGTCGCCGACAGCAGCCGGGGCAGGTGCGGGATCAGCGGGATGACGAGGGTGTGCATCAGCGCGACCACGATCCCGGCGAACGCCAGCACCAGCACGACGGCGGTGGGGCGGGGTGAACCGGCGGGCAGCGGGACGTCGGGCGTACCGGGCGCATCGGGCATGAAGGGCAGCCTCCGACTCGGTGCTCGTGGTCGCCAACAGTCTGTAGATCTTAAGTCACCTGCTTGACTTAATCCCGACATGTCACCTTACTGTGGGTGAAATCGTGAGTCATGGGAGGTCGCAGTGAGCCAGGGTGACGTACAGCAGACACTGAGCTACCCCATTCCCAGTGAGGCGGCGCTGGAACCGCCGGAGGAATGGGGCCGGCTGCGCCAGGAGTGCCCGGTGGCCAAGGTGCGGCTGCCCAGCGGTGACGAGGCGACACTGCTGACCCGCTACGACGACGTCAAGCAGGTGCTCGCGGACCCCCGGCTCACCCGCCGCCTCACCGCCGACGACGCCGCGCGGCTCACCGACAGCGAGTCCGGCGGCGTGTTCAACAGCGAGATGTCGAACGTCATCCCGGACCGCGGCGAGGAACACCTGCGCTGGCGGCGCCTGGTCGGCAAGTGGTTCACCGCCAAGCGCATGGCGGCCCTGCGGCCCCGGATGGCGGCGATGGCAGAACAGCTCCTGGACGAGATGGTCGAGCGCGGGCAGCCCGCCGACCTCAAGGCGGGACTCGGCTTCCCGCTGCCGGTCTACGTGATCTGCGACATGCTCGGCGTGCCCGCCGACGACCGCGACCGGTTCTCGCGATGGTCCGACATGATGCTCACGCTCACCCGGTACACCGGCGAGGAGGCCTCGGCCGCGCAGCTCGAGTTCTTCACGTACATGTCGGAGCTCGTGGCCGCCAAGCGGGCCGCGCCGGGCGACGACCTGCTCAGCGAGCTGATCAAGGAAAGTGAGGGCGAGGGCGAGGGGCTGTCGGACATGCAGCTCATCGTCACGGGCGTCGGACTGCTGGTCGCCGGGCACGAGACCACCGCCAACATGATCGGCAAGATGGTCTCGATGCTGCTGGACGACCGTACGCGCTGGGAGGAGCTGCTCGCCGACCCGTCGCTCGTGCGGACGGCGGTCGAGGAGGCGCTGCGGTTCGACGCCAACGCCGGTTTCGGCCTGCCCCGCTACCTGCCGGAGGAGGTCGAGGTCGGCGACACGGTGCTGCCGCGCGGCACCACCGTGATCTGCAACATGGCCGCCGCCAACCGCGACGACGGCGCCTTCGACGACGCCGACCACATGGACCTGCGGCGCAGCCCCAACCCGCACCTGACCTTCGGCTCCGGCGCCCACTCCTGCCTCGGGCAGGCGCTGGCCCGTACCGAGCTGCAGGTCGTGCTGGAGGTGCTGCTGCGCCGGCTGCCCACCCTGGAGCTCGCCGTCCCGACCGGGGAGCTGCGGCAGGTGGACGGGCTCGTCGTCGGCGGCCTCAGCGAGGTGCCGGTGCGGTGGTAAGAGTGCGGTGGTGAGAGTGCGGTGGTGACGGCGCCGTGATGAAGGCGCGTGCCGCCCGCCGCGGGCGGGCCGGCGCCACCCGGGAACAGATCCTGACGGCGGCAGAACGGCTCTTCGCCGAGCACGGCGTGCTAGCCGTGTCCAACCGCCAGGTCAGCGAGGCGGCCGGGCAGGGCAACAACGCGGCGGTCGGCTACCACTTCGGCGCGAAGGCCGACCTGGTCCGCGCGATCGTGCGCAAGCACGCGGACGCGCTGGAGCAGGCGCGCAGGGACCTGGTGGAACGGGCCGGCGACACCGCCGGCGTCCGGGAGTGGGTGACGTGTCTCGTAAGGCCGATCACCGAGCATCTGGACGCCCTGGGCAGTCCGACGTGGTTCGCCCGCTTCGCCGCCCAGGTGCTGACCGACCCGGCGCTGCGCCCGATCATGGCCGAGGAGGCGCTCACCTCGCCCGCGCTGCAGCGGATCATCGACGGCCTGAACCGGTGCCTGCCCGGCCTGCCGGACGAGGTACGCGCCGAGCGGCACGCCATGGCGAGCCTGCTGCTCGTCCACACGTGCGCGGAACGCGAGCGGGCCCTCGCCGAGGGCCTGCCCACCTCCCGGTCCACCTGGCACGACGCCGGGACCGGGCTGATCGACGCGATAACCGGCCTGTGGCTGGCCCCTGTCACGGCCGGCCCACACGTTCGAGAGGAAGGACCCTGATGAGAGTCTCGGTGGAGGAGGCCAGGTGCTGCGGCGCCGGCCAGTGCGTGCTGCTCGTGCCCGAGGTGTTCGACCAGAGCGTGGACGACGGCATCGTGGTGCTGCTCGACGCGACGCCGCCCGAGGAGTTGCACGGGCCGGTGCGCGAAGCCGCCGCCGTCTGCCCCGGGGGCGCGATCGACGTCGAGGAGACGTGACGTCCGGTCAGCCGCGTCCGTACCTGTCCTCGGCCTGCCAGAAGTACCAGAAGCCGGCCCCGAGGGCGACGACCGCCCAGATCAGGCAGGACAGCCACACGGCTTGCGGCGGGGTGTGGCCGCCGATGAGGATGTCGCGCATCCACTCGATGTAGGAGGCCGCCGGGTTGAGGTACATCGCGGTGGCCACCCAGTCCGGCAGCCCCGCGCTGTTGACCACCTTGTCATGGATGGCGAAGAACACCCCGGAGGCGTACAGCCAGGTCCGCATGATGAACGGCAGCAGCTGGTTGAGATCGCGCATCTGCGCCCCGACCCGGGCGAGCACGAGGCCGGCGCCGATGTTGAACAGCGTCTGCAGCAGCAGCACCACCGGGATCACCAGCCAGAACCAGTTCGGCGGCTCACCGGTGGCCACCACGATCACCAGCAGCACACCCATGGAGATGGCCAGCTGCTGCAGTTCCTGGATGGTGTACGCGAGCGGCAGCGAGGCCCGGGGGAAGTGCAGGGCGCGGATGAGCGACAGGTTCCCGGAGATCGACCTGGCCCCGGCACTCACCGTCCGCTGCGTGTACGTGAAGACGAACATCCCGGTCAGCAGGAACGCCACGTAGTTGTCGATGTTGCCCCTGCCGCCCAGGATGAGGCCGAACATCACGTAGTAGATCGCGGCGTTCAGCAGCGGGGTGATGACCTGCCAGAGCCGTCCGAGGGCCGAGCCGGAGTACTTCGAGACGTTGCGGGAGGTCGCGTACGTCAGGACGAAGTGCCGCCGCTCCCACAGCCGGCGCACGTAGTCGCCGAACAGGGGGCGGGCGATGGCGGGGCGCAGCCCGTGCCTCCTGGCCAGTTCCGTCAAGGACGGGGACGCGGTGTCTTCCACCTGGCTCATGCACACCTCGATACGTTCGCGGTCACCCTTTCGATGATCCCCTGTCACGGTGGGTCACTGCCGGGTTTCCGACGTCGCCGCCCGCGTTTCGCGCCCTAGGGTGATCCCCATGGCACTGCGACTCGTTCAGGTGAGCGTCAGGGCTCGTGACGGCGCGGCGCTCGGGCCGTTCTGGGCGGAGGCACTCGGCCGGGACGTCTCCAGCGGGGCGCCCGGTGTGACCCACGTCGAGCCCCTACGGCCGGACGCCGCCGCCGTCCACGCTGACGGCGTCACCGGCCCTGAGGCACTGAGCGGCCGCGTACACCTCGCGGTTGTCACCGTCCCCGACCCCGAGGCGGTGCGCGGGCGCGTGCACCTCGACCTCGCCACCACCTCGGCGGCCCACCAGGCGGAGCTGGTCGCGCGCCTGATCGAGCTCGGCGCGACGCCCGCCGACGTGGGCCAGGGCGACGTCCCGTGGACGGTGCTGGCCGACCCGGAGGGCAACGTGTTCTGCGTGCTGGAGCCCCGGGAGACCTACCGTGACACCGGGCCGATCGCCGCGGTGGTGGTCGACTGCGCCGACCCGCGGGCGATGGCCCGGTTCTGGGGCGAGACCGTCGGCTGGACCCCGCACGAGGTGACCGACGCCTACGCGAGGCTCCGCTCCGGCGTGGGGCCGTATCTCGAGTTCCTCCGCACCACGCCCGGCCCGAAGAGCGCGAGGAACCGCCTCCACCTCGACCTGCTGCCGTACCCCGACGACGACCGGGCTGCGGAGGTGGCCCGCCTGCGGGCACTCGGCGCGACGCCCGCAGCCATGGACCAGCGCTCCTGGACGGTCCTCGCCGACGTGGGCCAGCACGCCTGGACGGCGCTGGCCGATCCGGAGGGCAACCCGTTCCGTGTCCTGGCCTGACGCGACGCGCGTCAGAGTGTCTAGTCCCATGAGATGCCTGACGTTTCTGTCCCAGGAGATGGGCGACAGGTGATCTAGGAAACATGGTCGACCTTGCGGGGCCGATGAGCTTTGACATTACGGACCGGCAGATCGGTGGTGCGATGCACGGTACGCGGGCCCTCGTCCAGGTCGATGGTCAGCGTGGTGTCACTGACATGCACGGTGACGACCCGGCCGACATACAGCCGGCCCAAGGAGACGGTCTGCCGGGCCACCATGATGACGCCGAAGGAGTTCGCGCGGCGCTGCACCGTGATCGGTGACCGCTGCGGGATCGGCGGCGGCCCGGCGGGGCGGGCGCCGCGCAGTTGCAGGCACTTGGCCCAGATCAGCGGATTCGGACGGGTGCGCAGTAGCTGCCGGGTGTCGGGGTCGAGGAACATCAGCGTCTTCTCCTCGATCCGGACGGTGGCCCGGCGCCCGCCCAGAATCTCGGCCGCCAGCAGATAGCGGCCGGCCAGGCTGACCGCGCCGTGCTTGTTCACCGTTCGCTCCACCTCCACCACCGCGTCGTTCTCGGCCTGCGGCAGCGGCGACGGCCCCGCCGGGCGGCCACCATCGGCGAACAGCCGGGCCAGATCGGTAGTCGACAGGTGCGAGCGCAGGCTCTTCAACCGCACCCCACCGACCAGCAGATGAATCACGTTCACGTCCGCCCAGAAGGTGATCATCTGACCAGCGTGGGCCGGACCGAGCCAGAACTGCTTACCCGCCACGCCCAGGTTGCCGCTGGCCGGCACCACCCGGTCGAACTCGACCGGTCCACCCGACCATGCCGCCGGTCGCATCGGCCGTTCGGCCACCGGCATGCCTTCGTTGCTGCTCTTTCGGCGCTCCGGCGCCGCAGCACCGGCGTCGGCCGCCGCATCGTCTGGCGCGTCGTCCATGGCCGGCGCTGGGTCCGGCTGGGCGGTCAAGATCGCTGGCAGGCGCAGCGGCAGCAGCTCTCGCTCGGCTGGGCTCACCGGCGTGAAGCGGTCGGCGGGGACGGCCATGTCCAGGCTCTGGTGCGGACGGGCGGTGTTGTAATGCTCCACCCACGCATCCAGCTCTGCCTGGAAGGCGGCCAAGTCCTCGAACGGGCCCGCACCGTCCAGCAGTTCGCGGCGCATGCTCTGGTGGAAGCGCTCCACCTTTCCGGTCGTCGTCGGTGATCGCGGCTGAGTCAGCCGATGCACGATGGCGTTGTCCCGACAGATCCGGTCGAACAACACCTCACCGCCATGACCGAACCGCGCGGTGAACTGCTTGCCGTTATCGGTCAGCACCTCACCCGGCGCCCCGAACGCGCGCAGCGCCTCGGTGAAGGCCAGACATACCGCCCGACCGGTCGCCCGCACCACCGCCTTGGCGATCACACAGAAACGCGAGTGGTCGTCAACACCGGTTACCACCTTGACCTCACGCCCGTCCGCCAGAAGCACGCCGCCGACGATGTCCAGCTGCCATAACTCCATCGGCGCCTCACGCTGCCAGCGACGGAAGACCTTCCTGCGCCGTCCCGCACCCGGCTCGATCAGGCCGTGACGCTTCAGCGCCCGATACACGCCCATCCGCGACGGCGGCGGATCGATACCGCGTCGCCCGGCTTCATGCGCCAGGCGGACCGGGCCCCACCGCGGATGCTGACGCCGCAGCTCACACACCAGCACCTCCACCTTCGCCGGCATCTGCGACGGAGACGAGTGCGGCCGCCGCGAACGGTCCACCAGGCCGCCCAGCCCGGACTCCCGATAACGCGACACCCAGCTCGACAACGTCTGCCGCGCCACCCCCACCTCCCGGGCGACCTCGGTCACCGAACCGCCGGCCAGCACCGCCAGCACAGCCCGATACCGCTGCTCGACAACAGACATATCCACCAGGGGCCAATCCCGGCCTCCAGACGCGCGACGCCCGCAAACGACGCACGAAAGATCGGCCGACAACGGCACCCGTCAAACATGTCCTGGGACAGAGGTGTCAAGCATCTCCCGGGACAACACAGCGACGCGCGTCAGAGCAGCTTATACAATCTTGTATACGTCGACTATGACGGAACTTTCCATCTTGGTCGTATTGTCATCCAAAACTGTCAAGAGCTCTGGAACGTTATTCAGATATATGGACCTGAAGGGGGTGACCGATAAGTGCACCTCGTGCCATTTATTGGATTTCATCAGCACTCTTACTGGTCTATTTTCGGCCACTATCGACCACTCTTTTGCTTGTAGGATTTTGACGGCTTCATTAAGGGAATTCTGGCTGTTCGTATCGTCAACTTCGATTACGAAGTAATTTGTAACTTGGGTCCATCCATCAACATTACTTTGTATCGCGCTTTCGCCCTCAACTGTACCGATTTTGCGCACCTCGTTGAGCGCAGAAGGATCAGCTTGTATTGGCCCTCGAAGCCACCCGCACCCTCCGCTAATTAGAGCAACGAAGAAGAAGCTTATTACTGTCTGCAGTAACCGACCTGGCCGCACCTCTCGGAGCCCTGGGCCGTGAGTCAGGGCTCCATTGCGGCGCACCTTTAAGGGCACGTGCCCTTTTCTAATCTCACTGTGATACATTTCCGGTATTCTTTCGCTACGCCGGTCGATATGTACTGTGCGATTTCCTTTTGGCGTCCATAAGCCCCAGATGGGTCCTTTCGCGGCAGCGTGCCCGTCTCCATCCATGTCTGGAAGTTACCATACTGTAGATCCCTGAGAGACGCGGTAGCAGGATTTTCAACGGTTACTCCTGAGCACCCACAGTAGGCCAGCGCGGCCTCGAAGTCGCTAAGATGCCTTTGATGGCCGCCGCCGTCCGAATCATATGTTAATTGTCTTCTTCAGATATGCTAAATATGCGGCAGTCAGGCGTATAGCTCGCGACGGATCCAACAGCTGATCGATAACTTCACCAAGAGTGGCATTCTCCCACTTCTCCTTGCCGTAATGCATCATCAGCATCCAGCGAGCCTTGTATGCCTCGAGCCGGGTAACGCCTATAGAGGCTCCCCATCCTCCCTTTATGTCAAAATTCACGATTTGCTCTTTTAATACGGCTGCATAGCCTCCAGCTCTCCCAGGCTGCAGTTCCCAGTCCTTGCTCTCGAACAGGATCAGTGCTGCAAGAACATTTCGCTAATTTTGTGTGTCTTAGCGGCTGACCTAATGGCCTTATAGTGCTTGGTAATGCTGCTATATTCGTCGTAATACACAAAGCGAGAATCGGTTTTTTCGCCGCAGGAATCATAGGGGAATTGCTTTCCGTCCCTGGCAGCTTGAAGCCGGCGAGTCTTGGGTCGTTGGGGTTTTGTCGCAAGGGCTCGTTCCATCGCTTTCCAGGAGTCCAGCCCGCCGGCCAACACCCAGGCGTCTGCCAGTGCCATGTCCGTCATTTCTGGGGTCCAGTTTTCCATGTATGTGGTCTGGACCTTTTCCTTGGCGAACCAGAAGTTGGGCTGGCCGACGGGTCGGCATCACTTTCCAGCCTAGTACTCCAGTGACATTTCGCGATCACGGCTGTGATCTGCGCTGGTAGTGGCAGCGGCGGGCGGTGGCTTGATGGCGGCGGCGCCATTGTGACCAGTGCAGGACCTGCCGGGTAGTGCGATAGCGGCTCAGAACGAGGCTGGCCAGCAACCCGGCGGATCTCGGGCATCGTCAGCGCAATGTGCTCCTCGTCGCTGGCGTGCTGGAGCGCGGCCAGGGTGGCGAGGAAGGGCAGGGCGAGCATGGCCAGGGTGACGTGCCGATACCAGGCCCGCCAGCCACGCACCTGATAGTGGTCCAGTCCGACCTGGCCTTTGGCGGCTTGAAAGGATTCCTCCACCGCCCACCGGATGCCGGCGATCTTCACCAGGGCCATGAGCGGCATCGGTGTGGGTGCGTAGCAGCGGTAGAAGGCCAGCTCGCCGCTGATCAGGTTGCGACGGATCAGCAGCCACCGGTATCCCTCGCACTCGGGGTCGGGTTCGTCGATGCGGGCCCAGGCCCAGGCGTACCAGCGCGGGCCTTTGGCACCCTGACCGGCGCGATAGCGGTGCCAGTGCCGATCGGCCACGCCGGCGGCGACGCCGGCCGCGCTGCGGTCCAGCCCCGCCAGGTTCACTCGCCGGTTGCCTGCGATCGCCAGCACGTAGCCGACCCGCCGCCGTTCCAGAAGAGCGCGCAGACGCGGGTCTTGGCCGTAGACCTCATCGCCGCTCACCCAGCGTGCCGACAGCCCCGTGTCCAGCGCGGCGGCAATCATCTCAGCGGCGAGGGCGGGCTTGGTGGCGAAGGCGGCTTCTTCGGGCACTCCGGCCTGGGCGCATCGGGCGGGATCGGCCAGCCAGGAGTGCTCGGGCAGGTAGAGCCGCCGGTCCACCAGCGCCCGTCCCCGTGCTGTGGCGTAGGCTAGGAACACGCCGACCTGGCTGTTTTCGATTCGCCCCGCGGTGCCGGTGTATTGCCGCTGGACCCCCGCCGAGCGACTGCCTTTCTTCAGAAAGCCTGTCTCGTCGACGATCAGCACCCCGTCCTCGCCGAGTTGCTCGGCGACATAACCGCGTACGTCATCGCGTACGGCATCGGCGTCCCAGCATGCGGTGCGCAGCAGGCGTTGCATGGCCTGCGGGCCGCTCAATCCGGCATGCTCGGCCAGATTCCAGCAGTTCTTGCGTCCGAGGTCGGACAGCAGCCCACGGACGTAGGCGGTGGCGGTGCGACGCGGCTCAACGCGACCGAAACGGCCCGCGATCCGGCCCATCAGGTCGTTAAAGGTGACCATCCAGCCGTCAGGGTCTACAGTGTCGGCCACGGCCATCACGCGATCTTCAGATGTCTTCACAAACTCCGAATGATCACGTGGTGGCCGTCTTCATGCGACACGACCAGCAAGATCGCGAAGTGGTCACCGGAGTACTAGGCGATATGAGAAGCAGCAGGACCGGAACGCGGCAGGCGCTGATCGCGACGGCTCTGGCCCTGCTGCTCGCCGCCTGCGCCGAGTACCGGCAGCCCGATTTCGTGGCCACCATTCATCAACTCCGGGCCTCGCCCGAATCCAAGACGCTGATCGTGACGGTTTTCGGCGACGCGGGCAAGGACGGGAAGCTCTGCACCGCGGTGGCTTCTGCGAAGGCCGACGAGTCACCAGATCGAATCGACGTGAAGATCGTGCTGCGTGACGTGTGCCCCGTGACGCTCGCCTTCTGGGAGTCGCGCAATCGTGGGTTCGGGACGACCACTCCGCAAGACATAGAGGTCGTTCTCCAGCGTCCCCTGGGAGATCGCGAGGTGTTCGACGCCGAGGGAAGCAGAGTCAACGTTGAGCGCGGCTAAACCATAACGATGCCGATGCGTGCACGGCGTTCTCAGCGAGGGTCCCGGCATCCGCTCTACCTGCCTGGACACCGGCGTGCCGTCCTGCTGGGAGAGCGGCGATGAGGACGGCCAGGACCCGCGCCTGCGCGCCGCCCCAGACACCAGGCCACAGCCCGACGCTGCCACTACCAGCGCAGATCCCAGCCGTGATCGCAAAGTGTCACTGGAGTACTAGCCGTTCAATCTCGTCCTGGCCGAGCCAGGAATTGCTTCTCCCACTCCACTTCGCGGCCTACGCCGAGCCGACCGGGCACGCGCGGATCGGCTACGCCCGTGGCTCCACCGTCCGCCAATCCCTGGACACCCAGCTCGACGCGCTAACCGCCGCCGGCGTCACCCGTGTCTTCGCCGAGAAGATCTCCACCCGCGCCACCACGCGTCCCGAGCTCTATAAGGCCGTCACGCTGGCCCGGGAGCTGCGCGCGTGGCGGTCACCCTCGTGGTGCACGAGCACAAGCGGCTCGGCCGCGGCCTGGACCTGGCCGCCCTGGCCGAGCAGCTGCGCGCCGCCGGCATCGGGCTGGAGTTCCTCACCGGAGAGCTGCAGGGCTCCCACGACCCCTCGGGCGTGGTGTTCACCGTGCTGGCGGCGCTGTCCGGGATGGAGCGCGAGTACATTCGCGACCGCACTCTGGAAGGCCACGAATCCGCCCGCGCCCGCGGCAAGGCCATCGGCGGCGCCGCCGTCACCGACGAGAACATGCTGTCCATGACCCTGCACCTGCGCGCCCAGGATCTCAGCCTGCGCGACGTCGCTGCCCGGCTCGTTATCACCAGCGGAAAGAAGAAGGGCTGTCACCCCTCGGCGGCGACCGTCCTACGCATGCTGCGCGACCACGACCAGCAGACCGCCGCGATGTGACCGGCCAGGCCCCGTCAAGGCCCGGGGAGCGCCTGAACGCGGAGCTACCGCAGGCGGATCGCCTCGGCCGCGCGGCAGCAGACCGGGTACAGCGGAACCCCCGCCGATCAACACGAGCTCACTCAAGATCCACTCAATGTGGGTTCTGGGCCTATGTGGGCAACCGCCGGGGAGAAGGCGAAGAACGGGGTGAAGGTGTCCCAGGCGTTCTCGAACACCTTGCCGGCCTGCGGATATTTGGCGCCTCAGGGCGAGGCGGTGAAGTCGGCCAGGGCGTCGAAGGCGGCTTCGATGGTGGGCGCGGTGTGAATCTTGCGTAGTTCGGCGGCGACCTCGGTGCGGTCGCGGCGGGCCACAGGCCGTAGCGCATTGCGCACCAGGTGCACCACGCAGCGCTGAACCGTGGTGTGCGGGAACGCCGCGTGGATGGCGTCTTCAAAGCCGGGCAGGCCATCGGTGCAGGCGATGAGGATGTCGCGCACGCCCCGGTTGCGCAGGTCGGTCATCGCCGCGCCCCAGAACCGGGCCGACTCGCCGGCGGTGGCGGCATCGAGCGGGATTTTGGCCAGCCAGATGCCCAGGACGTGCTTGTCTCCGTCGGTGTCGACGCCGATCGCGACGTAGGCGGGCTTGGCCTGCACGGTGTGGTTATCTCTGACCTTGACCGCGATGGCGTCCAGGAACACCACCGGGTAGCGCGCCTCCAGCGGACGTGACTGCCAGGCCTTGACCTCCTCCAGCACCTGATCGGTGATGCGGGAGACCTGCTCGTGCGACAGTTGGGTGTCGTAGATCTGCAGCAGGTGGTGCTGGATGTCGCGCACGCTCATGCCGTGCGCGTACAGGCTGATGACCATGTCGTCCAGGCCGCCGGAGACCCGGCCGGCCCGTTTGGGCACCAGCACCGGCCGCCCGCCGGAGCGGCGTCAAAGCAGCGCGGCGTCACAGCGGCGCACCCGACGCGGCGACGTCAGAGCAGTGCGGCGAGTTCCGCTGGGCGCGTGAACATCGGCCAGTGGCCGGTCGGCAGTTCGGCGAAGGTCCACTCGGGGGTGCCGAGCGGGGCGAACGCCGGGTTCCCCGAGGCGATCAGCTGTCGGATCAATGCGACCGGCATGGTCGAGGCGACCATGGTCTTCGGGGTGTCCGGGATCCGGTCAGGCCGTTCCACCGCCTGGGTGGCCGCACCCCACGGCTGCGGCGTCGCCTTCGCGCGGATCTCCTCCCACCGCTCCTCGGTGAGGTCCGCGAACCTCCCCTCCTCCGGCGCGAAGGAGGGCACGTCGAGCGCGTGGCCGTCCCCGACCTGAGCGCGCCAGGCCTTCTGCGTGTCGCCGTCGTTGAAGTCGATCACCGCCACACCGGACGGCAGCGGCGCGGTGTCGACGTACACGACCCGGGCGAGCCGCTCGGGATGCCGGTCGGCCACCGCGGTCACCGGGACGCTCGCCCCGCTGTGTCCCACCAGGACGACCTCGTCCCATCCGTCCATCGCCGCGAGGATGTCGGCGACATGGGTCTCCACGCCGACCTCCGGCGACAGTTCGCCGGCCCGCTCCGCCAGCCCCGCCAGGGTCACCGCCCGCACCTGGTGCCCGGCGGCGCGCAGCTCCCTCGCCACCTCGTCCCAGGCCCAGGCGCCGAGCCAGAAGCCGGGGACCAACACGTAATTCGCCATCACAACGTCCTTTCGGGTGAGTCGAGGTGGCTACGCTAAAGCCGATAGCGGACAGAACCCGCCCTGATTGAGAGGGTGACCCATGTCTCATCCGGCGACCAGGATGCTGGCGATGCTGGAGCTCCTCCAGGCGCACCACGTGCTGGGCGGCCCCGACCTGGCGCGGCGACTCGGCGTGGACGAGCGCACCGTCCGCCGCTACGCCTCCCGGCTCGCCGAACTCGGCATCCCGGTCACCGCGGAACGCGGCCGCTACGGCGGCTACCGGCTGACGCCCGGCTACAGATTGCCGCCGTTGATGCTGACCGACGACGAGGCCACCGCCGTGGTCCTCGGCCTGCTCGCCGGACGCCGCCTGGGTCTCGCCGCCGCGGCCACCGAAGCCGCCCTGGCCAAGATCAGGCGGGTGCTGCCGTCCGCGTTGCGGGAGCAGGCCGGCGCGCTGGAGGAGACCCTCGACTTCACGCTCGCCGAACGCGCGGCGCCGACGCCCGCGAGCCGGGCCGTGCTGGCCCTGGCCGCGGCGATCCGCGACCGCCGCCGGGTCACCCTGCGCCACCGCTCATGGAAAGGCGACCGGACCGAGCGCGAGGTGGACGGCCACGGCCTGGTCTTCCACTCCGGCCGCTGGTACGTGACCGGCCACGACCACCGGTCCGGCGACATCCGCACCTTCCGCGTCGACCGGATCGACTCCGTCGTCCCGGGGACGGCCACGTACGAGATCCCCGAGGAGTCCGACCCGGTGCGGCAGGTCACCGCGTCGCTGGCGCAGGTGCCGTACGCGCACCTCGTCGAGGTGGTGCTGCACGTCCCCCTCGCCGAGGCGGCCCGCCGCATCCCGCCGTCGGTCGCCACCCTCACCGAGACGCCGGACGGAGTCCTGCTGCGCACGCGCGCCGAGTCCCTGGACGGCATGGCCGCCATGATCGCCGGCCTCGGCTTCCCGTTCACCATCTCGTCGCCCCCGGAACTCCGCACCGCCGTCCGCCGCCTCGCCGACCGCCTGCGCGAGCAGGCGCCGGACTGACCAGCCGGCGGTCAGGACCGCCGCAGAAAGTCCAGGACGATCTCAGCCGTCTCGTCAGGACGCTCGAAGTGCGGGAGATGACCCACGCCGTCGACCAGGCAGAGGCGGGAGACCCGCTCGGGGTGATGCACGGTGAACTCGGCCGCGATCGGGCCGCCGAACGCGAGGGCGACGACCGTCACCCGGCGGTCGATGCCGAGCGCGTCCAGCAGGTCGATGATCTGCTCTTCGAACAGGTGCTGGTCGTGTTCGACTGATCGACGTGCTCACCGCGCTGCTGGAGCGGCTGATCGACCATGCCGTGGAGCACGCCGACCTGCACCGCGTCGTCTACGGCTCCGCCGACGCCAAGGCCCTCGCCCTCTGCGCGGAGACGAACCGGCGGGTCATCGCGCTGCTCGCCGAGGCGATCGAGCGCGGGATGGCCGCCGGGGCGCTGCGGCCTGGGTCCGCAGCGGTCTTCGCCCGCGTCGCCTATCACGGGGTGCACGGCGCGCTGCACGACATGATCTCCGGTACGGCTCCGTACGACAAGGAGCAGGTCGTCGCGAGCGTCCGCGACATCGTCGACCGCGTCCTCGGCCGCTGACCTGCCCTCAGGACGGCGGGCGCACCCCGGTCACCGCGAAGCGTTCGACCTCCGCGATGTGGCCGCCGGTCGAGGCCACGACGGTGAGCGTCCTGCCGGGCTCGGCCTTGTAGGAGACCCGGGCCGACCACGCCGCGTTCTCACCGCCGGCGGGCGCGCAGCAGCGCTCCCCCACGGGCGCGGACGAGCCGGGGCGCAGCACCCGGACCCTGATGCTCTCGTCCACACCGGTGATGCGACCGCCCACGGTCAGCGGGGAGCCGGCGGTCGCCCCGTACGCGGGGCGGGTGAGGGTGAAGGTGGTGTCGTCGGTGCCGACGACCTCCCACGGGGCGTCCGCGCCCCGGCCGTACCGTACGAGGTGGACGACGGCGGCCACGAGCGGGCGACCGGCCTCCTCGCTGCGGTACCCGACGTGGACGCGGGCGTGCCGGCCGTCGACGACCGTTTTGACGGCCTGGTCGATCTCGGTGAAGCCGAGGTGGTCGCGGGTGAAGGCGAGGGCGGTGCGGCGGGCGTCGAGGTGCCAGGCGCCGGTGCCGTTCGCGCGGTGGGCGCGCTGCCAGGCCGTGACCTGCTGGGAATCGGCGAACGGCCACAGCGGCTGGTAGTGACCGGCGACGAGGTGGTCCTGTCCCTCGTCCGGGTCGGGCCGGGCGCCGCTCGTGGCGGGGGCCGGCGACCCACCACCGGGCGTGCCCTCCCCCGCGCCCTCCTCGGGGCCCTCCTCGGGGCCCTCCTCGCCGCCCTCCCTCGTGGGCTCCGAGGTGGCTGCGGGTGAGGACGGCGTGGTGGTGGCGGTGGCGGGTGGCGCACTCGTGCCGCCGCAGCCCGCGAGGGCCGGCCCGAGCACCCCCAAGCCGACGGCGGTCAGCAGCGGCAGCGCCCGCTCGGTGAACGACCTCATCCGGCAACCTCCTGGGGGCGGGGTCCCGCACGGCTTGACGAGGAAGACGTACCCGGGGAACGTGGAGTACGGACAGCGGGGCGGCGGATTGTCCCGTCTTGTAGCGTCTTGCCGCCGCCTGAATGCGCTGACCCCTTGGCGTGCGGTCATGCTCGGTCTACGGTTTGGTCGTGAGCGAAGACCGGGGCGTCATACTTTTGATCGTCGTCGCGATCGCCTTCATTTTCGTGGGGCGACGTCTCCAGCGGACGATCGACCTGTACGGCCGATGGCGCAAGGCCATCGCCGATCTGCAGGGGGCGAGGGCGTCGTTGCCCGGCATCCGCAAAGACTTCCGGGGCGGCTTCTTCACGCTCGTGAAGGTGGGCCTCGTCGGCGCGTTCCTGATCTGGGCGGCCAGCAACATCGACGTCCTGACGTCCTAGCCCCACGGCAGGGCTGGAGGACCGCTGGTGGGGTATGCGTCCCATATGTCCATATTCGACCTCACCCGCCTGCGTGCCGTCCTCTTCGACATCGACGGAGTGGTCACCGACACCGCCAAGGTGCACGCCGCCGCGTGGAAGCACGTCTTCGACGGCTACCTGCGCGGCAGGTCCGAGCCGTTCACCCTGCCCGACGACTACCTCGCGTACGTGGACGGCCGCCCGCGCCTCGACGGCGTGCGGACGTTCCTCGCCTCGCGCGGCATCTCGCTGCCCGAGGGCACCCCGGACGACGAGCCGGGAGCGCCGACGGTGCACGGCCTGGCCCGAGCCAAGGACGCGTTGTTCCGCGAGGAGATCGCCAAGCACGGCGCGGCGCCGTTCCCGTCCACCGTCGCCCTGCTGCACGAGCTGCGGCGACGCGGCTGCCGCACCGGCGCGGTGTCGGCGAGCCGGCACGGCAGGGCCGTCGTGGCGCCGTCCGGGCTGCAGCACCTGTTCGACGTGCTCGTCGACGGCAACGACCTGGCCGCGCTCGGCCTGCCGGGCAAGCCGGACCCTGCGCTGTTCCTGGAGGCCGCGCGCCGGCTGGAACTGCCTGTCGAGGAGATCGGTGTCGTGGAGGACGCCCTGCCCGGCGTCGAGGCCGCCCGCAGGGGCGACTTCGGGCTGGTGGTCGCGGTCGACCGCACCGGCCGGCGCACCGCCGCGCTGCTGGCCGCGGGCGCGAGCGCGATCGTCACCGACCTGGCCGACGCCGACGTGACCGGACGGGTGCCCGTGGGCCGGCGATGAGCGCCTGGACGCTGGCCTACGATGGCTTCCACCCGGAGGGCGAGGAGCTGCGGGAGGCGCTGTGCACGCTGGGCAACGGCCGCTTCGCCACGCGGGGCGCCACCCCCGACGGCGGGCCGCGCACGCCGGGCACCTACCTGGCCGGCTGCTACGACCGGCTGGACTCGGTGGTCGCCGGGCACACCGTGACCAACGAGGACATCGTCAACCTGCCCGACTGGCTGCCGCTGACGTTCGCGACGCCCGGTTCCGAGTGGTTCAGCCCCGACCGGGCCGAGCTGCCGCTCTACCGGCACGAGCTCGACATGCGGCGCGGCCTGCTGCTGCGGGAGCTGCGCTGGCGCGACGCCGAGGGCCGGGTCACGCACGTACGGCAGCGCCGCCTGGTGTCGATGGCCGACCCGTACGTGGCCGCCATGGAGACCGCGTTCACCGCCGAGAACTGGTCGGGGCCGCTGCGCGTACGCGCCCGGCTGGAGGGGCGGGTGACGAACCGCGGCGTGGTCCGCTACCGGGCGCTGCGCGGCGACCACCTCACCGGGCACGCGACCGGCTCGGAGAACGACCTCGCCTGGCTGACCGCGGCCACCCGCGCCTCGCACGTGACGGTGGCCCTGGCCGCCCGCGTCGACGGTGACGCGCCGCCTTCCCGTCCGGCGCTCGGCCTCGGCCACGTCGACTCCGACCACGTGCTCGACCTGGCCGCGGGCGAGCCCGCCCGGCTGACGAAGGTCGTGTCGCTGACGTCGTCGCGCGACCCGGCCAGCCACGACGCCCGCTCGTCGGCGCTGCGCCACGTACGCCGCGCGCCGGGCTTCGGCGAGCTGCTGGCCCGCCACGAGGCCGCCTGGGAACGGCTGTGGCGGCAGGCCCGTCTCGACGTGGACGGCCCCGAGCTGTCGCGGCTCGTCCACCTGCACGTCTTCCACCTGCTGCAGACGCTGTCGCCGCACACCGCCGACCTCGACGTCGGGGTGCCCGCGCGCGGCCTGCACGGGGAGGCGTACCGGGGGCATGTGTTCTGGGACGAGCTGTTCGTGCTGCCCTGGCTCGACCTGCGCTTCCCCGAGATCGCGCGCGGGCTGCTGCGCTACCGGTGGCGGCGGCTGCCCGAGGCCAGGGACGCCGCCGCGCAGGCCGGGTACGCGGGCGCGATGTTCCCGTGGCAGAGCGGCAGCGACGGCCGCGAGGAGACCCAGACGCTGCACCTCAACCCGATGTCGGGACGCTGGGTGCCCGACAACTCGCGGCTGCAGCGGCACGTCGGCCTGGCCGTCGCCTACAACGTCTGGCAGCACCACCTGGCCACCGGCTCCCTGCCGACGTGGTGCGCCGAGCTGCTGCTCGACATCGCGCGCTTCTTCGCCTCGCTGGCCGAGCCCGTGGCCGGCCGCTACGAGATCCGCGGGGTCATGGGCCCGGACGAGTACCACGACGCCTACCCGGGGGCGGCCGAACCCGGGCTGGCCAACAACGCCTACACCAACGTCATGACGGCGTGGCTCATGCTGCGCGCTCTCGACACCGCGCGGCTCGTCCCGCACCTCGCCCCTCCCCCGGACGAGCTGACGCACTGGGACGACGTCAGCCGCCGCCTGCGGGTCGACTTCCACGACGGCGTCATCAGCCAGTTCACCGGGTACGCCGACCTGCTGGAGCTCGACTGGGACCGCTACCGCGGCGTGCGCCGCCTCGACCGCGCCCTCGAGGCCGAGGGCGACGACGTCAACCGTTACAAGGCGTCCAAGCAGGCCGACACGCTCATGCTGTGCTACCTGCTGTCCGGGGGCGAGCTGGTCGCGCTGCTCGAACGGCTCGGCTACCCGGTCGCGCCCGGCCTGATCCCCCGGACGATCGCGTACTACCTGGAACGCACCAGCCACGGTTCGACGCTGAGCGCCGTCGTGCACGCGTGGGTGCTGAGCCGCTCCAACCGTCCCCGGTCGTGGCGGTTCCTCACCGAGGCCCTGGCCGGCGACGTCGAGGACGTCCAGGGCGGCACCACCGCCGAGGGCATCCACCTGGGCGCCATGGGCGGCTCGCTCGACCTGTTGCAGCGCTGCTACCTCGGGCTGGAGCTGCGTCCAGAGGGGCTGTTCCTGGATCCGGACGTGCCCGACCGGCTCGGCCTGCTGTCGCTGCCGATCCACTACCGGGGACGCCGGCTGTTCATCGACGCCGACCATCGCGAGGCCCGGATCAACGGCGTCCCGCGACGTACCTGCACACGAGGGGAACCGATCATGCCTGGCACCGGTGATCTCGGGCGGCGCATCATCCACCACCGCAAGCGTCTCGGCATGACCCGCGAGCAGGTCGCCGAGCACGCGAACCTGTCGCCGGGCTATCTGACGTACCTGGAGGAGAACGCCGACAACCCCGACACGGGGACCCTCTACCGGCTGGCCGACGCCCTTCGTACCACCGTGTCCGAGCTGCTGGGCGCCGGCCACGACCGGCCGCCGGGGCGCGGCCCTGCGATGGCGCACCCGACGCTGGAGCGGCTGGAGGAGGACGAGTGCCTGCGGCTGATCGCGCCGGGCGGCATCGGACGGGTGGCGTTCGACGGCCCGCTGGGGCCGACCGTACTGCCGGTCAACTACACGATGCACGAAGGCAACATCGTCTTCCGCACCGCCGCGGGCGGCCCGATGGACACCGAACTGCGGAGCGGGTCGGAGGGCGTCGACATCAAGATCGGGTTCGAGGTCGATCGGCTCGACGAGGCCCGGCGGGAGGGGTGGAGCGTCATGGTGCACGGCCCGGCGCACCACGTGCCGCCCGAGGAGGCCGAGGAGCTGGCCGGCGCGGACGTGACGCCGTGGGCGGGCGGCGAGCGCCGGCTCTACGTCCGCATCGCCCCCCACCAGATCACCGGCCGCCGCATCCACGGCGTCTGAGGACCACCGACGCCGCGTCCGTGGCGCGGTGACCGCGCTCAGCGGCAGCCGCGTACGCCGAAGGCCATGAACTGCGTCGTCTCCCGCGCGTCGAAGTTGTCGTCGGCGCCGATCACGAGCGTGCACTCGCCCGTGGCCAGGCGCGGCCCCCACGCCATGCCCTCCAGGTTCTGCACCGGAGGACGGAACTCGCCGAGGTCGCTGACGAGGCGCTTGGTGACCGGACGGTAGGCCGCGCCGTGGTCCAGGGAGTGCCTGGCGAGGATGTTCGTCGCGCTGCGCAGGTCGATCTCGTACAGCTTCACGCGGTAGTTCACGCCTTCGATCCAGGAACGTTCCAGCGCCAGGTAGCGGTGCTCGTCGATGGCGAGGAGCTCCGACACGCCGCTGTCGGCATGTCCGGTCGGCGGGATGGGCGCGGCGGGCAGCGGGTCGAGCGGGTAGGCGTACTGACCGCGCACCTGGCCCTCGCGCCGCCAGACGGTCAGCCGGGCCACCGCGCCCGCCTCGGCGGTCGGGACGGGGCCGTCCTCGTAGCGCGGGCCTTCGGTCACGGCGGTGATGGACCGGGCGGTGACGGCGAGCCCCTCGAATCCGACATTGCGCCGCGGCCCGCTTTCCGTATTCGTCAGCCGCAAATTCGACGGCAGCGGAAATGTACGAACATGCCGTCCTTGAAGGTCCATGCCGCGGACGGCGGCCTGGGAAATCGGAATGGCGGGGTTCGCGGCGTCCGGGCGGTCTCCTTCGTCGCCCCACAGCAGCCGTCCGCTCCATCGGTCGTACCTGATCGACTCGGGGTCGGCCGAGCCGGGCAGTCCGTACCCGGGGTACGGCGTGCCGTCGGCGCGGGTGAGGGTCGTGACGCCGGTGACGCGTACGCCGGTGAAGGCGCCCGTCGCGCGGTTGAAGTCGAGGCGGCCGGTGTAGAAGCGGGCGGGGTTGTAGCGGTTGCGGTCGTCGGAGACGAAGTACCAGGTGCCGCTGCGGGGGTCGCGGTCGATCCCCGACAGCCCGCCGACGACCGTGCCCGCGAACCTGGTCAGGTGGGGGATGCGCTGCTCGCCGAGGAAGCGGGTGATCCGCAGCGGCTCGCTCCGGGGGGCGGCCGCCGCGGGTGGGGCGAGGGCGACCGCCACCGAGCATGCGACGGCGATGTGCAGGAATGTGCGCGTACGAGCCATTCGTTCCTCCGTCTCGGGAAATTGACGGAGCACATGAAAGCGCGGCCCTCCCGGGAAAGTCCACGAACGAGAACACCAGCGAGCCGTACTGCAAAAAGGGCGAATTCCTGAGCGCGCCCGCGAAAACGTCAGGCGCGCGCCGTGCCGATGACCGCGGTGGCGTCGAGTTCGTCCGAGCCGGTGACCCGGGCGGCGAGCCCGGCGCGGGTCATGGCGTCGGCGGCGGCCTGCGCCTGCCGTTCACTCGTCTCGACCAGCAGGTGACCGCCGGGGGCGAGCCAGCCGGGCGCGCCCTCGATCACCCGTCGTGCGACGTCGAGGCCGTCGCCGCCTCCGTCGAGCGCCACCATCGGCTCGTGCAGCCGCGCCTCAGGGGGCAGCAGCCCGATCGACGCCGACGGCACGTACGGCGGGCTGACGACGAGGAGGTCCACCCGGCCGCGCAGGTCGCGGGGCAGCGCCTCGTACAGGTCGCCCTCGTGGACGTGCCCGCCGGGCAGGTTGCGGCGGGCACAGCGCACGGCGGCCGGGTCGAGGTCGGCGGCATGCACCTCGACCCCACCCGAGACCTCACCGGAGGCCCCACCCAAGACCCCACCCGTGACTCCGCCCGAGACCCCACCCGTGACTCCGCTCAGCTCCGCGGCGATGGCCGCGGCCATCGCGCCCGTGCCGCAGCACAGGTCGAGCAGCACCGGAGTGCGGCCGGCCCGCCGCGCCAACGCGACGGCCTGCTCGATGAGGAAAGCGGTACGCGGGCGCGGCACGAACACGCCCGGCTCGACGACCACCCGCAACCCGCAGAACTCGGCCCAGCCGACCACGTGCTCCAAGGGCTCACCGGCGGCGCGCCGCTCGACCATGGCGGCCAGGCCGTCGGACGTGGAGGCGGCGCCGACGAGCAGCGCGGCCTCGTCCTCGGCGAAGACGCACCCGGCCGCGCGCAACCGGGTGACGATCTCGACGGAGGGTGACGACATGGGGACCTCCCACGGGACGACGGCGCCTCACCTGATGACGGTTCGGCCTGGATTCGCGCGGGCGTCTCCCGTCCGGGCGGGCAAACGGTACACCACCCCGAGGACGGCTCATCCGGTGAGGCCGTCCCGGAGCCCGGTCGCCATCATGAGTGAGGTCGTACCGGAGCCCGGTCGGCGTCATGGGGTGATGTTCTCGTACAGGTGTCCGGCCTCCTGGCGGAGGAGGCTCGTGCCCTTGCGGGCGGCCAGCTCGGCCAGCCCGGGGACCTCGCCCTTCGCACCCGCGAGCTCGGCGGCGTGCGCGGCGACCCCCAGCAGCCCGCCCAGTCCGGCGCGCGCCCGCTCACCCGGGCCGGGCAGCAGGGAAGGAAGCGCGACGGCGAGGGTCCGCCACACCTCCGCGTGGGCGCCGGCCGCCGCCAGGTCGCCGAGCGCGTCGGTGATCGCCTTGAGCGGGACATACTCGTGCCGGATCAGGTCGGCGAGTACCCAGCCGAGCTCGGCGGCCGGGAACTGCCCGCACGCCGCCAGCGTGAGCGCCGCGTCGGCCGCCTGCGCGCGCTGCGCGTCGCGGCGGCGGGCCAGCCCGCCGGCGAGCGTGAACGCCGTGGCGGCCCCCACAGGACCGTCGCCATGGGCCAGCGTCGCCAGCGCCTCCGGGGTGAAGTCGTAGGAGCGGGCCAGCCAGGGCCGGCAGCGTACGAGCCAGGTGGCCACGATCTCCCGGTGCGACGGCAGGACCCACGGCCACCACAGGGCGTTACCCGGGTGGGACAGATAGGGCACCTGCGGCTCGGCCGTCCACAGCTCCGCAAGCCACGCGGGCAGGCCCTCGGGCGGCACGACCTCGACCCGCAGCACGTAGGACCTCTCGTCGGACACGGCATCGCACCGCAGCACGGACACGCCATCGCACCGCAGCCCGCGGCACCCCGCGTCGTGGCTCGGCTCGACCTCCCGCAGCCGGCAGTCGGCGTCGGGGTCGGGCCACCCGCCGTCACGCATCCAGGCGGCCAGCTCACGGCCCGCCCGCGACGGCAGCTGCTTCGCCCGGACGAGCAGCTCGCGATCGAACTGCCGGGGCAGCCGCAGCAGCGCCTGCCGGAAGTCGGTCTCCAGCGGTTCTGTTTCGCCCAGCAGCTCCATCCGCTCCACCAGCGTCCCGGCGTCGACGTGGCCGGTGGGCGAGGTCGGCGTGGCGAGCAGCACGGGTGTCGTCTCCCCGCGTTCGAGGAGGGCGATCACCTCCTCGTAGCGGCGCCGGACGAACGCCTGCGGCGGCCACTCCTGGGAGGTGACGTACGAGCCGGTCTCGATCTTCCGGCTCTCCTCGGGCGCCACGAGCGCCAGCGCGCAGCGGGCCAGCAGGATGGACACCCCAGCCTCCTGGGCGCTGCGGTCGAACACGTCGTGGTAGGGGCCGCCCTGCCGCCGGGTCTCCTTCCACCACGGCCGCAGCGCCGCGATCACGCCGTCGCGGTCGTGGTGGGCCAGCTCGACCAGCCTGCCGAGAAGGAGCTCGCACCGCGACGGGTCCTCCGGCCAGGTGAGCGCCCGGATCTCGGCGACCAGCTCGGCCGGCGACCCAGGCTGCCTCGGGAGGGCGGGCAGCGCGGGCGCGGACAGGACGGCCGCCACCGGCCGGCCGGTCTCCTGCGCGGCGACGGCGCCGTACCCTGCGGCCACGCGCTCGCGCAGGTCGGCGGAGAGCCGGCTCGCCGCCTCACGGATCGCGGCGCGACCGGCGTCGTCGGCGTGCGGGGCGAGCCTGACCGCGAGCCGCACCGCGCGCTCACGCAGCGCGGGGCTGTCCAGGTCGAACAGCGGCGCCAGCGCCGCGACCGCACCGGCGCTCCTCGGCGCGGGTGTGCGCGCCAGCCACTGCACCGCGGCCTGGAGCAGCTTCTTCTCCGGACGGTACGCCAGCGACCCCACGGCCTCGGCGAACAGCTCGTCGTCGAGCAGGCCCGCGCCGTCGGCCCGCCGCAGCTCGTCCAGCGCGAGCTGGGCCAGCGGCGGGACGGCGGACGGCAGCAACCGGACGAAGTCGAGGACCGGGATCTCCTCCGGCTCTGGCCGCAGCAGCTGCCAGAGCCGGACGAACGGGGTGATCTCATCGGCCGAGCCGCCGGTGAGGAACCTGGTCGCGCAGCCGTCGAGCACCGTACGGCGCGGCACCCGGCCCTCGCCGGTGAGCCCGGCCAGGTCGGCGACGAGGCCGCCGCCGTTCCAGCGCTCCCGCAGGAGCAGCGGCTCGCCCACGCCCTGCGACTGGAACAGGCGCGGCAACATCGAGCCGAGCAGGGGATCGCCGTCGAGACCCGGGCCACCCCCGTCGCGCCGCAACGCCACCCGCCAGAGCCAACCGACGACGAACGCGTCGCCGTCGGGTGGCTCGACGCCCGTCTCGGGGATCAGCGCGGCGGCCAGGTGCCAGTTGGGCACGCCCCCCATGCGCCGCCACGTCCGGCCGGCCGGCGGCCTCAGCCGGTCGGCGAGCCGGACGGCGAGGTCGCGCCGCCATTCCAGAGGACGGCGCCGCAGCAGGGACACGATGCGCTCGGCGTCACGCTCGGGCTCGCGCACGCGGCGCAGCTCTCTGCGGTTGAGCCAGGTCGCCACCTGCTGCGCGCCGGCGAAGCAGGCAGCTCCGGCCATGCGGTACCCGGGCGCCAGCTCCTCGATCTCCCAGCGGATCCGGACCCCGCCGCGTAACTCCTCGCTCAGGTGGCCGGGGAGCTGCAGTGCGACCGCCCGCCGGCCCAGGTCGTTCAGCCCGTCGAGGAACGTCGCCAGGCCGTCGTCGTCTCGCGCCTCGATGCGCTCGAGGACCTCCTGCCAGGGATTCACACCGGCACCTCACAGGTCACGGCCGGGCACGCCCGCCACGAACAGCTGATCATGGCCGGAACCCTAACGACGGGCTCCGACAATCCGTCCGTGCGCGGCCGGGGCGCCACGTTGTCTGGCCGTGCGCGGCCCGGGGATGTCAGAGTGCGGATATGACGCACAGCCACGAAGAAGATCCGGCATGTGAGGTGGCCCATGGCACAGGGCCCGCGCCGGAGGCGGCGCGCACCCTGGTGGCGGTCTTCGCATCGCCGGTGGCGGAGGTCCTGCTGAGGTTCGGGGCCGAGCTCGGGTACCGCACGATGCTCATGGAGCCCGATCCCGGACGCCGTCCCGGCGGGTTCACGACGGTGTCCGAGGTCGGCGGCCACGTGGACGCCACGTGCGACGTGGTGCTCACCGACCACCACCGTGACGAGATCGGGCCGGTCCTGCGCGACCTGCTCAAGTCGCCGGCCCGGTGGATCGGCATCATGGGCAGCCCGCGGCACACCGGCCCGCACGTCCAGGCGCTGACGGAGCTCGGCGTGCCGCCGGAGGAGATCGCCAGGGTGCACCGGCCGATCGGCCTCAACATCGGCTCGCGCACCCCTGCCGAGATCGCCCTCGCCACCCTGGCCGGGCTGATCGCCGACCGCAACGACCGTCCCGGCGGCTTCGCCTTCTGAGCACCGGCATGCGTGCGGACGGGTCCGCACGCATGCCCAGCACGACCTTCTCCCGCACGGACGGCCCTCCCGCTGACGGCGTACGGGCTGCTGCCCGGGCTCGGCCCCGCGCGCCCTGCTGACATGGGCGACCTCCCTCGCTCGGGTGCGACCGACCCTGCGGTACAACGTGCGGACACCTGTCCGAAACTGGTTTCATTCCTCGCACATCGGACTCTTGACACGCGTGCGAGCGCGGATCATGCTGAGGCCAGCCCGCTAGCGACCGCTGTACGGACGAATGTCCGCCATAGTGCGGCGGTCCCGTGCCGGCGGCCCGGCCTCCGAACGCGCGGCGTGGCTGAGCGCACGCGCGGCGCGGCTGGGCGCACCCCCCTCCAGCACAGAGGAGCGCTGAATGAGCAGCACCACCGGGCAGTCCCCGGGCGAGACCTCCCCCACGACGCTCACCAAGACCTCGATCGCGATCGGCTTCGCGGTCCTGTGCGCCTCGTACATGCTGAACGCGATGGACCGGCAGATCTTCTACCCGCTGCTGCCCGAGATCCGTACCGAGCTGGGCTTCTCCCTCGAACAGGGCGGACTGCTCGCCACCGGGTTCACCCTTGGTCTCGCGCTCGCCGGGCCGCCGGCCGGCTACCTGGCCGACCGGCTCTCCCGCAAGGCGATCATCCTCGTCAGCGTGCTCGTGTACTCCCTCGGCACCCTCGCGATCCCCCTGGCCGTCGGGTTCGCGGACATGAGCGCCTACCGGCTGGTGTCCGGGATCGGCGAGGGCGTCCAGGCCACCGCCCTGTACGCGGTGATCGGCGCGTTCTTCTTCCACCGGCGCGCGCTGGCCGCGGGTGTCGTCGGTGTGGCGTTCGGCCTCGGCGTCTTCCTCGGCCCGCTCGTCGGCTCCGAACTCGCCACCGGCTGGGGGACGTGGCGGGCGCCGTTCTTCGTGTTCGCCGCCGCGGGCCTGGTCATGAGCCTGATCATCGCGGCCACCGTGTCGCGCACCATGACCGAAGCCGTCACCGGCACCGGCGGCGCGCCCGGCGCGGTGTCGTACGAGCACGTGCCGGCGTCCCCGTACAACCGCAACACGCTCGGCGTCGGGATCGCCTGCGCGGTGTCCGGGCTGGTGTTCTACGGCTACCTCGGGCTCTACCCCACGTTCCTGCGCGAGGCGCTCGGCTTCGCCCCCGACCAGGCGGCCTTCGCGGTGTCCATGGGCGGACTCGGCGCCATGATGGCCCTGCCGGCCGGCTGGCTCGGCGACCGGATGAACCAGGCCCGCCTGCTGATGCTCGCCATGGCGGCGACCGCCGTGACCGCGTACCTGATGTACCGGGTCTCCACGACGCCGTCGGAGCAGTACCTGCTGTCCTTCCTCATGGGGACGTTCGCCAGCGGGTTCCTGTTCACGAACTGCTCGACCGCCATGCAGCGCGCCGTCCGCCCGGAGCACGTCGGACGCGGCGCCGGGCTGTTCATCCTCACCTACTACGTGGCCGCCGCCTTCTCGGGGCTGCTGTTCGCCCGCCTGGTGGGCTCGCTCGGCTGGGACGGCGCCGGCCTGTGGCAGCTCACCCTCCTGCCGGCCGTCGGCATCGCCGGGCTGCTCCTGGTCGACCCGTCGAAGATGGTCGTCAGGAAGTGACCGGCAGCAGCCCGCGTTCGGCGAAGACCTTCTTCGCGACGAACATCGCGTTCAACGACCGCGGGATGCCGCAGTAGACGGCGGTGTGCAGCAGCGCCTCGGTCACCTCGGTCGGGGTGAGCCCGACGTTCAGCGCGGCGTTGACGTGCACGTCGAGCTGGGGTTCGCAGCCGCCCAACGCGGTGAGCGCGCCCAGGGTGACCAGCTGCCGGTCGCGCGGGGGCAGTTCCTCGCGGGAGTACATCGTGCCGAAGGCCCAGGAGACGATCTGCTCGGCGAGCGCGGGCGAGATGTCGGCCAGGGAGTCGACGACCCTCTGGCCGGCCTCGCCGTCGATCCGGCGCAGCGTCTCCAGCCCCTGGGCGTACGTGTCGTCGTGGTTCATGAGTCCTCCAGCAGACCCTCGTAGTGGTCGATCTTGTCGTCCAGCGCGCGGCCGTTCGCCTCCAGGTCACGGATCCGCCGGGTGAGGGCGGCACGGTGCTCGCGCAACATGGCCAGCCGCTCGGCCGTGGTGGAGTCGCCGCCGCGCCGCAGCTCCGCGAAGCGCTGCATGTCGGCGATCGACATGCCGGTGTCGCGCAGCCGCAGCGCGAAGTCGATCCAGTCCAGGTCGGCGGCGGCATAGCGGCGCCGTCCTGAGGCGGACCTGCCGACGGCGTCGATCAGCCCGGCCTTCTCGTAGTAGCGCAGGGTGTCGCGCGAGAGTCCCGTGCGTTCCGCCACTTCGGTGATGGTGAGTGTTGCCGCAGGTAGCGGCATTGCGCTGGCCATGCGGAGAACTCTAGAAGTTGGAGTGCACTCCACCGCAAACCCGGACGGTTCTCGGTGGAGTGCCAGTCGGCGCGTGCTGGAAGCGCCCCTCCCCCTCGCGAGGATTCCGACAGCCGGCGATCAGCGGCCGTGACCGTTCCCGTGACCGTTCCCGTGACCGTTCCCGTGACCGTTCCCGTGACCGTTCCCGTGACCGTTCCCGTGACCGTTCCCGTGGTCGTTGCCCTTGAGGGTGTACGGCTTGGGGAGGGCGTAGCCGCGGTCGGCCATGACCTTGCGGAGCACGTCCGGGTAGTTGGTGATGATGCCGTCCACGCCGGCGTCGATCATGGCGTTCATCGTCGCCGCGTCGTCGGCCGTCCACGGGATGACCTTGATGCCCAGGCTGTGCGCCTCGTCCACGAGCTGCTTGGTGACGTACGGACGGTAGCCGGCGTCGTTCACGCCGGCGCCCTCCGGGGTGCCCGGCGTCGGGGAGAACGCGGTCGCGCCGAAGGACTTGACGGCCTTCAGCGGGTCGCCGCCGAAGTCGGCCAGGTTCAGCCCGCCGAGCCACACCTCGGTGCCCGGCACTCCGTCGTACTGCGGGTTGGTCAGCGCGACCAGCGGCAGCCTGGGCTCGATCTCGTGCATCCGCATGAGTGCGCCCCAGTCGAAGCTCTGGATGGTGACCTGGTCGAGCATGCCCGCCTTGCGGATCTCGTTGGCGACCGCCTGGACGAACTGCTCGCGCGGCGCGGTCTCGCTCGGCGCGCCCGCCTCGACCTTGGTCTCGACGTTCATCATGACGTCTTTGGCGTGGTAGCGCTTGACCAGGTCGAAGACCTCGCTCAGCAGCGCCATCCGGGCGCCGGGTGCGGCCTGCTGCCCGGGGAACTCAGGGAGCGTCTGGGAGCCGCAGTCCATCGTCCTGATCTGCTTGAGGGTGAGCTCGTGGATCAGCTTGCCCGCGTACGGGTACTCGGGGTCGTCACGGAAGGCGGGCGCGGTGTCCTTGCACTTACGGCCGTCGATGCGGCGGTCGTGGGTGACGACGACCTTGCCGTCCTCGGTGATCTGGGAGTCCAGCTCCAGGGTGGTGACGCCGAGCTCGAGCGCCCTGGCGAAGGCGGGGATCGTGGACTCCGCGGTCAGCCCGATGCCGCCGCGGTGCGCCTGCAGGTCCAGTGCCGGCTTCGGGTGGTGGCCGTGGGCGGCGTCCGCCGAGGCCGTTCCCTGCGCCGTCAGAGCGGCGGCGAGCGCCGCGATCGCCGCGACCTTGTGCCGTGTACGCATGTGCCCGTTTTCTCCCTAATAGGTGTGGTCTTTGACCACGAGAACAACGGACAAGAGTGACCTAAAGGGACTACTGGTACACGTACACCAGTTGATCGTCAGGCGAAGCCTGGGTGACGCCCGCACCGCGCGGGCGTCACCCCAGCCCACACGTCACGACGGTTCCTGGACGAGCTCGCGCAGTCTGAAGTGCTGCAGCTTGCCGCTCACGTTGCGGGGCAGCGAGTCGCAGAAGCGGACGTCGCGCGGATACTTGTACGGCGCCAGAACCCGCTTGACGTGCTCCTGGATCTCTTTCACCTTGGCATCGTCGCCGGTTACACCCGGGCGCAGGACCACGAAGGCGCAGACGACCGAGCCGCGTTCCGGGTCGGGCCGGCCGACGACGCCCGACTCGACCACGTCGGGGTGGGTGTCGATGGCCGCCTCCACCTCGGGGCCGCCGATGTTGTACCCCGACGAGACGATCATGTTGTCGGTACGCGACTGGTAGTGGAAGTAGCCGTCCTCGTCCCTGGTGAAGACGTCGCCCGTGATGTTCCAGCCGCCCAGCACGTAGTTCCGCTGGCGCGCGTCGTCGAGGTAGCGGCAGCCGACCGGGCCGATGACGCCCAGCAGTCCGGGCCGGCCGGGGCCGAGCTCGGAGCCGTCCACGTCGAGGATCGCGGCCCGGTATCCCGGCACCGGCCTGCCCGTGGCGCCGGGACGGATCTCGTCGCCGGCCGCGGAGATGAAGATGTGCAGCATCTCGGTGGCGCCGATGCCGTCCACGACCCTGAGACCGAGCCCGTCACGTAACCGCTCCCACGTCTCGCGCGGCAGGTGCTCGCCGGCCGACACGCCGGTCCGCAGCCCGGCGAGCCGGTGTTCGGCGCCCTCGCGCAGGATCGCCTTGTACGCCGTGGGCGCCGTGGCGAGCACGGTCACGCCTTCGCGTTCGACGATCTCGGCGAGCTGCAACGGCGTGGCCGCCTCGGTCAGCAGGACGCAGGCGCCGGCCCGCAGCGGGAAGACGACGAGCATGCCGAGGCCGAAGGTGAAGGCGAAGGGGGCCGAGCAGGCGACCACGTCGTCCTGGGCCAGCTTCAGCACGTGACGGCCGAAGGTGTTGTCGATGGACAGGATGTCGCGGTGGAAGTGCATGGTGATCTTCGGCACGCCTGTGCTGCCGGAGGTCGGTCCGAGCAGCGCCACGTCGTCGGCGGCCGTGCGCACGTCGGTGAACTCGCCGGACTTGGCGGCGGCCCTGGCGACGAGGTCGCCGGGGGTCGTGCCGCCGTACTCGACGATCGTCAGCGACGGCAGCGCGGCGTCGCGGACAGCGCGCATCTCGTCGGCGAAGCGGTGGTCGACCAGCGCGATCGAGGGCAGCGTCCGCTCGGCGATCGGGGTGAGCTCGCGGGCGCGCAGGGCGGCCATCGTGGTGACGACGACGCCGCCGGCCTTCAGCACGCCGAGCCACGCGGCGACGGTCCAGGGGTTGTTGGGCGAGCGCAGCATCACCCGCTGCCCCGGCACCAGGCCGAGGTCCTCGGTCAGCACCTGGGCGACCTGGTTGGCGCGCCGGCGCAGCTCGCCGTACGTCCAGGTCTCCCCGAAGGGGGTGCGCAGGGCGGGCCGGTCGGCGCCGTAGGTGGCGACGGCGACGTCGATGAGCTCCGTGGCGGCGTTGAGGTGGGTCGGGTACCGCAGCTCAGGGGTGGTGAACTCGAGGGTGGGCCAGAGCCGCGCCGCGGGCAGGTGGTCGCGCGTGAACGTGTCGACGTGCGCTGAGGCTGAAGGGGACAACGCAGAAGTCCTTCCGGGAACCGCCGAGGGGGTGCGGCGGATCAGGTGGTGCGGATCAGGCCCTCCTGGACGACGGTGGCCAGGTGACGGTGGTCGCGGGTGAAGAAACGGCCGGTGCCGAGACCGCGGCCGGTGTCGGCGGCGACGGCCTCCTGGACGTACAGCAGCCAGTCGCCGACCGGGCCGGGACGGTGGAACCACATCGCGTGGTCGAGGCTGGCGGTGACCAGCCCGGGTTCGGCCCAGGGCAGGCCCAGCACGCGGAGCACCGGCTCCAGGATCGTGTAGTCGCAGACGTAGGCGAGCGCGGCCTGGTCGCGCTGCGCGTCGCTGAGCCCCTCGACGCTGCGCAGGGGGTCGAACGGCTTGATCCACACCGCCTGGTGCGGCAGCTGCTTGCCCTCGACGGTGAGGTAGACCGGGCCGGGCACGTGCCGCATGTCGAAGCCGCGGCCCGTCGACCAGTAGCCCTTCGACTCCTCGGTCATCGTGCCGCCTTCGCGCCCGTCGAGGTACGCCGCCGAGCTGGGCAGCTCCTCGGGATCGGGGAAGAGGTCGGCCGGTTCCGCGGCGAAGCTCGCGCCCGGCTCCCCTGCGGCGAAGCTCGCGAGGCAGACGTAGACCGGCTTGCCGTGCTGGTAGGCGCGTACCTGGCGGCTGCTGTAGCCGCGGCCGTCGCGCAGGAGCTCCACCTCGTACCGCACGTCCGCGCCGATGTCGGCCGGGCGCATGAAGTAGCTGTGCATCGAGTGCAGCGTCTTGCCGTCGGCCACCGACCGCATCGCGGCCGCCGCCGCCTGGGCGACCAGGTCGCCGCCGTACGCCTTCGGCCACGGGCAGGGCTGTGTGGTGGCGGTGAAGGCGAGGTCGAAGTGCTCGGGCTCGGCGGGCGTCAGGGTGACCGCCGCCGTGAAGACCTCAGAGGTCGGCCGGGCCGTCATCGGTCGAGCCAGTCGCGCAGGTCGGCGTCGGCGACGTCGGGCAGGTTGACCACGATGTTCTCGGGGGTGCGGGTGGTCATCCACACCAGGGGCTTGCTGCGCGACAGGTTGCACTCGACGTGCGGCATGAACGGCGGCACGAACACCCAGTCGCCCTCCTCCATGTCGACGTAGTCCTCGAACTTCTCGCCGAAGTAGATGCGCGCCCGGCCGGACAGGACGTAGCCGCCGGTCTCGGCCTCGCCGTGGTGGTGGGACACCGAGCGGAAGCCGGGTTCGTTGCTCACCTTGCCGAACCACAGCCTGGTGGCCGGGGTGTGCTGGATGCTGACCCCCGCGACCCGGAGCGCGCCGCCGGAGTCGGCGGTGTTCGCGCTCTCGCCGCCGCCGCGGGTCACGACCGGAGCGACCAGACCGCTGGGCAGTCGATACATCGAGTTGTCGCCCTCGAGGCGGTACTTGCTGAAGTCGGGCTCCACGGGTCGGCTCCGTTTCGGTCGGGACTCGGGCGAGCGTGACCCCGCCATGGAATGTCTCGTATTTTTCACGACCGTCACAGTATGTCAATAGGCTGGATGTCATTACGCTTCGTTGACGATCGTTCGATATGCGCGATACTTTGAGGCCGGTTTCATCATGACAGGAGGAGGACGGCGTGCGGATCGCGGTCATCGGAGGCGGCCCCGGCGGGCTGTACTTCTCGGTCCTGGCCAAGCAACTGGGCCCCGAGCACGACATCACCGTCTGGGAGCGCAACGCCCACGACGACACCTTCGGATTCGGGGTGGTGTTCTCCGACGAGACCCTCGGCGGCATCGAGCACGCCGACCCCGCCGTCCACCGCCTGATGGAGGCGGAGTTCGCCCGCTGGGACGACATCGACGTCCACTATCGCGGACAGGTGCTCACCAGCGGCGGTCACGGCTTCGCCGCGCTGAGCCGCAGGCGTCTGCTGGAGATCCTCCAGCAGCGCTGCCGCGACCTCGGCGTCACGGTGCACTTCCGCGCCGAGGCGCCCGACGTGGCGCAGCTCGCCGCCACCCACGACCTCGTGGTCGCGGCCGACGGGCTCAACTCGGCCGTGCGCGCGAAGTACGCCGACTCCTTCCGGCCGACCCTGGAGCAGCGCTCCTGCAGGTACATGTGGCTCGGCACCGACAAGGTGTTCGACGCCTTCAAGTTCTACGTCCTCGAGACCCCGTACGGTGTGATGCAGGGGCACGGCTACCCCTTCGACGCCCACGGCAGCACCTTCATCGCCGAGATGCACGAGGACGTCTGGCGCAGGGCCGGCTTCGACTCCCTGGCCGGGCCCCTCGCCCCCGGCGAGTCCGACGAGCGGTCGATCGAGCGGGTGAAGGAGCTGTTCGCCGCCGAGCTCGGCGACTCCTCGCTGCTCGCCAACAACAGCAAGTGGATCAGCTTCACGACCGTCCGCAACGACAGCTGGCGGCACGAGAACATCGTCCTGCTCGGCGACGCCGCCCACACCGCCCACTTCTCCATCGGCTCGGGCACCAAGCTGGCCATGGAGGACGCGCTCAGCCTGGCCGCCTGCCTGCACGAACGGCCCACGTTGGACGAGGCGCTCACCGCGTACGAGAGCGAACGCAAGTCCGTCGTGCTGTCCACGCAGCGCGCGGCGCAGGCGAGCCTGGAGTGGTTCGAGAACCTCGGCCAGTACGTCGGCCAGGCCCCCGAGCAGTTCGCGTTCAACATCATGACGCGCAGCCGCCGCGTCACCTACGACAACCTCAAGCTGCGCGACCCCGAGTTCGTCGCCCGCGTCGACGCCTGGTTCGCCGGTCAGCAGCCGGCCCGCGACGGCGACGGGCCCGCGACGCCGCCGATGTTCCACCCGTTCCGGCTCGGCGAGCTCGACCTCGCCAACCGGGTCGTGGTGTCGGCGATGGACATGTACCGGGCGGTCGACGGCCTCCCCGACGACTTCCACCTCGTGCATCTGGGCGGGAAGGCGCTGGGCGGCGCCGGGCTGGTCATGACCGAGATGGTGTGCGTGTCGGAGACCGGCCGCATCACCCCCGGCTGCGCCGGCATCTGGAACCGCGAGCAGACCGCCGCCTGGCGCCGGGTCACCGACTTCGTGCACCGCGAGAGCCAGGCGAAGATCGGCATCCAGCTGGGCCACTCCGGCCGCAAGGGCTCGACCCGCCTGATGTGGGAGGGCATCGACCGGCCGCTCCCCGACGGCAATTGGGAGCTCGTCGCGCCGTCCGCCCTGCCGTACCGGGAAGGGGTCAACCAGACGCCGCGCGAGCTCACCCCGGACGAGATGGAGCTCATCAAGGAGCAGTTCGTCGAGGCGGCGCGCAACGCCGACGACGCCGGCTTCGACCTGCTGGAGCTGCACTGCGCGCACGGCTACCTGCTGTCGTCGTTCATCTCCCCGATCAGCAACCACCGCACGGACATCTACGGCGGCAGCCTGCGCAACCGCCTGCGCTACCCCCTCGAGGTCTTCGCGGCGATCCGCGCGGCCTGGCCCGCGCACAAGCCCCTCACCGTACGGATCTCGGCCACCGACTGGATGGAGGACGGCGTCACCGCCGACGACGCGGTCGAGATCGCCCGTGCCTTCGCCGGCGCCGGCGCCGCCGCGATCGACGTCTCGACCGGCCAGGTCAGCCCGCTGGAGAAGCCGGCCTTCGGCCGCTCCTACCAGACCCCGTACGCCGACAGGATCCGTAACCTGGCCGGCATCCCGACGATCGCGGTCGGCGTGATCTCGTCGTACGACGACGTCAACTCGATCCTGCTCGCCGGGCGCGCCGACCTGTGCGCGCTGGGCCGGGTCCACCTCTACGACCCGAACTGGACGCTGCACGCCGCCGCCGAGCAGTCGTACGACGGCCCGGGATCGATCTGGCCCGACCCGTGGCGCGCCGGCCGGCGCAAGCCGCAGACGGGACGCACCGACGGCCCGAAGCCGCGCCTGCAGCTGATCCGCGAGGGCGAGCCCACCAGCCGTCACGTGCGCTGGCGGCCGTGACCGCAAGAAGGGGCGGACTCGCGTCCGCCCCTTCTTCGTCAGACCTTCAGCCGCTCCGGCGGGATCACGGCGGTGCCCATGATCTCGATCATGGCCTCGGGCTGCCAGAGCCGCGTGCACCCGATGCCCGCCATCGCCGGGTAGACCGGCCCCGCGAGCTCCCGCCACACCGCGCCGATCTCCTTGCCGTGCGCCTGGTAGTCCTCGACGTCGGTCAGGTAGATGGTGATGCTGACCAGGTCGTCCGGCTCTCCCCCGGCTTCGCGCAACGTGGTCAGCACGTTGCCGAACGCCTGGCGGAACTGCTCGACGATGCCGCCCTCGACGATGCGCATGTCGGCGTCCAGCGCGGTCTGGCCGCCCAGGTAGAGCGTGTTGCCGTGCAGCGTGCCGTGCGAGTAGCCGCTGGGCTTGGGCAGGCTCGCGGGGTTGACGGCGACGGGCTTCATGGGGAGCTCCTCTCGACTTCTTAGCATATTGACAATATCTGACGATCGTGAAAAATACGATACATTCGAGCCTGCCGAGGAGTCGCTGATGAAGCTGTCCACCATGTCCAGGGGAGAGGGCACGAGCACCGCCGCGGTCCTCGTGGACGGCCTCTGGCGACGCCTGCCCGCCCCTGACGTGGGCGCCTGGCTGCAGTCGGGCCAGGACGCCGAGCCGGGCGAGCCGCTGACCGGCTGGCGTCCGGTCAACCCGCTGCCGTCGCCGGGCAAGGTGGTCTGCTGCGGGCTCAACTACGCCGACCACATCACCGAGACCGGCCGCGACCTGCCCACGCACCCGACGCTGTTCGCCAAGTACGCCGACACGCTGATCGGGCCCGACGACGACATCGTCGCGCCGGACGACGTGGCCCTCGACTGGGAGGCCGAGCTCGCCGTCGTCGTCGGCCGCCCGATCCACCGGGCCGGCCGCGACGAGGCGAGCGCCGCCATCGCCGGTTACACCGTCGCCAACGACATCTCCGTACGCGACTGGCAGCGCCGCACGCTGCAGTGGTTCCAGGGCAAGGCGTGGGACCGCACCACGCCGGTCGGCCCGGTCGTGGTGACGCCCGACGAGCTCGACCCCGCCGCGGGCGTCGCGATCAGCTGCCGCGTCAACGGCGAGGTCGTCCAGAGCGCCGACACCCGTACGCTGGTCTTCGACTGCGCGGCGCTGCTCTCCTACATCTCCACCTTCACCTTGCTGCGGCCGGGCGACCTCGTCCTCACCGGCACGCCCGGCGGCGTCGGCATGGCCATGGACCCGCCGCGCTTCCTCGCCGACGGCGACCTCGTCGAGACCGAGATCGACGGCATCGGCGTGCTGCGCAACCGTGTGCGCCTGCTCGCCTGAGCTGCCGCGAGCCGGGATGTGAAGATCTCTGGCTATCATGACGGCGGCTGATTTCGGGTGACCGCGTGTCATCGGGCGCGCACGAGCACGGAGGGGTGCACGGCATGGCGGACGAGGACGACCTCACCGGACGCGGCCGGCAGCCGCGCGCGCTCATCGTCACCGTGTACGGGCTCTACGCCCGCGAGGGCGGCGGCTGGATGAGCATCGCGGCGCTCATCCGGATGCTCGCCCAGTGCGGGGTGGACGCGCCCTCGGTGCGGTCGGCGATCTTCCGTCTCAAGCGCCGCGGCCTGCTGACCTCGGCCAAGGCGGACGGCGTCGCGGGCTACGCGCTGTCGGAGGAGGCGTACCAGATCCTGCGCGAAGGCGACCGGCGCATCTTCGAGCGACGGCGGGCCACCACCGACGAGGGCTGGCTGCTGGCCGTCTTCAGCGTGCCGGAGACCGAGCGCGACAAGCGGCACCAGCTGCGCTCGCGGCTGTCGTGGCTCGGGTTCGGGACGGTCGCCGCCGGCGTCTGGATCGCCCCCGCCCACCTGCTCGACGAGACGCACGACGCCCTGGAACGCCACGGCCTGAGCACGTACGTCAACCTCTTCGAGGTGCGGCACGTCGCCTACGCCGACGTCGCCGAGCAGGTCGCCGCCTGGTGGGACCTGACCCGCCTCCAGGCGCTCCACCAGGAGTTCCTCGACCGCTACGAGCCGATCCTGGAGGGCTACCGCGCCCGCGACAGCATCGACCCCGCCCAGGCGTTCACCGACTACGTCGCCGCCCTGACCGACTGGCGCCGCCTCCCCTACTCCGACCCGGGGCTGCCCCTGGAGGTGCTCCCCGACGACTGGAACGGCGTACGCGCCGCCGACATCTTCTTCGAACTCCACGAACGCCTCGCCAAACCCGCCCACCACTTCGCCGAGTCAGCCCTACGCGGCACCTGACCGGGCCGCGCGCGGGGCTCGGCCGCGTGCAGAGGCAGAGCACCTACGGAGGCCCGGCCGTGCGGAGACCTGGTCACGTGCGGAGGTCCGGCCGTGCGAAAGCCCCGCCATGTAAGGCCCGGCCGGGAGAGGTCTCCGGTGGAGCCGGTCACCATTCCGCCATCGTGCCCACGAGCATCGGGCGGTCGAGCAGGTCGGGTGTGAACGGCACTCCGGTCACCTTCGCCGCCAGGGCGAAAGCCCTCGCCACGGAGTTGGGCCAGTTGGCCTCCCACGAGGCGTCCCACGCCGCCTTGTCAGTGGGCACGTCGAGCCCCATGCCCAGCTCGCGCATGAACCCGTTGAACTGGTCGGGGTCGGCGCCGCCACGGTGGTACGGGTGCCCCAACAGGTAGCCGGTGACGATCGTGCCGTCGACGGCGTACTCGAAGGAGTGTTCGGCGGCGTAGTCGTGGCGAGTGACCGCCACCACCTCACAGCCCTTCGACAGCTCCCCCAGAACCTCATGGTCGGTGGCCATCCAGCCCCGGGGCTCGACGGCCACCGACCACTCGCCGACCCGGAAGACGCCCACGTGGCCGCCGCCGCTCCCGCCGTCCGTCTCCTCGACGAAGTCGAGGGCCTTTTCGTCGAGGACCTCGTAGCCGGACTCGACGCCGGAGTCGTCGCCACGGCTGAAGCGGCGCACCACCTCGGCCGGGTCGAGCCCGCGGAAGAAGGCCACGCTGTAGATCACACCCAGGATGCCGCCGCCCGTGATCTCGGGCACGTCGAGCCACAGGAACGGGGCCAAGGGATCTGTCGTCATGCGGGCCATGGTGGCAAGCCGCACCGACAGAATCGCGGCTGAATCTAAAGCTTCTGGTGGTGACGGATGGATTGTGGTGATCAACGTCTACCAGGAGCTCTGCCACGTCATCAGGCGAACGCCCCACCCGCGATCATGCTGTGATCAGCACCCGCCAGCGGCGGATGAAAAGGGGTTATGATTCACTCCGTTTGAAGCGACCCTGACGACTGCACGAGCCACCGATTTTGCCGCACGGTGATTACTTTCGCCGCCGACGATTCGTTGATCACGACAAGAAGAGGCCAAGAACCTCTGCGGCTCCTCCCGCTACAGGGAGGACGGTCGCTGCACGGTTGCTGATACGCCGCAAGGCATCCTGAATCCTTCCGGTGTCGGGATTCGCCTCTCGGAGTTCTGCCTGCACCTCCTCAGCATCTCGGCGAACCAGCCTGGCTTCTGCGGGGGGAAGTTCTTCCTCATGCTTGATCACAAGACGGACGAGTCGATCCACCGCCTGCTGTGCGGGGTGCTGAGCGAGGTGGCCTGACTGGACAACCGGCCCCTGGTTCCCGATCGCCGTCTGGTTCCCGAAGCTACTGCCGGAGATATTAATTCCTGCGTCACGCTTAGGTTCCTGCGCCACTTTGCCCTCCTGATGGACTTTGAGGTCGTGCGGAGCTCTGATTCACTGGCCCGGCATTTCCGATCGCTACCTGGTCACCGAACTGGCTGTCATAAATATTGATAGACGTGGTAGTGATGATTGAGGAAGCCTGCTGGCGGAAGCTCTCCGTGTTCACACCTTTACACTGAAGGAAGTCGACTACAGCCTCGGTCAATCTCTGGCTAATGATTTTGGTGTACTTGAATGCATCCAATCGCTGGGTGAAGGAAAGCTCATCGTGCGCACCAAGCTCCCGGACGCTCTTGTGGGCGCCGTAGTCATACATGACCTGAAAGCGGGGAACATGCACAATCGCATGAAAATTCAAACCACCCAAAAGAACTGATATAAACCGTACCGGAGCTCCTAACAAAACCCCAAAGAAAGAGCGCAGCGGCGTAACCGGAATCTTGACGATATAGGCCAGCGGCCCTCTCGGCATCTGATCGACAACATGGAACTCTGGTCGGACAGGCGGGAGCACGGTCGACACGAATTCGGTATAAAGCATCCGACCTTCTACCGCCAAGTGGATGAATGCAGAGATCACCACCTCTTGGTCCTCCTCGGCGGCGATCTGGCGGCCGGTCGCATCGGTGACACCACCTCGCTCTGAACCGACCATGACCAATCGATAGTGGCGAAGTCCTGCCTGTGGGTGGCGAATGAGCGCGTTCACGGCTTCATCAGACGCCACTGAATAAGGTAGCCAGCAGCGCTGGTCCACAAGGGACTGCGACTTGCTCTCACGACTTGAAGCACCGGGTCTAGCGATCAGTCCTCGAGCGATCACGTGGTGGTGAGTAGTCAGGCCGCGAATACTTTCCGATTCGTTCCTGACTTGATCGCGCATACTTTCCAAGCGTTTCGTGACGAAGGCATGCAGCTCGACCGGATCAATATCTATAGGCTCCTCGACGCGTCCTTCTCCTCCTTGGCGATCCAGCTCTGCACTTATCGACCAAACACGCGCAACCGGTCCCGCCCCAAGGAAAGCCGGGTCGTCCGGGAGCATATTGAAAGGCGATCGAATAAATTGGCGAGCATAATCGTCATCGTCATCGCCCGATTCGCTCTTCGTGGAATAAAGCGTGATATTTCCATGTTGCGCTGCAGACAAGTACAGAATCCGCCGGCGAGCGCGCCGACCATAGACTTTAGGAAGTCGCACTGACTTACCCGCCCGCAGGTGCCAACTGATAGTTCGTACGAGGACTATGCGGAACGCAACCAACACGGCCACGGAGAGCACGCCGTAGACGCTAGCCCCGGCGCCGAATATCACACCTCCCGTTTCAACAGCTCTCCACACCGTGCCGTGCAGATCCACAGCAAGCCCAACACTTTCCCCAACTTGCAGTACAGACCAGGCGATAATCACAACAAGAGCAGCTACGGCCACGATGTAAGCTCCCATGCGCTTTCCGTTGGATAACTTCCTGATCAGCTTCGGCACGGGCGGCGTAACAAGTAGAAAGAGCACCAGCAGCAGCACCACGGATAGCGGCTCAAGCATTAGACCGCCGACCAGGGCGATCGCGAGGAGAAGGTCCCGAACGGCCATAATCCGCCGTGCGCGTAAGCAGTGTCGTAGGACCGGCTCAATATCCAACCGTCCAGGGACCGAGCCACTGCTCGATGGGGATCTGTGAGTAGTTCCTCCAGAACCTGCTCTCGAAACTTCCCGTCGAGATAAGCGGCGGCGCTCAGATATCGTGTCACCGCCCTGAGCACAAATCGTGACTGCTTCTCTTCCCTGTTCCTGTTAGGGTGAGCAAAGAGCGGCTCCCTAGCTTCTTCTGAAGGCTCCACCAACACTGACCGCTCCATCCCTCGCCAGGGTCTCACACGAACGCATTCAGCCGAATGCTAAATAGCGTCCACCGCTCTGGCAATGGCTTCGATCGAGGTACTTCGAAACATCAGGTATAGGCCTCCTGCCAAGGATGCCGGCTGCTCGTCATCGCAGGACGGCCACAGCGATCATGCCGTACCTCGAAAGCCATCTGAAGGCGGGAGCCACGGCCATAAGCGGCGAACGCGGTCGCAGCGTTCGAGAAGCCGGAGCCTGACCCGTCCGCGCCTTGCGAACCTTGCCGGAATGCCCGCGCCTGGTCGTTCGCCAGCTCTGCTGTCGTTTGGTTTATGGCCATAGAGAGTGACCCCTTTTCATCCGCCGCTGGCGGGGGCTGATCACCGCATGATCGCGGGTGGGGCGTTGGCCTGATGACGTGGCAGAGCTCCTGGTAAACGGGTTGATCACCGGCCCGGTCATCACGCCGTACAAGGGCAAGAACAAGCCCGAGCCACAGAAGCGGGCCAACCGATCACACGCCCGTCTGCGCGGTCCGGGTCGCCCAGCTCAAGACCTGGCGCATCCTGCGCAAGCTCCGCTGCTGCCCGCTCAAGACCGGGCACCTGTGCAAGGCCATCGCCGTCCTGCAGAACTACGAAGTCGCCCGAGGATGAGATGAGCTCAGTCTTCACAAACCGATCTTGGACGCGCTTCGCTGTGCCCGCAGATGATCAGCGAACTTCGCGTCCACGATCTAGGCCGACTTCTCGTGGTGGGACGGGCCGGGGTGGGCGCGGGGGACGAGGGTGGGGTTGACGTTGTCGAGTACCGTGCGGCGGGTGATCACGACGCGGGACACGTCGTCGCGGCCCGGGATCTCGTACATGACGTCGCGCAGCACCTCCTCCAGGATCGCGCGGGCGGCCCGCGCGCCCGTGCGGCGCAGCAGTGCCTGCTCGGCGACGGCCGCCACCGCGTCCTGCTCGAAGACCAGCTCCACGCCGTCGAGCTCCAGCAGCCTGCGGTACTGCTCGGTCAGCGCGTTGCGCGGCTCGGTGAGGATGCGGACGAGCGCGTCCCGGTCGAGCGGACGCAGCGCCGCCACGACCGGCAGGCGGCCGACGAACTCGGGGATCAGCCCGTACGCCAGCAGGTCCTGCGGCATGACGTGCGCCGGCAGGTCGCCGTCCCGTGAGCCGAGCGTGGCCCCGAAGCCCGCTCCCCGGTGCGCCACCCGCCGCTCGACGATCTCCTCCAGCCCGGCGAACGCGCCACCCGCGATGAACAGCACGTTGGTCGTGTCGAACTGGAGGAACTCCTGGTTCGGCTGCTTCCTGCCGCCCTGCGGCGCGACGTTGGCGACGGTGCCCTCGAGGATTTTCAGCAGCGCCTGCTGCACGCCCTCGCCTGAGACGTCACGGGTGACGGACGGGTGGTCGCGGCCCTTGCGAGCGATCTTGTCGATCTCGTCGATGTAGACGATGCCGGTCCCGGCCTTCGCGAGGTCGCCGCCGGCCGCCCGGACGAGCCCGAGCAGCATGGTCTCGACGTCCTCGCCGACGTACCCTGCCTCGGTGAGCGCGGTGGCGTCGGCGACCGCGAACGGCACGTCGAGCAGCCGGGCGAGCGTCCGCACCAGGTACGTCTTGCCGCTGCCGGTCGGCCCGACGAGCAGGATGTTGGACTTGCCCAGCTCGACGGGATCGTCCTCCTTCACCGGACGGCGGACGCGCTTGTAGTGGTTGTGGACGGCCACCGACAGCGCGCGCTTGGCCTCGTCCTGGCCGATCACGTACTGGTCGAGGAAGGCGTGGATCTCGCGCGGCCGCGGGAGGTCGGCGGCCGGGCGGGGCGCGGCCGCGTCCTCCTCGGCCATGAGTTCCTTGCACACCGCCACGCACTCGTCGCAGATGCAGACGGACGCCGGCCCCGCGATGAGCCGGCGCACCTCGTCCTGGGCCTTGTCGCAGAACGAGCAGCGCGGCTCGCCGTGCCTGGCGCTCATGACCGCAGCGTGACGGGCAGGGACGCCACCCGCAGCGTCCCTGGGTCGGGCAGGTACGGCGTCTCCCCCGCCGGCGCGAGGCCGGGGAACCGGCGCAGCAGCGCGCCGAGCGCCACCCCTGTCTCGACGCGCGCCAGCGACGCACCCACGCAGAAGTGCGGCCCGTGCCCGAACCCCAGGTGCGGCGCCGGTTCCCGGGTGATGTCGAACGTGTCGGGGTCGGCGAACACCCGCGGGTCGCGGTTGGCCCCCGCCGTCGTGACGGTCACGGGCTGACCGGGCGGGATGGTCACGCCGCCGATCTCGACGTCCTCGCGCGGGAAGCGCGGGACGGTGAGCAGCGCGGGGGCGCACCAGCGCAGGAGCTCCTCGACGGCGCGCGGCATGAGCCCGGGGTCGGCGCGCAGCGCGGCGAGCTGCCCGGGATGGGCGAACAGGGTGACGACGGCGTTGGCGATGAGGTTCGTGGGCGTCTGCCCGGCCAGGACGAGATGCCAGACGAGGGTGACGAGCTCGTCGTCGGAGAGGCGGTCGCCGTCCTCCTCCATGAGGCCGAGCAGGCTGGAGATCAGGTCGTCGCCCGGCTCTGACCTGGCCTTCTCGACGGCGGCCCGGGCGCCCTCCATGATCGCCGGGATGGCGTCGCGGAACCCGTCGCCGTGGCCGGCGGCGACGGCGGCGCCGTACTCGCGCCAGCGCGGACGGTCCTCGGCGGGGATGCCGACGAGCTCGCAGATCACCTCCATCGGCAGCGGGCGCGCGAAGTGCGCGAGCAGGTCGACGGAGTCCCCGTCCGGGAGCTCGTCGAGGAGGCGGTCGACGATCGCCTCGATGCGGGGCGCGAACGCGGCGGCCCGGCGCGGGGTGAACGCGGGCGCCACGAGCCTGCGCAGGCGGGCGTGCTCGGCGCCGTTCATCTCGGACATCGTGCGCATGTAGCGCAGGCAGTGCTCCGGCACGTCGGGACGCATGAAGCTGCTCTCGTTGATCTCCAGGCGCGGGTCGGCCAGCGTCGCGCGCGCCTCCTCGTGCCGCGTCACCGCCCAGAACGGGCCGAACCCGGGCGCCACCAGCCGCGCCACGGGCGACTGCTCCCGGGCCCGCGCGTACGCCGCGGGCAGGTCTCCCAGCACCGCCGGGTCGGTCAGGTCGATCTCGGGGACGTCGCCCATGGCCTGCTCCGTAATTTCGGATGATCTCATCATTTGAATGTTGACGGTATCCTGGATTTCACCCGCACGGCAACGAGGAGGACGATGGCCCGGCTCAGCAGGGCGGAGGCACAGGAGCGGAACCGCGCGAAGGTCCTGGCGGCGGCCAGGGACGAGTTCGCCAGGAGCGGATTCCGTGACGCCAAGATCGACGTCATCGCCGACCGCGCCGAGCTCACGCGCGGGGCGGTCTACTCCAACTTCCCGAGCAAGCGGGCGCTCTACTTCGCCGTGCTGGCCGACCTGGCCGAGCGCGCCCCGGTAAACCCGCCCGCCGAACCGGCGCTCACCGTACGCGAGGCGCTGCGCGAGGTGGCGCGCGCGTGGGTGACCCGGCTGCCGCTCGCCACCGAGGACGGGCGCGCGCCCAGCCGGCTCGGCGTCGACGTGATCCCCGAGATCCTCGCCGACGAGCTCACCCAGAAGCCGTACGCGCAGCTCATGAAGCTCAACGCGGTGCTGCTGGGGCTCGCCCTGGAGAAGCTGCGCCCGCCCAGGGAACCCGGCGGGCGTCTGGTGCGGATCGCCGAGGCCGCGCTGACCGTGCTGCAGGGAGCCGGGCAGCTCGCCGCCGCGGCGCCGGGGTTCGTCGACCCGTTCGACGTCATCCGCGTGTGCGAGGGGCTCGCCGACCTCGACGCGGGCGACCCCTGGTTCGTCGCGCCCATGATTCCGGACGTACGCGCGACCGACGAGCCATGGACGCCTCCCGAGGCTGTCGACGCGGTCACCGGCGAGCCCGCGCGCCCGACCCGCGACGGGGTCGTGGCGGTGCTGGGGCTGCATCGGCTGTCGGCCGCGGAGGAGGCCGTGCGCGCCGCGCCTCCCGGCACCGAGATCACGGTCGTTGTGGTGACGGGCAGCCCTGACGAACTGTTCCCGCTGGCCCGGCTGGTGGTGGCCGCGACGGCCACCTGCCTGCGGCAGGCGTTCCCCCGCCCGGCCTGGCCACGACTGCGGGTGGTCTACGACGAGTCGGGGGCGATGGCGGCGGCCGCCGGTGTGCCCGAGAGCGGCGACATGACGGAGGTGGCCGTCCGGGTCGTGTCGGGCAGGTCGGTGCTGCGTGCGGAGGGCTTCGGCGCCTGCCACGCCGCCGCCTCCAGGACGGTGGAGCCGCCTGAGGACGGTGAGGCGTCCAGGTGACGAGCGACGCTCAGGCCAGGCCCCCGGAGTTCGGACCCTGGTGGGCGTCGCCTGCTACAGCGGAGCGCCGGCCAGGGTGTCGTCGAGGACCCGGTCCAGGAAGGCGTCCAGGTTGGCGACCGCGCGCGCGACGCGATCCTCGACGGTGAGCGACTCGAACCGTTCGCCCGGCTCGGCCTGTCGCCTGCCGCGCACGTAGAGGGAACACGCCAGGTCGGAGCACATGTACACGCCCACCGTGTTGCCCTGACGTCCGGCGGCGCCGACCCGGGGCGCGGCGAACAGGGCGACGCCGGTGCCGGGGTGCTGGGTCACGCACACCGAGCACAGGGTGGACTTGGTGAAGCTCCTGCGGACGTCCTGGGCGGGACGGAGGGAGACGCCGACGAGGCCGCCGTCGCGCTCGGCCACCAGGTAGGCGCGTTCGGGCGCCCCCGGATCGCGCCAGCCGAGGAAGTCGAGGTCGGGCCAGGGCGTGCGGGCCAGGTCACGCGGGAGGCCGAGCCTGCGCGCCTCGCCCTTCGAGCAGTTGACGAAGGAACCACGGATGTCGCGCTCGGTGATCGGATTCATGCTTCTTCCTCTGGTACGGGGTGGTGGGGGGACATGGGGCCCGTGCGCGGCGAGGCGGCCGGCTCCGTAGCCACGGGCGCGCTCCCCAATCCTAGGGATACTAGGTCCAAACCTAGGACGCCTAGGTTTGCGAAGGCAACCATGTTTCTCGACGGTTCCGCCATGGACACGTGGCCGGTTCGCGTCGAGATTGGTCGGCAGGCGTGGTCATCACATGGCCGGCGGACATGAGGAGTGCGCACATGAGGATCGTCGAACTCGCCTCGGTGGAGGGGCACATCGCCTTCGACCTGGACTGCCCGACGAGCGCGGGCGGCACGCGCCTCGCCCCCGACGTCACCCCCGGCGAGGCCGGGCTGCTGGCGCGGGCGATGACGTACAAGCTGGCCGTGCTCGGCGAGCGGATCGGCGGCGCCAAAGCGGTGCTGCGGGCCGACGCCGAGCACCGCGCGGACACCGTGGCCCGCTACTGCGCGGAGATCACTCCGCTGGTCAAGGAGGGCGTCTTCCTCACGTCCTCGGACCTCGGCACGCGGACGCAGGACTTCGCTCCGCTGCCCGGTTACCGTACCGACTCGGTGATGCACCAGGAGGTCGGCGGGGAACTGGTCGACACCGTGGTGACCGGCCTGGGGGTGGTCGCCGCCGCGGAGACCGCGCTCGGCGGCCTGGACGGGCGGACGATCGCGGTGGAGGGCTTCGGCAAGGTCGGTGGCGCCGTCGCGCGGGAGGCCGTGCTGCGGGGCGCGCGCGTCGTCGCCCTGTCGACCCTGCACGGCTGCGTGACCGACCCCTCCGGGCTGGACGTCGCCGCGCTCGAAGAGCTGCGCGCCGAGCACGGCGACGCCTGCGTGAGCCGGCTCGGCCTGCCGGTGCTGCCGGCCGCGGCGCTGTACGAGGTGGCGGCCGACGTGCTGGTGCCCGGCGCGCGGACCGGCACCCTGAGCGCCTCGCGCACCGCTTCGGTACGCGCCCGCGTGGTCGCCCCGGCGGCGAACGTGCCGTACACGGCGGACGGGCTGCGCGTGCTTCGGGAGCGAGGCGTGATGACGCTGGCCGACTTCGTCTGCGGCGCCGGCGCCACGATCGGCTACGTGGCCGAACAGTCACGCAGGATCTCCGACGCGGTGTCGGCGCGCGCCCTGGTCGAGGAACGCGTCACCCAGCTGACCGCCCTGGCGCTGGAACATCCCGACGGCCCGTACGCGGGCTCGTGCGCCGTGGCGGAGGACTTCCTGGCGACCTGGCGCGACGTGGGCGGCCTCCCCGACGGCCCGCCCCTCGCACCCGAGCCGACGCGGTAGGGGCCGGTGGGCAAGCCGGCGCGATGACCGATCACCTCCGCCACCCGATGAGCTACAGTCGTCCGCCATGGCCGAAACCTCCCCCTACCTGACCGAGACGGCGGCCGCCTACGACGCCGTCGCCCAGCTGTACACGGACTTCACCCGTGGCTCGCTCGACCGCCTGCCCGTCGATCGTGCGATCCTCGCCGTGTTCGCCGAACTCGTACGGACCGACGGGCCGCGGCCCGTCGCCGAGGCGGGCTGCGGTCCCGGGCACATGACGGCGCACCTGCGCGATCTCGGGCTGGACGCCTTCGGCATCGACCTGTCCCCCGCGCTGATCGACATCGCCCGCCGGGAGCATCCCGGCCTGCGTTTCGAACTCGGCTCGATGACCGCCATGGACATGGCCGACGGCGAGCTGGGCGGCCTGCTCTCCTGGTACTCCCTGATCCACGTGCCGCCGTCGGAGCTGCCGCCGTACTTCGCCGAGTTCCGCCGGGTGATCGCCCCGGGCGGCCACCTCCTGCTCGGCTTCTTCGAGTCGGAAGGCGATCCGGTGCAGCCGTTCGACCACAGGGTCACCACGGCCTATCGGTGGCCGATCGATGCCCTGGCCGACCTGGCCCGCGGGGAGGAGTTCGTCGAGGTGGCCCGGATGCTGCGCGAACCGCTGGAGGACGAACGGTTCCGCCGTGGCCACCTGCTGATGCGCCGCGTCCGGACGTCATAGAGCACCGCTGACCTGCACATCCGGACGGACCACGCGTGTCGGATCACCCGGGAGGATGACCTCGATCGACTACCATCAGTAGCCGATCATGTGCCTGAGGTCATCAACCGGGAGTTCCTGTGAAGGTCGCCTGCGTCGGCGGCGGACCCGCCAGCCTGTACTTCTCCATCCTGATGAAGCTGCGGGACCCGTCCCATGACATCACCGTGTACGAGCGGAACCCGGCCGGGGCGACGTACGGCTGGGGGGTGACCTATTGGGGCGGGCTGCTCGACAAACTCCGGGCCGGTGACCCGGAGTCGGCCAGGGCGATCAGCGAGGAGTCGGTCCGGTGGAGCGACGGCGTCGCGCACATCCGCGGCGCCACCACGGTCCACCCCGGCGACCAGGGGCACGGCATCGGCCGGCGGCGGCTGCTGCAGATCCTCGGCGTGCGGGCGGCGTCCCTCGGTGTACGCCTGGAGTACCGCAACGGAATCGCCGGCCGCAGCAACCTGCCCGACACCGACCTGGTCGTGGCCGGCGACGGGGTGAACAGCGTGCTGCGGCGCGACCACGTCGACCACTTCGGCACCCGGATCACGCACGGCCGCAACAAGTACATCTGGCTCGGCACGACCAAGGTCTTCGACTCGTTCACCTTCGCCTTCGTGGAGACCGCGCACGGCTGGATCTGGTGCTACGGCTACGGGTTCAGCGACGGGCACAGCACGTGCGTCATCGAGTGCTCCCCGGAGACCTGGACGGGCCTCGGCCTCGACCGGGCATCCGAGTCGGACGGTCTCGCCCTGCTGGAGCGGCTGTTCGCCGAACCGCTCGACGGCCACCCGCTGATCGGCCGCTCGACGAGCGACGGCGCCGCGCAGTGGCTCAACTTCCGTACGCTGACCAACCGGACCTGGCACCGCGACAACCTCGTGCTGATCGGCGACGCGGCGCACACCACGCACTACTCCATCGGCGCCGGCACCACACTCGCCCTGGAGGACGCCATCACCCTGGCCCGTACGCTGCACGAGCACGCCCGCCTCGACGACGCCCTCACCGCGTACGGACGGGAGCGCAGGGCGGAGATCCTGTCGCTGCAGAGCGCCGCCCGCTACAGCGCCCAGTGGTACGAGAACCTGCCCCGCTACGTCGACCTGCCGCCGGCGCAGATGTTCGCGCTGCTCGGCCAGCGGCACTCGCCGCTGCTCCCGCACGTGCCGCCGCGCCTGTACTACCGGCTCGACCAGGCGGCGGGCAGCCTGGAGTCGCTGCGCGCGTTCAAGCGCTGGCTAGGCCCCAAGCTCGCCCGCACCCTGCACGCCCGCCGCAGCTGATCTCACGCCGTCCGCTCCTCCCTCGCTGCCGGAAGGACCCCAGCACCAGACCTGCAGCACCATGCGATCGATCACCTTGAGCGCCAGGCGGACCGTGGCCCTGAAGGATCACCGTCGCCTTCGCAGGCACTTTCGCATGGGTGGAAATCACTGGTCGGTCGAACCTTTTCTCGCCGCCTGCAACTTCCCCGTGGCGACGAACTCGACCGCGACCTGGTACAAACTGGTGATCGTCTCGCCACCCTCGAGGCCGTCACGGAACTGCTTACGCACTTTCGTGACGGGGAAGACCGTGCTGCCGTCCGGGAGGAGCACGCCCCACCCTCTGTCCTGGTCCAGCTTGTGCCACCTGCCGCCCGTGGCGGAGGCGATGCACGCCCCGAGGAACGAGCCGAGCACGCCCACCAGCCCGCTGGCCTGCTCCAGATCGAAGTCAGGCCGGCAACGCTGACGCTCGATGAACCCCTCGACCCACTCGACGGACTCTTCGTTGAGCCCGAACTCCACATCGCTCAACGGCCCGAGCTGGTCAAGGGCGAACCGAACGTTCGCCTCGATCTGCTGCAGTTCCTGTTCGCTCATCCGGGAATGTTGACATCACCCACAGATCCCAGCAATCCAGTTTCCGACCAGCCGTCGCTCACGCACCCGTCTCCAGCAGTCCCGCGAGGAACTGCTGCGTCTCAGGATCGACCGAGTACACGGCGGTGCCCATCATGCCGCGGGTCAGCAGCACCTTGTAGGTGTTGCGAATCAACTGGTCCGCCTGTTCGTCGCTGACGCCTTTCCGCATCAGCGCGGGATCCTTACTGGCGCTGCGCACAGTGACCAGCCTGCCGTCGCGGTGGACGAGATCGGGCCCGAGGATGACGCCGTTCCAGTCGTACTCGAAGCCCTGCGCCGTGTAGACGCACCCCACCTGTTCGAAGCCGCCGGGCGACGAGGCCCACAAGGCACTGGCCGGCGCGTCCCCCACGGCCCTGTCGCCCTTGACGTTCCACGGTCGCGCCCAGTCGCCGATCCGGACGTCGGCGACCAGGCTGTCGCCGTTCGGGCTGCTCCATGGCCAGCAGAAGCCGGCGGTGATCCGCGCCGAGTACCCGGCCGCGAGCCTGGCCTGCAACAGGGCCTCCAGCTCGTACGGAGACTCGGCGAGGGAGACGGCGAAGTGGTCGTCGCCCTTCCACACCTCCGGACCGCCGCCGTCCAGGCCCAGCAGGCGCAGCACCCATTCCTCGTACGCCCGGCTGCCGCCGCAGCGGAACTGGGCGTCCAGATCGACCTGGTGCACGGCAAGGCCGAGAGAGCGGGCATGGGCGGTGATGTCGGCGACGCGCCCCATCTCCCCCGGCCGTACGACCTGATGCTCGTCCAGCAGGAAGACCGGTACCCTCGCCGCGTTGATGAGCTCGTCCACCTGTGGCCGGCCCGTCCGCCGGTCAGCCTTGGTGAACCTGTTCTCCGAGGTCTCGCGAATACGATGTGCCTCGTCGCAGATGAGGACATCCAGATCGTTGGGCCTCGCGGTCATGAAGTTGTTGAAGTACTTGAACATGGCCTTCATCCGGCTCGACCCCTTGGCGACGACCCGCCGCATCGTCTCGGTGAAGGAGCGTGAACCGGTGGCGTGCAGGGCTGAGTACCCACGGTCGGACAGCTCGCCGAGCAGGGACAGCGCGATGACGCTCTTGCCGGAGCCTGGCCCGCCGGTGATGATCACGACCTGCTTGGAGTTGCCGGCACGGGCCTTCTCCACCGCGTGCAGGACCATCTCGAAGGCAAGGCGCTGCTCGGCCAGCAGGACGAACTGGTCACGGTTCTTGATCTCCCCGGCCGCGGCCCTGAGCAGCTGCTTGGACGGCCGGATGGAGCTGGAGAGCAGGCGGTCGGCCGCTGCGGCTCCCGGCTCGGGCGCGAACTGCGCCTTGAGGTAGTCGACGAACTCGCCGCGTCGCGTCTTGCTGAAGAGCCGGGTACGTTCGTCCTCGACGCGGTCGTAGAGGTGGTGGATGTCCAGGTCGCCGGCGTTGTGCAGGTAGGCCACCCCACGGACCGCGCCCCGGTGCTGGTCCAGCGCTCCGACGAAGTCGGCCAGGTAGTCGCAGTAGCCGCGCACCTGCAGCACGGGGTGAAGCTTGGGCCGGTCACCCATGCCCGGCACCAGGACGAGATCAGCGTCGTCCTCGTACAGCTCCGCCTGGCTCCACTGCTTGAGCTCGACGATCAGGTACGAGTCAGCCCCCGTCCGCCGGTCGCGTCCGGCGAGGATGACGTCGGCCCGCTTGCTGGTCAGCGGCAGTTGGTACTCGATGAGCATCTCGACGCCGCCGAGGCCCGCTTCGACCAGGTCGCGCGCCAGGATGGGGATGCTTCGGTCCCAGGACCTGCGTTCTCCCTTGCCCGGGTTGATGCCCTGGGTCGCCCGTAAGTTCTCGGCGATCACCTCGCTGAGGACCCGTTCGGGCACCGACTCAGACACCAGCTGGACCAGGCTTTCCGCCGAATGCCGGAAGACGGCCACGGATGTACCCCCAGGCAGCACGAAAGACTCGTGCGGTATGGGGGCGTGTCCGCTACCGAGGCGGAAGCCCGTCGGGCCGCATCACCGATACGCCCAGCAGATTACCTTGATCCCGGTCGCTCCAGACGCGTGTTGGTCCGGCGAGCCTTGCGGTGTGCGGCGAAAGGTTACTCATAGTATTGATCCGGTTACTTGCTCCATGTCGGGGGTTTTCGTCATTCAGCTGGTCGTGGGGTGTCTGAATGAGGGGTACGGCCGTCCGGGCGGTCAGGTGGTGAGGTGAGGACGGCGTGAGCGTGACGATCGCGGCTCTCGGCGGTGCGGTCGCGCCGGTCGATCCGGGTTACCTGTTCCAGGCGCGGCAGATGCAGGCGTTGTCGCTGGCCGTGCACATCCCGCTCGTGTGCTTCGGGATCGCCTTCCCGGCGATGGTCCTGTTCTGCGAGTGGCGTCACCTGCGGACCGGCGACCCGCTGTTCCGTACGCTCGCCAGGCGTTGGTCGAAGGTGATGCTGGGGCTGTTCGCCATCGGCGTGGTGACCGGGACGATCCTCAGCTTCGAGCTGGGGCTGCTGTGGCCGGAGTTCATGGCCCGCTACGGCAACGTGTTCGGGCTGGGGTTCACGCTGGAGGGGTTCTCGTTCTTCATCGAGGCGATCTTCATCGCGATCTACGTCTACGGGTGGGACCGGCTGCGCCCGCGACTGCACTTCCTCGCGGGCATTCCCGTGGCACTCGCGGGCGTCATGGGGTCGCTGTTCGTGATCTCCGTGAACGGGTGGATGAACCACCCCACCGGGTTCACGACGCAGGACGGCCGCGCGGTCGACGCTCGCCCGTGGTCGGCGCTGTTCGGGAACGGCTACTTCTGGCACGAGTTCGTCCACATGTACGTCGCCGGGTTCGTCGTCGCGGGGTTCCTGCTCGCCGTCCCGTACGCGTGGGGGTTCCTGCGCGGCCGCCGCGACCGGTACCGGCGTACGGCGCTGACGGTGGCGTTGTCGGCGGCGGCGGTGGCCGCGCCGCTGCAGGTGTTCATCGGCGACTGGGCGGCGCGCGAGGTGGCGCACCACCAGCCGGTGAAGCTGGCCGCGCTCGAGGGGCTGGCCCGCACGACCCGCGGCGCGCCCGAGCACCTGCTCGGCTGGTACGACGGCCGCGACGTCGTGTACGGCGTCGAGATCCCGCGCCTGCTGTCGCTGCTGGCCTTCCACGACCCGGACGCGACGGTCGCGGGCCTCGACACGGTGCCGGTGGAGGACCAGCCGCCGGTGAACGTCGTACGGCTGGCCTTCCAGAGCATGGTGGGCATCGGGATGCTGCTCGCGCTGCTCAGCGTCGTCTACCTCTACGTCCGGTTGCGCCACAGACGGCTGCCCGGCTCGCCGTGGTTCTACCGCGCGGTCGTGGTGGCGGGTCCGCTGTCGGTCGTGGCGCTCATCTGCGGCTGGGTGACCACGGAGGTCGGACGCCAGCCCTGGATCGTGTACGGGATCATGCGGACCAGCCAGGCGGTCACCGGCGCGTCCGGGATACCGATCGGGTACGGCACGCTGATCGCGGTCTACCTGGGGCTCGCCGGCGGTGTCGGGTGGCTGCTGCACCGCTTCAGCCGGCTGCCGATCGAGGTGGACCGCGATGGCTGAGATCCCGATGGTGTTCATCCTCGCCGGTCTGGCCGCGTACACGGTGCTGGCCGGGGCGGACTTCGGCGCGGGGCTCTGGACGCTGTTCGCCGGTCGCGGCGAGGCGGGGCACAGCGCCATCCGGCATCACGCGCGGCACGCGATGGGACCGGTGTGGGAGGCCAACCACGTGTGGCTGATCTTCGTGCTGGTCGTGTGCTGGACGGCGTACCCTGTGGCCTTCGGCTCGATCACGTCGACGCTGGCGGTGCCGCTGTTCGTCGCGGCGGTGGGCATCATCCTGCGCGGCTTCGCGTACGCGCTGCGCGGGCAGATCGAAGGCGCCGTCGGCGAGCGGGCGATCGAGTACCTGTTCGCCGTCTCCTCCATGCTGACGCCGTTCGCCCTGGGCACGGTCGCGGGCGGCATCGCCTCCGGTCGCGTGCCGGTCGGCAACGCGGCGGGCGACCTGGTGACCAGCTGGTTGAACCCGACGTCGATCCTCATCGGCGGGCTCGCGGTCGCGGCCGGTGGCTACCTCGCGGCCGTCTACCTCGCCGCCGACGCGCGCCGGGTGGGTTCCTGGGCCCTGGAGCGCGACTTCCGCACCCGTGCCCTCGTGGCGGGCTGCTGCGCGGGCGCGTTCGCGCTGGCCGGGCTCATCGTCGTACGGTTCGACGCGCCGTCGCTGTTCGCGGGCCTCACCAGCGGCGGCGGCAACGTCATGGTCGCCATCTCGGGCGCGGCCGGGGTCGCGACCCTGATGCTGGTCTGGCGCGAACGCTTCGGCCTGGCCCGCGCCTCGGCGGCGCTCGCCGTCGCGGCGATCGTCGCGGGCTGGGCGCTGGCCCAGAGCCCGCTCCTGCTGCCTGGGCTCACCGTCGAGCAGGCCGCAGCGGGCAGGTCGACGCTGCTCGCGGTCATCGTCGCCGTCGCGGGCGGGGCGATCGTGCTGTTGCCCTCGCTCGTCCTGCTGTTCCGGCTGTTCCTGCGGGGCATGCTCGACCACGGCGCCGCCGCCGACGTGGGCGTACCGTCCCCGCCCGCCCTCCCCCACAAGACGCGACGCCGCCTGCTCGAGGGATTCGCGGCCGCCATGCTGGTCATCGGCGGGGGCTTGGCCGTCCTGGCCGATCCCGGCCTGGTCCTCGGCCTCGGCGTCGTCTGCCTGCTGGCCTGCGCGGTGGCGACCTTCGCGCTCGTGGCGGTGGAATCGGACAGCGAGACCTGACCGAATCGCCGGTGGCCCGCGCCGCGACGGCGGAGATCGGCGAGAATGAAGCCAGGCGAACCGCGGGTGGTGGCGATGAGGTTCTTGCGGCGTGTCACGGCCGATCTCCGAGCGCGCAGGTACATCGAGTCGTACGTGGTCGCCCTGCTGCTGCTCGTCTTCGCCGCCGTCTCCGCGCTCAGCGACGTGCTGCCGGAGGACGCCAAGTGGGCGGCCGTGCTGGCCGGGCTCGGCGTGCTGCTCTACCGCGCCACCCAGCCCGAGCGGCCGCGGGGCGGCCACGAGCTGCTCGGGGATCGCTCGCGCTTCGACGGCGCTCCCGTGGCGAGCCTCTTCGACGGCGTCCGTGACGTGCGGATCTTCGCGCCGTCGGCCGCCAACCTGTTGTCGCCGCTCACCTGCGAGACCCTGCGCGAGTCCGTCCTGCGGCACGAGAAGGCCACCGTACGGGTGGTCGTGCTCGACCCCGGCGGGTCGGAGGCGATCACCATCGCGAGCCGCCATCTGGACGAGTCGGACGGCCAGGTGCAGAGCCTGCCGACGGCGTTGGCCACGACGATCGAGCGGCTGCGGCGGATGAGCGGCTGGCAGGTCTCCGGAAATATGGAATATCGCCTATATCCATATAACCCGGGGTTCAGCCTGGTGCTCCTCGACCCAGAAACCTGGCACGGCCGGGCCATCGTCGAGCTGCACGGGGCCGGCCACCTGTCGACGTTCTCCCGCATGCACCTCGACCTCCGGCGCGAGCGGCACGAACGCTGGTTCACCTACTGGGTGCAGCAGTTCGAGCACCTGTGGGCGTCCGCCGAACGTCCCCGGCCACCGTCGGGTGATTCAGGACCGGCGTCCGCGTAGCGCGGCCCGGCTCAGCGCCGGCGGCGGCCCGTGGGACGGCGGCGGGCGGCCGTGGGCGCGTCCGCCCAGTGGGTGGGGCGGGTCAGGGCTGCGGGCAGGCGGGTGGCGCCGTCACCGCCGGCGGAGTTCACCTGGAACTGGGTGAGGAAGACGGCGGTGCTGAGGTCCGCGCCTGACAGGTCGGCCCCGCGCAGGTCGGCCCCGATGAGGTCGGCCCGGCGCAGGTCGGCGCCCCGCAGGTCGGCCCCGATCAGGTAGGCCCCCCGCAGGTCGGCGCCGCGCAGGTTCGCGCCGCGCAACCGGGCGCCGACCAGGTCGGCGCCCCTGCGCCCCGTGCCGCCGAGCCCGGCCCGCACCAGCTCGCTCGTCCGCAGCAGCAACATGTTGACCTCGGCCCGGTGGGCCGCCACGTCGAGCTGCTCCAGCGACTCGGCGCTCTGCCGGGTCAGCTGCTCGGTCCTGTCGAACGCCTCGGCCAGCGCGGGACGGATCTCGCCGGCGGCCTCCAGCGTCAGCGCCTCCGCCAGGTACCACAGCAGCTCGTGGAGCTGCCGCATGACGGGGAAGACGGCGTACATCCGCCGCGCCGTCTCCGGACGCTCGCGCCAGCTGTGCCCCTCGAACGTGACCTGGGAGACCTTCTGCCCGGCTCCGAAGCAGTCGTAGACGGTGCACCCGGCGAAGCCGCTCGGCCGCAGCCGGGCGTGGATGGCGCAGCGGAAGTCGTCCTGGAGGTTGCGGCACGGCTGCCCGGCGTCCTTGTCGACGGCGAAGTCGGACGAGGCGGCGAACGGCAGGGCGACGCAGCACAGCCCGAAGCAGCTCCCGCAGTCGGCCAGGAGCGCGAGACGGCGCTGGTCGGTCGTAGGCAACGGTCTTTCCCCCATGGTGTCGGCGGTCATGTCACGGATGGACGTACGGCGTCGTCACGGCCAGCCGCGCGAAGCCGAGCCTCTCCAGTATGGGACGGCTCATGTCGGAGGCGTCCACCTGCAGGTAGTCGAACCCCCGGGCGATCGCCTCACGTGCCCGGTAGGCCACGAGCGCCCGGTAGATGCCCCGTCCCCGCCACTCCGGCGCGGTGCCGCCGCCCCACAGGCTCGCGAAACGGGTGCCTGGGTGCAGGTCCATGCGGGCGGCGCTGATCGCGGCGTCGCCCGCGAGTGCGAGGACGGCGACGACGGAGCCGGCGGCGAGCTGCTCGGGCAGGCGCTCCCTGATGCGGTCGCGGGCGGCCGGGCCGAAGGCGAGCTCGTGCACGTGGGCGACCTGCTCGACGTCGTCGGGCCCGGTCACCGGGGCGAGGCGGACGCCCTCGGGGAGGGCGACCTCGCCTGCCACGCGGGCGGCCTCGGCCACCATGAGGGTCTCGGGCGGTTCAGGGACGAAGCCGGCGGCCAGCAGCCGCCGGCCGAGGTCCGCCGGCTCGTCGTGGTCGTACAGCTTCCATTCGAAGGGACGTCCGAGCGCACCGAAGTGGCGCACCTGCTCGGCGATCGCCGCGTCCGCGCGGGCGGCGTCGAGGCCGGACCAGACGACACCGTTCCACCCGTGCTCTGGGCCGACGTGGCGGACCACGTCCCCGGCCTGCTCCACTGTGGCATCCGGGCCGTCGGGAGTGATCCCACGGCGTAGTTCGCGGTCGAACAGGGCCAACACTTCATCGTGACGCATCCGGACATCTCACCAGCAGCCGGACATCACGGCAAATGCTTATCCGCCGTACCGCCGCTGCCGCGCCGCGAAGCTCCGCAGCGCCCGCAGGAAGTCGATCTCGCGGAACGCCGGCCAGTACGCCTCGCAGAAGTACAGCTCCGAGTAGGCCGACTGCCACAGCAGGAAGTTCGACATGCGGTGCTCGCCGCTGGTGCGGATCACGAGGTCGGGGTTCGGCTGCCCGGCCGTGTAGAGGTGGCGGGTGATGTCGTCGGCGGTCAGCGACGCGGCGAGGTCCGTCATCGACTGACCGGACTCGGCCCGCTCGTACAGCAGCTCGCGCAGCGCCTCCACGACCTCCTGGCGGCCGCCGTAGCCGATGGCGAGCGTGAGGTGGAAACCGGTGGCGCAGGTGCGGGTGGCCTCGACCGCGCTCTTCAGCGCCCGCGCCGTGGTGTCGGGCAGCAGGTCGAGCATGCCGGCCACGTGGACCTGCCAGCGGGAGTCCGGCCGGTCGAACTGGTCGGCGACCATCTGCTCGATCGTCCGCAGCAGGAAGGCCACCTCCTCGTCGTCGCGATGCTGGAGGTTCTCCGTCGAGCACAGGAACACGGTCACGTGGCTGACGCCCAGGTGCTCGCACCATGACAGCACGTGCTCGATGTGCTCGGCGCCGTACTTGTGGCCCATGCTCGGGTTGGCCAGGCCCATCCGCTTGGCCCAGCGCCGGTTCCCGTCTGCGATCAGGCCGACGTGGCGGGGCAGCGGCCCGGCCATGACCTGGCGGCGCAGCCGCCGCGCGTATAGGGAGTGTAGGAGGTCGGTGTGCACCATGACAGGATGACGTGAGGGCGGCACCGGAATCTGATCTTTCCTGATTTCCGGTGCCCAGTTGCGTGATCTCGTGGTGGTCGGTGACGGACCGTCACCTCACCGTGGCGGCCAGCCGTCGCCCCATTCCGCGTCGCGGGCCGCGCGGTAGAGGTCGCCCTGCCGCTTGGAGACGATCACGTCGGCGATCCCGCCGTCGTCGCCGCACAGGCGCAGGGAGACCACGCCCTTGCGTTTCTGCGGATGCCGCAGGACGCGGGCGGCCGGGCGCGGGGCCGCCGTCGTGGCGGCGGCCACGTAGGAGAACTTCTCGTCCTCGAAGCTCAGCGTTCCCGACTTGACCCTGCGGTGCAGGGAGCTGCGGGGCAGGCGTACGGAGAAGTGGCACCAGTCGCGTCCTGGCTCGATCGGGCAGCGGCCGTCGTGGGGACAGGGCGCGAGCACGGACAGCCCCGCGGCGGTCAGCGTCTCGCGGGCGGCGGCGATCGCGGCGTAGCCCACCGGAGTGCCGGGCTCGATGATCACCACCATGGCGGCGTCCGCCGCCAGCCACCTGACGACCTGCGCCTGCTCGGTCCGCGGGAGCTCGCCCAGCGCGTACGACATGGTGACGAGGTCGGCGGCGGGACGGTCGAGGCCGGCAGCGATCGACGCCCGCCGCCACGTCGTCTCTGCGAGTGCCGGCGAGCGGCGGGCCAGTCGCCTGCCGAGGTCGATGACGTCCGCGTCGTGCTCGATGACGGTGACCTTCTCGACCGACGGCCACACCTCGGTGGCCGCCCAGATCGCCGCGCCGGTGCCGCCGCCGACATCGAGCTGGCTGCGTGGCGTGAACCCTGGGCTCAGCGCGGCCGCCTGCCGCAGCGCCGTGGTGGCGGCGGCGTACGTGGCGGGCATCCGGTACGCGGCGTAGGCGGCGACGTCGGCGCGCGAGCGCAGGTGGTTGCCCCCGGTGGAGGTGCCGGTGGAGGCGCCGGTCCGGTAGCGCTCGGTGAGCCGGGCCGTCGCCTCGGCGAGCTCCGGCGGCGAGAAGCGGGCGAGGGCCTGGTCGAGTGCGGCTCTGAGATCTTCGGGAAGCATGACGGGATCCACCGGGAACGAGACGGGACGAGGCCGACACGCGACAGTATCAAGCCCCACCCCACCCCCGCGCACACCCACCCGCGCCTCGTCGCACCTCCCGGCCGGCGCGGGGCGGTGGTCAGGCGTCCCCTGCGGGGCCGCAGCTGGTACGGAAGAGGCGCCAGAAGGACAGTGCCGCCTGCTGCGGCTCGCTCTGCCGGTCGCCCGACACCCAGTGCGCGACGACGCCGACGAGGGCCCCGGCCAGGTAGGCGGCGTGCACGTCGACCGGCACGTCGTCCCAGCCCCGGGGACGCCGCCCGCCGGCGAAGCGCTCGGCGAGCTCGGCGGTGAGGCGTTCGCGCAGGCGGGCGCAGAAGCGGGCGCTGCCCTGCGGGCCGAACATGCGCGCGTACAGACCGGCGGTGCCCGCCACGTGCGTGAACAGCTCGACCAGCGGCTCGGGCGCGCGGTCGCGGGGCGCGTCGAGAGGACACAGGGCGGCGGCCCGCGCCACGGCGGCCACGGCGTCGTCCATGGCGTCGGTCACCAGGGCGTCGACGTCGGGATAGTGCAGGTAGACGGTGGCGCGGTTCACCTCGGCGCGCTTGGCCAGCGCCGACACGGTGATGGAGGCGACTTCCTGCCGCGCGGCCAGGTCGAGCGCGGCGGCCCTGAGCCGGGCACGGGTGCGCCGCGCTCGCGGATCATCCGGATTCACCTCGCCACTATACGACAGCCATCGCTTAGACGACATATGTTGACTAATCGACATATGTCGTCTAATGTACGGGTCATGCTGATCGAGATCTGGGCGGACGTCGTCTGCGGGTGGGCCCACATCGGCAAGAAGCGCATGGAGAAGGCCCTCGCCGCCTGGCAGGGCGAGCCGGTCACCGTCGTGTGGCGGCCGTTCCAGCGCGACCCCATGGCCCCCGCTCACGCCGAGCCGCTCGAGCGGACGCTGAGCGACCCCATCGCCGAGGACGCGCTGCGCGCCTGCACGCCGCCCGGCCTCTCCAACGCCGACAACCGGGCCCGGGTGGCCGAGGAGGCCGCCGCAGAAGGGCTCGGCCCGCAGTGGGGCGCCGAGTGGCGGCCCAACACGCTGGAGGCGCACCGGCTGATCGCGCTGGCGTACGAGCAGGGCGGCGCCGAGCTGCAGGACCGCGTGGTGGAGCGGGTGCTGAACGCGCACTTCGTCGAAGTCCGCGACATCGGCGACCCGTCCGTGCTGGCCGGCATCGCCGAAGAGGCCGGCCTCGCCGCCGCGGCGCGCTTCGACGCGCCCGCGCCCCGGCCGGGCGCGGAGCTGGTGCGCGAGCTGCTTCTCACCGGCAAGGCCAAGGGCGTGCGCACGTCCCCGACGATCGTGGCGAACGGCCTCGCCCTCGAGGGCGCCCAGCCCCCGGAGGTGATCAGGGAGTTCCTGGAGGACGCGAGCCGGCACACCCCGCGCCGGTTGCCCGCCGAGGTCGAGCGGCTGCGCCACGCCGAGTCGCTGCTCGACCAGCGCGACCCGCTCGGCGCGCTCACGCTGCTGCGGCCGCTGATGGACGAGCACGGCGACGACCGGGGCGTGCGCCTGCTGGCCGCGCGGGCGTACTTCGGGTCGGCGCAGCTCAACCGGGCGCGCGCCGCCCTGGAGTCGCTGGTGGCCGAGTCGCCCGACGACTCCTACGCCCGCCACCTGCTGGGCCGTACGCTGCAGCGTCAGGGCCGCCATGAGGAGGCCGCCGTCCACCTCGCCATGGCCGCCGCCATGACGCCCGACTACACGCCGTAGGGGCAGGCGCCGTTCAGCGGGTCACGGCGGTCTCCCGCTCCACACGTGACAGCTTCTCGGGGTTGCGTACGTGGTAGGCGCCGGTGACATAGCCGTGCTCCACGCGTACCGCCATCACTCCGTCGATCTCCCCGGCGACCCGGACGAGCAGTCCGGGGCCGCCGTTGATCTGCACCAGCTCGACCGACCGTTCGGCTTCACGTCTCCACCAGCCGGCGGCCAGCAGGCGGGCCACGTTGTCGATCCCCACGACGGGCTGCAGCAGGGCGTGCCTGACTCCGCCGCCGTCGCTCAGCGCGACGACGTCCGGCGCGAGGACGTCGAGCAGGCTCTGCAGCTCGCCGGTTTCGACCGCTCGCTGGAAGGCCTGGAGCACGGCTCGGGTCTCGGCAGGGGAGGCGACGCCACGGGGACGGCGGGCGGCGACATGGGCCCGTGCCCGGTAGGCGATCTGCCGGACCGCGTTCGGGCTCTTGTCGACGGCTTCGGCGATCTCCTCGTAGTCCAGGGCGAACACCTCGCGCAGCACGAACACCGCCCGCTCGGTCGGCTGCAGCGTCTCCAGCACCAGCAGCATCGCCATCGAGACGCTCTCGGCCAGCTCGACGTCCTCGGCCACGTCGGGCGCGGTGAGCAACGGCTCGGGCAGCCACGGCCCGACGTAGGACTCCTTGCGCCGGGCGAGCGCGCGCAGCCGGTCGAGCGCCTGCCGGGTGACGATCCGCACCAGGTAGGCGCGCTCCTCCCGTACGGTGCCGAGGTCGACGTCCACCCAGCGCAGCCACGTCTCCTGCAGGACGTCCTCGGCGTCGGCGGCCGAGCCGAGCATCTCGTAGGCGACGGTGAACAGCAGGTTGCGGTGGGCGACGAACGCCCGGGTGGCGGGGTCGGCACGATCGAGCGACTTGGCCGGGTCCGCTCCTCGTTCGGTCCGCTCGGTCATGCCCCGCTCCTGCCTGTTCGTTCTCCGCTCTGCCACACGCACAAGACGCGAGTATCCGCCGCTTCGTAACACCTGCGACAGGTGACCCATGTCACATGTCCGCGCCGTTACGGGTTCCGGGGCGCCGACGTCTCGTGGTCGTCAGGACGCCGCACGACGGCACCACGACGAACGAGAGGGAACTCTTCCCATGTCCACGCTTCCGACGACCGGCCGGCGATCGCGCATGCCCAACCCCCTCCCCTTCCTCCCCGAGCTGACGGAAGTCGGCCAAGGGCTGCACAAAGCCCTCCAGAACAGCGCGATTCCGCAGACCACCATCCACCTGCTCCAGCTGCGCGCCGGACAGCTCCTCGGCACCACGTACTTCACCGTCAGGGAGACCGGCATCCTCCGCGATCTCGGGGAATCGGAGGAGCGCATCACCGCCGTGGCCACCTGGTGGGACGCCGCCTGCTTCACCGACGCAGAACGGATCGCGCTGGAGATGGTGGAGGCGGTCCTCACCCCGAACCCGTCAGGCGAGCGCGTCCCCGACGAGCTGTACGCCAGGGCGTCGGCGCACTACGACGACCAGGCGATGTGGTCGCTCGTCATGGCGATCGCCCACATCGGCTTCTTCACCCCCGCCGCACTGATCGCCAAGCCCATCCCCGGCATGCCCCCGGGCCAGAACTACACCGCGTAAGAAAGGCACACCGCCATGAGCATCACCACGTTCGCGGTCGCGGGAGCCACCGGGCGGCTGGGCCGCCACGTCGTCGACGTCCTGACCGAGCGGGGACACCGGGTCGTGCCGATGTCGCGCGCCACCGGGGTGGACGTCATCACCGGTGCGGGCCTCGCCGAGGCCCTCACCGGGGCCGAGGTCATCATCGACGTCGCCTCGTGGCCCTCCTCCGACGAGGACGCCGCGACGGAGTTCTTCCGTACGTCGGCCCGCAACCTGCACGAGGCCGGCCGGAAGGCGGGGGTCGCCCGGATCGCCGTGGCGTCCATCATCGGCGCCGACAAGGCCACCGCGGGGTTCGTCGCCGCCAAGAAGGTGCACGAAGAGGTCCTCCTGTCCGGCCCGCTCCCCGTCCGCGTCCTGCGGGCCGCGCAGTTCCACGAGTTCGTCGGCCAGCTCCTGGACTGGCAGGAGGGCGACGTCGCCTACGTCCCGGCGCTGCCGACCCAGCTCGTGGCCTGCCGCACCGTGGCCGAGGAACTGGTCGACCTGGCCACCGCCCCCGCCGTCCCGACAACCCCGATCCCCGAGATCGCCGGACCCCGCAAGGAGAGCATGTCCGAGGCGGCCCAGCTGCTGGGCGCCCGCCGGGGCGTCAAGGTCGTCGAGGTCGACGGGTCCGGCATGCCCGACGCCGAGATCGCCGCCGCGGGCGGGTTCCTGCCCGGCCCGCACGCCAAGCTCGCCGGCCCCACCTTCCAGGAATGGCTCACCACCCAGCCCTGACCCGTTATCGCCCTTGTTCTCGGGCTTCCCGAGAACAAGGGCTTTCCTGACGATCACCGGAGGAACGGACAGATGATGACGAAAGCGCCGGATTTGCCACTGCACAGGCGGCCCGGTTCAGCAGCGCCCTGACACCGTCCCGTGGGGCCGGGCACATGAACGCCGGCGAGCTGTCCACGACGCAGGCCGGGTAGCTGATCGGATTCGGCCCGCCCGAGCACACGCGGTTGCGCCTGCCTCGGGGGCGCCACTGGCGCGGATGGGGATGCGCATCGCCTTCCCTACCCTGCTGCGGCGCTCCCGGCCTCGCGCCGGCCGGCCCGGACGAGCAGGTGGAGTTCCGGCCCTCCAGCCTCGTGTACGGCGTGCACGCGCTGCGGGTGACGTGGTGAACGGGTACGGGACCGATGAGTTCTCCGCTCCGCGGGAGTCCTCACCCGGGAAGACCACAGGAAGGACTCGTCCCATGCCCACCACCCGCCACCTCACCCGTCCCGGCGTACGGCTGCGTTACGACGTGCGCGGATCCGGGCCGCTGCTGGTACTGACCGGCGCGCCGATGGCCGGGATGCACTTCGTCCCGCTCGCCGACGCGCTCGCGGACGGCTACACGGTCGTGACGCACGATCCGCGCGGCATCTCCGGCAGCGTCCTGGACGACCCCGGCCAGGACTCCACCCCTGAGCTGCGCGCCGACGACCTGGCGGCGATCCTCGACGACCTGGGCGCCGAGGACGCCGACGTGTTCGGCAGCAGCGGCGGCGCGGTGACCGGGCTCGCGCTCGTCGCCCGCCACCCCCGCAGGGTGCGCACGCTCGTCGCGCACGAGCCGCCCGTGCAGGAGTTGCTGCCGGACGCCGCCGCCCACCGCGCCGCCGTGGACGACGTCGTCGAGACGTTCCACCGCGACGGGCTGGAGGCGGCGTTCGGCAGGTTCGTGACTCCTCCGCTCCCTGAAGAGAGCGGCTTCTCGCCCCGCTTGCGCGGGAGACGACGGCCAAGCCCTGACCGATGCCCGAAAGCACGAAAGCAATCGTATCCGGAGGTGGCGACAATTTCCGAGGTTCTGTCACTGCACGCTCGGGCCTTGACGGCCCTCCCGCTCCCGATTCCCCCGTCGCCTCAAGGCGACGGTCCCCTCGGGAGGATCTGATGGACCGCACGGCCGAGTTCGCCGAGGTGCTGCGCAAGACCCTGGCGGTCAGTTCTTGATGCCGGTCAGCGTGACCCCCTCGATGAAGTAGCGCTGCAGGAAGAAGAAGAGCGCGACGATGGGCGCGATCACCGCCGCCGACGCGGCCATGAGGTAGCCCCACTGGGTGAGGTACATGCTCTGGAACGACGCCAGCCCCAGCGACAGCGTGTAGTTCTCCTCGCTCTGCAGGTAGAGCAGCGGCCCCAGGAAGTCGTTCCAGGTGCCGATGAACGTGAAGATGGTCACCACGATGATCGCCGGCTTGGACAGCGGCATGACGATCGTCCAGAACACCCGCCACGGCGAGGCCCCGTCGATGTACGCGGCCTCGTCCAGCTCGAACGGGATGGTCAGGAAGAACTGCCGCAGCAGGAAGATGTTGAACACTCCCCCGCCCGCACCGGCGAACCAGCTGGGCACCGTGAGCGGCGCGATGGTGTCGATCGCGTCGAGCTGCTGCCACATCACGAACGTCGGGATGAGCGTCACCGCGTACGGCAGCATCACGCCGCTCAGCAGCAGCGCGAAGACGACGTTGCGCCCGCGCCAGCGCAGCCGCGAGAAGCTGAACGCGGCCACCGAGCAGGTCAGCACGGTGCCGAGCACGCTGATGACGGCGATCACCAGCGTGTTGAGGAAGTAGCGGCCGAAGGGCTGGCTGGTCAGCGCCTCGGAGAAGTTCGACCACTGGAACGGCGAGGGCAGCCACTCCGGGGGCGAGACGAACATCTGCGCGTCCTGCATGAGCGCGCTGCGCACCAGCCAGACGAACGGCAGCAGGGTCGGGATCGACCCGGCGAGCAGCGCGACGTACAGCAGGACGCGGCCGTACCTGCGCGGCCGGCGCAGCCCCTGGGTGGGGGCCACGCCACGCCGGGCGGTCTTGTCGGGGGTCGCCACGGCGGTCATCGCGCGCCTGCCATCTCGTAGTAGACCCAGCGGCGGGCGTTCCTGAAGATCAGGAACGTCACCACCATGATGATCATGAACAGGGTCCAGGCGAGGGCGCTGGCGTAACCCATCTCGCTCTCGGTGAACGCCTTGCGGAACAGGTAGTAGACGTAGAAGAGGGTGGCGTGGTTGGGGCCTCCCTCGGTCATGACGTACGCCTGGTTGAACACCTGGAAGGTGCCCACGACGCCGACCACCAAGTTGTAGAAGATGGTCGGCGTCATCATCGGCAGCGTGACGTGCCAGAAGCGCCGCCACGCACCGCCGCCGTCGATGGAGACGGCCTCGTACAGGTGCCTCGGCACGCCCTGCAACCCGGCCAGGAAGATCACCATGGTGTTGCCGAAGCCCCAGGTGCTCATGATGATCAGCGAGGGGACGGCGGTCGACTCGGCGTAGATCCACTGGGAGCCGGGCAGGCCGCCCTGCCGCAGCAGGGAGTTGAGCAGGCCGAAGTCCGGATTGAAGATCCAGATCCAGAGCACGACGTTCGCGATGGCCGGCACCAGCGTCGGCAGATAGAAGATCGTCCGCCAGACTGCCAGGCCGCGTACCTTCTCGTTGAGCAGCATGGCCACGGCGAAGCTGACGATCAGCACGAGCGGGACCGCGCCGAGCGTGTAGTAGGTGGTGGTGCCGAGCGACTTCCAGAACAGCTCGTCGTGCGCCATCGCGGTGTAGTTGTCCAGGCCGACGAAGGACGGCGAACCGCCGATCGTCCAGTCGGTCAGACTGAACCACGCCGAGGCCACCATGGGCCCGATGGTGAAGATGACGAACCCGAGGATGGCGGGCAGCGCCATCAGGATGCCCCAGCGCGTTTCGAGACGGCGCATCAGACGTCCTGGGTGTGCTGCCAGCCCTGGAGCATGCTGGAGATCTTGGGTGCGGCCGCCTTGAGGATCTCGCCGGCCGGGCGCTTACCGGTCTCGATCTCCTGCAGGGCAGGGGTCAGCACGTCGCTGGAGATGGAGGACATGTTCTTGACGCGGTTGCCGAACACGGGCACGCCGTGGTCGCGGGCGTAGTCGACGACGGCGGTACGGAACTCCGGCGGGTGCAGGTCGTTCTTGGTCCAGGAGTCGACGGCCGCCTGGTCCTCGTAGTACTTCTTCTCCTGCGGCATCCACAGGCCATTGGCGAACAGGTCGACGTAGCGCGGGTCGTTGTGGAAGGCGAACAGCTCGACCGCCTCCTGCTCGTGCTTGCCGCCCGCGAACACCGCCGACGCCCCCGCCACCTGGGTGGAGGTGTACGGCTCGGCGTACTTGGGCAGCACGCCGATGCCGTAGTCGACCTTGCTCTCGTTCATGTCGAGCAGGCTCCAGTGGCCGTCGACCACCATCGCCACCCGCTTGGTCTTGAGCAGGATGTTCGTGCCGGGCACGTCGTCCCCCGTCGCGGCGAGCTGGCCCGGCCCTGGGGCGACGCGGTGCTTGTAGATCAGGTCCTGCAGGTTCTGGAACACCTCGACGGCCTCGGGCGTGTCCAGCAGGCACTTCTTGCCGGCCTCGTCGGCGAAGTCGACGCCGTTGCTGCGCAGGAAGCCGTACCAGGCGGCGCCGTAGGTGATGCTGCTGGAGATGCCGAACTGCCTGACCTGCTTGGGGTCGAAGCCCGGCTCGTCGGGGTGCTTGCCGTTCTGGTCGACGGTCAGCTTGTAGGCGGTCTCGACGAGCTGGTCCCACGTCCACGCGGAGGCGGCGTCGGCGGGCGGCGGCGCGACGCCCGCCGCCGCGAGGGCGGACTTGCTGTACCAGAGCAGCTCGATCTCGTTGGCCGTGGCGACGCCGTGCAGGTTGTCCTGGCCGGTCCACAGGTACGCGTCCGGCAGATATCCGGCCAGTTGCGGATATTTCTTTAAATAGGGGTGCAGGTTGACGAGCTTGCCCTGCTCGCCCAGCCGGAATGACATCGCCAGCGGCACGTAGCCGACGTCCGGCAGCCGGTTGCTGGCCACCAGGGTGTTGAGCTTCACGTCGTACTCGTCGGGCGTGTAGAGCGGCTTGACCCGCACGCCGGGGTGCTTCTGCTCGTACTGCTTGAGCATCCGCTCGACGGCCGCCTTCTCGAACGTCGAACCCCAGTACATGAACTGGAGCTCCACGTCACCGCCGGAGCCCGAGCCGGAACCGCCGCAGGCCGCCGTCGAGGCGCCGAGGGCGGCCAGCCCGCCGAGCTTGAACAGGTCGCGTCTTCTCATCCGCGTCATTCCTTACGCGAGGGGGATCCAGACCCGCATCGCGCCGCCGTCGCGGTTGTCCCACTGGTAGTAGGGGACGGCGGTCGCGGTCACGGCGGTGCTGGTCGCCAGGGGTTTCGTGGTGTACGGCAGGCCGCCGCGCGGCTGGTGCACGGCGACGGCGTCGGTCTCGATCAGTACGGTGCGGCCGGCTCCCCCGAGGTCGGCCACGGGCTTGACCCGCAGCGGGGCCCTCGGGTCGAGGGCGAGCTCGGCCACGTCCACGCCTTCGGGCTGGTCGGCCTGCTCGAAGCAGTAGACGAGCGGGCCGCGCTCCAGCGCCACGCAACCGCGGACGGCGTCGATGGCGTGGTGCGGGTAGCTGAGCCTGGGCGTCATGTCCAGCCGCAGCTCGACCGTGTCGCCGGCCTGCCAATCACGACGGATACGGAAATATCCGTCGGGGTCGGCTTCTGCCGGGCTGTCGTCGACGTACGTGGTCTCGCTCCACGCGGGGATACGCAGGGCGAGCTCCCACTCCCCCGCCTCCTCCACCGTGATCCGGACGAGGCCGTCCCACGGGTAGTCGGTCTCGACGCGCACCTTCCCGGCTACGGTTCCCGGCATGTACTGGTGCAGCTGAAGGCTCCCGTCGCCGGTGGTCGCCACGTACGAGCCGAGCGAGGCGACCAGGCGCATGATGTTCGGCGGGCAGCAGGCACACGCGAACCACTCCCTGCGCCGCCCGAGGTAGGCGTCCTCGACGAGGTCGTCGCGGCGCTGCAACGGGTTGACGTAGAAGAAGCGCAGGCCGTCGGCCGAGGTGGAGGCGGCGAAGGCGTTGTGGAGCGTGCGCTCGATGAGGTCGGCGTGCCGGCCGTGGCCGGTCGCCAGCAGCAGCCGCCAGTTCCAGTGGATGCTCGCGATGGCGGCGCAGCTCTCGCTGTAGGCGCGGTCGGGGGGCAGCTCGTACCGCTCGCCGAACGCCTCGCCGTCGTGGCGCGAGCCGTGGCCGCCCGTGATGTACGTCTTGGTGGCGACCATGTCCTCCCAGCGACGCAGCGAGCACTCCAGCAGCGACTCGTCGCCGGTCTCCAGGTAGACGTCGACGACGCCGGCCTCCAGGTAGAGCTGGCGCACGGCGTGCCCGACGGCGGTGCCTGCCTCGCGCACGGGCAGGTGGTCCTGGGCGTAGAGCATGCCCATGCCGCTGTCCTTGACGAGGCCCTTGCCGCGGTTGTCGATCAGCTTGGCGGCCAGGTCGAGGTAGGAGCGCTCGCCGGTCAGCCGGTAGAGCTCGACCAGGGCGGTCTCGACCTCCGCATGGCCGTCGATGCCGTCGTTCCCGCCGGTCAGGAACACCTCGACCAGGTGGTCGGCGAGGCGGCGGGCGACCTCCACGACGCCCGGCCCGATCCCGGCGCGGGCGGCGGCCACCGCCGCCTGGAACAGGTGGCCCGCGCAGTACATCTCGTGGCTGTACTCGAGCTCGGCCCAGATCTTGTCCGGCTTGACGACCTGGTAGTGCGAGTTGAGGTAGCCATCCGCCCGCTGGGCCTTCCTCAACACGGCCGCCGCCTCGTCGGCGAACCGCGCGTACTCGCTCTCCGGGGCGCGGACGTGCTCCCAGGAGAGCGCCTCCAGCTGCTTGTAGAGGTCGGAGTCCTGGAACCGGTAGCCCTGGAACGGCCCCTCGCCCTCTCCCCCGGCCCTGCGGAGGTTGGGCAGCGCGCCCGAGCGTTCCATCTGCTCCATGCCCAGCGGGATGCTGGCCTCGTGGTTGATCCGCTGCCAGCGGGCGAAGGGACCACCGGTGATGTCGACGTCGCGAATGCCGACCGGCCGCCACACTGCCCGGCCGGACGGGTCGACGGGACTTTGGTGCATCGAGCTCCTTAGACTCCGTGGGAAACTCGGGGAATAGGTTTTCTCACCCGGAGAGTAAGGTGTGATACATCACAGGTCAAGGGACCGTCATGTGTGACCGCGAAAGGGGAATCGGTTGGCCAGCCCTTCCGACGGGACAACGAGAGCCGTCACAATCAGAGACGTCGCGGCGGCCGCCGAGGTGTCGATCGGCACCGCCTCCAAGGCGCTCAACGGGCGCGGACGGATGCGCGTCGAGACCCGCGACCGGGTGCTCGCCGCCGCCGAGCGGCTCGGCTTCCGGCCCAACCCGTTCGCCCAGGGCCTGCTCGCCGGGCGCACGTACACGGTGGGCCTGGTCACCTCCGACAGCTTCGGCCGCTTCAGCATCCCGGTGATGCTGGGCGCAGAGGACGCGCTGGACGCCGGGCAGATCTCCGTCTTCATGTGCGACACCCGCGACGACCCGATCAGGGAGCGCCACTACGTCGAACGCCTGCTGGCCAGGCGCGTCGAGGGCATCATCGTGACCGGGCGGCGCACGGAGCCCCGGCCGGGCATCGGCCGCGACCTGCCCGTCCCGGTCGTGTACGCGATGACGCAGTCCGCCGACGACTCCGACGTGTCGATCATCCCGGACGACGAGGGCGGCGGCGCGCTGGCCGCGCGCCACCTCATGGCGACGGGCCGCACCCGCATCGGGCACGTCACGGGCCCGCAGAGTTTCGAGGCGGCCCGCCGCCGAGCCCAGGGCATGACCACCGCCCTGGGCTCGGCCGGGCTCGCGCCGGCCGGCGAGATCCTTTACGGGCAGTGGAGCGAGGAGTGGGGCCGGCAGGGGGCCGACGTGCTGCTGCACGAGTCGCCCGACGTGGACGCCGTCTTCTGCGGCAGCGACCAGATCGCGCGGGGGGTGGCCGAGACGCTGCGCGAGCGGGGACGGCGGGTGCCGGAGGACGTGGCGCTGGTGGGGTTCGACAACTGGGAGCCGATGGCGCTGGGCTGCCGGCCGCCGCTGACGACCGTCGACATGAACCTCGGCGAGATCGGCCGCCTGGCGGCCCGCCACCTGCTGGACGCGATCGCGGGCGACCCGGCGCCCGGCGGCGTCACGATCGTCCCGGCCGGCCTGGTGCTCCGCGAGTCCACCCGCCGTGGCACCTCGTGACCGGCTCTCAGTAGAGAAAAGCTTTTCCCGGACTGAGCCGCGACACCTCCGTGCCACGGCCCGGGCTCTCCTCTCAGGCGCCGGCGCCGCCGTCCACCGGGACGATGGCGCCGGTCACCATCGAGGCCCGGTCGCTGAGCAGCCACGCGGCCGCCTCGGCGACCTCGCGGGGCTCGGCCATCCGCCCCAGCGGGATCGATGCCTTGGCTCGCTCGATGATGCCGGGAGTCGCCGCCTCCCACGCGTCCATCATCTCCGTGACGGTTCCGCCGGGGGTGATGCCGTTCACCCGGATGCCGTCACGTGCCCAGCTCACCGCGGCGGTCTCGGTGATGCTGTTGAGCGCCCGCTTCATGGCGCCGTACGCGGGCAGGGCCGGGTTCGCGCGGCGGCTGCCGATGCTGGAGGTGTTGACGATGGCCCCGCCGCCGGTGCGCCGCATGAGCTCGGCCTCGGCGGTCATGGCGGTCCAGTGCGCGCGGAAGTTCACCGTGAACTGCTCGTCGATGTCCTCGTCGGCCGTGGTGTCGAGCGGGCCGGGCCGCCGCTGGCCGGCCGCGCCGTTGTTGAAGGCCCCGTCGAGCCGTCCGTGCAGCTTCTCCACGTGGTCGACGGCGGCGCGGATGCTCGCGCGGTCGGCCAGGTCGAGGGGGACGGCGTCGGCGACGCCGCCGTCGGCGCGGATCTCGGCGACGATCTTCTGGAGCGCGTCGACGCCGCGGGCGGCGAGCACGACGGACGCGCCCTCCCGCGCGAAGAGCCGGGCGGCGGCCGCGCCGATGCCGCGGCTGGCTCCGGTGATGAGCACGACCTTGCCGGTGAGCAGGCCGATGGGGGTGAAACCGATGTCGTTGGTCATGCCGGAAGTGTCCGCCCGGTGCCCGGTCCGGATGCAGGCACAGGCAGTACCAGGATCCACCGCCGCGCGGCATGCAGACTGAGGTTGTGACTCCTCCGCTCCCTGAAGAGAGCGGCTTCTCGCCCCGCTTGCGCGGGAGACGACGGCCAAGCCCTGACCGATGCCCGAAAGCACGAAAGCAATCGTATCCGGAGGTGGCGACAATTTCCGAGGTTCTGTCACTACACGCTCGGGCCTTGACGGCCCTCCCGCTCCCGATTCCCCCGTCGCCTCAAGGCGACGGTCCCCTCGGGAGGATCTGATGGACAAGCAGGAACTCGGGGCGTTCCTCCGCAGCCGTCGCGAACGGCTCCGGCCGGAGGACGTCGGCCTCCCCTCGGGACCGCGCCGCCGGACGCCGGGGCTTCGCCGCGAGGAGGTGGCCGTCCTCGCGCACATCTCCACGGAGTACTACGTCCGGCTCGAACAGGGCCGCGCGCCACGGCCGTCGGGCGAGGTCCTCGCCGGGATCGCGGGCGCGCTGCGGCTCACGGACGCCGAGTCCGACCACCTCCACCTGCTCGCGGGCACGGCGCCGAGGCGTACCGGGTTGCACCGGCGTGATGTGCGTCCGAGCATCCTCGCGCTCATCGAGCGGCTGCCGCAGACCGCCGCCTTCGTGACCTCCGCCACGTTCGAGGTGCTCGCGTGGAACGACCTCACGGCCGCCCTCATGGAGGACTTCGGCGTGCTCGCGCCGAAGGACCGCAATCTCGCGCGCCGGGTGTTCCTCGACCGGCCACGCCCGGGCGCCGAGCTGTACGGAATCTCCGACGCGACCGAGTTCCGGCACCACGTCGTCATGAGACTGCACTCGACCCTCGCCCGCTACCCCTCCGACCCCGCCGTGACCGGCCTCGTCGAAGAACTGCGCGGGGCGAGCCCCGACTTCGCCCGGCTGTGGGAGCGGCACGACGTGCAGGCCGCGCCCATGCTCACCAAGACGTTCCACCATCCGGTCGTCGGCGAGGTCACCGTCGACTGCGACGCGCTCGCGCTCACCGACCGCGACCAGCACCTCGTCCTCTACACCGCGCCACCGGGATCCCCCGGCGCCGAGGCCCTGGCCCTGTTGAGCGTCCTGGGCCCCGACGCGTATGCGCCGCTTCAGTGATCGGCGGGTTCCCACCACGTCAGGTTGGCGGCTGCCCGGGACACCGGTTCGATGATCTCCCACGCCTCGGCGATCAGCCCGTCGTCGAGGCGCCAGACGTCCACGACCGCGATCTCGGCCGTGCCGCCGGGCAGTCGGCGGCGCGAGTGCATCACGACGTGGTCGCCGTCGGCCAACAGATGCTGGATCTCCACGTGCATGCCGGCGAGCGGGACGAGCGCGGCGCGCACGGCGGCGAGCCATTCCGCCTTGGATGCCGAGGTCGAGTCGGGACGGTGATGCACGAAGTCGTCGCGCAGCAACGGCGCGAGCGCGTCGACGTCGCCGGTCGCCACGAGTGCCGTCAGTGCCTGCTGGACGATGCTCTTGTTGTCGGTCACGGGAGCAGTGTCGCCGCGGCCCGCGTGGGCTGTCGATGAAATCGCATGTCATTGCGTCCCCCTGCACGGCGAGTAGCATCGGCGGGCATGCACACGGTCGGGGAACTGTTACGGCACTGGCGGCAGCGCCGCCGGCTCAGCCAGCTCGACCTGGCGATCGCCGCCGACGTCTCGGCCCGGCACGTCAGCCTGGTGGAGACGGGCAAGTCCAACCCGAGCGCCGAGATGATCGTGCGGCTCGCCGACCAGCTCGACGTGCCGTTGCGGGAACGCAACCGGCTGCTGCTGGCCGCCGGCTTCGCGCCCCGCTACGCCGAGCGGCCGCTCGGCGGGGCGGCGTTGCAGGCGGCCTGGAACGCGGTCGCGAGGGTGTTGCGGGCGCACGAGCCGTATCCGGCGCTGGTCATCGACCGCCGGTGGAACATCGTGATGACCAACCGCGCCATCGACCGGTTCCTCACGAATGTCGCTCCCGATCTGCTGCGACCGCCGGTCAACATGGTGCGGGTCGGGCTGGACCCGCGGGGTCTCGCGCCGCACATCGTCAATCTCGCCGACGTGCGGTCGCTGCTGCGGACCAGGATCGGGCGTCAGCTCGCCACGGCCCCCGACCCCGAGCTCACCGCGCTGTACGAGGAACTGCTGGCGGAGGGCTCCGAGGAGGCCGATCAGCCGATCGAGTCCGAGATCGCCACCCCGATGATCTTCCGGTTCGGCGAACGGGAACTGCGGCTGTTCTCGACCACCACCACGTTCGGCACCCCGCTGGACATCACCCTGGACGAGATCGCGATCGAGTCGTACTACCCGATGGACGCCCAGACCGGCGCCTACTTCACGGACATGGACCGATAAGGTTCGGGGACATGTTCACAGGTTCGTTAGCGGAATTGCTCGCCGGCGTGCAGGCGGGGCGGCCGCCCGCCGCCGACGGCGGTCTGACGCTGCTCGCCCAGCCGTCGCCGCGCGACCTCGGGGTGTTCGCCTTCACCGCGCACCACGTGGTGTTCGCCGACGTCGAGGCGTCCTGGGTCCTTGACCGGATTCCCGCGGGCGACCTGAACGCTCCCCTGTCGCCGCCGTTCCTGCAGGCCCTGGCCGAGCGTACGGGCCGTCAGGTCGGCAGCATCGACATGCTCGCCGTCGCCCCGCCCGCCACGGGCGCTCCGCCGCTGCCGCTGCGCGAGATCGCGGGCAGCGCGCACGCGCGGGTGGCGCGCGCCTTCCAGTACCGCGACGCGGTGCGCGTGTGGGCCGTCGAGGGCGGCCTGGTCACCGTCGGACGCGGTGTGGCCGGGCGCTGGGAGGTGGCCGTCGAGGTCGAACCGGCGCACCGAGGGCGGGGTCTCGGCAGGCTGCTCGTCGAGTCGGCCCGCCATCTGGCCCCCGGACCGATCTGGGCGCAGGTCGCGCCGGGCAACGCGGCCAGCGTCCGCACGTTCCTGGCGGCTGGGTACGTCCCGGTGGGGGCCGAGGTCCTGTTCACCTCGTTCACCCCTGGCTGACCGGCAGGCGCGCGGCCAGTTCGTCCAGGTCGCGGACGAACCACAGCTGCTTGCCGCGGTCGGCCTCGGCCACCCAGGCGCGCAGCGCGGAGCCGGTGGCGGTGTGGCGGGAGATGTCACCCACGACCGCCAGCCCGAGCCGGTAGTTGGCGAACTTCTGGACGAACTCCCCCGCCACCCCGCTGCTGAGGGTGAAGAAGTCGTCGTGCAGCCGCTCGGCGGGCACGGCCACCCAGGTGGCGCCGGCGCCCCACGCGTCGCCGATGAGGTCGAGCGCGTGCCGGCCCTCGCGCAGAGGCTCGCCGTGCGGGTCGCACACGAGTACGCCGGGGATGTCCATGCTCACTCCTTCACCAGGGCGTCGATGACGCGAAGTACCTGGGCGCTCTCCTCGAGGCCGCCCAGCACGATGATCTTCAGGTGGGCGCGTTCCTCGTCGTAGACGAACTCGACGCGCAGCCCGCTCGGCCGGCCGGACAGCGCGCCCAGAACCATCGTGCTGACGCGGTCGAGCTCCGGCCTGGACAGGCCGTCGACCTGCACGATGCACGACACCTCGGCCCTGCGCGGCGCGATCGCCTCGTCCGGCGGCATCCCGGCGAGGGCCGCGAGGTCGTCTTTCGCGATGCGGTAGCGCTTGCCGACCCGTACGGCGGGCAGCCGGCCGTCGCGTACGTAGTTGCGCACGGTCTTCACGTGCAGACCCAGCACGGCCGCAGCCTGCTCAACGGTGTATTGCTCCATATCGCTCCCCATTATGGAGCATGAAAGGGAGTGATACACCATGAAGGGTCAGGCGTGCGGGCCCACGGTGACCGGCCCGAGAGTCAGGCGCGGCTTGGCCTCCGTCACCGTCCCGAATCTCTCCGCCTGCTCCTCGAGCCCGCGCGACTGGGCGGGAGTGAGGTCGCGCAGCAGCTCGACGGTCAGGTCGATCCGGGAGCCGGCCCTGCGCGCGTGCCACACGCCCGCCACCTCGCCGTCCACCAGGACGACCGGGAAGTTGCCCGCCTGCCCGCCGCTCAACGCCCGCCGCGCCGCCGCCCCCGGGTACAGCAGCTCACGCGGTCGCCCGGCCACCACGTACGCGTCGAAGTACGGCAGCAGCAGCACGCCCCGCGGCCGCTCATCTGGCGTCCCTGTGTCGCCCGCGAGCACCCACGCCGACTGCCCCTCGAGCCGCACCTCCTCCAGCTCCACCTGGGAGAACGCCTCGGCGGCCCAGCGCGGCCGGCCGCCCGCCCACTGGGCGAACTGCGCGGGCGTCGCGGGCCCGTACGCGGTGAGGTAGCTCCGGACGAGCCAGGCGAGGCCGTCCGCTGCCGGGCCCGCCATCGGGGCGGCGGCGTAGGTGACCTTGCGGCCGCGCGGCGGCCCGAAAACAAACGCGCCGCGGTGCGCGGCGGCCCCCATCGCCTGGCGCCAGCGCGGCCACCAGCCACCGAACGCGGGCATGACCAGGTCGCCGGCCCACGGGCCGATGGCGGCCACGACGGCCGCGTCCAGCTCGTCGATCGTCAGCGGGCGCTCCTGGACCGCGTCGCGGACGGCCGCCACGATCCGCGCGGTCTGCTCGGGCGTCAGCCGTACGGAGCCGGATCCGGTGTGCGGGATCGACGCCAGGGCGCCGGCCCACCGGGGCAGGTCGGCGGTGGGCAGCAGGTGCACGGTGCCGCGCGGGCCGTACGTCTTGACCAGGCTGCGGGAGGTCCACAGGGCGTCGCGGACGTGCGAGCGGGTGACGCGCGCCCGCAGCCCGACGGACGCCTCGGCGGCCGACATGATCTGGGCGTGCGCCCCGCACATGGCCGCCACGACTCCCCCGAGCCCGTCCACGTCCTGCCAGGGAACCAGCAGCCTCGCGCGTTCCAGCCGCCTGGCGCTGACCTGCGACCACGACAGTTCGATCACCGCGTCCTCCTCCTTGCTCTCGGGCACACGCTAGGAGAGATCGCGGACGGCCGGCTTCCGCAAAGTGCGGCTGACGCCCCTTTGTCACCGGGTCAAATGGCTTTGACCCGGTGACGGGTTATTGCACATGAACGGCGAGGAACACGAAGGGTTGGTTCTCCGTCGTGGCCTCTCCGTCGGGCCGGGGTCACGTCAGCGGCGGGAGGTGGCAGCGATGACACGGGCCGGCCGCGGTCGTTCCTCGAAGGCCCCGCCCAGCGGGATGCGGGGGAGCTGAACGCGTGTCATTCCTCACCAACCGGCTCTCCGTGCAGGCGACGCTCTCACTGGCCGCCGGCGCCTTCGCGATGCTCGTCCTCGGCATGGTCGCCGTCGCCGCGGATCTGCTGATCCGGATGGCCGTCGAGCGGAGCACGTACGAGGAGACCCAGCGCGCCGCCACCGAATGGGTGGGCACGATGACCGAGAGCCGGACCCCGCCCGCGGTCATCGCCTCGAAGGGCGTGCTGCTGCAGCTGGTCGACTCCTCCGGCCAGGTCGTCGCCGCCAGCAGGACCGCCGCGCATCTCCCGGCCATGAGCACCTACTGGCCGCCGCCCGACAACCGGATCCAGCAGCTCACGCGCTGCTCCGACTCCCGGTGCCTCATGCTCACGGCGCTCCGGCCGTCCCCGCACGAGGAGCGGCTGCTGTGGAACGGCGCGCCGCACGTCGTGTACGCGGGCCAGGAGCAGCCGGAGGTCCTGCGGACCCACCAGCTGGAGCTGTACCTGACCGTGGGCGTCCTCGCGGCGGGCGTGCTCATGTTCGGGGCGGCGTGGGTGCTGGTCAGGATGGCGCTGCGGCCCGTGGAGGCCATGCGGCGCAGGATGGCCGAGGTCACGGTGAGCGACCTCAGCCTGCGCGTGCCGGAGCCCCCTGGCCAGGACCCGGTGGCCAGGCTGGCGCGTACCGTCAACGAGACGCTCGGGCGGCTGCAGGCCGCGGTGGAGCAGCAGCGCCGGTTCAGTTCGATGGTGTCGCACGAGCTGCGGACGCCGCTGACCGGGATGCGCGCCCAGCTGGAAGAGGCGCTGATGTACCGCGACATGGACCCGCACGAGGCCATCACCGGCGCTCTCACCGCGGCCGAACGCTGCCACGCGATCATCGAGGAGATGCTGGTCCTGGCCCGCGTCCGGTCGTCGCCGAGCCACCGGCAGCGGGTGAGCCTGACCGACCTGGTGCGCGAGGAGGTGCGCACGCGGGGCTGGCAGCTCCCGGTCCGGTTGTCCGCCGAGGAGGACGTGCTGGTGATGGGCAACGCCGTGCAGCTGCGCGAGGTGCTGACGAACCTGCTGGCCAACGCGGAGCGGCACGCCGAGTCGCTGGTCGAGGTGAGCGTGGCGCGCTCGGGCGGGCAGGCGGTCGTCGCCGTCAACGACGACGGCAGCGGCATCCCCGAGCAGGACCGCGAGCAGGTGTTCCAGCCGTTCGTCCGCCTGGACGAGGCGCGCCGGCGCGACCCGCAGGGCAGCGGCCTCGGTCTGGCGATTTCGCGCGCCATCGCGCAGTCGCACGACGGCTCGCTGACGATCGAGGACTCGCCCCGGGGCGCCCGGTTCGTCCTGCGGGTCCCGCTGGCCTCGCGCAAGGCCGACCGGGTCGGCGCCCGGCCGGAGCCCGGGGCCGGGGTGTCCAGGGCGCCGTAACCTTTTTGTGACTTTTTTCGGGTGGGTTTCCCGGAAGCGGGGGTAAGCTTGGTTTTGAAGTCCAGCAGAGGGCTTCTGAACACGCGCATCACACGTGTGCCTCTGCCTGGGCTTTTTCTTTTTGGGCGGAGGCCGCTGGCACCTTAAGGGGAGCAGCAATGTCCGTCCTTACCGTCGAACTCGAGCAGCTCACCGCCGAGGAACTCCTCGCCGACCTGTCCGACCCCGGGATCTCCGACCTCCAGGCGGAGCGCATCCGCGAACGGCTGGTGGAGATGCACGACGGGCTGGTGGCCGAGGTGACCCGCCGCTACCGCTACCGCGGCGAGCCGATGGAGGATCTGCGCCAGGCGGCCTACGTGGGGCTGATGAAGGCCGTCAACGGCTACGACCCCAGTCTCGGCCACGAGTTCAGGGGCTACGCCATGATCACCATGATGGGCGAGGTCAAGCGGCACTTCCGCGACCGTACGTGGGCCGTGCGGGTGCCCAGGGTGTACCAGGAGCGCCGCATCGAGCTCAACAAGGCCACCGCCGAGCTCACCCAGACCCTCGGCCACTCCCCCACGGTCGCCGAGCTGGCCACCAGGCTGAACATCTCCGAGGAGGAGGTGCTGCTCGCCCTGGAGGCGTCCACGGCCTACTCCGCGCTGTCGCTGGACGCGCCCGTCAGCACCGGCGACGACGACGCGGCCGAGCTGAGCGACTTCCTGCCCGCGCAGGACGAGACGCTGAACACCATGCTCGACCGGCACGCGGTCAAGCCGTTGATCGACGCCCTGCCGGCCAGGGAGCGCAACATCCTGCTGATGCGCTTCTACGGCAACATGACGCAGTCGGAGATCGCCAAGGAGTTCGGCATCTCGCAGATGCACGTGTCCCGGATCCTGCGGGCCGTGCTGACCAAGCTGCGGACGGCCCTGTCCGAGTGACCGGATCGCCGGCCACCCGGACAGCTCGGCCACACGTCAGGCCGACTTGGTGAGCATGCCGTGGGGGTCGAGCACGTACTTGCGCGCGGCCCCCTCGTCGAACTCGTGGTAGCCCTGCGGGGCCATCTCGAGCGGGATCGGCGTGGCGTTGACGGCCTTGGCTATCTGCACCCGGTCGTACAGGATCGCCATCATCAGCTGGCGGTTGTACTTCATGACCGGGCACTGGCCGGTGGTGAACGACAGCGACTTGGCCCAGCCGAGCCCGAGTTGCAGCGACAGCGAGCCGCGCTGGGCGGCCTCGTCGCTCGCCCCCGGGTCGCCGGTCACGTACAGGCCGGGGATGCCGAGCGCGCCGCCCGCCCTGGTCAGGCCCATGAGCGAGTTGAGCACGGTCGCCGGGTGCTCCTCGGCCGCCTCGCGCCCGTGGCCGCGCGCCTCGAACCCGACGGCGTCCACGGCGCAGTCGACCTCGGGCACGCCGAGGATCTGCTCGATCTGGTCGGCGGGGTCGCCCTGAGACACGTCGACCGTCTCGCAGCCGAAGCTGCGGGCCTGCTGGAGGCGGTCCTTGTTGAGGTCGCCCACGATGACCACGGCGGCGCCGAGCAGCAGGGCCGAGGCGGCCGCGGCCAGCCCGACCGGGCCCGCGCCGGCGATGTACACGGTGGAGCCGGGCTGCACTCCCGCCGTCACGCAGCCGTGGTAGCCGGTCGGGAAGATGTCCGCGAGCATGGCCAGGTCGAGGATCTTCTCCATGGCCTGGTCCTTGTCGGGGAACTTCAGCAGGTTCCAGTCGGCGTAGGGCACCAGCGCGAAGTCGGCCTGCCCGCCGACCCAGCCTCCCATGTCGACGTACCCGTACGCCGAGCCGGGCCGGTCGGGGTTGACGTTCTCGCAGATCCCGGTCTTGCGCTCCTTGCAGTTACGGCAGCGTCCGCAGGCGATGTTGAACGGCACGGACACCAGGTCGCCGGTCTTGACGAACTCCACGTCGGAGCCGGTCTCGATGACCTCGCCGGTGATCTCGTGACCGAGGACGAGCCCGTGCGGGGCTGTGGTGCGTCCGCGGACCATGTGCTGGTCGCTTCCGCAGATGTTGGTGGCGACCGTCTTGATGATCGCGGCGTGGGGAAGTTTGCGTCCCACGTTGGCCGGGTTGACGCCCGGTCCGTCCTTGAGCTCGAAGTCGGGGTACCCGACCTCGCGGACCTCCACCTTGCCCGCGCCCTCGTAGACGACACCCCTGTTTTCCGGCATGACACACCCTTCCCTCGTACGTTCGTCCGCACCGATGGACTGCTCATGCTCCTGTACTGATTGTACCCCTGTAGAGGTTTTTGACCTTGGTGCACTATTTGCCACTACTGGGCATCAATACCGTCAAATATCGGTATTTGCTGGGTTGTGCGTACTGTGCTCCTCATGCAACTCACCGGACGCATCACCAGTGACCGTCCCCTGCTCGTCCTGGCGGTCAAGGAGGAAGCCCAGCACCTCGACACGTCCCTGCCCGTGCTGCTGACCGGCATGGGCAAGGTCAACGCCGCCTCCGCGCTGGCCACCGCGCTCGCCCGCGGCCCGCTCCCGTCGGGCGTCGTCAACCTCGGCACGGCGGGGGCGCTGCGTCCCGGCTGGACCGGCACCCACGTCGTCGGCACGGTCCTCCAACACGACCTGGACGGCTCCGTCCTGCAAAGCCTGACCGGCGAGTTCGTCGGCGCCCCCCTGACGCTCGCCGACGACGGCGGCGCGACCCTGGCCACCGGCGACTCCTTCGTCTCCGACGAGCTCTCCCGCGCCCGGCTGGCCGAGCGGGCCGACCTGGTCGACATGGAGGGGTACGCACTCGCGTCGGTGGCGCAGCGGGCCGGCGTGCCGTTGCGCATCGTCAAGCACGTCAGCGACGACGCCGGCGAGGGGGCCGCCAGGTCGTGGCGGGAGTCCGTCGCCGCGTGCTCGCGCGTCCTCGCGGCGTGGGCCGCGGGCAACGTCCACGGCTACGCCTGACCACGGGCGACGACGAAGGCCCCGGCCGGAGAACCGGCCGGGGCCTCGTCAGGCGGGAGGTCAGCCCGCGCGGTAGGCGCGGATGACCGTCTGCTCGATGCCGCTGCCGCCGTCGGCGGCGGCCTTCACCCGCAGCGAGACGGCCTGACCGGCCGCGGTCGCGGGCAGGTCGGCCCGGTAGCCGTCACCGCTCCGCACGACCTTGGCCGCACGCCAGTTCGCGCCGTCGTCGGTCGACGTCCACACCTCGAACGAGGTGACGCGCTGGGCGGGCACGCCGTTCGCCTGCCGGACGTCGAACTCCGCCGACCCGCCGGTCGGGTGGTTGGCGGCGTCCAGGGGCAGCGCGTAGTCGACCGACAGCAGCGGCAGCGGGACGCGCTTCGTGCCGGACGGCCCGGCGGACCGGAAGGTCCACGAGGTGGAGACCTGGGTCGAGACGGGCAGCAGCAGGCTCGTGTCGACGTCGAAGGTCAGCCGGTAGTCGGCGGCCCGCTCAGGAACGCTGAAGTCGGCCCGCGAGGCGTCCCGCTCCTCCAGCAGCTGCCCGTCACGGTAGAGCGCCAGCTTGCGCTTGACGCCGATCGTGCCGGCCGCCAGGCAGTCGTTCCGCTGGTGGCGGTCAGTGAGCATGACGAGGTCGACGTGCAGGTTGCCGCGGGTACGCGACGGCGGGGCGGCGCAGACGTACTCGGCTCCCACCGGGTCGTCGTACCAGTCGGAGTGCAGCGGCTGCCGCGCCCACGTCTTGACCTGACGGCTGCCGGGCGCGTACTCGCGGGCGCCCTCCTGCGCGAGCAGGCCGCCGTAGATGCCCTCGTCCTGCCAGAGGAACCCGGGCGACAGGTAGTCGGTGCGGTTGCCCGTCAGCTCGTAGGTGCGGTGCTGGGTCAGGTACCAGCCGTCGCGGGTGTAGCCGTAGCGTCGCAGCGACGTGACCATGGTGTCCAGGTCCATCTGGTGGAACCGCTCGTCGATCCTGGCGAGCTCGCCCTGCTCACGCCTGCTCACCCGGTACGTGGGGTCGGCCGGGACGCCGTCGCGGTACTCGTGCGCCAGGTTGTACAGGTACGGCTCGGCCTTGCCCTGCGGCGACTCCAGCGCGAACGACGCGAACGCCTTGACCTCGCCGATGCCCGGGCGCTCCAGCCGGCTCACCGACACGGTGGCCTCCTCACCCCACCCGGAGACCTTCTCGAACCAGGTCAGCCCGTTGCCGGAGGTCTGCAGCACGGTGAGATCGACCGTGGTCGTCCTCGTGTCCACCCCGTCGACCGTCGCGGTCACCGGCTTGGCCTGCGCGGTGTCCAGCGTGATCTCCTGGTCGGCGGTGATGCTGACGTCGGTGTCGCCGACGAGCGCGCCGGTCTGGCGGGCAGTCTCGGGGTCGTAGGACGAGTACGCGGCGGTCACCGCGTACCGGCCGTCAGGAACGCGCAGCTCGACGGTCTCGCCGGGAACGCTGAATGCGCCCGTCGCGGCCGTCATCGGGTCGTCGAGGTTGGTCACCAGCACGCTGACCCAGGCGTCGGCCGCGGGCGAGATCAGCGGCTGCTCGACGGTGTGCACCGTCAGGTCGTGACTGCGTGGCTCGACCCAGAACGTCACCGGGGTGGTGGCGACGAGCTTGCCGCTGGGGGTCCTGGCGGTGACGGTGGCGGCGTACAGGCCGGGCCGCTCGGCGAAGGCCGCGCGGTCGAGACGCAGGGTGGCACCCGCGGGGACGCCGCGCTTCAGCCGCACCCGGGTCGCCGACAGCGAGGCGGCGCGGCGCGGCGCCGGCGTGCCGTTGTGGTCGGCGATGGTGACGTCGAGGTCGAGGTTGACGGTCGCCGGGGTCTGCTCGCCGGTCCAGCTCAGCTTCGCCTCGCTGGTCCCGCTCTGCGGGTGTCCGAACGTGCCGAGCGCGACCACCGGCTGGTCGCTGACCGGCCCCGACAGGGCGCGGACCGCGTCGAGCCGGCCGGCGCCCGTGGCGTACGGGTCCGTGCCGGGCAGCGGGTCGGCGGCGCCGACCAGCGCTGCCTTGAGCCGGTCGCCGGTCCAGTCGGGGTGCCGCTGGACGAGCAGCGCGGCGGCGCCGGCCACGTGCGGGGCGGCCATCGAGGTGCCGGACGACACGGTGTAGCGGTCGTCGATCGGGTCGCCCAGGGTGGTCCCTGCCGCCCGGCCTGCGACGATGTCGACGCCGGGCGCGACCAGCTCGGGCTTGGCGGCCCGGGTGCCGGTGATCGGGCCGCGGCTGGAGAAGTCGGCTAGCTTGTCGGAGCCGTCGACGGCGCCCACCGTCAGGGCACGGGAGGCGGCGGCGGGCCACGAGATGGCGCCGCCGGAGTTGCCCGCGGCGATGACGAACAGCGCGCCGGTCTGCTCGGTCAGCGCGTCCACGGCGAGCGACAGCGGGTCGGTGCCGTCGCTGGCCTCCGAGCCGCCGAGGCTCATGTTGACGACGTCGGCCCGCGCGGCGGCCCACTCCATGCCCGCGATGATCTGCGAGTCCAGGCCGCTGCCGTTCTCGTCGAGGACCCTGCCGACGAGCAGGTCCGCGTCCGGGGCGACGCCGCGGCGCTCGCCGCGCGCGGCCGCTCCGGTGCCGGCGATGGTGGTGGCCACGTGGGTGCCGTGGCCGTGCTGGTCGACGGCGTCGCCGCCCTCGGTGATGAAGTCGGCGTGGTCCACCACCTTCCCGGCCAGGTCGGGGTGCGAGAAGTCGGCGCCGCTGTCGAGCACCGCCACCCGCGCGCCCTTGCCGGTGTAGCCGGCCTTCCACGCCTGCGGGGCGGCGATCTGCTCCAGGTTCCGGTCGAGGTCGGAACGGGTGGGCGGCTGCTGCTGAACCGTGAGCGCGGTCGCGTGGGCCTTGCGGTCGAGCCAGACCTTCTCGGCGTTCGCGAGCAGCGACTGCGTGGCCTGGCGGGCGACGTCCGCGTTCTTCTTGGGGACGCTGCCGGCGACCGAGCCGATGCTCGGCAGCTGCCGGACGTCGCCGCCGAGCGCCGCCACCCGCCGGTCGGCGGCGGGCTTCACGATGACGGGCAGCTCGGTCGCGCTCGCGTCGTCGTAGCCTTCGGCGATCAGCGTGGTGACGTCGAACAGGGCGGGGTCGAACATGGTGCCCACCTGCGAGGCCACGCGAGCGGGGATGACCCGCACGTGCCCGTCGGGGCCGCAGCTCTGGCGGATCACCGCGTTCGGCTCGGCCGGTTCGACGGAGACGGTGGGACACGTGGCACCGGTCGCCCTGACGGTCACCACGTCACCCGTCAGCAGCGTGACGGTGTGCGTGCCTCCGGCCGCGGCGCCCGGTGCGGCAGTCGCGGGGTTCGCCGGTAAGGCGGTCAGCACCGTGGCGGTGACGGTGAGGGCGGTCAGCCCCCGCCGCGTCTTGTTGAGCATCTGGCTCCCTGCGTTGTCGGTACGCCGCGGGTGCGCGGCAGAGGAGCACCCTATTTCGGACGTCTTAAACATCAGGGCTAGTTGCGTCTCAAACGGCTCATGAGTTGATCACCATCGCATTGCGGACAACTCGCCCGTCCGGGTACGGGTCCTGGTATGACGACGGCTTCGACGTACGCCGAGTTCGCCGCGCGGGAGGCGCACGGCGTGTCACCGGCCTACGAGCGGCTGGCGTTCGCGGTCTCCGAGGACGCCGAGCTGCCGGCCCTGCTGGAGCGGCTGCCCCCGGCCAAACGGCAGCCGAACCTGCTGTTCGGCGTCGTCCGGCTGCTCGGCGGTCCGGTGGACGACCCGGCCGCCTTCCACGCGTACGTCCTCGCGAACTGGCCCGCGATCGAGGCGGAGATGCGGGTCCGGGTCACGCAGACGAACGAGGCCGGGCGCTGCGCCGTCCTGCTGCCCGTGCTCACCGCGCTGCCGCAGCCCCTCGCGCTGCTGGAGGTGGGCGCCTCCGCGGGCCTGTGCCTCTACCCCGACCGGTACGCCTACCGCTACGACGGCCACGTGGTGGGCAGCGGCGAGCCCGTCCTCGACTGCGCACTCACCGGCCTGGAACCGCCGGCGACCGTGCCGCGCGTGGCCTGGCGGGCCGGGCTCGACCTCAACCCGCTCGACGTACGGAACCCGGCCGACCTCGCCTGGCTGGACGCGCTCATCTGGCCCGAGCACGCCCACCGCCGCGCCCGGCTGCGGGCGGCGGCCGCCGTCGCGGCGGCCGACCCGCCGCTGCTGGTGCGCGGCGACCTCGTGGACGACCTGCCCGCGCTGGCCGCGCAGGCCCCGCCCGGCGCGACGCTCGTGGTGTTCCACAGCTCGGTGCTGTACCACGTGCCGCCGCCCCGCCGGACGGCGTTCGTCCAGCTCGTACGCGACCTGCCCGGCCACTGGGTCGCGAACGAGGCCCCCGCCGTGCTGCCCCACGCCGGGACGCCGGAGCCGCCGGGCGAGGTGCTCCACCAGGTGCTCGCCCTCGACGGCAGGCCGCTCGCCTGGACCAGGCAGCACGGCCAGGAACTCCTCTGGTTCGGCCCTAGTATGAGCCGGTGACCACGGACTTCGACGGCCTGCTGCGCGAACTCGCGCCACAGGTCCTCGGCACGCTCGTGCGCCGCTACGACCAGTTCGACACGTGCGAGGACGCCGTCCAGGAGGCGCTGCTCGACGCGGCCGTGCAGTGGCCGCGCGACGGCCTGCCCGGCAACCCGCGCGCCTGGCTGGTCACCGTCGCCTCCCGCAGGCTCGTCGACCAGGTGCGCAGCGAGCACGCGCGCCGCCGTCGGGAGGAGACCGTAGCGGTCCGCGAGCCCGCCGACGCCCACGTCGCGCCGGCGCCCGGCGACGTCTCGACCGACGACCACGACGACACGCTGACCCTGCTGTTCCTGTGCTGCCATCCTGCGCTGTCGCAGCCGTCGCAGCTCGCACTCACGCTGCGGGCCGTCGGCGGGCTGACGACGGCGCAGATCGCCCGGGCGTTCCTGGTGCCCGAGGCGACGATGGCGCAGCGGATCAGCCGGGCCAAGCAGCGCGTCAAGGCGACCGGCGCGCGGTTCGCGCCGCCGCCGGAGGGCGAGCGGGCCGAACGGCTGCGGGTGGTGCTGCACGTCCTGTACCTGATCTTCAACGAGGGCTACACCGCCACGTCCGGGCCCGAGCTGCACCGGCCCGAGCTGACCCGCGAGGCGATCAGGCTGGCCCGCGCCGTGCGCCGGCTGCTGCCCGGCGACGGCGAGGCCGCGGGCCTGCTGGCCCTCATGCTGCTCACCGAGGCGCGCCGGGCCGCCCGTGCCGACGCCGACGGGCGGTTGATCCCGCTCGCCGAGCAGGACCGCACGCTCTGGGACCGCGACCTCGTCGCCGAGGGCGTCGCGCTGGTCAGCGAGGCCCTGGCCACCTCGGCGGCCGGCCCCTACCAGCTCCAGGCCGCCATCGCGGCCGTGCACGACGAGGCGCCGACCGCGGCCGAGACCGACTGGCCCCAGATCCTGGCCCTGTACGACGTGCTGGCGGCGATCGAGGACAACCCGGTCGTCCGCCTCAACCAGGCGGTGGCGGTGGCCATGGTGCACGGCCCGCGAGCGGGCATCGACCTCCTCGACACCCTCACCGCCGACGCCCGCCTGACCGGCCACCACCGGCTCCTCTCCGTCCGCGCCCACCTCCTGGAGATGGCAGGCGACGCCCCGGCCGCTCTCGCCGCCTACCAGCAGGCCGCCCGTCAGACCACCAGCCTCCCGGAACGCCGCCACCTGGAGGACCGCGCCGCCCGCCTGTCCTGACACTCGCCTGGATGATCGATTCCCAGGGATCCAGTGGTCGTAGGCGGTCGGTGCGCGGATGACTGGCTATGCGGTGGTGCGCCGGCGGGCTCGTTCCTTTTCCGCTTCTGGCAGCGCGTCGGCGATCAGCAGCCGCGGCAGCAGCTGCGGTTCCAAGGTCATCGCCCGGAAGACGAGCGCGACGGTCACCTCATGGTCGGGACGGTGCACGACCGCGACCGGGTCAGCGGCGCGAATCTCGCCAGGCTCGATCACGCGCAGATACGCGCCCGGCCGTGCGGCCTGCGTGAACTGCTTGATCCAGCCCTCACGCTCCAGCCAGCCCTGAAAGGTGGCACACGGGATACGCGCGCACGACACCTCCAGGACGACATCAGGCCCGATCCGCCAGCGCTCACCGATCAGGGCGCCGTTGACGTCCAGGCCCAGGGTCGTGAGGTTCTCGCCGAAGACCCCGTTCGCGAGCGTCCTGCCCAGTTCGGCCTCCCACCCGTCGAGATCCTCGCGGGCATACGCGTAGACGGCCTGGTCAAAGCCACCGTGGTGCTTCACGTCATAGACCCGATCACCGGCGAGGCCGACCGCGCCGGTGCCCTTGGGGCCGGGGGCGGCGACGGCGACCGGACCGTCAACGGGCCGCTTGTCGATGCCCGTCAAACTCAGCCCCTTCCCCGGATCGGGGCGGGGGCGACCGATATTGACCGTGAGCAGCTTCATAATCGCGACGGTACGGATCGTTGCCCGTTCGGGCGACACGTTTTTCCGCCATTGCCGTGTCTGCGGCGTGGCCGTCCGCATCCTGCAGCGCGTTCACGCACTCACCGCCGCCATCTGGCACAACGACCACACCAGTCAGCGGCTCCATGCCGACCAGGATCTGGAGTGGGTCGATGACACGTTGCCGGACCTGGCGGGACTGCGCGAAGAGGGGCGACGCTTCGATCTCATCCCGTTGACCGCGGTCTGGATGCACCTGGACGAGCAGCAGCGGGCGGCGGCGATGCCCGCCATGGTCAGCCTGCTCGACACCGGTGGGCGAGTGATCCTCTCCCTTCGTCACGGTCCTGTCCCGATCGGCCGCCGCATGTTCCCTGTCTCCGCGGCGGAGACGATCGCCCTGGCTCGCACGCATGGCCTGGACCTGATCCATCTGGCCGAACGCGTCGATCCACACGGGCGCCAGGACATCTCGTGGACCTACCTGGCACTCCAGCGCTAGATGACGAAGCGCAGGTGTTCGGTCTCCAGCCACCGGTCGGTCAGCTGGGTTCCGCTGAGGCGGGCGGCGAGAGTGAAGGCGTCGGTTCTCCACCGGTCGTCAGGCGGGAACGTCATGCCGGAGAGGTGCGGAGCGACCACGTCACGGATGGCGGCAGGCCAGTCGGCGACGGGCGACCTGGGCACTTCGGCGACGAACCGCCCTTGCACGGCGTAGTTCAACTCGACGTGTACCGGGCCGTTCCAATAGAGGCTGAGCGCGCGGCCGCCCCTGGAGAGAGCCGCCAGGACGCCGGAGGAACGGGCTTCGCCTCCGTTGGGTTCGATGGCGAGGGTCCAGCCGTCGAGTGAGCCGATCACGACGCACTCCCGGCCTTCGTCGTAGTGCTCGAACTCCGCGTCCGTGAACGTCATCGGGACCCCAGCGCCCGGGTCCGCTCCGAAGCAGCGGGCGGCCTGCGCGACGTCGAGGGCGGAACACCAGGTGACGCAGGCCGGATCGCGCATCCATCGGGCGACGAGCCCGCGGTGGTGGGCGATGTCGGGAGGTGACATCCCAGCACGGTACATCCCCCGCGGTGGGTGGGCAGGGGGACGGGGTGAGGGTTGTCGTTCTGTCGGACACGCATGCGCCCCGGCGGTGGCGGTCGTGTCCGCCGCGGGTCGCCGAGCAGTTGCGGGGCGCCGATGTCGTGCTGCACGCGGGTGACGTCTGCGTGCCGTCCGTGCTGGAGGAACTGGCCGCGTACGCGCCTTTGCACGTGGTCAAGGGGAACAACGACGGCCCCGACGTCGTCGCGCCGGAGACCCTGGAGCTGACCCTCGACGGCCTGCGGATCGGCATGATCCACGACAGCGGCCCGGCGAAGGGGCGGCTTGCTCGCATGCGGCGCCGCTTCCCGGACGCCGACCTGGTGGTCTTCGGTCACTCGCACATCCCGCTCGACGAGTCGGGCGAGTGCCTGCGGATCTTCAACCCGGGCTCCCCCACCGACCGCCGCCGCCAGCCGCACGGCACGGTGGGCGTGCTCACCATCGACGACGGCGTCCTGACCCGGGCCGACATCGTTCCCGTCACCTGAGTACGCGGGCCGCGCGTCGTTCCCGGGCCTTCCCATGCGTAAGACCCGGCGGCCAGCTGCCGTCGGGCGCCTCATGGTGCGTCCCGGCCCGTCAGCGGGCGTGGACCCACCGGCTGGAGGTGTGTGGAGGTCGAGAGCCGCGTACGCCGTCGCTACGATGCGACGGCGTACCGGCTGGGTGGCACGGCCGGCCTTCGGACAGCCGCACCACTTCGGGTGTCACCCCGGCCCGCACGGGCCGGGGGCGGCCCCGCTACGGGCGCGGGCCTCGGGGTGAGACGTGTTCGGCGGTTCCGACCTGGCTACGCTGCTTGCGCATCCCGGCCAGGCCCAGCAGGCCGAGCAGGCCCAGCAGGCCCCAGAGGCCGGCGTTGCCGCCGCCTTCTTCCTTCTGCTGCGGTGCGGGTGTTACCTGGCTCTGCGCGACGGGATCGGCCGGTGTCTCGGCCGTCGCGGCTGCTGCCGGCCCTAGCGTCAGAAAGAACGCGAGGCCCAGTCCTGTCAGGGTCTTGCGCATTGGGTTCCCCCGATCCGGCGGTCTCCACCGCGGAGACCGCCTTTCACACGCCTTCCTGGTGAAGGCTCCCGATAGCGGGGCGATCTCCATTTCCCCTGCTAGGTTGCCACCTACCTTCGTCGCGAGGGATCAAACGCCTTCTCCCGGCCACCGCACGCCCAGGCCCGTGCCTACCCGCGCCTCGACGAGCCCCGCTCGGGCGCCGTATCGCGTGCCGGGGGCGGACATGCGTGGTGACGTTCAGACGGTGCCGCGCGGAAAATCGCTTCCCCTCGCGGCACGGCTGTCACTACACTCGCTGCCGTCCGCGAGTAGAGAGAGGAGCCGGCCGTGCGTCACAGCAGCCTTGCCGTCGTCCTCCCCTCGCGTTTCGAGGTGATCCTGGTGTCTCGGACGCCCCGGTGCCGGCTGCGCGGCCGTCACTGGGTGACGCCCTGACGAGGACGCCCCTTTCTGCTTCTTCTCGCCCTCGCCTGGGGCTTGATCGCGCCGTCCCCGTGAGAAAACCACCCCGGAAGGGTTCACGACCGTGCGTGCCCGTATCTCCAACCCCCTGGCCACCGTCCGCAACATCGGCATCCTCGCTCACGTCGACGCCGGCAAGACGACCGTCACCGAGCGGATGCTCTACCTCGCCGGAGCCACCCACAAGCGCGGCGAGGTGCACGACGGCACCACCGTCACCGACTTCGACCAGCAGGAGCGCGAACGTGGCATCACCATCTTCGCGGCCGCGGTGAGCTGCGACTGGGACGGACACCGCGTCAACCTCATCGACACCCCCGGCCACGTCGACTTCTCCGACGAGGTCGAACGCTCGCTGCGGGTGCTCGACGGCGCGATCGCGGTGTTCGACGGCGTCGCCGGGGTCGAGCCGCAGAGCGAGGCGGTGTGGCGGCGGGCCGACCGGTACGGCGTGCCGCGCGTGGCGTTCGTCAACAAGCTCGACCGCGCGGGCGCCGACCTCGACGCGGCGGTGGAGTCGATCCGGCGGCGGCTGCACCCGGCACCGCTGGTCGTGCAGCTGCCGATCGGCCGTGAGGACGGCTTCACCGGCGTGGTCGACCTCCTCGCGATGCGCGCGCTGGTGTGGGACGGCACGGGCGGCTACGCCTCCGTCCCGGTGCCGGACGATCTGCTGGACGAGGCCCGGCGGCGACGCCGGCGGCTGGAGGAGTCCGTGTCCGAGCTGCACGCGGGCGCGCTGGAGGAGTTCTGCGCCGAGCCGTCGGTCTCCGAGGCGACGCTGCTGGCGGCGCTGCGCGACCTCACCCGTACGGGCGAGGCCGTGGTGGTGCTGTGCGGCTCGGCGTACCGCGACCGCGGTGTCGAACCGCTGCTGGACGCCGTCGTCCGGTACCTGCCCTCGCCGCTGGACGTCCCGGCGGTGCGGGGGCAGGGCGGCGAGGTGCGCCCCGCCGACCCTGACGCGCCGGCGGCGGCGCTGGCGTTCAAGGTGAGCGCCACGGCGACGGGACGGCTGACGTACGTGCGGGTCTACTCGGGGACGTTACGGAAGGGCGACACGATGCTGGACGCGGGCACGGGCCGCACCGAGCGGATCGGCCGGATCCTGCGCGTGCAGGCCGACCGGCACACCGAGGTGGAGCGGGCGTTCGCCGGCGACATCGTCGCGCTCGTCGGGCCGAAGGCGGCGCGTACGGGCACGACGCTGTGCGCGCCCGGCGCGCCGGTGCTGCTGGAACCGCCGGGGGCGACCGAGCCGGTGGTGTCGGTGGCCGTCGAGCCGCGGCGGAGCATCGACGCCGACCGGCTGGCGGCGGCGCTGGCGCGGCTGGCCGAGGAGGACCCGTCGCTGGCCGTGCGCTCCGACGCCGAGACCGGGCAGACGGTGCTGTCGGGCATGGGCGAGCTGCACCTGGAGGTGGCCGCGGAGAAGCTCCGCCGCGACCACCGGCTCGAGGTGAACGTCGGCCGGCCGCAGGTGGCCTACCGGGAGACGGTGGTGCGCGGGGTGCGCGGGCTGCTGTACCGGCACGTCAAGCAGGACGGCGGCGCCGGCCAGTTCGCCCACGTGGTGATCGACGTCGAGCCGTTCGAGGAGGGCGCGTTCGCGTTCGCCTCGACGGTGACCGGCGGGCGGGTGCCGCGCGAGTACGTGCGGGCGGTCGAGGCCGGCTGCCGTGACGCGCTCGCCGCGGGGCCGCTCGGCGGGCATCCGGTGACGGGTGTGCGGGTCACGCTGACCGACGGGGCCACGCACAGCAAGGACTCGTCGGACCTGGCGTTCCGCACGGCGGGGCGGCTGGCGCTGCGCGAGGCGCTGCGGGCCTGTGAGATGCGGCTGCTGGAGCCGGTCGTGGAGGTCACGGTCACCGTGCCGGACGACATGGCCGGCGGGGTGCTGGGCGACCTGACCGCCCGGCGCGGGCGCGTCTCCGGTTCGCAGGGCCGGGCCGGCGCGGTCGTGATCACCGCGGTGGTGCCGCTGGCCGAGGTGTTCGGGTACGCGACCCGGCTGCGCAGCCGTACGCAGGGCCGCGGCACGTTCACCACCCGCCCGGCCGGCTACGCCCCCGCCCGCTGACCAGGGACGGCCAAGTCGCCGGGGCGGCCCCACCATGGGGCTGCCCCGGCCCGGCGTGGTCGGCTTGAGGTCAGCCCGTGGTGAAGGAGATCCAGACGTCGGGGGGTGCCTCGGGGAGGTGGGGTACGGGTCGGCGTTCCTCGGTCCAGGTGGTGCCGGCGAGCTCCGTGGCCACTCGGCGCCAGAAGGCGACCGCTCCCGGGTTGGCGTCCTGGAAGGCGATCTCCCAGGGGCCGGGGTGGCGGGCGACGACATCGCGGGCGGCGCGCAGGCCGACACCCGCGCGGCGGGCCCCGCGTACCACGAAGAAGCTGTTGAGGACGCGGAGCGGGCCGTCGAGGCCGCGTACGAACGCGAACCCGGCGGGCCGGTCGGCGCTCGTCACGAGGTACGCCGCCCAGCCGGGGTCGGCGAACGCCGACTCCAGGCGTTCGCTTCTGAAGGTGGCGTCGGGGCCCGGCAACTGGCCCTGGAACTCCGACATGTCGTGACGGAACATCAGCCACAGCCGCTCGACGGCGGCTCGGTCGGCGGCCAGGGCAGGACGTACGGATATGTCGATAGAAAACATAAAAAAAGCCTTCCGGGGGGACGCGGTGTCCCGGCCGGAAGGCTCACAAATCATGATCATTCTACCAGGGCGGGCCGGCGGGCCCACACAGCCCGCCGGCCGCCCTGTGGCTACGGCGTCGTGACGGCCGCCCCCGTGACGGAGGACGTCCAGTACAGCGCCCTGGCCACCTGGGAGAAGAGTCCCTTCGGGTGGTTGCGGAACATCGGTTCGGTGCCGAACATCACCACGGCCGCGCCGCGCTCGTCACGGCCGCTGACGACGGCCGCCTGGCCGCGCGCCGACTCGGGGCCGCCCACGCCGTTCGCGTCCGCGCGCCAGTGACCCGCGACGAGCGGCCCGTCGGTGGCGTACGCCTGCTCGACCCTGACCTCGGGGCCGAGGCCGGTGAACCAGCGCGGCGAGTACACGAACGAGTGCTCGGGCGATCCGGCGCCGACCGGCCCGTCGGAGGAGACGGTCCGGACGACGCCGTTGGCGTCGCTGCGACCGGCCACCCCGGTCACGGTGAGCAGGCCGGCGGCGGCGTTGAACGTGACGCCGGTGCTGCCCCGGGTGACCACGCCGCCCGTGGTCAGGAAGGCGTCGAGCGCCGTCCTGGCCTCCGGGGTGAGCCCGGCGTGGCTGAGGCCGCTGGAGACGTACAGGACGTCGGTGCCGTCCCAGTCGAATCCGTCGTTGAGCACCTGGGTCGAGACGGGCGTCACGGAGAAGCCCATCTCGCGCAGTGTGAACAGCTCGTCGGCGGACGCAGCGGCGGCGATGCGCACCTGGGTGAGCGCGGTGCCGCCGCTCTTGCCTGCCTGGGTGAAGGCGACGCCGTAGCGGTCGGCGACCCGGCGGGCGGCGTCGCGCTCAGAGGCGGGCACGATCGCGGTGCCGTTCTCGCCCCACTTGACCGCGACGCCGTCGGCGAGCAGGTCGTTGAGCGCCATGACCTCCTTGGCGTCACCCACCTGCAGCGCGAGCGCGCTCCACCCGTGCGGCACGGCCCCGGTCGGGGCCGCGGCCTTGACCGGCTTGGCGTGCGCGGGCGCCGAGTCGACGGGCTGCACGGTCGCGCCCCACAGCAGGGCGTGGCTCCAGCCGGAGATGTCGTACATGGCGTCGACGCGGGGCGAGATGTCCGCGCCCTGCTCCAGCATGACGTTGGCCAGGCCGCGCTTGGGCTGGCGCATGTCGACGACGTACGAGCCCTGGGGGTAGGTCGTGCGGCCGACGCGGAACGCGCGCTCGGCCCGTCCGACCTCGACGTCATTGGCGATCAGGTGGTCGACCAGGCGCGCGGCGGCGGTGGCCGAACGCTGCCCGGCGCCCGCCGGGATGACGTACGCGCGGGGGTAGGTCGTCGTGTAGACGTCCTCGGGGCCGAAGCCGGGGACGATGCCGACCGGCACCTCCTTGGCCGGTTCGCCCTTGGACCCGCGCCGGAACACCTCGATCTGGTCGGCGATGAGCTGGTCGTGCCGCGACTGCACGAACGCGTACGTCGCCCGGATCGCGGCGGCGGCCACGTCGGTGTTGATCGCCGAGCGGCGGCGCAACTCCTCGACCGGCAGGTTGTTGTAGTCGGCGTTGTTGACCCGCAGCGGGATCTCCACGGTGTGGGAGGCCACGGCGCCGTGGAAGGGCGCGTACTGCGGGGTGAAGATCGGCGGCCAGTCGTCCCAGCCCTCGGGGTCGTCCCGGAACGGGATCTGCGCCGGGCGCACACCGTCCTTGTCGAACGTGTAGCCGAGGCCGTTGACGGCGGCCTCCATCCCGAGGCCGTTGGCGTAGGTGTTCTTGATGAACAGGTCGTACTCGTAGTTGGCGCCGTGCGGCGGCGTGGTCGGCTCGATGAGCGTGCCGTTGACGTAACCGTGCAGGTCGATCATGGTGACCGGCTGCGCGTCGATCATCAGCTGCCGCATGGCCTGCGTCTCGGGCTGCGAGGCGGTGATGAAGTCGCGGTTCAGGTCGAACCCGGCGCCGTTCGGGCGCTGGCCGAGCACGCGGCCGTCGGGGTTGGCGGTGACGTTGAAGTAAAGCCGCGTCTTCGCCAGCAGGGCGGTCACAGCCGGGTCCTTGCTGGTGGAGAGCTCCTCGACGGTGCGCAGGACGGCGTCGGTGCCCTCCCACTCGTTGCCGTGGATGTTGGCGTTGACGTACAGGGGCGCCTTGTACCGCTTGGCGAGGCCCCGGTCGCGGGCGGCGCCGGCGGGGTCGTGCTCGATGCGGTCGCGCATGCGGGCCTGCTCACGCGCCTGCCCCGGGCTCTCGGGGGCGGTGACGGTGACGAGGTACATGTCGCGGCCCTGGTGCGTGCGCCCGAAGATCTCGACGCTGACGCGGTTGCTGCGCTTCTGCAGCTCGTTCAGCTTGGGCGCGATGCCGTGGTACGGCATCAGCCCGAGTTTGATCGACGCGTCGGCCGGGTTCTCCGCGGGCTCGGGGAGCCGCGTCTGGCGCGGGTAGCCCTGCTCGCGCGACGGCCCGGCGTGCGGCGGCTGCTCGGGCCGCCGCTCCGTCTCGGGAGCGGCGCGCAGCGTGCCGGCCTGCTCGGGCACACCGGCCGCGACCTCGTTCCGCTCCGGGCCGTTGCCGAACTCGCGTACGGCCGGGGGCTGCGGGTCGGCGGGGTCGGCCACCGCGGTCTGCGGGGCGACCAGCAGCGCGGCCGAGACGGCCACGCCGAGGAGCGCGGTGCGTAAGCGCAAGGAAGTCCTCCAGCTGGATGTCACGGGAGATCAGCGATCGCGGTGGTCGGCGGCGATGCCGATGAGCGAGATGAGACCGGCGGCGAACTCCATCGCCTCCTGGTGTCCCTCCTCGAACGGCGGCTGGAAGCCCACGCCCTCCCACCTGCGGGTCTCGGGGTTCCACAGGTCGGCGCCGACCTCGAAGTCCCACCCGTAGATGCCGTGGTCGTACCAGAGCTCGTCGGCGGAGTTGCCGGCCGCGGAGTACAGCACGTCCGTCACCGGGCCGGTCTGCTGCGGCCAGATGACCGTGCCGCGCTCGGCGACGATCGCCTCCTCGATCGTGCGGGCCGAGTCGAGGAAGAACTTCTCCTCCTTGGCCGTGGGCCGGGGCAGCGAGACGCGGCCGTCGGCCTGATAGGCGCCGGGGGGCCACATGAAGTAGCCGCCGTAGCTGTGGATGTTCATGGCGAACTTGATGTTGCTGTAGCGCTCGGCCAGCCACATGACGTTGCGGCTCTCCGGCTCTGAGTGCTCGGCGGGGCCGCCGTACGTGCCGCTCTGACAGTTGGTCGAACCGCCGACGTAGCCGTCGTGGACGGAACCGGCGGCGTAGTTGCGGTTGACGTCCACGCCCCACTGGTTGCGCAGCGCCGGGTCGGACTGCGCGGGCGGGCAGTGGTTCGTCATGTTCTTCCGCTGGGAGTTGTAGTCGTAGAAGCTGTAGTTGGCGCCGTCGGGGTTGACGACGGGGACGATGAAGACGTCGCTGCGCTCCAGCAGGCGGCGGGTGGCCTTGTCGGTGGCGTAGTTGCGCAGCAGCCGCTCGGCGGCCTCGATGGACACCAACGGCGTCACCCACTCGCGGGCGTGCTCCTGCGCGTAGGCGAGCACGCCGGTGCGCGAGCCGTCGCGGTGCACGCCGACCCGCAGCGCGAGCACCTCGGCGGGCTCGCGGGAGACGTCGGCGGGGGCGCTCAGGAAGTCGTCGAGCTGCGTGGCGGGCACCGGGGCCATGACGCCCGCGCCCGGGTCGGTCCGGTAGACGCTCGCCTTGACGGGTAGGCCGGGGGTCGCGTTGACGGCGGCGGCGACCTGCGCGGCGGTGCTGACGACGGCGCCGGAGTCGTCCGTGGCGAGACTCACGGTGATCAGCTTGCCGTCGAGGGAGACCCGCAGCGGGCCGGCTGCCGTGCCGGGGTCGACGAGCTCGACGCTCAGGTCGTTGCCGCCCTCGGAGCCGTAGGCGTTCGAGGTGACGACCACGGCCGCGGCGGGCGGGGCGCCGAGCACGGCCTGGGCGTGCCGGCGGTAGCCGTTCGTCTTGTACGGCAGCGTGATGAGGTCGGTGAGCTTGGGGAACTGCCGGTGCAGCGCCTTGATCCGCTCGTTGAGCTGGGCCGGCGTCATGTACTGGGTGATGAAGTCCGTCTGGTAGCCGCGGTCTCGCTTGTCGGGCCGGTCGCCGTCGGGCCACGGCTTGACCTTGGCGTCGGCCTTGCCGCCGTCGGCGGAGGTGACGGTGACGGACTGCGGCTGCTGGTCCGCCGGCACGGGGGTGCTCAGCTGGTGCCCGAGGTAGGCGCCGGCGTCCACGTACGCGACCATCTCGGCCTGGCCGGTGCTGTGCTTCTTGCCGCGCCAGGTGACGGTGAGCGTGGCCGCCTGCGCGGCGCTGCTGGACGCCTCGACCGACAGGAAGTAGCCGTCGCGGGACTTGAACCAGACGGCCCGCTCGATGACGACCTGGTCCTTGGCGCCGCCGCCCTTGCCCTTGGCCCGCGTGGCGGCCGGGGCGGGGGCCTCGGAGGCGAGCGTCGCGCCGAGCGGGCGCAGGGCCTCGAGCTGGCTCGGGGTGACGACCGCGTCCACCTGGATGCTGCCGTCGGCCTGGGGACGGACGCGCTCGGTGAGGTCGGCGCCGGCAGCCACCAGCCGGTCCATCGCGGCGATGTCCGGAACCGAGAGCGTGACCAGCGAGGCCGGCTCGGGGTCGGTCGGACCGGCGACGGCCGATGTGGACGGCTGCGCGCCCACGAACGTCGTGACAAGGAGCATCAGGGCGACAGCGGACGCCCGTAAACCACGCATTCGGACCCTCCCGGATCTTCGTCAGAAGATCATTGAAAGCAGACAAAGCTTTCACGGGCAAGACCCAAGCCTCCGCGCCGCCGGCGGCGCGGAGGGCTGTTGGCGGGAGTCAGGAGGCGGTGACCTGGGGGACCGCCTCGTACAGGGCGAAGTCGGCGCTGATCGCGCTCGCCGTCTGCAGCAGCAGCGGCAGGTGCTCCTCGAGCAGCTTGTCGAGGGACGTCTCCGCCGCGTGGGCGTTGACGTTCACGGCCGCGACGACGTTGCCGAGCCCGTCGCGCAGCGGCGCGGCCACCGACCTTATGCCGAGGGCGAGCTGCTCGTCGGTGATCGCCCACCCCCTGGCCCGCACCGAGCGCAGCTCGGCCTCGCGCTCCTTGACGTCGGGACGCCAGCGCGGCTCGATGCCGGAACGGCTCGGCTCTGCCAGCACCCGTTCGGCCTCACCCGGCGGCAGCGCCGCCAGCAGCACCTTGCCGAGCGACGTCTGCAACGCCGGGAAGCGGGTGCCGACCTGCACCGACAGCGCCACGATCTTGGGTACGGCGACCCGCGCGACGTAGACGATGTCGGAGCCGTCGAGCTGCGCGATCGACGACGACTCGTTGGTCTGGGCGACGAGCCGTTCCAGATGGGGACGGGCGACGTCCCACAGGCCCATCGAGCGCACGTACGACACGCCCAGTTCGAGGACGCGCGGCGTGAGCGCGAAGCCGCCCTGCTCGGGGCGGGCGTAACCGAGCTCCTGGAGGGTGAGCAGGATGCGGCGGGCCGTCGGGCGGGCCAGGCCGGTCGCGGCGGCCACCTCGGTCAGCGACATGACCGGGCGGGCCGGCCGGAAGGCCCTGATGACGTCGAGACCACGGGCCAGCGCCTCGATGAAGTCGGGACCGGTCTCACCACGTGCCATGAACACCCTCACTCGTTCGGATCCGTCCGTCCGACTCTAGACGGTCGCCCGTCCGCACAGCGGCCGGGGCGGTCAGGCGCGGTGGGTGGAGTCGCTGCGGTAGTCGGTGTAGGTGTAGGGGTTGTCGAGGATCTCGGTGGTGGGGATGTCGGGGTTCATGCCCTTCGCCCACGCCTCCTCCCCCATCGCGCCGCGCAGGTGCTCGACCGTGCGGTCGACCTGGGCCCGGATCGCGGCGAGGTCGACGCCGAGCAGCCGGTGCTCGTGCTTGACCACCCGTCCGTCGACCAGCACGGTGTGCACGTCGCCGCGCTGCGCCTGGAAGGCCACGTGCCCGTACGGGTTGAGCAGCGGGAACGACACCGGCGAGCGGTCGTTCTTGATGAGCACGAGGTCGGCCTTCTTGCCGGCCTCGACGACGCCGAGATCGTCGCGGCCGAGCGCGCGGGCGCCGCCCCTGGTCGCCCACTCCACGACCTGGTCGGCGCGCAGCGCCCCGTGGGTGACCGTCTCGCCCTTGGCGTGCGCCTCGAGGTGCTCGCGCGAGCGGTCGGCGCCCAGGGTGGAGCGCATGGCGGAGAACAGGTCGCCGCTCCACCAGACGGTGGTGTCCATCGACAGCGAGACCGGGATGCCGTGCGCGCGGATCGCCCACGTGGGCGGGTAGCCCTGGCCGGCGCTCTGCTCGCTCTCCGTCGACACCGAGACGAAGCCGCCGGTGGCCGCGATGCGGTGGTAGGAGTCGGCCGACAGTGAGGCGGCGTGCACGTAGATCGTGCCGGGCTCCATGAAGCCGTGGTCGTGCATCAGCCGGATGCCGTCGTCGCCGGTGGCGCCCCACACGCCGGCGTGCGTGGTGACCGGCACGCCGAGCTCGCGGGCCACCTCGAACGCGGGCCGTTCCGGGAAGGACGGGTCGCCGAGCACGTCGAAGGCGATCTGGAAGCCCAGCATGTCGTCGCCGGTGACGCGGCGGCGGACGAAGTCGCGGAACTCGGGCGCGGTCGTCCACTCGGCGGGCGGCTGCTGGATGTTGCCGTACGCGAGGACGTACCGGCCCGGGGCCGCCTGCAGCGCGTCGGCCGCGGCGTCGGCGTGCTCGACCGTCTGCAGACCGTGCGACCAGTCGACGACGGTGGTGACGCCGGCCTCCAGCGCCTCGACCGCGCCCAGCAGGTTGCCGGCGTGCACGTCCTCGGGCCGGAACAGCCTGCCGTGCTCGAGGTAGAACCAGACGAAGTACTGGGTGAGCGTCCAGTCGGCGCCGTAGCCGCGCAGCGCCGTCTGCCACATGTGCCGGTGGGTGTCGATCATGCCGGGCATCACGATGCCGCCGGACGCGTCGATCTCGGCGGTGCCCTCGGGCACGTCGAGCTCGGGGCCGACGGCGGCGATCCGGTCGCCGACGACGAGGACGTCGGTGCGTTCCAGCACCCTGCGCGCACCGCCGGGCGGCCCGTCCATGGGCAGCACGGTGCCGCCGCGCAGCACCACGGGCCTGCCGGCCTCGAACTCGTTCATGGCCACGCTCCTCGCTGCGAACAGTTGTCCGCTGTACGGTCACAGTCACTCTGATGAGCAGGTGAGTCGCTGTCAAGATGGTTGACGAAAGTGGCGAAACGTGCTGGGATCACACTTGCGGACGAACGTCCGTTAGACGGACGTGAGGATGGAGCTGGATGACTGACTCCGCGGCGGAAGGGCCGCTGTCCGGCGTGCTGGTGGCAGACTTCTCGCGGGTTCTGGCCGGGCCGTACGCCACGATGTTGCTGGCCGACCTCGGCGCCGACGTCGTCAAGGTGGAAGGCCGTAACGGCGACGACACCCGCTCGTGGACGCCGCCCTCCCGGGGCGAGGTGTCCACGTACTACCTGGGGGTCAACCGCGGCAAGCGGTCGATCGCGCTCGACCTGCGCGACCCCGGCGACGTGGAGGTGGCCAGGGAGCTGGCGCGGCGCGCCGACGTGATGGTGGAGAACTTCCGCCCCGGCGGCCTGGCCAAGTTCGGGCTCGACTACGACGCCGTCAGCGGGCTCAACCCGGGCGTCGTGTACGCCTCCATCAGCGGGTTCGGCTCCGGCGCCGGGGCCCGCGTGCCCGGCTACGACCTCATGGTGCAGGCCATGTCGGGGCTCATGAGCCTGACCGGTGAGCCGGACGGGCCGCCGTACCGGGCGGGCATCTCGGTGTTCGACGTGATGGCGGGCAACCACGCGGTGATCGGCATCCTGGCCGCGCTGCGCCACCGCGACGCCACAGGGCAGGGCCAGCACGTCGAGGTCAATCTGCTGTCGTCGGCGCTGACCGGCCTGGTCAACCAGAGTTCGGCGTACGTGGCGGGGGGTGTGGTGCCGTACCGGATGGGCAACGCGCACCCGAGCGTGTTCCCGTACGAGCCGCTGCCGACCGCCGACCACCAGCTGATCGTGGCCGCCGCCAACGACGGGCAGTTCCGCAAGCTGTGCGAGGTGCTCGGCATCCCCGAGGTCGCCGACGACCCGCGCTTCGCCCGCAACGCCGACCGCACCGCCAACCGCGAGGAGCTGCGGCCCGTCCTCGTCGAGCGGCTCGTCACCCGTCCCGCGCAGGAGTGGTTCGAGCTGCTCGTCGACGCCGGCATCCCGAGCGGGCCGATCAACACCATCGACGGCGGCTTCGCCATGGCCGAGCGGTTCGGGCTCGACCCGATCGTGGTCGTCGGCGAGGGCGAGAAGGCGACACCGACCACGCGGCACCCCATCCGCTTCTCCGGGACGCCCGCCGGCTACCACCTGCCGCCCCCTGGACTCGACGAGCACGGCGCCGAACTCCGCGCCTGGCTGACCGACGGAGGCGACGATGCCTGACTACCCCACCGCGCTGGGCGCGTCCACGCCCGACACGATCACGCTGCTCGGCCGCGACCTGGCCGCCGACGTGATGGGCGAGGTCGGCTTCGGTGAGCTGGCGTTCTGGCTGGCGACCCAGCGCCGCCCCGCTCCCGGCGAGGTGCGCGTGTTCGAGGCCGTGCTGGCCGCGCTGGCCGACCACGGGTTCACGCCGACCGCGATCGTCACCCGGCTGACGTACCTGTCGGCGCCCGACTCCGTCCAGGGGGCGCTGGCCGCCGGGCTGCTCGGCGGCGGCTCCCGCTTCCTCGGCGTCACCGAGGACTGCGGCCGCTTCCTGCACGACGTGGTGGCCGGACGCGACCCCCTGCCGTGCGACGACGCCGACTGGGACGAGCTCGCCCTGGAGACCGTACGCGCCCGGCGCGCGGCCAAGCAGCTCATCCCCGGGCTCGGCCACCACGTGCACAAGGACGGCGACCCGCGCACGCCGCGGCTGTTCGAGATCGCCGCCGAGGAGGGCCTGGTCGGGCCGCACCTGTCGCTGTTCGCCGCCATCGGCCGCGTGCACCCGGCCGTCCTCGGACGTACGCTGCCGCTGAACGGAGCCGGCGTCTGCGGGGCGGCGCTCGCCGACCTGGGGCTGCCGCTGGAGCTGCTGCGCGGGTTCGCGCTGCTCGCCAGGACCGCGGGCCTGATCGGGCAGCTCGCCGAGGAGCTGCGCCGTCCCGTGGCCAACGAGATCTTCCTGTCGGTCGACCTCAACAACCGTTCCATCCCGCCTGTCCCGTTCACCGACGCAGGCACTGACGGAGGCACGCATGGCTGAAGTGGTGGCGGTCATCGCATCCACGCACCATCCCTTCTACTACCGGGCCAGCACCGCCACCGGCGAGGACCGCCCACCGTTCGCCGACGAGTGGGTGCGCAAGGTGGAGGCGTTCCGCGAGACGCTGGCCAGGGCCCGGCCCGACGTGCTCGTCATGGTCGGCTCCGACCACTTCCACCAGCTGTGGCTGGACAACATGCCGCAGTTCCTGGTCGGCAAGGCGCCCTTCTACGACGCGAACTTCTCCAACGAGGAACGCGAGTTCGGCCTGCCCCGGATGTTCTTCACCGGACAGGAGGACCTGTCGGCGTACATCCTGCGCGAAGGCATCGACGCCGGGTTCGACCTGGCATTCTCCAACGAGCTGCGGATCGACCACTCGATCACGTGCCCGATCATCACGCTGCGCCCGCAGAACGACCTGCCGATCGTGCCGATCTACACCAACATCTTCGCCCCTCCCCTGCCCCGGCCCTCACGGTTCGTGCAGCTCGGCCGTACGATCCGGCAGCTCGTCGAGTCGTGGCCGGCGGACAGGCGGGTCGCGATCATCGGCACCGGCCACCTGTCGCTGGAACTCGGCGGGCCCCGGCAGTTCGGGCCGCACGGGCCCGACCCCGAGTTCGACCGCAAGGCCGTGGAGTGGATCTCGACCGGCGACATCGAAGGGTGCCTGTCGGAGGTCACCCTCGACAGCCTGCACCTGCCGGGCAACGCCACCCACGGGTTCATGGACTTCATGCTGATGATGGGCGTCGCCGGCGAGGGCCGCAAGGCCGACTACGTCGACACCTACGACCTGTTCCACACCATGGAGGCGTACTTCACCTGGTACCCCGAGGGAGGCCGGTCGTGAGCGAGCGACGCGAGCGAGCCAGCGAACACAGCAGCATGTCGCTCGCGAATCCGACGAAGGAGGAGTCGTGAGCAAGTATCTGCTGAACAAGTTCCTGTTCACCGTCGATCGCGACCCCGAGCTGGTCGAACGCTACCGCGAGGAGCCGCGCGCCACCGTGGAGTGGTGGGAGTCGGAGTACGCCAACCGCATCCTCGGCTGCCACAGCGGCGAGTCGTCCACGTGGCTGCGCTTCGAGGACGTCGAGCGGGAGGCCCTGGCTTCCCACGACTACCAGAAGCTGTTCGAGCTGGGCGCGCACCCGTTCCTGACGCTGACGCTGTTCATCGCCATGTTCGAACGCGACCACCCGCCGCTCGGCTTCCAGCTGGAGTACGCCCGGCGCCTGTCGCACATGGCCCTCCCGTACCCGGACATCACCACCTGATGGCCGGGCTCCTGCGCCCGTCAGGTGACGTGATGCGGGCGGCACTCATCGAGACCTGCGCCCGGCCGCCCGTCGTCGCCGACCGTCCCGCGCCCGAACCCGGGCCAGGACGGGAGGTCGTACGGGTGACCGCCGCGCCCGTCACCCCCCTGGACCTGCTGTGCGCGGGCGGCGCCTCGTACTTCGGGGTGCCGGCCCTGCCGTACGTGCCCGGCGTCCAGGGCGTCGGCACCGTCGCGGGCAGGCCGGTGTGGTTCCCGACCTCCGCCGGGATGGCCCCGGGTGACGGCAGCATGGCGGAGGCTGCCCTGGCCCGTACCGACGACCTGGTGGAACTGCCCGCCGGGGCGGACCCGTACGCGGTGGCCGCGCTCGGTCTGTCGGCGGTGGCGGCGTACCTGGCGCTGACCTGGCGTGGTGAGCTGCGCGCCGGTGAACAGGTGATCGTCCTCGGCGCGGGCGGCGTGGTCGGTCAGGCCGCGATCCAGCTGGCCCGCCTGGCGGGCGCCCGCCGCGTGATCGCGGTGGCCCGCTCGGCGGCGGCCAGGAAACGCGCCCACCACGCCGGCGCGGACGCGGTCGTCCCCATCCACCACCACGACACCCCGGACGAGACCGCAGGCGCGTCACTTCCCGGCACGCCCGCGGACGCCGAGGGGGCGTCGCTCGCCCGCACGCCCGCGGACACCGAGGGGGCGTCGCTCGCCCGCACGCCCGCGGACACCGCGGCCGAGGTCGCCGAGTTGGCGGCTCGGCTGCTGGACGCCTGCGACGGCCCCGCCGACCTGGTGCTCGACCCGCTCTTCGGGGTCCCGGCCGCGGCGGCGGCCAGGACGCTGCGCGACGGCGGCCGCCTGGTCAACCTGGGCAGCTCGGCCTCGGAGACGAGCCCGCTCGACTCCTCGACGATCCGCAGCCGCTCCCTGCGGATCCTCGGCTACACCAACAACTCGGTGACCAGGGAACAGCGGGCCGCGGCCATCACCTACATCGCGGAGCAGTCGTCCGCCGGCCGGCTCGCGGTCACCCACGAGGTGATGCCGCTGGCCGAGGTCGCCGAGGCATGGAACCGCCAGGCGAACGGCACCGCCAACGGCCGCATCGTCCTCCGGACCACCTGATCCCGCCCGGCGTCCCGTCCTACGGCCGACCCGCGGGAACCGCTTCGCCCGTGTGAAAGGCGCTCCGGTACGCGGACGGCGACGTTCGCATGATGGCGTTGAAGTGGTGGCGGTAGGTGACGGACGTGTCGAACCCCACGGCCTTCGCGATCTTCTCGATCGGCGTGTCCGTCGTTTCGAGGAGCGCGAGGCTTGCCTGTATCCGCTGATGGATCAGCCACCGGATCGGGGTCGTGCCGGTGGCGCGGGTGAAGTGCCGCAAATAGGTACGGGTGGACATGTGCGCCTGGCCGGCCAGCGTCTCGACCGTGATCACCTCGGTGAGGTGGGCCAAGGCCCACGCGATGCTGCGGGCGATGCGGTCGTCGGCCGGATCGGCGGTCAGCGGAGCCTCGATGAACTGCGCCTGACCACCGTCGCGGTGCGGCTGGATCACCAGCCGCCGGGCGACCGCGTTGGCGATCGCGGGGCCGTAGTCGCTTCGGACGACGTGCAGGCACAGGTCGAGCCCGGCCGCGCTGCCTGCGCTGGTGAGCAGGGGCCCGTCGTCGATGTAGAGGACGTCGGGGTCGAGGTCGACCTCGGGGTGACGCTGACGGAAACGGTCGGCGTAACGCCAATGGGTGGTGGCGGGGCGGCCGTCCAGCAGTCCCGCGCCGGCCAGCGCGAACGCTCCCGAGCAGATGGACATGATCCGCGCGCCCCGCTCGTGGGCCCGGTTCAGTGCGGCGACCAGCTCGGGTGAGGGGTCGGCGGTGACGTCGGGCACGCCGGGCACGATGACCGTCTCGGCGGCGGCGAAGATGTCGAGGCCGTAGGGCGTGTGCAGGCTGGCCCCTCCGACGATGCGCACAGGGCCGGGCGCTTCGGCGCACACGGTCAGCTCGTACCAGGGCACCTCGAACTCCGGCCTGGGCAGGCCGAACACCTCGGTGACGATGCCCATCTCGAAGACCGACATCCCGTCGTAGGCGAGCACGGAAACGGTCGGCCCCCGCCGTGTGGGTCGCAGCATGGCGGAATGTTAGCGCCTGTGGTCACTTGCGCCACTGGCCGCGTCCCCAGGGCCGGGCCGAGGATCCTTCCATGTCGTTCGCGCTACCCCCATCGCCCGCGTCGGCCGGGCCTGGCCGGCCTGATCATCGGTACGGTCGGCGCGGCAAGAGCCCTGCTCCTGGACGCCACGAGCTACGTGGCCAGTGTGCTGACCATCCTCGCGATCCGCCACCGTGCGGAATCCGTCGCGGCCCCGCCCGAGATGACCACTCTCGCCACCGCGGTGCACAGAACGGTGACGTGGGGCATGCTGCCGATCGGCTCGACCGTTGCCGGAGTCGTCGGCACCGCGTTCGGTCTGCGCGCCGCCGACACCGCCGCCCTGTGCATGATCCCGCTCCTGGCCCGCTCCATGCGGCACACCCACCGACTCACCAGACCCACCGGACGCTCGCAGGATGGAGTGACCTGAGCCCATCGCGACGCATCACTCCTGGCAGGGGGGTAGAGCCACCCTCAGGGGCCGACCCCGTGGACCAGCCCGGCACGACCCGCGGCCCGTCCGCACAAAGCGGTCGGCGACCGAGCCCGGACGGCATGACGCCGCAGTCGCAGTCCGTCCGGACGCGGAGACGACATCGGAACGGGAGAACCCGGCATGACCAAGCACGTCCTGGAGCCCGCGGCGCAGGAGTTCGCCGCCGCGGCCGCCCAGCCACCCTTCCTGTACGAGCTCGGGCCCGAGGGCGCCCGCAAGGTGCTGGACGACCTGCAGGCCGCCCCCGTCGCCATGCCCGACGTGGACGAGAGGTGGATCACCGTCCCCGCCGAGGTCGGCGACGTCCGGGTACGGATCGTCAAGCCCGCGGGCGCGTCCGGCACGCTACCGGTCGTCCTGTACGTCCACGGCGGCGGCTGGGTGCTCGGCAACGCCGGCACCCATGACCGGCTGGTCCGGGAACTGGCCGTGGGGGCGCGCGCCGCGGTGGCCTTCGTCGAGTACGACCGCTCGCCCGAGGCCCGCTACCCGGTCGCGATCGAACAGGCCTACGCCACCGCCCGATGGATCACCAGCAACGGCGCCGAGGAGCACCTCGACGCCTCACGGATGGCGGTCGCCGGCGACTCGGTGGGCGGCAACATGACGGCCGCGCTCGCCATCCTCGCCAAGCGGCGCGCTGACGTGACCTTCGTGCACCAGTCGCTGTACTACCCCGTCACCGACGCCGCCCAGGACACCGACAGCTACCGCGAGTTCGCCGACGGCCCGCACCTGACCGCCAGGGCCATGGCCTGGTTCTGGGACGCCTACACGACCGACCCGGCCCAGCGCGCCGAGATCACCGCCTCGCCGCTGCGCGCCACCCCGGACGACCTCGCGGGCCTGCCGCCCGCGTTCGTGATCGTGGACGAGAACGACGTCCTGCGGGACGAGGGCGAAGCCTACGCCCGGCTGCTCACCGCGGCCGGCGTCCGGACCACCAGCGTCCGCTACAACGGCACCCTGCACGACTTCATGATGCTCAACCCCGTCCGCTCGACCGCCGCCGCCGAGGCGGCCATCGCCCAGGCAATCCACGTCCTCGGCACCGCCCTGAACACCGACGCGCGGTAGCCACCTGGTGAGGCGGGCTCACCTTCGTGTGCCGGAAGCGTTGTGATCCTGGAGCCGAGGCCGCCTTCGTCCCGTCGGCCGGACCCTGGGCGCCCGCCGGGGCGGAGACGCTGGACGGAGACGGGACGCGCGACCTGTGACGACGACACCCGCGGCCCCGACGACAACTGCCAGGGGGCCGGCAACGGAGCTGACCCACTCGTGCGGCTTCGACGTCTCCCTCGCGTCAGTTGTCGTCGTCGGAGGCAACGCCTTGAGTGCGGCGTCCGCTGTGGCCGTGACCGTGACGGTCTCAGTGACGGTCACCGGCGTAGGCGCCTTGCCGTCCAAGCGTGTGGTGCTGGGGTCACTGTCCTCTGTGCTCGTCCTGGTCGGCTCCACCGTCGGTGCGGCCTGGTCCCCATCTGAGGCATGAATTCCTGGAAAGAGGGTTGCTGCGATGGCCGCCGCACCCGAGGTGGCGATCAGCGCGATGGTGACCGGCTTGACCGCGCGTCGGGTCAGCGCAGTGCCCTCTTCGTAAGCCTTCGCGGGTGCCTGACGTCCGCGCCGCCGGACGCGGGAGGTGCGTTTTCCTGCGGCGGCGGCAGCAGCTACCGCCGGCGACACTGCCGCCACCGCCGATACAGGGCCAATGACGAGTGGTTCAGGGAACTGCTCCGCAGTGATCAGCCACGAGCCCGCTGCCAGCGAGGGCGACCGCGACGGCAAGCAGCGCCCTTCCTGCTCTGCGGAGTCTTCTGGCGTTGTCCCATAACCCGGTCACGCCCACAACGTAGAAGGGATCACATCTCTCTGCCGGCTCCGATGACGGTGGATCCCTCAGGCCGGCGACGTACCGCTCCGGTCGTCCCACCCCGGAACGGGCCGATGATGCGACGTGCGTGACGTCTCGTGAGGGCGGGCCAGGAGCGTGCGGGCCGCACCCGTGGGCGCGGACAGAACAGGCACGCCCCACCTTGCGTCGCCCGCCACGCCGAGCAGCGCCCGCCCCTTGCCGCCGTTGCGAGCGGCGCAGCCACCCGGACACGCCCCGGCCCGTGCGGTGGCGTGGTCGTGACGGATGGTCTTGACAGACCTCACAATTCGCATTTATTCTCCGCATGAGATTGAATCGATTCAATCAGCGGAGCGTGCATGAGACCTCCAGACAGCATCCGCCGCGCGATCGCCACAGGCCTGACCGCGTTACTGTGCCTGCCGCTCGCCGCGTTACCCGCCGCCGCGGCCGGCAAGGGCGCAGCCGGCCGCCACCCCGGGCCCGGCATCCGGCTCGAACACCTAGACCGCGGCCTCGTCGCCGTCCCGACCAGCGACGGCGTGTTCCTGAGCTGGCGGCTCCTCGGCGACGAGGTGTCCGGACACAGCGCCTCGGGCATGACGGGCGCCGACTTCCGCGTCTACCGCGACGGCCGCCCCGTCGCCACGGTCACCGACAGCACCAACGTCCACGACCCCGCTGGGACGCCGGCGTCCGAGTACCGCGTCGCCCCCGTCGTCAAGGGCCGGGAGGGCCGCCGCAGCGACGCGACCACGCCTTGGATTAAATCGTTTTATGATCTTCCGCTGCACAAACCCGCCGACGGCGTCACCCCGGCGGGCGAGTCCTACACGTACGCCGCCAACGACCTGAGCGTGGGCGACGTGGACGGCGACGGCCAGTACGAGTACGTCGTCAAGTGGGATCCGTCCAACTCCAAGGACGTCTCGCAGCGCGGCTACACCGGCAACACCTACGTCGACACGTACGAGCTGGACGGCACCCTGCGCTGGCGGCTCGACCTGGGCGTGAACATCCGCTCCGGCGCCCACTACACACAGTTCCTCGTCTACGACTTCGACGGCGACGGCCGTTCGGAGATGATGCTCAAGACCGCGCCCGGAACGAGGATCATCAAGTACGGCCCTGACGGCCGGGTCGTCTCCGAGCGTCACATCACGATGCCCCGCGACGACGTCAAGGCCGGCTACTCGCACCGCGACGACTATCGGATGAGCGCCGACGACTACTTCGACCACGTCGTCGAGATGTTCGAGGGGTGGCACGAGCACCCGGAGGTCAGGGCCGGACACTGGCCGGCGACGCTCGAGCAGGCCTTCGGCATCGAGCCGCGATACTCCTACCCGCTCTCCCACAACGACGCCGTCGCGCTCGCCACCTACTTCGTCGACACGTACGCGCCGTCCCGCAGCGCCAACAACCGGCTGCGGGAGTTCGCCGGATTCGTCGTGGACGGCCCCGAGTACCTGTCGGTGTTCGAGGGCGCCACCGGCAAGGAGCTGCAGACCGTCCACTACAAGCCGGGACGCGGCGACGACGGCCTGCTGTGGGGCGACTACGCGATGGCCAGGATCGAGCCGGCCAACCGCGTCGACCGCTTCCTGTCCTCGGTCGCCTATCTCGACGGCAGACGCCCGTCGGCGATCTTCGCCCGCGGCTACTACACCCGCACCACGCTCGCCGCCTACGACTGGGACGGCCGGCGGCTCAAGCAGGTCTGGTACGTCGACAGCGGCCACGTCCCGATGGCGAACCCGTTCAACGCCGCACCGCACGGCGGCGCCGGCTCGAACCCCGAGTACGCCGACCTCACCACGCAGGGCTTCCACTCGATGAGCGTGGCCGACGTGGACGGCGACGGCCGCCAGGAGATCGTCTACGGCGCCGCCACCATCGACGACGACGGCGACCTGCTGTACTCCTCGTTCGCCGAGGCCCCGCCGCAGAGCGGCGTACCGGGACAGAACGTCCGCCTCGGCCACGGCGACGCCATGCACGTGGGCGACTTCGACCCTGACCGTCCCGGCCTGGAGATCTGGACGGTGCACGAGGGCGCCGCGTCGGCCCCGTACGGATGGGCGCTGCGCGACGCGGCCACCGGCGAGGTGATCCACGGCGGCTACAGCGGCGTCGACACCGGGCGCGGCATGGTCGGCGACATCGACCCGGACATCCGTGGCGTCGAGACGTGGTCGTCCATGCCGCCCGACCAGCAGGTGCAGGCGGGCCTGTGGTCGGCCCGCGGCGAGTACCTGGGACGCGACGCCCCCGGCACGAACATGAGCATCCGCTGGGGCGCCGACATGACCACGCAGATCGTGAACGGCTCCGGCACGCAGACGCCGACCGTCGACGACTGGAAGCGCGGCCGGCTCCTCACGGCCGAAGGGACGCTGACCAACAACGGCACCAAGGGCAACCCGGGCCTGGTGGCCGACGTGTTCGGCGACTGGCGCGAGGAACTGCTCGTCCGCACCGCCGACAGCACCGCGGTCCGCGTCTTCCTCAGCACCGAGGTGACGGACAGGAAGCTGTACACGCTGATGCACGACCCGCAGTACCGCGTCGAGATCGCCCGGCAGCAGACCGCCTACAACCAGCCGGCGTACCCGAGCTTCTCCTTCGGCTCCGACATCGACTGGTCGAAGGTCCCCGTCCCGCGCCTGAAGTGACACCCCGGGGGAGGGCCGCTCGGTGCGGCCCTCCCCTTCACACGCCGGGCCGTATCAGGCCGCTCTCGTAGGCCAGGATCACCAGCTGAACCCTGTCGCGCACGTTCAGCTTGGCGATGGCCCTGGTGATGTGGGTCTTGGCGGTGAGCGGACTGATGACGAGGCGCTCGGCGATCTCGCTGTTCGAAAGTCCGAGCGCCACGAGCCTGACCGTCTCCAGTTCCCTGGAGGTGAGGACGGCGAGCCGCTGCCCGGCGCCGGGCATGAGGCCCTGCCGGTGGGCGAACTGCTCGATCACGCGCCGCGTCACGCCGGGCGACAGGAGCGCGTCCCCTCCGGCGACGACGGCGACCGCCCGGCGGAGTTCGGCGGGTTCGACCTCTTTGGTGAGGAAGCCACTGGCGCCGGCGCGTAGCGCGGCGAAGACGTGCTCGTCGGTGTCGAACGTGGTGAGGATGATGACCCGACAGCCCGGGGCGCTCGGGTCGGTGAGGATGCGGCGGGTGGCGGTGATCCCGTCGGTGCCCGGCATGCGGATGTCCATGAGGACCACATCGGGATTGGTGCTCGCGGCCAGCCGTACGGCTTCTTCGCCGTCCTGGGCTTCGCCGACGACCGTGATATCCCGGGAGCGGGCCAGCAAACTGCGGAAGCCGGCCCGTACGAGTGCCTGGTCGTCGGCGAGGAGCACCTTGATCGTCATGCCGTCGAGCCTGCCACAGGAATGTCGGCCCGCACCGCGAAGCCGCCGCCGGGGGCGGGCCCTGCGGTGAGCGCGCCCCCGAGCGCGTTCACCCGCTCGCGCATGCCGGCCAGTCCATGGCCTTCAGTGACATCGCCCCCTGGGACGCCGCGGCCGTTGTCGGTGATGTCGACGGTGATCGAGCGGAGCCCGTAGCCGATCGTCACCTCGGCTCTGCTCGCCCCTGCGTGCTTGAGCGTGTTGGCGAAGGACTCCTGGACGACGCGGTGAACGGCGATGGCGGTCATGGCGGGGACGGCCGCCCGGTCGCCGCGCTCGTCGAGGGTGACCTCGAGCCCGGCGGCGCGGGTGTCGGCGATGAGTGTGTCCAGGGAGGCCAGGTCCGCCTGGGGTGCGGTGTCCGCAGGGCTGTCGCGCAGGACCGTGATGAGGGAGCGGAGGTCGGCCATCGCCCGGTTCCTGATGTCCTTCGCCAGGCGCAGCGCGGCGGCGGCCGCTGCCGGGTCGTCCTCGAGGGCGTCGGCGGCGACGTTGAGCTGCACCCCGACAACGGCCAGCGTGTGCGCGATGACGTCGTGAACCTCGTGCGAGACACGCAGCCGTTCCTCGGCCACGTGCGCACGCCTGTCGGCTTCGCGCAGCCGCTCACGCCAGCGCGTCGCGGCGGCGTACGTGAGGCCCGCGGCGACGAGGACCGCCAGGAGCAGCCCCTCCCCCAGGACGTGGATCAGGTAGCGGGTCGGGTTCGTGTCCAGGATCCAGCGGGCGTCGACCGCGGAGTAGACCAGTTGGGCCAGGCCGATCGCGGCCACCCAGCGCACCCGTGGTGTGGTGGCGGCGGTGAAGTAGGCGACCGCGGCCGGCCAGATCCAACCGGCGGGAGACCACTGTCCGCTGAGGTGGTAGACGAAGATCCCGACGATCGACAGCAGCAGCACGGTCATCGGCCGGCGACGCCTGACCACCAGCAGCGCTCCGAGCACCAGCCCGAGCTGGATCGAGCCCTGCCAGGGGTTGTGCACCCCGGTGGCCAGGGCCGCTGCGACGAAGAAGACCAGGGTGAGGGCGGCCAGCGCGACATCGGTGATCCGGGCGAAGTGCCGGACAGTCGCGGGTTCGCGTCGTGGGGGCAGCTCGGCCATGCGGAAGCCCTTTCTCGAAGGGGACGGGTGCGTCACTCGGGTGGTCGCCGTCGCGGTGTTCGGCTTCCGCCCGAAACGGCGGGGACTGCGGAAGCATCCGACTGGCTCGACGAGAAACGCTAGGCCGGGCCAGCGCGCGAGCGCGTCGTCCGTTGACCGTCACCTGACCCTGCACCGTTCGGTGTACGCCTTGCACCGAAGGAAGTAGACGTCAGGCCTCACCTCCGGGCGAGGCCAGGGCCGTGCAAAGCAAAGAGGGCGCCCCGGTGTCCGGGGCGCCCTCTCGGGGGTTCGGGGGTGAGGGGAAGACGGGGCTGGGCCCCTCGGGGGCGGGGGTCGGGGACCTCCTCGCGAGGTGCGGCCCGCCGAGGTGGGGGCTCGGGAGTCTCCCCTGCGAGGGTGGGAACTCCCAGATCCGGGGGTTCCTCAAAGGTGGGGAGTGGGCCTCCCCTCGGGGTCTCCCCTCGTGAGGTGGGAGCTCCTCAGAGGCGGAGGTGAGGGTCGAGGTCTCCCCCGGGGCCCCCTTGGCGAGGTGGGGTTCCCGGGACTGCGGGAGTGAGTGGGATCTCGCAGCGCGCACTCCCGGGCGGGGAGGGAGGGGTCAGCGGGTGGGGAGCGGGAGCTTCACCATGACGGGCTGGACGGGGCTGCTGTCCCGCTGGGCCCAGGCACCCGTGGAGAACGCCACCGGGTAGCTCTTCTTGCCCTTTCCGTCACCCCACTTGGTGATGACGTACTGGATCTTGATGTGGCCCTCGCCTTGGACGCCGTCCACGCCGAGCGTCTGCTCGTTGAACCGGCCGCCGGTCAGCTCGGCGAAGGTCTTGGCGTCGAGGTCGAGCATGACGCCGCTGCTGGACGGGTCGCCGGGGCCACGGTCGCCGACGAAGAACGGCATCCTCTTGCCGTTGTACATCACGTAGCCCTCGGTCATGAGCGGCCAGCTGGGGCTGGCGGCCAAGCCCTTCTGCATGGGCTTGCCGCAGGCGGGCAAGCCCGTGTCGCCGGCGCGGCCCGAGGCGTCGTCCCAGAAGTAGGACGCGGTGGTCGAGCCCATGAGCATGACCCTCTGCTCCTGTTGCTCCTGTCCGGCCGCAGCGTGAGCCGCGGTCGCCCCCATGGTCAGGGTCGTCGCAGCGGTGGCGGCGAGCATGGTGAAGGTACGCAGGCGAGCAAACATGAAGAATTCGAGTCCTTTGTTAGGGGCCAAGAACTTCGCGCTCGCGTCAGGGACGCGGTAGCCGGGCTCATTGCCGTTCGGACGCTACGTTGGAGCGCGGGAGGAACCGACGAGGCGTGTTCCCCCTCCCCGAGGGCCGCTTTCCTTGGTAAGGAGCGGGTCACCTGCGGGGCAACTGGTACTACGGTAGCCCCTAAACCGGACAAAGGCAAATGTATCCCCATAAACAGGGCATTCACCTTAAAGCGTCCGGTCGCATCGCCCCCCGAACAGGCCGATCCCGCCGTCCGGGTGATCAAGTGAGCCAGGACACATCGGGCCGATGGCGAGCTGACTCCGGGCGACACACTCCAGCAGGACGTGTCCGCGCGGCGTACCGCGGACACCGGCGACCTCCAGCCCGGCCTCGGCCGCGAGGGCGGCGTAGTCGACGACGGTCCGCTCGCGACCGCCGCTGAGCACCAGCATGCGCAGGCTCATCTCGGCGAAAGCGACCGGGTCGTCGTCGCTGCCGCCGTGGGACTCGATCACGATCACCCGTCCCGCTCCCCCGGCCGCCTCGGCGCACCGGCGCAGGATCCGCACCGCGTCCTCGTCGCTCCAGTCATGCAGCACGCGCCCGAGCACGTACACCTCGCCCCCGGAGGGCAGCGGATCGAAGAAACTCTGCCCGGAGAACGCGCACCGCGCGTCCAGCCCACGTTCGGCGAGGTGGCGCCGGCCCCGCTCCACCGTGTCCGGCAGGTCAACGAGCGTGGCCCTGAGGGACGGGTGGGCGCCGAGCACCGCGGCGAGCAGGGCGCCGGTCCCGCCGCCGACGTCGACGACCCGCCCCACTCCTGACCAGTCGTACTCCTCGGCCGCGTCGGCGACGTAGGCGTCTCCACCGGCCATGATCTCGTCGAAGGACCTGCTCAGCTCCTGGTTCGCCGCGAGGTGCCGCCAGAACGGAGCGCCGAAGACCTCATCCCACGCCGGCCGCCCGGTGCGCACCGTGTGCAGCAGGCCGGCGAAGGCGAGGTCCATCTGCCCGCCGAAGCCGTCCAGGTCGAGCCGCGCCCGCATCCCGGCGGGATGGCCGGACGCCAGCAGCGCGGCCGGCCCGTTGACGGCGAACCTGCCCGGCTCGGGTTCCGCGAACACGCCGTGGCAGACCAGGTGACGCAGCATCCGGCCCAGCGCGTCGGCGTCGGCGCCGCACCGGCTCGCCAGCTCCTCGACGGGCACGGCGTCACCGGCCATCAGATCGGCCAGCCCCAGCGTCGCCGCGACCCGTACCGCCATCGGTGTGACCAGGTCGGCCACCGGGGCCAGCACCTGCCATGCCGCCGCCCACTCCGACGGCGCGTCTCCGGTCACGACTCCTCCCAAGAAGCCTGCCTGCCCGGAACGTACCACGCGGCAACACCGCCGATCTTGGTTTACTCGTCCCAGACGGTGTCGGAGAGGGAAGGGCAACGCGGTGAAGGAACAGAGCGGCCGGGTCGTGGTGATCACCGGAGCCGGGTCGGGGATCGGCAGGCACGCCGCGCTCGCCCTCCACGGCGAGGGCTACCGGGTGGTGCTGGCCGGGCGGCGGGCGGCGCCGCTCCAGGAGACCGCGCGGGCCACCGGCGGCACGGACGACAGCGTGCTCGTCGCGCCGTGCGACGTCACCGAGCCCACGTCCGTGCACGAGCTGTTCGCCCGGTGCGCCGAGCGCTTCGGCGGGGTGGACGTGCTCGTCAACAACGCGGGCGTCTTCGGTCCTGCCGTGCCGTTCGACGAGATCTCCCCCGACGCGTGGTCCGACGTCGTACGGACGAACCTGACCGGGGCGTTCCTGTGCGCCCAGGAGGCGTTCCGCCACATGAAGGCGCGCGGCGGACGGATCATCAACAACGGCTCACTGTCGGCGCACGTGCCCCGCCCGTACGCCACCGCCTACACGGCCACCAAGCACGCGATCACCGGCCTGACCAAGGCCATCTCGCTCGAAGGCCGCGCGTACGGCATCGCGTGCGGGCAGATCGACATCGGCAACGCCGCGACGGACATGACCGAGGCGATGAGCCGGGGCGTCCCGCAGGCCGACGGCTCGATCGCGCCCGAGCCGACCATGGACGTACGGCGGGCCGCGGAGGCCATCGTGTTCATGGCGGGGCTTCCGCTCGACGCGAACGTCCAGTTCATGACCGTCATGGCGACCACGATGCCGTTCATCGGACGGGGCTGACCGGGCCGCGCCAACCACGCGGCCCGGCACTGAAGCGCCTCAGCGCGTCCGGCGGTCGGGAAGCATGTCGTCGAGCGGGAGGTCCGCCGCCTGCGCGGTCCGCAGTGCGGGCGACACCCCCGCCCAGCGCCGCAGCGTCTCCGTCGCCGCGGCGCGCTCCGTCTCGGGCAGGCGCGCGATGTTGGCCCCGTGGTTGGCTCCGGGCGCCACGTACAGGTAGGAGTCACGTCGGCTCGGGGCGAACCGCTCAGCGCTCCACGGGTCGTTCTCGCCGTAGACGAACATCATCCGCTCGGACCGGGTACGCACCCACTGATCCACGTCCAGCATCGCCCGCGCGTCGTGCCGCGAGCGCAGCTCGGCCGGGATGGAGGAATTGGGCTGGTAGAGGCCCGGGTAGCGGGTGAGCCCGCGCAGGTGCGGGAACCTCAGGTCGGGCCAGCCGAGCTGGGTGGCCGCCTGGTAGTAGTACGGCGTGTAGTAGTCGAGCCCCTGGTCGGTGTAGAAGCCGAAGAAGGTGACGGCGTCGATCCAGGCATACAGTTCGGCGTCCGTGGCGGTCTTCTGCGGCACGGACGCGCAGTCGGCCACCGACATGTACTGCCAGTACGCCCACGCCGTGTCGAGGACCGTCATCTCGAACGACCGGTCGGCGCTGCCGAGCGTCCTCGTGAAGGTGTAGCCGTTGCGCGCGGCGTCCTGCTCCAGCAGCGCCACCATCGCCGTGCGCCGCTTGAGCGCCTCACGCTGCACGTCCTCCACCGCGGTACGGCAGTCCTTCGGGCCGACCTGGGCGAAGAACTGGTCGTAGGCGTGGTCCTGGGGGTTCACCCGGTCGTTCGGGGCGACGTAGGCCACCACGCCGTCCACGTCGTCGGGGTAGAAGCGCCGGTGGTAGACCGACGTCATGCCGCCCTTGCTGGCTCCCGTCTGGATCCACTTGCCCGAGTAGATCGTCTTGAGCGCCTGGACGATGCGGTGCTCGTCGGACGCCTCCTGCCAGATGGTCAGGTCGTCCCAGTCTGCGGGCTCGGGGCGCGAGGACCGGAAGAACCGGTGCTCCACGGACACCTGGTTGCCGTCGACCAGCTGCGTCGGCTCGGTACGCGAGGGCGCCGGGTTCGCCGCGAGGCCGTACCCGCCGGTGTAGAGGACGACGGGCGCCTCGGTCGACCGGTGCAGCAGGGTGAACCGCTGCTGGAACGTCCCCTTGCCGGGGTTCTTGTGGTCGATCGGCTGGGTGTAGGACAGAACGAAGAAGCGGTAGCCGGACTGCTGGGTCTCCGACACCACGGTGAGCCCGGGGACGGCGGCGAGCCGGTCGAGCAGGTCGTCCTGCACCGCGACCGCGGCCGGGCTGGTGGCCGGGCTCGCGTGGGCGGGAAGCGCTTGGAGAGTGAGGGCCGTCGTGACCGTCATGGAGGCGGCCAGGCAGGCCAGTAACCGGGATCGCACGGTTGCTGCTCCTTGGAGGGGGGTGCTGTACCGCTCGACGGTATACCGATCATGGTTGGTTGCATGTTCAAGCAGATTCTGCGTACGCATGTACGATTGGATCAACACCGGGAAGGGGATGCCGCGCGATGGCCATGATCGACGACGAACTCTGGAACGGCGTCGTACGCCTGCACGCCCGGGTCGAGCACGAGCTCGCGGCCGCGCTGCAGCACCACGGGCTCGGCCTGTCGGAGTACCGCGCGTTGTGCCACCTGTCCTCGGCCGCGGGCGGCGAGCTGCGCATGCAGGAGCTGGCCGACCTGCTGGGCCTCAACCAGAGCTCGGTCACCCGCCTCGTCGGACGCCTGGAGGCCGCAGGCCTCACCCGCCGCGACATGTGCGCCGACGACCGGCGCGGCGTCTACACGGTCATCACGGACGAGGGCAGGGAGCGCAAGGCGAGCGCCGCCCCCGTCTACGAACACACCCTGACCACGGCCCTCGACCAGGCAGCCACCGACGACCTGGCGGCACTCGTGGCCGCGCTCCGCACCGCGACCACCCCGGAACCGGCCGCGGCCGGCCCCCGCTGACGCCACGTCTCCCCAGGGCAACACCCGGCCGCCGCCGACTCCACCGCTCCCCGTGAGCGACACCTGGCCACCGCCTTTACGTTGTAGATCAGCAACGCGCCGGGAACCGGTGTGTGCTACGTCTCATCCCGCCGCCTGTCACAGCCGACGAGCAGCCGGTGTCTCCATGCCGAGTCCATCGCGGAGGGAGACATGATGAGCGGCAACGTCGAGGTGGTCGTGGTCGGCGGCGGATACGGAGGCGTGATGGCGGCCAACCGCCTGGCCCGGCACGACGGCGTGTCGGTGACCCTGGTCAACCGACGTCCCGACTTCGTCGAGCGGATCCGCCTGCACCAGCTCGTGACCGGCTCCGACGACGCGGTCGAGGGCTTCGGCGCGGTCCTGGGCGGTGCCGTCCGGCTGGTGGTGGACGCCGTGACCCGGATCGACGCCGCCGAGCGCACGGTGACGCTGGCGGGCGGCGGCACGCTCGCGTACGACTACCTCGTCTACGCGGTGGGCAGCGGCGCCGCAGATCCCGGCGTGCCGGGAGCGGCGGAGTTCGCTCACTCCGTGTCGGACCTGGAGGGCGCGGAGCGACTCCGGCCGGCGCTGGCCGCGACGCCCGCGACGGCGCCGGTGACGGTGGTCGGGGGCGGCCCGACCGGGATCGAGACCGCCGCCGAGCTCGCGGAGCAGGGCCGCGCGGTCACCCTGGTCTGCGGCGCCGAGCTCGGCCCCTACCTGCACGCCCGGGGCCGCCGCGCGGTCGCCCGCAGGCTCGCCGCGCTCGGCGTGACCGTCGTCGAAGGTCGCCGCGCGCGGGTGGCGGAGGTGACCCCCGACGCCGTACGGCTCGACGACGGCCGCGAGCTGCCCAGCGCGCTGACGATCTGGACCGCCGGGTTCCGCGTCCCTGACCTGGCCGCCCGCAGCGGGCTGCGGACCGACGCCGAGGGCCGCCTGCTCACCGACGCGACGCTGACCAGCCTGGACGACGTCCGCATCGTGGCCGCCGGGGACGCGGCGGCGATGAGCGACCGGCCCTTCAGGATGAGCTGCCAGGCCGCCGTGCAGCTGGGTTCGGGTGCCGCGAACACGATCCTGCGCCGCGTCGCGGGAAGGACGCCCTCCCCCGTCCGGCTGCTGTTCGCGGGTCAGTGCGTCAGCCTCGGCCGGGACGAGGCGGTCGCGCAGATCGCCTACCTGAACGACCGGCCGAACGCGCTCCGCGTCAGCGGCCGGGCGGGCGCCAAGGTCAAGGAGCTCGCCTGCCGGCTCCCCATCGACCAGCTGGCGTCCGGGGCGCGCAAGGCCACGTCCCGATGAACGACCACGCCACCGAGTCCTTCGTCGCCCACCGCAACCTGCTGTTCACCGTCGCCTACGAGATGCTCGGGTCGGCGGCGGACGCCGAGGACGTCCTCCAGGAGACCTGGCTGCGGTGGGTCAGGGTCGATCTCGCCCAGGTGCATGACCACCGCGCCTACCTCGTACGGATCACCACCCGGCAGGCGCTCAACCGGCTCCGCACCCTCAACCGGCGCAAGGAGTCGTACGTCGGCCCCTGGCTGCCCGAGCCCCTGCTCACCACGCCGGACGTGGCCGAGGACGTCGAGCTGGCCGAGAACCTGTCGCTGGCGCTCATGCTCATCCTCGAGACGCTCTCACCGACAGAACGCGCCGTCTTCGTGCTGCGCGAGGTCTTCGACATCGGCTACGACGACATCGCGGCCGCGATCGGCAAGAGCGCTGCCGCCGCACGCCAGATCGCCCACCGCGCCCGCCGGCACGTCGACGCCCGCCGGCCGCGTACACCGGCCTCCCCCGAGGAGGCGCGGGCGGTACTGCGTTCGTTCCAGAGCGCGCTCCTGACCGGGGACCTGCGGGCGCTGCTCGACGTGCTGGCCCCGGACGTCGTGTTCGTCAGCGACGGCGGCGGCGTCAAGCTCGCGGCGCTGCGGCCGATCGACGGCGCCGACAAGGTGCTCCGCTACATGGCCGGCATCGTCGTCAAGGCCGGCGGCGTCGTCACCGGTGAGCCGACGACGCTCAACGGCAACCCCGGGCTCATCCTGCGCCTGGACGACGAGATCGACGGCGTGCTGGCGTTCCGCGTGGAGGACGCCCGCGTCACCGGCCTGTACTACGTCCGCAACCCCGACAAGCTCACCCGCATCGCGGCCGAGACCCCCGTCACCTCGCACTGATCATGTCATGGGAGGCATACCGAACCCTCCCGGACGGTACGTAGTGGTCCGGGACCTCTCGTACCGGGGAAGTGATCGATGGCCAGGCGTTGGACCTTCGCCGACCAGCTCGGGGAGCACTTCCTCGACGCGGCCGACCAGCCGGTGCTGCTCATCGAGTCGCGGGCCGTCCTGCGCCGCAGACGGTTCCATCGCCAGAAGGCCCACCTGGTGCTCTCGGCGCTGCGGCACCGCGCCGCCGAGCTCGGCGGGCAAGCCGTCTTCCTCCGCGCCGACACCTACGGCGAGGCGCTGGCCCGCGTGCGCGAGCCGCTCACGGTGTGCCGTCCCACCTCCTACGCGGCCGCCGACTTCGTCGCCCGGCTGCCGGACGTCACCGTGCTGGAGCCGCGCGGCTTCACCACCACCCAGGAGGACTTCGCCGCGTGGGCGAGCGGGCGCGGGCGCCGCCGCCTGCTGATGGAGGACTTCTACCGGGACGCCAGGCGACGGCTGGACGTCCTCATGGACGGGGACGATCCCGTCGGCGGACGCTGGAACTTCGACCCCGAGAACCGGCAGCCTCCTCCCCCGGGCGGGCTGGACGCACCCCGCCCCTGGCGGCCGGTGGAGGACGAGATCGACGAAGAGGTCCGCGACGACCTCTCCCGGTGGGAACGCGACGGGGACGTGGCCTTCGTCGGCCGTGACGGGCCCCGCGCCTTCCCCGCGACCAGGGCCGAGGCCCTCGCCGCCCTCGACGACTTCGTCACCCATCGGCTGCCGTGCTTCGGCCCGCACCAGGACGCCATGCTCGCCGACGACCCGGTGATGGCGCACAGCCTGCTGTCCGCCGCGCTCAACCTCGGGCTGCTCGACCCCATGGAGTGCGTACGCGCGGCCGAGGCGGCCCATCACGCGGGCAAGGCGCCGCTGGCGAGCGTGGAGGGGTACGTACGTCAGGTCATCGGCTGGCGCGACTACATGTGGCACCTGTACTGGCACCTCGGCCCCTCCTACCGTGACAGCAACCACCTGGCCGCGGACGTCCCTCCGCCGGAGTGGTTCGGGGAGCTGGACGCCGGGGCGGTGCGGGCCCGGTGCCTGTCGTGGGCGCTGGAACAGGTCCGCGACCACGGTTTCACCCACCACATCGTGCGGCTGATGGTGCTCGGCAACTACGCCCTCCAGCGCGGCTTCCTTCCCCGCGACATGGCTGACTGGTTCCACCGCTGCTTCGTCGACGGGTACGACTGGGTCATGATCCCCAACGTCGTCGGCATGTCCCAGCACGCCGACGGCGGCACCCTCGCGACGAAGCCGTACGCGGCGGGCGGCGCGTACATCAACCGGATGAGCGACTTCTGCGGCGGGTGTTCCTACCGCCCGGCCGAGCGCACGGGTGCGGAGGCGTGCCCGTTCACCGCGGGGTACTGGTGGTTCGTCGCCCGTAACGAGGACCGCCTCAAGGGCAACCCGCGCATGGCCATGCAGCTCAAGAGCCTGCACCGGCTGCCGGACATCGACGAGGTCTGCGCCCGCGAGCGCGACCGCGGAAGCACCCCGCCCTGAGCGCATCCGACTATTGCAGAACTGCAGACCTTCACGTGTCCCGACATTTCCCGGGAAATCATCGTTCAGTGCCCACGGAGAATCCTTTCAAAGAGCCCGCCCGTTCTGCCCTGGAGTGCGCTCTTCCGAAAGCCGCCGGCCGGCGCGAACCAGCATCGGGCCCAGCGCCCAGGTGAGGGTCCGACAAAAGCCCGGCTGGGCTTTATGGCACGCCCGTTCCGCCAGGTCCGACCGTACAGTGACATCGCGCTAAGATCGCGTCTCATGCCTTCAGGTCGATTATGGCGAAATATCAGAATCGGAGTAGTAGGTCTGATTCTTGCGGCGGCGATCGCCGGTTTGGTGATCGGTGACGCCTGGCTCTGGGTGGCCGTCGAGTGGTCGCCGCCTTCCTATGGGCTCCCCTTCACGGATCAGGAGTTCGACACCCCGACGACGGTCGCGTTGGTCGTGGCCGCCGTGGTCAAGGCCGCGTTCCTGTGGTTGATCCTGCGTGCCCCTGCGCCCGGTCCCATGGACCGCCGCACGAAGGCGCTGCGCCGGCTGCTGTACCTGACGGTGGCGTACGACCTCGTCCTGTGGTACCCATTGGCGCTGCTCCTCGACACGGTGGTCGCCGCATTCGATCTCGCGCTGTGGACCTCGCTCAACGTTCTCTTCCTGCTCGTCATCCGCTGGCGCTCCCGTGCGCTGCGCGCCACGGCCGGGACGATGTTCGCGCTCGAACTGGCCGGGATGGCCGACGCGCTGCTCGACGAACTCGACCTCCCGGAGCTCGGGTCGAACGACGCCGTGGGATTCGTCCTGGCGCTGGGCGGGGCGGCGGCCATCGTCCTCACGGTCGTCGGGCAGCGGCGCGACGGCCGGTGGAGCCGAGGCACGCTGGTCGCCGGGTGGGCGTTCGTGGGCTCTTTCGCGCTGATGATCTCGGTCGTCGCGCTCGCCGACATGCTCTTCAGCGGCGGCCTCGTGGAAGGGATCGCCCTGGACGCGTTGGGGCTCGTCCCCGCGGTGTGGCTCGCGGCGACCGCCCGCGAGCTGCCCACCGACATCGGCCCGGCGGACCGGCCGCCCGCGCGGCGGCGCGAACTCCGCGTCGCGATGGCGGCCGTCGCCCTGCTGCCGATCGTCGCGCTGGTCCACCCGGAGCAGAGCGCGCACCACAGCTTCACCGGCGCGTCGCCGCCCTGCTACGACCAGCCCCACTTCGGCGACCTCAAACCTTCCGAGCGCGACGCCGCGTTCCTGTGCCAGGCGCGGATCAGATACTCCGGCGTCCCGCCCATCTTCCCGGACACCTTGCCCGACCAGGCGGTCCTCGCGTACGGGCGGGCGCTGTGCCGGGCGAAGGATCGCGAGGAGGAGAGGGAGATCCTGACCCGCGCCGGGAGCGAGCGGCCAGACTCGGGCATGGACCCGTGGGACCTCGTCTACGTGTGCCCTGAGGTCGTCGGGGCGACCCGTCCCGAGCTGCTGCGGTCGGCCGAGGAGCAGAAGGCGGCGAACGACGCCTACATCGCCGAGGCCAATGCGAGGTGCCGCGACCCGTGGCCGCGGACGAAGGGCGTCGCCCAGGCCACGGCCAACTACTTCCTGTTCGTGGACGGCGACCCCGGCTACCTGGTCCAGGACCCCGGGGACAAGGCAGCCGAGCAGGCAGCGGGGCTGGCGATGGACCGGGTCTACGACGACGACACCCTGATCGGGGTGGGCGGCAGCGCGGTGCTCGTCGGGCACGTCGAGGACGTCAGTGACCTGTGCCTCACGGTGAAGGCGTTCCGCGCCGCGCCGCCACGGCGGGTGGCCGGGTGGGACTACGTCAACGAGGTGCCCATCGTGAGCCGCAGCGGACAACTGACCGTGCCGGAGATGGACGGAGGAGACGTGGGCGCCGGCGCCCCGATGCCGAACCTGGCGATCAGGGGGAAGGGCCGCTACCGGCTCCGCGTCTACGTGCGGGCCGACGACTCCGGTGAGCAGCACCTGGTCGTCGTGTTCCCGGGCGCGTCGAGGAAGAGGCTCCAGCTGAAACCGTGAGCCTCCGGACGGGAGGCGAAGAGGCCCCCGCGACAGACGCGCGCCACTATGACCATGCGCGGCACCGAGCGGGGGCCGACGGCTCATCTGTGTCCGATTCCTACCGTATTCTGGTACTACTCTGACTCATTGGAGTCAACCCGAGGATGTAAGGGATATGGCTCCTGGTGAGCGCAGCGCACGACTCCTGACGGCCCCCGCGGTCGCGGTCCTCGACGCCGAGGGGACCGTGACCGGCTGGACCCAAGGTGCGACAGAGCTCCTGGGGTATCACGCGGACGAGGTCGTGGGCCGGTCGAGCGCGTTCCTGTCGCCCGGCGACGGAGCACAGCGTTTCGCGACGTGGGCGCGGACCCACGGCCGGCTCGACGCGTGGTCGGGCCTGGCCGAGTTCCGCCACCGTGACGGTCACACGATCGTGCTGCACCTCGACGGCCGCCGGCTCACCACGGCGGAGGGCAAGCCCGCCTGGATCTTCATGGTGCGGCCGACGTCCACGGAACGCGCGGCCGACTCCGTGGCGGAGGTGCTCATCCGGCAGTCCCCCATCGCGACGTGGATCTGGGACCGCGAGCTGCGCTGCGTGTGGCGCAACGACAGGGCCCGGCAGGTGCAGGCGCTCTTCCGGTACGGTCCCGGCATGCCGCAGGAGAACGCCCCCGCGCGCGGCGACGAGCAGACCAGGCGGGCGCTGCAGGCCGTGCTCACGCACGGCGTCCCGGTGACCGACACGGAGGTGGTCTGGCCCGCCGCGGACGGGCTGGGAAATCGCACCCTGTCGGTCTCGATCTTCCGTCTCGAGGGCACGGACGGTGATCCGGTGGGCGTGTGCTCGATGGCCATCGACATCACGCAGAGCCAGGCGCGCCGGCGCGTGGCCCTCCTCAGCGACGCGAGCGCCCGGATCGGCACCACGCTCGACATCCGGCACACCGCGCAGGAACTCGCGGAGTTCGCCATGCCGGCGCTGGCCGACTTCGTCACGGTCGACCTCGACGAGACGGTGCTGTCCGACCTTCTTCCGCTGCAGCGCCCGGCCGCGACGCGCGCCGCCACGTTCCGGCGGGTGGGCATGGCCTCCGTCCACGACGAGCTGCCGGAGAGCCTCTGGCAGCCGGGCAAGCCGCTCTTCGTCTCGCTGTCGACCCCCCACACCAAGGTGCTGTACTCGGGACGGCCGCACTTCGAACCCGAGCTGGACACCTCCCCGGGCAACTGGCTCGACCATGACCCGGACCGGGCGCTCGTCGTACGCAAGACCGGCATGCACAGCCTGATGCTCATCCCGATCCGGGCGCGCGGCGTGATCCTCGGCGTCGCCGTCTTCGCCCGTACGGTGAACCCGACGCCGTTCAACGAGGACGACCTCCTGCTGGCCGAAGACCTCGTCGCCCAGGCGGCGCTCAGCCTCGACACCGCCCGCCGCTTCACCCGCGAGCGCATCGCCGCGTTCGCGCTGAACCGCGACCTGCTGCCGCGCAGGCTCCACGGCGGCGACTCACTCGACCTGGCCTACCAGTACCGTCCCGCCGGCGCCCGCGAAGGCGTCGGCGGCGACTGGTACGACACGATCCCGCTGAGCGGCGGCCGGACCGCGCTGGTCGTGGGCGACGTGGTGGGGCACGGCGTGCCCGCCGCGGCGATCATGGGACAGCTGCGCACCGCCATCAACACCCTCGTCGTCATGGACCTGCAGCCCGACGAGCTGCTCACGCACCTGGACGACCTGTTCGACGACCTGGACCGACGGGATCTCGACGAGAACGACATCCCCTTCCACCCGCTGGGCGCGACCTGCCTGTACGCGGTGTACGACCCCGCCACCCGAAGCTGCGCCATGACGACGGCAGGCCATCCGCCCCCCTTGATCGCCACCCCGGACGGCGCCGTCACGTTCCCCGAGCTGACCACCGGCCCACCGGTCGGCATCGGCATGGGTTCGTACGAGACCGCCACCTTCGACCTCCCGGCGGGCTCGCTGATCGCCCTCTACACCAACGGGCTCATCCAGCGCCGCGGGGAGGACCTCGACGTCGGCATGGAACGCCTGCGCACGATCCTGAGCGATGGAGCCGATCTTCCGCTGGGACGCCTGTGCACCGGCGTGATCGACGCCGCGGTCGGGACGCTGCCCCCCGAGGACGACATCGCGCTCCTCATGGCCCGCACCCGCTGACACGGCACGCCGTCACGTGAGCGTCAGCGCACGTCGGCGCGGATGACGCGGACCGCGCCCACGACCAGGGGCACCACGATCCACGCCAGCACCGACGTGGCCAGGCGGGCGGCCTCGCCACCCGTCATGCCCCCGCTCGCCGGCGCGCCGGTGGTGACGCCGAGGTCGAGCCAGGCCGCCAAGGTCTCCCCCACCGTGCTCACGTTCGCGACGAGACTCCACACCATGGGGCTCACCAGGCAGATCACGATCGCGGCCGGCGCGTTCAGCAGCAACAGACCCATCGCCAGCCCCTGCGCCGTGAGGATGAGCATCGTCGTGAGCCGGCCCAGCAGGGCCATAGGCGTCACCCCCCAGTCGGCCTGCTCCCCGTGGACGGCTGTCGCCACCGCCGCGATCACCAGGCACAGCGCGCCGGCCACCACGGCCGCGGCCAGCGTGGACAGACACTTCGCCGCCAGCACCCGTCCCCGTCGCGGCTCCAGCGTGAACGTGGTCAGCGCCGTACGGTGGGTCCACTCCCCCGTGATCGTGAGGACGCCGAGCACGGGCAGCAGGATCCCGAGCGCGATCCCGGCGGTCCCCGCCAGGGTGAGGAAGCCGGTCACGCCGGTCGCCACGGACCGTGCGACGACGAGCGCGGGCGACAGGACGACGAGAACCGCGGTCAGCACGAGGCCGGCACGCGTGTCGAACAGCTTGCGCGACTCGACCCGCAGCAGCCTGGCGAACGGGACGCCCCGAGCCCCCACCGCACCCGAGCCCGGCTCCGCGCCTGGCCCTGCGTCTGGCCCTGCGCCTGGTGGGACCGAAGAAGAGGTGGCGGTCACAGGTGGCTCCGTTCCGTGTCGGCGGTGAGGTCGAGATAGGTCTGTTCGAGACCGCGGCCCCGCGCGAGCTGCGCGGCGGTGCCCTGGGCGAGCACCCGTCCCCGGCCGATCAGCACCAGGTGGTCGGCGACCTGCTCCACCTCGTGCAGCAGGTGCGAGCTGAGCAGCACCGCGCAGCCCGAGGCGGCCAGGTCGCGCAGCAGCCCGCGCATCCAGTGGATGCCGTGCGGGTCGAGGCCGTTGGCCGGTTCGTCGAGCACCAGCGCTCGCGGGCTGCCGAGCAGCGCGTGCCCGATGCCCAGGCGCTGGCGCATGCCCAGCGAGTAGGTGCCGACCCTTCGCCGCGCCTCCTTGCCGGTGAGGCCGACGAGGTGCAGCACCTCGTCGGCGCGCGAGCGCGGCAGACCGAGCAGCATGGCTCCCAGGACGAGCACCTCGCGCCCGCTGCGGCCGGGGTGCAACGCGCCCGCGTCGATCATCACGCCGACGTCGTGACCCGGGCGCTCAAGCTCCGCGTAGGGACGCCCGAGCACCGTGGCGGCGCCCGAGGTGGGACGGGTGAGCCCGGCCAGGATGCGCAGCGCCGTCGACTTCCCGGCGCCGTTGGGGCCGAGGAAACCGGTGACGGTCCCCGGCCGGACCGTGAAGGACACGTCGTCCAGGGCCCGCACGCCTCGGTAGGTCTTGCTGACGTTGTGGAATGCGATCACGGTGCAAGTTCATCGCGGGACGCGGCCTCGGCTCATCGGACCGGGGTCGAGCGATCCCCGCCGCAGGGCGAGACCTCGGCGCTCTCCCGCTGACCCCGGTCGCCCCGGGGTAGCCTCCGGTCCACAACGGACCTCGACCGAAGGATGCGCCGCCCTCGCCCTGGGGCGCTGACGGTCACGCCGCGCGGTGCCTAGGCTGAGACGCGTGCGTGAAGTCCATCCCCCGGCGAGCCCTCCTCCCCCGCTCGCGGCCGGCGAGCCGGCCGAGGCCTCCCGCGACGGTGCGGGCGATCGGCTGGGGAGCGTGCTCGGTCACCTGTTGGCTGCTCTGCCGCTGTTCTGCTTCGCTCTGGTCGGGGGGCTGATCCTGGTCATCTCCGCCCCCAAGAGCATGCCCGTCATCAACGGACTGCTGCCGTCGGTGATCGCCGACATGGCGTTGGGCGTCGCCGGGCTCGTGCTGCTGCGGTGGCGACACCGGTGGCCGTGGCAGGTGGCGCTGGCCACGGCGCTGCCGACGGCGATCTCGTTCACCGTCGTGGGCCCGGCTCTCGTGGCGTTCACCTCGCTCGCCACGCACCGCAGGTGGCAGCAGGTGGCGCCGATCGCCGTGGTGGCCTGGCTGGCGCCGACCGTGTCGGCCTGGCTGCTGGTTTCCGCCATGGCCGCCGTGTTCTACGGAGTGGTGGTGGCCGCGGTGCTGGGCGCGGGGATCGTGTTCGGGCTCTATCTGGGCGGACGACGGGAGCTGGCGGACGCGAGGCGGGAAGCCGAGGCGGCGGCCCAGGTGCAGCGGGTGGAGCAGGCCAAACTGGAGGAACGGCTGAAGATCGCGCAGGAGATGCACGACGTCCTGGCGCACCGGATGTCGCTGCTGGCGATGTTCGCGGGCGGGCTCGCGCACCGGAAGGATCTCGGCCCGCGGGAGACCCGCGAGGTCGCGCTGGCGATCCAGCAGAACGCCCACCAGTCCCTGGAGGAGCTGCGCGCGGTCCTCGGCACGCTGCGGCACGAGGACGACGACCTGAAGCCGCCGCAGCCGACGCTGGCCCAGCTGGACGCGCTGTTCGACGAGGTCCGCACGGCCGGGCAGCACGTCGTCGTGATCGACACCGTCGGGTCGAGAGAGCTGCTGCCGACGCAGACCGGACGGCACGCGTACCGGATCGTGCAGGAGGCGCTCACCAACGCGCGCAAGCACGCGCCCGGCGTCCCGGTGCGGGCGGAGCTGGCCGGGCGGCCGGGCGACGGGCTGCGCATCCGGGTCAGCAACGCGGCGCTGCCGGGCGCCGCCGGCCCTGGCGGCCGGCAGGGGCTCGTCGGGCTCGCCGAGCGGACGCGGCTGGTCGGCGGCACCCTCGCGCACGCCGTACACGACGGGCTGTTCGTCCTGGAGGCGTGCCTGCCGTGGGAAGCTTGACGCGCCGAGCAGAGGGTGGGGAGAGGTGAGCCGGTGATCAGGATCGTGATCGTGGACGACGATCCGATGGTGCGTACGGGGCTGCGGCTCATCCTCGGCGGCGAGCCCGACTTCGACCTGGCAGGAGAGGCGGGCGACGGACGCGAGGCCATGGCGGTGATCGGCGAGCTGCGTCCCGACGTGGTGCTGATGGACCTGCGGATGCCCGAGCAGGACGGCCTCGTCACCACCGAGCTGCTGCTGGGCCGCCCTTCGGCGCCGCGCGTCCTGGTGCTGACCACGTTCGACGCCGACGACATGGTGTTGCGCGCGCTACGGGCGGGCGCCCACGGGTTCCTGGTGAAGGACACCCCGCCGGCCAAGATGATCGAGGCGGTACGGACGGTCGTGCGGGGCGAGCCGGTGCTGTCGCCGTCCGTCGCCCGTCAGGTGATCGCCGCGGCGACCGACCGGCACGTCCCGCGCCGCGACGAGGCCGTGCGGGAGCTCTCCGCACTCACCGAGCGGGAGCGGGAGGTCGCGGTCGAGGTGGCGACAGGCGCCTCGAACGCGGAGATCGCGCGCACCCTTTCGGTCAGCGTGGCCACCGTCAAGGCCAACATCTCCCGCATCTTCGCCAAGCTCGGCACCGACAACCGGGTCCACGTGGCCATGAAGGTCCGCGACGCCGGCCTCGTCTGACGTGACGGCGCTCCCGTCCGGGACGAGCCGGGCAGGGGGCGCGCCCGCCTCGGTCACAGGGCCTTGACCAGGAGGAGGGCTATGTCGTCGCGTTCGGTCTGGGTGGCCTGGGCGCGGATCACCACGTCGCAGATGCGCTCGATCCCGAGCGGTGGACCGGTGAGCAGGCCACGCAGCTTGGCGAGCCCCTCGTCGATGTCCCACTCCCGGCCCTCCACCAGCCCGTCGGTGTAGAGGACCAGCAGCCCGCCCGCGGGCAGCGCGAACTCGCACAGCTCGTAACGTTCCGAGGAGATGCCGAGCGGCGGGCCGGGCACCACGGGCAGCGTCTCGACGGTCCCGTGCGGGTGGACGAGCATGGGCGGCAGGTGCCCGGCGCAGGCGATCTGCACCGTCCCGGCGGCCCGGTCGTAGCGGGCGCACAGGCAGGTCGCGATCTGTTCCAGGTGGAGCTGCTCGGCCACCCGGTCGAGCCGGTAGAGCAGCTCGGCGGGGTCGAGGTCGAGGCTGGCCAGCGTCTGGGTGGCGGTGCGCAGCTGGCCCATGGCGGCGGCGGCGCGCACGCCGTGTCCCATGACGTCGCCGACCACGAGCGTGGTACGTTCCCGGGCCTGCGGGATCACGTCGAACCAGTCGCCGCCCACCCCGGCCAGGTCGCTGGCCGGGAGGTAGCGGTGGGCGACCTCCAGCCCGGGCGGCGCCGTGAGGGCGGCGGGCAGCAGGCTGCTCTGCAGGGCGAGGGCGGTGCGCCGCTCGCGCGCGTACAGGCGGGCGTTGTCGATGCAGATCGCGGTGCGGGCGGCGAGCTCCTCGACCAGGGCCACGTCGGCGCTCCGGAACGGCTCGCTGCACGGTTCGCGGACGAGCACGAAGAAGCCGAGCACGTTGCCGCGTGCCAGCAGCGGCGCGACGAGGAGGGAGCAGCCGGTGAGGATCTTCGCGATGACGTCGCGGCCGAACGCCCTGGCGTTCTCGTCGCCGACGTTCTGGTCGAGCCGCTGGACCAGAACGGTCCTGGCGGTGGCCATGGCCTGGCCCTGCGGCAGGTACGGCGGGTAGACGGCGACCTCGCCGACGGGGAACGCGCGGTCCCAGTCGAAGGGGTTCTCGACCGCGACCGCGGTGGCCACCCGCCGGACCAGCGCGGTGCCGTCGGTGGGACGGACGGGGAACTCGCCTTCGGTGATGAGCCGTTCCTGCACCATGATGCCGCCGGCGTCGGCGCACCGCGGCACGGCGACGTCGAGCACCTCCCGGCAGGTCTGGGCGAGGTCGAGGGTGCTGCCTATGCGCGTGCTCGCGTCGTTGAGGAACGCCAGGCGCTGTTCCAGGGTCGTGGCGCCGCCGAGCCGTAATTCGGTCCGGCCGCGCGGGTCCTTGATAAGGAAACCGAGATCCACCGATGTTTGTCCTCCGGCATGACGGGATCACCGCGTGCCACAGAATAGGCCCCGCGAACCGCCATTTCCTAAGGACGCACGCTATTTCCCCGCTATTCGCTTTTTTCCTTCATCGCGGGCGCGGAGTGGCGCGGCGCTGCCCCGGACGACGAGGGTCGTGGCGAGCTCGATGCGCGTTCCGATCGAGCCCCCCGGGTGGGTCAACGCCTCGGACAGGAGCCGTACGGCCTCGTTGGCCATGTCGTCGAGCGGCTGGCGGACGGTGGTGAGCGGCGGCGAGAGCATCTCGCACAGCGACGAGTCGTCGAACCCCACGACGGACAGGTCGTCGGGCACGCGCACGCCCCGTTCGGCGGCCGCCTGGTAGATGCCCGCGGCCTGCAGGTCGTTGCCCGCGAAGACCGCGGTGGGCGGGTCGTCGCGGTCGAGCAGCTCCGCGCCGAGCCGCTTGCCGCCGCCGACGAGGAAGTCGCCGTAGCGGGTGAGGGCGGGGTCGGAGTCGACGCCGAACGTGCGGTGGGCGGCGAGGTAGCCCTCGTAGCGGTCGAGGGTGCACTGGGTGTCGAGCGGGCCGCCGATGAAGCCGATCCGGGTGTGGCCGAGTTCGAGCAGGTGGGTGGTGGCCATGACGCCGCCCAGCCAGTTGGTGGCCCCGACCGTGGACAGCCGCGGGTCGCGCTGCCCCACCGGGTCGAGCAGCACGAGCGGGACGTGCAGCAGCTCTTCGATGGCCTCGATCTCGCACTGGTCGGCCCGCGACAGGACGAGCACGATGCCGTCGGTGGTGCGCCGGCGCACCATGCCGATCCAGCGGGACAGGTCGAAGTCGGGGCGCGCGGAGGAGGTGACCACGAGCGAGAACCCCCAGCGTGCCGCGGCCTTCTCCGCTCCTTTCACGAGGTCCTCGGCCCACGGCGAGCCGAGGCCGTCGATGAGCAGGTCGACCAGGCCGACGCGGGGGGTGCTCGGCGGGCGCGGGGCTTCGTAGCCGGAGGCCCTGACCGCCGCGAGGACCTTGTCGCGCGTCGTGGGCGACACGTGCTTCTTCCCGCTCAGGACCTTGGAGACGGTCGGCACCGACACTCCGGCGGCCGCCGCGACGTCTGCCAGCGTGGCTCGGCCCACCAGGACCTCCCGTTCGCCGTGGCGTCCGCCGTCGCGACGGCACGCCGACTTTTCGGAAAATCACCTGAACATGAGACCTGGAACTTTTCTGCGCTTTCCGGCATGCAGGCCCAGATTGGCGACAGGGCCGCGAGCGCGAGCCTAGCGTAAGCGATCGGCAATGTCAGCGTGATTTATCCGGAAACCTATCCGGAAACTTTCCGCCATTTCCACGGCGCCCCTGACCTCTTGCGGCAGGAGAAGTTGATATCGCACGTATGGCCGCATTACGCCATCGGGTGGGCGCGCGGGCGAGGTGGCGCTCGGACCGCTCGGCGCGGCGGTGGTCCGGATTGCGCGGACGTGAAAGACATCCCAGGAGCGTAGATGTCAAGCCGCAACGAACTCTGCGTGATGCGACCAGGCGGTCGTCTCGTCGTAGAGGGTGTCGGTTTTGAGGCATCCGTGCAGGATGCCGACGAGCCGGTTGGCGACCTGACGCAGGGCGGCGTTGTGACTGGAGCCGCGGGCTCGTTGCCGGTCGTAGTAGGCCCGCGCGCCGGGCGAGAGCCTCAGTGCGCTGAAGGCCTGGGTAAGCAGGGCGTCGATGAGCCGGTCGTTGTGGATGAACCGGGCCAGGGCGACCTTCTTCTTGCCCGACGCGCGAGTGATCGGGGAGGTCCCGGCGTAG
>NZ_FNFB01000078.1 GCF_900100395.1 Nonomuraea maritima | reverse complement strand
GGTACTACATTCGTAGGTCCGCTGGGAATGGGTCACCGCGTCGCCGGTAGTGGCTGATCAGAGCACGTGTCTGATGAAGCCGCCGGAAGTGTGACCAAGCCAGGACGTGATCGATGGCGTTGGCCGCTGGGATGAGTAACCGGGCCAGGACGCGGCGGATCTCGGCCAGTGAGAGCCGCACGAGTCTCACCCTGCCGGCGCCTCCAGGAGCAAGTGGTCTTTTCCCTCGTCTCCGGCTGCATCGGCGCCGGTGGGCAGGGCGGCGCGCATGACGGTCAGAAACGCCAGCGCGAGCATGGCGATGGTGACGTGCCGGTGCCATGGGGTCCACTTGCGGACCTGGTACTGGGTCAGGCCGAGCAGGTCCTTGCCGTGTTCGTTGTTCTCCTCGATTTTCCAGCGCATCCCGGCTGCGTCGATCAGCTCGGGGACCGGGGTGCCGGCGGGGGCGTGAGCCAGGAACAGCTCCACCTCGCCCGGAGCCGCCACCGAGCGGCGGATCAGCAGCGTGTGCGCGTATCCGGGCGCGGGCGGCTGCCCGGCCACGGTGACGGCCAGGGCGGTCCAGTCGTAGACGCGCATGCCTTTTGTGCCGGTCCCGCACGAGCGGCGTTCCCAGATGCCGGCCTGGCCGAGGGCCAGCAGCCGGTCCAGTGCGTGCCCGGCCGGCTCGGTGCCGCCGCGGAGGGCGACCAGGGGCAGGTCGGTGGGCACCGCCATGACGTAGCCGACGGCGTGTTCATGGCAGAAGGCGCGCAGGTGCGGGTCACGGCCGTAGCCGGAATCGGCGCACAGGTAGCGGAACAGCGTGCCGGCCGCGAGCTCTTCGGCCAGCATGTCGGCCACCAGTTGGGGCTTGGTGCGGAAGACCACCTGCTCGGGCACCCCGGCCCGTGCCCTGCGCTCGCCGTCGTTCGCCCAGGCTTCGGGCAGGTACAGGCGCCGGTTGACGAACGCGTGCCCGACTTCGGAGGCGTAGGTGAGCATCGGCATCACCTGGCAGTTCTCCACCTGGCCGGTCAACCCGCAGTACTGGCCGGCCACGCCGACCGACTTGTCACCCTTCTTGATCGCGCTCGTGTCGTCGGCGATCAGCACCCCGTCGGCACGCCCCAGGTGCGCGAGCAGGTAGGAGCGGACCTCGTCACGCAGGGCGTCGACGTCCCATTTCGCTCGGTCCAGCAGGTGTTCGAACCGGTTGGCGGTGGCGTGGCCGATGTGGTCGGCCAGCTGCCAGGAGTTCTTGCGTGGCACGTCGGCCAGCAGAGCGCGTACCAGGTCGGCGAACGCCTGCCGGGGTTCGGGCCGGGTGAAGAGGGGTCCGGCGATGCGCGTGGTCAGCGCGGTCAGTTCCGTATCCCAGGACACGACAAGATCGTAGGTCAGAGCGCATGTCACGCACCGAGGATGGAGCAACTACGTTCCGTGGCGGAGCCAAACGAATCAAGATCTACGGATGTAGTAC
>NZ_FNFB01000010.1:59779-222286 GCF_900100395.1 Nonomuraea maritima | reverse complement strand
CCGGTGGCGCGGTCGCGCAGCCAGGCAACTGTCTCAGGATGATCATGCCAACCCTCCGCAATGGCACTGCCAGCTGTACGGCGAACGATCCAGTGCTTGTCGCGCACGGCGTGGTCACGAAGCCAGGGAAGAGTCTCGGGGTGATCAGACCAGCCCTCGGCAACGGACTCAAGGGCTGCGCTACGGACTAGCCAGTATCTGTCCTGGGCGGCATGGTCCCGAAGCCAAGAGAGCGTCTCGGGATGATCGCTCCAGCCATCGGCAATAAGTCGAGCTAGATCACTGCGGACGAAATCGCCCATTTCACTGGCAGCGCGGTCGCGCAGCCAGGAAAGCGTCTCAGGATGATCGCTCCAGCCCTCAGCGACGGCCTCTACGGCTCTGCCGCGGACGTACACGTCTCTGTCAGCAACGGCACGGTCGTGCAGCCAGGCAAGTTTTTCAGGATGATCAGGCCAGCCCTCGACAACAGCGTCAAGGGCAGTTCTGCGGACATACACGTCCCTGTCAGCAACGGCACGGTCGCGCAGCCATGCAAGTGTTTCAGGGTGATCCGGCCAGCCCTCAGCGACGGCCTCTACAGCTATAAGTCTTATGACCTTGTCTGCACTTGTGGTTGCGTGCTCTTTGAGAGAGTCCAGGGTAGGTGCAGTAAGGGTCAGTCGGAGGCGAGCTGCGGTGTACTTAATGGATTGGAATACCGCGACGGGCCTCCCTACTGCAAGACGCCATCGTTCGTGCTGGGAGTTATCGAGCCACACACTCTCATGGTTAAAAGGCGGCAGCGCCTCGGTGATTGCTTTGGTGAGGGTTAGATCGTACTCCTGTTCTCTGGCAGCGGCGGTTCTAGTCAGCTCGACGAGGAGTTGGGTGATGGTGGGTGCGAGTGATCTGAGTGTCTGTCGCCGGCGGATCTCGTTTATGGCGCTGAGGGCGAGGAGTTGAGGCATAGGGATTTGCCTATCCAGCCTCCCATAAGGGCCTGTAGCGGCGAGTTGGGAGATAGCTTTTGCGGCAAACGATTCAGGAATCATGCCGGTGAGGAGAAGGAGAACCTCTCGCCAGGCCGGGTCGGCAGCGTGGGTGTCGTAGAGGACGAAAAGCTCTTGATCGGTGAGCTCTCTTCCGGTGAGCCGCTGGCTAATGTCCTCGGCGGCTAGATATTCCAGAAAAGCGCGATGGACAAATCCATAGAGCCCTGCGCCGAAGTTGGACAAGATAAAGTTACGGTGCTGGAACTGGCGAAGCATTGCGCGCGCGGTGTGAACGGCGCGGTCTTTGGGCAGTCCAAATTCTTCAGTGAGATAGCTTTCGAAAGCGTCAGTAAGGTCTCGTGCGGGAAGATGATTGCCGGCGAGGCCGGCAGGTCCGTCTTGCATACGCCGGGCAATGCCGTGGAGCATGCGAAGCTTGTCGGCAGCGTTTAGCTGAGGTAGTGCGGTGTCGTGCGCGCGCAGGTGCTTGTTGACGTCCCAGTGCTCTATCAGAACGGTGACTGCATGCTGATAGACGGCACGACGATCGTGGGGAAGTTCTCGGCGGCGGCCGATGATGGCCAGGATGGTAAGGAGCATGGGATTACCAGCTATCTCGCCGACGGCCAGCGAAGCGCCTATCGCTTCCAATAATCGGTTCCGCATTCGTGCCGCAGTCGCAGGATCTTCAGGGCAACTACGCTGATACCAGGTGGTGATAAATGCGTCGATCTGGGGTGAGTCGAAGTCTTGGAGCATGAACGTGGTGAAGCCGGCCGCATCAAGTGTTGCGCGGTCATAGCCGATGACGCGCGAGGTGACGATAGTGCGCGCGTTCGGGTAGCGGGCAGCGAACCCCTCGATCTGCCCAGCTACGTCGGCTCTGATTTGAGGGTCGAAGATTTCGTCCAAACCATCGAAGATGACTAGAGCGTGTCCACCGTCTTGCAGGTACCGTTCCAGGCGATTTTTGGAGAGTCCGAGGTGGTGGCTGGACCGCATCTCGTCAATCAGGTCCAGGAATGTCTTGCCCCGCCAGGCCGGGTCGGCATAAGTACGTAGTTCCACCAGCAGTGGGAGCCGTCCCACCCACTCCGCTGGTACCTCAGTGGCAAGGGCCTCAGAGCCAGCTTGCTGTAGTTCAGTGACAGCCAAAGCCATCATCACGAAACGAGCTAAAGTCGATTTACCCGCGCCAGGGTCGCCGAGTACGACAGTCCGGCTCGTCCGGCCCAGCGCCTCTAAAACCGGCCGTGCCGGACGCTCTTGATATGTGCGGCGGGCCTCTTCCAATCGGGCGAGGTCGATGCTGTCTGGCAGTCCGGACAACTGCTCGTCCGCCACCAATCGGCGCAGCACTTCACGAGGCAAGTTCAGCAACTCCACCGGTGGCGGATCCTCCCGCACAGACTGCTGAAAATACACCTCATTCAGCAGCATCACCGGATGCTCACCTTGCTCGGTAAGCGGAGTAAGAATTTCCAGATCCACTCGCCGGTATCGGGTACTAACCCGCTCTAAGTACTCTTTCCGTTCCGACCCCAGCCCATCACCATCAGCGCTTTCGATGGAAACGCCTTCCGAGCCTCCATAAACGGTAATTTGCGTAAGCTTCAGATCTCCGGCGACGGTGTTGCCCGTCGCCTGCTGGCCAAGTTCGGTCTGCTGGATAACCCGCTTGCGGAATGGCCACCATCGGCGCCTTTCCCGTGGCTCATCCATGTTGGTCCTGATCGAGGTCACCGGTGACCTGGTTATTGGACGCCTCCTGGACCGTGCGCCCATTTGCCTGCTGACGGAGCGACCCACCAACCGTGTTACCGTCTGCCGTCTGCCGCGCGCCTGTCGCCGCCGTTCCCGCTACAGGAAGCCACCACTGCACAACGGTACCGACAGCCAGGAGCACGCCACCTGAGACCCACCAGGTGACAGCGTCGTGATCGGTGAAAAACCCCGTTGCCACATTCACTAATGCAGCGACCAGGACAGTGCCGACGGCACCTGCCACCCGCTGCATGACGTGACTCATCGCTGCCCCCCTACCTGAACAGAACGAACTCCCGAGTCAGAAAACTCATATCACAATAAGAGCCGGCACTTAGAAGAAATCAGCGCACTGACCGAGCCCTCGATATGACACGAGTGCCGAAGGCCCGCGCAACCCCGCGCAACCTAGTGCCTGTGCGTGCGGATGGCGGAGAGCTAGCCACAGAGAGTGTCCCTGCTGTCCCCATTGTCTCTAGACGTGCTTTGATCAGCCCAAACAGGCGCAACTCTGGGAGCCACGCCGCACAGCCGAGCGTCCCTGCTGTCTCTGAGACTGCGCGGAACGCCAGCTCTGCGTCCTATGGCTGATTTGGCGATGGACCACGCAATGCTTGTCGCGGGGACGGCGTACGACGCCCTCGTCACTGGTAGGTGAGATGCTTGCCGCCGCGGACCTACTTCGCACGCGTCCTGAGTGTGCTATGCGCGGAACACCAGCTGTAACACTTTGGGGGATGTTCCCAGTGTTGCAGCAAGCTTGCCGCCGACGTTGGCAACGCGACCGGGGCATGTAGGGGAGCTAGGGCGCGCTCACCTTGGCCCGCCGTCTGGGTGACGTAGTGAGTGACAACGAGGAAGTTCGATCATAGACGTTGGCGGACGCTGACGCACGGTTAAGGCAGGTCGCTGTCCTCGGTTGAGGAGGACGAGAAGATGCTTGATTTTGCTCGTAATGAAGGGGTCTCGGGTTCGAATCCCGAAGGCGGCTCGCAGTTCAAAAGGCCCTTCCGGGTGATCCGGAAGGGCCTTTTGCGTGGCCGTACGGCAACCGCCTCCAACGATCGAGGCTTTCGTTGACCGGCGCTCTGGCCGGGAACTATCTTCGGGCTCGTCAGCCTGGGGGCGGGCAAGGTTCCCTTCGCCGGGCAGCCAAGGAGTTCCGAGGAAACTGAATTGCGTCGGGGGTCATGGCTCATGTTGGCTCTGCAACATGTCTGAACGGCGGACCGATCGCCTGTTCCTCCGTCGATGGCGGGAGTCCGACTTCGGACCGTGGGCGGCGATGAATGCCGACCCTGAGGTCCGGAAGTACTTGGGCGACCTGCTTACCCGCGAACAGAGCGATTCCGTCGTGTCGCAGTTCCAGAGCGAGTTCGACCAGCGTGGCTACGGATGGTGGGCGGTTGAACTGCTTGCCACCGGCGAGTTCATCGGCTTCGCGGGCCTGGACCAGGTGGATGACGGCATGCCGTTCACGGGGGTGGAGATCGGTTGGCGGCTCGCCCGCTCAGCCTGGGGCCACGGTTACGCTACCGAGGCGGCTCTGGCCAGTTTGACCTTCGGCTTTGAGACTCTCGAACTCCCGGAAATCCTTGCGGTGACAACCGCCACCAACCTCCGGTCCCAAGCGGTGATGCGCCGAATCGGCATGACCTGGGATCCAGGCGACGACTTCGACGACCCCACAGTGCCCGAAGGGCCACTGCGTCGGAACGTGCTGTACCGGATCGCTCGTGATGCGAGGACCTGACGTTGTGCGGTGACCAGAATCGATCGCCGGGTTAGCCGCTGCGCTCGAAGATTCTGCCGACTGCTTGGGTGGGGTTCGAATCCCAGGCCTGATGCCGTTCAGCAACGTCGACCCGCTGTAAACCGTCGGCTACATCTTCATGCACCCGGACCCTTCCCCAGGGTTGTCGTACGCCGCGGCTACAGTCCGGTCGTGGATGACGATCTTAAGAACGGCCTCATCTGGTGGTCCACACACCGCGCCACCGCTGGACTGATCGTGCGTGACGGCGTCGTGGTCGAGTCTGCCCCGTACGTCCGGCGATGGGCACAGGGACGCGACGCCCGCGAGATCTACCGTAAAGGGGAGCAACAGAAAGGCGTAGCTCTCGCCTGGGTGCCGGCGACGGAGACTGAGCAAGCATGAGCCCGCTCTTGCTGACGGAGGTGCCAACGGCAGGCGGTGTGGCAGCCGGTCGAGCGGCCTTCGTCGTGATGACCGTCCCCCTCCGTGCTCCCGGTGGTTCGCCGGGCCATGTCCAGCCGTCGCTGAGAGTAATAGTGCGAGTATTCTCTGTAGCTATGTGGGGGCTGCTACCGGATACACGAGGTGAAGGCTTTGGCCGAGTGCGTGCGGGGTGAGCGCTCCCGCAGCGTCGCGGAGGCGCGGTGTGCGTAGCGATGCGCGGCTCCGGCTCCTGACTCGATGAGCACCGGCGTCCCCGCAGGTGGAGCACCCGGCCTGCGTGGGCGGAAGGCCGCAGACCCCCGCCGGTGGAAGGCGCTGACCGTCTGCCTGATCGCCGGCTTCGTCACGTGGCTGGACATCAGCATCGTCAACGTGGCGCTGCCCTCCATCCGCATCGCGCTGGACGCGCCGCCGAGCGACCTGCAGTGGGTGGTATCCGGATACGCGTTCGCCTTCGGGCTGGTGCTGATACCCGCCGGACGGTTCGGCGACACGCATGGCCGGCGGAACGTGTTCGTGTTCGGCGTGGCCCTGTTCACCATGGCCAGCGCCGCCGCCGGATCGGCCCCCGAATCGAACTGGCTGATCGTGGCACGGGTGGTCCAAGGGGCAGCCGCGGGAGTCGTCGCTCCGCAGGTCACCGGTCTGATCCAGCAGCTCTTCCACGGGGTGGAGCGGGGCCGGGCATTCGGATTTCTGGGCGCCACGATCAGCATCTCCACCGCGGTCGGCCCGCTGCTCGGCGGCCTCCTCATCCAGTTCAGCGGTGGACGGGAGGGGTGGCGCCATGTCCTGCACGTCAGCATACCGATCAGCATCGTCGTCATGATCTTGGCCTACCTGTACATCCCTGGGCGGGTAGGTGAGAAGGGGCAACGGCAGAGCAAGGACCCGGTGGGAGTGCTCCTGCTGGCCGCGGGCGTCCTGCTCCTGCTCCTGCCACTTGTGCAGGGGCGTGACTGGCCGGCACAGCGGACGTGGCTCATGGTGCTGGCCGCAGCGGTCGTACTCGCCGGCCTGGTGAGCTGGGAGCGCTGGTACGGCCGGCGCCACAACCCGATCATTGATCTTTCCCTGTTTCGCAGGGCGTCCTACGCCCTCGGCACGTTGCTCGCCACGCTCTACTTCGGCGGATTCACCGCGATCTTCTACATCGTCACCCAGTACCTGCAGGAGAGCATGCACTATTCCGCGCTGCAGGCGGGTTTGGTCAGTGCGGCATTCGCGCTGGGATCAGCGATGAGCGCCGCCCTCGGGGGCCGGGTCGTCGTCCGGTTCGGCCGCCCGCTGGTCGTGTTCGGGCTGGTACTGGTCACGGTTGGGCTGTCCGCCACGGAACCCACCGTACGTCTGTTGTCCGGCCAGGACACGGCCGTGGCGATCTCGGCGGCGTTGTTCGTCGCAGGGCTGGGCAATGGCCTGATCGTCTCGCCGAACCAGACGTTGACCTTGTCGGCGGTTCCTGTCGCCGAGGCCGGCGCCGCCGGCGGCATGCTGCAGACGGGACAGCGGATCGGTGCGTCCATCGGTATGGCGGCAGTGGGCTCGGCTCATGGGATCTATGCGGCAGCGTTCCAGCACGCACTCCTGGTCAACATCCTGTTCGTGCTGGCCGCGCTGGCCGCCGCGATCATCGACGTGTTCGTCGAGCGCCGCGCCGGCAGGCAGCCCGGATAAGGGTCCGGGCTGTGCGGCCGAGGAGGGTAATTGCTGGGCGAATCATCTACCGGACAGGGTGGTACGGCCTCTGGCGCTGGGACATGTCGTAAATACGGCATTTGAGCCTCGGCCGCGTCGCTCGCCAGGCCGCAACATACATCCGCGAATGATCGCCCGACCATGGACAAGTGATGGACATCATGATCGAGAAGGCGCAGCCGATCGCGTTGCTGCTCGCCCGCGTCGCCCTGGGCATAATTTTCATCGCGCACGGGTGGGAGAAGTTCGCGATGTCCGGAATCGACAGCACCACGGAGTTCTTCGAGTCGGTGGGTGTGCCACTTGCCCGGGCGACAGCCGTGGGGACCGCGACTCTCGAGCTGGTAGGAGGGGTGGCCCTGGTGCTCGGGTTGCTGCTGCCGGTGGTCGGCACGCTGCTGACCCTCGACATGGTGGGGGCGATCGTCTTCGTGCACGGCAGCAAGGGTCTGTTCATCGACAAAGACGGTTACGAGCTGGTCCTGGGCCTCGCGGCGGCCAGCCTCGCCATCGCCTTCAGCGGCGGAGGCGCCCTCGCTGCCGACAGCCTGTGGCAGGGTCACAGGGCGGACTTCGTTCACGGCCGGAGGTGACGACACTTCCGCCGTGATCTCGTGACCCTCTTTGGCTCGCCTCTGGCCGGGGGTCGCTCCGGGGCGATCGCCGTCAGACGATCTATCGCTGGTGGCCCTCCAAGGGCGCGGTCCTCTTCGACGCCTTCCTCATGCTCAGTGAGCAACCGGACGGCGGAGGGAGTGCCCTGCCCGACACCGGTGATCTGGAGGCGGAGCTGAAGACGGTCCTGCGGGCCACGATCACGGAGCTGAACGATCCGCGCTACGACGAGCCGATGCGCGCCCTGAACACGGAGATCACGCATGATCCGGCACTTGCCGCTCTCTACGCGGAACGCCTGGACAGGCCGATGAGGGAGCTGAAGAAGCAGCGGCTGCGCAGCGCTCAGCGGGCCGGGCAGCTTGCTGAGGACGTGGATCTCGACGTAGCCGTCGACAGGATGACCGAGTGGCGATCGGCTGACGGTCGGGTTGGGTGGTGCGCGAAGCCAGGCTCTGCAGGGCGCGTCAATCCATCCAGGTGACGCGAACGATCAGCGCCAGGTGCAGGTGCTCGGCGACGATGAAATTGAGGAAGCCACGGCCCCCGTACAGATCGAGTGTCCGGAGGCCTCCGCCGTGCAATGGGCCTCTGCCGGCCCGGGCGGCGTCCCTTCCGAGGGTTGCGAGTTGGTCGGCCAGCCGCTGGACCTCAAGGGTGACGGTCGAGGGAACCCGGCGATGACGTGTTCGGCGTCAGGGTTGTACTCCCAAGTCCAGGCGTCACTCACCGGCGGCCTCTTGGTGTGCGGCTGTCGTGATCTTGTTGATCTCGGCCAAGGCTGCATTCAGCTTGGCTCTGTCGGTGGTGGTGGCGACTTCCGTCTCCACGGCGTGCAGACGGGCCGCTCCGGCGGGGTAGCGCTGGATCGCCACGAATTCCGCCCATTGGCGCAGGAAGTTCTGCAAGGGTGCCACTGTGCTCTGCCGGGCGGCCTGCTCGGCTGCCTGGTCGAGGTGGTCGACGAACTGGTTGAGGTACGCGGGAGCGATCTGGGCGACTGCCGCCCTGAGCGCAGCGGTGGTCATGGGCGGCTGGGGGATCAGTGCCTCGCCGTTTTCGTGCGGGGTGGACATCGTCGACCTCCAAGCTGTACGCCTGCACGCGACCGCTGCAAGTGACCCTCGCAGCCTGAAAGCGCAGGTCAAAGCCCTCGCTATGGGTTGCTGGCGTGTTCAGGTCACGGGAGGCGGGTGCCGAGTTGCCTCGTCGTCAGAACAGACCGCTGTCGGGTGAGGAGCTCGAGGCTTGGGTGGAGCAGCGTGTCCGCCTTTGTTCCGCCTCTGGCGGGGTGCTGTGGGACAGTGGGCGCGTGGAGGCGGTTGATCAAAAGAGGTCGTGGTTCGACGTCCTGACCGTGGTGCAGCGGGTGGCTGTGGTCGCGGTTTCCGTGGTGGGGCTTGTGGGTGGGACGGCGTTGTTGCTGATGAACCCTCCGCAAGATCTGGCCGCGTTCCTCCTGATCTTGGTTTATGCCGTCTCGGCGGTGGGTGTTCTGGGGAGTGTCCCCTGGGTTCGAGTGCGCCTGGGGAGTGGGGCTCAGCTCTGGCTGGGGTTGGCGCTGACCTTCAAGTCCCTGTCCGGTGAGCTCACGACCCCTGCGTTTCAGGTCGGGGGACTGATCGTCGGGGTCGGACTGTTGGTCCACCTTCTTGTGCTTGCGGTGATCAGGGACAGGAGCTTGAGGCAGGGGCGTCCTGGCGTCGCGGCGTGATCGAGGAAAGAGGCTTGCCTGATCTGTAGGTAGTTCTTCTGGTGTACGAACAGTTGCAGCGGAAGGGCGAACGATGATCGAGCAGGCCAACGCTCCCGAGGGGTACACCACCGTCGCGCCCTGGGTGGTCACCGACGACACGGGAGCTTTTCTCGACTTCGTCGCGCAGGCGTTCGGTGGCGAAGAGCTCGGGCGGGTTCCGACCGAGGACGGCTTGATCGGTCATGGTGAGATCCGGGTCGGCGACACGGTGGTGTTGGCCTTCGACAGGCACGGGGACTGGCCTTACATGCCGAGCCTCCTGCGCGTCTTCGTCGCCGACGCCGACCAGACGTTCTCCCGAGCTGTCGCGGCAGGCGGCCAGGTCGTGACCCCGTTGATGGACGATGCCTTCGGGCAGCGCGGCGGACGTGTCAAGGACCCCTTCGGCAACATCTGGTGGGTGGTCAGCAGGGTGGAAACGGTCGCCGAGGACGAGATGTGGAGGCGACTGCAGCGTCCGGTGTACGCCGAGGCCATGCGGGTCGCTCAAGAGACCCTCGATGCCGAACTCAGCAGCCGACGCGTGGGGCGCAGCAGTGCGCCCGTCAGGACCACCGGCTGACTGACGCCCGCGCGGGGGTGATCGAGCCCGCCGACACCAGTACGGTCAGGGCGTGTCGAGTTGTTCCTTCGGGTACGGCGGGGGTGCAGCTCTGGCTGGGGTTGGCGCTGACTCGTCAGCCTTGGGCTGTGCGACGTTGGAGCAGGTGGAGGCCGGCTGTCACGAGGGTCCAGCCGAGGCGCGACTGCCAGGCGTCGTCGGCTGGGCCGGGGTTGAGGTCGCGTACGGTGGCGTGCAGCCTGCGGTTGGTGGCGGCGCGTAGTTCTCGGGCGGCGCGGCGGCGGTCGGCGGCGATACGCAGCTCGTCGGCTCTCAGGCTGGCGTGACGCAGGTGCAGTTCCGTGTTCATCGTTCCTCCTCGGTGGAATCGCTTGCAACGGGATGCTCACCTTTGAAGACGCGTACTATCGCGTATGAACACGATATGTCGCATCCCCCGCCACGGTCAAGATATGTCGCGTTATGGGTGCTGAAGGTGCGGGGGTGGAATGTGACGGAAAGGCCGCTGCGGCGCGGGCCCCGTCATGCTGCGGCCTCCGCCCGGGAGACCTCCGTCATGGCGCAGGCGAAGCCCGCGCCATGACGGAGCCGACGTGCTAGCGGAGTGCGGTCAGGGCGCGTTCGAGTTGTTCCTTCGGGTACGGCGTTGTCCTGCTGGTGCCGTACACGTCCCAGTAGAAGTGGTTCATGGCGACTGCCGCGGGGGCGTATCGGCGGATCGTCGTGGCGGCGGGCTCCGGGGCGCCCGCGGGCTCGGCGCCGTTCGCGACGGCGCTGATGTACGCGTCGAGCTCCGTCGGGATGCCGGTCGGTGGCGTCTTCACCCCGCAGACGCGCACGACGAGCCAGTTGACCACGCGCATCAGGGCGTAGCCGAGGTCGTGGGTGCGGTGTTCGGCGAGGAAGGCGCGCTCCTGCGCGGACAGGTCGAAGCGGGACGAGGTGGCCAGGCCGAAGTCGGCGATGTAGACGCGGTCACCGTCGGTGAGGAGGTTGGCGTAGTGGCCGTCGAAGTGCATCAGCCCCTGGCTGTTCATGAAGGCCACGTCCCTGAGCAGGCACGACTCGACCATGGCGCTCGCCGCCAGCGCCGCGTCCTGCCCGGCGGCGTGCTGGGAGGCGAGCCAGTTGTCGAGGCGGTGCGGGATGAACTCCTGGAACAGCACGATCGAGGACGAGGCGCCGGCGAGGGCGTGGAGACGGTCGCGTACCGCAGGAGAGCCCTTCCAGTACCGTACGACCGCCTCGACGTCGGCGTGCTCGTCGGTGGGCGCCGGCGCTCCGGGGAGCACCCGCCAGTGGTAGAGCAGCGGGAAGGCCGCGCTGCGGCCGGTGAGGACCCAGTTGGTCGCCATGACGTTGGCCGCGAGCTCCCGCCACGCGCCGAACCCCGGCCCGGCGTGCTCGACGATCCCGTACTGGCAGTACGGGGGCACGTCGAACAGGTTGGCGGTGGACATCACGTTGCCCGGACGGAGTTCCAGGTCGGTCAGCGGGACGCGCTTGGCGAAGACCGGCACGCCGTCGACGTCCAGGAGCACGGAGGTGCCGCCGACCCCCGAGCCCAGGGGCCTTGCCTGTTCCAGGGCCTCGCTCAACTGCCGGTCGCTGTGCAGGGCGAGCGCGCTCGAGACGTCGCCGTACCTGGTGACGCGCTTGTCCAGCCGGGTGTCGCGCAAGAAATGGCCCCCTTAGAGATCAATCGACGCTACACCCGCCGAGCCGGACTAAAGGTTGAAACCCCCCGAGACCTCGATGTTCTGGGCGGTGACCCAGCGGCTGTCGTCGGAGACCAGTGCGGCGATCATCGCGCCGACGTCGTCCGGTTCGCCGACCCTGCCGAGCGCGGTCCGCTCCGCGAGGGGCGCGATGAGCTCGGGGTGCCTGCTGAAGGCGTCGCCGCCGAGCCGGGTACGGGTCGGCCCCGGTGACACGGAGTTGACGCGGATGCCCCGCGTGCTGAACTCCTTGGCCATGTACCGGGTCAGCACGTCCAGACCGCCCTTCATGGCCGCGTAGACGGAGTAGCCGGGCACCAGGCCCGCCGTCGCCGTCGCGCTGCTGCTCGTGTTGACGATGGCTCCGCCGTCCGCCATCAGCGGGAGCAGCGTCCGGGTGAGGAAGAACGGTCCCTTGAGCAGGACGCGCGTGAGCCTGTCGAACGTCTCCTCGGTCGTGTCCTCGATCAACGACATCTCGGAGGACCCGGCGTTGTTCACGAGGCAGTCGAAGGTGTCGCGCTGCCAGTCGCGCAGCACGCCCGCGACCGTGTCGCGGAAGGCCGGGAACGAGCCGGAATCGCCGAGGTCGAGCGGCAGTGCGACGGCCTGGCCGCCGTCCTTCTCGATGGTGGCAGCCGTGTCCAGGCCGCCTTGCGCGTTCTTGCCGTACGTCAGGATGACCCCGGTTCCGCGCCGGGCGATCTCGACGGCGGCGCTCTGTCCGATGCCGGAGCTGGCACCGGTGACGATGGCGATTTTCATGATGTTCTCCTACGGGTGTTATGCGGACAGGGTTCGGGCGAGCCAGTCGGTACGCGTACGGCGGGCCGTGGCGGAGATTTGTGCCTTCGGGCACAGGGCGTCGAAGCCGTGGCAGCCGCCCGCCCAGACGTGCAGTTCGGCCTGGCCGCCCGCCGCCCAGATGCGGGTGGCGTAGTCGGTGTCCTCGTCGCGGAAGACCTCGGCGCTTCCGGTGTCGACGTACGTGGTCGGCAGCCCGGACAGGTCGTCCGCCAGCGCGGGGGACACGTACGGGGGCACGTCGGCGTCGGCGAGGTCGCCGAGTACGGAGCGCCACGCGAACGCGTTCGTCTCGCGGGTCCACACGCCGGGCTCGCCGGCGTACTGGCGGCTGGAGGTGCTGGTGTTGCGGTGGTCGAGCATCGGGCAGAGCAGCATCTGCGCGGCGATAGAAGGCGCGCCGCGGTCGCGGGCCAGCAGGGTGACGCCGGCGGCGAGCCCACCGCCGGCGCTCATGCCGGCGACCACGATCCTGGCGGGATCGATGCCGAGTTCGGTGGCATGCTCGGCGACCCAGAGCAGCCCCTGGTAGCAGTCATCGACCAGGGTGGTGCCGGTGGCCTCGGGTGCGAGCCGGTAGTCCACGGTGACCACGACCGCGCCGAAGCGGTCGAGCCACTCCAGGGGGATGTCGATCTGGGAGAAGCGGTCGCCCATCACCATGCCGCCGCCGTGCATCCAGTAGACGCACGGTGCGGCGCCGGTGGCGTTCGCGGGGCTGAAGACCGACAGCGGGATGGGGGTGCCGTCGGTGGCGGGCACGGTGACGTCCCTGCGGTGCGCGGGCGAGTCGACGGGCGGCGAGGGGAACTGGCGCACTTGCGCGAGCAGTTCCGGGGTGAGTTCCGACATGAGCGGCATGTCGGCCAGCAGGTCGCGGAGTTCGGGGTCCAGGGCGGGGCGCACGGGGGTCATGGGGACGGCCTTTCGTCAGATGGGGGCAGAAAAGGCAACAGAGTGAGCCAGGAGGCTGGGGGTAGGCGGCGGGATTAGAAGGTGGCTTTGCCGCGTACCGGGACGAGGTCTGAGTAGTCGGACTCCTTGGCGAGCAGGTCGCCGATCCGGGCGACGATCGCCTGGGCGGCCTCGCCGGTGAACTGCCGGTGGTGGTCCTCCTCGCTGGTCCAGCCCTCGATGACGTGGACGACGTCGGAGTCGGTTGCGGACCGCGAGACCAGGTAGACGACGCAGTGCTCGCTCGCGGCGGGGCTGCCCTCGTCGAGGCCGGTCAGCAGGAGGTCGACCAGCTGGTCGCCCAGCCCGGGCTTGGCGGTCATGGTTGCGCTGAAGCCGTACATCGTGGATTCCTTCTTCCTGTGGAGTGACTCCATTCAAGCGCTCTGACCTGCGGAAACGTTAGAACTATCCTCGCGCGTATTTGCACGATCCTCTCGCCGGTGAGAGTCAGGGCCGGAAAACGTGCTGCAATGGCGGGTATGCGACTCGACGAGCTCCGTGCCCTGCTCGACCGGCACGCCCGGCCCGACTGGACCACCGCCATCGACGGCGTCCACATCTCGAAGATCGACCGTTCTGAGCCGCCGGAGCTGTCGATGACCGGCATGGTCCTGGCGGTCATCGCGCAGGGCACCAAGCGCCTCGCGCTGGGCGACCGGATCTACGAGTACGGCGCCGGGCAGTACCTGGTCGCGTCGGTCGACCTGCCGGTCACCGGGCAGTTCCTCCAGGCGAACCCTGAGCATCCGGCGCTGGGCGTCGGTCTCACGCTGGAACCGTCCGTCGTCGCCGAGCTGCTGCTCCAGGCGGGGCCAGGGGACCTTCCTCGCGACGGCGGCGGCGCGGCGTCGGGGATCGTCGTCAGCGACACCCCCGCCGAGCTGATCGACGCGGTGATCCGGCTGGTACGCCTGCTCGACGAGCCGCGCGACCGCGCCGTGCTCGCTCCGCTGGTCAAGCGCGAGATCCTGTGGCGCGTGATCACGGGTGAGCAGGGTGCGACGGTCCGCCAGCTCGGCCTCGCCGACAGCAGTCTGAGCCACGTCTCCCGCGCCGTCCGCTGGATCCGCGAGCACTACGCGCAGCCCTTCAAGGTCGAGGACGTCGCGAAGCTGTCCGGTATGAGCGTCTCGGCGTTCTACCGCAACTTCCACGCGGTGACGGCGATGAGCCCCATCCAGTTCCAGAAGCAGATCCGGCTGCAGGAGGCCCGGCTGCTGCTCGCGACCCACCCGGGCGACGTCACCGGCGTCAGCCACCGCGTCGGCTACGACAACCTGTCGCAGTTCAGCCGCGAATACCGCCGCCAGTTCGGCCTGCCCCCCAGCCAGGACGCCACCCGCCTACGCCACACCCCCGCGAGCCTCGTCCCCTGAGGCTGCGGCGGAGTGGGTACGCGCCGCGGCAGTTCTGGAGGCGGCAGAGCGAGTGGCGCGCATTGTGTCCGGGTTCGGCACAATTGCCATGGTGAACGTCGGATTGCTGGGGCCGTTCGAGGCCCGGGACCGTGACGGGGCCGTGGTGGAGGTCCCTGGGGTCCGGTTGCGCGCGCTGCTCGCCGCCCTCGCCCTCGAACCAGGACGTATCGTCACGCGTACGAGGCTGGTCGACTGGATCTGGGGGGCGCGGCCGCCCGCCGACGAGGTCAACGCCCTGCAGGCGTTGGTGTCCAGGCTGCGCAGGGTGCTGCCGGACGGCGTGATCGAGGCCGACTCCGGCGGTTACCGGCTGGCCGTGAAAGCCGACGCCGTGGACGTGTGCCGCTTCGAGCAGCTGGTCGGTCAGGCCCGCGCCGCCGAGCCCGCCGCGCGGGCCGACCTGCTGCGTACGGCCCTGGCGCTGTGGCGCGGTACGCCCATGGCGGACATCGCGCTGCGCGACAGCGACGCGTTCGACGCCGTGGTCGCACGGCTGGAGGAGCTCCACGTCACCGCGCTCGGCGACCGGGTGGAGGCGGACATCCGCCTCGGCCGCGGCTCGGAACTGGTCGCCGAGCTGACCGAGCTGGCCGCCGCGTACCCGCTGCGGGAGGGGTTCGTGGCGGCGTTGATGCGAGCGCTCGCCGAGGCGGGACGCGGCGCGGAGGCGCTGACCGTGTACCAGCGGACGCGCGAACGGCTCGCCGACGAACTGGGCGCCGACCCGTCGGCCGAGCTGTCCGCGCTGCACACCGCGCTGCTCCGCGGCGAACTGGGCGAACGGGCGGACGACCGCAGGACGAACCTGCGCGCCGGGCTGACGAGTTTCGTCGGCAAGGACGACGACGTCTCGGAGGTCGCCGACCTGGCCATGAAGCACCGGCTGGTCACCCTGACGGGCGCGGGCGGCTCCGGCAAGACCCGCCTCGCCACGGAGACCGCGCGGACGATGCTCGCCGAGCTCCCGGACGGGGCCTGGCTGGTCGAACTCGCCACGGTAGGAGCGGGCGGTGAGTTGGCGCAGGCGGCCCTGTCCGCGCTCGGGCTGCGCGACCAGGCGGTGCTCGGCGGCGCGCGCGGCGGGGAACCGATGGATCGGCTCGTCACCGCACTGCGCGAACGCGCGCTCCTGCTGGTCCTGGACAACTGCGAGCACGTGATCGAAGCGGCCGCGGTCTTCGCCGACCGGCTGCTGGGGGAGTGCAGGAGGCTACGCATCCTCGCGACGAGCCGCGAACCGCTCGGCATCACCGGCGAGGTGCTGTGGCAGGTGGAGCCGCTCGCGCCGGCGCAGGCGGTGCGGCTGCTGCGGGACCGCGCCGAGCTCGTACGCAAGGACCTTGGCAACGACCCGGACACCACAGCGGCCATGGCCCGGATCTGCCGGGCGCTCGACGGGATGCCGCTGGCGATCGAGCTGGCCGCGGCGCGGCTGCGCAGCATGTCCGTCGAGCAGCTGGCGCGCCGGCTCGACGACCGGTTCCGGCTGCTGACCGGCGGCAGCCGTACGGTGCTGCCCCGGCACAAGACGCTGCGCGCGGTCGTCGACTGGAGCTGGGACCTGCTGACCGACGCCGAACGCGGCGTGCTGCGGCGGCTGTCGGTGTTCTCCGGCGGGGCGAGCCTGGAGGCTGCCGAGCGGGTGTGCGGGGACGACGACATCGCGGGGGAGCAGGTCTTCGACGTGCTGACCGCGTTGATCGACAAGTCGCTGCTGCTCGCCGACGGTCCGCGCTACCGGCTGCTCAACACGATCAGGGAGTACGCGGCGTACCGGCTCGACGAGGCGGGGGAGTCGGAGCGGACGCGCCGGGCGCACCTCGCGTACGTCACCGAGCTGGCCGAGCAGGCCGAGCCGCACCTGCGCCGGGCCGAGCAGCTGGAGTGGCTGTCCACGCTCCAGGCCGAGCACGACAACATCGGTACGGCCCTGCGCGGCGCGATCGCCGAGGGCTGGGCCGAGGAGGCGATGCGGCTGGTCGCGGCCGTCGGCTGGTACTGGTTCCTCACCGGGCACAGGGCCGAGGGCACCGAGCTGAGCATCGCCGCCGCGCTGATGGCGGGCGACGTGCCCGACGAGCTGCGCGCGATGGCGTACACCATCGTGACGGTGTTCGTCACGTCCGGACCCGGCCGCGACCAGTTCCAGGCGCAGGAGTGGATCCGCGGCGCGCACCGGTACGCCCGGCGCGGCGGGTACCGCCATCCCATGATCGGGTTCGTCGAGCCGCTGGAACGGATGCTGCGGGAGCCGACCGACTTCCTGTCGGCGTTCGAGCCGCTCATCGCCGACGACGACCCGTGGGTGCGCGCCCAGGCGACGCTCTCCCGTGGCCGGCTGCGGCTCACCATCGGCGGCGACGAGACGGACGTGGACGCCGACATCGAGAACGCCCTCGCGGAGTTCCGCACGCTGGGCGACCGGTGGGGGGTCTCGCTGGCGCTCACCTTCCTGGGCGATCGTCTCGCCGCGCGCGGCGAGTTCGCCCGCGCGTGCGAGCAGTGCGAGGACGCGGCCACAGCGCTGACCGAGGTCGGTTCCACCGAGGACGTGGTCGGCCTACGGGCGCGGCAGGCCCAGCTGTACTGGCTGGCCGGTGACGCGCGGTCGAGCGAGGCGGCCATGGCCGAGGCACGGCGGTGCGCGGGCGGGATGACCTGGCCGGAGACGCGCGCCGACCTGGCGCTGCACGAGGCCCAGCTGGCACGCTGGCGTGGCGAGCCCGACCGGGCGCACCAGCTCCTCGACACCGTGCGGGAACCCGGCGCCGCCTTCCGCGCCAGGGCGGAGAACCTGTACGCGTACCTCACCGACGACCTGGACAAGGCGCGCGCGCATCGCAGCGAGGCGCTGAGCGCGGCGGTGGAGCTCATGTATCCGCCGCTGATCGCCGAGGTGCTGGTCGGGGTCGCGGACCTCGCGCTGCGCCGGGGACAGCACGAGCAGGCCGCGCGCCTGCTCGCGGCGAGCGACGCCGTACGCGGCACCCGGGACCGTTCGCAGCCGGATGCCTCCCGGATCGCCGCGGCCGCCCGGGCCCACCTCGGCGAACCCGAGTTCGCGGCGGCCATCCGTACCGGCCAGGAGCAGGACTGGCGCGACCTGGCCGAGACGACTCTCGCCTCGTGACCGCCCTGACGCGCACGGCGTCGTGATCGGCGACTGTGCCGTTTCAGTGATCGCGGTCGGGCAGTCGCAGGTACGTGTCGGGTTCGGTGAGGGAGCGCCCGTCGGCGGGGCGCAGGCCCGCGCCGGCGAAGCAGTAGGCCTCGGCGTGCCCCTGGTAGAGGTACGAGAGCAGGATCTCTTCCGCCGAGTCGGTGGAGGCCGGGTTGCCGCCGCCCGGGTGCGTGTCCCAGGCGATGAAATCGCCGTCACGGGCGACGCTGCCCTGGTTGCCGCTCTTGGGGTTGGCGAACATGCCGTAGGCGATCGTGCCCGCGGACAGCAGTTCCACGACGACGGGAGCGGAGGCCATGTAGCCGAAGGTCTGGCTGACGACGCAGCCGCCGGGCACGTCGGTGAGGCCGATGAGTTCCATGGCCTCGTCGTCGGAGGGGTCTTCCATGATCTCCTCGGCCTCGTCCTCGTCGACAGGTTCGGCGGCCAGCCGACGGGCCGCCTCGGCGGCGCTGATGCCGCGTACGCAGGCCAGGCTGTAACCGTCGTCGTCGATGCCGTCGAACACGGCGGTCAGGCGGTCGGCCTCCGTCACGGCGGCGGCCTCGGCCTCGGTCAGGCCCTCGTGGCCGGGCGGGAACGGGAAGAACAGCCCGGGCGTGGGGCTCGCCAGGCTGAGCCGGCCGGGTGACCAGCCGTTCATCATCGGCCGCCACGGGTCTGCTCCGGCGGCGACCAGCGCGCGGACGTTCTCGGGCCGGTCGTTGAAGACCGCCTCCCAGAGCGCGGTGCGGCCCTCGTGCTCGGCGTCGACGTCGTCGACCCGGCCTGCCAGCTCGGCGACCACGTCGGGCGAGCCCTGCGCGGCCGCGAGGTGCAGGGGCTTGTCGTAGTGGTGCGTCTCCGCGTTGGGGTCGGCGCCCGCGTCGAGCCTGGCACGGACCCGAGCGACGTCACTCCAGGAATCCCACCCGAAATCGTTCCATCCGGCTGTTTCGCTCATGGTGACGGCCACTCCTTCATTCGTACTGGGGGGAAGAGTGGAGCCATCATGTCGGAAGGCACGGACATTTTTCGGCGCGCGTCCGTCAGGTGCCGCAGGGCCATTGTGGGAGCGCGCCCGCCAGGCGCCGCAGCCCCTGCCCTGCCGGGCGTCGCGGCCGAGCCGGGGCCGGTCCGGGACGCCGGTCAGCGCATTTTTGTGTACTAATACGCGTACAGCTCTTTGTGTGTACTCCTGCGCAGAAAAGGGCGGCAGGGCTGCCTAACGTATGCGGTGTTCGAGCGACAGACCGCGCTCGACAGGGAAAACCCGGCGTCCCGAGGACGCCCCGCACTACGGAGGAAACCATGCGTAAGATCGGCAAGCTGCTCGTCGGTACCGTCCTCGCCGGCGCCATCGCCACGGGGATCGCCGCCTCCCCGGCCTCGGCCGCCACCGCCACGACCGCCGGTGCCACCACCGTCGCCTCGACCGCCTCGCAGTCGTACTCGCCGAGCTGGACGTACTTCAACACCGGCGGCAACGACGGCCGCATCGGCTACCGGTGGGGCCGCCAGGGCGGCAAGTACTGGCTCGACTTCAAGCTGTGGGACCGCGACCAGCACGACCGCGGCTTCACCTACTTCGACGTCTACTACAAGCGTGACGGCCGCTGGTACCACTACAACCGCTTCTCCACCAAGAGCTTCTCCAGCAAGCGGATCGTCTTCGGCCACGACGTGGAGGACTTCCGCATCCGCGGCGGCTACGGCTGGAACGGCAACTACGGCTGGGGCGGCTACCACTACTCCCGCTGACCCGTGAAAGCGCACTCCGCCGACGCGACCGTACCGCCCACCCCTCGCCCGAACAGGCCGAACGCCCCCCGAGCCGAAGCGACTCGGGGGAGCGGCCATCACCACGCCGGACAGGTCGCGTCGCCAAGCCGCTCCCGACAAGTGGGGCCAGGGTTCACAGGTGCCTCACCAAGAGCGGCACCTTAGGCTGCGGAGATGACCTCCCGATTACTCGCCCCACGGCGGCGCCCGCGCGCCGTGACGTCGCCTCCGCCGGAGGCCGCCGGCGGCACCGCCGCCACGCCGATCCTCGACCTGCACCACCCGAACGTCACCGACCTGACCGCACACGTACGGACCGCTGCCGGCAGCATCACGCACGAGCGCGCGTTGCTACGGACCGCGCACCGGTTGATCGGTGAGCGCATCCGCCCGGTGTACGCCATGAACGACGAACAACCCGTCTCCGTGACGATCGCCCGTGGACGGGGTTCGTGCAGCCGGCGGATGGCAGTGCTGGAAGCAGTGGCCCGCGCGCACGGCATCGCCACCCGGGTGAGAGGCCGTCTGATCGACGGCGCCTTCTGGTATCCGCGTTTCCCCCGTCTGCAGGCCGTGGTGCCCACGGAGGTGGTCCTGGCCTGGCCGGAGTTCCGGATCGAGGAAGCCTGGGTGTCGGTCTCGGACCTCTACGACGGCCTGTGCGTGAGCTCCGGCTTCCGCAACGACGGTTCCGAGACCCTCTTCGACGCCGTCGCCCACACGGTCGTCGACTGGGCCGGCGCGTCGTCGTCCCCGACCTGCGACCTGTCGGCGCACGTACGTGAGGACCTGGGCTGGTTCGACTCCAGGGACGACCTGTTCCACGCGTACGGCCAGACGCTCTGCCCCGCCGCCCGCCTGCTGGTCGACCCCGTGCTGAGCCGGCACTACCTGGGGCAGGCGATCACGACATAGCGCTCGTCCTGGATGGGACGGCCCCACAGGGTGGGGTCGGTGAGCCGCTCGGAGTGGATCACGTCGGCCATGTGCTCGAGCGCGTCGACCAGTCGCGCGGCCGTGACGCCACCGAGCCACGGCAGGTGCGGGGAGCCGGGTGTGTACGTGCCACCGCCGGAGGTCTGCCAGCGGCCTTCCACGAGCACCAGCCGCCCGTTCGGACGCAGCAGGCCCAGCCAGCGGGCCAGCGCCTCTTCCGGAGCGGGGAGCGTCCACACGAGGTGACGGACGAGGACCACGTCGAACGGCCCGGCGACCGGCGGATCACCCGCGTCGCCCACCACGACCGGCACCCGGAAGCCCGACAGCTTCCTGGACGCGGCCTCGACCATGCGCGGCGACAGATCGACCCCGGTGGGCCGGTGCCCCTGCTCGGCCATGAGCAGGCTCAGCGAGCCGGTGCCGCATCCGAGGTCGAGCACCTCGGACGGCGTGTCGGGCAGCCACCCGGCCAGCCGATGCGCCCAGGCGGCGCGGACGCCCGGATCGGCAAGCCCGTGGTCGGCCTCGTCGTCGAAGGCGTCGGCGGATTCGTCCCAGTATGCGGCGATGGATGCCAGGTCTGCTGCGGCCATGGGCAGACTCTGTCAGGCCGCACCGACAAAACTATTCAGTGGATTCGCGGCATCCGGTGGGGCACGATCGGGGCCATGGTCTCGATGGTGCAGAACGTGGCGATCGACTGTGCGGACGCGTACGAACTGGCGAGGTTCTGGAGCGAGGTGACCGGCAGCCCCCTCCATCCGGAGGACCGGCCGGGTGACCACGAGACGCAGGTCCTGTTGTCCCAGGGCCTGGTGCTGCACTTCAACCAGGTGCCGGAGCCCAAGACGGGCAAGAACCGGCTCCACCTCTGCCTGCGGCCCGACGACGCGCGCGACGGGGAGGTCGACCGCCTGCTGCGGCTCGGCGCCACCCTCGTCGTCGATCGCCGCAATCCCGACTGCACGGGTTGGGCGGTGCTCGCCGACCCGGAGGGCAACGAGTTCTGCGTCCTGCGCAGCGAGTCGGAAAGGGCCGCGACATGAGCCTCACGACGAGCTCCGCCGGCCGAACACCACCGTCTGCGCGGCGAGGATGAGCGCGCACGCGGCCGCGAGGGCCGTCCACAGACCGGGCATGCCCCAGGCCGCCGCCACCGGCCCCGCCACCACGGCGAGCAGGCCGTAGCCGGTGGCCGACACGGCCAGATGCGAGCCCGAGATCCTGAGCCCCATCAGCGCGGCGGCCGTCACGATCACGGCGTTGTTGCCGAGCGCGTACACCACGAACAGCGGCAGCAGCCCCACCGCCACCGACACGACCGCGCGATCGGAGCTGAACAGGCCGAGCACCTCCTCGCCGAGCAGCAGCAACGCCAGCCCGCCGGTGGCGACCGCGCCGGTCACGACGGTCAGGGCGGCCCGGCGCAGCCGGCGGGCCTCCCGGGAGGAGGTCGTCCGGGCCATCTCGGGCGCCAGCGCCTGCCCGACGGCCATGGACGACAACCCGACGAACGCGTCCAGCGCGATGAGGACGGCGTGCGCGGCGGCGCCGTGCGCGCCCGTCCTGGCGGCGGCGTACGTGACGCTGCCCATCACCGTGAACTTGACGACCGCGTCGCCGACATCGGGACGCCCACCCGCGCCATGCGCGCGATCCGCCGCGGACGCGGACGTCCCGGCCACACGGACTGTCCGGACCATTCGGGCAGGCGCAGCAGCAGCGTGTTGGACAGCACGAGCGCCACGACGGTGGCGGCCAGGAGCGCGACACCGGTGCCCTGGACGCCCATCGACGGCACGAGCACCAGCAGCAGCACCACCTGGACGCCGGTCGCGGGCAGGCTGGAGCGCAGGACGAGACGGCTGCGTCCCAGGGCGACCAGCATGCCGTTCGCGCCGCCGCCCGCCGCCGACAGCAGCACGTGCAACGCGAACAGCACCGGCAGCGCGCCGAACTCCGCGGTCACCTCAGGAGGGGCCCCGCCGATCCGGGCGATCAGCGGCACGCACAGCATGACGCCCGCGCCGGCCACGCCGAGCCCGAGGGAGAGCCGGCGCGCGTCCTTCAGCACGGCGAGGGCCTCGGCGGGACGGTCGCGGCAGGCGGCCACGAACGGGGCCATGCCGCGCAACCCGCCGGACACCGCCGCAGTGACCGGGTTCAGCACCGCGCCGACGAGGGCGAAGGCGGCGAGCTGGACGGTCGCCTGGTGTCCGAGCAGAGAGGCGCCGACGAGTTGGGCGACCACGCCCGCGCTCGCCGACACGAGAAGGGGGATCGCGGCGGTCAGCAGCACGCGATGGGGAGAGCTCATGGAACGCAGAATCCCGGGCGGAGAACCGCTCGGGATCACCATCATTCTACCAGTGGAGGATCATGAGCCGCAGGTATCACGAGATCATCGACGACCTCCGCACCGCCTACGACGCCGGCGCGAGCCGGCGTGACGCCATGGGCAAGTCGCCGTGGAAGCTGGCCGAACGGGCGGCGTTCCTGGAGCGGCTGCCGGCCCGCGGCCGCCTGCTGGAGGTGGGTGCGGGGACGGGCCAGGACAGCGTGTACTTCCAGGACAACGGGCTCGACGTCGTCGCCGTCGACCTGTCGCCCGCCATGGTGGAGCGCTGCCGCGCCAAGGGCGTCGAGGCCCACGTCATGGACTTCCTCGATCTCGACTTCCCACCCGCCTCGTTCGACGCGGTCTACGCGTGCAACTGCCTGCTGCACGTCCCCGACGCCGACCTGCCCGCCGTCCTCGACCGCATCGCCGCGGTGCTGCGGCCGGGCGGGCTGTTCTTCCTCGGTGTGTACGGCGGCGGCACCCTCACGGGTGAGGGCACGTTCGTCGGCGACTCGCACGACCCGCCCAGGTTCTTCTCCTTCCGCGGCGACGAGCAGCTCCAGGAGTTCGCGCGCCGCTCGTTCCAGATCGTCGACTTCCACGTCGTCGGCCTCGACGAGTCCCGTTTCCAGTCCCTGACCCTGCGCCGCCCGGCCTGACCTCTGAGACGACAAAGCGAACATCCCGCCATAAATCCAGATAAAGGGGATGGCTACGCTTCGACGGTCGACATAGCGACACATGTCCGTGCCGAGCGGACACCCGTGGACGAGGAGTCGATCGTTGCTCACCACCCGGCTGCTGCCCGCGCTGCCGGCGCTCCTCGGCGGCACGCTGCTCGCCGTCGTCTGCTTCGTGCCGTTCGTCTTCCACAGCTACCGGCGGCGCGGCGAGGTGGGGTTCGGTCCCGCGCTGCTCGCGTTCGGCTTCCTCGTCTACGGACTCGCGCTCGTCGCCTACACCCTCCTCCCCGTCCCGCGGGTCGACGACGGCTGGTGCGCCGCGCACCCGGCGTTGAGCCACCCGCAGCTCGACCCCCTGCGCTTCCTCGACGACATCGCCCGAGAACAGCGCACGCCTGGCCTGGCCGCGCTGCCGGCGAACGCGGCGGTGCAGCAGGTCGCGTTCAACGTGGCGTTGTTCGTCCCGCTCGGCGCGTACCTGCGCCACTACTTCCGGCGCGGCGTGGTCGCCGTCGTGCTGACGGGGGCCGGCGTGTCGCTGCTGATCGAGCTCGCCCAGGTCACGGGCGACTGGTTCGTGTTCCCTTGCCCGTACCGGCTGTTCGACGTGGACGACCTGCTCGCCAACAGCCTCGGAGCGGCCATCGGCGTGCTGTTCGCGCCGCTGCTGCACCTGATCGACGGACGGCACGCCGCGCTCCCCGCCGACGCCGCCCGTCCGGTCACCGCCAGGCGGCGGCTGCTCGGGATGCTGGTCGACCTGGTGGCGGTCGTGTTGCTCGGAGGGCTCCTCACCACCGCCCTCGACCTGGTCGTCCGGTACGGCTTCGACGCCAGGGTGGCCGAGCAGCCGTGGGTCACGCCGGTGACCTCGGTGCTGAACTCCTGGCTGCCCGCCGTGGTCCTGCTGGCCCTGCCCTCACTCGGCGCGGACGGCGCCACGATCGGCCAGCGCGCCGTCCGGCTGCGCCGTACCCGCCCGGACGGCTCCCGCGCGGGCGCCCGGATCGTCACGGCGCTCCTGGCCGGCGGCTTCGGATATTTCGGGCTCGTCGGCCTCGCCCCCTTCGTGCCGGCGGCGGACGGCCTCGCCGACCTGATGCTCCTCGCCTGCGCGGTCCCGGCCCTGCCCGGACCGCACCGAGGCCTGTCGGGTCTGCTCTCCGGCCTGACCATCACCGACGCGCGCGCTCACGTCCCAAGCCGGACTGTGCGATCATCCGCCGATGTCCCCCATAGCGATACGCCCGGCCGCCGTCGCTGACGCGCCCGTCCTGGCCGAGCTGAACGCCATCGTGCACACCCTCCACGTCGAGGCCCGCCCGGACGTCTTCCGGTCCCCGTCGGACGGCGAGCAGCTCGCCGCGATCTTCGCCGACTTCCTCGCCCGCGACGACTCCCTCGCCTTCGTGGCCGAGGACCAGGACGTCCCCGTCGGCTACGTCACCGCCACCGTGCACCGCCGTACGGGCGGTCCGATGCACCAGCCGCGGGCGTTCGTGTACGTCGACCAGATAGCGGTGCGCCACTCCCGCGGTGGTGTCGGGACGGCGCTGGTGGAGGCGGTGTGCGCGGCGGGCAGGCAAGCCGGGTGCACGGACGTGGTCACGGAGGTGTGGGAGTTCAACGAGCGGGCGCGGAGCTTCTTCGGGAACCGGCTGGGGTTCACCCCGATGCGCCACATCCTCGAACGCCCGCTGTGACGCGTTGAGTCGCGGGGGCGCCGCGCCTTCATCGGCGACCGGTCCCGTGACATCGCCGGCTCCGCTACGCGGTCGGGTGAGGGGGCTCTTGCGTCGACGGGGGAAATCGGGAACTCTCGAGAAGGTTGCCTGTTGGCGTGGGAGCGGCCGGTGCGCGGTGGGCATGTCCTGGCGGTTGTCGCCCTCGTGTGGTCGGCCGCGTGCGGCCAGGCCGGTGGAGCTGAGGTTCCGGTCAACGCCGACGACGTGATGTTCGTCCAGATGATGGTCCAGCACCACCGGCAGGGCATCGAGATGGCCGGGATCGGCGCCTCCCGCGCGGAAGACCCCGAGGTCAGGACGCTGGCATCGGCCATCGTGAGCACCGAGCAGGACGAGGTCGAGATGATGCTGCGCTGGCTGCACGCCTGGGACCAGCCGCTCACCGCCCCCACGGGAGCGCACGACCATCACGGTGGCATGCCGGAGACCGACGTCAAGCGCATCCAGGAGTTACGCGCGTCGGACGATCTCGACTACGACCTGCTCTCCCTGCTGATCGACCACCAGGACGGCGCCGTCAGGATGGCCGCCGACGTGGTGACGCGCGGAGCCAACCCCGAGGTGCAGCGGTGGGCGGCCCAGGTACAGACCTCCCGGAGGGCGCAGATCGCCATGATGACGGACCTCGTCAGAAGGTGAGGTCCCGCCGTAGAGAAAAAGGGGAAAAGGCGGATAATGCTGCGATATGTCTGAAGAGTCGAAACCCGCCATCCCCGCCGACAACCTCGTCACCACCTCGCACACGCTGCCGTCAGGCGAGGCGTACACCGCGACCACCGGGACCATGGTGCTGCGCGAGGAGGTGTTCACCGACGGCAGGTTCGAGGGTCTGCGGCCCAAGGCCGAGATGTTCGTGACCGCGTACACGCTCGACGGCGCCGACCCGCTCACCCGGCCGGTGACGTTCGCGTTCAACGGCGGGCCGGGTTCGTCCAGCGTGTGGCTGCACCTCGGCGTGCTGGGGCCGCGCAGGGTCGTCATGGGCGACGCAGGGGCGCTGCTGCCGCCGCCGTACGAGCTGGCCGACAACGAGCAGACGTTGCTGAAGGAGAGCGACCTCGTCTTCATCGACCCCGTCTCCACCGGCTACTCGCGGGCGGCCGAGGGCGAGAAGCCGGAGCCCTACCACGGGTTCACGGGCGACCTGGAGTCGGTGGGCGAGCTGATCAGGCTGTGGACCACCAGGAACGGACGGTGGATGTCGCCGAAGTTCCTGGCCGGCGAGTCGTACGGCACGGTCAGGGCGGCCGGGCTGGCCGAGCACCTGCAGTCGCGCTACGGCATGTACCTCAACGGCGTCATGCTCATCTCGTCGGTGCTCGACTACATCACCGGCGAGTTCAACGAGGGCAACGACCTCGCCTACGCCCTCTATCTCCCGACGTACGCGGCCATCGCGCACTATCACGGGCTGCACGGCGACCGCCCGCTGGAAGAGGTGCTCCGCGAGGCGGAGGCGTACGCGGAGAAGGACTACCCGTGGGCACTCGGCCGCGGCAACCGCCTGACCCCCGAGGAGCGCACCGCCGCCGTCGCCAAGGTGGCCGCGCTGACCGGGCTGAGCGAGGACTACGTCGACCGGGTGAACCTGCGCATCGAGCACATCCGGTTCTTCACGGAGGTGCTGCGCTCGCGCCGCCAGGTCGTCGGCCGCCTCGACGGCCGCTTCATCGGATGGGACCCCGACGCGGGCCGCGAGCACTTCACGGCCGACCCCAGCATGAACGCGATCATGGGGCCCTACAGCGCCGCGCTCAACCACTACCTGCGGGCCGAGCTGGACTACAGCAACGATCTGCCGTACGAGATCCTCACCTCGCGCGTGCGGCCGTGGTCGTACAAGGAGTTCGAGAACGCGCACCTGGCGGTGGTCGATCGGCTGGCCACGGCCATGCGCACCAACCCGCACCTGCGCGTCCACGTGGCCTGCGGCTACTACGACGGCGCGACGCCGTACTACGCGGCCGAGCACTCCTTCTCCCGCCTGCCGGTGCCCGCCGAGCTCGTACGCAACATCGAGTTCACCTACTACGAGGCGGGACACATGATGTACGTGCACGAGCCCAGCAGGCTGCGGCAGTCAGCGGACCTCGCGGCCTTCGTCCGCGGCGAGAACGGCTGAGGCGCGCTGCAGCCGGTGCTTGAGATTGGCCCGGAAGGCGGCGAAGCGGGAGGGATTCTCGTCGATCACCTTCTGCTGCAGCTCCGAGTCGGCCGCGTACCAGGTGAGCACGAGGCCCGACGACCACTTGCAGGTCGTGTCGTCGGTCGCCGCCCGTTTCTCCGGCGCGCCGACCTCCGGCTTGTCCAGGGTCCAACGGCTGTCGCCGATGGCCATCTCGGGTGAGACGTAGTCGTGGCCGGCCTTGCTCATGCACTCCCGCCAGCGCTTGACCGCCGCGACCACCTCAGGGTTCTTGGCGGACTGCTCCAGCGAGGCGGAGTCCTGCTTGGCCAGCCACGGCCAGTCGGCCTTGCGCGCGCCCTTCTCCAGGGAGAGGGAGGCCTGGTCGAGGCAGCCCCGATCGGCTGAGGTGCCGTACAGCCGGTCGCGGGTCTGCTCGGGAAGGTTGGCCGCCCACGCCTCGGTGGTGTCCGGGGACGCCGGCCTGGCGAGGTGGTAGCCGTGGGTACGGGCCGCCTCGATGTCGGTGACGCCGTACCTGCGGGAGTTGCCGGGGTCGATCGCCGCGAGGGTCTTCGGGTCCTCGGTCGGCGGGGTGACCGTGATGTCGTGCTTGCGCATGCAGGCGACGACAAGGCGGTTATGGGCGTTGCCCAAGGTGGCCTGCTGCTTGGGAGTGGCCTTGTACGCGTCGAACGGCAGCACCAGCTTCTCGACCACGGTGACGCCCTCGGTGGGCGCCGGCGGCGCGGACGGCTGCTGGTTCCGCTGCGGCTCGGCGCCACAGGCGGCTACGGCGACCGCGAGCACCAGCGTGCTCGCGAGCAGACCGCGGCGGCCGGTTTCCGGCGGCCAAGGCCGGAAACCGGCACTCCCCGCGTCGGTCAACGGCACCAGATGTCGATCGAGCTGGTGCGGTCGTTGCCGACGGCGTTGTTGGACAGCAGGCCGTCGTTGGAGTTGTGCGTGAACGTGCTGTGCGCGCCGGTGAAGCCCGGGTGCTGCCACAGGGTGACGCTGCAGCCGATGCGGTTGCGGACGGAGCTGATGTCGTTGTCCATCGACTGCCAGGAGTTGCTGAAGTCCCAGTTCAGCCAGTTGTTGTCGGCGAGGTTGGAGTCGTCGGCGACGAGGTCGCGCCAGTGGTCGACCTGGCCGCGGTTGTAGTCGAAGCCGGCGTACACGCAGACGCGGCCGCCGTAGCAGGTCGAGCGCGGGCTGGCCACCGCGGCGGCAGCCGGGGCGACGACGGTGAACAGCGTGGCCGCGGCGACGATGCCGGCGAGCTTCTTGGACAGCTTCACAGGGTCTCTCCTCAGATCGGTGAGTCGAATTTCGACCTCGGTGCGTGGCGTGCCGAATCGAACACGAGTCGCGGTGACCCGCCGATCCCGAAGGCTGTGCGCCCATGCCTGGGTCGCGTGCCCCGGCCCGCCGACCCACAGAGGTACCAGCCACGCGACGTGCGACCTCGTGCCGTTGACGCAACGCTTGCCAGCTGCGGTGTGCCGCTGGAGGAACCCGTGGGCTCTGCTCGACCTACGGCGGAAATCCATGTGACGGCCGCACCGGCGAGTCGATAACCTCGTTCCGGCTGCGGAGGGATGAGTCGTGGGACATGTGGAAGTCGGGCATCTGACGTACGTACTGCCCGACGGCAGGCCGCTGCTGAACGACGTGTCGTTCCGGGTCGGTGAGGGGGTCAAGGCGGCCCTCGTCGGCCCCAACGGCGCGGGCAAGACCACCCTCATGCGCCTGATCGCGGGCGACCTGCAGCCGGTCGAGGGCAGCGTGGCGAGCTCGGGCGGGCTGGGCGTGATGCGGCAGTTCATCGGCAGCGTCCGCGACGGCAGCACGGTCCGCGACCTGCTGCTCGGCGTCGCCCCGCCGGCCGTGCGCGCGGCCGCCCGGCGGCTCGACGACGCCGAGCTGGCCATGATGGAGCGCGACGACGAGAAGACGCAGATGCGTTACGCGCAGGCCATCAGCGACTACACCGACGCCGGCGGCTACGACGTCGAGGTCCTCTGGGACACCTGCACGGTCGCCGCCCTCGACATCCCGTACGAGCGGGTGAAATATCGCGACGCGGCCACGCTGTCGGGCGGCGAGCAGAAGCGCCTGGTCCTGGAGGCCCTGCTGCGCGGCCCCGACCAGACCCTGCTGCTGGACGAGCCCGACAACTACCTCGACGTGCCCGGCAAGGAATGGCTGGAGCAGCGGCTCAAGGAGACGCCCAAGACCGTGCTGCTGGTCAGCCACGACCGCCAGCTGCTCGCGAACGCGGCCGACCGCATCATCACCGTCGAGTCGGGCAACATCTGGATCCACGGCGGCGGGTTCGCCACGTACGCCGAGGCCCGCAAGGCCCGCAACGAGCGCCTCGACGAGTTGCGCCGCCGCTGGGACGAAGAGCACGCCAAGCTCAAGGCCCTGGTCAACATGCTGAAGAACAAGGCGAGATACAACGACGGCATGGCCGCGCCCTACCACGCGGCGCAGACGCGGCTGCGCAAGTTCGAGGAGGCGGGCCCGCCCGAGCTGGCCCCCGCCGACCAGAACATCACGATGCGCCTGCGCGGCGGCCGTACCGGCAAGCGCGCGGTCGCCTGTGAGGGGCTGGAGCTCACCGGCCTCATGCGTCCCTTCGACCTCGAGATCTGGTACGGCGAGCGGGTCGCGGTGCTCGGCTCGAACGGCTCCGGCAAGTCCCACTTCCTGCGCCTGCTCGCCGGCGAGCAGGTCGCCCACGAGGGGGTGGCGAAACTCGGCGCCCGCGTGGTGCCGGGCCACTTCGCCCAGACGCACGCCCGTCCCGACCTGCTCGGCCGCACCCCGGTCGAGATCGTCATGAGCGAGCACGCCCGGCTGAAGAACGAGGCGATGAAGGCGCTGGCCCGCTACGAGCTGGCCGGGATGGTCGCCGAGCAGCGGTTCGAGACACTGTCGGGCGGCCAGCAGGCGCGCCTGCAGATCCTGCTGCTGGAGCTGTCCGGGGCCACGCTGCTGCTGCTCGACGAGCCGACCGACAACCTCGACCTGGCCAGCGCCGAGGCGCTGCAGGCGGGTCTCGAGTCGTTCGACGGCACGGTGCTGGCGGTCACCCACGACCGCTGGTTCGCCGCCGACTTCGACCGCTACCTGGTCTTCGGCTCCGACGGCGCGGTCTACGAGTCGGCCGAGCCGGTCTGGCGCGAGGCCCGCGTCGCCCGCCCCCGCTGACGACGCTTCGAGGCAGACCTCCCTTAAAGAGTTGGTACGCCGGGCGCGTGTCCCCTGCTTGACGTGCTCGAGTTCGGGTTATCACGGCAAAGTGATCCTGCGTAGCCGAACCGTCAGCCTCCTCGCACTCGGGGCGATCTGCCTCACCGGGTGCACGAGCGAGGAACAGCCCGCACAGCCAGCGCTCAAGCCGCTCGCTCTCAAGGAACAGGCCTGGAGCAGCGTCAAGTCCGCCGACGGCTATGTCGTCAGCTGGGCCGGCGTGCTCAGCAACGCCAACCCGTGGCACTTCGGCGAGCACGTGGTCGCGACGATCGTGGGCCACGACGCCAAGGGGGCCGAGGTCATCAGGTTCCCGCAGCCGCTCGACGCGGTCTCGCCGGGCGGGCAGCTGGCCTTCGCCGGTCAGCGGAACGTCCCGAGGAAGCCGGCCAAGGTGGCGATCGAGTACCGCACGGCGAAGTGGCGGCTGGCCGGGCGGATCCCGTCGGCCTTCCACAAGTTCCCGGTGTCGCGCGTGCAGACGCTGCCCCAAAAAGATGGTTCGTACGTGGTCAAGGGATTTGTCGATAATCCTTATGCCTTGCCGGTCGGAACTCTTGTCGTGAACGCCTTGCTGCGCGACAAGTCCGGCAAACTCGTCGGCGGCGGCAGCACGTTCGTGGACGACGTACGGACGGGCCGGCCGCCGCGTTTCGTCCTCACGGTGAGCGGGTTGCCGAAGTCGGCGAAGGTCGCCACGGCGGAGGTCACGGCCCGGACGTGGGGATCCACCGGCAAGCCGTACGAGGAGCTGGCGTTGGCCGGGATCGCGCCGGTGCACACGGCCAAGCCCACGACCGAGCCTTTCACCGAGGACCGCAGCACGCAGCTGATCTCTGAGTATAAGCAGTAGTTTTCTGCAATAAATCGCTAAATTTTGGGCGATGCTGCTCGACTCCCTGCAATATCAGCACGGGATTCGGGCGCGCCGCCCGAAAAGAGCAGCCATCGGCGCTGAAACGGTAGAACTACTTGTTACCGATCCATTACCTTCGGTTACATGAATGACCGCGTCCTGGTAGAAGCTCTCCGCGCCCGTGATCGAGGCGCTCTCACCGCGCTCTACGACGCGTACGCGGAGAGTCTCTACCGCTACTGCTGGTCCCTCCTCCTGAGTGCCGACAGCGCCCAGGTGGCCCTTCGCGACACCCTGATCGCCGCCGAGGCGCACGCGGGCGCGCTGACCGACCCGAGCCGGCTGCGCACCTGGCTGTACGCGCTGGCCAGGGCCGAGTGCCTGCGCCGCCGGGCCGCCGCGCCGCCGGGCGCCCGCGAGGCCCTCGCCGAGGCGCCCCCGCTCGACGACCCCGCCGACGCCGACCTGCGCGTCATCGCGTGGAACGCGGTGCAGAGCCTGCCCGTCGCCGACCGCGAGATCCTCGAACTCGTCCACCGGCACTCCGTGGCGGCGGCGGAGCTGGCCCAGGTGCTCGGCATCCCGGCGCGGCAGGTCGAGCCGGCCATGGAGGAGGCGCTCGAGCGGCTGCACGACGCGATCACGGCCGAGGTCCTGGCGAGGAAGGGCAGCTACGACTGCCCGCGGCGGGCCCGCATCCTGTCCGGGTTCTCCGGCGAGCTGACCCAGGAGATGCGCGAACACCTGGTCAGACACCTGACCAGGTGCGAGACCTGCGCGCCCCACCGCACCCGCCAGGTGTCGGCCGCCAAGGTCTTCCAGCTGCTGCCGCAGGTCGCGCTGCCCGAGGCGCTGCGCATCCGGGTGATGAGCTGCTTCATCGACCCCGAGCTGCTGCCGTACCGCCGCTACGTCGCCCGGCGCACGAGCGCGCTCGGAGCAGCCGGATTTCCCGTTCCCGTCAACCCGCACCCTCGGCGTTGGCCTCAGGCGGTGGCGGGCGCGCTGGCGGCGGTCGCGACCGTGGTGGCGATAGCGCTCATCTTCGACCAGATCGGGCGGGAGAACGGCGGCGTGGCCGGGGTGGCGACGGCCGCGTTCCCGCCCACGGGAGAGCCGCCCGGCATCCGGCTGCCCTGGCAGGCCGACCCGCACGACATGCCGCTGACCGTGGTCCCGATCGTCGACCGGGCCGGCGCCAAGCCGACGGAGACGCACCCTGGCGGGGTGGCCGCCGCCGGGGCGCGGGCGGGACAGGGGGCGTCCTTGGAGACCCACCAGATCGACAACGGGGCGCGTCCCGCGTCGCCCAGCGGGCACCCTCCGCTGCCGACCTCGTCGTCGCCGCAGCCGCCGGTGACGGAGACCCCGCAGCCCACGACATCCCCGACGCGCACGCCATGGCGGCGGTGGCAGGGCGGACGTCCGAGGGGTGGCACGTCGGTGTCGTGCCGGCGCGCCGACCGTCGCCACTGCGTCCACCGCCCGCGTCGGCCCTCGCACACCGAGAGCCCGCCGCGGCTCTGGCCGCCGCGCACGCACCGGCCTCCGCACTCGCATCGGCCCCCGTACAGGCCGCCGCACACGAACCGGCCCCCGTACCCCCACAGGCCGCCGCACACGCAGCCCCCGCAGACCCAGCGCCCCCTACAGACTCATCGGCCCCGGCAGACCCAGCGTCCCCCGTTCACCCCGCGGCCGCCGCGGTACACCCCCAGGCCGCCGGTCCCGCATCACCCGCAGCCGACGCCCACGCGGCACACGCCACCCGCACCGCCACCCGCTGAGCCGCCCTCCGACGGTCCGCCCGCCGGGCCTCCGCCCGACCCGCCCCCGCAGCAACCGCCTCGACAGGACCCGCCCCCGCAGCAACCGCCTCGACAGGACCCGCCCCCGCAGAACGATCCGCCGCCCGGGGGCGACCCCGGCCCGCCCGACCCGTCGGGCGGGCCGATGAGCTGAGCCGCAGTGCCTGGCCGACCGGGGATCAAAGGTCTGTCCAGCACTGTGTTAACCACGTTACGTGAGTGAATTGCCGGGAACTGTGTGCATAGAGTGACCATCTGTTGTCGGGGGACCTATGCGCGCATTCCGGGCGGGGCTCCTCGTGTGCTGCGTGCTCGCCGTCTTCTGTCCGCCCGTCGTGGCGGAGCCCCGTCCTTCCACGCGCGATGTCGAGCGGGCCCGCCAGGCCGTGCACCAGCGGTCGAAGGAGCTGGGCCGGACGAACGCCGAACTCGCCACCGCCCAGGCCCGGCTGGACGAGCTCGCCGCCGAGGCGGGGCGGCTGGTGGAGGCGTACAACGGGGCCCGGGTGCTGCTCCGGCGGGCCGAGCAGACTCACGAGCAGGCGAAGGCGAGGCTCACGGCGGCGGACGCCGAGGTCGAGGCGGCCCGCCGGGACGTCGCCGTCCTGGCGGCCGAGAGCTATGGCGGGCTCGGGCTGATGGGGCCGATGGTCGGCATGCTCGTCGACCGGGGAACGACGGACGGTTACCTGCACCGGGCAAGCATCCTCGGGCACCTTCAGGGCCAGCGCGCGGCGATTCTCACCAGGATGCGCGACGCGCAGGAGGTGGCGGCGATCCTGCGTACCCAGGCGGCGGGCGCCCACGTCGCCCAGCAGGCGGCCGCCGAACGCGCCCGGCAGGCCGAGACCGCCGCGCGCGAGGCGGTGGCCCGGCAACGCCGCGAGACCAGAGCCCTGCGCGACCGTAAGGAGACGCTCCAGCGCAAGCTGGACGCCGCCCGCAGCCGGGCGGAGCGGCTGGCAAGGAAACGGGCCGCGAGCGTTGCGGGGCTGCTCGGCCGCGGGTCCACCAGGGGTGACGTGGCCGCGAACTGGGCGCTCAGCCAGCTCGGCAAGCCATACGTGTGGGCGGCCGACGGCCCGTCGTCCTACGACTGCTCGGGGCTGACCATGCGGGCCTGGGAGCGGGCCGGGGTGCGCCTCGACCACTGGACGGGCACGCAGTGGACCTCGGGCCCGCGCGTACCCCTCGACCAGCTGCGCCGCGGCGACCTGCTGTTCTTCGGGCGGATCACCGACGACCCCGGGAGCATCCACCACGTCGGGATCTACGTCGGGCGCGGCCAGATGGTGCACGCCCCGCAGACCGGCGACGTGGTGCGGGTGGCCTCGATCTGGCGGGGGGACCTGGTGGGCGCCACCAGGCCCCGGTGACGGGCCCGCGAAGGGGCCCGTCAGATGAGCTCAGTGGTGGCCGTGCTCCTTGGCCCGCCGGTACGACCGCTCGATCTCGGCCTCGGCCTCGATGCGGCCCACCCAGTTGGCGCCCTCGACCGACTTGCCGGGCTCAAGGTCCTTGTAGACCTCGAAGAAGTGCTGGATCTCCAGGCGGTCGAACTCGGAGACGTGGTGGATGTCCTGGATGTGGTGCATCCGCGGGTCGGTGGACGGGACGCAGAGGACCTTGTCGTCACCGCCCTTCTCGTCGGTCATCCGGAACATCCCCACCGCGCGGCACGTGATGTAGCAGCCAGGGAACGTCGGCTCCTGAAGCAGCACCAGCGCGTCGAGCGGGTCGCCGTCCTCGCCGAGGGTGTCCTCGATGAAGCCGTAGTCGGCGGGGTACTGCGTGGAGGTGAACAGGAGCCGGTCAAGCCTGATCTTCCCGGTTTCGTGGTCCACTTCGTATTTGTTCCGTTGCCCCTTGGGAATCTCAACGACAACGTCGAACTCCACCGCGGTTCCTCCGCTCAGGCCCCCGGGAACCCCCGGTTGGGCGTTAATGTCTCGTAGGCGAACACAGGAGAGAGGGCAGGCGACGTGGCGCGGCGCGACCGGTGGGTGATGCTGACCACGCTCGCGGTGCTCCAGGCGGTGACGGTCGTCATCGCCGTCTACGCGATGATGACCGGCCTCACGCTGGACGCCCTGACGGGGTCTTCACCGACCAGTCCGGCGGCGTCGTCCCCGGCGGAAGGGTCTTCCCCCGTCCCCGTGGTCACCGCCGGGCCTGTGCTGGCTCGGCTGACGGCGAAGTCGGGGGACGGACCTCTCCCCACCAAGAGTACTTTGACGCGGCAGCTCACCGACGCGCTGGGTGACCCGGCGCTGGGCGACCGGGTGGGGGCCGTGGTGATCGACGCGACCACGGGGGAGCGGGTCTTCGGCTCCAACCCCGATCTCCCCGTCACGCCGGCCTCCACCACCAAAGTGGTCACCTGCGCCGCGGCGCTGGCCGCGCTGGGTCCCGACACCAAGCTGGCGACCAGGACGGTGCAGGGCGCGACGCCCGGCTCGGTCGTCCTCGTCGGCGGCGGCGACCCGATGCTCGCGGGCCCGTACGCCAAGCCGACGTACCCGAAGCAGGCGAGCCTGCGGACGCTGGCGGCCCGTACGGCGGCCGCGCTCAGCGCCAAAGGCGTCCGAAAAGTCACGCTTTCGTATGACAGCTCGCTCTTCGTGGGGCAGACGAAGGCCGACGGGTGGAAGACCAACTACATCCCCGACGGCGAGGTGTCGCCGGTCCACGCGCTGGCCATCGACGAGGGCCGCCAGAATCCCCGTATGCGGGCGCCCCGGGTCGCCGACCCGCCCCAGTACGCCGCGGACGCGTTCGCGAAGCTGCTGGCCAGGCGGGGCATCAAGGTGTCCGGCTCCGTACGTCCGGCCAAGGCGGCCGCCGGGGCCGCCGAGCTGGCGAGAGTCGAGTCGGCGCCCCTCTACGCCCTGGTCGAGCACACCCTCACCCACAGCGACAACGACTTCGCCGAGGCCCTGCTGCGGCACGTCGCCATCAAGGAGGGTCAGGAGGCGTCCTTCGCGGGCGGTGCGAAGGCGGTCGGCGCGGTGCTTCAGCGGCTCGGCGTCACGCAGCCGGTCAAGCTGTCCGACGGCAGCGGCCTGTCCATCCGCAACCGCATCACCCCCAGCACGCTCGCCGAGGTCATCGCCATGACGGGCTCCTCGCAGCACCCCGAGCTGCACGCGCTCGCCTCCGGCATGCCGATCGCGGGCTTCACCGGCACGCTCGGCAAGAGCACCCGGTTCGCCCTGCCCGACAGCAAGGGCCAGGTCGGGCTCGTACGCGCCAAGACCGGCACGCTCAACAACGTCAACACGCTCGCCGGGTTCGCCACCACCAAGGACGGGCGGCTGGTCACCTACGCGTTCATGGCCGACAAGGTGCCGGTCACCGCCGAGCCCGTGCTCGACCGGCTGGCGGCCATCGTGTCCCGTTCGTAGGGAGGTCGTACGGGAAGGGCCGTACGTGAGGGTAGGTAGCAAGATGACCCTTCGCGGCTTTACCTCAGAGCACGTACGGTGGACATCATGCAGGTGATCGACTGGGATCTGGCCGTCACGACCGGTACGCGCCTGGTGCGCCCCGGTCCTCAGGTGAGCCGGGAGGAGGCCAGACAGGCCGTCACCGAGCTCCGTACGCTGTCCCGCGAGGCCGAGGGCCACGTGCGCGAGTTCACGAAGATCGACACCGACACCGCGCCGCAGACCGCGACCGTCGTCGACCGGCCAGGCTGGATCAAGGCGAACGTCGCGGGCTTCCGTGTGGTGCTCGAACCTCTCACCGAGCGCATGGCGCGCGGCGACAACCCGCCGCCGGCCATCGTCTCGGCCGTGGGGTCGCGCATCACGGGCGTCGAGGTCGGGGCCGTCCTCGCCTTCCTCGCCTCGCGGGTGCTCGGCCAGTACGAGCTGTTCCTGCCGCCCGACCCCACGGGCCAGGAGCCGACCGGCCGGCTGACGCTGGTCGCGCCCAACATCGTGCACGCCGAGCGCGAGATGGGCGTCAACCCGCACGACTTCCGCCTGTGGGTCTGCCTGCACGAGGAGACCCACCGGGTGCAGTTCACGGGTGTGCCGTGGCTGCGCGAGTACGTCCGCTCGCAGATGACCGAGTTCCTGCTCGCGTCCGACCTCGACCTGCCCACCCTGCTCGAACGCCTGCGCAGCGCCGCCGACACCGTCGCCGACGTGGTGCGCGGCGGCGAGGGCAACCTCATCGACGCCATCCAGTCGCCCGGGCAGAAGGAGATCCTCGACCGGCTCACTGCTGTGATGACCCTGGTCGAGGGCCATGGCGACTACGTCATGGACGCGGTTGGCCCGTCCGTGGTGCCCACGGTGGGCGAGATCCGCGGCAAGTTCGCCCACCGCCGCGAGGGCGGCTCCCGCCTCGACCGCACCGTCCGCCGCCTGCTCGGCATCGACCTCAAGATGAAGCAGTACGCCGAGGGCTCGGCGTTCGTCCGCACGGTCGTCGACCGCGTCGGCATGGACGGTTTCAACCGCATCTGGACGTCGCCGCAGACCCTCCCCACCCACCAGGAGATCTCCGACCCGACCTCCTGGATCGACCGCGTCATCGGCACCCCGGCGCTGCCCGCCTGACCTTTTCGCCGCACCCCCGGTGCAGTCGCCGGGGGCATGGCGGCACGGGAGAATGCAGGCGTGGGCCCACATCCAGCCGTAGCCGACGTGCGCAGGGCCGTGCGCGAAGCGCTGGCCGACGTCCCGCAGGGGGCGTCGGTGCTGGTGGCGTGCAGCGGCGGCGCCGACTCGCTGGCGCTGGCGGCGGCGCTCGGTTTCGTCGCGCCCCGCGCGGGGCTGCGTGCCGGGCTGCTCACCGTCGACCACCAGTTGCAGCCGGGTTCGGCCGAGCGGGCCCGTACGGTCGCCGAGGTGGGGTCCGGCGAGCTCGGGCTCGATCCGGCAGAGGTCCTCACCGTCGAGGTCGGCACCGCGGGCGGGCCGGAGGCGGCGGCGCGCGAGGCCCGCTACGGCGCGCTCGCGGCGGCCGCCGACCGGCTCGGCGCCGACGCGGTGCTGCTCGGCCACACGCGCGACGACCAGGCGGAGACCGTGCTCCTGGGGCTCGCCAGGGGCAGCGGGCCGCGGTCGCTGTCGGGGATGGCCGCCGTGTCGGGCCGCTACCGCCGGCCCTTCCTCGACCTTCCGCGGGCCACCACCGTCGCCGCGTGCGCGGCCCTGGGTCTTGCCCCCTGGGACGACCCGCACAACGACGACCCCCGCTTCACGCGGGTGCGCGTCCGGCGGAAGGTCCTGCCCGTCCTGGAGGCCGAACTCGGCCCCGGAGTCGCCGACGCGCTCGCGCGCACCGCGAGGCTGGCCCGCGAGGACGCCGACGCGCTCGACATATGGGCCGGATCGGCCTATACCGATTGCGCTCTAAGCGATATCGCCGCGCCGGGAAAGCCGGTGGAGTTGAGCGTCGCGAAGCTCGAGAAACTGCCCGACGCCGTCCGCAGGAGGGTCCTGCGGCGGGCCGCCCTCGCCGCCGGAGCGCCGTCCGGGGCGCTTTCCGCCACCCATGTGCTGGCCGTCGACCGGCTCGTCACGCGGTGGCGTGGGCAGAAAGCCGTTGACCTGCCCGGGGGTCTGACCGCTGTGCGGCGATATGGCACTCTGATACTCGCCATCACTCCCATCCCGTAAGGAACCACAGGTGGACGCTGCCGACATGGGCCGTGACCTTGAGAAAGTCCTCATTCCCGAGGCCGAGCTCCAAGGCAAGATCAAAGAGCTGGCCGCCCGGATCGACGAGGACTACGCGGGCAAGGACGTGCTGCTCGTGGGGGTGCTGAAGGGCGCCGTCATGGTGATGGCCGACCTGGCCAGGGCCCTGCACGTGCCGGTGCAGATGGACTGGATGGCGGTGTCGTCGTACGGCGCCGGCACCCGGTCGTCCGGCGTCGTGCGCGTGCTGAAAGACCTCGACACCGACATTCTGAACCGCCACGTGCTCATCGTCGAGGACATCATCGACTCCGGCCTCACCCTGCACTGGCTGCTGGAAAACCTGAAAGCGCGCAATCCTGCGTCGCTGGAGATCTGCACCGCGCTGCGCAAACCCGATGCGGTGAAGGTGCCCATCAACGTCAAATACGTGGGCTTCGACATTCCCAACGAGTTCGTCATCGGTTATGGCCTCGACTACGCGGAGCGATACCGCAACCTGCCCTTCATCGGCACCCTGGCGCCGCACGTTTATCAGTAGCGATTGGCACAGGACCGGGAACACCGCGCAACGTGACGTACGTTGAAAGGGCAAGGCCGGTGCAGCGGGCGGGTCCCTCCGTGCGCTCTGCCGGTGTACCTTCAGACTTCTGAAGGGTGACCGCGTGTCGCCTTCGGGTAGTCAGAAGTCGCGGTGTCGGATGCCGCGGCCCCGGGGCAGCCCGGGGTTCCAGGCCATGGTCAGGAAGGGACGGGCCCGCAAGGGGTTCCGCATCGGATGGATCTCAAGCGATTTACACGTGGGCCACTGCTGTGGATCCTGGGCATCGTCGTGCTGCTCCTGCTCGTCACGCAGTTGTTCGGTGGCGGCGGAAATTACAAGACGGCCGACACGTCCTTGGTCCTGCAGCAGATTCGCGCCGGAAACGTCAGCAACGCCAAGATTGTCGACAAGGACAACCGCATCGAGGTCACCCTGGTCAAGCCGGTGGCGGTCAAGCCCGGTGACCAGCCGACCAAGCTGATCCAGTCCGACTGGGTCAGCGGCTACGGCAGCAAGCTGACCGACGAGCTGCAGGCTCAGGTCGACGCCGGCAAGACCAAGAGCTTCACCATCGAGGTTCCCCAGGACAACCTGCTGGTCAGCATCCTGGTGAGCTTCCTGCCGTTCGTCGTCATCGTGCTGCTGTTCCTGTTCATCATGAACCAGATGCAGGGCGGCGGCTCGCGGGTGATGAACTTCGGCAAGTCGAAGGCCAAGCTCATCACCAAGGACACCCCGAAGACCACCTTCGCCGACGTCGCGGGCGCCGACGAGGCCATCGAGGAGCTCCAGGAGATCAAGGAGTTCCTCCAGGCCCCGGCCAAGTTCCAGGCGATCGGCGCCAAGATCCCCAAGGGCGTGCTCCTGTACGGCCCGCCCGGCACCGGCAAGACCCTGCTCGCGCGCGCCGTCGCGGGCGAGGCAGGCGTGCCCTTCTACTCGATCTCCGGTTCCGACTTCGTCGAGATGTTCGTCGGTGTCGGCGCCTCGCGCGTTCGCGACCTGTTCGAGCAGGCCAAGGCCAACGCCCCGGCCATCATCTTCATCGACGAGATCGACGCGGTCGGCCGTCATCGCGGCGCCGGCCTCGGCGGCGGTCACGACGAGCGCGAGCAGACGCTCAACCAGCTGCTCGTCGAGATGGACGGCTTCGACGTCAAGGGCGGCGTGATCCTCATCGCGGCGACCAACCGGCCCGACATCCTCGACCCCGCGCTGCTGCGTCCCGGCCGCTTCGACCGGCAGGTCACCGTCGACCGTCCCGACCTCGAGGGCCGCAAGGGCATCCTCAAGGTCCACGGCCGCGGCAAGCCGTTCGCGCCCGACGTCGACCTCGACGTCATCGCGCGCCGCACCCCCGGGTTCACCGGCGCCGACCTGGCCAACGTGATCAACGAGGCGGCCCTGCTCACCGCGCGGGCCGACCAGAAGCTGATCACGATGGACGTCCTCGAGGAGTCGATCGACCGTGTCATGGCAGGGCCCGAGCGCAAGACGCGGGTCATGTCCGACAAGGAGAAGAAGATGATCGCCTACCACGAAGGCGGTCACGCTCTGGTGGCGCACGCGCTGCCCAACTCCGACCCGGTCCACAAGATCACGATCCTGTCCCGCGGTCGCGCCCTCGGCTACACGATGACGCTGCCGATGGAGGACAAGTTCCTCGCCACCAGGTCCGAGATGATGGACCAGCTCGCGATGCTGCTCGGCGGCCGCGCGGCGGAGGAGCTCGTCTTCCACGAGCCCACCACCGGCGCCTCCAACGACATCGAGAAGGCCACGGCGGTCGCCCGCCGCATGGTGACCGAGTACGGCATGAGCGAGCAGCTCGGCGCCCGTAAGTTCGGCACCGGCCAGGCCGAGGTGTTCCTCGGCCGCGAGATGGGCCACGAGCGCGACTACTCCGAGAAGATCGCCTCCACGATCGACGAGGAGGTCCGCCGGATGATCGAGTCGGCGCACGACCAGGCCTGGGACATCCTGGTCCAGTACCGCGACGTGCTCGACAACCTGGTGCTCGAGCTCATGGAGAAGGAGACCCTCTCCCGCGACCAGGTGCTGCAGATCTTCGCTCCCGTGGTCGTCAAGGAGCACCGTCCGTCCTACGCGGGCTACGGCAAGCGGCTTCCGTCCGACCGTCCGCCGATCCTGACCCCGAAGGAGCGGCAGTCGGCCAACGGCTCGCTCACCGGCGGCCACCAGGAGGCCCTGCCGTCCGGAGACGGCGCGTGACCCAGTACGACGTCGACCTGGCGCGCATCGAGAAGGCCGTCCGCGAGATCCTCTACGCCATCGGCGAGGACCCCGACCGTGACGGCCTCGTCGAGACGCCCGCCAGGGTCGCCCGGGCCATGGCCGAGCAGTACTCCGGGCTCGGCCAGGCCCCCGAGGACGTCCTGACCAAGGTCTTCGACGTCGACCACGACGAGATGGTGCTCGTCCGCGACATCGAGGTGTACTCGACGTGCGAGCACCACCTGGTGCCCTTCCACGGGCTGGCGCACGTGGGCTACATCCCCAACGAGCGCGGCCAGGTGACCGGCCTGTCGAAGCTGGCCAGGCTGGTCGACGTCTTCGCCCGCCGTCCGCAGGTGCAGGAGCGCATGACGTCGCAGATCGCCGACGCGCTCGTACGGGTGCTCGACCCGCGCGGGGTGATCGTGGTGGTCGAGGCAGAACACCTGTGCATGACCATGCGGGGCGTACGCAAACCGGGAGCCAAGACGGTCACCTCGGCCGTCCGTGGCAACTTCCGTACGAGCGACAGCACCCGATCCGAGGCGATGGCGCTGATCCTGGGCCGGTGACGATCGAACGGGGTACCCACGATGTCAACAAGTGTGGGGAAGCGCCTAGGCTTGCCCCATGACTAGCGTGCCCATGAACGCGCCGGGGGGTGCGGAGCGGTGCCTTGTCATGGGCGTCGTCAACGTGACGCCCGATTCGTTCTCCGACGGCGGCAGGTGGTTCGACGAGAAGGCCGCCATCCGCCATGGCCTCGACCTGATCGCTGAGGGCGCCGACATCGTCGACGTGGGCGGCGAGTCCACCCGGCCGGGAGCGGCGCGGGTGTCGCTCGAGGAGGAGCTGGCGCGGGTCGTTCCCGTCATCCGGGCGCTGGCCGCGGAGGGCGCGGTCGTCAGCGTCGACACCATGCGCGCCGAAGTGGCGCGGGCCTCGGTCGAGGCGGGCGCCCGCATGGTCAACGACGTGAGCGGCGGCCTCGCCGACCCCGAGATGCCGCGCGTGGTGGCCGCGACCGGCGCCACCTACGTCGTGATGCACTGGCGCGGCCACAGCCACGACATGCAGAGCCGCGCCCTCTACGACGACGTGGTGGCCGAGGTCACCACCGAACTGACCAAAAGGGTCGACACGGTGCTCGCCCAGGGCGTCGCGGAGGAGCAGATCGTTCTCGATCCCGGCCTCGGTTTCGCCAAGAACGCCGAGCACAACTGGTCGATCCTGGCCGCGATCCCGCGGCTGACCGAAATGGGTTACCCCTTGCTGATCGGCGCGTCGCGTAAGCGGTTCCTGGGGCGGCTGCTGGCCGACCCCGACGGCACACCCCGGCCGTTCGACCGCAACGACGACGCGACACTGGCCGTGACGGCACTCGCCGCGCACGCCGGAGCCTGGTGCGTACGTGTCCACCAGGTAGCCCCCAACGCCGATGCCGTGCGCGTGGCCGCCGCATGGAAGAGAGCCGGAGCAGCCACATGAGCGTCGACACCGCCGCCATCGAGACGGTCAACCAGGAGTTCTACGCCGCGATCGAGAGCGGCGACCTCGACAAGATGACCGAGGTATGGGCCGAGGACTCCGCCGCCGACCAGGTGAGCTGCGTGCATCCCGGCTGGACCCTCCTCCAGGGCCGCTCCGAGGTGCTGCGTTCGTGGGCGCTGATCATGGCGAACACCACGTACATCCAGTTCGTACTCACCGACGTCAACACCACCGTGCTCGGCGACGTGGCCGTCCTGACCTGCGTCGAGAACATCCTGACCGCCGGGGAGGAGGGTGAGGCCAGCTTCGCGGCGGGCAAGGTGGTGGCCAGCAACGTCTACATCCGCACCTCGCAGGGCTGGCGGCTGTGGATGCACCACGGGTCGCCGGTGCTGCAGGGTGACGACGACGAGGAGGAGGAAGGCGAGCTTGAGCGCTGATCGCATTGCCCTCAAGGGCCTGCGGGCCCGCGGAAGACACGGCGTGCTCGACGCCGAACGCGAACTCGGGCAGGAGTTCGTCGTCGACGCGACGCTGTTCCTCGACACCGCGCCGGCCGCGGCCGGTGACGACCTCGCCAAGACCGTCGACTACGGGCGGCTGGCCCAGCGGCTCACCGAGGTGGTGGAGGGCGAGCCGGTCCAGCTGATCGAGACGCTCGCGCAGCGGCTGGCCGACGTCTGCCTGGCGAGCGAGCTGGTGCAGAAGGTCGAGGTGAGCGTCCACAAGCCGGCGGCGCCGATCCCGCTGCCCTTCGGCGACGTCGTCGTGACGATCGAGCGGAGCCGCGCATGAAAGTGGTGCTCTCCCTCGGCAGCAACCTGGGCAACCGGTTCCAGACGCTGCAGGGCGCGGTGGACACGCTGTTCGACGCGCCGGGCCTCACGTTCGTCAAGGCGTCCCCCGTCTTCGAGACCGATCCGGTCGGCGGGCCGGGCGGGCAGCGTCCGTACCTGAACGCGATCGTGGTCGCCGAGACCACCCTGGCGCCGCGCACGCTCCTCGAGCGCGCGCAGAGCGTCGAGAACGCCTTCGGCCGTGTACGCGAGGAGCGGTGGGGGTCGCGCACCCTCGACGTCGACCTCATCGTGGTGGGCGAGACGGTCAGCGACGAACCAGACCTCACGTTGCCGCACCCGAGGGCGCACGAGCGGGCGTTCGTGATGGTGCCCTGGGCGTGGATCGACCCGGATGGCGAGCTGCGCGGGCGCGGCCGGGTGGCGGAGCTGGCGGAAGGGCTCGACCGGCAGGGCGTGCGCCTGCGTGACGACCTCAAGCTGCAGAGGCCCGATTGAAGCCCACCCATCCAGGCCATCTCGTCGCCCTGCTCGTCGTCGTCGGCCTGATCACGTGGGCGGCGACCAGGTACTTCTACGGCGGGTTCTACATCCCGTGGACGGCGATCCCCACGGTGCTGTTCCTCGCGCTCGGCGAGGGCTACAGCGGGTGGGTGACCAAGGCCCGCATCGCCCGCAAACCCGGCACCAAACCGGTGGAGCCGCTGGCCGTGGCCCGGCTGACCGCCCTGGCCAAGGCGTCGGCGTACGCCGGGGCAGCGTTCGGTGGGGTCTTCGCCGGGTTCGCGTTCTACACGGCGCCGATGCTCGACCGTGACACGCCGCGCGCCGAGTTCTTCATCGCGTCGGGGTCGCTCGTGTCGTGCGTGCTGCTGGTCTGCGCGGCCCTCTATCTCGAGCACGCCTGCCGGGTGCCGAAGGACCAGGGCGAGGCCGGCAAGCGCGACTGAGCGCGCTACTTGTCGATGTCGCCCACGACGAAGAACATCGAGCCGAGGATGGCGACCATGTCGGCGACCAGGTGGCCGGGCAACATCTCGCGCAGCACCTGGATGTTGCTGTAGGACGCCGAGCGCAGCTTGAGCCGCCACGGCGTCTTGTCGCCCTTCGAGACCAGGTAGTAGCCGTTGATGCCGAGCGGGTTCTCCGTCCAGGCGTACGTGTGGCCCTCCGGCACCTTGAGCACCTTCGGCAGGCGCTGGTTGATCGGGCCTGGCGGCAGCGAGCGCAGCCGGTCGACGCAGGCCTCGGCCAGGTCGAGCGAGACCCGCAGCTGCTCGAACAGCACCTCGAACCGGGCCCGGCAGTCGCCGGCGGTGCGGGTGACGACCTTCACCGGCAGTTCGCCGTAGGCGAGGTACGGGTCGTCGCGGCGCAGGTCGAGGTCGACGCCGGAGGCCCTGGCGATGGGGCCGCTCACGCCGTACTGCAGGATCTGCTCGCGCGTGAGGACGCCCACGCCCTTGGTGCGGGCGATGAAGATCTCGTTGTGCAGGATGAGGTCCTCGATCTCGGGCACGCGACGGCGGGTCTCGGCGATCGCGTCCGACACCCGGTCGAGCCAGCCGTACGGGAGGTCTTCCTTGAGGCCGCCGACCCGGTTGAACATGTAGTGCATGCGCCCGCCGGAGATCTCCTCCATGACGGCCTGGATGCGTTCGCGCTCGTTGAAGGAGTAGAACAGCGGCGTCATCGCGCCGAGCTCCAGCGGGTAGGAGCCGAGGAACATCAGGTGGTTGAGCACCCGGTTGAGCTCGGCCAGCAGCGTACGCGCCCACACGGCCCGCACCGGCGGTTCCATGCCGAGCATGCGTTCGGCGGCGAGCACCACGCCCAGCTCGTTCGCGAACCCCGACAGCCAGTCGTGCCGGTTGGCCAGCATGATGATCTGCCGGTAGTCGCGGACCTCGAAGAGCTTCTCCGCGCCCCGGTGCATGTAGCCGATGATCGGCTCGGCGGCGGTGATGCGCTCGCCGTCGAGGGTCAGCCGGAGCCTCAGCACACCGTGCGTGGACGGGTGCTGCGGGCCGATGTTGAGGATCATGTCCTCGGTGGCCAGTTCTTTCGCGCCCGCGCCGATTCCCACCACGCGTTCCGTCATACGGCCATGCTGCCACCGTCCCGTTCGGCGGGCCAGCGCGGGGGATAGGTCAAGACATGGCATGACCCGCTTCCTTATGCCGTCCAAGGGGAGGAATACCAGGAACGGGGGGAGAAAGCACCATGAAGCGAGTGGTCTTTGACATCGCGTCGCTGATCGCGCGAGTCGCCACTGGCGTGATCTTCGTGGCACACGGCTGGCAGAAGTGGCAGGCCGGACACAGTGCCACGGCCCAGGGGTTCTCGGAGATGGGGATCCCGATGCCCGACCTGGCCGCGGGCTACGCGATGACGGTGGAGACGATCGGCGGCGTCCTGCTGATCCTGGGGCTGCTGGTGCGTCCGGTGGCGCTGCTGCTGTTGGCCGACATGCTCGGCGCGATCACGTTCGCGCACTGGGGACGGGGTGTGATGGTCTCCGAGGGCGGCTGGGAGCTCGCGGGGGCGCTGGGGGCGCTCTGCCTGCTCTTCCTGGCCCTGGGTGGCGGGCGCCTCAGTCTGGACGGCATCTTCCACGCGGTGTTCCGCAGGCGTACGGAGCGGCGCGTCATGGAGCAGGAACTGGCCGCGCACACCCCGAGCCGGACGACGGCGGGCACCACCTGGAACTCCGGCGCGAACACGGGGGAGGGCGCGCCGCCCGCGCAGGCCGAGCGCACAGGACCCGAGCCCACACGAGGTGAGTCCACACGAGGTGAGTCCACGCAGCCGATGCCCATGCAGCCCGAGCAGCCTTCGCAGCCCGGGTCCGGGCATCCGCGGGTGCCGCGGCAGCCGTCCGATCGGGACGCGGGCAGCAGGCTGAGCGATGAGGACATGCGGGACATCGACGCCCTCATCGCCGACGAGCCGCCCCAGCACCGCAAGCCACCCAACCGCTGAGGCGGTCGGGTGGAGGTGGCCGGGCGTCAGCGGGTGCGGGCGGTGAGGTCGCGCAGGGCCTCGACCAGGCGGTCCACGTGTTCGTCTGTGGTGCCGATGCCGATGGAGGCGCGGACCGCCGAGGCGGTGCCGTCGGCGCAGCCGCCGTCGCTCTCGCCCAGCAGGTGCCGCACGAACGGGTGCGCGCAGAACTTCCCGTCGCGCACCCCGATGCCGTACTCGCCGGACAGTGCCTCGGCGACCTCGCGGGCCGTGTAACCGGCGACGGTGAACGACACGATCCCCACCCGCGGGTGGGCGTCGCCCCACAGCGCCAGCTCCCGCACGCCCTCGATGGCGGCGAGTCCGGAGCGCAGCCGCCCGATCAGCCGCTCCTCCTCCTCGACGAGCGCCGTCCAGCCGGTGGCGCTCAGCGCGTCGCAGGCCGCGGCGAGGGCGATGGCGCCGAGCACGTTCGGGGTGCCGGCCTCGTGGCGCGGCTCCGGGTCGTCGTGCCACTCGGTGGTCTCCGCGACGGAGCGCACCGCGCCGCCGCCCTTCAGGTACGGCTCACCGTCGGCCAGCCAGTCGCGCCGCCCGATCAGCGCCCCCGCCCCGAACGGGGCGTACAGCTTGTGCCCGGAGAAGGCCACGTAGTCGAGGTCGAGCGCGGTCAGGTTGAGGCGCCGGTGCGGGACGTACTGGGCGGCGTCGACGAAGATCCGGGCGCCGTGCCGGTGCGCGATGTGCGCGAGTGCGGCGATGGGCCACAGCTCGCCGGTGACGTTGGAGGCGGCGGTGACCACGAGCAGCTTCGGCCCGTCGATCGCGGCGAGCGCCTCGTCGGCCGCGCGCACGGCCTCGCCGGGGAAGGCGGGCGGGGCCAGCCGTACGGCGTTCTTCCAGGGGAGCAGGGAGGCGTGGTGCTCGGTGTCGAAGACCACGGTGGTGGTGCCCTCGGGCAGGCAGCCGGCCAGCAGGTTGGTGGCGTCGGTGGTGTTGCGGGTGAAGATCACGGCGTCGTCGGGGCGGGCGCCGACGAAGGCCCGTACGGTGTGGCGGGCCTGCTCGTAGCGGGCTGTGGTGAGCTGCGAGGCGTAGCCCGCGCCGCGGTGGACGCTGGAGTAGGCCGGGAGGGCCGCGGCGACGGCGGCACTGACCGGCTCCAGACAGGGGGCGCTGGCGGCGTAGTCGAGGTTGGCGTACCCGACGAGCCTGCCGCCCTTGACCGGCACCTCGAGGTCGGCGCCGAGCACGGCGGGGATGGGACGTTCCTCGGCCGGGCTCGGCTGGTGGGCGGCCTGGGTCGGAACGGAGTTGAAGATCGTCAGCGTGGACACGGCATACCTCCTCAGGGTTCATCGGACCCCTGGAAAGCAGCCACGGAGCCCGCGCTTGCCCGCCACACCTCGTGACGGACCAGGTCTTCACCCGGGGCACCCCGCCGCGGACGCGAGGGTTGCCGGCCAGCTAGCCGGGGCTTGTCGCTGGCACTCATGACCTACGGGGGGACTATAGCAAGCGAAAATCGGTGCACAACACCGTGTACCGATATGCGAGACGTACTTGGTCACCAACCTCGTGATCGCGAACTTCCGCCGTGTGGGGCTCGTTGCTACCGGAGACCTGTCAGCAACTAGAGCCATGGAGGTGCGCCGATGTTCGACTGGGTGGCTGACCCACAGATCTGGATCGGTTTCTTCACCCTGGTCGCCCTGGAGATCGTGCTCGGGATCGACAACATCATCTTCATCTCCATCCTCGCCGGGAAGCTGCCGCCCGAACAGCGCGACAGGGCGCGGGTGCTGGGGCTGGCCGCCGCCCTGGTCAGCCGGCTCCTGCTGCTGCTCGGCCTGTCGTGGGTGGTCCAGCTGACGGAGCCGTTGTTCGAGGTCTTAGGTCACGAAATTTCCGGACGCGACCTGATTCTGCTGCTCGGTGGCCTGTTCCTGCTGGGCAAGAGCGTCACGGAGATCAGCCACACGATGGACACGGCGCACGGCGGGGACGGCAAGAAGGCCGCCGCCGTCTCCTTCACCTCGGTGATCGTGCAGATCATGGTGCTCGACATCGTGTTCTCGCTCGACTCCGTGATCACCGCCGTCGGCATGGTGGAGCAACTCGGCGTGATGATCGCCGCGGTCGTGGTCGCCGTGGTGGTGATGCTCTTCGCCTCCGGGCCGATCAGCCGCTTCGTCGACCGGCACCCGAGCGTCAAGATGCTGGCCCTGGCGTTCCTCGTGCTCATCGGCGTCGTGCTCGTCGCCGAAGGGCTCGACCAGCACATCCCGAAGGGCTACATCTACTTCGCGATGGCGTTCTCGGTCGTCGTCGAACTGCTCAACATCCGCGTACGCACCAAGAAGGCTGTCAAAAGTGAGTAATCCACTTCTAAGATGAAATAGTGCTTTTTGATCCTTGGAATCCGGATTTCGTGGCGTCCCCGTACGGGGCCTACGACGTGCTGCGGCGCGAGGCGCCCGTCAGTTACTACGAGCCGACCGGACAGTGGCTGATCGCGCGGCACGCCGACGTCAACGCGCTGCTGCGCGACCGCCGTCTCGGCCGGTCCTACCTGCACGTGGCCACGCACGAGGAGTTCGGCAGGACGCCGGAGCCGGAGTTCCAGGAGCCGTTCTGGCGGGTGATCAGGGCGGGCATGCTCGATGTCGAGCCGCCGGTGCACACCAGACTGCGCCGGCTGGTCTCGAAGGCGTTCACCCCTCGCATGGTCGAGTCGCTGCGTCCCCAGGTCCGCGCCATCGCCAGGGGCCTGGTGGACGCGTACGTGGACAAGGGCGGCGGTGATCTGATCGCCGAGGTCGCCGAGCCGCTGCCGGTCACCGTCATCGCCGAGATGCTCGGCATCCCCGAGTCCGACCGCCACCTGCTGCGCCCGTGGTCGTCCGACATCTGCGGCATGTACGAGCTCAACCCGACGCCGGAGGTCCAGCACACCGCGGTCCGCGCGGCGAGCGAGTTCTCCGCCTACCTCAGCGACCTCGCCGCGGCCCGCCGGCGCGCCCCCGGCGACGACCTGATCAGCGCGCTCACGCAGGTCGAGGAGCTGACGGAGGACGAGCTCGTCGGCACGTGCGTGCTGCTGCTCAACGCCGGCCACGAGGCCACGGTGAACGTCACCGGCAACGGCTGGTGGGCGCTGTTCAGGAACCCGGCCGAGCTGGAACGGCTGCGCCACGACCGCTCGCTGCTGCCCACGGCGGTCGAGGAGCTGATGCGCTGGGACACGCCGCTGCAGATGTTCGAGCGCTGGGTGCTCGAGGACATCGAGGTGCACGGCGTACGCATCCCGCGCGGCTCGGAGGTGGCCCTGCTGTTCGGGTCGGCCAACCGCGACCCGGCCGTCTTCGCCGACCCCGACCGGCTCGACGTCGGACGCGCGGACAACCCGCACATCTCGTTCGGCGCCGGCATCCACTTCTGCCTGGGCGCGCCCCTGGCCAGGATCGAGCTCATCGAGTCGTTCGGCGCGCTGCTCGACCGGTCGGTCACGCTGGAGCTGACCGAGGAGCCGGCGTGGAAGCCCGGCTACGTCATCCGCGGCCTGCGGGCGCTGGAGCTCACCGCCACTGGCTGAGCCAGCCGAAGCCGCCGAGCCCCCGCGGGCTGATCAGCTCGGCCTCCTCCGACGCGCGGGCGAGCGCCCTGAGGTAGCCGCTCGGATCGGTACGGGCCAGCTCCAGCGGCGGACGGGCACCCGTGACGCCCAGCGCGCGCAGCGCCTCGCGCTGTGTGGACAAGGTTGTGGATATCGCGCCGGCCCGCCGCCCGGCCTCGGCGCACGCGTCGAGCGCGACGTGCGCGGTGATGTCGCAGCTCCCGTCGGGTACGGGCGTGACGAGCGCGCCGTCGCGGTAGCCGGTCAGCGTGCCGCACGGAGGACGGTTGTCCACAGGGTGTGCATAATCGACGGCGATCGCCTGGCCCCTGGTGAGGCGGGTCACGACCGAGGCCCACGCCTCGTCGCGCGGGCGGCCGATCTCGGCCCGCGCGCCCACGCGGGGCAGCGGCCACCACCGTTCGAGCCAGGCGAGGTCGTCGGGGCACGGCGGCCCGTCGACGCGCTCCTCGCCCGTGCGTACGTTGACCATGACCAGCCGCGGCCCGTCGGGGGTCTGCTCCACGACGTCGACCGGCACGTTGTCGAGCCACTCGTTGGCGACGGCCAGCCCGGAGATCCCGGCGGGCAGGCGCGGTGACCAGTGGACGCGTTCCGGCAGGGCGTGCGGGCGCGGTGAGAGGTCGACGGCGGTGACGCACAGCCGGTCGCGCAGCTCGGGCTCGGCGGCGGCCAGCACCTGGGTGACGAGCTCACCCTCGCCGGCGCCGATGTCGACCAGGTCGAGCGTGCCGGGGTGGCCGAGCTTCGCGTCCACCTCCGTGAGGAGCCGGAGGACCGCGCCGGCGAACGCCGTGGACGCGCTGACCGAGGTGCGGAAATGGCCCGAAGGGCGTTCGCGGAGGTAGAAGCCGTTCTCGCCGTAGAGCGCGTGTTCGGTCGCGGCGCGCCAGGTGAGCCACATGTCCTGGACTATCTCATGACTCGCCACGGATACGCACGGTCATCGTGTGACTACTCCGTGCCGCTTCCTTGCGCTATCGTTTACCCGTTGTCGCCAGGCGCACGCGCTGGGTGAGCATCGGCGCGTCCGTTTCGAGCATGCACTCTCGCGGTCCTGTACGGCCGCGCAACCTTAAGGAGCCCTCGTGCTGAAGAAGGTCCTGGTCGTCGCCGGAGCCGTGGCCGCGATGTCCCTGGCGGGCGTCCCCGCGCACGCAGACGTCACGAACGGCTCCGGCGGCGTGCTCTCGGGCAACCAGATCAGCATCCCGATCATCGCCCCCGTCAACGTGTGCGGCAACGGCATCGCGGTCGTCGGTCTCGCGATCGCAGGCTGCGAAGGCGGTGCCCAGGCCTTCTTGGGCCCCCGCCGCTGACCCCTCCGCCGGGGGTGCGTGAGTGCTGAGCCGTGAAAGAGCCCGGATCGGTCATGCCGGTCCGGGCTCTCCTTTCGGCAGGTCGGTCGGCGGATGACCAGCCGGCGCACCTCCAAGAGGTCCCGTCCGCCGCGGGCGTCGGTCCCAAACGGACCAGGCGCCCGCTAGCCGTGCGATGAACCCCTCTCCTCATCTCTTCCGACAGGGGGTGCACCATTTGTATGCCCTTGTCGCTTTTGTCGATAACTCATCCCGGGGCAAAGCCCCAGTCACGTGGGCACGCCCGCGCATCCGCGGGCGGTCGACGTGGCTTACCGTGGGCACGACGAGAGGCCACCACTACGCTGACGGTGCCTTCGGCTCTACAGGGGTGAGACGTCATGGACGCAGGGGATCGGCCGGCACGGCTGACTGTCGGCGTACTCGGGGCGGGCAAGGTCGGATCCGCCCTCGGGGCCGCGCTCGCGCAGGCCGGCCACCGCGTCGTCGCAGCGAGCGGCCTGTCCGACGACTCGCAGCGCTGGATGGCCGAGCGGCTCGGCGTCACGCCGTCCCGGCCCGACAAGGTGGTGGCGGCGGCCCAGCTGGTCCTGCTGGCCGTGCCCGACGACGTGCTGCCCTCGCTGGTCAGCGGGCTGGCCGCCACGGGGGCCAGCCTGCGGGGCAAGATGCTCGTGCACACGAGCGGGGCTCACGGCCTGTCGGTGCTCGACCCGGCCACGGCCATGGGTGCGCTGCCGTTCGCGCTGCACCCGGTGATGACGTTCACCGGACGTGACGACGACCTCAACAAGCTGACCGGCATCTCCTACGGCGTGACCGCGCCCGAGGCGCTGCGACCGGTGGCGGAGGCCCTGGTGATCGAGATGGGCGGCGAGCCGGTCTGGATCGCCGACGCCGATCGCCCGCTCTACCACGCGGCCCTGGCCGGGGCGGCCAACCACATGGTCACGCTCATCGCCGAGTCGGGCGACCTGCTCCGCCGCATCGGCGTCGAGCATCCGGGCCGCATGCTCGGGCCGCTGCTCGGCGCGGCGCTCGACAACGTGCTGCGGCTCGGCATCGCGGGGCTGACAGGACCGGTGGTCCGCGGCGACGCCAACACCGTGCGCAAGCACGTGGATGCCCTGATCCTGGCGGCCCCCGAGGCCGCCGACGCCTACGTCGCGCTGGCCAGGCTCACCGCCGACCGCGCGCTGGCGGCCGGGCTGCTCAAACCGGAGGAGGCGGAGCGGCTGCTCGACGCGCTGGGAGGCAATATATGGACGTAACCGTCGCGTGAAAGGGCAGCCATGGATCTGATCGTCGCCAGGAACCGGGAAGACCTGGTCGCGGCCCGCCGTCCCGGAACCGTCGCTCTGGTGCCGACCATGGGCGCCCTCCACGAGGGGCACCGCTCGCTGATCAGGCAGGCTCGCGAGCGCGCGGATCAGGTCGTGGTCAGCATCTTCGTCAATCCCCTCCAATTCGGCCCTAACGAGGATTTTTCGCGTTATCCGCGTACGTTTGATGATGATCTCGACGTGTGCCGGGCCGAAGGGGTGGACGTGGTGTTCCATCCTGGCGTCGACGACATGTATCCGCCCGGCCGGCAGGTGAGCGTCTCCGCCGGTCAGATGGGCGACGTCGTCGAGGGCGAGTTCCGGCCGGGCCACTTCGACGGCGTGCTCACGGTGGTGCTCAAGCTGTTCAACCTCGTCCGTCCCGACCTCGCGGTCTTCGGCGAGAAGGACGCCCAACAGCTCGCGCTCATCCGCCGCATGGTCGCCGACCTCGACGTGCCGGTCGAGATCCTGGGCGCTCCCACCGTACGCGAGCCCGACGGGCTGGCCATGTCCAGCCGCAACCGCTACCTGTCGGCCGAGGAGAGGAAGGTGGCGCTCGGGCTCTCGCGGGCGCTGCGGGCGGGCGCGGGCCGGCGCACCCCCGACGAGATCCGTACGGCCGCGCGCGAGGAGCTCGACCGGAACCCCGAGCTCAAGGTGGAATACCTGGTCCTGGTCGACCCGCGCACCTTCACCGAGGTGAAGGAGCCGTACGAGGGCGTGGCCGTGCTCGCGGTGGCCGCCCGGGTGGGCGGCACCCGGCTGATCGACAACGTCACCGTCACCCTCACCTGAACAACCCCCGGGGCATGGATGCGGCTCCTCGCGCGTTATCGTCATATTGACGAAATCGCCGTCAGTGAGGAGACCCCCAATGAGCGCACCGGCGATCCCCATGCGGCTGACCGCCCCCGACCCGGGCTGGACCGTCGAGGCCGACGTGGTCGTGGTGGGCTCCGGCATCGCGGGCCTGACCGTCGCCCTGCGGCACGCCGAGCTCGACCCGGCGGCCAGGATCCTGGTCGTCACCAAGGACGAGCTGTCGTCCGGCTCCACGCGCTGGGCCCAGGGCGGCATCGCGGCCGTGCTCGACCCGCGCGACACGCCGGAGGAGCACCTGAGCGACACGCTGCTCGCCGGGGTCGGGCTCTGCGACGTCGGCGCCGTACGCACGCTGGTGACCGAGGGCCCCGGCGCGGTGCGGAGGCTCATCGCCCGCGGCGCCCGCTTCGACCGCACCGCGGACGGCGAGCTCCAGCTCACGCGCGAGGGCGGCCACCGGCGGCGCAGGATCGTGCACGCCGGTGGCGACGCCACGGGAGCCGAGGTGCAGCGCGCGCTCGCCGAGGCCGTACGCGCCGCCTCCATCGAGGTGATCGAGCACGCCCTCGTACTCGACCTGCTGAAGGACGCCCGCGGCCGGGCGAGGGGCATCACCCTGCACGTGATGGGCGAGGGCGCGCGCGACGGCGTCGGGGCGGTGCACGCCAGGGCGGTGGTGCTGGCCACCGGCGGCATGGGACAGGTCTACGCGGCCACCACCAACCCAGCCGTCTCGACGGGCGACGGCGTGGCGCTCGCGCTGCGCGCCGGCGCGGTGGTGCGCGACCTGGAGTTCGTCCAGTTCCACCCGACCGTGCTCTGGCTCGGGGAAGGTTCGACGGGCCAGCAGCCGCTGATCTCGGAGGCGGTCAGGGGCGAGGGCGCCTTCCTCGTCGACCACGAGAACCGGCGGTTCATGGCGGGCGTCCACGAGCTGGCCGACCTCGCGCCGCGCGACGTCGTGGCCAAGGCCATCACGCGCACGATGCGGGAGGCCGGCCGCGACCACGTGTACCTCGACGGCCGCCACTTCGGCCGCGAGAAGTGGGAGTCGCGCTTCCCGACCATCTACGCCGTCTGCCGCGACCACGGGATCGACCCGGCCACCGACCTCGTCCCCGTGGCGCCCGCCGCCCACTACGCGAGCGGCGGCGTCCGTACGGACCTGCGGGGCCGTACCTCCATCGAAGGGCTGTACGCGTGCGGCGAGGTGGCGTGCACGGGCGTGCACGGCGCCAACCGGCTGGCCTCCAACTCCCTGCTGGAAGGGCTGGTGTTCGCCGAGCGCATCGCCGAGGACATCCACGCCACCCGGCCGGAGCCGGGCGAACCCGTCACGGGTGAGGCCGCGTCCGGGCTGGTGGACCCGCGCACCAGGCTCCGGGTCCAGGGTCACATGAGCGCAGGGGCGGGCGTGCTGCGCAGCCGCGCGTCGCTGCACTCCACCGCACGGGCCCTGCGCGACGCCCGCTGGACGCCGGTCGCCGTGCCGCCGTGCACGGAGTCGTGGGAGGCGACGAACCTGATCACGGTCGCCACCGTGCTGACCGGCGTGGCGGCGGCGCGGCTGGAGACCCGCGGCTCGCACTGGCGCGAGGACCACGCGAACCGCGACGACGACGAATGGCTGGGCCACCTGGACGTGACCCTGAGTGAGGAAGGGCTTCGCATGACGTACGTGCCGCACGGGGACGCGATGCCGGAGCGGCTCGCGCAGGAGCTGACCTCGGCCGGGCTCGACCCGTCCGAGGTGGACGCGCTGATCGACCGGGCGCTGGCCGAGGACCTCCAGGAGGAGGGCGACGTCACCAGCCTGGCCACCATTCCCGCCGGGCAGCGGGCGGTCGCCGACGTGGTGGCCCGCAAGGACGGCGTCGTGGCCGGGCTGGCGGTGGCCGAGGCGGTGTTCGTCCGGCTGGGGGCCGCCCGCGCCGAACGCGGGGTCAAGGACGGCGAGCGCGTCCGGGCGGGCGATGTGCTCATGACCGTGGAGGGCCCGGTCCGTGGCCTGCTGACGGCCGAGCGCACGGCGCTCAACCTGCTCACGCACCTGTCCGGGGTGGCCACGCTGACCGGCAGGTGGGTCGAGGCGGTCAGCGGCACCGGCGCCCGTGTCCGTGACAGCCGCAAGACCCTGCCCGGTCTGCGCGCCCTGGAGAAGTACGCCGTGCGCTGCGGCGGCGGCGTCAACCACCGGATGTCGCTGTCCGACGCCGCGCTCATCAAGGACAACCACGTCGTGGCCGCGGGAGGCGTGGCGGAGGCGTTCAGGCTGGTCAGGGAGCGCTACCCGGACCTGCCTATCGAGGTCGAGATCGACCGGCTCGACCAGCTCGAACCTGTGCTGGACGAGGGCGCCGAGCTGGTGCTGCTCGACAACTTCACGGTCGAGGCCACAGCCCGAGCAGTGAATATCGTGAAAAAGCGCCAGGTAAACAGGGTTGCGCTTGAGGCAAGTGGGGGATTGACCTTGGAATCAGCCCGTGATGTGGCGGAAACTGGCGTCGACTACCTTGCGGTGGGAGCGCTGACGCATTCAGCGCCGGCCCTTGACATCGCGCTTGATCTGCGGGGGTAATGGATGCTGCTCACGATCGACGTCGGCAATACGCACACGGTGCTCGGTCTTTTCGAGGGCGAAGAGGTCATCGAGCACTGGCGGCTGGCCACCGACGCCCGCCGTACCGCCGACGAGATCGCGGTCGTCCTGCAGGGGTTGCTGGCGCAGTCGCCGCTGCTCAAGGGCGCCGACATCCACGGCATCGCCATTTGCTCCACCGTGCCGAGCGTGCTCAACGAGATGCGTGAGATGTGCCGCCGCTACTACGGCGACGTGCCGGCGGTGATCGTCGAGCCGGGCATCCGCACCGGGGTGCCCGTCCGCATGGACAACCCCAAAGAGGTCGGGAGCGACCGCATCGTGAACGCGCTGGCCGCCATCGACCAGTACGGCGGCCCGTGCATCATCGTCGACTTCGGCACGGCCACCTCGTTCGACGCGGTGTCGGCCAAGGGCGAGTACGTCGGCGCGGTCACCGCCCCCGGCATCGAGATCTCCGTGGACGCCCTCGCCGCGGCCGGCGCGCAGCTGCACAAGGTCGAGCTCGTCAGGCCGCGCTCGGTGATCGCCAAGAACACCGTCGAGGCGCTGCAGGCCGGCATCATCTACGGCTTCGCGGGCCAGGTCGACGGCATCGTCGAGCGCATGACCGCCGAGCTCGCCGACGACCCCGACGAGGTGACCGTGGTGGCCACCGGCGGCCACGCCGGACTCGTCGTGGGCGAGTCCCGCTCGATCGACGTGCACGAGCCGTGGCTGACGCTCATCGGCCTGCGGCTGATCTACCACCGCAACGCCGTCTGACCCGAAGCGGGAGAGCGGCCCGCTCGGCAGGGCCGCTCTCACGTACGGGCTACTCGTTCTCGGCCGTGTAGATGTAGCGCCACTGGCCGCACTTCACCGGGAACGTGCCGTGCTGGTTGATCTGGCAGACCTTCACCCGCACGCTGCTGACGTCGTGCTCGACGAAGCGGAACGACTGGTAGCGGGGGAAGCCGCAGTATTTCCTGTTGTAGACGGGCGACCAGTCGTGGTCGAAGTCGCTCGCCTCGAACTTCACGTACGCGCACTTGCCGCCCTGGCTGTACGTACGCCGGTCGAGGTCGTAGAGCCTGCCGTTGACGCGGACCTCGTTGGAGTCGTGGTCCCAGTCGACGCCGACGACGCCCTTGGCCATGGCGAGGTGGTTCTTGGAGTGGACGGGCCCCCAGGAGTCCGCGTACCCGGAAGCGCTGGCGGCGGCCGGGAACGACAGGGCGACGGCGCTGGTGGCGGCGATGGCGACTAAGCCGGTCGCGATCTTCTTGAACATGATCTCTCCCTTGAGCTCCCTGGGCCGGCTCCGTACCGGCTCCCCCCTGAGCTCCTGGGACATTGGTAAATGACGCCGCTTGCGGCGATCCTGCAGGTTTCATGCAGTCAACCGGCGAGTCCTTGCAGTTCGCCGTATCCCCTACCCTTTGATGTTGTGAGCGACGAACTTCCCGAGCAGATGCGCATCCGGAGGGAGAAGCTCGACCGCCTTCGCCACGAGGGCGTCGACCCTTACCCGGTGAACTTCCCACGTACCGCGACGAACGCGGAGGTCAGGGAGAAATACCAGGGCCTGGAGCCCGACACCACCACCGGCGACACGGTGGGCGTGGCCGGGCGCGTCATGCTCAACCGCGTGGGCGGCAAGCTCTGCTTCGCCACCCTCCGCGACGGCAGTGGTGACCTGCAGGTCATGATCTCGCTCGACAAGGTCGGCGAGGAGTCCCTGGCCGCCTGGAAGCGCGACGTCGACCTGGGCGACCACGTGGGCATCACCGGCGAGGTCATCACCTCGCGGCGCGGCGAGCTGTCGATCCTTGCCGACAGCTGGCAGATCACCGCCAAGTGCCTGCGCCCGCTGCCCGAGAAGCACGTCGGGCTCACCGATCCCGAGGCGCGGGTACGCCAGCGCTACGTCGACCTCATCGTCAACGACGAGGCCAGGAAGATGGCCCGGCTGCGCAGCGACACCGTGCGCGCCGTACGCGACTTCTGGCACGAGGAGGGTTACCTCGAGGTCGAGACGCCGATGCTGCAGCCGATCCACGGCGGCGCCTCGGCCAGGCCGTTCAAGACCCACATCAACGCCTACGACATGGATCTCTACCTTCGCATCGCGATCGAGCTCTACCTCAAGCGGCTCGTCGTGGGCGGCATCGAGAAGGTCTTCGAGATCAACCGCAACTTCCGCAACGAGGGCGCCGACTCGACGCACAACCCCGAGTTCACCATGCTCGAGGCGTACGGCACCTACCTCGACTACAACGACATGGCCGACCTGACCCAGCGGATGTACCAGAAGGCCGTCGTGGCCGCCCTGGGCACCACGGTCGTCGTCCACGACGGCGTCGAGGTCGACCTCGGCATCTCCGAGTGGCCGCGTATCACGCTCTACGGCGCGGTGTCGGAGGCCGTCGGCGAAGAGATCACGACCGCCACCTCTCTCGAAGAGCTGCGCAAGCTGGCCGACCAGCGCGAGATCCACTGGGACCCGAAGTGGGGCGCCGGCAAGCTCGTCCAGGAGCTGTTCGAGGCGCTCGTCGAGCACACGCTCGTGCAGCCCACCTTCGTCATGGACTACCCGCTCGAGACTTCGCCGCTGACCCGTCAGCACCGCGACAACCCGCTGCTCACGGAGAAGTGGGACCTCATCGGCTTCGGCACCGAGCTCGGCACCGCCTACTCCGAGCTGGTCGACCCGATCGAGCAGCGCCGCCGCCTGACCGAGCAGTCGCTCCTCGCCGCGGGTGGCGACCTCGAGGCGATGCAGCTCGACGAGGACTTCCTGCAGGCACTCGAGTACGCGATGCCGCCCACGGGTGGCATGGGCGCCGGCATCGACCGGATGATCATGGCCTTCACCGGCAAGAACATCCGCGACACCATCCTGTTCCCGCTGGTCAAGCCCACCCACTGAGGCTCAGCCGCGGCCTCGCCGCACGCGCAGTTCGGCGAGGCCGCGCAGCACCAGGTTCCCCTTGTACGGCGGGTGCTCGTCGACGAGCGCGAGGCCGGGCGCGGCCGCGGCCAGTGCCGACAGGGCGATCTCGCCCTCCATCCGGGCCAGCGTCGCGCCGAGGCAGAAGTGGATGCCGAGCCCGAAGGCCAGATGACGGCCGGGCTCGCGGGTGACGTCGAAGCGGTCCGGGTCGGAGAAGACCGCCGGGTCGCGGTTGGCCGCGCCTATCAGCGCCATCACCTTCGCGCCCTTGGGCACGGCGACGCCGCCCAGCTCCACGTCCACGAGCGCCTGGCGGGAGGTGAGCTGCACCGGCGGGTCGTACCTCAGGACCTCCTCGACCACCTGCTTGGGTCGTACGGCGGCGTGCTTGAGCAGGCCGTGACGGGTCAGGTTGAGGACGCCGTTGGCGATGAGGTTGACGGTCGTCTCGTGCCCGGCGACGAGCAGCAGCACGCACGTGGCGAGCAGCTCACCCTCGGTCAGTTCGCTGACCTGCGTCAGAGCGCTCAGGAGGTCGTCGCCCGGGTCGGCGCGCCGGATCGCGATGAGCTCACTGAAGTAGGCACGAAACTCCATTCCGGCCCGACCGCTTTCCGCCGCAAGGTCGTCAGTCAAGATCGGGTCAAGCCCCCGGGCGAGGCTCTCGCTCCAGTCGCGGAAGCGGGTGTAGTCCTCCGCCGGAACCCCGAGCATCTCGCTGATCACCATCACGGGCAGCGGATAGGCGAGCCCTGACACGAGGTCGGCCTCCTCGGGCAGGGCATCCACCAGTTCCGCGGTGAGCGCCTCGACGCGCGGGCGGAGGCGTTCCAGCATGCGAGGGGTGAAGGCGCGGCTGACGAGGCCACGCAGCCTGGTGTGGTCGGGCGGGTCCATCCACAGGAACGACTGCACGGGTTCACCTGCGGCTCTGCCGTTCACCGGGCCGCCGCCCCGGCCGAACCTGGGGTCGCGCAGGAGCGCCGCGCACAGTTCGTACGTGGTTGCGACGAACAGGCCGCCGGGCGTACGGAAAAGTGCGCCCTGGTCGCTCATCTCCCGATAACGGACATAGGGATCGCGCCGAAATTCCGGGTCGAACGGATCGAAACCCAGGACGTCCGCGGCGCTGGTGGCCGGGGTGGCGGAAGTGGCGTCGTCACCGTTCATCGCGGGCCAAGCTGTGCCGACATATCGCGAGTACGTCACATATATCGGATCATGTCAATACCACTCGTCAAGTGCGGTGATTGTTATGCTTGACGACCTTTCCTCGATGCGTTTACCTTCTGCGAGAGTGACCTTGGCCCGGTCGAGAGGACTGTTTGGGGGAGGGCTCCCTGTGGATGTGCTCACGGAAGGCGTCGAGCTGAGCGACGCGGACCTCGCTCTGCTGGCCGAGCTTGCCAAGGGAGTCACGGTCGACCGGGTGGGCAGGCGCCTCGACATCAGCGGCCGGACCGTACGCCGACGACTACGGGTCATCTGCGACCGCATCGGGGTGGCCACGGCGATCGAGGCCGTGGCCTGGGCGGCCCGCCGTCAGCTGATCTGACCTCAGTCGGCGACGCGCACGGCGCCCGCGAACGGGCGGTTCGCGATCGAGGCGATCCGGACGACGTCACCGGTGCGCGGCGCGTGGATCATCATGCCGCCGCCGAGGTAGAGCCCGACGTGGTGCAGGTCGTTGTAGAAGAAGACCAGGTCGCCGGGACGCAGGTCGGAACGGTCGATGTGGGTGCCCGCCGTCCACTGGCTTCCCGTGTAGTGCGGGAGCGAGATGCCCACCTGCCGGTACGCCGCCATCACCAGGCCGGAGCAGTCGTACGAGCTGGGCCCGGCGGCACCCCACACGTACGGCTTGAGCTGCTGCGACAGCGCCCAGCGCACGGCCGCGGCCGCCTTGCCGTCGCCGGGGACCGGCAGGTTGACCCGGGTGGCCCGGGTGCCCGGCTGGCCCGCCTCGCCGAGCGCCCGCCGGAACAGGTTGCTCTCGACCTTGGTGACCAGCTTGGTGATCTTGTCGCGCTTCGCGTCGAGGTCGGAGACGATGGTCTGGACCTCGTCGATGCGCGACTTGGCGCCGGCTCGCGCGCGCTTGGCCGCGTCCATGGCCTTGGCGAGCTGGACGACCTCCTGGCCCTGCTGCTGCTCCAGTGCGAAGGTCGTGGCCGCGCGGTTGAGGAAGTCCTCGGGGTTCCTGGACGCCGTGAAGGCGAGGGCCTTGCTGAAACCACCCGTGATGTAGGCGTTCTGGGCGAGGGCGGCGGCCTTGGCCCGCTTGGCGGCGAGGTCCGACTCGCTCGTGGACAGCGTCTTCTGCGCCGCGTCGGCGGCCTTCTTCGCGGTCTTGAGCTTCTCGCGCTGACCGTTGTACTGCTCGCTCAGCGTCTCGATGTCGTTGTGCATCTTCTCGACCTGCTTGGCCAGGTCCTGAAGGGAGGGCTTGGGGTCGGCGGATGCGGAACCGACGGGGGCGGCGAGCAGCGTGGCGGCCACTGTGAGACTCACCACACCCAGCAGCCCGGACCGGCGGGTGCGTGCGTGCCTGCCCGCCCCGCGATGGCCGCGCATGCGCATCACCAACCAAGCTCCTCTCGTAGGCGCCTACCGGGTCAGCTGACGGGTCCGGGCCGGAGCAGCCCTGCCGACGTCGTCGGGTCGACCCTGTTGGGTGGCCGTTGGGGGGAGGCCACCTGCGGTTCCCCGGCTCCCCTCGCGGGGATTGGGCGTGTCGCCCGTGTGTGGGGACACACGGGGAACATCGTCGCTGGACACTAGTGCACCGCCGGTTCCTGCTCAACCGGAACTGCCGAGTCTGTAGCGCTTTCACGACGGGAGTGTCACGAGAGGAACTCGTACACTCCTGTGCCCAAGAGGTTTTTTATCACTTTTGTGGTGATTTCGCGGCCCTGGTGGAAGGTTCGCATGCGTGTCCGCCTGACAACGGGATGTAACGAGATAGGCCAAGACGTGAGAGTTAAGGCTGAGCCGTAATGACATCTGTACGCTGGGGAGCCATGGAGCAGGTGGCCGAACCGACGATTTCCGAGACCGCTGTGGTGGTCCGGCGTGCGCGCATCCCCGACGTGCGGACGATCAGGCGGCTCGTCGACACCTACGCGGGCGCGGGGCCGCGGCTCCTGGAGAAGGCCACGGTGACGCTGTACGAGGACGTACAGGAGTTCTGGGTGGCCGAGCGAGGCGGGCAGGTCGTCGGCTGCGGCGCGCTCCACGTGCTGTGGGAGGACCTCGCCGAAGTGCGCACGGTCGCGGTGGCGCCCGAGTGCCGCGGCCTGGGCATCGGGCATCGCGTCGTCGCGGCACTGATCCAGCAGGCGAAGGATCTGGGGCTGCGACGTGTATTCTGTCTGACTTTTGAGGTGGAGTTCTTCACCCGGCACGGCTTTCGCCCGATCCAGGGCACGCCGGTCTCGCCCGAGGTGTACGCCGAACTCCTGGCCTCGTACGACGAGGGTGTGGCGGAGTTCCTCGACCTGGAACATGTGAAACCCAACACCCTGGGCAACACCCGCATGCTGCTGCATCTGACATCGGATGACGGCGACCCTGACCGCATGGAAAGGTGATTGTTGATACCTATGTCGATACTTTGGGCAGCACAGGCATGTGTCCTGACACGTGCCACATGCGCACTTGAAGCGAGGTGACACGGTGAGCACCGGACAGCCGCCGTATCCGCAGGACGATTCCGGCGACAATTCTGTGCCCAACCCCTATGGGCCGCAGAACGCGGGCCGCCACCCCGGCGAGCCCGACCCGGACGCCACGGTGATCGGCTACCGGGTGGACGATGCCTACGGGCAGCAACCCCCGTACGGACAACAGGGCCACGGCCAGCCCCAGCAGGGCCAGCCCCCCTACGGCCAGCAGCAGCAGTACGGCCAGCAGCAGGGCTACGGCCAGCAGCAGTACGGTCAGCCCGACTACGGCCAGCAGCCCCAGTACGGTCAGCCGGGTCAGCCCGACTACGGCCAGCAGCCCCAGTACGGCCAGCCCGGTCAGCCCGACTACGGCCAGCAGCCTCAGTACGGTCAGCAGCAGCCTTACGGCCAGCAGTCGCAGTCCCAGCCGGGCTACGGTCAGCAGGGCTACGGCCAGCCCGACTACGGTCAGCAGCAGCCTTACGGCCAGCAGCCGCAGTCGCAGCCCGGCTACGGCCAGCAGCCCCAGTACGGTCAGCAGCCGCAGTCTCAGCCCGGGTACGACCAGCAGCCGCAGTCTCAGCCGGGTTATGGCCAGGGCTACGGCCAGCAGCCGCAGTCCGACTACAACCAGGTGAGCTACGGCCAGCAGCCGCAGTCCGCCCCCGACTACGGTCAGCAGGGCTACGGTCAGCAGCCCCCCTCCCAGGACTACGGCCAGGGCTACGGCCAGCAGGCCCCCTCGCAGGACTACGGTCAGCAGGGCTACGGCCAGCCGCAGTTCCAGCAGGGCTACGGTCAGCAGGCGCAGTCGCAGCCCGACTACGCCCAGCCCGGCTACCAGCAGGGTTACGACCAGCAGCAGTACGCGCAGGGCTACGGCCAGCCGCAGCAGGCACCCTACGGAGCGCCTCCGTACGGCCAGACCCCCTACGGCCAGCCCGGCTACGGCCCGGTGGGTGTGCAGCCCCCCGGGGCCCCGGCGCCGCTGGCGGAGTGGTGGCAGCGCCTGGTCGCCCGCATCGTCGACGGCGTGCTGTTCGGTGTCGTGATGTTCGTGGTCTCGCTTGTTCTCGGCGCCATCCTGCTCGCCACTTACGACTCGACCACCGGAATCTCCAGTGGAGTAGCGAGCTCGTTCGCCGTGAACGTCATCTTCGGGATCGTCATCGCCGTCCTCTACGCCGGCTACGACACCCTCATGCACAAGATGAGGGGCCAGACGCTCGGCAAGATGGTCATGGGGATCAAGGTGGTGCAGGTCGGCCAGCAGATGTCGCCCGGTGGGCTGCCCATGGACGCCGCGCTCAAGCGGGCCTCCATCTGGGGCAGCTACATCCTCTACGGGATCCCGGTCCTGGGTCAGCTCGCCGTCGCGGCGATCGTCGGCCTGAACGGGCTTTCCCTGTTGTGGGACAAGCCGCTGCAGCAGACGTTCGGCGACAAGTTCGGCAAGACTGTCGTGGTGAAGATCAAGTAGTCACGCGCGTCCAGAGCGAAACACATAGGGGCCGGCTTCGTGCCGGCCCCTATGTTTTGTCCGGACGGACGTACCAGAATGGGGAGATCCACGCCACCGACGACGCGAGGTGGGAGTTATGGCCCGCACGCCGCCGCCCGGGCCCGTCCCCGCGGAATGGTGGGAACGCCTGGCCGCCCGACTCATTGAAGCGCTCGTCTTCGGGGTCTTCTATTACATTCTGTTCATCGCGCTATGGGGCATCTTCCGGACTGTAGGGATGTTGGAGATGTTCGGCGGGAGACTCCCCGGTGTGTTCTCATGGTCCGCGGCGGGGGCGGCTTATGCCGGCTACGACTGGTGGGCGCATTCCCGGTACGGACGGACCTTCGGTAAGGCGATCATGCGGATTCGCCTGGAGCCTCGGCGACTTCCGGCCCGGGCGCTGCTCAAACGGGCGACCGTCTATCCGGCTCCGCTCATGCTGATGGGCATTCCAGTCGTCAATCTGGCGGCGGGAATGCTGCTGTTCGGGTTGGGGTTGCTCATCTTGATCGACAAGCCGCTGGAGCGGGGACCGCACGACCGGCTGGCCGGAACGCGCGCCGTGAAAGATCTTCGGTGAGGGCTTCCGCACCTGCGCGGATGCCTTTTCGCAAAATTTTCGCTTGATCCGGTAAGAAGCCTGGAGAGACTGGCATTAAGCTATGGGGCGTCCGGGTTGCCGGATGTCGGCCCCCCTGCACGCGCAGGGCAAGTGTTGTGCCGCTATGGTCGGGTGCGGGTGGTCGCCGCCCGCATGTCACGGGGGAGTCGCTCTCGTGATCGCGCCGACGGCGCTTTAAGCGCCCAGAAACCCCGCTAGCCGTGGAGGCCGAGGTCGAATGGAAGCCCTAACAGACGTATTGTCTGCGCTCATCCCGCCGCTGGTCGTGGGTGGTGCCTTCATCTTTGCCGTGTGGAAGTTGGTCCGCTCCGAGGGCAGCCCGGCCCGGCGAAACCGCGAGGATCGGCCCGAGGCCCAGAACTGATCCGTCAGTCAGCGATTCGGTAGCGCTGAATTGTCTCATCGCCTTTTCGGGTATATGTTTGGGCAGGCGAATGAAACAATGCTCCGCGAAAGGATTGCGTAGATGGCCAAGCAGATCCAGGAGATTCTCATCGATGACCTCGATGGGGGCGAGGCCAATGAGACCGTCAGCTTCGCTATTGACGGCTCCTCCTATGAGATTGACCTCAGCGATCTAAACGCGAAGAAGCTGAGGGACGCGCTCACGCCTTTCGTGCAACACGCGCGCAGGGCGGGCACCGTTCCCACGCGTCGTCGTGGCAGGGGCGGGAGTCGTGCGATGACCCGCGAGAAGAGCTCGGAGATCAGGCAGTGGGCCAAGGCTCACGGTCTGCAGGTCAGCGAGCGCGGCCGCATCGCCTCCACGATCGTGGAGAAGTACGAAGCCGCTCACTGAAGGAGCCGGTCGGCTGACCGTGCGCTTATGATGCTCGCCTCGGACCCCGGCGACCGCCATAAGCGCATGATCTTTCCTTGGCGTTCGGATAGCGAGCGCCAAGGATGACGATCTCCTGACCCCTATATGCGGGTCTTTGGGCGTGCGCCACGTGTTTGGGCCGCGTTTCCCTCCCGCATATGCGATGGGTTGCACCCCGTGCACCGAATGTCGCTGAGTCTTCACGCCGCATTCGCGTACACGCGGGGTTGTCGGGTCACCCTTTGCCTCCGCCGAGGGCATCGGGCGCAACGCAGGCGGGTGCCGCGCCATTGGAACGGGCCATCGCGGAAAACCGGCGCGGCCACCCCTGCTGCTGCTTCACTCGGCGCTCGACCGGCGCGGTGTGCGCAAGATCACTGCATGCCGGACAATACCGGCGGTGAGTATGAGCGAGGCTGATATCGCCCGCAATGCGGAAGTGTTTGGCCGCCGGCCACCGACGTCATGACGGTAGCGAAAGTCGCGACCCTGGGGACAAGCGTCTCATCATACGGACGAGTTCGGTAACCACGCTGACCGGATGGTCCTTTGTGGGATCCCTACGGGTGCGGCAATGCGGAGTCGCGATCAGCGGCCGGTGATCTGTTGTGCTCAGGGCGTACACGTGACCGCTTGGCCAACCATTGCAACCGGACATAGGATGATTCCGTAACAGATACGGGCGCACCATCTGAGTTGCGCGGGGCGGGCGTCCCCACGTCGGCTACGCGCCAGGCGTCCGGTGGACGATCCGTGTGGATCTGTGTACGCCGCGGGTGGCAATTCATCGCCGCTTCCGCGAAGTGTCCTAAACATCGTTCGCTTGCGGCGTATCGGGAACACGTCACCCCCGAACAGTAGTTGGATGGAGGGTGAACGCCCTGCTCTCGGGGAACGTGTCTGCTATAGAGCGTGTCAGCGGCAGTGGGCACGGTTCGCCGAGCCAGGGCTAGCATGCGGGAGGACGGGACCGGATTTACCGGCCTGACTGACCGCTCTGTGAGGAGCGACGAGATGTTCGAGAGGTTCACCGACCGAGCGAGGCGTGTTGTCGTCTTGGCCCAAGAAGAGGCCAGGATGCTCAACCACAACTACATCGGCACTGAGCACATTCTTCTTGGTTTGATCCATGAAGGTGAGGGCGTGGCGGCCAAGGCTCTGGAGAGCCTCGGCATCAGCCTTGAGGGTGTGCGCCAGCAGGTCGAGGAGATCATCGGCCAGGGCCAGTCGGCTCCGTCGGGGCACATTCCGTTCACCCCGCGGGCCAAGAAGGTCCTCGAGCTGTCGCTCCGTGAGGCTTTGCAGCTGGGTCACAACTACATCGGCACCGAGCACATCCTGCTCGGGCTCATCCGTGAGGGTGAAGGTGTGGCGGCCCAGGTGCTGGTCAAGCTTGGAGCTGATCTCAACCGTGTCAGGCAGCAGGTCATCCAGCTGCTCCACGGTTACCAGGGCAAGGAGCCGGCCGCGGCGGGCGGCCCGCAGGAGTCGGCCCCGTCGACGTCCCTGGTGCTCGACCAGTTCGGCCGCAACCTGACCCAGGCGGCCCGTGAGGGCAAGCTGGATCCGGTCATCGGCCGTGAGAAGGAGATCGAGCGGGTCATGCAGGTCCTCTCCCGGAGGACCAAGAACAACCCCGTTCTCATCGGCGAGCCCGGCGTCGGCAAGACCGCCGTCGTCGAGGGCCTGTCGCAGAAGATCGTCAGGGGCGAGGTGCCCGAGACGCTGAAGGACAAGCAGCTCTACACGCTTGACCTCGGCGCGCTGGTCGCCGGTTCCCGCTACCGCGGTGACTTCGAGGAGCGCCTGAAGAAGGTCCTCAAGGAGATCCGCACGCGCGGCGACATCATCCTGTTCATCGACGAGCTGCACACGCTCGTGGGTGCGGGCGCCGCCGAGGGCGCGATCGACGCCGCCAGCATCCTCAAGCCCATGCTGGCCCGCGGCGAGCTGCAGACGATCGGCGCGACCACGCTCGACGAGTACCGCAAGTACCTCGAGAAGGACGCCGCGCTGGAGCGCCGTTTCCAGCCGATCCAGGTGGCCGAGCCCTCGCTCAGCCACACGATCGAAATCCTCAAGGGTCTGCGTGACCGCTACGAGGCGCACCACCGCGTGTCGATCACCGACGACGCGCTGGTCGCCGCCGCGCAGCTGGCCGACCGCTACATCAGCGACCGCTACCTGCCCGACAAGGCGATCGACCTCATCGATGAGGCCGGTTCCCGGATGCGCATCCGCCGGATGACCGCTCCGCCCGACCTGCGCGAGTACGACGAGAAGATCGCCAACGTCCGCCGCGACAAGGAGTCCGCGATCGACGCGCAGGACTTCGAGAAGGCGGCTGCCCTCCGCGACCAGGAGAAGCAGCTCCAGCTCAAGCGCGAGCGGCGGGAGAAGGAGTGGAAGGCCGGCGACATGGACGTCGTGGCCGAGGTCACTCAGGAGCTCATCGCCGAGGTCCTGGCGACCGCCACCGGCATCCCGGTCTTCAAGCTGACCGAGGAGGAGTCGCAGCGCCTGCTCCGCATGGAGGACGAGCTCCACAAGCGGATCATCGGCCAGGACGACGCCATCAAGGGCCTGTCGCGGTCCATCCGGCGTACCCGCGCCGGTCTGAAGGACCCGCGCCGTCCCGGTGGCTCGTTCATCTTCGCGGGTCCGTCCGGTGTCGGTAAGACCGAGCTGTCCAAGGCTCTGGCGGAGTTCCTCTTCGGCGACGAAGACGCTCTGATCAGCCTCGACATGTCGGAGTTCATGGAGAAGCACACCGTCTCCCGGCTGTTCGGCTCGCCTCCCGGCTACGTCGGCTACGAGGAGGGCGGTCAGCTCACCGAGAAGGTGCGGCGCAAGCCGTTCTCCGTGGTCCTGTTCGACGAGATCGAGAAGGCCCACCCCGACATCTTCAACTCGCTCCTGCAGATCCTGGAAGACGGTCGCCTGACCGACGCCCAGGGCCGCGTGGTCGACTTCAAGAACACCGTCATCATCATGACGACCAACCTCGGCACCCGCGACATCTCCAAGGGCATCGGGGTCGGGTTCGCGAAGTCCAACGACACCGAGTCCAACTACGAGCGGATGAAGGGCAAGGTCCAGGAAGAGCTCAAGCAGCACTTCCGGCCCGAGTTCCTCAACCGTGTCGACGACATCGTGGTCTTCCACCAGCTGACGCCGGCCGAGATCATCAAGATCGTGGATCTGATGCTCGCCCAGGTCGACGCCCGCCTGAAGGACCGCGACATGGGGCTCGAGGTCTCGCCTGACGCCAAGCAGCTGCTCGCCGACCGCGGCTACGACCCGGTCATGGGCGCGCGGCCGCTGCGCCGCACGATCCAGCGCGAGCTGGAGGACTCTCTGTCGGAGAAGATCCTGTACGGCGAGCTCCGGCCCGGCCAGGTCGTCAAGGTGACCATCGAGGGCGAAGGCGACGAGGCCAAGTTCGTCTTCCACGGCGAGACCGCCTCGCAGGTTCCCGACTCGGCCGCAGCCATCGCCGCCCCGATCCAGAACTGACGACGCCCTAGGACGTCGCCAAGGTTCTCCGGCAAGCCCCCGCGTGACAGGTTCACGCGGGGGCTTTCCGCTGTCCGAACAGGGGTTGTTCTGCCGGCCCGGGCCGCGTGTCCAGAAGGGTGGCTTCCGCGGCGGGGGCGCGTGTTCAGAGGTGGTTCTGCGGTGTCAGTGCCGAGGGTGCTTCGTCCCGCAGGTAGTAGCGCGCGGCTCCGCTCGGCCCGGCGCACCGCGCGGCCGGCTGATCATCGCGGGCCCGTTCGCCGCGCGGGCGAGTCCCACGCGGGGGGCCATCCGCGCCTCGGATGTACGGGGGCGACGGGGGCCGCGTGTCCGTAGGTGATTCCGCGGTGGGGGCCGCGTGTCCAGGGGTTGTTCCGCTGGGCGGGGCCGCGTGACCAGAGGCGGTTCTGCGGTGGGGGCCGCCCGTCCAGACGAGTTTGTTCTGCGGCCGTAGTTCGTGTGCTTGGTGGGTTGTTCGGCGGCGCGAGTTCGCGTGCGTGTGGGGTCGTTCAGGAGCGGTAGTTCACATGCTGGGGGGCAACCCACCACCCCGCCGCCACCTGCTCCCCGCACTGCTCTGCTCGCGCACCGCACTGCACCGCACCGCACTGCTCGCGCACCGCACTGCACCGCACCGCACTGCTCGCGCACCGCACTGCACCGCACCGCACCGCACTGCTCGCGCATGCACCTGCTCCCGCGCACTGCTCGCGCAGGCACCTGCTCCCGCGCACTGCTCGCGCACCGCCACCGCTCGCCGAAGCCCCCGCTGCTGCACCGCTCCCAGCTCCTGCACCACCGTCTGCTCTGCACCGCCACTTGCTCGCCGCACCGCCACCAGCCGCATCGTCCTCTTCTGCCTCCAACCACAGCGACACCGTCGGGCGCTGGGAGGGGTTGCTGAGCGGTGGAAGGCGGCGTTGGAAGGTGGGCCGGCGGTGATGTGTGTCGCGGCCTTCGAGCGCGTGTCCTGGTCGATGTCGCGGGCGCCGTTCCCGCACTCAGGGGCGTGCGGGCGGGTGCTGCCTGCTTCGGGGGGACCGTGGTCTTCGGATATCGCGGTCTTCTTCCTCGTCCTCGGCGTGGATGCCCTGGCTTTTGGGCCGTCCTTGGAAGCGGCGCTTCGGTGCTTGGAGGAGTGGGCGGGGCCGCCCGCTGGTCGGGAGGCTTGGGCGCGGCTAGCCTGCGAGCTGATGAACGAGCTGCCTCTCGACCTGGACGAGCCCGCCGCTGAAGATCACATTGCTCGGTGTGCGGCGTGCAAGCATCGGCTGCGTACCCCGGGGTCCCAGGCGTTGGGGCTCGGCCCGGACTGCGCGTCCAAGCTGGGGCTCTCGCCTCGCAAGCCGGTCCGCATCACCGGTGTGGCGAAGTGGCGCGACTGCGCAGGACAGACGGACCTGCTGGACCCGTCCGAAGGATCCTGTTGACCGACCACCGCTGTGACCTCCCGGACCTGGCCAGGGAGGCCGAGCCGTGGCGTTGCCCCGAGTGCGGCATGCGCTGGGAGCTTCTCCCGGCATCGCAGGACACGAAGCTGCGGGGACGGCGCGCGCTCGACAAGCAATCCATGACCGTCATAGCCGCCATCGCAGGGGTGCTCGTCGGCGGTGGAGCGCTCAATTGGGCCGTGGCCGTGTTGCGGGCGAAGGCGGTGTCCGTCGGGATGGTTGGGTTCGTGGCGCTCACTGTGGCGGCCGCGTACTGGCAGAACGCGCGCTCCCGGCGCTGACGGCGGGCGACCTCCCCACCTGGGCCCAGCCGGGCCTGCGCAGGCTGGGTGGCGGTCGGGCCTGCTCAGGCGGGCAGCCGGGGGGCTGGGTGGGGTTCTCCCGACGCTCCTCACCGCGGCTCGCGCGCCTCCGGGAGTCGTCGCCAGGGCGGAAGTGTCGTCCTCATCGCCGGCGCAGGACGCGGCATCGGGCGGGAAGAGGCGCTGTTCTTCACCGCCGAAGGCACCAAGGTCGCCGTCAACAACCCCGGACCCCGGCGACCCCGGACCCCGGCGACCCCGGCGACGGCCCTGGCGTTGCTGTCAACGACCTCGGCGACGACCCCGGCGACGCCGTCAACGACCCTGGCGCCCCGCGACGTCGTCAACGACCTCGGCGTTGCCATCGGCGGCCCCGGGATTGCGTTGTCGCCGCCGTGAGTGGCTCGTTGGGCCTGTGAGCGGTGTTCTGCGTCGGTGCCTCACGCAGGGGCGTGGCGACGCCTTCGGCGTGGCAGGAGGCGGTTCACGGCCGCGTGGCCAACTGATGGCCGCTCGCCGTACAGGCGGCTGACCTTCGCGAGGGGTGGGGGAGTGACGAGGGCTGTGTAGCTGTGGCAAGGGGTGGCGAGCGTCGTGCAAGGCGAGCGTCTGTGCAGGGGGTGGTGAGCGTGAGAGGCGTGGTGAATGCTCGCGAGCCGTCGGTGACGGCGCCGCCGCCGAGCGCATCCGCGCGATCGTGGCCGCTGGGACCGTCGCCGCCGCTCCGCCGGAGGTCCTGCCCGAGGTGCTCGTCAGCCCGCCCTGGACCCGCCCGCGCAGGCGCGGAAGGTCGTGAGCGGGGTGGTGACGTGAGAGGGGGCGGTGAGCGTGAGCGGGGTAATGCGTGAGCGGGGTGGTGACCGTGAGCGGGATGGTGACCTTGAGCGGATGGTGAGCGTATGTAAGAGGGTGATGCGGCGTTGAGCAGGGGTGGGGCGGTGGGTGTTTGCGGTGTGTGATGGGGGATAACCTTGCGGTGCTCGTCTTCGCGGGTACGGGGAGAGGTTCGGTGCCTGGGGCGAGCGGGTGGTGGTGCGTGTGATGCATGTCACGGTCCCGCCACGACTGCGGTGCCGGCTGGCGCACGCGCAGGTGGTGGCCCGAGGGGTCGAGCGTCGTTGCGTAATTGTTGGGTGAGCGGGTATACCGCCACGGCGAGTAGTACTACACTGCGTAGAGCTTCGCCAGTCTCATCCATGTGAGCTACAAGGGCGTGATTCCACGCTGAGGCCTCCTCCCGGAGGAGTAGCCGTACATCAACTCAGGGCGGACGCGCACACGACCCGCGAGCAGGCATGCTCGCATGGCCCGCGCGTCCCGAGGCGGGCGACGGAACACACAAGCCGAGCCGTGGAGGAAACCGATGCGCCTGCGTCACGATGACGGAACGCTCGTGCACCTCGCCTACAACGCGGGGGTTCACCCCGCCGAGGACCTGGAGAACCTCATCGCCCACCTGACCCGCTACGCGGTGCCGGTGCGCAAGCGGCTGGGCGTGGAGCGGATGGGCATCGGGCTGTGGCTGTCGCCGAGCGTCGCCGACCACCTCACCGCCGACCGCATCGAGCTCGTACGGCTGCGCCGCTCCCTGGAGGAGCGCGGTCTCGAGGTCGTCAGCCTGAACGGCACCGGCGGGCGCAACCAGGAGGTCCCCGGCCCCGACTGGGCCAAGCCCGAGCGGTACCGCTACACGATGGCGCTGGCCAAGATCCTGGCGTTCCTGCTGCCGGAGGACGTACGGTTCGGCAGCATCTCGACGATCCCGATCGGCTGGCGGCGCGACTGGCCGGCCGACCTGCACGCGATCGCCACGCGACGGCTGGAGCGGCTCGCCCGCGAGCTGCGCGGCATCTACAGCGTCACGGGCAAGACGATCCGCGTGGGCTTCGAGCCGTGGCCGGGTTGCGTCCTGGAGACGACGGAGCAGGCGCTCGAGCGCGTCGGCGGCATCGACTCCGAGCACCTGGGCGTCTGTCTCGACGCCTGCCACCTCGCCGGTGGTGACGAGGAGGCCGGTACGGCGCTGAAGGGGCTCGCCAAGGCCGGCGCCCCAGTGGTCAAGCTCGGTCACGTCCACAACCACACCGGCGAGACGTCCGACACGGGGGCGGTGCTGCACGACACGCTGACCGCCATGCTGTCGGGGGCGGTGAGCGGGAGCGCGCACATCGAGGTCGAGACGCACAACCTGATGGTCCCGGGGCGGACGAAGGGTCCGGGCGCCCTCGTGTCCCTCCTGGCCCAGGAACTCGACTGGGCCCGTACGAACCTGACCAGCCTGGGCCTCCAGCTGGCTGCCTAGCCGGCCGCGCCGATCGGGGGAACACCGTGCCTCGCCGGGTGCTGTGGCGCGTCCCGGCAGGCGGTATCGGGTCGCCTCACCCGCCACTGAGCACCTGACCGGCGGGTGGTGTCGCGGTGGGCGGCACCGGATCACTTCATCCACCGCCTGCCTGAAGGGTGACCACCCGACCGGCAGGTGGTGTCGCCTGCCGCGCTGGTGGTATTCATGTCGTTCCCCGCCGTCGTGGTGAGCCTGGTGCCGGCGCACCGCCTGGTGGTGGCTCCCAGCGCGCGGCAGCCGCCTTCTGGCGCCGGGGTACGGCACATTGAGCCTCGTCCAACTCCTGCCTGAGGCGAGCGGAGGGCGTGGCCGGTGCCCCGAAGCATTGAGATGAATGCCGTGCGGAAGAGGCCGACGGGCCGCTGGAGGGGCGGCGGTATCGGATCGTTGGTGAGGTGGCTGGGATGCCGGCGGGCGCGGGTCGAGGTGGCCTGTCGGTCGGGCGATCGTAGGGTGCTGCTCGGCATCGGCCTCGAGGTCGGGGTGCGCGAGGCGGTCAGCCTCGTCGGGGCCTCCGGTTCCGCATCGGTGTGGTCAGAGGGTGCCGAACCAGCCGGGGGTGTCGAGGCGCCAGGGGTTGCCGGGAGTCATGCGGCGTAGGTCTGACTCCAGGGCTTGGAGGCGTTCCTCGCCGAGTTCGGCGGCCCAGCGGGCGCGCAGGGCGTCGAAGATGCGGGCCGAGCGGTCGAGGGCGTCCATGCCGCGCGGGGTGATGCGGACGATCTTGCGTCTGCTGTCGCGAGGGTCGGTCGTGCGTTCGGCGTAGCCGATGCGTTCCAGGGTGTCGATGGTCTTGCCGGCGGCCTGTTTGGTGACGCCGAGAGTGCGTCCGAGCTCGACGGCGGTGGTGCCGTCGGGGCCGATGGCCTGAAGGACGAACCCGTACATGGGTCTGATGTCGGGGTGTCCCTGGCGGGCCAGTTCGGTGTGCAGCTCGTCGATGAGCGTCCGGAACGCGAGCAGCAGGCGAAGCGGGAGTTCGAAGCCGTTGCTTGACACGATAGACAACCTGGTTAACTATATAGGAAACGTGGTTGTCTATCTTAGGGGATGGAAGCATGTCGGTCATTCGTGGAGCGCAGGCGCGGCTGTCGGAGACTCCGGGCGGGGTCATGACGACGTTCGCCTCGCCGACGCAGGGAGGAGCGTCTCAGTCCCTGTGGAAGGTGCAGGCGAAGCCGGGGGCGGAGGGGCCCGTGCACGACTTCGACGTCGAGCAGGTGTGGCACTGGGTGGACGGGGCGGCCACCGTGGAACTGGGCGGTGAGACGCACTCCGTGGCTGCCGGAGACACGGTCGTGATGCCGGCGAGGACCATCCGCCGCGTGCTCGCCGACCCCGAGCACGGCTACACCGCCGTGGTGACGGCCTCCGGCCAGGCACGGGCCACGGGCTCGGACGGCGCCGAGTTCGGCGTCCCCCCGTGGATCGCCTGAGGCCCACCCACCCTTGACCGCCCGAACCCCGTACGGGGAAGCGCCCGGGCTTCGGCTTGGTGGCGACATCCGGCCGTCTGTGTGGGACTCAGGGGCGGTAGCGGTTACGAGGCGGCGGCGCACGCCCGCACCCGCTCCGGTGACCAGGGAACGGGGTGAGGCGGGGTGGTCGGGTCAGGTTTGGGGGAGACGGTAGGTGTTGTCGTCGAGGACTTCGGCGAGGCCGTCCGCTACCAGGCCGTCGAGGGCGCGTTCGCGTTGGACGGCGTCGTCCCAGACCACGTCGAGCGCCGCCTTCGGGACGGGGCCGTGAGCTGAACGGAGCACCGCCAGCAGGCGGCCCCGGCACTGGCGGTCGGTGCCGGCGTACGTCTGGCCCTTGCGGGCGGGGCCGGCGTGCGGCGGCTTGCCGGCCAGCCGCCAGGCGCACGTGTGGCTGATCGGGCAGTCGGCGCAGCGCGGAGCGCGCGCCGTGCAGACCAGGGCGCCGAGCTCCATCACCGCGACGCCCCAGCGGGCCGCGCCGAGCTCGGGCAGCAGTGCCTCCGCGAGCCGCCGCTCGGCGGCGGAGGTGGCGGTCGGCGGGTATTCCTCGGCGCGGATCGCGCGGGCGAACACTCGCCGCACGTTGGTGTCGAGGATGGCGTGCCGGCCGCCGTAGGCGAAGCTCGCGACCGCGGCGGCGGTGTACTCGCCGATGCCGGGCAGCGTCAGCAGCGTCGCGTGGTCGGACGGCACCTCGCCGCCGTGCTCGTCGGTGATGGCCCGGGCGCACGCGTGCAGGCGCAGCGCGCGGCGTGGGTAGCCGAGGCGGCCCCAGTGGCGTACGGCCTCGCCGGGCGGTTCGGCGGCCAGCGCCTTGGGGGCGGGCCAGCGTTCCATCCACTCGTGCCAGACGGGCAGGACGCGGACGACAGGGGTCTGCTGCAGCATGATCTCGCTGACGAGCACACCCCAGGGGGTGGCGTCGGGGGCGCGCCAGGGGAGGTCACGGGCATTGTGCGCGTACCAGTCCAGAACGGGGGCGTGCAGGAGGTTCGGCTCGACCACGCGGTCAAGCGTATTCGCAGAACGGCCCGGCTCGGCGTGTCGTCACTCTGCGTACGCGACCGGTTACCATGCTGGGCCTATGGATCCGGATACGATGCGTGGCGACGGCGGTGACATCTACTGGCGGCGTCGCATGAGTGTGCTCGTGGCAGTGCTCGTCGTGGTGGCCGTTGTGGCGTGGGCCTGCTCCAGCGGGGGCAGTGGGCCGGAGCGCGCCTCCAGCGCGCAGTCCTCACCGAGCGTCACGCCGACGACCGACCAGTTGCTGGCCGGGCTGCGTACGCTCGCCATGGGCACGGGATCGCCGTCGCCCAGCCCCAGCCCCAGCGCCAGCCCTTCTGCCGGTGCGGCGGCCACGCCGTCCCCGCGTCGGCGGCCGGGTGAGCCGTGCGCGGACGACGACCTCGTGCTCAGCCTCCAGAGCGGCGGCAAGGAGCAGATCTACTCCGGCGACCAGCGGCCCACCTTCATCGTGACGCTGGTGAACACCGGGTCGGTGATGTGCACGGTCGACGTGGGGCCGCGGGCGATGGAGGTCCGCATCACCTCGGGCGCCGACCGCATCTGGTCGACCGTCGACTGTGTGAGCGGACCCGGCGCGGAGGTGCAGAAGCTGCGGCGCGGCGTGCCGTACGTACGGACGCTGGAGTGGGACCGCAGGCGGTCAAGCGTCGACTGCCGCGCCGAACGGTCGGCTGCGCTGCCCGGCACGTACGTGGCCACGGTGCGCATGGGTGCGCTGCGCGGCGGCAAGGGCGTCTTCCACCTTCGCTAGCCCGCACGCAGGACGGCAGTGGTGGGGGCGGCCCTGGCCATGGCCCGGCTTCCAGGTGTCCGGCCCCGCCACTGCGGACGGCGTCAGACGTAGCGTTCGAGGATGGACGACTCGGCCAGGCGCGACAGCCCCTCGCGGACGCTGCGGGCGCGCGCCTCGCCGACACCGCCGACCGCCTGCAGGTCGTCGGTGCTGGCCGCGAGCAGCTTCTGCAGGCTGCCGAAGTGGTCGACCAGCCGGTCGACCACGGTGGCCGGCAGCCGGGGCACCTTGGCGAGCAGCCGGAAGCCCCGGGGGCTCACCGCGTTCTCCAGCTGGTCGGAGCCGCTGTGGCCGAGGACGCGGGCGACCGCCGACAGGTCGAGGAGCTCGGTGCCGGACAGCTGGTCGAGGTCGTGCATGGCTTCGGGCAGGCGTCGCTGGCGGCGGCCGGACGGGGCGGGCAGGTAGTCGCGGACGACGAGCTCGCGCTCGGAGTCGACGCCGGCCACCAGCTCGTCGAGCTGGAGCGACAGCAGGCGGCCGTCGGTGCCGAGCTCGACCACGTAGCCCTTGATCTCGTCGGCGATGCGGCGGACCATCTCGAGGCGCTGCGCGACGGCGGCGACGTCTCTGACGGTGACCAGGTCTTCGATCTCGACGGCCGACAGCGTGCCGGACACCTCGTCGAGGCGGTGCTTGTAACGTTCGAGCGTGGCCAGGGCCTGGTTGGCCTTGGACAGGATGACCGCCGACTCTTCGAGGACGTAGCGGATGCCGTCGAGGTAGAGCGCGATGGTGCGCATCGACTTGCTGATCGCGATGATGGGCAGGCCGGTCTGCCGGGCGACGCGCTGCGCGGTGCGGTGGCGGGTGCCGGACTCGTCGGTGGGGATCGAGGGGTCGGGCACGAGGTGGACGGCGGCGCGCACGATCTTGTCGTTGCCGCTCACGACGATGGCGCCGTCCATCTTGGCGAGCTCGCGCAGGCGGGTGGGTGAGAAGTCGACGTCGAGCTCGAAGCCGCCGCTGCACAGGCTCTCGACCGTCTTGCTGTAGCCGAGCACGATCAGCCCGCCGGTCTGCCCGCGCAGGATGCGCTCGAGGCCGTCGCGTAGCGGTGTGCCCGGCGCCACGGCTGCCAGAGCCTCACGGCGACGGTCGTCCAGACTCCTATCCACCTGACCCCCGTGTCGATCGGTCAGGCTCAGCTTAGCCTCGCTATGTGACGTGCGTGAGGGCGTCCCAGACGTTCTCGGCCTGGACGACATCGAACCCGGGCGCGAACGCCACCGGCCCCACGGGCACCAGAGCTCGCTGTCCGTCACGCCTGCGGCCGGTTTCTTCCAGGGAGCCGGCGGGCACGAGAGCGCGCTTGAAACCGAGCCGGGCGGCTTCGGTCAGCCGGCGGCGAACGTCTTTGACCGGGCGCAGCTCGCCCGCCAGGCCGACCTCGCCCAGCGCGACCAGACCGGCCGGCAGCGGCTTGTCGCCGGCGGCGCTGGCGACCGCCAGCATGACCGACAGGTCGACGGCCGGGTCGGCGAGCTTGATGCCGCCGACCGTCGCGGTGAAGACGTCGCAACCGCCGAGACGGGCGTTGAGCCGGCGCTCGAGGACGGCGAGGATCATCTGCACGCGGTAGGTGTCGAGGCCCGAGGACGTGCGCCGGGGCTGCTGGGCCTCGGTGCGCGCGACGAGGGCCTGCACCTCGGCGGGCAGCGGGCGGGTGCCCTCGACCGTGACGGTGACGCAGGTGCCGGGGACGGGCTCGCTGCGGCGGGAGACGAACAGCCCGCTCGGGTCGGTGATGCCCTCGATGCCGCGTTCGTGCAGGTCGAAGCAGCCGATCTCGTCGGTGGGGCCGAACCGGTTCTTGATCGCGCGGACCATGCGCAGCCGGGAATGGCGGTCGCCCTCGAAGTGGAGCACGACGTCGACGACGTGTTCGAGCGTGCGGGGGCCCGCTATGGAGCCCTCCTTGGTGACGTGGCCCACGAGGACCGTGGCCATGTTGCGCTCCTTCGCCAGCCGTACGAGGTTGGCGGCGACCTCGCGGACCTGCGTGACCCCGCCCGGGACGCCGGTGGTCTGGGCCGAGCCGATCGTCTGGACGGAGTCGACCACCAGCAGCCGGGGCTGGACCTTCTCCACGTGGGCGACGAGAGCCGACAGTTCGGTCTCGGCGGCGAGGTAGAGGTTGTCCTGGATGGCGCCGATGCGGTCGGCGCGCAGCCGCACCTGGGCCGCGGACTCCTCGCCCGTCACGTAGAGGACCGTGGTGCGCTCGGCGATGCGGGCGGCGGCCTCGAGCAGCAGGGTGGACTTGCCGATGCCGGGCTCGCCGGCGAGCAGCACCACGGCGCCGGGCACCAGGCCGCCGCCGAGCACCCGGTCGAGCTCGCCCACGCCGGTGGTGCGCGCGGTCGCCACCTCGGCCCTGACCTGGCCGATGGGCTGCGCGGGCGCGGTGACCGCTCCGGCCTGGACGACGCTGACGCCGGCGCGGGAGCCCTCTTCGTCGACCGTGCCCCACGCCTGGCACTCGCCGCACCGGCCGACCCACTTGGTGGTGCGCCAGCCGCACTCGGCGCAGCGGTATCCGGGCTTCTGGGCAGACTTGGCCATGCGGAGCAGGCTAGCGGGTGCCGGCGACAAATCCCGCGACGAATCCCGCGGCGGATCTCACGGCGGATCTGGCGGCGAGATCAGAGACCGGTCAGGTCAGGCCGAGCTCGGCCTCGAGGAGCCGCTTCGGCTTGGCGCCGATGATCTGCTTGACGGGCTCGCCGTTCTCGAACAGCAGCAGGGTGGGCACGGCCATCACGCCGTAGCGGGCCATGATGGCCGGGTTCTCGTCGGTGTTCAGCTTGCCGATCGTCAGGCCGCGCTCGGCCTCGATCTGCTCCAGCACCGGGGCGACCATCTTGCACGGGCCGCACCATTCGGCCCAGAAGTCGACGAGTACGGGCTCGTCCCGCTTGAGTACCTGCTCCTCGAAGTTCTCGGTGGTCAACGTGATCATTTCTCATCCCCTTACGAAGCAACCCGGGCAGGACTGCGCGAGCTGGGCGGCCACCTCGGCGCGGCGTGCGAGCAGCACACGGATCTGCTGGTCGATGTCGCTGAGCTTGCGCTCGTAGACCTCGACCGACTCCGCGCACGAACCGCCGGAGCTGTGGCCCCGGCGCAGGCAGTCGACGAACGGGCGGGTCTCCTCCAGGCTGAACCCGATGCCGAGCAGGGCCCGGATCTCGGAGACCAGGCGTACGGACTCCTCGCCGTAGTCGCGGTAGCCGTTGGAGGAGCGGAGAGAGTGCAGAAGCCCCTGCTCCTCGTAGTAACGAAGGGAGCGTGTGCTCACTCCGGTGCGTTCCGCCAGCTCACCGATGCGCATGTCCTCACGGTAAACCTTGACATCAGCGTCAATGTCAAGCTCAGTACCAGCGCCAGCGCAGCACGTTCGGGTACGCCAGCTCCAGCCCCCGCGTCTCGGCGATGGCCTGCTCGGCGACCTCGGGGGTGAACTCGATGCGCAGCACGGCCTCCAGGTCGGCCCGCCGCTCGAAGACCATCCTCAGGTCGAGCGGCCGCCGCTGCCAGCCCTGCCGGACCCAGAACGCCTCGACCTCGGGGGCCGAGTAGCTGGGCACGGTGCGCGAGAACCACCGGCCGAACGGGCCGCGCGTGGCGTCGAGGTCGAGCACGAAGGCCGCGCCGCCGCGGCGTACGACCCTCGACAGCTCGCGCAGCCCCGGCTCGCAGCCAGGCCCGAAGAAGTACGCCCAGCGCGCGACGGCCACGTCGACGGACGCGTCCGGCAGCGGGAGGTCCTGGGCCGCGGCGGCGTGCACGGTCACGCCGGGCAGGCCGGCGCAGCGGCGGCGGGCCAGCGCGGCGAGGTCTGCGTGCGGCTCCACGCCGATGACGCGCGCGGCCTCGGACGCCAGCGCCGGAAGGTGGTAGCCCGTGCCGCAGCCGATGTCGAGCACGGTGGCGCCGTCCCAGGGCCGCAGGGCGCGCATGGCGGCGTCGGCCGCGCCCTCGGGGTCGACGGCGCGGTTCTCCAGCTCGTAGACCTGGGGCGTGTTCCAGATGTTGGGGCTCGGGATGGCGCCTTTGGCTATCCGTGACATGGCCATAACCGTACGACGAGGTGTGATGGGGCCGTTTCGCCGGTGACGGGACACGGCTCACAAAGGGCTGGCGCGCCGCATGGCCTTCGCCCGCTTAGGCTGGCAGCGTGGCTGATGTCATCCGCGTGCCCAATGCGAAGATCGCATTGTCCACCGCCTCGGTATATCCGGAACGCACTCCCGACGCGTTCGAGCTGGCCGCGCGTCTGGGTTACGACGGCGTCGAGATCATGGTGGGCGCCGACCCGGTGAGCCAGGACATCGACGTGATCGAACGGCTCTCCGACCACTACCACGTGCCCGTCCTGGCCATCCACGCCCCTTGCCTGCTGGTCACCCAGCGCGTCTGGGGGCGCGACCCGTGGGCCAAGCTGGTCAGGGCCCGCAAGGCGGCGGAACGCCTCGGCGCCTCGACGGTCGTGGTGCACCCGCCGTTCCGCTGGCAGCGCGAGTACGCCCGCGACTTCGAGACCGGCCTGGCGAGGATGCGCGAGGAGACGGACATCGCGTTCGCGGTCGAGAACATGTTCCCGCTGCGGGCCAGGGGCAACGACGTGGTGCCGTACGCGCCCGACTGGAACCCGACCGACCACGACTTCCCGCAGGTCACGCTCGACCTGTCGCACACCGCGGTGTCGGGTTCCGACGCCATGGAGATGGCCGGCAAGCTCGGCGACCGGCTCGCCCACGTCCACCTTGCCGACGGCCTCGGCGTGACCAACAAGGACGAGCACCTGGTGCCCGGCCGGGGCAACCAGCCGTGCGCGCCGCTGCTGGAGCGCCTCGCGGGCAACGGCTACTCGGGTCTGGTCGTCCTTGAGGTCAATACCCGCAAGGCGGCCAGCCGCACCGAGCGGATCGACGACCTGGCCGAGGGACTGGCTTTTGCGCGCCTGCACCTGGCGGCCTCCACGTGAGCGCGGTGGGGCGGTGACCGAGCCGTCGCAGGGCGGCGGGAGGCGGCGTCCAGGACGCAGGCCGGGCTCGGCCGACACGCGCGGCGAGATCCTCGCGGCGGCCAGGAAGGTGTTCGCGGAGAAGGGCTTCGACAAGGCCACCGTGCGCGGCATCGCCAGGGAGGCCCAGGTCGACCCGGCGCTCGTGCACCACTACTTCGACACCAAGGAAGGCATGTTCGCGGCGGCGATGCGGCTGCCGTTCACGCCGCAGGACATCGTCCCCGTGCTGCTGGAGGGGCCGCGCGAGGAGGTCGGCGAGCGGATCGTACGCTTGATCCTGGGGGTCACGTCCGAGCCGGGCACGCGCGAGCCGCTGGTGGCGCTGATCCGCTCGGCCATGACGAACGAGCGGGCCGCCGTGATGTTCCGTGAGTTCATCTCGAACGCCGTGCTCTTCCAGGTGGCCGACCGGATCGGGGTGCCGCACCTGCGGATCGAGGCGGCGTTCGGGCAGATGCTCGGCGTGATCCTCGGACGTTACGTGCTCGGGCTCGAACCGCTGGCGAGCGCGGATGAAGAAGAGCTGGTCGAACTGCTGGCACCGACGATCCAGAGGTACTTCGCCGGCTAGAGCATTGTTCTGCACAGGGCGGTGACCTTAGGGTATGTCGTATACCCCGGTAATGTTACTCATAAGTATGATCTCCGGGGCGGTCTGGCGAAGCGGGTGACCGCACGCCGGCAGCCAACGTCGTCTGTGGGAGGACCCGTGCTCTGGGTAGCGATCATCGCGCTGGTCATGACCGTTCTGACGGTGGCCGTGGCCGGCCGCAGAGCGCTGTTCCTGTACAAGCTCGCGACCGTGGGGCCGCCCGCGCCCGAACGGGTCGAGTACGCCAAGACCAACCTGGGCGCTGAGATCAAGGCCCAGCTCGTCGAGGTGTTCGGGCAGAAGAAACTGCTCAAGTGGACGCCCTCGGGCACCGCGCACTTCTTCGTCATGTGGGCGTTCTTCATCTTGCTGACCGTCTACATCGAGGCCTACGGCGCGATCGTCCAGGGGGCGATCACCGGTAGGCCGAACTTCCACATCCCGCTCATCGGGACGTGGGCCGTGCTCGGCTTCCTCCAGGACTTCATCGCGGTCGCGTGTCTGGTCGGCCTGGTCGTGTTCGCGGCCATCCGGGTCAAGAACTCGCCGAAGACGCTCGGCCGCGACTCGCGCTTCTCCGGCTCCCACCTCGGGGGCGCGTGGCTCGTCCTGTTCATGATCTTCAACATCATCTGGACGCTCTTCCTCGCCCGCGGCGCCGCCGCGGCCAACGACAACCTGCCCTACGACTCGGGCGCGTTCGTCTCGCGAGCGCTGGGCGACGTGCTGCCGCAGAGCGCGCTCCTGGAGGAGATCGCGCTGCTCCTGCACATCGGCTTCATGCTGGTGTTCCTGGTCATCGTGCTGAACTCCAAGCACCTGCACATCTTCACCGCGCCGCTCAACGTGGCCTTCTCACGCCGTCCCGACGGCCTCGGCGCCGCGCCCGAGATGCGCGTCGGCGGCAAGCCGGTCGACTTCGAGGACGAGGACCTCGACCCCGAGAAGCTCGGCCGCGGCACGATCGCCGACACCACGTGGAAGGGCTTCCTCGACTTCTACTCCTGTACGGAGTGCGGACGCTGCCAGTCGCAGTGCCCGGCGTGGAACACCGACAAGCCGCTGTCGCCGAAGATGCTCATCATCGACCAGCGCGACCACGCCTTCCAGGTGGCCCCCTACCTGATGGCCGCCCAGCAGGGCGTCGAGCACAAGGACACCGACGTCCTCGCGCTGCTGGAGAAGCCGCTGGTCGGCGAGGACGGCGTGATCCACCCCGACGTGCTGTGGTCGTGCACCAACTGCGGCGCCTGCGTCGAGCAGTGCCCGGTCGACATCGAGCACATCGACCACATCCTCGACATGCGCCGCTACCAGGTGATGGTCGAGTCGTCGTTCCCGTCCGAGGCGGGAGTGATGGTGAAGAATCTGGAGAACAAGGGCAACCCGTGGGGCATGTCCGAGATGAAGCGGGCCGAGTGGATCGAGGAACTCGATTTCGAGGTCGAGATCGTCGAGGACAAGATGCCCGAGGGCACCGAATACCTCTTCTGGGTCGGCTGCGCGGGCGCGCTGGAGGACCGGGCCAAGAAGACCACCAAGGCCGTCGCGGAACTCCTGCACATCGCGGGCGTGAAATTCGCCGTGCTCGGCCCGATGGAGGCCTGCACCGGTGACCCGGCGCGCCGGCTCGGCATGGAATACCTGTTCAACATGCTGGCGCAGCAGAACATCGAGACGCTCAACGAAGCGGGCGTCAAGAAGATCGTCGCCACCTGCCCCCACTGCTTCAACACGCTCGCCAACGAGTATCCGCAACTCGGTGGCATGTTCGAGGTCGTGCACCACACGCAGCTGCTGTCGAAGCTGGTGGACGAGGGCCTGCTCACCCCGATCACGCCGATCGAGCAGAAGATCACCTACCACGACCCGTGCTTCCTCGGCCGCCACAACAAGGTTTACTCCCAGCCCCGCGACATCATGGCGAAGGTGCCGGGCGTGCAGACCCAGGAGATGCACCGCCACAAGGACCGCGGCTTCTGCTGCGGCGCGGGCGGCGCGCGCATGTGGATGGAGGAGCGCATCGGCAAGCGCATCAACACCGAGCGGGTCGACGAGGCGCTGACCACCGATCCCGACACGGTTTCGACCGCCTGCCCGTTCTGCATGGTGATGCTCGGAGACGCGATCAACGAGAAGAAGAACAACGGCGAGGCGAAGGAATCGCTCGAAGTCGTCGACGTGGCGCAGCTGTTGATCAAATCGGTCAAGGGCGCTTCCTGACCGGGGTCATCCGTATTCCGCAATGGGCCGTGTCCGGCGGCCCATTGCGGCGGCGGTACCCGTAACTGGCATGATCAGCCGCAAACCGGCATCCACATAACGGGAAAATCACGGTAACCTCAACGACGCATGGCCTTATTCGACGGGGAGGGGTTCGTGATGGGCGTCGTCGTGACGGACGCCGAAGTCACCCTTGCCGACATCCTGTCCCTGAGACTCGCCATCGACGAACCCCTGGAAGCCGGAACCGAACTCCTGCTGCGGCACCGTGCCACCGGCGTGGAACGCCACGTGCTGATCGGCTCCCCTGGCGCGCGGGCGCAGGAGGCCACCCTCGCCGTCTCGCTGGCGCCGCTGGAGCTCACCGCCGGACGCTGGGACGCCTACCTGCGCCGCGACGGCGCACGCAGCCGGCTGCGCAGCATCGACCCCGGGTTCTCGCTCGACCACCTCGACGCCTACGCGCTGTGTCAGCGCACGCTCGCCTACCGCTCCTACCGCACCCGCAACGGATACCTCGCGCTGAAGATCTCCGAGGCCGGGCCGGCGGCCGAGGTGCGGGCCATCTGGTTCCGTGAGGGCCGCTTCGAGGTGACCGGCCTGCTCGCCTACACCGGCCTGGAGGACGACGACTCCCGCCACGAGGCCGTGCTGACGCTCGACCGGCGCATGACGGCCGCCCGGGTCTCGGCCACGGCCACCGTGCAGGGGGTGCGCTTCCACGCCGCCGTGTCGCTCGTCGACGTGCTGGCCGCCGACCCCGACGAGGCGGGCACCTGGGAGCCCGCGCTGGAGGTCGCGGGCGTGCCCACGCCGCTGCGGCTCGGCACGTGGCTCGACGACGTCGACGGCAAACGCCGCCGGCTGCACTATCCGTCGGCCGTGGTCGACGGGGTGCTGATCAGGCCCTGCTACACCGCCGATGACGAGCTGCGCATCGAGGTGGGCGGATGATGATCAGCCTGGTGCTCGCCTCCGCGTACGGCATGCGGGGCGACGTACGCGCTGCCCTCAACCTCGCCACCGCGCTGTCGGAACGGCACGACGTCGAGGTGATCAGCGTCAGGCGGCACAAGGAGCACCCGTTCTTTCCCGTCGGGCCCAAGGTGTCGATGCGCAGCGTCGTCGACGTCCGGCCCGGGGTCAGGCACCTGCTGCCGCGCGGACAGGTGCGCACCGACGTGGCGCTCTGGCGGATGCTGCGCAACCTGAAGAGCGACGTGCTGATCACGACCCGGCCGGGTGTCGGCGTCCAGGCCGCGCGGCACGCGCCCCGCGAGACCATCAGGATCGCCAGGGAGTGGGGACGTCCGTCCGTGCCGGGGCCGGTGAAGCGCTACTACCCGCGCCTCGACGCGGTCGTGACCGCCACGCGGTCGGCCCAGCAGGACTGGGCGAAGCTCCTCGGCACGGACGCCGCCGTGCACAGCGTGCCGGACGCGCTGCCGGACGGCCCGTGGCCGCGTTCGCGGATGGACAACCGGATCGTGGCCGCCGGCGGGCGGTGGGTGGCGGTGAAGGCGTACGACCGGCTCATCAGGGCGTTCGCGATCGTGGCGGGCAAGCGGCCCGACTGGCGGCTGCGGCTGTACGGCGCGGGCCCCGAGGAGCGCCTGCTGCGCGCACTCGTACGCGAACTCAACCTGCACAACCACGTCTACTTCATGGGCACCACGCCCGATCTGGCGGGCGAGTTCGCCAAGGCGTCGATCGTGGCCAACACCTCGCGCAGCGAGGACCACGGGATGACGGTGCTGGAGGCCATGGGCTGCGGCGTGCCCGTGGTGGCGTCCGACGGGGCTCGCGGGCCTCGGGAGTTCGTGGCGCCGGGCCGTAACGGCGTGCTCGTGCCCGACGAGGACGACCCGCAGACGTTCGCGGCGGCGCTGCTCGCGCTGATCGACGACGAGCGGGGGCGGCGCTCCCTGGCGGCCGGCGCGCTCGGCACCGCCGTACGCCACTCGGCCGGTGACGTGGCCCGGCAGTGGGAGAAGCTGATCGACGGCCTGCGCTGACCGCCACAGGCGCAAACTCCGCTGCCTGTGGCAGTCCGCTGGACGCGGACAGCCATACCGGTTACGGGTACCTTAGGAGCATGCATGGGTACAGCGGAGACAAGCAGGCCTATCTGACGCGTCTCAGGCGAATCGAAGGTCAGATCCGTGGCCTGCAGCGCATGGTCGATGACGACGCCTACTGCATCGACGTGCTCACCCAGGTCTCCGCGGCGACGCGGGCCCTGCAGGCGGTGGCACTGGGGCTGCTGGAGGAGCACATCTCCCACTGTGTGGCCGAGGCCATCACCACCGGCGGGCCGGAGGCCGAGGCGAAGGTGAAGGAGGCCTCGGCGGCTATTGCCCGCCTCGTACGTTCCTAGTCCCATTCGAGAAGGGTGACTAGTTAGGGGGAATCCCCGGAAACCGCCGTTCCCGACCCCTCAGGAGCCGGGAACTAGGTTCCCGGGGCTAGTAATCTTCTGGTCCTTCAGCGGCTCGCCGAAGTCCGCAATCCGAGCGCGTCGTCGAGTTCGTCCAAGGTCAGCCGCCGCTCGCTGACAGCCACGGCCGTGAGCACCTCGGCGTAGAGCGCAATCTCGTCCAACGCGACACGGTCGTGGACCCGAGAGTCCAGGTCATCGTGCCCCACCGCGTCGTCCTTCCTTCCGCAGCCCACACCCTCTACGAGGTTACGGCGCGGGCCCCTCCGGGCGACATGGCCCATCGGAGTCATTCCTTTCCGAGCCTCGGGGCTCCTCCGGGTCATTTCCCCAATCCGAGATCACAATTCGGCGAAAGAGCTGAAACCGGAGTGTTATATCGATATAGAAGGAGTAAGGGGAAATTACGCTAATTGTGGTTCAGTAGAGTCCGGTGTGGTCGTCGCGCTCGTGGACGAGTCGTGCGACCAGAGCCGACTGGCTCGCCAGCCCCCGCTCGGGCACCTTCGCCCCCGTGAGCCGCTGCCAGGCGAGCCCTGTCGCGTACGCCGCCCCCAGCACGGCCGCCGCGCTCGTCCGGTCAGGGGGCGCCACCTTCAGCGCCGTCGAGACCCCTCCGGCGCGCACCGGGAAGCCGTCGGGGTGGGTGCGCTCCGCCGCCGAGGTGCCGGTGAGCCCGGCCCTTCGCAACTCCTCGTACGCCCGCCGCAGCCGGTGGTCGAGCCGCGCAGGCAGTGTGCCGCCCGAGTCGGACAGGTCGGCCAGGAAGGAGGCGGCCGCCGCCCTCGGGTCGGGCATGAAGGCCAGCGCCTCGACGAGGTCGTACACGGTGTGCGCGAACTGCGCCTCCGGGTCGTTCTCGACCAGCAGGGCCCGGCACAGGCGCGGCGGGCAGCGCTCGAGCCACAGCCGGCGCAGCGCCGCGTCGTCGTCGGGGTCGGTCATGTGGGAGGCGCGCAGCATGGGCTCGATCATGGTGAGCAGGGCGAGCGCGCGCGGCCTGAACCGGGAGTCGCGCAGCAGGATCTGCGCCGTGTCGGCCATCGTCGCGGCGAGCCGCAGCGCCTCGCGCCGGCGTCCGGCGCGCATCCGCTCGCTCACCAGCGTGACCAGGTCGGCCAGCGGCGGGCCGGGGAGCCAGCGCACCCAGTCGTCGCCCGGCAGCGAGCGGCGCAGGTACTCGCCGAACACGGTGATCAGCCGCTCGTTGCCGTCGAACGCGGGCGCGTACGCGCACCACATGATCGCGCCCCACACGGCGGCGACCGTGCTCGGCACGTCGGAGCCGAAGATCTCGCCGAACGCCGTCAGCGGGTAGTCGAGCTCGGACTTGCGCCCGCCGGCCCGCAGCAGCACCCTGAGCTCCTCGGTGAGGCTCTCGGGGACGTCGGGGCCGATGAACGCCTGCGTCGAGCCGGGCTCGGCGTGGAAGTCGTAGCCGTCGGGCACCACGGCGTCGGTCAGCGCCGCCGCGGGATGCCCCACCCGGCGGGCCCGCGTGCCCTGCGGCGGGCAGGCGAGGATCCAGCGGCCGTCGGCCGGGTCGAGCAGGTGCCAGCGGGCGTGCGTGCCGAACAGCCAGCGGTCGCCGTCGGGGGTCACGAGGGTCCTGGCAGCCAGGACGTAGGCCCGGTCGGGGGTCGGGAGGCCCTGCCAGCGCGGGTCCGCGACCATGGCGCGGACCTCCGCCTCGGTGGCGGTGAAGGCATCCCACGGTGGCACGGCCGTCATCGTACTGGCCGTCGGTCGATCATCGGCCACCGTCGCACGGCAGAATGTCAGCCATGAAGGCGAAGCTCGCGGGACCGTTGGCAGTCGTGTGCATGCTCGCCGGATGCGGTACGGCGACGCCGGAGCAGCCGGCCCTCACCGGCCCCGGCGTGCTCACCATGCAGAACGCCGAGCCGCCCACCCCGGGCGGCGAGGTGGGGGGCGCGTCCGCCGAGTTCGACGACGCAGCCGACCTGTCGATGTGGACCAAGCTCAGCGACACCGAGAAGGACGTCGACCGCATCGCCAAGCTCGACGTGAACACGACGGCCAAGGGCGCGATGTACCTGGAGCCGCGCACCTCGACCTGGTTCGACGCCTTCCGCGGGCCGTTCGTCTACCAGGACCTCGCCGGCGACATCGTCATGCACGCCCGCGTCAAGGTCACCGGCCGGGCGGGGGGCAGGCCCAAGCGCAAGTTCTCCCTGGGCGGCCTGATGGCCCGCCGGCCGGGTTCGTACGCCACCCCCAACTGGGTGTCGGTCACCGTCGGCACGGGCGAGGAGCCCGGCCGGGTCGAGGTGAAGTACACCCAGGACGGCAGCTCGCAACCGGCGGAACTGGCCGTCAAGGACGGCTGGGTCGAGCTGGTGCTGGGCCGGGTGGGCCGGGCGTTCGTCGCGCTGTACAAGGAGGAGGGGGGGCAGTGGAAGGTGGCGCGGCGCTGGGCGTCCACCCTTCCCGACGTGCTGCAGTGGGGCGTCACCGCCTACACCGACTGGGACAGCTACGGAGAGCTGAAGAACGACGCCGGCAAGGGCAACGCCCAGCAGGTCAAGGGCACGCCCGACCTGAAGCTCGCCGTCGACTACGTCCGCTTCCTGCGGCCCGAGCTTCCCGACTACGCCGATCCGCTGAACGACGCCTCGGTGTCGGACCAGGTGCTCGTCAAAGCGATGACGCCCGCCGGTGCCTGAGCGCCTTGGCCACGTAGTTGCCGGGGGTGCGGGCGAAGGAGTCGCGGTCGGCGTCGGTGAGCTCGCGTACGATCTTGCCGGGCACGCCGGCCACCAGGACGCCCGCCGGGATCCGCTTGCCGGGCGGCACGAGCGCCCCGGCCGCGACCAGTGTGCCCGCCCCCACGCGGGCGCCGCCGAGGACGATCGCGCCGATGCCGATCAGGGCGCCCGACTCGACGTGGGCGCCGTGCACCATCGCCTTGTGGCCCAGGCTGACGCGGTCTTCGAGGATCGCGGGCTCGCCGGGGTCGGAGTGCAGGCACGACAGGTCCTGGACGTTGCACTCCTCGCCGATCTCGATCCGCTCGTCGTCGGCGCGGAGCACGGAGCCGTACCAGATGCTGGACGCGCGCCCGATGCGGACGCTGCCGACCACCACGGCCCCGGGCGCGATGTACGCCTCAGGGTGAATGTCCGGTACCGCCCCGTTGTCCAGCGCTGCTATGTACATTCGACACATCGTAATTCCAGCTCGGGGTATGGCGTTCGGGTTGCGGACGTGGGCAGATGGCAGGAAAGTCGTTTCCTGACGTCTCGTCGGCAGACCCTCACAACCTGCAGTTTTCCCCCGCCTCACGCAAACGCTTAGGTAACCCCCATGACGAACCAGCACGAGAACTTCCCCGATCTGATGCAAGAGGACACCTTCGAGGTCGTGATGCGCGGCTACAACCGCCGCCAGGTGCACGACTACATGATCCGTACCCGCAACCAGATCCGGGATCTGGAGGAGCGGCTGGCGCGGGCGATCGACCAGGCCGAGCAGGGCCGGCTCGAGCTGGCGGAGGCCAGACGGCGCATGGTCGAGACCCCGCAGAGTTACGAGGACCTCAGCCCGAGGCTCGCGCAGATCCTGCGGCTCGGCGAGGAGGAGGCCCAGGCCAAGCGAGAGGACGCCGAGGCCGAGGCCGCCGCCGTGCGGGAGGCCGCCCACGCCGAGGCCGAGCACGTGCTCACGTCCTCGCGGGAGACGGCCGACAAGATCCTCACGTCCGCCCAGGCCGAGGCCGAGCGGCGGGTGGGCGAGGCGACGCAGGCGGCCGAGCGCATGCTCGCCCAGGCCGGCGCCGACGCCGAGGAGCAGCGCACCGCCGCCCGCGCCGAGGCGGAAGAGGTACGGCGCGACTCCCGTGCCGAGGCCGAGCACACGGTGACGTCCGCCCGTGCGGAGGCCGAGCACACGGTGACGTCGGCCCGTGCGGAGGCCGAGCAGCTCGTCACGACCGCCCAGGCCGAGGCCGAGCAGACGGTCACGGCCGCCCGTGCCGAGGCCGAGCAGATGCTGGCCGCGGCGCAGCAGCGCACCGCGGTGCTGGACGAGCAGGCAGGGCGGCGGGTCGAGTACCTGACGAACACGCACACCGAGGTCGTGCGGCGGCTGTCGGAGATCGGCTCGGTGCTCGGCGACCTCATGCACGCCGAGGCCGCCGCGGGCCAGCTGGTGCCCGACGCCGTCACGCCGCCCCCCGCCCCGGCGCGCCAGGTGCCCCCGCAGCAGGCCCCCCAGCAGGCCCCCCAGCAGGCACAGCAGGAAGCCCCCCAGGAGCAGCCGGTCGAGGAGCCGGCCGAGCAGGGCGGGCCGCAGGACGACGTACGGGTGATCGTCGAGGAGGACGAGCAGGGCGAGGAGCAGCGCCCGCAGGCCGTCTCGGACGACACCGACGTGCACATCCGGCTGTCGGAGGCGCGCAACTAGGAGCGCCACGGGCGGAAGCCCCCGCCCCCGATCGGGTCGGGGGCTTCCGCGTTCGTGGCCCCTCCTGCATTGGGGGCCCGGTGCCGGGGCCGCCCGAAACGCTGGACCAGGCACCGGGCTGCTCGTGTACGCCGGTCGCAGAACGTTCCAAGACCACGGCTCACGGAGGTGCGGGGCCGGATCGCCGCGGGGGCCGCGTGCCGGTCCGCCTCTCCTGGTCCTGGAGGAGGTCGCGCAGTCCCTCCGCGTCGTCCGCGTCAATGGTCATCGCGCATCCGGCACCGCGCTGCGCCGCGCTGAGCGGATGGTGTCTGGTGGCCCACCAGCGGCCGGCGTCGCTCCGCCAGATGGTCCACTGGGGGTAGTCGCGGGCGATCTCGGCAAGATGCCGATCAAAGGACATCTTTGCCATCCTTCCCGGCCGACCCCCAAGCGAGGTTTCCGTCTTCCTCTTCGAAGATGCGGCACCTCTCTAGAGAATTCAAGTGATCGTGACGGGTAGGTCAACCTACCCGCTTGACCTACGCGTCGAAGTCGTACTGGAGTACGTATGCCGCCGAGTCCATGATCATCTCGTTGAGCTCGACCGGCACCCCTCCGGCCGTGTACGCGGTCCGCGAGACCGCGATCACCGGGGTGCCGCCGGGCAGGTCGAGCAGCACGCCCTCCCGCGGTTGCGGCATGCGGGCGCGTACCTCCTCGGTGAAGTGGGCCGGCGGGGTGCCGAGGTCGCCGAGCCGCGCGTAGACGCCGCCGGGGCCGGTCTCCGGCAGGGTGATGGCGCTGCCCTCGACCAGATGGGCGGGGAAGTAAGAGGTGGCCAGCTGGACAGGTCGCCCGTCGATGCAGTAGCGGCGGCGACGCACCCATACCTCGGCGCTCTCCAGGACCGCCGCCACGTCCTCGCCGGCCCGCTCCCGCGTCACCTCCACCCGGTCCACGGTGTACGCACGCCCGCGGGTGTCGGCGTCCCAGATGGATCTTCCTTGTCCCCATTGCTCCCGTGACAGGCGGCGTGAGCCGTGTCTGCGAATCGGTTTGAACAGCCGCACGTAAACCCCCGAGCCTCGTCTGGGCACCGCCAGGCCTTCGTTGACGAGCACGGCAAGCGCCTGTCTGGCGGTGGCTCGCGCGATCGCGTGTTCGGCCATCAGTGCGTTCTCGCCCGGCAGTCGGTCCCCGTCGCGCAGTTCGCCGGACAGGATCCGGGCGCGGAGGCCGTCGGCGATGCGTCGATAGATGGGGGACTCATGGGTTACCGGGGATTCAGACAACTTTGATCACCCTCTGTCACCAACCGGGTAGTGGCGTCTCCAGAGAACTTGCCCCGTCTTGTCCACGATCGCACAGATACAGAGGTTGGTCGCGAGCTTCTTTTGAGCGGATCGTGCCTGTGTGATGAACCACGGAGGGTTTCAGCCGGCCGTTACCGTGAAGCGGTCACGCCCGGATCGCGGCCCGCCCACCAGCGGCGCGTGACCAAGGAGAAGATCGCGGCGCCCGCCGTGTTGAGCAGGACGTCGTCCACGGACGAGACCCGGCCCAGGTCGAGCACGTACTGCAGGGCCTCCGCGGTGATCGAGCACGCGGCGGCGACGGCCGCGACGCGGGCCGTCGAGGACATCGCGCGGCTGCGTAAGGGAAGCAGTGCGCCCAGCGCGGCGAAGACCAGCAGATTGCCTCCGACCTGCACGAACACCGTCTCCCACGGCGCTCCCACGAGGTCGGCGAGGTCGCCGGAAGGGACGAGCCCGACGTCCGACGGGCCGCCGGAAGGGGTCAGGATCATCCAGGCCCACGGGGCGGTGCCGACCGCGATGCCGACGTCGGCGAGAGCCGTGCGCAGGGGTGCGGCGTGCCCGGCGCGGGCGCGGCGGCGGGAGAGCGCCATGATCGCCGGCACCGCCAGGAGGGCGGCAAAAGTACCAGCAATAATGACATTTCCCCACAATTCCCATGTGTCCGCCATCGAGCCATGATCCCGATGATCAAGGGATACCGGAAGCTGTCCACCAGGACAGGTCTCCAGCGCGTGACCGTTTCCTCCCGGGTGGCCGGAGTTCGGTCGTGGTGGGAAGCTGGGGGACGGGACGCTCGGACGCCACGAGACGGGAGCACGCTGATGCAGGACGAATGGTCCCAGGCGGTGGACGTACACGCGCAGGCCGCCGACCGGCTCGCCGAGGCGGTGCGTTCTGGCAAGCCGTGCGCGCCGGTCAGGGACCTGGTCGGCACCGAGGCCGACGCGTACGCCGTACAGGAGATCTCCACGAGACGCGCGCTCGACGCGGGCAGGAGACCGGTCGGCCGGAAGATCGGCATGACGAACCCGCTGATCCAGCGGCAGATGGGCGTCGACCAGCCCGACCACGGCATGCTGTTCGCCGACATGTGCCACGGCGACGGGCTGCCCATCCCGATCGAGGGGTTCCTGCAGCCGCGCGCCGAGGCCGAGGTCGCCCTGGTTCTCGGCCGCGACCTGGTGGGCGGCCCCTTCACCATGGCCGACATGGTCAGGGCCGTGGAGTTCGCCCTGCCCGCCATCGAGATCGCCGACTCGCGCGTCGCCGACTGGGACATCACCCTGGCCGACACGGTCGCCGACAACGCCTCCGCCGGGGCGTTCGTGCTGGGCGGCACGCCGATGCCGCTCTCCGGGCTCGACCTGCGGGCCGCGACGATGACGATGACGCGCGACGGCGAGCGGGTCTCGGCCGGGTCGGGCGAGGCGTGCCTGGGCAACCCGCTGAACGCCGCCGTCTGGCTGGCCACCAGGCTGGGGCGTACCGACCGTCCGCTGCGGGCCGGCGACGTGGTGCTGACCGGGGCGCTCGGGCCCGTCGTGCCGGTCGGGCCTGGCGAGGTGTTCGAGGCGCGCGTCGAGGGGCTCGGCACGGTACGGGCGGTGTTCGCCGCGTGACCCGGCGCGGGACAATGGGGTTAAAAGGGACAAAGCCACGGGAGTAGCTCAGGTGCCAGATCGCGACCACTGCCTCGCCCTCGACGCCGCCGACCCGCTGCGGGCCTTCAGGGACGAGTTCGTACTGCCCGAAGGCGTCGTCTACCTGGTCGGCAACTCGCTGGGCGCGCTGCCACGGCGTACCGCGGAACGGGTGAGGCGCACCGTCGAGGACGAATGGGGCAAGAAACTCGTCGGCGGCTGGAACGCCTCCGGCTGGTACGCGCAGCCGCTGACCGTCGGCGACCGGATCGCCCCGCTGATCGGCGTGGGCCCCGGCCAGGTCGTGGCGGGCAACACCACCTCGATCGCCATCTTCCAGGCGCTCGCGGCGGCGCTGAAGCTGCGCCCCGACCGCCGCGTGATCGTCTCCGACGCCGACAACTTCCCCACCGACCACTACATCGTCCAGGGTCTCGCCGGGCTGCTCGGCGAGTACGAGGTGCGCGACCTCGCCGAACGCCGTTTCGACGACGCCGCCGTGGTGCTGCTGTCGGAGGTCGACTACCGTACGGGCGCCAGGCAGGACGTCGCGGCCGTCACCGCCGAGGCGCACGCGGCCGGCGCGCTCATCATCTGGGACCTGTGCCACAGCGCCGGCGTCATGGAGGTGGACGTCTCGGCGGCCGACTTCGCGGTCGGCTGCACGTACAAGTACCTGAACGCCGGGCCGGGCGCGCCCGCGTACCTCTACGTCAACCCGCGCCACCACGAGACCGCCGAGAACGTGCTGTCCGGCTGGTTCGGCCACGCCGAGCCGTTCGCGTTCGAGACCGATTTCCGCCCGGCCGAGGGCATCAGGCGGTTCGCGGTGAGCACGCCGCACGTGGTGTCGTTCGCCGCCCTTGACGCGGCGCTCGACATCTGGGAACGCGTGCCCATGGCGCAGGTCAGGGCCAAGAGCAAGGCCCTGACGTCGCTGTTCGTCGAGCTGGTCGGCGACGCGCTCGAACTCGTCTCGCCCGCCGACCCCGAGGCGCGGGGCAGCCAGGTGAGCTACCGCCACCCCGACGGCTACCCCGTGATGCGGGCGCTCATCGACCACGGCGTGCACGGCGACTTCCGCGCGCCCGACATCCTCAGGTTCGGCTTCGCGCCGCTCTACACCAGCTACACCGACGTCCACGACGCCGCCGCCACGGTGCTGGAGGTGCTCGGCAAGGAGCTCTGGCGCGACGAGAAGTACGCCCGGCGCCTCGCCGTCACCTGACCTCGTCGAGCCGGGCGATCGCTCGTTTCCGGGCGATCGTCCGGTAGCTCTCCTCGACCCGGTCGAGCAGGACGCCGAGCTCGGGCAGCTCCGTCTCGAACGGCACCGTGACCCAGCCCGACCTGCCCAGGCCGTAGCGGCTGGGCGCGGCGCCCGCGACGCTGAGCGCGTGCCCGTGCGCGAACGCGCGCATCTGCTCACGTACGTCCTGCCAGCCGCTCATGCTTTCGACATCAACGGGGCGGTGTCCGGAACTCGGTGAGTTTGTCGTCGATGGCCTGCCTGATGCGGTCGCGGGCCTCCGCCCGGGGCACACCGGCCATGAGCAGGCGGTCGTAGTCGGTGTCGAGGTGGCGGACCGAGGCGACGACGGCGAGGGTGATGGCGTTCTCGTCGAGCGCCTTCGCCGCCGCCGTACGGCCCACCCGGCCGCTGCCGCGCTGGGCGGCGTGCCCGGCGATCTCCAGTGCCCGCTCCGGCGGGCAGCCGGGGAAGAGCCGCGCGATCTCGGCGGCCATCCGGCCCTGGAACTCGACGTCCTGCTCCTCCCTGCGGACCCGGTCGCGCTCACGGCGGCGCAGCCGCGCCTCCTCGTCGGCGAGACAGCGCTCCTCGGCGGCTGCGAGAGCCGCCTCCTCTACCAGGACGCCGACCCGCTGGTAGACCTTGCGCCGCCGGTTGAACCGCACGACCACCGCCGACAGCCCGCTCTCCTGCTTGGCCCGGCGGCTCAGTGCCGCGTTCCCGGACGGCAGGAACACCAGATGGTCGAGATCGGCGCAGGTCAGGCAGTGCGGCCGGTCGTCCTCCATGATCAGGTAGGGGCCGGTGTCGGCGCAGGAGGCGCACGTCCAGGCGTCGAGCGAGGCCACCGCCACCAGGTCGGGCGCCTTGCTCTGCGCCTCGGCCAGCCGGCGGACCCGTGCCTCGCCGAGATCGGGCGAGAGCCAGTGCACCCGGAACGGCTCCTGCGCGGGCCCGGAGGTGAAACGCAGCTCCTTCCTGTCGCGGGTGCCCGCGACGTACGGCGTCTCCATCGGCTTGAGGCCCTTGGCCACGGCCCACTCGCGCAGCAGCTGCGCCGTGGTGAGCAGGCGGTCCTCGTCGACGGCGGCCAGCTCGGCCAGCGTGGTCACCCGGCCCTGCCGCCAGGTGTCGACGTGCCGCGAGTGCAGCCAGCGCAGCCCCGTGACCACGTCGATGAACGTCACGTACTTGCGGGCGGTCAGCGCGATCTCGGCCGCCTCGGCGACCCGGCGCGCCAGGTTCGGCTTGCTCACGGAGACAGTTTGCCGGGTGATGGCGCCGGACGCGGCTTCCCTTGCACCGACCCAGGCAACAGAAACGGATCAGGAGGTCAATCGTGCGTCTGTACTGGCCCGCCCTCCTCATGCTCGCCGCCTCGTGCGGCGTGCCGCAGGGCGGCACGCAACCCGTCGTCATCGGCGCCTTCGGCAGCAGGCCGAAGGTCACCATCCCCAGCGGCGCTCCCGGACGTACGCCGCGCATCACCGTGCTGTCGGTCGGCGGCGGGCGGCCCACGGCCGCGGGAGACGTGGTGCTCGCCGACGTCGACGTCCGCCGCTGGGCCGGCAACGAGCCGTACATGAGCACGTACGACAGCCGGCCCGCCACCGTGGTCCTCGACGGCAGGCAGGTGCCGGAGACCTGGCGGCGGTCGCTCATCGGCCGTCCGGCGGGCAGCCGGGTCCTGCTCGTCAGCCCGGCCGCCGAGGCGCTCGGGCCGGACGTGCCGCGCACCGGCGTCACGCGTGCCGACACGCTCGTGGTCGTCTTCGACATCCTCGGCGGCTACCCGGCGGACGCCCGGCTCGTCGGGCGCACCCTGCCGGTCGTCCCGTCCGACCTCGCGCCGGGGGAGCCGGGGCGCATCCTCATCGACGGCTCGGGCCGGACGATCGCCCCTGGCTCGAAGGTGATCGTCCAGTACGTGGCCGCGTCGTGGCCCGGCAGGACCGTCGTCGACTCCTCCTACAGGCGCGGCGGGCCCAGCGCGTTCACACTGAAGGAAGGCGCGGTGCCCGCGGCCTGGCTCGACGCCCTCACGGGGCAGCGGGTGGGGTGCCGCGTGGCCGTGGCCGTGGCGGTCGCGGGAGAGAGCCCGGCGCTGTACGTGATCGACGTCCTCGACACGATCAACCCGGTCTAGTGCTCCACACGATGCGGCACGCGGCCGTACGAACGGTCGGTTCGACGGTCTCCTCGTAGGAGTCGGCGAGATTCCGTACGATCAGCAGGCCCCAGCCGCCCTCGTCGGTCAGCCGCGGCGCCGAGGCGGCCGCCGCGCCGCGGTCGGTCACGGAGATCGTCACCTCGCCGGGGGCGAGGTCGAGGCGTACACGGAAGGTGGCGCACCGATGCCCGCTCGCGGAGTGCAGCACGGCGTTGGTGGCGAGCTCGCTCACGACGACGGCGACGTCGTCGGCCCGGGAGCAGCCGGCGGGAAGACGCGACACCGCCCACGCGCGGGCGTCGCCGACGGCGGCAGCGGTGCCGTCGAACTCCTCGACAACGTGTGTCCTCGTCGCCTTCATCGCCTGCTGCTGCTCTTCGTGAGATCTCTCCAGGTCATCCGGACGTTTTTCGGGTGCGTTGCCGACCATATACGGTCAACCTGACTGCCGGGCCACGGACGTCCGTCAGGGCTTGGAGACGATGCGGCGGACGAGACGCATCAGCCGCGACTCCTGCGCGGGGATGCCCTCCAGCGCCTCAAGCGCCTCGGCCGCGCCCGGCCGCTTGCCCGGGGAGTGGTCGAGCATCCGGCGGACGATCTCGGGCACGTCGGGGCCCTGGGCGTCGGAGCTGGTCGGCAGGTGGCCCGTGAGGAGCTGGTAGGCGATCACGCCGGCCGCGTACACGTCGGAGGCGGTGCTCATCTGGTCGGGCCGCTCGTGACACTCGGGGGCGACGTAGTGGGCGTCGAGCACGTTGCCCAGCTCGTGGACCAGCGTGTAGTTGCGCGGCCCCGGCTTGGCGTAGTCGAAGCCGGTCAGCACCGCGTGCCCGTCGTCGGTGACGAGCACCGCGGCGGGGGTCAGCGCCCGGTGGATGACGCCGTTGGCGTGCGCGTGCGCGAGCCCGCGCAGGAGGTCCTGGATGACGCCCAGCCGGGCGCCCTGACCCAGCGACAGGTGCAGCGCCTGGCCGTGGACGTCGTCGAGCACCAGCACGAACCGGCTCTCGTCGTCGATCGCGAAGAAGTCGCGCGAGCGCACCACGCACGGGTGGGGCGGGATCTGGGCCAGCGTCTGGTAGGCGTTGGCGATGCGCTGACGCTCGGCCGCGCGCGACTCGTTGTCGGCCAGCGGGTCGGCCTGGTAGACCCGCAGCAGCACGGTCTCGCTGCCGGGGAGCGTGGCGTTGAAGGCTCGGTATTCGGTGACCTTCGAGTCGCCGCCCAGCTGCTCCTCGACCTCCCAGTTGCCGAACCTGGGCGGCGCGGTGCTGCGCCGGACGCTCTGGTTGAGCGCGTCGAGAACCGCCGTCATGTACGGCCGGATCTCGGGGCTGCAGCCGCGCCTGACCCGGGAGACGTCGCTCAGGGTGTCGATCAGCCGGGGCATGTCGGTGACGTTGACCGCGTCGCGCCCGACCTGGTCGACCAGCTCGGCGTCGGGGGAGGTGAGCACCACCAGGCTGTCGACGTAGACGCGTTCGAGCTGCGTGGCCTTCGAGACGAGCAGGCCCTTGAGCGCCTTGGCCGTGCCGCGCAGCTTCGTCACCGGCGAGCCGAACGCCTCGCGGCGCGGCGGGAACCAGCGCGAGCCCGACACCTCGATGCGGCCGCGGGTGCCCTTGACGTCGACCACCACGAGCGAGTGGCCGGTCAGCACGATGAGGTCGACCTCGAACACGTCGTGCCCGCGCGGCACCTCGATGTTGTGGAGCAGCAGCCAGTCGGCCGGGGCGTGGTCGCGCAGGTAGGCGATCACACGCCGCTCCGCGTCGTTGACCGGACGTCCTCCGCCGACGATCTCTGCCATGCCGCCTATCCTCGCACGGGAATCTGTGGACAGCCTGTTGTCAGGTAGACAGCATGCTGTCAAGTAACGAACCGTTCACCACGCCGCACACCCCGCTGTCCGCGCCCTGCCCTCCGACCGCGAGACCGGGCACGTCACCGTACGCCTGCGTCTCGAGCACACCGGCACGACCCGGGCCCGCAGGCGCGGCCGTCACCGTGGGCGGACTGCGCGTCCCCGGTTTCGGCGCCCGGCCGCCTTGCGGCGGGCGGCAGCGTTCCCTTCATCCTTCCCGGCACCGACCTGCGGGACACCGGTGACACGCTGGCTCGGCCGGTCAGCCTCGGGTGAGGTCGGTGGCTCTTCCGGTGGGACGGACCACGCCCATGAGCGTCCGTCGTTCCAGGGCCTCGATCCGGACGACCTCGCCGGTGTGCGGGGCGTGCACGATCCGGGCGGTGTCCAGGGCGATCCCCACGTGCTCGGGGCCGCGGCTCTTCGGGTTGCTGTCGTAGAAGACGAGATCTCCCGGCTGGACGTGCTCCTTCGGGACGCGTACGCCGGAACGCCACTGCTCGTGCGTGGTGGTGCCGATCTCGGCCCCTGCCCGCGCCCAGGCGTACTCGGCGAGGCCGGAGCAGTCGAAGCCCCACGTCCTCGCTCCCTTGCCGATCCCGAAGCCAGGCCCGCGCACACCACCGCCACCCCACGAGTACGGAACCCCGATCATCTCCACCGCAGCCCGCGCCACAACGGCACCCGCCGACGACCCCGCAGCGGTCTCGGGGACGAACCCCCCGTCCGGCGCGGGCACAGCGCCCGACCCTGTGGCGGATGCCGTGGCGGGGCCTGCGTCGGATTCCGCGCCGGATCCCGTGGCGGGCTCCGTGGCGGGCTCTGCGGCGGGGTTTGCAGCGGACCCTGCGCCGGACTCCGGGGCAGACCCTGCGTCCGGCTGCGCGGCGGAGCCCGTGTCGGACTCCGGGGCAGACCCTGCGTCCGGCTGCGCGGCGGAGCCCGTGTCGGACTCCGGGGTGGACCCTGCGTCCGGCCGCGCCCCGGACCCCGTGTCGGAGTAGGGGGCGGACGCTGTGTCGGGCTCTGTGGCGGATTCCGAGGTGGGTTCTGTGCCCGTATGGCAGCCGACGGCCGCGGGGCAGCTGTCCTCGGCCGCCGCGGCGGTGGTGTGCGTGGCGAAGAGGATCGCCAGCGCGATCGCCGGCAGCGGGGTCAGTAGCGGGTGCATGGCATCTTCAGCGCTCCGTCAGTCGTCCGGGCCGGTTGGGACGGCGCCGGGGTCAAAGGTCGTTCGCCGGTACATTCCGCCATTTCTATGGCGATAAAACGCCCTTTGGTTGCTTGAGATGCACATATGGCTATAAGCGGAAAAATTATCGCGTATGAGTTTCCGGACAAAGCCCCGCGAGTCGTGATATTTCCTGACGAATAGCAGCTCATCAGCGATGTCACGGCGACCTCATCAGCCGCCGCCCCCCGCGCCCGCCTCGCCGCGCGCAGGCGGTGCCGCGCCCTCAACCGCGAACAACCGCCCGTGCGCGCGCACGGACAGCCGACGCCACCGGCCCTACCAACCGCGACGGGCCGACCGTGACGGGCCGACCGTGACGGGCCGACCGTGATGGGCGGCGGCCCATCTGCCGGCGGCGATGAGCGCAGGACTACTGGCGGCCGGCCGAGCAGGTCCCCGCCCGGCGGGGCGACGGATGGGTTCCGCCCGCCCAGGCAGCGCCGAACGAGTGACGTTCGCCCAGGTGGGGCGGCACTCCATGGTTTCCGTCGAGGTGAGGGGCGGCGATTCGACCGAGCCTGCTGAGGGGCGCGGTGATGCCCGTCGAGGCAAGGCTGGCGGCACGGTGGTGGTGGCCGTCGAGGCGGGCATCGGGTGGGTTGTCTCCACCCAGGTGGAGCGACGAGCGGGGTAGTCCGTCGGGGGTTGAAGTGGCGGCCCGACCGGGCATGTCGAGGGGTCCGCAGCTCGTCGGGGTGGATGCCGACCGGTCCTGTCCCCAAGCGGTGGGGGTGGCGCGGTAGCGTCCGCCGAGTCGGGACCGGCGACATAAGGCCCGCCGGAGGTCTTCGCCCAGGTGGAGCCGTGAGTGGGTAGCCCGCCGAGGTGGGGGCCGCGACCCCAGAGAGGCTGCCGAGAGCCCTGCTGGCCCTGTCGGGCGGACGTCGACCGGGTAACGGTCGCCGAGGCAGGGGCACCGGTAGGAACAGCGAGAGGCGGGGGCCACCGTGGCAGGGGCGCCGTGGCGGGGGCGGCGAGAGGCAGGAGCGGTCAGGCAACGGCGGCCAGGCAACGGCGGCAAGGTAGGGGCGGTGGGCGGGTTGCGTCTCGCCCTGGTGAGGGTCCGGTTGTGTTCGGCGGGGTGGGCGACCTGGAGCGTCCCGCCGAGGTGGGGCGCCGACCGGGTCGCGGTCGTTAAGACGGCCCTGCCACCGTGGCGGGGGTGCCGTGGCGGGGTGGCGAGAGGTAGGGGGCGGCCAGGCAGGGGGCGGTGGGCGGGTTGGGTCTGCTTGGTGGTGGGGCGGTAGCTTTCGTCGCGGTGGGTGGGTGGTTGTTGGGGTGGGTTGGGCGGTCGGTGGTGCCTTGGCGTTGGTGGTTTGCTGGGTTATGGGGCTGGGTGTGCTTCTCGGGGCGTAGATCGTTCGTGGGGGGCGGGGGGAATGCGTCACGGGGGGCGTACGACTTGGTGGGGGTGGGTTATCGGGAAAGCGCTGTTCGTCAGTGTTCTCCAGGGGTCGGGTCAGATTCCGGCGAAAAAGACATAGCGTCATATACCTCGTGTAGCCTGGATTCGGACTAATCACCGGAATTCGGTGGTCGTCCCCTGCCGCAGGCAGTGCCACAACAACCCCCAGAGCGTGTGTCAGGGGGTGCGATAAAGGGTGAACGTCCAGGAACGACTGCTCTACCGGGACGAGCAACTGTCGATCACGGTGACGGAGACGCCGGGCATACCGGCCGTCACGTTGTCCGGCGAGGTCGACGCCACCAACAGCGTGGCGCTCGCCGGCGCGCTGGCGAGCTGCCGCAGGGGGCGCCACGTCGTCGTCGACACCAGCAGACTGACCTTCATCGACGTCTCGGGCCTGCGCGTGCTCGCCATGCCCGCCCTCGAACCGTCGCAGCGGTGGATCCGGCTGCACAACGTCACGCCGTACCAGCAACGGCTCCTTCACCTGATGGGATGGTCGTACCAGCCCACGGAACCGCACCCGGCGCCCTAGACGCGAGCACCCGGGGCAGCACCGCCGCCGACGTGCCGAGCCCCGTCGGACCGCCCAGCCGGAACGGTTGCGGCTCGTGGTGGCGGCGGAGCGTCGGCTCGTCGTAGCGCTTGCAGTGGCGGTGCCAGTTGAGGATCGCCGCCAGCCAGGCGCGCAGCTCGGCCACGAACGCGTCGAGGTCGCGTCGCGCCTCGTCGCCGAGGCCGAAGTCGGCGCAGACGAGCGGCAGCTCGTGCTCGACGATGTGCTCGAACTGCCGCACCCGCGCGGCCATCAGGTCGTCGACGATCGCGAGGGCCGTCGGGTAGTCGCAGTCGAAGAAGTTCTGCACCACCAGGACGCAGTTGTGCACCTCGCCCTCGAACTCGATCTCCTTCTGGTAGGAGAAGACGTCGTTGAGCAGCGTGCCGGCGTCCATCATCGCGTTCACGGCGGCCACCATCGGCCCGCTCGCGTAGAACTCCTCCGGGAGGCTCTTGGAGTGGCGCAGCCTGCTCAGGCTCATCGTCAGCTCGGAGCCGAACGTCAGCCTGCGCATCTCGAGGTAGTCGACCGGGTCGGGGACGCGGTGGATGATCTCGTTGGACAGTTCCCACAGCCAGCCCTCGCACATCTCCTCGACCGCGGCCCGCAGCTTGCGCCGGTCGGCAGGCGGCATCGGCCCGGCCGTACGCGCCCACACGTCGGCCAGCCCGCATTCGAGCGGATTCGTCGGCGGTGGTGCGGGCGTGCCGTCGAGCGGCATGTAGTGGCCGAACCGCTCGACCATCACCTTGGCCGCCGCGAGGTTGCGCGTACGGCCGAAGACGACGGGGAAGTAGTCGTCGCCGTACGTGCCCCAGGCCAGCCAGAACGAGGCCAGGTCGAGCTCCTCAGGAGTGGCGTCGGGGTGCAGGCCGGCCGCGCACAGCGGCAGGTCGTAGTCGAGGAGCTTGCGTTCGTCCCACACCGCCGCGGTGCCCGGGGGTTCGAGCATGCCCGTCTCCGCGCACCAGACCGTCAGGTTGCGCCGTGCGCCGTCGAGGTGGGACGACAGCCGCAGCTCGTACGGGACGTACAGGTCGGGGATCTGCGACGGCCCCACCCGCCGGTACGGCTCGTGCGTGAACGAGCGCACCCGCTTGGCGCCCAGCACGTTGACCAGCGACATGCCGAACGGCCGGTGGGTGCGCGCGCCCTTGTTCATGTAGCGGCTGGAGCGCATGTGCCACTCGTGGCCGCCCGACTGCCAGTCCTGCAGCCCCTTGACGTACGCGAGGACGCCCGCCGCGCTGATCGGGTCGATCGCGTACTCGGTGAACAGCGGCCCAAGCTCGGTGAAGACCGTGTGCTCGAACTGCTGGAGCCGCGAGGTGAGCAGGTCGTTGACCGCCTCGGCGGCCTCCTGGGTGCCGCAGCCGAGGAACTTCTCCAGCACCAGCACGCCGTTGCTGAGCTCGCCCTCGTCGCCGACCTCCCGCTGGTAGGAGAACAGGTCGTTGCGCAGGTGGACGGCGTCGGCGAAGGAGTCGCACAGCACCCGCATCGGCCGGGTGCCCGCGATGCGGGCGGGCACGGCGGCGCCCACGGCGTGCTCGACGAGCCCGGCCGACCAGGGCGCGCCGCCGACCTTGCGCCGCATCTCGATGTACTCGACCGGGTTGGACACCCGGCCGCGGTTGATGTTGGCGAGCTCCCACAGCGACTCGTTGAGCAGGTTGCGGGTGCTCTCGGCGAAGCGCGTCCGCCAGTCGGCCGGCATGCCCGGCACCGTACGCGGCCACAGGTCGGCGAGGCCGGCCTCCACCGGGTTGGTCGGTTCGGGCACGGCCACGCCGTCGCCCATCGGCATGAACGCGGCCAGCCGCTCGAGGTACGCCTTGCCGCCCTCGAGGTCGCCGGTGCGCTTGAAGACCTCGAGGAAGTGGTCGTCGAAGAAGAACACCCACACGTACCAGTCGGTGATCAGGCACAGCTCGGCGGCGTCGCAGTCGGGGTGGGTGTAGGAGCACAGCAGCGGATAGTCGTGGGCGTCGAGGTCGGCCTGTTCCCAGACGCCGGAGCCCTCGAGCATGCCCATGTCGCGCGCCCACCGTCTGGAGTGCAGGCGCGCCTCCTCGAGATGCTGGTTGAGCCGGGCGGGGTACGGCACGTAGAAGTCGGGCAGGTCGAACGGCTGGGACAACGTCACTCCTTCACCTGGGCATTCAGTTCCACGCCCTCCAGCACCCCGAGCGCGTCGGGCACCAGCACCGCGGCCGAGTAGTAGGCGCTGACCTGGTACGAGGCGATGGCTCGCGCGTCGATGCCGGTGAACGCCACGCTCAGCCCCGGCTCGACCTGGTCGCGCACGTCGGCGGGGCGCAGGCCCACGACGCCCTGGTCGTCCTGTCCCGTGCGCACGACGATGATCGAGCTGGTGCCCGTACGGCTGATGGGGATCTTGTCGCAGGGCAGGAGGGGCACGCCGCGCCAGGCGGTCAGCCGCGAGCCGTGCAGCTCGACGCTGTCGGGGTAGACGCCCCGGGCGTTGCACTCGCGGTGGAAGGCCGCGATGGCGCGCGGGTGGGCCAGGAAGAACCGCGACTTCTTCCTGCGGCAGAGCAGCTCGTCGAGGTCGTCGGGGGAGGGCGGCCCCGTACGGGTCTGGACGCGCTGGCGCGGGTCGGCCTGGTGCAGCAGCCCGAAGTCGCGGTTGACGACGAGCTCGCGCTCCTGGGCCTCGCGGATCGCCGCGACGGTCAGCCTGATCTGCTCCTGCTTCTGGTCGATCGGTTCGTTGAACAGGTCGCTGACCCGGGTGTGCAGGCGCAGCACCGTCTGCGAGACGCTCATCACGTATTCGCGCGGGCCAGGGTCGTAGTCGGCGAACGTGCCGGGCAGCACCGGCTCGCCCCGGTGCCCGGCGGCCGTCACGATCGCCGCCTCGCCGTACTTGTTGCGCCGCCGGGAGGCCACGGCGCGGTGGCGGTCGAGCGCGGCGCGCAGGGCCGGCGACTGCTCGGCCACGGCGCGCACCTCGGCCCATGGCAGGGCGAGCACCGTGCACGGGGTGCCGGCCCGCAGCGTGTGCGGCCACACCGCGCCCTCGGCCGGGGGCTCCGACCCGGCGTGGTCGCCGTCGGCCAGCGAGCCGAGGACGACGGGGTCGCCGTACGCGCCGGACTGCAGCCGGGTCGCCCGGCCGCGCGCGACGAGCAGCAGCTCACCCGCCGGAATGCCGGCGGCGACGATCGTGTCGCCGCGGTCGTACTCGCGCTGCTCGAAGCGCCCGGCCAGGGTGTCGAGCACGGGGTCGCCGGCCAGGCCGTGCAGCGCGGGCAGCTCGGCCAGGCTCGGCGGGACGACCCGGAAGCGGGCCCCCGTGTTGGAGAAGCTCACCCGGCCTCCGCCGACCGGGTACGTCAGCCGCCGGTTCACCCGGTAGACCCCGGCCGCGACGTCCACCCACGGCAGCATCCGCAGCAGCCAGCGCGGTGAGTCCTCCAGCGTCTGCGGGACCGTCTTGGTCGTGGTGGCGAGCGTGCGCGCCGCCGCCGTGTCGAGGCTCAGCGGCTGCTGATCGGCCTCGGTCATGGATCACCTCCGGGGAACGGGCGGACGGCTAGTCGTTGCGGCCGAGCTCGACGTCCTCGAGGACGCCGAGTGCGTCGGGCACCAGGACGGCGGCCGAGTAGTAGACGCTGACCAGGTAGGAGATGATCGCCTTCTCGTTGATGTTCATGAACCGCACCGACAGGCTCGGCTGGTACTCGTCGGGGATGCCGGTCTGGTGCAGGCCGACCACGCCCTGGTTCTCCTGGCCGGTGCGCATGAGCAGGAACGACGTCGTGCGCGCGCCGGTGACCGGGATCTTGTTGCAGGGGAAGATGGGCACTCCGCGCCAGGCCGGCACGCGGTGGCCGCTGACCTCGCTCGACTGCGGGTAGAGACCGCGCTTGCTGCACTCGCGGCCGAACGCGGCGATGGCCTGCGGGTGGGCCAGGAAGAACGCCGGTTCCTTCCACACCAGCGAGAGCAGGTCGTCGAGGTCGTCGGGGGTGGGAGGGCCGGAGCGGGTGCGGATGCGCTGGCTGAAGTCGGTGTTGTGCAGCAGGCCGAACTCCTTGTTGTTGACGAGCTCGTGCTCCTGCCGCTCGCGCAGCGCCTCGATGGTCAGGCGGAGCTGCTGGTCGAGCTGGTTCATCGGCTGGTTGTACAGGTCGGAGACCCGGCTGTGGACGCGCAGGACGGTCTGGGCCACGCTGAGCTCGTACTCGCGGGGGCTCTGCTCGTAGTCGACGAACGTGCCGGGCAGCACGGCCTCGCCGACGTGGCCGGACGACATGTCGATGGCGGCCTCGCCGTAGTCGTTGGTGGCGTGCGAGCCCTCGGCGCGCCAGGTGTCGATGTGCTCGGTGAGGCCCGGGTGCAGCGCGGCGACCTGCTCGAAGTCGCGGCGGGTGAGCGTGAGGACGGTGGTCGTCGTCTTGGCGCGCGCGGTGAAGGCGTACTCGCCGCCGTCGGTCAGTGACTGCTCGCCGAAGTGGTCGCCGTCGGCCAGCACGCCGATGTCCTGCTCGTCGCCGTACGCGCCGAGCCCCACCTTGCCGACGCGGCCGTGCGCGATCAGCACGAGCTGGTCGGCGGGGGCGCCCTCGGAGACGATCTTCTCACCCGCCTCGACCTCCCGCTGGGTGAAGCGGGAGGCCAGCGCTTCGAGCGCCTCCATGTCGTCGAAGCCGCGCAACATGGGCAGCTCGGTGAGCTCGGCCGGGATGACCCTCACCTCGGAGCCCGTCGTGCTGAAGGTGATCCGGCCGTCGCCGAGCGTGTACGTGAGCCTTCGGTTGACCCGGAACACGCCGCCGGAACACTGCACCCACGGCAGGAGCCGCAGCAGCCACCTGGAGGTGATCTCCTGCATCTGCGGCGGCGTCTTGGTCGTGGTCGAGAGCTGCCTCGCGGCGTCGGTGCTCAGGCTGAGCTGGCCGTTGCCGTTTTCGGGCATGGAGGAATGGGTCGTTTCCGTCATGGTACGTTCCACCAATCTCAGAGGGTGACTCAGCGGTTACCGAGAAAAGTCATTTGGTGCGGTGGGCGAGCTGGTCGGCCATCCGCGCCAGCTCGTCGGCGGCCTCGGGCTCGACGGGCGCGGCCGCGAGGGTGGCCATGGCCTCGGTCACCCGCTCGCCGATCATCGCCTCGACCCGGGCCAGCGCGCCGGTCTCGACGAGGATCTGGCGCAGCTCGGCGGCGCGCTCGTCGGTCAGCTCGGGGTTGCCGTGCCAGGCGCGCAGGTGGGCGAGCTGGGCGGGGGAGGCGTGGTGGGCGGCGTGGGCGAACATCACGGTCCGCTTGCCCTCGCGCAGGTCGTCGATCGCCGACTTGCCGGTCTCGTCGGACGAGCCGAAGGTGCCGAGCACGTCGTCGCGCAGCTGGAACGCCTCGCCGAGCGGCACGCCGAAGCGCGAGTAGGCGTCGAGCAGCTCAAGGGAGGCGCCGGCGAGCGCGCCGCCGATCTGCAGCGGCCGCTCGACGGTGTACTTGGCGCTCTTGTAGCGGATCACCGTCAGCGCCTCGGACTCGGAGGCGTCGGGCCTGCGCTGGGAGAGGACGTCGAGGTACTGGCCGCTGATGACCTCGGTGCGCATGGCGTCGAAGATGTGGTGGGCGGCGCGCAGCCGCAGCGGGTCGACGCCGCACGACGACAGCAGCGTGTCGGACCAGGCCAGGGCGAGCGTGCCCAGCAGGATGCCGCCTGCCTGGCCGAACGCCTCGGCGCCAGGCCCGTGGTGCAGCCGGGCGAGGCCGCGGTGCACGGTGACCCGGCCGCGGCGCAGCTCGCTGCCGTCCATGATGTCGTCGTGGATGAGCAGGCCGGCGTGGCACAGCTCCAGGGCCGCGGCGGCGCTGATGATCTCGTCGCGGTCGTCGCCGCCCGCGCCGCGCCAACCCCAGTAGCACAGCTGGGGTCGAACGCGTTTGCCGCCGCCGAGGACGAAGTCGGCGAGCAGCGTGTACGCGGCCTCGACGCCAGGATCGGCGACGGGTGCGCTCCAGGACTCGAGGAAGTCGGTCAGGCGTGAGTCGATGCGTTGGCCCAAGGTCTGCTGGGTGAGGCCCACCGGCATGGGTGCGGCTCCTTCGGGGGTGATCCGTCGGTGACTACACCTAGTTATGCATCCAATACGCAAGGTGTAAAGAGTCTTCAGCCCCTTGGGTCTTCCATTGCCACAGCCGTACCAACAGGCCCGCCGTTTGATGTCCTCAGTGGGGGTATTCGGGCTTTATGGCCAAGCCATGAAGGAGACGAGCATGAGAGCGGTCACCTGGCACGGCAAGCGTGACGTACGCGTCGAGGACGTCCCCGACCCCGCGGTCAAGGAGCCCAACGACGCGGTCGTCCGGATCACCAGCAGCGGCATCTGCGGCTCCGACCTGCACCTGTACGAGGTGCTCGGGCCGTTCATGGCGGAGGGCGACATCCTCGGCCACGAGCCCATGGGCATCGTGGAGGAGGTGGGCTCCGGCATCACCAACATCAAGCCGGGCGACCGGGTGGTCATCCCGTTCAACATCGCCTGCGGCCACTGCCACATGTGCGGCATGGAGCTGTACGCGCACTGCGAGACCACGCAGGTGCGCGAGCACGGCATGGGGGCGGCGCTGTTCGGCTACACCAAGCTCTACGGCCACGTGCCCGGCGGGCAGGCCGAGTACCTGCGGGTGCCCGAGGCGCAGTTCGGCCCGATCAAGGTGCCAGAGGGGCCGCCTGACGAGCGCTTCGTGTACCTGTCGGACGTGCTGCCCACCTCGTGGCAGGCCGTCGCGTACGCGGACATCCCCGAGGGCGGCAGCGTCACGGTCTTCGGCCTCGGGCCCATCGGCCAGATGAGCGCCCGCATCGCCCGCCACCTCGGCCACCGCGTCATCGGCGTGGACGGCGTCACCGCGCGTCTCGACATGGCCCGCCGCCACGGCATCGAGGTCATCGACGCGAGCGAGGTCCACGACGTCCCGGCGGAGATCAGGGAACGCACCTCGGGCCGCGGCACCGACTCCGTCATCGACGCGGTCGGCATGGAGGCGCACGGCTCACCCGCCGCCAAGCTCGCCCAGACGCTCACCGGGCTGCTGCCCGGCGCGGTCGCCGCGCCCATCATGGCGAACGCGGGCGTCGACCGGCTCGCGGCCCTCATGCAGTCCATCGACTCGGTACGCCGCGGCGGCGTCATCTCGATCACCGGTGTCTACGGCGGCATGACCGACCCGATGCCGATGCTGCGCATGTTCGACAAGGGCGTGACGCTGCGCATGGGGCAGGCGCACGTCCGGCGGTGGATCAGCGCGCTGATGCCGCTGCTGACCGACGACAGCGACCCGCTCGGCGTGATGGACCTCACCACGCACCGGATGCCGCTGGAGCAGGCGCCCGAGGCGTACGCGATGTTCCAGAAGAAGGCCGACGGCGCGGTGAAGATCCTGTTGCGGCCATGACAGGCCAGGTCAGGCGGGTTTCACCGACGACGGCGCGGGCAGCGGAGCACGCATGAGAGTCGTCGTGGTCGGAGCCACAGGCAACGTGGGCACCAGTGTCGTACGCGCGCTCGCCGCGGACGACACGGTGACGTCGATCGTGGGCGTCGCCCGCCGCCTGCCTGGCTGGCAGGTCGAACGCACCGAATGGCGTCAGGCGGACGTCGCCGCCGCGGACCTGACGAAGATCTTCGAAGGCGCCGACGCCGTGGTGCATCTCGCCTGGCTGTTCCAGCCGACCAGGACACCGGCGATCACCTGGCGCGCCAACGTGCTGGGCAGCATGCGGGTCTTCCGCGCCGTCGCAGAGGCCGGGGTGCCGGTGCTGGTGCACGCCTCGTCCGTGGGGGCGTACTCGCCGGCGCCCAAGGACCGTCCGGTGGACGAGTCGTGGCCCACGCACGGGTGGCCGGGCGCCTCGTACGGGATGGAGAAGGCGTACGTCGAGCGGGTGCTCGACCTGTTCGAGCACGACCACCCGGCCATCCGCGTGGTGCGGATGCGTCCCGGGTTCATCTTCCAGCGGGCGGCGGCCACCGAGCAGCGCCGGCTGTTCGGCGGCCCGTTCGTGCCGCGGCGGCTCGTCAGGACGGGCCGCATCCCGGTCATCCCCGACATCCCGGGGCTGCGTCTGCAGGTGCTGCACGCCGAGGACGCCGCGCAGGCGTACCGGCTGGCGGTCACGCGGGAGGTGCGGGGGGCGTTCAACCTGGCCGCCGAGCCGGTGATCGGCACGAACGAGCTGGCCGGGCTGCTCGGCGCGCGCACCGTACGGGTGCCGGAGCGGATGGCGACGGCGGCCATGGCCGCGTTCTGGCACCTGCGGCTGCTGCCCGCCGAGCCGGGGCTGCTGGAACTCGTCCTGCGGATGCCGATCATGAAGACCGACCGGGCGAGGGAGGTGCTCGGGTGGCGGCCGCGGCACTCGGCCCTCGAGGCCATGCGCGAGATGTTCGAGGGGTTGCACGACGGTGCGGGCATGGACACGGCTCCGCTGGCGCCGGACCGGGGGCCGGTGGAGCGCATCCGCGAGCTGGCGACCGGAATCGGCCGGCGGCCGTGAGGCCATGATCGCGGGCGGCCGCCTCCTGAGACGGTGGCGCGGCGCGGACACGAGGAGGGACATGCGGACCTTGCTGGCCGAGTCCTTCACCGAGCGCGACGTGACGCGGCTGCGCCGGATGGTCGCGGAGAAGGCCGCGCAGGCGGGGCTGCGGGGCTCACGCCGGGACGACTTCGTGCTGGCGGTCCACGAGAGCGTGGTCAACGTCGTCGAGCACGCGGGCGGCCGCGGCTACCTGCGGCTGTGGACGGTCGACGGCGTCGTCTGCTCGGAGACGATCGACCACGGCTCGGGCATCCCCGACGCCTACATCAGCCCAGACCACCGCCCGTCCGAGCGGGCCGACTTCGGCCGCGGCATCTTCCTGATCCGCCACCTGGCCGACGAGGCCGACTTCGACACCGGACCCCACGGCACGACGGTGCGGCTCACGATGCGCTTACCGCGCCGGTCCGCCCGACGGGACATGCGGACGATCAAGGGTTCGGCGCCCGGCCTCGGCCGCTTCGCGTGACCCGTCCAGCCGAGCCCGGCCCGGCCGGCCTGAACGGCCGCCGGGTAGGCTCGGGGGGACGGAAAGGGATCACCACGTGAGCGGCGAGAAGCTTCCCCTCGGGACCATCTCTCCCGTGCGGCGCATCGGGCAGCGGGAGTTCGACTTCGAACGCCAGGTGGCGATCATGGCCATCGTCAACCGCACCCCCAACTCCTTCCACGACCAGGGCAGCACCTTCGCGCTCGACAACGCGGTCGCGGCCGCGAAGAAGGCCGTCGACGACGGCGCCGACTGGGTCGACATCGGCGGGTTCGCCTTCAGCGCCGCGCAGGCGCCGATCGACGCGGCCGAGGAGATCGACCGCGTCGCCCCGGTGATCGCCCGGGTGCGGGCCGCCACCGACGCCGTGATCTCCGTCGACACCCATCGGCCCGAGGTGGCCAGGGCGGCGATCGAGGCAGGGGCCGACGTCATCAACGACACCAACGGCCTGCGCGAGCCGGGCATGGCGGAGGCCGCGGCCGAGCTGGGCGCCACCGTGGTGGTCACGCACAGCCTCGGCGGTCCTGGCCGCCGCGTGTTCCGGCCGAGCTACTCCGACGTCGTGACCGAGGTGGCCGCGTTCCTGCGCGAGCGGGTCGCCTACGCGCTCGACGCCGGCATCGCGCCCGACAGGATCATCATCGATCCGGGCCACGACCTGAACAAGAACACCTTCCACTCGCTGGAGCTGACGCGCCGGCTGGAGGAGATCACCGCGATCGGCTACCCGACGCTGGTGGCCCTGTCGAACAAGGACTTCATCGGCGAGACCCTCGACCGCCCGCAGACCGAGCGCAAGGAGGGCACGATCGCCGTCAACGTCGTCTCCATCCTCAAGGGCGCCCGCATCCTGCGCGTGCACGACGTGGCCGCGACGGTCGCGTCCGTCCGCATGACCGAGGCCGTGCTCGGGTGGCGCGGTCCGCTGGCGCCCAGTCACAACCTCGCCTGAGGAGGCCGTACGTGACCGACCGCAAGCCGCTCGGGGTTCCGTTCGAGTCCTGGATCGACCGGCAGATCCGTGAGGCCGAGGAGCGGGGGGAGTTCGACGACCTGCCCGGCCAGGGCAAGCCCCTGCCGGGGGTCGGTGAGCAGCTCGGCGAGATGTGGTGGATCAAGCAGAAGATCGCGAGCGAGGGGCTGTCGATGCCCCTGCCGCCGACACTCGCGCTGCGTAAGGACGCCGAGGAGGCGCTGGTCCAGGCGCGGGGCGCGCGTACCGAGGCCGAGGCGCGGCGGATCGTCGAGGAGATCAACCACCGGATCCGCGAGGCGATCAGGACCGGTTTGTCGGGCCCGCCGCTCAACCTGATGCCGTACGACGTCGACCAGGTCGTCTCGGAGTGGCGCAAGGCCAGGCGCTGACGCGTTCGCCGGACCCGGGTGCTCCGGGTCCGGCGATCGGCCGTGTTACTCGTCCAGCTGGGTCAGGATCTCCCCGTCGTCGAACGGGTCGCCGCCGCGGTCGTCGTCCTGGTTGTGCTGCACCGGACGGCAGCTGGCGCCGCAGCCGCCGAAGCGCTCGGGGTTGACCGGGGTGAACTCGGTCGGCGGGACGCCCTTGAGGGCGGAGATCATGGTGTCCTTCCAGATCGGGCCCGGGATGGACGCGCCGAACACCGACCCGTAGTAGGTGCCGCCGATGGTGATGTTGTTCAGCTTGTGCACCTGCGAGCCGCGCGGGTCGCCGATGCTGACCGCGCCGGCGAGGTCGGGGGTGAACCCGGCGAACCACGCCGTGGCCTGGTCGTCGGTGGTGCCCGTCTTGCCGCCCGCCGGGCGGCCGATGCCGCCCACGCCCTTCATGGTGCCCTTGGTGAACACGCCCGACAGGATGTCGGCCGCCGCGTCGGCGACCTCGGGGTCGAGCGCCTGCCGGCACTTGGGCCGGTAGTTGGTCACCTTGCCGTTCCGGTCGGTGATCTTGGTGATCACCATCGGCTCGCAGTACTTGCCGCGCGCCCCGATCGCGGCGTACGCGGTGGCCACGGTCACCGGGTCCATCTCGTTGATGCCGAGCGTGAACGTCTCGTACTCCTGCAACGGCCGGCCGTCGGAGCGCTTGATGCCGAGGGACTTGGCGGTCTTGACCGTGTCACACAGCCCGACCTTCTGCTCCAGCGCCACGAAGAAGGTGTTGACCGACTCCCAGGTGCCGGTCTGCAGCGTCTTGAAGCCGCCGCCGCCCTCGTCGTTGGTGACGGTGTGGGTCGGGTCGCCGATGTTCTCGCCCTTGCAGTTCTTGAACGAGGAGTAGTAGGGCGCACGGTAGCCGCTGCCGGCCTGGAGCCCGTCGTTGAGCTTGTAGCCCTTCTTGAGGGCCGTGAGCAGCGTGAACGTCTTGAACGTCGAGCCCGCCTGGAAGCCGATGCCGCCGCCGTGCACCGCGTCGGCCACGACGTTGATCGACATTTCCTTCTTGCGCTTGTTGGTGCCGTACTTGCGGCTGGCGGCCATCGCCTTGATCGCGCCCGTGCCGGGCTGGACCAGGGCCTCGGCGGCCACCGGGTTGTCGCCGGCGAACACGTGCTTCCTGATGGCCTGCTCGGCGGCCCGCTGCATCTTCGGGTCGAGCGTGGTCTGGATCGTCAGACCGCCCCGGTTGAGGAACTGCTCGCGCGCCACCTGCGTCTTGCCGAACGCCGGGTTGCTGAGCACCTCGGCCCTGACGTACATGCAGTAGTAGGGGTACGGGCTGGTCGAGCAGCCGCCCGGGATGTCCGTGCCCTCGTAGTCGAGCTTCTGCTTCTTGGCCTCGGCGGCCTGCTCAGGAGTGATCTTCTTGAGCTCGGCCATCCGGTCGAGCACCACGTTGCGCCGCTTCAGCAGCCGGTCTTTCTGTGCCTTGCCGAGGTTGGGGTCGGTGGAGTTCGGGTCCTGGACGGCGCCGGCCAGCGTCGCCGCCTGCGCGAGCGTCAGGTCGGACGCGTTCACCCCGAAGAACCGCTTGGCCGCCGCCTCGACGCCGTAGGCGCCCGCGCCGAAGTAGGCGATGTTGAGGTATTTCTCCAGGATCTGGTCCTTGGTGTACTTCTCCTCGACGGCCAGCGCGTAGCGCAGCTCCCGCAGCTTGCGGGCGTAGCTGGGGGCGAGGGCGGCGTTCTTCTCCTTCTCGGTGGTCGCCGAGTTGAGCAGCACCTGCTTGACGTACTGCTGGGTGATGGACGAGCCGCCCTGGGCGATGCCGCCGGAGGTGAGGTTCTTGGCCAGGGCGCGGACGGTGCCCTCGATGTCGATCGCGCCGTGCTCGTAGAAGCGGTAGTCCTCGATCGAGATGATGGCCTTCTTCATGATGTCGGCCACGTCGGCGAGCTTGACGTTCTCGCGGTACTCCTCGTAGAACCAGGCGATGGGGTTGCCCTGGGCGTCGAGCACCGTCGTACGTTCGGCCAGCGGGGGTTCCTTGAGTGCCTCGGGCTTGATGCCGAGTTCCTCCGACGCCGAGACGAACGCCGCGCCTGTTCCACCGACAGCGGGCAACGCGATCGCGGCCGCTACCACTCCGGCCGCCGTCGCGGCCGCCGCCAGCCGCGCGAGACTCGACATACGGGTACCCATGGTGGTTAAACCCTCCCCTTCGTGGCAATACGGTGCATCTTAAACCCGGGCATGACGTGCTCCCTGTAAAAAGTTGGATGTCCCAAACGGCGCGAATGTTCTGATCTTTTTTCACGGATCGACGGTGAATCAGGGCTTTCGGGCGTTCTGTGGCTCGTGGGGTCCGCGGGACCAAGGGCGCCTTCTTCGACGGCTGAGTTTCTCCCACGCGGCAGCAAAGAACCGTGGTGCCCGCGTGGCGCGCAACCACCTGTCTGGCAACGTCTGACAGGGCGTTTTCTGACCGTGGGGGGCTGCTATGCGTGGAGTCGGAGGCGGCGAGCACGCCGATCGTCTGCTCGCCGCCGCCAGGTCGTACTGGGGGGAGAGCCCGAGCGGTGACCGGTGCGTCGTCGCCGAGGCGTACGACGACGACCTGCGGGTCGTGGTCCGCACGCTGCTGATCGCCAAGGCGATCTGCGGGATGGTCTCCGCGCGGCTCGTGGTGCTCGCGTCCCCCGAATGGCTGCCGCTGGCCGAGGCGTTCGGCGCCGCGCCGGACGGCCGGCCCGAGGTGCCGCCCGCCGCCCTCGTCACCAGCCGGGCCGACCGCGCAGTGCACCGCGAGGTCCCCGTCGTGCTGGTGCACGGAACAGGCACGCTGAAGGCGTACGCGCTCTTCCCCGACCAGGGACCCTGTTCCCTGCAGGAGGAGCTGCCCGCCAGGATCGGCGCGTTCTTCGAACGGCACGTGTGGCCGCAGCGGCACGCGATCAGGCCGAGCGCGGAACGCGTCGCCTGGCGTGCCAAGAGCGGCTACCAGATCCGTACGGAGACCGAACGCCGCCAGCTGCGCCACTACGGCTGCAACCGCCTCGGCATCGACGCCGACCGGCCCACGATCGCGGTGTTCGGCCACACGCCCGCCCGTGACGAGGAACTGTTCGGGACGGCCGCCGAGTTCGCCGCCGCCGACGACAGCGCGAACTGGCTGTTCCTCGACCCCGTCCCCGTGGGACGGAACCCGTGGATCAGGCACGTCACGGGCGCGCTGTCACCGAACGTGCTGTGGAGCGTGGCCGACGTCGCCGTCACCTTCGGCGACAGCGACCTGCCCGCGTTCGGTATCCCGGTGATCCAGGCGGGCTGGTCGGAAGGCGGCGCCTGCGGCGCCACGCACGTGCCGCGCGCGCCCGCCGATCTGCGGTCGCTGCTGCGGGAGGCGATCGCGCGGCACGCCAAGGGCGAGAGCATCCTCGGTCCGGAACAGCGCGAACGCGCCCGGCTGTGGCTCTGGCTGCGTGCCTGCGGCGCCGACGTGCCGAGCCAGCTCCTGCCCCACTGGGAGCACGGCGACGACTACGCCCGCACGTTCACCGTCAATCTGCGGCACGCCGAACGCGACGGCGATCCGCTCTACGCCGCGGTCGCCCGCATGTGGGAGCGGCGCGAACCGTTGCTGACCAGGTTCGACTTCCATGACCCGGCCGGACTGGCCACCACTTTGACCCCCTCGAGGAGCATGAGATGACCAGCACCACGGGATCCGCGACCGACCTCGACCAGGTGATCGTGCCCGCCGTTCCGCCCGTTCACCTGCTCACCGGCGACGTCCCGGCGTTGCAGGTCGCCGACCAGCTGCACCTCGGCAGCCAGATCGTCGGCCGGTTCGAGACATCCGGCATGGTCGGGTTCAAGGTGGCGTCCGAGGGACGTCCGCTGCGGGTGACGCTGTCGCTGTCCACGGACGACCGTTCGGTGAGCGGCTGGCACACCGGACGCACCGAGCCCGCCGGGCCCGGCCCCCGCTTCCTGCAGATCCGCTCCCAGGGACGGTTGCGCCAGTGCGTGCTGCTGCGCGGCAGGAAGTCGCACGCCAGGGTGACCTTCGACCTGGCCCCTGAGGAGATCCCCGACGACGGCCTGGTCTGCATCGAGGCGCTGGACATCACCGAGGGCGACGGCATCAGCGACGCCGTGCGCGACGCCGTCAAGGGCCGTGTCACCCCCGACGGCGTGGCCGGGGTGCGGCTCAACAAGGTGGCGTTCGAGGAGCCGCCCGCCGTCGACTACGACCCCGACACGCTCGACGGCATCCGCTGCGAGTTCTACACCCTGATCAGCGCGGGCGGCCTGGCCAACCTCAACCGGCAGGGCACCCGCCAGATCCGCGCCGGCATGTTCCTCGTCAACCCCGCACTGAAGGACCGGTTCGGGTCGAGCGGGCGCATCACGTTCCGGCTGGGCACGAAGGCGGAGGCGCCGAGCCTCATCCCCGCCACGTGGAAGCGGGTCAACAGCGAGCTGCGCTGGCTGCGCCACGCCACCAAGAAGATGCTGCACGCGGCCGCGCCGACGGTCGTCTCCGTCCACCACCTGCGTGACGGCGACATGGGCACGCCCGAGGTGGCCGTGCGCGGCAACGTCACCGAGCTGACGGTGCCGAGCCCCAGCAGCGCGCCGCTGCTGGTGATGCTGGCGCCCGTCGCGGGCGCGGTGCCGACTTTGGAGTGCGGAATCCAGGGCTGACCTCGTAAAGCCCGGTCGATGATCTGCAAGGGTCGGGGAAATGTCGTCATCCCCTGTGAAATCGCCGTCAACGGGGCAGTGGCACAGGGTGGACGGAAAGCCTCTGCGGATCGAGACGACCCGGCATCTCGCGTGCACGGTCGTGCGCGCCGGCGGTGAACTCGACCACGCGGGCCGCGTCAGGTTCAGCGCCTGTGTCAACGCCGTGTGGAACTGGTCGGTTGGGCCCGTCCTCCTGTTCGACCTCGCCGACCTCGAGTTCTTCGACTCCTCGGCCATCGGCGTGATCGCGATGGCGCTGCAGCGCATGGAGGAGGAGGGCGGCGGTGGCCGGATCATCCTGATCCGGCCCTCCGCCCACCTGCTGACCGTGCTGCGGCTCACCGACCTGCTGTCGCGCGTGGAGCTGCGCGACAGCGTCGAGGAAACGATCGCGGAGCTCATGACGGACGCCGACCGGTCCGTCGCCATGAGCTGCCCCGACCGACGTGCCTGAGCCTGCTCAGAGCCCGTACGTCTCCAGCAGGCGCAGCCAGATCTCGCTCACGGTCGGGAACGACGGCACCGCGTGCCAGAGCCGGTCGAGCGGCACCTCGGCGGTCACCGCGATCGTGGCGGCGTGCAGCAGCTCCGCCGCCCCAGGCCCGGCGAACGTGACGCCCAGCAGCACCTTCCTGTCCTCGTCGACGACGGCCCGCGCCTTGCCGCGGTAGCCGTCGCCCAGCAGGTAGGCGCCGGTCACCGCGCCCATGTCGTAGTCGACCACGCGGTAGCGGAAGCCGTCCTCGCGGGCCATCCGCTCGGTGCGGCCGACCGCGCAGATCTGCGGATCGGTGAACACCACCTGCGGCGAGCCGTACGCGTCCGCCAGGTCACGCATGGCGGGCAGCTCGTCGCCGCGGGCGCGGGCCGCGATCACGTCACCGCACACCCGGGCCTGGTACTTGCCCATGTGGGTGAGCAGCACGCGGCCGTTGACGTCGCCCACCGCGTACAGCCAGCCGTCGCCCACCGCCGTGGCGCGCATGCTGTCGTCCACCTCGACCGGCTCGCCGGCGGGCAGGCCGACGGTGTCGAGCCCGATGTCCCGCGTCGCCGCCCGGCGGCCCGTCGCGACCAGCAGCTCGTCGGCCTCCAGCAGCGTGCCGTCGGACAGGTGCACGGTCACCTTGCCGCCCGGTTCGGGGCGCTCGACCCGTTCGATGCCCGTCCGCAGGCGCACGTCGATGCCCGCCTCGGCGAACGCCTCGGCGAGCAGCTCGCCGGCGAACGGCTCCATCCGGCTGAGCAGGCCGCCGCCGCGCACGAGGAGCGTGGTCTCCCGCGCGCCCAGCCCGTGCATGGCCTGCGCCATCTCGCAGGCGACCACGCCGCCGCCGAGCACCGCCAGCCGTTCGGGGATCTCTTTCGCGGCGGTCACCTCGTGGCTGGTCCACGGGGCAGCCTCCTTAAGGCCCGGCACGCCGGGCACCTGCGGGACGCTGCCGGTCGCCAGCACGACGGCGTGCCGGGCGGTCAGCACGCGCTCACCGTCGTCCGTCGTGACGCGGACCCGCTTCTGGCCGTCGAGACGGCCGTGGCCGCGTACCAGCTCGGCCGGGACGCTCTCGATCCAGCGCACCTGGCCCGCGTCGTCGTAGTTCGACACGGCCTCGTCGCGCCTGGCCAGCACCGCGGCCACGTCGATCGGGCCGAGCGACATGCCGGGCACCCGGCTCACCTCGGCCGCCAGGTCGATCGGGCGCAGCAGCGCCTTGCTCGGCACGCACGCCCAGTACGAGCATTCGCCCCCGGCCAGCCGCTCCTCGACGAGCGCCGCGGTCAGGCCGCCCCGTACGGCCCGGTCCACGACGTTCTCACCGGCGGGCCCCCCACCGATCACGATGACGTCGAACTCGTCAGCCACCCCTGCCTCCAACAGCGCTCGGCTACCCCTCGATGCTTTCACGCCGGGGGTGTGCCACTGGTGAGCCGGGTCCCGATCGGCGGCTCACCAGGTGCGGAGGGGGTTCGGGAGCGTGGTCCAGCTGTCGCCCGGCGGGGAGCCGTCCAGGCGGGCCAGCAGATGGGCCTTGGCAGGGAGGGCCGGTGCGAACAGCGCGTCGCGGTCGGCCCGCGCGTCGGGCCCGGCGGGCAGGGCGTCGGACGCCTCGTGCGCGGCGGTGGCGACGACCCGCCACAGGCGTGCCTCCGCGGCCCGGTCGCCCTGGCCGAACAGCGCGACCAGGCTGCCGAACGTGGTGCCCACGAGAGAGCCGTACAGCTTGGCGTGCAGCACGCCCGGGTCGTCGGAGAGCAGGCGGGGGCTGACCGGGGGCGTCTCGACGCCGTGGCGGGCCAGCCGCGCCGGGCTGAGCCGGACGTCGGCCAGGTCGCGGTAGAACAGCCGGCCCGGCAGGCCGCCGGCGTCCGGCTCGACGAGCAGGTTCTGCCCGTGTGCCTCCAGGGCCGCGCCAAGTGACAGCAGCCGCAGCAGGCTGGTCAGGGCCGTACGGGCGAACGCGCGCAGCCACGCCTCCGGGTCGGGCGGCCGGGTGACGGCCGCCACGGGCAGCACGTTGCCCGTCACGGGTTCCCGCAGCAGCACGGCCAGGTCCGCGCTCGGCGCGCCGTCCGCCGCCGGGCCGGCCGCGCCCGCCAGGTAGCGGGTCACCCGCAGCCCGCCGCCGGCCCGCGCCGCCAGATCGCCCAGCAGGCCGGAGAGCGGGACGCAGTCGCGTACCGAACCGGGGGAGATGTCCCGGACGCCGGAGGTCAGCCGCGTGCTGAGCGCCGTCTTGAGGTGCGGGCCGCCGCCGGTCGGGGCGAGGGTCCGTACGGACATCAAAGGGCGGGCAGGGACGGCGGCGAGGGCGTGGGGACGCAGGCCGAGCCCGGGGAGCACGTGGCGCGACTGCCAGGGATGGACGGGGAGCAGCAGCAGGTCGCCGTCGCGCAGCGCGGCCGGCCAAGGGCCCGCGACCAGACAGGCGCGGCCGGGCAGCGCCACCAGGTCGAGGGCGACCACCGGCCGGTGCTCCGGCATGTAGGCGAGCTGTTCCGCCACCGAGATCCCGGGCCGGTTGCGGCACCCCGGATGGTACGGGTGCCCGTCCACCACGCTCTGCTCGTGCTCCTCCGGCGTCTTCGGCTCGAACGGCGAAGCGCCCGCCCGGGAGAGCGCGAGCGAGGCGACGCAGTTGCCGAGGTCCTCGACCAGCCGGTCGGCGCCGGGCACGCCGAGAGCGGCGAGCAGCTCGGCCGGGTGCGTCCACGGCTGCCCGCCGAGGTGGAGCTCCGGCACGTCCCCGAGGTCGTACGGCCGCCGCGCAGGTCCCTTGAGCAGGAGCCCCGCGGCCGTCGTCACCGTGCCGGGGCCGGTCCTGGTCAGGCCGGGGAGCGGCTCGTGCAGCAGGCCGCGCCACAGGCGGCCGAGGACGGCGGCGCGGGCGCCGGGAAGCGCGCCGGCGTAGCGGGCCGACAGGCCGGGACGCACGCGGGACAGTTCGTCCAGGAATGCGGCCTCTGTTCCAATTCTTTCCGGCACCATGGCAGACAGCTACCCACCGGCGGCCCAGGGTAGAGGCGTGGTCATGTCACCCATCCGCACCGGGGGGCAGGCGGACGCGCTCGCCGTGACGGCGCTGCTCAACTGCCTGATCCGCGAGGTGGCGCGGCCTGCCGGGTCCGGCGGTCTCCTGCTGCCCGCGACCGGTGCGGTGGTGGACGCGGCGGCCCCAGGCGGCCCCGCGCTGCGCACCCCCGAAGGCCCGCTCCCGCTCACGCTGGACGCGCTCGTCGCGCTCGCGGCCGGCGAACTGCACGCCGCCACCGGGGTCGCCAACGACGCGCTGGCCGCCGAGATCAGGCACAGCCGCGACGTCACCGCCGCCCTGCTGGCCGCCCGCCGGGCCGCTGTCCCGCCCGCTGACCCGTACGTGCGGTCCGAGCAGGCGCTGCTCGCCGGGCACCGCTACCATCCCGCGCCCAAGGCCCGCGGGGGAGGCGCCGCCCGGGAATGGCTGCCGTACTCGCCGGAGGCGCACGCGAGCTTCCCGCTGCGGCTGCTCGGCATACCGGCGGAAGACCTGGTCGAGGTGGGGGACGCCGCAGCGCTCGACCGGCTCGGCGGCCCGGCGGGCGACGGCCTGGCCCTGCTGCCCGCCCACCCCTGGCAGGTGAAGCTGCTCGGCGGCCTGCGCGACGGCAGGCTGCGCGACCTCGGCGTCACGACCGACCCGGCGGTGCCGACGGCGTCCGTAAGGACCGTGTACCTGCCGGAGGCCGACCTGTTCTGCAAGTTCAGCCTGGACGTGCGGATCACGAACGACGTGCGCCGCCTCTGGCTGCACGACCTGCGGCGGCTGCCGGTGGTCGCCGACCTGGTCGACCGGGCCTTCGACGGCCTGCCGGAGCACACGCCGGTCCCCGCCGTGCTGCGCGACCGCGGCTACCGCAGCGCGCTCAGGGACGGCGACGGCGGCGAGGCGCTCGCGGTGATCGTCCGCGACGGGTTCGGGCAGCGTCTCCTGCCCGGCCTGACCGCGCTCGCGGCCGCCGGGATCGCCGAGGGCTTCCCCGGCGACCCGCTCGACAACCTCGACGAGGACCTCTCGCTGCTGTGGTGGGACCGCTACCTCGCCCACGTGGTGCCGCCGGTGCTGCACGCGTACCTGCGCCACGGCGTCGTGCTCGAATGCCACCTGCAGAACGTGCTCGTCGGCGTGGACGCGGCCGGGCTGCCCGCGCAGGCCCTGTTCCGCGACCACGAGGGCGTCAAACTGGTCGCCGAGCGGCACCCCGCGCTGGACGCCCCGGTGCTGGGCGGCGCGCGTGCGTGGGAGCGCCTGGTCTACTGCCTGGTCACCAACAACCTGCGCGAGATCGCGGGCGCGGTCGCCGAACGCCACCCCCGGCTGGACGGCGAGCTGTGGGCGCGGGCGCGGGCCGTGTTCGCCGCCGCCGCCAAGGACCACGGCGACCCGCCAGAACTGCGCGACCTGCTGGCGGCCACGCATGTCCCTGCCAAGGCCAACCTGCTGCTGCGCTGGCTCGACGCCGACGGGGCCGCCATGCGCTGGGTGCCCGTCCCCAACCCGTTGCGGCCGGTGTGAGCGTCAGGGCAGCAGGCGCATGCGGCCGATGATGGCCGTCGTCGAGCGGTCGGGGACGTAGCTCAGCACCCGCACCTCGCCGCCCAGCGCCCGCACCAGGGGCGTCTCCGCCAGCATCTCCGGCGCGTAGTCGCCGCCCTTCACGTACAGCTCAGGACGGATCATCCTGAGCAGCCGCTCGGGGGTGTCCTCGTCGAACTCGGTCACGTAGTCGACGTAGTTCAGGGCGGCGAGGACGGACATCCGGTCCTCGCACGGGATCACCGGGCGGCCAGGACCCTTCAGCCTGGCCACCCCGGCGTCGCTGTTGACCGCGACCACCAGCACGTCGCCGAGCCGTCCCGCCTCCTCCAGGTACGTCACATGGCCCCGGTGCAGCACGTCGAAGCAGCCGTTCGTGAACACCACCCGCTCGCCCCTGCGCCGGTGCTCGTCCAGCAGCTGGGCCAGGCGCTCCGGGGTCTGCACGGTGCCCTGGTGGCGGCGCAGGGCGCGCAGCAGCTCGTACCTCGTGCAGACCGCCGTGCCGGGCCTACGCACCACGACCGAGGCCGCCGCCTGGCCCGCCTCCGCGGCCTCCTCCGGCGTCGCGCCGCCCGCCAGCCACAGCGCGAACGCCGCGGCGAACGTGTCGCCCGCGCCCGTCGCCATGTGCTGCGGCGCGGGCTGCGCGTATGTCCGGTACGGCGGACGCCCGTGGCGGTGCAGCACCGTGCCGTCGCCGTCGAGGGTGGTCACCACGATCCCGGCCCCGGTCAGCTCCAGCAGCCGGGACGAGCGGGCGGCCACGTACGTGAGCCGGTCCCCGACGTCGCCGTCGTCGTCGCCGAGGAGCCGTACGACCTCGGTGTAGTTCGGCAGGACGGCGGCCGGCGCGCACTCGCGCCACGGCGCAGGCCCGTGCGCGTCCACCACCAGGAGCGGCGTTCCCGCGAGCGCCCGGCGGACGGCGGGCGTGCACACGCCGCCGCCGTAGTCGCAGGCGATCACCACGTCGGCGCCCGGCAGGGCGTCGGCCAGCCGGTCCAGCAGCTGCCGCTCGGCCGTCCCTGGCAGCGCGGCCAGGTCCTCCTCGTCGTAGCGGGCGGTCAGCTGGCCGCTGGTGACCAGGCGCCTCTTGTGCGCGGTACGCCGTCCCGGCACGGTCACCAGGTCGCCGTCCACGCCGAGCAGGCGCAGCGCCGCGACCAGCTTGTCGCCGCACTCGTCGTCACCCACGGCGGCGACCAGCCGGACGCGCGCCCCGAGCGCGACCAGGTTCGCCGCCGCGTTCGCGGCTCCGCCAGGAGCGTCCTCGGTCGCCTCCAGGCTCATCACGGGCACCGGCGCCTCCTGGGCGAGACGCTTGGCGGAGCCGTGCAGCCACGAGTCGAGCATCACGTCGCCGACGACCACGGCGCTGATCGTTCCGTCTGTGCGCATGGGAAGCGAGTACCTGAGAAAGGCCTGCTCAAACGCCATCCGGGACGTTATGGATGGGACAGCCGGGGTAGCGGTGGCCGCTATGTCAGGTCTCGACGTGCCCGTGACGGGGAAGCCGGTCGACGGGGTGCGCAGGATCGCGGTGCTGCGGGCCAACGCGGTCGGCGACTACCTCGTCGCCGTGCCCGCGCTGGACGCGCTCAAGCGGGCCTACCCGGGCGCGCGCCTGACGCTGCTCGGCGCGGCCTGGCACGCCGCCTTCCTGGCCGGACGCCCCGGCCCGGTGGACGACGTGGTGGCGCTGCCGCCGATCACCGGCGACCCGGCGCCCGCGCGGGCGCTTCGGGCGTCCCGGTTCGACCTGGCGGTGCAGCTCCACGGCGGCGGACGGCACTCCAACCCGCTGGTCCGCGGCCTGGGCGCACGCGTGACCGCCGGGTCGCGCGCGCCGGGCGCGGCGGAGCTGGACCGCTGGGTGCGGTACGCCGAGCACCAGCACGAGACGCTGCGCTGCCTGGAGGTCGTCGCGCTGGTCGGCGCGGTCGCGGGCGGGCTGGAGGCCCGCGTCGCGGTCACCGACGCCGACCGCGACGAGCTGGCCCGCGTCCTCGGCGACCTGCCCGACGGGCTCGTCGCCGTGCACCCGGGCGCGAAGGACCCCCGGCGGCGCTGGCCGGTGGAGCGCTTCGCCGAGGTGGCCGACCTGACCGGCCGTCCTGTGGTCGTGACCGGCATGCACGAGGAGAAGGACCTGGTGATGGGCGTGGTCGGCGCGATGCGCCGGCCCGCGGCGCCCGTCGTGGGCGCGCTCGGCCTCGGCGGGCTGGCCGCCCTGTACGAGCGGTGCGACCTGTTGATCGCCAACGACACCGGGCCGCGGCACCTCGCCGCCGCCGTCGGCACGCCCACGGTGGCGGTGTTCTGGTGCCGGAACCTCGTCGGCTACGGGCCGCTCAGCAGGACGTCGCACCGGCCGCTGACGTCGTGGACCACGGCCTGCCCGCGCTGCGGCGCCGTCCGGTGCGCTCACGAGGAGTCGTGGGTGTGCGACGTGCCGGTGGACATGGTGGCCGAGCAGGCGCAGGACCTGCTCGCCGGACCTACTGGGAGATGACATGACCGACCGAGCCGTGATCGACGAACTGCAACAGGCCATCGACGAAGCCTTCGCGGGACGCGACCGGGTCGCTGTCCGGGAGGTGTACTCGCACGTGTCCGAGCACGTACGCCTGCCCGCCGACCTGCTCGGGCACCTGAACGAGCTGCCCGAGGGCGCGTACAGCAGGCCGGAGCTTACCGAGGCGATCAACGACGTGATCAGGCGGCGCGGCGAGCAGGACACCCTCGGCCTGCTCCAGGTCCCCCGCCAGGCCGAGTCACCCTTCGAACAGCGCAACCCGGCGTCCATGCCTCCGGAGGACGACAACCCCATGCGGTGAATTTTTGACCGATCGTTCTGGATAGTGCTAGCGTCCGGGCGTGGCAAGGAGCAAGGAGTTCGATCCGGACGTCGCGCTGCAGAAGGCGTTGGAGCTGTTCTGGGAGCGCGGGTACGAGGCGACCTCGATGGCCGACCTCGTGGAGCGGCTTGGGGTCGCGCGGGCGAGCATCTACGCGACCTTCGGCGGCAAACGCGAGCTCTACCTGAAGGCGCTGGAGCGGTACGTCGAGCAGACCAGCGTCGTCGAGCCGCTGTCGCAGCCGGGGCCCGCGCTGCCCGCCGTCCGCGCCTTCCTCGACGCGTACGTCGCCGAATGCCTGGCCGACGAGCTGCGCCGGGGCTGCATGGTGGTGAACACGGCGGTCGAGTTCGGCTCGCGCGACCCGATCGTGTCGCAGAAGGTCGTGGCGTCATGGGCCGGCATGGAGGCCATGCTGGCAGGCGCCCTCGTCAGGGCGCGCGCCCAGGGCGAGCTCCCGGCGGGCAAGGACCCGTACGCGCTGGCCAGGTTCCTGCTCGTGCTGGTGCAGGGCGTCCGGGTGCTCGGCAGGGCCGACCCCGACCCCAGGCGGCTGCGTGACGCCGTCGACCAGGCCATGAACGCCCTACAAATATGAGAACGATTGGTATGGAATGATGACGGGTCGTTTTGTCGGCAAGGTCGCACTGGTCACCGGTGGCAGCGGGGTCGTGGGGCGAGCGGCGGCGCTCGCGTACGCACGGGAGGGGGCCGCGGTGCTCGTCGCCGGACGCGACGCCGACCGGCTGGCCGAGGTCGTGAAGCTGATCGAGCAGGGCGGCGGACGGGCGAGCGCGTACCCGGTCGACGTCACTCGCTCGTCCGACGTCGCGGCCATGGTCGCGGCCGCCGTCTCCCGGTACGGCACGCTCGACGTCGCGCTCAACGCGGCGGGGGTGTTCGGCACGGTCGCGCCGCTCGCCGACTACCCGGAGGACGTCTGGGACGACGTGCTCGCCGTCAACCTCAAGGGCGTCTACCTGTCGATGAAGCACGAGATCGCCCACATGCGGGCGCACGGCGGCGGCACGATCGTCAACGTGTCCTCCAACCTGGGCGCGCACTACCGGCGGGCCGGGGCGAGCGCGTACGTCGCCGCCAAGGCCGCCGTCAGCCACCTGACACGTACGGCGGCGCGCGACCACATCGCCGACGGCGTCCGCATCAACGCCATCAGCCCCGGCCCCATCGACTCGCCCATGTCGCTGCGACCCGGCGAGACCCGCGCCGACCGCGACGCCCGCATGCGGGAGAGCCTCCCGATCGGCCGCGTCGCGACCCCGGAGGAGATCGCGGCCGCGGCTCTGTGGCTCTCCTCGGACGACTCCAGCTTCACCGTCGGCACCGACCACGTCATAGACGGCGCGGCCACCGCCTGACCCCCATGCGCCACGACAGGACGCAAGCGACCGCGGGCACCGCGGCCAACAGCGGGAAGTGCTCGAAAGAGCTGAGCAGGCCGGGCGCGACGGCCAGTCCACCCTGCGTCAGCCCGATGACGACGGTGACCGACACGGTGACCGCCCAGTAGCCGACGAGCGCCCCGAGTGCTGTCAGCTCCACAGGGCGGGGTGGTGTGCGTACCTCCGGCTGCGAGCCCTGGGTCGCGAGCAGCACCAGTACGGCGGCCGACAACAGGGCAAGAGTGGTCGGACCATCCAGACGATCGGCCACCACCGCGAACCACTGCGCGTCCAGTGGCGAGTCGAAGCTCGGCAGGGCGACGAGCGCGAGCACGGCGACCAGTGTGAGCGCCGCCGCCGCGCGCCGCCCCGCCACCGCCGACCGCCGCCGGGACACGAGCACCAGGACGACCAGCGCGGGTATCGCCCAATCGAGCGCGATTTCCGCGAGGGTCCTGGCGTCGGCGACGAACGACCGCAGCAGCGACATCTCGTAGACGTCCTCCCACGTGAACTCGCTGTCCGAGTAGAACCGAACGACCCCGTAGATCACCGGGCTCGGCTCGTGGTCCGGGGGTAAGAGGTACTGGCACCATCGCTCCCACGACGGGTAGGCAGCAGCGAGGAACGCGACCCCGAGCAGCAATCGAAACAAGATCGGCTCCTTGGGCTTCGTGGAGAGCCGGTGAGGACGTCGCGCGACCCCTCGCGACGCAGGCCGGTCAGCCAGACTCCCAGCGTCCGCCGCGACCCGATGCAGTGGATCACCAGCGCGACAAGATCAACTCTGTTTCCCCGTCACCCTACAGGCCCCGCCCACCCGGCAACCGCTGCGCGTCACCTGCGAAGTCGAGCAGCTGCCCACGAGAGCTGACGCTGTGCGCAGTGTCCCGTCGAGCGTTGTGGAGACTGTCTGGCCAGGTGCTGGGTATTCTCTTCGGTACACGGGAGGAAGTCGCTTCGGCCGCTTCCTCCTTTTTCATGCGCGGCGAGCGGTGGCACGCGCGCTGTTGCCAGCCGGACCCCCGATGAGCACTTCCCGCAAGCGTGAAAAGCCCCGCCGGGCCGCCGGGGGCGGGGGCGGGGTGTGTCGGGGGGCGATGCGTCCGGTGGGGGGCCAGGAACAACGCGGGTCAGTCGGGGGAGGGTTTCCGCGCGCTTTCGGGTGGGGGGTCAGGTCGGGGTCGGGTGGGGGGTCAGGTCGGGGTCGGGTGGGGGTCAGGGGAGGGGGTGGTCGGGGGAGTCGAGCCAGATGTGTTGGTGGTGGGGGGTGAGGGTCATGCCGAATCTGTCGCGTCCCGGCTGGCCCCAGCCGACCCACCGGGAGTACGCGTCGAGCACCTCGTCCCAGACGGGACGGTCGCCCACCTGGTACACCTCGTAGTCCTTCCGGTTCGGCCGCCACAGCACCCCGGCCCACGAGTAGGAGTCGGTCGGATCGGAGATCCAGAGCCGGAAGCAGTCGCCGTCCTCGTCGGTCTCGGCGCTGAAGTTGGACACCAGGCCGGTCAGGGCCGAGATCGCCAGGTCGGCGCCCGGTGGCGCGTAGGCGATCGTGCGCGGGTCGACGCGGGTCGTCGCGCTGCGCTGCTCGTGAGGCCCGCGCGCTTCGAGGGTCGGGCGGGGACGTTGCGGGCGCGACATCATGTAGGAGGCGTTGCCGGGGAAGCGGCCGATCGCCACGCCGTCGGGGCGTACCACGAGTTTGAGTGAATGGCCGCCGCCGAAGTCGGGGCAGTACGGCAGCGCGATCACCGCACCCGGCCGGCACTGCTCGACCCAGGCGTACGGCACCGTCCGGACGCCGCAGGTGACGTGCACCCGATCGTACGGCTCGCCCGGCGGCCACCCGAGCGCGCCGTCGCCGACGACCAGGGTCACCGGCGCGCCCGCGCCGGCGAGGTTCTTGGCGGCCTGTTCGGCGACCGTCTGGTCGATCTCGATCGAGGTGACCTGACCGCGTCCGCCGACCAGGTGGCACAGCAGGGCGCTGGTCCAGCCGGTGCCGGTGCCGATCTCCAGGACGCGGTGGCCGGGAGCCGGGCGGAGCAGGGTAAGCATGTCGGCGACCGTGCTCGGGGCGGAGGCGGAGGAGGTGTAGCGGCCGATCAGGTCGCGCACCGGGGTGGCGCCGTCGTTCAGCTGGGTGATGACAGGCGTGTTCGAGTAGACGGCGTCCCACCACGCGCGTGGGTCGGCGTCCCTGTCGATCAGACGGGGCGCGGTGCCGGGCGGCGTGACCAGCGCGACCACCGGGATGAACTGGTGGCGGGGTACGGCGCGGATCGCGCTCCTGATCTCGTCCGGGGTGTTCTCCGGGAGATCGCTCAGGGAGAGCATGTGGTCTATCCGGGCGGCGAGGTCGTTCACTTCTTGCCGCCCTTGCCGTGGTCGCTGTGCTTGCCGGACGGGGTCTCGTTGTGGTCGGCGCTGTCGGTGTCCTGGCGCTTCTTGGGGTCGAAGGGAACCACTTTCTGGCTCTCCGGGTCTTCTGCGTGACGTCCCATGGGATCCTCCTGTGTGACTTGCGGTCTGCACGTCACTATACGTCTAATCACACGTATCTTCAGGAGAAACGGCGAGGAGGCCGCAGGTGCCTGCTCAGGTGCGGGTCAGCGGGTGATGCGGACGGCGTCGGCGATCACGTGGCCGGTGCCGGAGGTCCAGCGGCTCACCCCGACCACCTTGTACGTGCCGGCGCGGAGCTGGAACGTGCCGATCGTGCGCCAGGCGCCGCCGCCCGACCGCTGGTCGACGTACACCGTCCGGTTGCCGCTGGGCGTCGCCACCATGTACGGCGCCGCGCTGTTGTAGCCGGGGTCGGCCGGGTACCAGACCTCGACCCGGTACGTGCCCGCGCTGGGAATGGTCGCCGTGTACCAGGCCGGGTCGCTGGCGGCGACGGGTGCGGCGAAGCGGTAGTCGGCGCCGTGCCGCCGGCTGGAGAACGTGGAGGTGCCCCAGTTGGCGCTCGCGGTGAACCGGCCCGACGTGGCGTTGTCGATCGTGGTGCTGAACGCGGGCGCGGGCGTGCTGCTGCCGGTCACGTACTTCATGAACGTCGTCCAGTTCCAGTTGCGGCCCGGGTCGGTGTGCGTCGCTCCCGGCACCTCGTTGTGGCCCACGATGCCGGTGCGGTTCTTCGGGATGCCGTACTTGTCGCAGAGGTGGCGCGTCAGGGCGGCGGAGGCGCGGTACATCGCGTCGGTGAACCACGAGGCATCGTTCACGAAGCCCTCGTGCTCGATCCCGATCGAGCGGTTGTTGTACGACGAGTTGCCGGCGTGCCAGGCGATGTCCTTGTCGCGGACCATCTGGGTGACGGCGCCGTTCGACGACTTGACCACGTAGTGCGCCGACACCCGGGCGCTGGGGTTCTGGAACCAGGAGATGGTCCCCGCGTACGAGCCCTGGGTGACGTGGATGACCACCCGGTCGATGTTGTGGCTGCTCTCGCGGCCGGCGGCGCGGTAGTTGCCGGAGTTCGCGGGCGTCCAGGCGGCGCCCGGGTAGTCGGCGCCGGCCGCGTCGGCGGCGGTGAGGTCGCGGGCCTTGGCGTACTCGCCGCGGTCGGCGGTGACCTCCTGCGGCTCGACCCGCACGCCGCGGGCGTCGATGCCGAGGCCGAGTCCCTCGTAGACCGCGTCGGCGTACAGGCGGCCCAGCGCGGCGGAGGAGGCGTTGCCGTACGCGGCGACGGCGCCGTACCAGCGGCCCGGGTCCTTCCTGGCGGTGGCGTCCAGGCCGAGCCGGTCGGCGTGGGAGCGCAGGACGGCCGCGCCGCCGAGGACGTTGGCCTCGTCGTCGGACTTCAGCCTGCCCTCGGCAAGCTCGGTCAGCTCGGCGGCCTTCTCCAGCGAGCGGTTGGCCGGGTTGCTGACCAGGTGCATGACGCCGTAGCCGTTGCTGGCGCTGGGCTCGCCGCCGTGGCCGTCCAGGTGGGTCTCGGCGTACGCGAGGGCGACGAGCAGGTCGCGGGGCACGTCGTACGCGGCGGCGGCCTTGGCGAAGGCGGCGGGTAACGGCGCGTCCCTGGCCTCCGACCACGCGGGCCGGGCGGCCACGAGCAGGACGGCCAGGAGGCAGCCGGCGAGGGCTGCTGATCGCGTGCGGACGAGAGTCATGGGTGCTCCTCGTTCACGGGCAGGACGGGGAGCACGCTACGACAGGCCTCTGACCCGATTCCGACAATTGGAATTACTCGTGAATCAGGTGAACTTGTGTGAAATGTGGGGCTTCACCGGCTGTAGATGACGGACAGGAAGCGAACGAGGACCGACTCCCGTGAGGCGGCGGGGAGGGCGTCCAGGATGGTGTTGACGGCCGCCATCTCCGGCTGGCCCTGACCCGGCCGCAGGTCCACACCCACCGCGGCGGCGAGCTCGGCGAAGCTCGGGTCGTCCAGCGCGTCGAGGTCGAGGCCCGCCACGAGGTCGACCAGCCCGTCCGGCAGCTGGACGGGCCCGCGCTCGCGGGCGGCGGCGGCCGACTCGGCGATGACCTTGAGCATGGCCTCGACGCCGGTCAGGGTGACCCCCGTGACCGTGATGTGCAGGTTGGCGGGGATGCCGGCGTACGAGAGCTGCGGCTGCAGGAACCAGCCCCTGGCCCGCGCCTCGTCCGCGAGCACGAACACGTCGATGTCGTCCCCGGTGAACGCCACCAGCGACGACTCGGGCTCCCCGAGCACGCGCAGGCCAGGGACCGCGGCGATGCCCTCGCGCAGCCGCTTCGTGGCGGCCAGCGTGGCGCGGCCGAGCTCGACGTACCCCTCGCGGCCGAGCGCGCGCAACGTCGCCCAGGCGCCGCCGAGCGGGCCCGCCGACCTGGAGCTCTGCACGGTGGCGTTGATGATCGTGTAGCCGGGCCAGGCCGCCGAGGCGAAGTACGCCGCCCGCCGCATCGCAGGATCGGCGAACAGCACGACGGAGGCGCCCTTCGGCGCGTAGCCGAACTTGTGCAGGTCGCAGGAGATCGAGGTGACGCCGGGCACCGACAGGTCGAACGGCGGGATCGCCGCGCCCGCCTCGCGCAGCCACGGCAGCAGCCATCCGCCGACGCACGCGTCCACGTGGCAGGGAACGCCCGCCGCCGCGGCCACCGCCGCGACCTCCGCGACCGGGTCGACCACCCCTTGTGGATAGGACGGCGCCGAGACGGCGACCAGGATCGTGTCCGCGTCGACGGCCGCCTCGACGTCGCCGGGCCGTACCTTGTACGTCTCCAGGTCGACCGGCACCGCCACGACCTCCACCCCGAGGTAGTGGGCGGCCTTGTGGAAGGCGGGATGCGCGGTGACCGGCAGCACCAGCTTGGGCGTGCCGGATCTCCGCGCCGCCGAGGCGGTGTCGCGGGCGGCCTTGACGGCCAGCATGATCGACTCGGTGCCGCCGCTGGTGAAGATGCCGTGGCCGCCGCCGAGCACGTCGGCGACCGCGCCGACGACCTGCCGTTCCATCTCCACCACGCTGGGGAAGGCGGTGGGGTCGAGGCAGTTGACCTCCAGCATCTCCAGGTACGCCCGCGTCGCGGCGTCGTTGACCTCGGCCCGGCCGGTGTCGTAGACGTACGCGGTCACCTGGCCGCCGCGTACGGGCAGGTCGTGCTGCTTGAGGCGGACCAGTTCGGCCAGCAGGTCGCCGGTGGGCACTCCGGTGGGGGGAAGGTTCACGCGGGGCTCCTCGAGGGTGGTCGCCGCGTCAAGATCCTGTCGGCGGGGTCACTGGAACCGAAGATAATTCGGTCGGCTGCGGCCGGTCAATCGGGAAAGTACTGACGGGTCCCTTACGCGGTTGGGAGATCGTCTTGCGCATGCCTGGGGTAATGGTGCCCTTGATCAGCACCAGGAGGCACCGAAGATGGCGGACGTTCCCATCGTTGTCGGTATCAATCGCACGCAGGACGGCTCGCTCGCCGTCGCGGTGGGCGAATCAGGCATGTACAGCCTGCAGAAGGACCGCATCACCCGCCGCAGGGGTCACTGGGGGCGTCTCGGCGACCTGCCCGACACCTACCTGCCCGCGTTGCCGCAGCTCAAGGAGCCTGTCTCCCTGATCGTGGAGAGCTACTCCTGCGACACCGAGATGGAACACGCGAGCGCCTACCACGGGGAGCTGCGCGAGACGCTCAGCCTGCGGCACGGCGCCCCGATCGCGCTGCTCTCGCACCACCTCGCCCACCTCTACGGCGCCTTCTACCCCTCGCCGTACGAGCAGGCGGCGGGCCTGGTGATCGACGCGCGCGGCAGCCGGGTCAGGGACTTCACCGAGCAGCTCGACCTGCCGCCAGGCACCGACTCCGAACTGCTGGAGGTCGCGTCGTTCTACCGCTGCGCGCGCGGCAGGATCGAGTGCGTGGCCAAGCAGCTCTGGGACGGCGACTGGGCGCGTCCGGCGGGGCTCGGGTGTTTTTCCGCGCTGCTGTCGGCAGCCCTGTGGCCAGGGGAGAGCGACGAGGAGAGGGTCATGGGCCTCGCCCCGCACGGCGACCCGGACGCGCTCGGCCTGCCCGACCTCGACGTACGCGGCCACGAGGTGCACATCCCTGCCGCCTGGATGGAGGCGTTCGGCGCGGCAGGCGCCTACGAGCCTGGCGGGGAGGAGTTCCGGCGGGCCGCCGACCTGGCCGCCGCGGGCCAGCGCGCCTTCGAGCGGGCCCTCGGCCGCCTCGCCGAATGGCTGCACGACCGTACGGGGCTGGACGCGCTCGTGTTCGCGGGCGGCGCGGCGCTGAACGTCACGGCCAACGGCCGGTTGCTGCGCGAGTCGCCGTTCCGCGAGCTGTTCGTCCCGCCGAGCCCGCACGCGGGCGGCACCGCCCTCGGCTCCGCGCTGTACGGCATGATCACCTGCCTGGGCGTGGGCAGCCGGTTCCGGTGGACCGACGACTTCCTCGGCCCCGACCCCGACCCCGCCGCCGTCGAGGCCGCCGTGCGGGGACTGCCCGACGGGCTGCACGCCGAGCGGCCTGGCGCCCTCGTGGAGGCGATGGCGGCGCTGCTCGCGAACGGGCAGACGGTGGGGCTGCACCAGGGGCGGGGCGAGTCGGGGCCGCGCGGGCTGGGCAACCGCAGCATCCTCGCCGACCCGCGCAGGCCCGGCATGCGCGACTACCTGAACCGGGAGGTCAAGGGCCGCGAGTGGTTCCGTCCGCTCGACCCTGTGGTGCCGGCCGACCAGGCCGGACGCTACTTCGAGCTCGACCGGCCCACCCCGTTCCGCCAGTACGCCGTCCCCGTCCGGCCCGCGTGCCGCGACCTGCTGCCCGCGGTCACGCGCGTGGACGGCAGGGCCGCGCCGCAGACGGTCGAGCGGGAGGCCGCGCCGTTCCTGTACGACCTGCTGGGCGCCTGGCAGCGGCGGACCGGAGTGCCGGTGCTGGTGAACACCTCGCTGAGCGGGCCGGGCGAGCCGCCGGCCGAGACGCCCGAGCACGCGATCGAGACCCTGCGCAAGACCGGTCTGCACGCGCTGGCGCTGCCGCCGTATTTGATCACCAAGCGAGCGTAGCCGCAGGTCAGGAAGGGTACGGTCAGTTTCGTGTCTGCCTATCGGGCCGCGGTGCTGGCCCTCGTGACGCTCGCGGCGGGGTGCGGGAACATCGCGCCGCCGCCGCTGGAGCGCGCGGCGGTGGACCTTCCGCGCCCGCTGGACTCTCCGCCCGCCGAACGTCCGCTGGACTCTCCGCCCGCCGCGCGCCCGCTGGACGGGAAGGTCGTGGTGATCGACCCCGGTCACAACGGCGGCAACGCCGCGCACCCACGGGAGATCAACCGCCAGGTCGACATCATCACCGGGCGCAAGGCGTGCAACACCGTCGGCACCGCCACTGACGCCGGATACCCCGAACACGCCTTCACCTGGGACGTCGCCTCCAGGCTCAAGCCGATCCTGGAGGGCATGGGCGCCACGGTGGTGCTCACCCGCCCGAACGACAAGGGGGTCGGCCCGTGCGTCGACGTGCGGGCCGCCATCGGCAACAAGGCCAAGGCCGACGCGGTGCTGTCGATCCACGGCGACGGCGCGCGGCCGAGCGGGCACGGGTTCCACGTGATCATTCCCGGGCTGCTGCCGGGGCACAACGACGACGTGGTGGGTCCGTCGCGCCGGTTGGGGCGCGCCGTCCGCGACGCCTACCGCGCCGGCACCGGCATCCCGTACGCGAACTACACCGGGACGAACGGCCTGAACCGGCGTACGGACCTGGGCGGGCTCAACCTGTCGAAGCGGCCGGCGGTGTTCATCGAGGCCGGCAACATGCGCAACCGCGGCGACGCGGCCAAGATGTCGAGGCCGGCGTTCCGCGAACGCATGGCCAGGGCCCTGGCCGACGGGCTCAGGCGGTTTCTCGACTAGCGTACGCGCGCAGGAACGCCGCGGCCGCGGCCTCGGCCAGGCGGTCGAGGTCGGTTTCGGTGTAGAGGTCGTTGCCGCCGCGGAACATGGCCTTGTTCACCGGGATCCACAGCAGCAGGCCGACGAAGTGCTCGGCGGCGAGCTCGGGGTCGTCGAGGCGGAGCGCGCCGCGCTCGGCCAGCCGGCAGAAGGCTGCCGCGAGGGTCTTGAGTGAGCGTTCGAAGCCCTGCTCGTACCAGGTGCGGCCGAGATCGGGGAAGCGTTCTGCCTCGGCCATGACGAGGCGGCGCAGGCGCAGCAGGTCGGGCTCCAGGATCGCGCCGAGGAAGCCGCGGGCCAGCGTGCGCAGGTCGCCCGCCAGGTCGCCGTCGCCGTCGAGAGTCGCCGTGATCATCTTGGTCAGGCCCTCCACCTGGGCGGTGGTGTCCATGATGATGCTGGTGAAGAGCTGTTCCTTGTCGGTGAAGTGCTTGTAGACGGTCTGTTTCGACACCGAGGCCAGCGCGGCCACCTCGTCCATGCTCGCGCCGACGTAGCCGTTGCGCAGGAACACCGGCCGCGCCGCCTCCACGATCTGCGCCCGCTTGCGTGCCGTTCGGCTGTTGTCTTCCATGAACCGCCCTCTCGTCGTCCCTGCGGAGAAGAGTACTAGACAGTTCCGTACTGAGTCAGTACTGTACCGTCTAGTTCCCCCCGAGGAGAGGAAAAGGTCATGAGCGACCTCCAGCAGCAGGTGCAGGCAGCCGCAGACAAGCTGGTCGAGTCAGGCGAGGAGCGTGGGCTCCAGGTGGCCGTCTACCGCGACGGCGTGCAGATCGTGGACGTGGTCGCCGGGGTCGCCGACCCGGAGACCGGGCGGCCCGTCACGCATGACACGCCCTTCTACAACTTCTCCATCGGCAAGGGCGCCACCGCGACGGTCGCGCACGTGCTGGCCGAGCGTGGCCTGTTCGGCTACGACACGCCGGTGGCCGAGCTGTGGCCGGAGTTCGCCCGGCACGGCAAGCAGGGCATCACCGTGCGCCACGTCCTCTCCCACACGGCGGGCGTGCCCGGCGTCCCCCTCGACACCACGCCCGAGGACGTCTGCACCTGGGAGAAGATGACCGCCGCGCTGGAGGACGCCGAGTTGTGGTGGGAGCCGGGCACGAAGATGGGCTACCACGCCCTCACGTTCGGGTTCCTGGTCGGCGAGATCGTCCGGCGGGTCACCGGCAAGCCGATCTCGCAGGTGCTGCGTGAGGACGTCACGGGGCCGCTGGGCGTGGCCGACGAGCTCTACTTCGGGATGCCGGACAAGGAGCACCACCGGCTGGCCCGGCTGGAGGACGCGCCGATGGACATGTCGGCGTTCGGCGAGATGCCGGCCGACCTGCCGATGTTCAAGGCGGCCCCGATGACGCTGATGCCGAACGCCGACCTCGGCAACCGCCCCGACTACCTGGCCGCCGACATCCCGGCCGGCGGCAAGACCTCGGCGCGCGCCATCGCCCGGATGTACGCCGCGCTGCTCGGCGAGGTCGACGGCGTGCGGCTGGTCTCGCCCGAGCGGCTGCGCGAGGCGACGGCGGTGGCGTCGGACGGGATCGACGAGGTCTTCGGCATGCCGACGACCTGGGGCCTCGGTTACGGCATCGGCGGACCGGCCTCGACGGCGGAGCAGAGCCCGACCGTCTTCGGGATGTCGGGCGCCGGCGGCAGCGCCGCCTGGGCCGACACCGCCACGGGTACCGCCTTCGCGCTCACCAAGAACCGGCTGACCAACGACTTCGCCGCGGCCGGGCTGTTCGCCGGCATCGTCTCGCGGGGGTGACCCCGGGGCGTCAGCCGTCGCGGCAGAGCGGGTCGCCGCCGACCACGCAGGCGATGTCCTCGAGCGCACAGCTGAGCAGGGTGCCGTCCATGCCCAGCACGAGCACGAGGTCGCGCCTGGACGGGTGGGCCAGCATGATCTGGCCCACGACGCCGTTGTCCAAGATCACAGTCGGTCGGCCTTCCATGTGATCCATGCCCCCGTGCTCCTCTCAGGTCCGGTACGAGTCCCGCACCGGACCCGTCCTCACCAGGATGCACAGGCTCCCACCATGAGCGCATCGGTCGTGAGGTGGTATTTCCGGTCCCTCCGGAGGAGGGTGCAACTCTTGGTCCCCATACTTTCTGAAAGCGTGGGCCGAGCGCCAGTGCCACCCTGAGAGAGAACGCGTTCCAGCCTGCCGATCGGCCGCTGTTCGGCGCGGTGGCGGCGATCCCGACACAGTAAGATCTTCGGTCAAGAGACAGTCACGGACGATCGAGATGAAACGTGTTTCATTTCACTTGGTGAGAGCGGGGTAGTCCTTCAGGTCGATGTCGGTGGCGAAGCTGTCACCCATCTTGATCATCATGCGGAGCAGGAAGGAACTCCGGAACACCAGGTTCCGCGCCCACATCCTCGCCTTCGTGGGAGGGGCCATGAAAGGTCCCGCGTTCCCGTTCTCCGCGATCTTGGCGTACGGGCGCATGTGCCGCTCGTAGGCGGCGAAGGCCGCGCGGTGGTCGCCGGCCGCCTCGGCCAGCTCACCCGCCAGCACGTACGCGCCCACCATCGCCAGCCCGGTGCCGAAACCGCCCAGCGTGTTGCCGTACGCGGCGTCGCCGAGCAGCACCACCCGGCCCGCGCTGTAGCGGTCGATCCTGACCTGGCTGAGCGAGTCGAGGTAGACGTCGCCGGAGCGGCGCACCGCGTTGATGATCTCCGGAGTCCGCCAGCCCATGCCCGCGTACGCGCGCGCCAGGATGTCCTTCTGCTGTCCGGCGTCGTACCGGTCGTAGTCGAGCGGCTCGGAGGCGAAGACGAAGAACGCCGGCGACTTCGGCCCGCCCACCGCCACCATCCGGCCAGGCTCGTTGTACATGCTCGGCGGGCCGAAGTCCTCGTCCACCTCGGCCAGGGCGTAGTGGTAGCCGAGGTGGCGGACGAAGTCCGCCTCCGGGCCGAACGCGAGGCGGCGCACCGACGAGTGGATGCCGTCCGCCCCCACGACCAGGTCGAACGTCCGGGGTGCCGAGCGCTCGAAGGTGACGTGGACGCCGTTGCGGGTGTCGGTGAGCGAGGTGATCGAGTCGCCGAAGAGGTACTCGCAGTGCGGGGCCGTGCGCTCGTACAGGACGCGGGACAGGTCGCCGCGCCGGATCTCCAGGTCGCCGCCGGTGAACTCGCCCGACATGACCGCGAGCCTGCGGCCCGCCGCGTCCACGATCTCCTGGTCGACGCCGCCGGTCCGCAGGCGGCGTACGTCGTCGAGGACGCCCATGCGGGTCAGGACGGTGAAGTGGGTCTCGCCCTTGAAGTCGACGGCCTGGCCGCCCGGGCGCGGGGCGGGGGCCTTCTCGACGACCGTGACGGTGAATCCGGCCCGGACGAGCCAGTGAGCGAGTGCGGGGCCGCCGATGCCGCCGCCCGAGATGAGAACATTTCCGTTTCGCATGCCCCGAGGCTCGTAGCGCCCGCTGACAACCCGACGACCACGTGCTGACAACCACCTCGCGGACCGTCAGCGGTCGTGCCTCGCGGTCAGGTGGGTGGCCGCCTCCTGGAGAGTCGTCCTCGCCTGGTCGTGACTCATCGTCGCGCCTCTGGCGTACGCGGACGCGAAGCGTTCCCTGCCCAAGAGCCGGGTGGCCTCGGTGGCGGTCGCGGCGACGTCGCGGTCGCCGGCCACGGCGAGGCCCCGCAGCGCCACCGCGAGGCCGAGCAACTCCGCCGCCTGTTCGGCCGCCTGGCCTGTCGAGGGGTCGAGCGGTGCTGTTGCCGTCGCGGTGAGGAGGTGCCCGGCGAGCCCCTCGGCCACCTGAGCGAGGTCGGCGGCCACGGGGGAGCCGAGGGCCGCTCGGAGAGCCATGCCATGCAGCCGGGCCGCCTCCTCCACGAGCCGTGCGGCGTCCCGTGCCTTCGTCATGGTGGCGGCTCGTGCTTCCGCGAGGCGGCCGAGGGCGGTGTGGACGCGGGATCTGGTGCCGTCGGCGGTGAACGCGCCGGTCGCCGAACCGGCCTGCGCCGCTTCGAGCCGGCGCGCCGCCTCGGGGAGGTCGCCGGCGTGGCGGGCCAGCTCGCCGAGCCCGAGCTGTACCCAGGCCATCAGCTCGGGCCTGCCCAGCCGCCGTTCGAGCTCGCCCGCGCGTTCGTGGTCGGCGCGGGCCGCCCGGACGTCGCCCGCCCGTACGTACGCGTCGGCCCGCTGGCACAGCGTGTCGGCCAGTTCGTCGAGCGCGCCGAGCTCCTCCAGCAGGACGAGTGCCTCGTCCCACAGCCGGAAGGCGCGCGTCCAGTTGCCACGCCAGCTCGCCAGCAGGGCGAGCCAGCCGAGCGCCTGCGCCTTTCCCCAGCGCTCACCCACCGAGCCGAAGTCGGCGAGCACCTGCTCCAGCTCTCGTTCCGCGTCGGCGGGGGAGCCGCCGATCAGCAGCATCAGGCCGATGCTGAGCCTTCCGAGCGCCCGGCTCCACGGGTCGGAGCCGAGGATGACCCGCCCGGGAGCGTCCTGCGGCCCGCTCCTGGGCGGTCCGGCGATCATGCCCCAGAGGGCGGCGCCGAAGCGGTACCGCATCGGCCGGTCGAGCGACTCGACGATCTCCCAGGCCCGCTCCCAGTGCGGCGACCCGGTCTCGGGTACGGCGTGCAGCACGGCCAGCACGTACTCCTCGTCCAGCCCGACGGGCGGCTCGACGCCGGCCGGGTGCTCGGTGGAGGTGAGGAGGTGTACGGCGTGACGGGTGGCCTGGCCGCGTCGGCCGCTCAGCCACCAGTACATCGCCAGCGCCGCCACCGTCCGCCACGCCGTCGGACGGTCGTGCTCGGTGCTCCAGCGCAGCGCCGCCTGCAGATTGGCGTTGTCGGCCGACAGCCTGGCCAGCCACTCGAGCTGCTCGTGGCGGTAGAGATGCTCGTCGGCACGCCGCGCGAACTCCAGGAACCAGGCGGCGTGCGCCTGCCGGAGCGCGTGCTCCTCGCCCGAATCGGTCAGCCGCGCCAGGCAGAACAGCCGGATCGTGTCGAGCATCCGGTAGCGTTCGCCGTCGGTCTCGACCAGCGACTTGTCGACGAGGCCGGCGAGCGTCTCCGCGCTGCCGGGGCCGCAGACCCGTTCGACCGCCTCCAGGGTCGCGCCCCCGGAGAACACCGCGAACCTCCTGGCCAGCGCCTGCTCCTCGGCGTCGAGCAGGTCCCAGCTCCACTCCACGACGGCGTGCAGCGTCCGGTGCCGGGCGGCGGCCGTACGGTCGCCGCGCGAGAGCAGCCTGAAGCGGCCGTGCTCGGCCAGCCGGTCGGCGATCTCCGCCACCCCGAACGTCCGCACCCGGGCCGCGGCCAGTTCGAGGGCCAGCGGCAGCCCGTCGAGCGCCGCGCAGATGCGCAGCACCGCGTCGAGGTTGTGCGGGCCGAGCGCGAACCCCGGCCGTACGGCCGCCGCCCGGTCGGCGAACAGCCTTACCGCCGGGTACGCGAGCGGGTCGGCGACGGGCTCGTCGGGGGACGGAGTGGGCAGCGGAGCCAGCTGGACCAGCCGTTCACCGGTGATCCCCAACGGCTCACGGCTGGTGGCCAGGACGGTCAGCCCGGGGGAGCCGGCCAGCAGGCGGTGGGCCAGCGCGGCGGCCTCGTCGACGACGTGTTCGCAGTTGTCCAGGACGAGCAGGACGTGCTTCTCTGCGAGCGCCGTGAGCAGCCGTTCGACGGAATCGCGATCTCCGCTCGCGGCGAGCGGCCGCACCGCGGGCTCCCGTACCCCTAAGGCCCCGAGCACCGCCTCAGCCACCCGTCCGGCTCCGTCGACCACCCCGAGATCAACAAAACACACCCCGTCGTACGCACCGGCGTCAGTAGCGGGGGTGTCGTGCCCACCTCCATGGGGGCTTGCCTCGCTGCGAGGGGCGGTGGTGGGGGTGTGGGCACTCCTGCGGGTGGTGAAGTGGAGGGCCAGGCGGGTCTTGCCGGTGCCGCCTGGGCCGATGACGGTGATCAGGCGAGCGTCCCGCAGGGTGGCGAGGTGGGCGAGTTCGGGTTCGCGGCCGACGAAGCTGGTCAGCTGGGCGGGCGGCGCGGTCCAGCCCACGGGCTCCTGAGGGCGTTCGCCGCGGAGGAGTTCCAGGTGGAGGGCGGACAGCTCGGGTGAGGGGTCGGTGCCCAGTTCGCCGGCCAGCACCCGCCGGCCCTCCTCGTAGACGGCGAGGGCCTCCGCCGGGCGTCCGGCCGCGTGGAGGGCCCGCATCAGCAGGCCGCGCGCGCGTTCGCGCAGGGGATGGGCGTCGACCAGCCCACGCAGCCTGGCCACCGGCCGTACCCCGGGAAGGGACAGTTCGGCCTCGGACAGGTCCTCTGTCGCCGCCAGCCGCAACTCCTCCAGTCGCGCCGCGTGCGGCCCGGTGAACGGCGCGTCGGCCACGTCCGCGAAGGCCGGGCCGCGCCACAGCTCCAGCGCTTCGCGCAGGACGGCGGCGGCCGTGGCGGGCGGGCCGGCGGTCAACAGCCTGCGCCCCTCTCTGGCCAGCCGCTCGAAACGGTGGGCGTCGACGTCGCCGGGGTCGACGGCCAGGCGATAGCCGGTGCCGTGCGACTCGATCAGGCCGGCCGGCAGGGCTCGCCGCAGCCGGGAGATCTGTGCCTGCACGGCGTTGGCCGCGCCGGCGGGTGGGTGGTCGCCGTACTGGCCGTCGAGGAGGCGTTCCGTGCTCACCAGCCGGCCGGCGTCGAGGAGCAGCATCGCGAGCAGCGCGCGCTGCCGCGGCCCGCCGACGGCGACGGGCTCGCCGCCGTCGCCCGGCCGCGCCACCAGCGGCCCCAGGATGCCGAACTCCACGTCGTCAATTCTCCTGCACCTGGTCGCGGTACGGGGCCCGTGCGTCGGCGGATCGGCCGGGCGGGAGAATGATCTTGTGCGAGCCCTGTCCGCAGCCGGGGCTCGCACACCCCCGTTCAGGACACCGTCGACTTCTCCTCGGGGGTCGTGGACGGCAGGTCGAGGGTGTCGCGGAGTTTGACCGGCTGCAGGAACAGGGCCGCGACCAGCCCCGCCGCGGCGATGGCGGCCGAGATGAGAAAGATGTGCCCGGTGGCGTCGCCGTACGCGGCCCGTACGACGAGCCTGACCGGTTCGGGCAGCGCCGCGAGGTTCAGCGTGCTGCCCCCGCCCGTGCGGGAGGCGTCGATGCCGAGCCGCGCCAGCCCGGCCGCGATGCTCGCCGCCACCTGGTTGGCAAGCACCGCGCCGAGCACCGACACGCCGACGGTGCCGCCGAGCGACCGGAAGAACGTGATCGCGCCGCTCGCCGCGCCCAGCTCGCGCAGCGGGACGGTGTTCTGGACGGCGAGCACGAGGTTCTGCATCGACATGCCGACCCCCGCCCCGACCAGCACCATGGCGGCGCAGACGAGTACGAGCGAGGTCTGGTGGTCGGCCGTCGAGAGCAGCAGGAAGCCGGCCGTCAGCACGGCGGAGCCGGCCACGATGTACGGCTTGACGTTGCCGCTCTTCGACACCATGCGTCCGCTCACCGTGGACGAGACCAGCACGCCGAACATCATCGGGATCGTGAGCAGGCCCGCCTCGGTGGGGCTGTAACCGCGGCCGATCTGGAAGTACTGGCCGAGGAAGACCACCCCGCCGAACATCGCCATGCCGACCGCGAGGCTCGCCAGGATGGCGAGCGCGGGCGTACGGCGGCGGATGACGTGCAGCGGCACCACGGGTTCGGCCACCTTCGTCTCGACCCAGGTCGCGACGCCGAGCAGGGCGAGCCCGCCGAGCGCCATCGCGGCCGTCTGCCACGACAGCCAGGCGAAGGTGTCGCCGACGAAGGTCACCCAGATGAGCAGCACGCTGACGCCCGCGGCGATGAGCGTGGCGCCCACGTAGTCGACCTTGACGTCGTCGCGCCGTACGGTGGCCATGCGCAGCGTCGCCTGCAGCAGTCCGAACGCGGCCACGGTGAACGGCACCGCGATGAAGAAGCACCACCGCCATCCCAGCTCGTCGGCGATGAGCCCGCCGAGCAGCGGCCCGGCCACGGTGGCCACGGCCATGACGCCGCCGAGGTAGCCGTTGTAGCGTCCACGTTCCTTCGGCGGGATCATCGCCGCCATGATCACCTGGACCAGCACCTGGAGCGCGCCCATGCCGAGCCCCTGCACCGCGCGGAACGCGATGAGCTGCGCGGTGTCCTGAGCGAAGCCGCACGCCAGCGAGCTGACCATGAAGATCACGATGGAGAGCTGGAGCAGCAGTTTCTTGCTGAACAGGTCGGCCAGCTTGCCCCAGACCGGCGTCGAGGCGGTGGAGGCCAGCAGCGTCGCGGTGACGACCCACGTGTACTGCGACTGGGTGCCGTTCAGCGCGCCGATGATCTGGGGCAGGGCGACGGACACGATCGTGCCGCTCAGCATCGCGACGAAGAGCGCCAGCAGCAGGCCGCTGAGCGCTTCGAGCGTCTGCCGGTGGCTCATTTGAGGTGCGTTCATGGAACCTCCCCGGCAAATATATGCGCAGTGGGAAAGTTTGCCTATTGTGCATAAATTCCCACTCGGTAGGATAAGCCGCATCATGGACACGACCGTGGGGCTGCGCGAACGCAAGAAGGCCGAGACACGTCAGGCCGTGCACGAGGCCGCCCTGCGGCTCGCCGTGGAGCACGGCCTCGACGCCGTCACGGTCGAGATGATCGTGGACGCGGCCAACATCTCCCGCCGGACGTTCTCCAACTACTTCGCCGGCAAGGAGGACGCGGTCCTCTACGGCGAGGAGCAGCGCATCCGCCGCCTGCTGGAGCTGGTCCGCGCCCAGCCGCCCGGCATGACGGCCTGGCAGGCGCTGCGCCGGTCCGTCGAGGAGATGTACCACCTGGAAGGCGAGCCGGTGCGCGAGTGGGCCGTGCGCACCCGCCTGGCCAGGCGGCATCCCGCGCTCCTCGACCGCCAGCTCGGCAACCTCGCCGGCCTCGAACGCGACCTGGCCGACGCCATCGCCGACCGCGAGAGCACGGTGCCGCCCGCCGTCACCGCCGCCGCGTTCCTGGTCGCGCTGCGCCTGGCCACCCACACCTGGACCGAGGAGGACGAGGCCCGTACCCTGCTGGACGTCGTCGACGAGACCCTCGCCCTCATGGCCAGGCCCTTCACCTGAACAAGTCAGCTCGTGAGCAGCTTGGCGATGGCCACGACGCCGATGCAGACGACCACGCCGCGCAGGACCGGGGCGGGCAGCCGGCGGCCGACGCGGGCGCCCGCGAAGCCGCCCGCCATCGAACCCGCCGCCACCAGCAGCACGGCGACCCAGTCGACGTGGGCGACGATTGCGTACAGGACGGCGGCCGCGCCGTTGACCAGCACGATTAGGACGTTCTTGGCGGCGTTGATCCGTTGCAGGCCGTCGGCGAGCAGGATGCTCAGCAGGCCGATGAGCAGGATGCCCTGCCCGGCACCGAAGTAGCCGCCGTAGACGCCGGCCGCGAAGGCACCCAGCCACAGCCAGGGGCCGCCGTTGCCCTGTCCGCGCCGGGCCGCGAACAGCGCGCCCAGCTTGGGCTGGAACAGCACCATCGCGCAGGAGACGGCGACGAGGACGGTGACGATCGCGGTGAACGTCCGCTCAGGAAGGGTGAGCAGCGCCACCGCGCCGGCCAGCGAGCCGACCACGGAGGCGGGCGCGAGCCGCAGCAGGCGCGCCCGCTGGCCGGTCAGCTCGGCGCGGTAGCCCATGACGCCGGCCAGCCCGCCAGGGACCAGGCCGATGTTGTTGGAGACGTTCGCGGTGATCGGCGGCAGCCCCACGGCGAGCAGCGTGGGGAAGGTGATCAGCGAGCCGGAGCCGACCACCGAGTTGATCGCGCCGCCGGCGACCCCGGCCGCCACCACCGCGGCCATCTCCCAGGGTGTCATCACCTCGAACTCTAGGTCACGTCTCGCTCTCCGAGATGATCCGTACCGCGAAATGAGACATTACCCACAGGGCCGCGTGCTGCGGCTGCTCGCGCACTGGCCGGACGGCGCGGTGGACGCCGTCGTCATCACCCACGAGCACCCCGACCACTGCGTCGACCTGCACGGGCTGTTCCGGATGCGGTTCTACGGCGACCCCGGTGGGCCGGCCTGCACCGGTGACACCGGCCCGACCCCCGCGCTCGCGACCTCGGCCGCGACGCCGATCTGTACATCGTCGAGGCCACCGATCGCGACGGCGAGACCGCCCGCCCGTCCCGCAATCTGCTGACCTCGGCGGAGGCCGGTGGGTGGGCGGGCCGCGCGGGCGCCCGACGGCTGATGCTCACCCACTTCTGGCCGGGCAACGACCGGGCCGCCGCCGTGGCGGCCGCGCGGCAGGAGTTCGGCGGTGAGGTGCTCGCGGCGGAGGTAGGACTCACCGTCCCGCTCGGCACGAGCTAGCCGTACTGCGGAGAACCACAGGTCGAAACGGGTACGGGCATCATTACGGGCGATGACCGGTGAAACCTAACGTTCTCCGCCATGACGGAGATGTTGTTCCCCCGCCGTGTCCTGGCGGGTGGCGTGGCCCTGTTCACGCTGGCCGTGGTGATCGCGCTGACCGCGCTGACGGACGGCGCGATGCGGCCGCTGCCCGCCTCGGCGCCGGCGGCCGAATTCAGTGCCGAACGGGCGCTACGCCACCTGGAGCGGTTCGCCGACCGGCCGCGCCCCATCGGCAGCCCGGCGTCCACGCGGGCCCGCGCCTACCTGATCGGACAGCTGCGCGCGGCGGGCCTCGACGTACGGGTCCAGCGGGCGGTGGGCGCGAACTCCTCGACGGGGCTGGCGTCGTTCGGGCTGACGCACGACATCGTGGCCACCAAGCACGGCACCGACTCCAGCGGCACCGTTCTGATCGCGGCCCACTATGACTCGGCCGCGATGGGCCCCGGCGCCGCCGACGACGGCGCCGCCGTGGCCGCCGTGCTGGAGACCGTACGGGCACTCGGCGGCGAACGGCTCCGCAACGACCTCGTGTTCCTGCTGACGGACGGCGAGGAGGACGGCGTGCTCGGCGCGCGGGCGTTCGTCCGGGAGCACCGGCTCGGGCGGGCAGGCGGTGTGCTGCTGAACTGGGAGGCCAGAGGGGTCGGCGGGCCGTCGCTGCTGTTCGAGAGCACGCGGGGCAACGCGGGGCTGGTGGAGACGTTCGCGCGGGCCGTGCCGGAGCCGCGGGGCGACTCCATGATGGTCGAGCTCTACCGGATGCTGCCGAACAACACCGACTTCACCCCGCTGACCGAGGCCGGGTTCACCGGCATGAACTTCGCCTTCATCGAGGGCTCGTCGAGGTACCACACGGCCGACGACTCGCTCGCGTACCTCGACCCGGGGAGCCTGCAGCACCACGGGGCGAACATGCTCGCGCTCGCCCGAGCACTCGGGGCGGCCGAGCTGACCTCGCTCGCCTCCGACGACGATGTCACTTATTTCCGGATTTTCGGGGTCATGGTGACGTACCCGAACGCACTGGTGTGGCCGCTGGCCCTGCTCGGGTTGGCGGCTGTGGCCGGGCTGGCGGCGATCGTCCGGCGGAGGCGGCTGGCGAGTGTGCCGCGGATCCTCGCCGGTGTGGTGTGGGGAGCGGTCCCGCTCGTGCTCGCGGTCGTGCTGGCGCAGGCGTTGTGGGAAGTGCTGGTCGCGGTGCGGCCCGCCTACGACGGGATGGGCGGGCTGCCGCACCGGCCGGAGGCGTTCCGCGCGGCCGTCGCCGTGCTGGCGTGGCTGGCCGTGCTCGGGGCGTACCTGCCGTTGCGACGACGGATCGGTCCCGCCGCGCCCGCCGTCGGAGGGTTGGCCTGGCCGGCGCTGCTGGGCGTGGTGTGCGCGCAGGTCGCGCCGGGGGCGTCGTTCATGTTCACGCTGCCCGCGCTGGCGTGCGCGCTCGGGACCCTGGTGGCGCTCCTGCTGCCGGCCGGTCCGCGGGTGGCGGCGGTGACGGCGGGCGCGAGCGTCGCGGCGGCGCTGCTGCCCGCGCTGGCCGGGGTGGCGTTCGACGGGATGGGGCTCGCGCTCGGCGGCGTGAGTGCGCTGGCTCTGGCCCTGTTCGGCCTGACGCTGCTGCCGCTCGTGGAGCTCTGCCTCTGGCTGGAGCGCCCCGGTCAGGTCCGCTTCGCGCGCGTTCTCCGGTCCGGACGGCTCGGGCTGCTCGTGGCAGCCGGTCTCGCGGTGGCGCTGGTGGCGGGCGGGTTGGCGTTCGACCGGTTCGACGCGTCACACCCGGGGCGCACCCATCTGGCGTACGTGATGGACGCCGACACCCGAACCGCGGCGTGGGTCAGCGCCGACCTCGACCCGCCCGCCTGGACCCGTACGTACGTCTCCGCCCGCGACACCGGCCACCTCCCGCCCGGCTACGCCCGCGGCGCCCTGTGGACGGGCCCCGCCTCGGCGATCGACGCCGACGGCCCGCGCGTCGAGCTGCTGTCCCGTGGCGACGGCGGCTACCGGCTGCGGGTCACCCCCGGCCGGGGCGCGCGCTCGGTCACGCTCCGGGTCGAACGCCCGATCACCGGAGCCACCGCCCAGGTCAGGGGGACGCGTCCGGTTGCCGTCGAGGTGACCGGCGTCCGGGCGAACACCTGGCCGGGCGAGGTCCGCTTCCGCGGGCTGCCCGCGAGCGGCGCCGTGATCACCCTGCGGGCGACGGGGACGGGCCCCCTCCGGGTGACGGCGATCTCAGAGACCGACGGGCTGACGTCGGCGCCCGGGTACGTGCCAAGGCCGCCCGGCCTCGTCGCGGCGACCCGCGAGGACGGCGACCTCGTCGCGGTCACTCGTACGTACCGGTTCTGATGCCGTCTAGCGGGTGAGGGCCCGTTTGAGGATCTTGCCGGTGGGGCTCATCGGGAGCTCCTCCACGAACGACACCCGCCGCGGGTACTTGTACGCCGCCACCCGCTCGCGGACGAAGTCGCGCAGCTCGTCGCCGCTCACCGGCGTCCGCACCGCCACCACCGCCGCGATCTCCTCGCCCAGCTCCGCGTGCGGCACGCCGATGACGGCCGCCTGCCGCACCGCCGGATGCTCGTACAGGACCTCCTCGACCTCGCGCGGGTAGACCGTGTAGCCGCCGCGGATGATCACGTCGCGGCGGCGGTCGACCAGGAAGAAGTAGCCGTCCTCGTCGACCCGGCCGAGGTCGCCGGTGTGGAACCAGCCGTCGCGGACGGCCTCGGCGGTGGCCGCGGGGTCGTTCCAGTAGCCCTTCATGACGTTGGGGCCGCGGACCACGATCTCGCCGATCTCGCCGGTGGGCGTCTCGCGGCCGTCCTCGTCGACGACCTTCATCTCGACGTCCCTGATGGGCCAGCCGATCGAGCCGGGCCTGCGGTGGTGGCCCCCGCGGTTGGTTGCGCTCACAGGGGAGGTCTCGCTGAGCCCGTACCCCTCGATGATCGAGCAGCCGAACCGGTCCTCGTACGCGCGCAGCACGTCGAGCGGCAGCGCCGCCCCGCCCGAGGCGCAGACCCGCAGCATCGACATGTCGGAGGCGCCCGGATGGTCGAGCAGCGCGATGAACATGGTCGGCACGCCCTGGAAGACCGTCACCCCGTCGCGCCGGATGACCTCCAGCGCCCGGCCCGGCTCGAAGCGCCGCAGCAGCGTCAGCCGCGCGCCCGCGTGCACGGTCGCGTTGAGCGAGCAGGTCTGCCCGAACGTGTGGTAGAGCGGCAGCGCCCCGAGCACCACGTCGTCGACGCCCAGCGCGTGCATGCGCGCCACGGTCGAGGCGTTGCCGCCGAGGTTGGCGTGGGTCAGCTCGATGCCCTTCGGCCGGCCGGTCGTGCCGGAGGTGTAGTGGATGACCGCGGTGTCGCCGGGCTCCATGGACACGACCTCCCGCTCGGCCGGCACGCCGCGCAGCAGCCGCCGGAACTCCTCCGGCACCACGAAGAAGCAGTCGGTCCTCGTGCCCGCCGAGCCCGCCTCGGCCGTCTCGGCGCACGCGTGCCAGGCGATCAGCAGCCGCGCCCCGCAGTCGCCGAGGTACGCGGCGATCTCGCGGCGTTTCAGCAGCGGATCGAGCGGCACCACCACGGCCCCGATGCGCAGCACCCCGTAGTAGACGACGCCGAACTCGGGCACGTTCGGCAACATGATCGCGACCCGGTCGCCCGCCCCGATCCCGCGGCAGCGCAGCAGCCCCGCGACGCGGGCGCTCAGCTCCTCCAGCGTCCCGTAGGTGAGCTCCGCCGCGTCAAGCGTGAGAACCGCCCTGCCGCCGAGCCGTTCGGCAGCCCCCTGAAGCCGGTCAGCGAGGTTCATGGCATGACCGTACGTCCGCTCTCCCACGCCCCTCATTGGTCGCGGTGGCCAGTCTTTCCCGGCCGGTATTGGTGGGGAGCGAGTCCTGCAGCGCGATCGCGACGAGCAGCTCGACGAGATCGTTGATCGAGCGCAGGCTCCGCCCGGTGCGTTCCTGGATCCGGCGCAGGCGGTACTGCGCGGTGTTGGGATGGATCTGCAGCTGCTCGGCCGCCGCCCGCAGGTTGAGGTCGGCGGCGGCGAACGCCCTGATCGTGGCCGTCAGCACGCCGCCGCGCGCGCGGTCCTCGGCCAGCAGCGCCGTGATGCGCGGGTCGACCAGGTGGCGGGCGGTGTCGTCGGCCTTCATCGCCAGGTACTGGAACGGCGTGATCCGCGGCAGCGCCGCCACCCCGCCCTCCTCGGGCACGAAGTCGAGCACGGCCCGCGCCTCCTGGTAGGCCTGCGGGATCTGCGCCGCGCCGAACGACACCGTGCTGATGCCCATGGCCAGCCGGATGCCCTCGGTCGCCAGGCTCTCCAGCACCCCCTGCAGCCGGTCGCACAGCTCCTCCGCCCCCGCGCCGGGGCCGAGCACGGGGATGGCGATGATCTCCGACTGGCGCACGACCGACAGGGTGCGGGTGCCGTTCCCGCCGGTCCGCGCGATGGCGGCGCAGGCCGCGTGCCGGGCGTCAGCGCCGCGGTCGGGTCCTGTCGTCACCTCGCTGGACGGCCCCGCGAGCACCGCGGTCACCACCAGCAGCGGCGTGCGCCCGTCGGGGGCCAGGCCGTGCGCCTGCGCCGCGGCCAGCTCCCGGCCCCGGGTCGGCGCGGCCCCGGCCAGCAGTGTCTCCAGCAGGTCGCGGCTCTCGCGGACGGCCTCGGCGGCCGCGTACTGCTGGAACTCCATGTACGCGTTGGCGGCGTGCGTGCTGGCGAAGTCGCAGTAGCGCATCAGCGGCGTCGCGAGGGCGAGCGCCGCCTCCCGGCCGGCGTACGTGTGCCCGGCCCGTTCGACCACCGCCTCCCAGAACACCTGCTGCCCGACCCGGAAGGCGTTGATGTAGTCGGCCAGCGCCACCCCGGCCCTGGCCCGGCGCATGGCGGCCCGCCGGGTGAACGAGATGTCCTCGAACGTCACCGTACGGTCCTCCAGCAGCACGCCGAGCTTGGACCGGTAGTGCCGGACCACCTGGTCGCGCACGTCGGAGTGGAAGGCCGGGCCCTGCGCGTCGTAGGCGGGGATCTCCTCGCGCATGGTCGCGACCGCGGTGTCGGCCAGGTTCGGCAGGTCGTCGAGCAGTTCGGAGAGAATGCGGGTGCGTGCCGCGCGTACGGCGGTTTCCACGGTGCGTGAACCGGTGGACATGCCGGGATGATCCATGCCCGTTGCCGGGCGGTCAACGGGTCGTAACCGGTCCGAGACACACGCTGTGCTCAGAGGACAACTCGCCTGAAACATCTTGGGTGACCGTGCCCAATGCGGCGCCTGACCGGCCGCTCCTACGCTGAGCGCAATTCAGAACATTGTTCTCCAGGAGGCCGGATGCTGGAGGTGCATGATCTTACCGTCCGCTTCGGCGGCATCACCGCGCTGGACGGCGTCAGCTTCGAGGTGGCACGCGGCGAGATGGTGGGGCTCATCGGGCCGAACGGCGCCGGCAAGACCACCCTGTTCAACTGCCTGACCAGGCGCTACGACGCCGACTCAGGGACGGTCACCTACGAGGGCAAGGACCTGACCACCCTCGCCCCGCACGCCATCGCCGGTCTCGGCATCGCGCGGACGTTCCAGAACCTCGGCCTGTTCCCCCACCTGTCCGTGCGCGACAACGTGCTCGTCGGCGCGCATCACCGGGGCCGCGCCGGCTTCCTGTCCGCCGGGCTGCGGCTGCCCGCGGTGTCGCGCGAGGAGCGCGCGCTGCGTGCCGACGCCGACGCCGTGCTCGAACGGCTGAGCCTGACGGCGGTGGCCGACCATCCCGCGACCGGGCTGCCGTTCGGCACGCTCAAGCGCGTCGAGCTGGCCCGCGCGCTCATGGGCCGCCCCCGGCTGCTGCTCCTCGACGAGCCGGTGAACGGACTCAACGCGGCCGAGGTCGAGGAGTTCGCCGGCACGCTCGGCGCCATCCGCACCGAGTACGACCTGACGGTGGTCGTGGTGGAGCACCACATGGGGTTCGTCATGGGGATCTGCGAGCGGATCGTCTGCCTGGACTTCGGCCGCAAGATCGCCGAAGGTCCGCCCGCCGAGGTGCAGCGCGACCCCGCCGTCATCGAGGCCTACCTGGGGACGGCGGCATGAGCGAGCTCGTGGTGGACGACCTCGTCGCCGGCTACGGCGACGCCCGCGTGCTGCACGGTGTGCGCTTCACCGTCAAGCAGGGCGAGGTGTGCGCGATCCTCGGCCCGAACGGCGCCGGCAAGACGACGCTCCTGCGCGCCCTGTCCGGCATGGTCAGGACGCGCGGCACCGTCACGCTCGGCGGTACCGAGCTGTCCGGGCGCTCGCCCGACACCATCGCCCGGCTCGGCGTCGCCCACGTCCCCGAGGGGCGCGGCACGTTCATGCCGCTCACCGTCGAGGACAACCTGCGGCTCGGCGCGTTCGTCCGGCGCGGACGGGCCGAGGTGGACTCCGACCTCGACCGCATCTACACGTACTTCCCGGTACTGAAGACCCGGCTCAAGCAGGCGGCCGGCAGCCTCAGCGGCGGCGAGCAGCAGATGCTGGCCATCGGCCGGGCCCTCATGCTGCGGCCCCGGCTGCTGCTGCTCGACGAGCCGTCGCTCGGCCTGGCCCCGCTGGTCACCCGGGAGCTGTTCCGCATCGTCCAGGCCATCAACGCAGAGGAGCAGACCACCGTGGTCGTCGTCGAGCAGAACGCCCATCTCGCTCTCGGCATCGCCCAGCAGGCGCACGTCCTGGAGACCGGGCGGATCGTCCTGTCGGGGACGGCCGAGGAGATCAGGGCCGACGAGCAGGTCGCGCAGTCCTACCTCGGGTACCGGGTGTAGCGATGGCCGGATTCCTGCAGCAGGTCGTCCAGGGGCTCGGCGCGGGCGCGATCTACGCCAGCCTCGCGCTGGCCCTGGTGCTGATCTACCAGTTCACCGGGATCGTGAACTTCGCCCAGGGCGAGCTGGCCATGTTCTCCACGTACGTCGCCTGGCAGTGCATGGCCGCCGGGCTGCCGTTCTGGGTGGCGCTGCCGCTCACGCTGGTCGTGTCGTTCGCGGGCGGCATGCTCATCGAACGGGTGATCATCCGGCCGGTCGAGGGCGCGCCCGAGCTGACCATCGTGATCGTCACCGTCGGCCTGTTCATCTTCGTCAACGCCGCCGCCGGGTGGATCTGGACGTTCCTCATCAAGGACTTCCCCAACCCGTTCCCCGGAGGCGCGCTGGAGCTCGGCGGGGTCAGCCTCAGCTTCTCCACGCTCGGCGTCCTCGGTGTCGTGGCGCTCGTCATGGGACTGCTCTACCTGCTCTTCCAGCACACCAAGATCGGGCTCGGCATGCGGGCCGTGGCGGCCAACCCGGCCTCGGCGCGGCTGGTCGGCATCCGCGTCGGCTGGACGCTCGCGCTCGGCTGGGGGCTCGCCGCCACCGTCGGCGCCGTCTCGGGCGTGCTCGTCGCGCCGCTGCTGTTCCTCGAGCCCAACATGATGGCCGGCGTCCTCATCTACGCGTTCGCCGCCGCCACGCTCGGCGGGTTCGACAGCCCGCTCGGGGCGGTCGTCGGCGGCCTCGTCGTGGGCGTCGCCGAGACGCTCGCCGGCGCGTACGTCGGGTTCATCGGGTCCGACCTCAAGGTGGGGGTGCCTCTGGTGATCATCCTCGGCGTCCTGCTGCTGCGGCCGCAGGGGCTGTTCGGGCGAGCGGCGGTGGAGCGGGCATGAGCGGACCCACGAAAGTCGACGACACTACGGCCGCCCCCGCACCCGCGCGGAAGCGGCGGTCCGGGACGATCCCGGCCCGATGGCGGTGGATCGCGCTGGCGCTGCTCCTCGCCGCCGCCGTCTACGCGCCGTTCCAGCTCGTCCCCTTCCACGTCTTCCAGCTCACGATGGTGCTGGTGTACGCGGTCGCGCTGCTCGGGCTGAACCTGCTCGTCGGCCACGCCGGGCAGATCTCCCTCGGTCACGGCGCCTTCTTCGCCATCGGCGCCTACACCTCGGCTGTCCTCGTCGACCGGCTCGACGTCCCGTACCTGCTGACGCTGCCCCTCGCGGCCGCGGTGGCGTTCCTCGTCGGGTTCGGGCTCGGCGTGCCCGCGATGCGCTTGCGCGGGCTGTACCTGGCGCTGGTCACGCTGGCCATCGCGATCTTCCTGGTGCCGCTGCTCAAGCGGTTCGAGGAGCTCACCGGTGGCTCCATGGGGCTCACGCTGCCCAAGCCGGTGCCGCCCGCCTGGAGCGGCCTGGCCGAGGACCAGTGGCTGTACTTCCTCGCCCTCGGCGTCGCCGTGCTCGCGTTCCTCGTAGCCGCCAGCTTGCTGCGCTCGCGCGTGGGACGGGCGCTGCACGCCGTCCGGGACAACGAGATCGCCGCCGAGGTCATGGGTGTGCGGCTGTCGTCCTACAAGACGCTGGCGTTCGCCTGGAGCGCGATGTTCGCCGGGGTCGCCGGTTGTGTCTACACGTGGGTGATCGGGTTCGTCTCGCCGGACTCGTTCACGGTGAACCTGTCGATCACCCTGCTCGCCGGCCTGGTCGTCGGCGGGCTCGGCTCGCTGTCGGGGCCGGTCCTCGGGGGCCTGTTCGTGATGTTCGTGCCCAGCATCTCGCAGGACATCAACGACGCCGCGCCCGGCGTCATCTTCGGCCTGCTGATCATCCTGGTGATGTACGTGGCCCCGCAGGGGCTGGCCGGGCTGGCCGGGCGTCTGATCAAGAAGATTCCCCGGAAGGAGTAAGAGGGATGCGAGTATCTGCGATCGGCTGCACGGCGCTGCTCCTGCTTGCCGTCGCCGCCTGCGGCGGGAGGGACACCGGAGAGGCCGCGGGTGGCGGTACCGGTGGCGGCACGGCGGCGTCCGGCCAGTGCGCGGGGCAGCAGACGACCGGGATCACCGACACCAGCATCAAGCTGGGCGGCATCTACCCGCTGTCGGGCCCCGCCTCCGCGTACGGAGACATCCCGAAGGGGATCAAGGCGTACTTCGACTACGTCAACGCCGAGCAGAACGGCATCGGCGGGCGCAAGGTCGAGTTCGTCGTGCGCGACGACGGCTACCAGCCGCCGAAGGCCGTCGAGGAGGCCAGGCGACTGGTCGAGCAGGAGGAGGTGTTCGCCCTGTTCCAGACGCTCGGCACGCCGTCCACCACCGCCGTCTGGGACTACACCAACCAGCGCAAGGTGCCGCAGATCTTCGTCGCCACCGGCGCCTCCCAGTGGGGCACCGACACCAGCCACCCGTGGACCATCGGCTGGCAGCCCAACTACGTCTCCGAGTCCCGCGTCTACGCCCAGTACCTGAAGAAGGAGAAGCCCGACGCCAAGGTCGCCGTCCTCTACCAGAACGACGACTTCGGCAAGGACCTGCTCAACGGGTTCAAGCGGGCCACCGATGGCTCGCAGGTGCAGGTCGTCGCCGAGCAGAGCTACGAGGTGTCCGACCCGAGCGTCGACCCGCAGATGCGCAACCTCGCCGAGTCGAAGGCGGACGTCTTCCTCAACGTGACCACGCCGAAGTTCGGCTCGCAGGCGCTCGCCGCCGACGCCAAGAACACCAGCTGGAACCCGCTGCACATCGTCAACAACGTCGCCGCCTCCGTCACCGTCCTGCAGCCGGTCGGGTTCGAGAACGTCCAGGGTGTCGTGTCCTCGACGTACTACAAGGACCCGAACGACCCCATCTGGGCGGACGACGCCGAGATGAAGCTCTACAGGCAGAAGATGGAGCAGTACGCGCCGGGCGCCGACCCGAACGTCCCGTACCACGCCTTCGGGTGGGCGGTGGCGAGCAGCTTCCACAAGGCGATGGACGCGGCCGCGTGCCCGACCCGCGAGGGGCTGCGCGACTCGGTGCGCAACCTGCAGAACGTCCAGGTGGACATGCTGCTGCCCGGCGTCACGATGCAGACCGGCCAGGACGACGGGTTCCCGATCGAGTCGATGCAGCTCATGCAGTTCAAGGGCGAGCGCTGGGAGCTGTTCGGCGACGTCATCGACACCCGCAAGGAATTCGGCCCCCTCACCAACTAACGGCACCCTCCCCACCCAGCTCTGCCCTCTGAAAGGGACGGGCGCGTTCACCGACGGCCGTGATCGCGCCCGCTCAGGGAAGCAAAGCCGGACGCGATCACCGACGGACGGTGATCGTGCCCGGCTTTCGCGCCGGCTCGTTCAGCGGCTGACGGTGATGGTGCCCGCGCTCACCAGTGCCTCGACCGCCTCGTGGATCGCCTCCAGCGCGGTGTACCGGGGCCGGTGCCCGAGCAGCCGCTCCGCCTTGTCCATGCTGCAGTGCGGGCTGTGGGCGATGTGGTCGTAGGTGATCTTCGCGTCCTGCTCGGACACCGTGCCCTGCCACTGCTCCCAGGGCAGGAACGTCAGCCTGGCGTCCCTGCCGAACCACCCCGCCGCCGCCTCGGCGTACCCGCGCAGCGTCAGGGCGGTGGTGGCGACGGAGTGGAAGCTCTCACCGAGCGCGGCCGAGCGGCTCGCCATGGCGTCCATGAACAGCCGCGCCACGTCGTCCGCGTGCACGTGCTGGACGGTCTCCATGCCGAGGTTCGGCAGCGCCAGCTCCTCGCCGTCGGCCAGCGCCTGGTAGACGGCGGGGTTGACGTTGCCGGCCGGGTTGACCGGCACCCAGCCGGGCCCGGTGATGTGCCCCGGGTGGATGATCGTGACCGGGAAGCCGTCGCGGTGGGCGCGGTCGAGCAGGTACGCCTCGATCGCGGCCTTCTGGATGCCGTACTCGCCGAAGGGACGCTTCTGGGCGTCCTCCGGGGTGGGGACCTGCGCACTGGGGCCGTGCGTCCAGATCGTGCCGCAGTGCAGGAAGTGCCGGACCCGTCCGGCGAGCGCGTCGGCGAGCGCGCGGGCGCTCGCCTCCGTGAAGCAGATGAGGTCGATGACGACGTCGCCCTCCAGCTCGGCGATCCGCCGTCCGAACGTCCCGTCGGCCTCCTCGGCGTCGCGGTCGGCCGTGACCGTCGTGACGTGCCGCCAGGCGCCGTGCGGACTGTACGGCTCCCGCTTGCCCCGGCTCACGTTGACGACCTCGTGCCCCGCCTCGACCAGCCGAGGAACAAGGTACGTACCGATGTGCCCGCTACCGCCAATCACCACAACACGCATGCGGCCACCCTAAACCTCCCCCCGAACCCTCGCCCACATCGACCACCCGGTCCGGTACTGGCCTGCCGGCGCCGAGGTCAGAGATCTTCGGCGAGGCGGCGGTAGGCGCGTACGGCTTCGAGTTCTCTGGGGGAGAGGCTGCCGTGGTGGTCGAGGAACCAGTCGCGGATCAGGCGTTGCGGTTGCGTCGTGTTGACGTAGCGGCGGGCGCCGTCGACGGTGATGGGCACGGTGAGGGTGTCGCCGTCGGAGGCGGACAGGACGGACAGGCCGGTGACGAACCGGCGGCGGGAGTCGACCACGCCGGGCGCCGAGATGACGAGCATCAGGCGTTCCCGGTCGATGCCCTTGGGGGAGTAGAGGTAGACGCCGCCGGTCCGGAGCTGGATCACGCCGCGTCCCGCCCGTCGGCGGCGGCTTCCTGCTCGTCGGCGAGCGCCTCGGCGAGGGCTTCCTCGGAGCTCTGCTCGGCAGGCGCGCCGGTCACCAGCGCGTAGTAGATGACCGCCTTCTCCACCCAGGCGCTCCGGCTCAGCCCGGCCTTCTCAGAACAGGCGTCGATCAGATCCTGGGCCGTGCCGCTGAGGCTGTACGACGGATTTCTCGGCATGACTTTCATGCTAGCTGGTGTAGCACAAGCCGTCCCTTTACGTGTCGTACTTTCTGTCGTACATGCAAGCGGTGTAACGACCTTCCCCCTCGGGTGAACGTTCCTTCACCCGCCACTGGAGGACCCGTTACCGAGAGTGCCGGTCCGATGACAATGAGCGCCATGCGAACTCCCTATCACGACGACATCGTCCGGCTGCTGGCCGAGCATCCGCGGCTGGTGGTCGAGATCCTGCGTGACGGCTTGGGAACGGAGCTGCCCGACGGGCCGGTGACCCGGCTGGAGGACCTGGGCATCCGTGTCCCCGACGACGTCGAGGCGGTCCTGGTCCTCGTCATCGGACCGCCGGAGAAACCCGGTCGAGGGCTGGATCGCCCGCGCCGCGACGGCCGAGACCGTCCAGGACGTGTTCGTGGAAGAGCGACCAGCGTGAGCCGCGCTGGTCGCTCGGGGCGGTCAGTGGGCCAGGGCCAGGTGGAGGGGGTCGGCGGGGAAGGGGGCACGGGCGGCCACGTGTTGGTCGGGGCGGACCAGGGTCAGGGGGTGGTCGGGAAGGTGGGCCACCCGCAGGGGGACGCCCAGCGCGCGGGCCTCGGCCTGTACGGCCACGGCCTCCGGCAGGGTTGAGTCGCCTACCAGGGTGAAGGCCGGGCCGAGGCGGTCGTAGAGGGAGTCTCCCGGGGCCAGCCAGCGGTGGGACAGGCGCTCGCCGGCGTCAGGGGCGACGACGGAGGAGCCCGCGTACGTGTAGCCGAGCACCAGGTCGAGGCTGTGGAACTCGCTGTCCTTCGTGCGCAGCACGGCCTCCGCCACGGCCGGCCGCACCCGCTCGAACTCGGCCGCGTCGCCCATCAGCGCCGGGTCGGCCAGCTCGGGGGCGAGGGTGGCCATGTTCCTGGCGGCGGCCTCGATGGTGTCGGCCGCGATCGGACGGCGTTCGGTCTCGTACGTGGCCAGCAGCCCGGCAGGCGCCCAGCCGTTGAGCACGGCGGCCAGTTTCCAGCCGATGTTCACCGCGTCACCGACGCCGGTGTTGAACCCGTGGCCGCCGTAGGGCGGGTTCTGGTGGGCCGCGTCACCGGCGAGGAACACCCGCTCGCTCGCGTACCGGTCGGCCAGCTGCATCCGAGCGGTCCACGGGTCGGTGGCGAGGATCTCCACCTCGACGTCGTCGCCGGCCAGGTTGCGCACCAGGCGTACGGGGTCGGCGTCCTCGGCCCGGACGCCCTGGGCGATGCACCACCACGTGTCCTTCAGGTCGAGGCGGCCGACCAGCCCTGGCTGGGCCGGGTTGAGCACCCAGTAGTGCACCGCCGGGCCGTGCGGCATGCGCTCGGCCAGCCCGGGGGCGCGGAAGACGATGTTGAAGTTGGGACGTTCGTCCTGGCGGCCCTCGTAGCGGGAGCCGATGGCGGCCCGGGTCACGCTGCGCGGGCCGTCGCAGCCGACGACGTACCGGGCGCGGATCTCGCGTTCCTCTCCGCCGCCCTCGGGGGTGACGCGCACGGTCACGCCGTCGGCGTCCTCGCTGAGCCCCGTCACCCGCCACCCGGTGAGCAGCGCGTCGCCGACGGCCTCGCGCAGCACCTCCTCCACCAGCGGCTGCGGCGCCTGCTGGCCGGGCTCGGCCGCCAAATCGGAGCCGGCCAGGTCGAGGCCGAAGCAGGCGTCGATGCGGGCCACCTCGCGACCGAGCAGGCTCGTGACGAACAGCGCCTCCTGCGACCACGACACCGGGAGCGGCGCGCGCTCGCGTAACGTCTCCGCGAGCCCCCACCTGCGCAGCAGTTCCATCGAACGCGCCGAGGTCGTCTTCGCCCGCGGACGCAGCCACGACACCGACGCGCGCGGCTCGACCACCAGGCACTCCACGCCGTGGTGGCGCAGCTCCACGGCGGTCGCCAGACCGACGGGCCCGCCACCGGCGATCAACACGGGAACGGCGTCGGGAATGGGGGTTACCAGTTTCATGGTGGCTAATGATGGCAGCCGTGATCGCGAGCCGGAATGCCGGAAAAGCGAGCATCGCGAAGTGCTAGTGGATCTTCGCCGGGATCAGTAGCGTTCTCCGAAAAACCCCCGGGATCCAGGTGATTGCATGAGCGAGACCACGATGCCGCTGCACATGCGGAGGGCGGAGTTCGATCCCGCGCCGGAGTTGGCGGCGGCGCGCGACGAGGAACGGGTCAAGCGGATCAAGACGACCTTCGGCGACGACGCCTGGCTGGTGACGCGGCACGCCGACATCCGCCAGGTCCTCGGCGACCACGAACGCTTCAGGGTCAATCCGCAGGGCGTCGCGCGCCTGCCCGGATCGCCCGAGATGACCGAGGAGCAGAAGGCCAAGGTGCGCGCGGGCAACCTGCTGGGCGTCGACCCGCCCGAGCACACCCGCCTGCGCCGGATGCTGACGCCCGAGTTCACCATCCGCCGCATACGCCGGCTGGAGCCGCGGATCGCGGCCATCGTCGACGAGCACCTCGACGCCATGGAGGCCGCGGGCTCGCCCGCCGACCTGGTGCCGGCGTTCGCGCTGCCGATCCCGTCGCTGGTCATCTGCGAGCTGCTCGGCGTCCCGTACGAGGACCGCGACGGGTTCCAGCAGCGTACGACCCGGATGCTGGACATGACGGTGCCCGGCGAGGAACGGCTGCGGCAGCAGTTCGAGCAGCGGATGTACATGGAGGGGCTGGTCGCGCGCATCCAGGCCGACCCGGGCGACGACCTGCTCGGGATGCTGGTCCGCGAGCACGGCGACGACCTGTCCACCGACGAGCTGGTCGGGATCGGCGGCCTGCTGCTGTTCGCCGGGCACGAGACCACCTCGAACATGCTGTCCCTCGGCACGCTCGCCCTGCTGCGCCACCCCGAGCAGCTCGACCTGCTGAGGAAGGAGCCCGAGCGCATCGACGCGACGGTGGAGGAGCTGCTGCGCTGGCTCAGCATCGTGCACAACGGCACCACCAAGGTCGCCACGGCGGAGGTCGAGATCGGCGGGCAGGTCATCCGCCCCGGCGAGCTGGTGATCTGCTCCCTGCCCGCCGCGAACCGCGACCCGGGGTTCCTCGCGGACGCCGACCGCTTCGACCTCACCAGGGGCGCGCCCGGCCACCTGGCCTTCGGCCACGGCGTCCACCACTGCATCGGCGCCCCGCTGGCCCGCATGGAGATGCGGATCGCCTTCCCGGCCCTGTTCCGGCGCTTCCCCGCCCTGCGCGCCGTCGAGGACGGCGCCGACTTCCGCTCCTTCAGCATCGTGTACGGGATGTCGAAGCTGAACGTCGCCTGGTGAACCGGGGCGCCGCCGGCCCGCCCGGCGGCGCCCCGCAGAAGTGCAAATACGACGGGCGACTACGCCTGGGCTTTACCTGTCACAATCCAGCCTTAGAGTAATCGAATCACTACTGAAAGTTACGATGACGTAAGTTCGCTCATCTATCGCTCCAGGGGGGCTGGAATGACTGACGAGACCCGAGCCGACATCGCAGACGCCGCGCTCGGCGGTGAGTCCGCGCTGCTCAACGCCCAGGACGACTTCGTGGCCGCGGCCGTCGACATGGCGGTCGAGACCGAGCAGCTCGACCTCCCGCCGGCCCGAGGGGGCGCCGAGGCCAGGCGCGAGGGTGAGCGGCGGATCGCCGGGCTCCCCGAGGAGGAGCGGATCCGCATCCAGCGGCTGCAGCAGGAGCTGCGCATGATGGGCGCCGAGGTGTGGCCGGTCTCCCGCTGGTGGGGCTACGAGATCCACCTCAACGAGTCGGCCGCGCTGCTGTCGGCCGAGATCCCGCAGCTGGTCGGTGAGATGGCGGGCGTCGTGCTGGGCGCGGGGGTGGCTCCCGCGGTCGAGCGCCGCGTCCGCGACAGGGCCGAGTGGATCGCCTCCGTCGCCCGTCCGTACGGCGTCAAGCTGGTCTCCCCCTGGACCGCTCCCGGCATGCTCGTCCCCGCCCGTCAGGACGGCAGGACGGCGGGCGGCGCGCGGCTGTACTGGGCGGTCCACGAGCCGGAGGAGGGTTGGAGCCCCGGCCAGCGGTTCGTCGAGCACTTCAGCGTGTCGGGCCCGGCGCTCGCGGTGTGCCGCGACCGGCTCCACCTCGTCCACCGAGGCGACGACTCCACGCTGCGCTGGACGGTCTACGACGCCGAGCAGGGCTGGAGCGAGGACGAGACGTTCCCGTCGCACCTCACCGACGCCGATCCGGCGCTGGCGGCGTACGACGGGCAGCTGTTCTGCGTGCACCGGGGCGCGGGCGACGACACGTCGCTGTGGTGGACGCGCTGGGACGGCTC
>NZ_FNFB01000010.1:0-59589 GCF_900100395.1 Nonomuraea maritima | reverse complement strand
GCCCCCGCGCTGGCCGTCTACCGGGGACACCTCTACTGCGTGCACCGGGGCACGGGCGACGACACGTCGCTGTGGTGGACGCGCTGGGACGGCTCGGCCTGGAGCCCCGACCAGAAGCTGCCGGGCCACCAGACCTCGCAGGCCCCGGCCCTGGCCGCGTACAAGGACCGGCTGTTCTGCGTGCACCGCGGCGCGTCCGACCACGTCCTGTGGTGGACCGCCTTCGACGGCTCCGCGTGGAGCGACGCCGAGCGGCTGCCCGGCCACCGCACCGACGAGCGCCCTGCGCTCGTCTCCTACCGCGACCGGAACGCCACCCGCGACCAGCTCCTCTGCTTCCACCGCGGCTGAGGCCGGAGACCGACACGGAACGAGTGCGGGCACTCGTTCCGTGTCAGCGCCGGGTCACCACCCGGCGAGCTGCCCGACGAACCACTCGATCAGCGGCTGCGACACCGCGCAGTGCCGCCGGTTGGCGATGTCGCAGCAGAACGCGTCCAGCAGCGTCTCGTCCTTCGGCAGGTCTCTGAGGTCCTTGTAGAGGTCGGGCTGCCACTGGTAGGGGTCGCGGGTCAGGGCGATCGCGCTGACCGTCGGCACGAAGCAGCTGCTCCGCAGCCGTTCGGGAATCGGCAGCCCCATCGCGTCGGCGACCCGGCCCCACGTGTCGAGCGTGCCGCCGGGCGCCCCGTCGAACGCCGCCACGTGCGAGGTGAGGCTCGTCCACACCGGCGGGCCGAGCCGGATCGTGCCGAGGTTCTGCCGCTCGCCGCCGTCGGGCTGGACGCGGGCGGTGAGCTGGAGGTCGGCCGACTGCAGGTCGTAGACCGGCGTGCCCGGCGCCAGGTCGGTGCCGACGCCGGTGCCGAGCCCGCTCGCGAGCCCCAGCTTGTACGGCCGGATCGGGAACCAGCCCACCCGGCGCAGGTCGTCCAGGAACTCCTCGCGCAGCGGGTTGGCCGCCACCGGGCCCGAGAAGTCGGCGCTCTCGACCCAGCCCCACAGCAGCTGCTGCGCCGCCGGGCTGCGCAGCAGCGCCGCCGGGCCGGGCTCGCCGCCCTCCGGCGGCTGCAGCGCCTCGTGCAGGTGGGCCAGCTGCTGGAGCACGAGCGGGATCCAGGCGCCGAGGTGCGGCGTGTCGTAGGAGAAGTACTTGTCCGTACGGTGGTCGAGGCCGTCGGCCTCCATGACGGCGAGGGCGTACCGGGTGATCAGGCCGCCCATGCCGATGCCGCCCACGGTCAGCGGGTCGTCGCCGTCGCGCTCGCCGACGGCGCGCTGCACGCAGCTGATCGCGACGGCCGCGTTGGCCTGCAGGTACGTGTGCCGCTGGGCGAAGCCGAGCAGGACGACATCGATGCCCATCGACAGGAGCTGGTCGAGGAAGCCCGGTTCGCCGTCGCGGTAGGGCGTGTTGAGGTGCCGCCACAGGGCGTCGAGGTCGCTCGGGCCGTACCCGAAGCCGTCGGCCATGATGAGCGGCCGGGTCAGCCGGTCGTGGCCCTCGGCCAGGTGGACGGCGGCCCGCCCCTTCGCGGTGACGCCCGCGTGCGGACGGTCGCCGACGAGGTCCCAGGTCGTGTCGGGCCTGCGGGTGTCGGCGTCGCCGTCGAGCTGCTCGGCGAACCAGATGCCCTGCCACCCGAAGGCGTCGGCGATCTGCTCCGCCTGCTCGGCGGACAAGGTGTTGCTGACGGTCTGGGCCCTGGTCTCGACGTCGATCCTCGCTACCTGCGCCATGCTGCTTCCTCTCTGCTTGCCGGGGGCTGCCTCGGGGCCACTCTCGCCACTTTACGGTGACCGTTCGTGCTGGTTAGGTTGCGTACGGTCATCTTCCCGTATCGGGTTTTCGTGCCGTTTCGGCGGGCGATGGGTGATGCCTTCCGACCGGGGCAGGGGGGACAGACGACAGGCAACGAACGTTCGGGGGGTGCCATGGCCGGCACCGGAACGCAGGCGTTCTGGATCGACGCCGCCCACAAGGGGAAACAACAGCACTACGGACAGGTGCTGCGCGCATGGCGGCACGCGTTCGCGGCCACTGCGGGGGAACCCGCGGCTGACGGCGTCACGCTCGACCCGGCCCACTTCGCCGCGGCCGCGTGGGAGGCCGCGACCCGCCCGGTGGTCGACCAGCCGTACGTGCAGCACCATCCCCGCGTGCTGGACGCGGCCTGCCACCGGCCAGAGGAGCACAAGGACCTGCTGGCGGTGGTCGAGCTGGCCGTCCCCGCGCCGGTGAAGGTGCCGTCCGGCTGGGCGGGCTGGCAGCACGAGAACCGGGACGACGCCGCGTACACGCCGCCCCCGTATGAGCGGCCGACCGCGGTGGCCACGCTGGAACTGCGGGTTCCGGTGTCACCGGATCGGCTGCCCACGCCCACGCACGCGAGGGCCGCCGGGCTGCCCAACCTCGACGACGCCCAGGCGGCACTCGAAGCGCTCGTCACCGAGCTGAACGGGATCGTCGCGCCGTTCCTGCGAGAGTTGGAGGGCGAGAGCCAGGCCGGCCCGATGCCGGAATGGCTGCGCACCCAGATCGAGGCCGACAAGGCGACCGCCGAGTCCGCGGGAGGGAACGCCTGGCGGTACGTGCGCGGCCAGGAAGGCAACCGGCTCGCGTTCGACGAGCACCGCAGCGTGTCCGCGATCGGGTTCCACGAGGACGACCTGCTGCATCCGGTCGAGGCCATCCACATCGCGTTGCACGACCCGGCCGACGTGATCGCCCGCTGCGAGGCGAAGCTGGCGGTGCTCGCCGACCACGGCCGCGACTGCGCGGAGTGCTCGTCCGGGACGCCGTGCCGGTCGGTACGGCTGCTGGCGATCGGCTACCGGCGCCGTCCTGGCTGGCGCGACGAGTGGGCGCTGCCCCCGGGCGACGAGCCGGAGAGGGGATGAGACGGATGACGAGGCGAGACAAGCATCCCGACGACGAGTTCTTCGCTCCCGTGCTCAGGGAGCCGCCGCCCAGGGCGGAGGGCTCGGCGGGGGAGACCTGTGAGGCGGGGGAGACCTGCCGGGTTCCCGCCGGAGAGGCGCGGGTGATCAGCGACACCGGCGTGCCGGGCGTGCACGGTGCGGGGCGGGGGGACTGGGCGAGGTCGCCGCTGCCTCCCAGCAAGCTCGGCGTGCGCCTGCTCGCCCTGGCTCTGGCGCTGCTCGCCGGGGTCGTGCTGACGGTGCTGGCGCTGATCGCGGAGCGGCCGCTGCTGGCCGTCGTGCCCGCGGTGGTGGCGCTCGCGGCCGCGTTCTGGCTGGTCGCGTTCGGGGTGCGGCGCACCCGGTCGAACGGCGGCCCGCCGACCTTCGGCTGAGACTTCCAAGGCTGTCGAGGCATCCACGAGAGAGCGAGACGAGGAGTCGACATGACGCTGATCGACCGTGAATGCGTACGTGAACTGCTGGAGTCGGAGCATTCGGACGCCACGCTGGTGTTCGTCCAGGGGGACTGCGTGGTGCTGCCCGCCGGCGAGGTGGACGAGGCCCACCAGGGGCTCGTGATCGCCCGGCGTGACGACATCCGCACCTACGTCCCGGAGGGCCCGCCGACCGAGCAGGTCCTCGACAACCTGGCTCACCGCCTGGACAACGTGGTCCGCGACCTGGGCGCCTGAGCCATTCCCACCGGCCGGGGGCCCTACCCGGGCCCCCGGCATCCCCTACGCCGCGGCCGTGGTGCCGCATTCCTGCCGCCGGCGGACGAGCCTCGCCGACGGCCGGTCGTCGCTGTGACCGCCACGCGGAACAGCCGGCCGAGCGTCCCGTGATCACGGTCCCCACCGCCGTCCTCGACGCCGGCGTCGACCCCTTCTGACGGAGCCCTGCCGTCATGATTGTTGGCTGCTTATCGGCGGGTGCTCTTTGCTGTTCGCCGCCCTGTGCTCGCCCCAATGTCCGAATTTATGATAAAATTTCCACTTATTGAGCCGTGTAGTGTCTCAAGGGGTATTTTGGTGGAAAATAGTGCCAAAGAACAGGTAGATCAGGACGCGTACATACGCGAGGAGCTCCAGCGGCTGCGCGACAGCATCGACAACCTCGATGCCGCTCTTGTCCACCTGCTCGCCGAGCGGTTCAAGTGCACGCAGGAAGTCGGCCGGCTCAAGGCTCGCTATCAGCTGCCCCCGGCAGATCCCAACCGTGAGGCGGCGCAGATCCGCCGCCTGCGGGCGCTCGCGGAGGAGTCGAAACTCGACCCCGTCTTCGCCGAGCGGTTCCTGAACTTCATCATCGCCGAAGTCGTCCGCCACCACGAGCTCATCGCGGCCGCCACCCGCGGCCAGTGAGCGGTCTGCCGAAACTCTGATCACCTGTGAGATGCCGTCCGTCCACGGCCGCGCGTCCCCGAGAACGCGCGGCCGTGGACGCGGCCGTCAGGTGGCGTCGATGTTCTGGGCCGCCTGGTAGACGGCCATCGCCTCGTCGCCGAAGAAGGGGCCGAACATGAAGTTCGGGGCGAAGTTGTAGGTGAAGCTGTTGACCGAGTTGAGCCAGCCGAGCCCCGTACGCTCGTCGAACCCCTGGAACCACGGCCCGCCGCTGGACCCGCCGGTCATGCCGCAGCGCAGCCCCTGGTCCCGCGTCTGGACGGTGTCGTCGAACGCCCGCCCGCTGCAGTAGACCAGGGCCGACCCGTCGAACGGGTCGGCCGCCGGATAGCCGAAGGCGAAGTTCTGCCGCTGCCGCGGCTGGTTGAACGCCACGCCCTGGCCGCCCACGACGTCGGTCAGCGTCCGTCCCTCCAGAGGGGCGACGACGACGGCGGCGAGGTCGAAGTTGATGTCCTCGCGGTCGTTCCACTGCTGCGTGGTGACGACCCGGGAGGCCACCCACGTCCCGAGCGGCCGGCGGCCGTTGTCGAAGCCAGGGACGAACACCCAGTTGCGATGCGCGGCGCCGTTCAGCTTCACGCAGTGCCCGGCGGTCATCACGACGCTCTCGTTGGCGCTGGTCACCGCCGTGCCCGAGCAGGAGGAGTTGCGTCCGTCGGCGGTGGTGAAGAAGACCCGTCCGACGGTGCGGACGACGGCGCCGCCGTCCGTCCAGCGCAGGCCGGGGCTGTTGGGGACGGCCGCCGTGGTCGTGGCGCCGCCCCTGGCCCCGCCGAAGGACCAGGCCGCGCCGCGCTCGCCGTGCCGCGTGATGATGGCCCGCCTGGGCGCCGCGGTGACCTTCGAGGCCCAAGGGGTGCCGCGCGACGGGCCGGTGGTGGCCGTCCCGCGGCGGAGTGCCGGCGTGCTCAGCGGTCGCGCCGCCCGCATGCGCTGTGCGTTCCAGTACTGGAGCACGGTCCTGCGCTCCGACGAGGAGCCGGCGAGGCTCCAGCCGGCGGGCCTCGGATCGAGGCCGGTGGGGGCTGCCTGCGCGGGGCCGGCCAGGGCCGGGGTGCCGGCCAGGGCGAGCGCGGCTGCGGTGAGCAGGGCGGCTCTGCGGTGCATTCGTACCTCCCGAAACGCGGAATCTGCCGCTCAGAGGTACGTACGGTTGCCGCCGTAATTCTCAATTCCTGCTCATACCGATATAGCGCTATTGCGCGCTGCTTGTCGTTCGATACCCCGTGTGACGGATGCGGGAGGTCCGGTGGCGACTGAGAAGGCTTTTCCAGCTTCTTTCCCGTGCAGAGGGGATTTGGCTACGGCGTGGCGTTGTTGGGTCGCTGTCCGTAACTGTAACCATCGTTCATGGTTCTCTGACCCTGCTCAGAACGGGCGAGCACGGGCTGCAATCCGGCCTGCGACTCAGTCGCGACCATGGGTCGCATTCCGAAAGGTACGGTTTATGTTCACGCCGTTTAATCGGACAAATGACACAAATAATTCTGCGGCACTCAAGGCGCGCCATTCGCTTCTCAAGGCGGCGAAACTGGCCACGCACGGCACCCTGACGCTGGCACTGGTCGCTACGCCCGCCCCGGTGGCGATGGCCGCGAACGACGACGACCGGCCCAGGGCCAGCGCCTCCCGTAAGAACCGTGTGAACGGCGTCAACGGCAACGTCACCGGCCTCAGGCGCAACACCGACGCCATCAACGGCATCAGGCGCGCGAACGGCCCCAACGGCAACGGCAACGGCAACGGGAACGGCAACGGCGACAACGGCGACAACGGGGACGACGAAGCCGACGACAACACCATGGTCCGCGCGAACGACGAGTTCGAGCGCCGTCGCCGCCACAGGCGCGTCGACCATCACTACCTCGACCACGGGCGTTGCTCGCCGCACACGTTCTGGCGCGTCCACAGCATGTCGCCGCACAACTTCTACCTGCCGCGGACCCGCTACACCGACGGCCCGGGCGGCTCCATGACGGTGACCGTCACCCGTGAGGCCGAGGTGACGGCCTTCCTCGAAACCGAGAACGAGCGCACGTGGTCGCGTACGGACCACGACTTCGCCCGCCGTAACAACCCGGACCTGAGCTTCGAGAACCTGAACGTCGCCGACGTGGTGTTCCAGCTGCGCAGGCTCGGCCTTCCGCACCTGGAGGAGCGCCACATGGTCTTCTCCGGGCACGAGTACAGCCGCGAGATCAGCGACGGCAAGTACGGCAACATGTGGTACCGCGTCTTCGGCTACCGCATCGGCTTCTCGGCCTGGAGGGTGCTCGGCACCTGCCGCCACCGGCTCATCACCCGCGGCCTGGCGAACGTCCCCTCCCGGGTGGAGGGCTGGCGTTACTGGGAGACCAAGCGCCCGATGTTCAAGGGCCGGCGTCTGCCCTGGAAGAAGTAGCACGGCGACGGTTGTGCGGGCGCGTTCCAAGCACGGTGTGCCGGGTAGTGAACAGCCCTGGGCGGTGCCCGGACGGACCTTCCGTCCGTCGGGCCCGCCGCGCCTTCCAGTGAGGAGGTCACCGTGGCCGAAGCACGTCAGCTGGCCATCGCATCGATCAGCCTGCTCCTGCCCATTCCGTACCCGAGGCCGAGGTCCGACGGCAACAGCGGCGGCAGTGCCCGCCGCCGGCGGCGGCGCAGGCGCTGATCCAGGAAAACCCAAGCGCAGCGCGAGAGCTGTCCGGCTCGTTCGTGCTGCACCGGCCGCGGGCGTCGCCCTCCTCCCCGGGCGGCCCGCAGCCGGCACGCAAGGCCTCTCCTCGTACGGTCGCGTGCTGAGCACGTCCGCGCGAGCGAGGGGTCCCGGGCGGTCGCCGGTGTGAGCGGTCCTCGCTCACTCGTCAGGGGGAGTCGCGGAATCCCTCTTACCGGCGATGTCCGAAGGCCCGCCGCGGGCCGATGATCCCTTTCATGAGTTTTCGTTTCTCCCTGGTCGCAGCACCGCTGCTCATCCTCGCCTACGGTGTGCTGCGCGTTCTCGACGGGCTCGACGGCAGCCGTGGCCCGGGGCTCGCCTGGACCGCCGGGCATCTCGCCTTCATGGCGGCCCTCGTCCTGTTCGTGCAGATCTTCTGGCGGCTGCGGGCGATGGCCGGTCGCGACGTGCTGTCCACGGCGAGCGCGGCGGTCGGCACCGTCGGCGTCGTGACGCTGCTCGGGCAGTTCGGCGTCGACATCGTCGTCGGGTTCGCCGCCGCCGACCACGCCGCCATGACCCCGCTGTTCGAGCAGGTGCGGAGCGTGCCCGGGATGCAGCCGGTGCTCTACGACGTCGGGCCGTACCTGTTCTACCTGGCCCAGCTCGCGCTGGTCGGGCAGCTTGCCGCGATGCGCCGGGTCAGGGCGTGGCTGCCGGTGCTCGTCCTCGCCTACCTGGCGCTGCCGATCGCCGACAAGGACCTGATGCCGCTCGGCGCCGTCTTCCTGCTCGTCGCTTTCCTCCCGTTCATCCGTGCGGCGCGACCTGCCGCGTCCCTCTCATGAGCCGACCGGCAGGATGGGGTGCCGTGTCGGAGATGAAGGTGGCCGTGTGGGCCGGACGCAGGTGGAGCGCCCTGCCGCCGATCTGGGCGGACACCGTGATCACCGCCGTGGTGCTGGTCGTGCAGCTGTGGCCGCTGCTCTCCACCGACAACCTCTCCGGCGGGCCCTGGGACTGGCAGGGGTACGTCGTCGTGGTCGTCTCCGTGGTGCCGCTGATCTGGCGGCGCCGCGCTCCGGCGGCCGTCCTGCTGGTGTCCCTCGCCGCGAGCGCCTGCTACGACCTTTTCGACGACGTCGCGCGCCAGCCCATCTGGTACGCCGGGCTGATGGGCCTCTACACGGTGGCCGCGTACTCCGGCCGGTGGACGCGTACGGCGCTCATGGTTCTCGCGATCGGCGGCGGCCTGCTGGCGGTCGGGTCGTCCGACACCGCGCTGCGCGGCACCGTGCAGTTCGTCGCCGCGTACGCCGTCGGCCGGGCCGCCGCCGTCTCCCGTGCCCACGCGCGCGTGCTGGAGGAGCGGGCCGCGCAGCTCGTCCGCGAGCGCGAGGTCGAGGCCGAACGGGCGGCCGAGCGGGAGCGGGCCAGGATCGCCCGCGACATGCATGACGTCCTCGCCCACGCGGTCAGCGTCATGGTGGTCCAGGCCGAGGCCGGGCCGGTGGCGGTGGAGCGCAGCCCGGCGCGGGCCGTGGCCGCCTTCGACGCGATCGCCGCCGCCGGGCGCGACGCGATGGACCAGCTGCGCCGCATGCTGACCGTCCTCAAGGAGGGGGAGGGCCCGCGGGCGCCGCAGCCGACGATCGGCGGGCTGCCCGCGCTGGCCGAGCAGGTCCGGTCGACGGGGCTGGACGTGACGTACTCGACGACGGGCGCGGCCCTGCCGCTGTCGCCCGACGCCGAGGTGGCCGCGTACCGGATCACCCAGGAAGCGCTCACCAACGTCGTCAAGCACGCCGCGGCCACCCGCGCCGAGGTGGCCCTGGCATGGCGGGACGGGGAACTCGTGATCGACATCACCGACGACGGCCATGGGCGTGACCCGGGCCTGCCCTCGGGCGGCAACGGCCTGATCGGCATCAGGGAGCGGGCCGCGGCGTGCGGCGGCACGGCCGTCGCCGGGCCGCGTGCCGACGGCGCGGGGTTTCGGGTGGCCGTCCGGCTGCCCGCACAGGAGGTGAGGGTGTGAGCGTGCGTGTGGTGGTGGCCGACGACCAGGAGCTCGTCCGGGCCGGGTTCGCGATGATCCTCGACGCCCAGCCGGACATCGAGGTGGTCGCCGAGGCGGGCGACGGTGCCGAGGCGGTCGCCGCGGTCCGTGAGCATCGTCCCGACGTGCTGCTGCTCGACATCCGCATGCCCGTCATGGACGGCATCGAGGCGGCCCGCGTCGTGTGCGCCGAGGGCGGCTGCCGCGTCCTCATGCTCACCACGTTCAATCTGGACGACTACGTCTACGACGCGTTGCGCGCCGGGGCGAGCGGGTTCCTGCTGAAGGACGTGCGCCGCGACGACCTCGTGCACGCCGTCCGCGTGGTGGCGGCGGGGGAGTCGCTGCTCGCCCCGTCGGTCACCACGAAGCTGATCGCGCAGTTCACCTCCAGGGCGCCGCGTCCCGCCGGCCTGCCGCCGGAGCGGCTGGCCGCGCTCACCGCGCGCGAGCGCGAGACGCTGCGCCTGCTCGCCCGCGGCCTGTCGAACGCGGAGATCGCGCAGGAGCTGGTGGTCAGCGAGCACACCGTGAAGACGCACGTCAGCAACGTGCTCACGAAGCTGGGGCTGCGTGACCGGGTGCAGGCGGTGATCGCCGCGTACGAGACCGGGCTGACCGTCCCCGGGGCCCCCTGATCTCGGTCAGAACCTGGCCAGCCCGATGAGGTCCATCAGGCGGCGCATCTGGCGAGGGGCGTCGCGGACCTTCACGCCACCGCTCGTGGCGAAGTCGCGCAGCGTGCGGACGCCGGAGATGTCGGTGAAGGTCACCCCGGCCAGGTCGACGATCAGCTGGTGGTCGATGTGCCGGGCCCGGTCGAGGGTGGTGCGCACGTCGCGGCAGTTGCCGCGGTCGATCTCACCGTGCAGCTTGATCACCGACGGGCCCGGTTGGACGACGCAGGTGATCCGGAGGAACGGATCGACGTACAGCACCTGTTCGGACGAGGTCGTGGCCCGGCCGTTCGGCGAGGCGCCGACTCGGTGCGTGCAGGGTGCGGCGTCGTGGCGAGTAGTGATCATCACCTCTGCCCATCAAAGCTCGTCCATCGGATACGGGAAGCGGGTGTTCAGCAGGGTGCCGAACGGTATGAACCGGCTTCCTCAGACTAACACCCCCACGAGATTACCGGAATAGTGATTCGTGTACTCGTCTGCCTCTCTTGGCGAACGCTTGCCCCGCACTTAGTCCGATCCAGGGCGAAAGATGGGTGATCATCCGGGATTAGGCCCTCCTCGTCCGGCGTAAGCCGGGTTACATTCACGTTGTTTTGCCCTCTCTTGTCCCCCGAGTAGACCGAAGGAGAGGCGTGAGAGCGAGAACCACGATCGCGGCACTGACCGTCATGGCGTTCCTCCTCCCGGCGACGGTGACCCAGGCAGCAGGGGCCACCGCCGTCGCGGCACCGCCACCCGATGACCAGTTCCAGAAAGTGACGCTCAACGACCATCCCGGCGAACCCATGGATCTCGCGGTCCTACCGGACTCGCGCGTTCTGCACACCACCAGGAAGGGCGAGGTCTGGCTGCACGACCCGAAGACCGGGCTCAACACGCTGGCCGCACAGGTGGACGTCTACCAGCACGACGAGGAGGGGCTGCAGAGCATCGCGCTCAGCCCCGGCTTCGGCACCGGCTCCAAGCACGACGACTGGGTCTACCTCTACTACTCACCGCCGCTCGACACCCCCGTGGACGACCCGTCCACACCCGACGTGAACGAGGGCGACGCCCCCGAGACCGGCGCCCCCGAGGACTTCGCGCCCTTCAAGGGACTGATCCGGCTGTCGCGCTTCCGCCTCACCGGCTCCACCATCGACCTGCGCACCGAACAGCAGATCCTCGACGTGCCGGTCGACCGGGGAATCTGCTGCCACGTCGGCGGCGACATCGTCTTCGACGCGAAGGGCAACCTGTACCTGTCCACCGGTGACGACACGAACCCGTTCGCCTCCGACGGCTACGCGCCGATCGACGAGCGCGCCGACCGCAACCCGGCGTTCGACGCCCAGCGCAGCGCCGCCAACACCAACGACCTGCGCGGCAAGATCCTGCGCATCAAGGTCCAGGACAACGGCAGCTACAAGATCCCGGCCGGGAATCTCTTCAAGCCCGGCACGAAGGACACGCGGCCCGAGATCTACGCGATGGGCCTGCGCAACCCGTTCCGCATCGAGCTCAACCGGCGCACCGGTGACCTGTACGTGGGCGACTACTCGCCCGACGCGGGCGAGGCGGATCCCGCCCGCGGGCCCGCCGGTACCGGCAAGTGGACGAAGATCCGCAAGGCCGGCAACTACGGCTGGCCGTACTGCGCGACGCCGGACCGGCCGTACGTCGACTACGACTTCGGGACCGGCGCCTCGGGTCAGCCGTTCAACTGCGCCGCGCCCGTCAACGAGTCGCCGCACAACACCGGGCTGCGCAGGCTTCCCCCCGTGGTGCAGCCGGACGTGTACTACGGCTACAGCCAGTCGCCGGAGTTCCCCGAGCTCGAGACGGGCGGCATCGGCCCGATGGCCGGCCCGGCGTACGAGTTCGACCCGCGTGACACGCGCGGCCGCAACCCCGTGGCCTGGCCGAAGTACTACGACGGCGTGCCGCTCTTCTACGAGTGGACCCGCGACTACATCAAGGCCTTCCACCCCGGCGGGCGGATCGAGGACGTGCTGCCGTCGTTCGCCATCGACAACCCGATGGACATCGAGTTCGGCCCCGAAGGGGCGCTCTACGTGCTCGAGTACGGCGACGGCTACTTCAGCGAGAACGAGGACGCCCAGCTCTCCCGCATCGACTACATCGGCCACGAGGGCAACCACACCCCCGTCCCCGCCGCCCAGGCGTCGGTGACGGCCGGGCAGGCCCCGCTGACCGTCTCCTTCACCAGCGAGGGGACGACCGACGCCGACGGCGACCGGATCCGCTACGCGTGGGACTTCGACGCCGACGGCCGGGTCGACTCGCGTGACAGCGCGGCGTCCTTCACCTTCCGTGAGAACGGCGTCTTCAACGCCACGCTGCGCGTCTCCGACGACGAGGGCATGTCGGCGGCGACGTCGGTGCGGGTCGTGGTCGGCAACGACACTCCGGTCGTCGAGCTGGTGCAGCCGGTGACCGGCCAGCCGTTCGAGTTCGGCGACGTCGTCCAGTTCGAGGTGCGGATCACCGACGACCAGCCGGTCGACTGCGCCAACGTGACCGTCGACTACATCCTCGGCCACGACGAGCACGGACACGGGCTCAGCACGGCACGCGGCTGCACCGGATCCATCCAGACCACGGTGCCGAGCGGTCACGACCCCGGGACCGACAACCTCAGCGCCGTCTTCGTGGCCACCTACACCGACCCGGGAACCGGTGGTCTGCCCCCGCTGACCGGCAGCACAGAAGTCGTGCTCCGGCCCACGCCATAGGGAGGTTCACCCATGTGTTACGGCTTCCGTCCGAGCAGGCGGTCGCTGCTCGCCGCCGGGCTCGGACTCGGGGCGGCGGCGCTCGCCGTCACCCCTGGCGCCGCTGCCGCGACGCCAGGACCGAAGGGCAAGCGCGTGCCCCCCGGCCAGATCAGCATGCAGCTCTGGACCGTACGCGACGACCTCAACCAGGACTACGACGCCACACTCAAGTACCTCGCCAAGATCGGCTACCCGAGGGTCGAGCTCGCGCTCGGCTACTTCGGCCGTACGGCGCGGGAGCTGCGCGGGTTCCTCGACCGGCTCGGCATCCACGCCACCTCCAGCCACGACGGCATCAGCCCCGACGACGCGGCGCTGGAGACCAAGATCTCCAACGCGGTGACCCTGGGCCAGGAGTACATCGTGGTGCCGTTCCTCGAGTCCGACAGCCTCGACCAGTGGAAGGCCTGGGCCGAGCGGATGAACGTCGAGGCCGAGGCCGCGCGCCGGGCCGGGCTGCACTACGGCTACCACAACCACGCCCACGAGTTCACGACCGACCTCGGCGGTGGCACGACTCCCTGGGACGTGCTCACCTCCGAACTCGACCCGAAGCTCGTCCACCTGGAGATCGACATCTACTGGGCGGTCACCGGCGGCGTCGGCCGCGGCGCCACCGACCCGGTGGGCTTCGCGATCGACGTGATCCGCGACGCGCCGCAGCGCGTGCTGCAGTACCACGTCAAGGACCGGCACCTGGACGGCGACATGGCCGACCTGGGCACCGGGACGATCGACTTCCGTCGCGTCTTCATGGCGCACCGCGTGCGGGAGTACATCGTCGAGAACGACACCCCCGACGTGACGCCCCTGCGCACGTCCCAGGTCGGCTACCGCTACCTGAAGGACCTGCGCTACTGAGATCCATGGCCGAGCCCGGCGTCGCGTCCGGGCTCGGCCCCTCGGGGGCCTGTCAGGCGGGTTCGGGCAGGGCGCCGAGGGCGGGCTTGCCCGTGACCTCGTAGGTGACGTACACGACCCCGGCGCCGGTGGAGCGGGTGCTGGTCAGCTTCAGACCGGCCGTGGCCGTGCCCTCCGCGAACATCCGCTTGCCCACACCCAGCACGACGGGGAACACCAGCAGCCGGTACTCGTCGACCAGCTCTGCCTCCTGCAGCGTACGGATCAGGTCGCTGCTGCCCTGGGTGATAATCTCGCCGTCGGTGCGCTTCTTCAGCTCGGCCACCGTGTCGGCGGCCTCGCCCACCAGCACCTCGGTGTTGCGCCACGTGGCCGTCATCGGCGTACGGGTGGCGACGTACTTCGGCATGTCGTTGATCCACGCGCCTTCCTCGTCCGGCACGTTGGGCCAGTGCGAGGACAGGATGTCGTAGGACCGGTGGCCCAGCAGCATGCCGGTCGTGTTCGCGAACATCCCGCCCACGATCTCGCCGAACCCCTCGTCCACGTGCGGCGGCAGCCAGCCGCCGTAGGGGAAGTTGTCGTCGTCCTCACCCGGTCCGCCGGGGCTCTGCATGATGCCGTCCAGCGAAACGAACGCCGCCACCACGAGCTTGCTCGCCATTGTGTTCTCCTCGATTGCCTCGCGGGGCCGCGCCCCTTGACCTTGTGCCCCCAAGCCTGCCCCACCCGATTTACGAATCCCTTACGACTTCCCTACGCCCACCGCGCCCCCTCCATAAGGACGACCGATGCCGTACGACGCCGAGTCCTGGCTCAGCCCCGACGTCAGGCCCGCGCCTTCGCCGATCCACGACATCGGGCTGTTCGCCATGGCCCCGATCCGTGAGGGTGAGGTCGTCATGCGATTCGGCGGCCGGGTGATCGACGACACGACGCTGGCCTCGCTCGTGCCGCCGTACAGCAGCCTGACCGTTGACGAAGGGGTCCACTTGCTCCTTGATCCCGGACATCCGGTGCGCTACGGCAACCACTCGTGCGACCCCAACCTCTGGCACCGCGCCGCGACCGTGGTGGTCGCCAGGCGGAACATCACGTCTGGTGAGGAGGTGACCATCGACTACGCCACGCACACCGGGGTCGAGACGTGGTCGATGGAGTGCCGCTGTGGGGCCGCGATCTGCCGGGGGACGGTGTCCGGGGCCGACTGGCGACTGCCTGCCCTCCGGTCCGCCTACGCCAGCCACTGGACACCGCCGCTGCTCGCTCGTGTTGCCAGGGAGCAGGGAGGGCCAGGGGATTAAAGGGGTGCGGGGATGGGCTACATATCGGCAGACATGTCAACGACACAGGGGTGGTGGAACGGGATGCCGGGAACCGTGGACGTCGCGGCGCTGAAGCGGCGCATGGGCCGGGTCGGGGTCTGGGACAGCTCGCTGAGCGCGGAGTCGGCGGCGTTCGAGAGGGAGGCCGCCGCCGAGATCGAGCGGCTCGGCTACGGGACGCTGTGGTTCGGCGAGACGCCGACCAGCAAGGAGGCGTTCACCCACGCCGGGCTGCTGCTGGGCGCGACCGAGCGGATGATGGTCGCCACCGGCATCGCGAGCATCTGGTCCCGCGACGCGGTGGCTGCCGCGAACGCCGCCAACACCCTGGCGGAGGCGTACGACAACAGGTTCGTGATGGGGCTCGGCGTGAGCCACGCGCCCCTGGTGACGACGCGGGGCCACGACTACGGCAAGCCGTACACGGCGATGCGCACGTACCTGGAGGCCATGGACAGCACCCAGTACGTCGGCCCGATCGAGGCGCCCGCGCCGCGGCTGCTGGCGGCGCTCCGTACGAACATGCTGGAGCTGGCGGCGCAGCGCGCGCAGGGGGCGCACCCGTACTTCGTCACCCCCGAGCACACCGCGCAAGCCCGCGAGACGCTCGGGCCCGAGCCGGTGCTCGCGCCCGAGCAGACCGTGCTGCTGGAGACCGACCCCGGCCGGGCGCGCGAGGTGGCCCGCCGGTTCACCTCGCGCTACCTGGCGCTGCCCAACTACGTGAACAACCTGCGTTCGCTGGGCTGGGACCAGGCCGACCTGCAGGACGGCGGCAGCGACGCGCTGGTGGACGCCATCGTGGTGTGGGGCGAGCCAGAGAAGGTCATCGAACGCGTGCGTGCCCACCACGAGGCGGGCGCCGACCACGTCTGCGTCCAGCCCCTCGCCGACAACGCGAGGGAGATGCTCCAGCACCTCCGCATCCTCGCCGACGCGGGCCTGACCACCCGCTGACTCGACACCCCCGAGCGCGGGGGTCCGACCTCCCCGCCCGCCTGTTGTGGCGGGTGAGGGCGGCTCCGTGCCCTTGGGGGTTTTGGTTCCCGGCCGGCTTCCCTCGTCGGTCGGGGGGGTCAGCGGATCAGGTTGAGGGCTTCGGCGGCGGAGGCCAGGGCGTTGAGGTGGTCGTCCAGGGTTTTGAGGCCGACGTTCATGGTGTTGATGGAAACGTGGGTGGCGCCGGACTCTTCCCATCGGCGGGCGGCGTTCGCGAGGGCCTGCTGGTCGGACGTCCAGCGGATGCGGCCCTCCATGCCGAGCCGGGACGGGTCGCGGCCCGCCTCGGTGGCGGCCCGGCCGACCATCGCCTTGGCCTCCTCCAGCTCCTGGCCCGGCTCCATCTGCGGGAACCAGCCGTCGGCCAGCCGCCCGATGCGCTCGTACGCGCGCGGCGACTGCCCGCCGAACCACAGCGGGATCGGCTGTTGCACCGGCAGCGGCGCCAGGCCCGCCCCGGTCACCCGGTGGTAGTCGCCCTCGAAGGTGAGCGATTCCTCCGTCCACAGCCGGCGCAGCAGCTCGACCTGCTCCTCCATGCGCTTTCCGCGGTTACTGAAGTCCTCGCCCAGCGCCTCGTACTCGACGGCGTTCCAGCCGAGCCCCACGCCCAGCCGGAACTTCCCCGACGTGAGCAGGTCGATCTCCGCCGCCTGCTTGGCCACCAGGGCGGTCTGCCGCTGGGGCAGGATGATGATGCTCGTCACCAGCTCCAGCGAGGTGAGCGCGGCGAGGTAGCCGAAGAGCACCATCGGCTCGTGGAACGTCGAGCGCACGTCGTAGGGGCCGTCCCACCCCTTGTGTACGGCCGGGTCGGCCCCCACGACGTGGTCGTAGGTGATGATGTGCCGGAAACCCAGCTCCTCGACCCGCTGCCCGTAGGCGCGCACCGCACCGACGTCTCCGCCGATCTCGGTCTGCGGGAAGACGACACCGATCTGCATATGAGGCTCCGCCCGGAAGTCGTGATGTTGGTCAGGAGCCATCATGGCCCGCGGCCGCCGGTCAACGCCTGGTGACCCTCCGAATCACCACCCCGGTTTGCCCGTGCCATGGCCGTACGGGTCAGATCCAGCCGCGTGCCGCCGCCTCGGCGCCGGTCTGGAAGCGGGTCTCGGCGCCCAGCTTCTTCATGAGGGCCGTGATCCGGCGGGTGGCGGTCCGCGAGCTGACCCCCAGCTGCCGGGCGATGGCCTGGTCCTTCAGGCCGGCCTGGAGCATCTTGAGCAGGATCAGGTCGTCCTCGCTCGGCTCGTCAGGGTCGTGCGCCTCGAAGTCGCCCGCCCGGCGTCCTGCGGTGATCGGGGTGGCGCGCTCCCAGTACGCCTCGAAGAGCTCGACGAGGGCGTCGAGCAGCCCCGACGGGTGGACGATCACCAGGCTGTCGTAGCTGCCGCCGACCAGCGGCACGAGCGCGACCTTCCGGTCCATGATCCGCAGCTTGAACGGCAGGCTGGGCAGCATCCTGGCCTGTTCGCCGAGCGCGACCAGCTTCAGCACCGTGGCGAACCGGCCGGGCCGCTCCATGGAGTCGGGGCAGTAGACCGAGCGGATGTCCACGCCGCGCTCGATCATCGCGCGGGTGGTCGCCGTCTCCGACTCGTTCGTGTCGGACTGCCCGTTCGCCCACTCCAGGTACGGCGGCCGGTCCAGCACCCACAGGTGGGCGCCGATCGACCGGGTGAGCTCGTCCACCCGCTGGTTGACGGCGGCGCGGCCGGACAGCACCTCGACGAGCCGTCCCGGGTCGTGGCGTAACCGGCCCAGCTGGTAGGCGTGGGCGAGGTCCTCCATCTCCTCCCGCACCCGTCCGAAGGCGGTCTCCATCTCCAGCCGGCGGCGGTTGACGAGCGCGGGCACCGCGGTCCGCGGCTCGACGGGCCGGTATCGGCCGACCGTAATTCGATGGACGAGACCGAACTCGCCGAGGCGGGTCAGCGCGTGCCGGACGCGGACCGCTGCCACGCCGAGCGCGGCGGCGAGCTCCGCAACCTCCTGTTCACCCTGGTCGAGGAGCTTTCGGTAGACGAGTTCCTCGAACTCTTCGATCCCCAGCGCGTTCAGCACGGACGGTCCTCCCGGCGGCGAAACCTCATCTGACTGTCCATTTTCGTCGCAGTGGCCAAAGTGGTCACGACGAAACCTCGACAACCACAGGTCACGACAAGTTCACTTCTCATGCCATGACGCACGTCGCATGACCGGTGCGGCGCCCTCACCTCACCCCCCGGAGTACACACGTGACCTTCATGTCACGGAGAACGCCCGCGCTGGTTCTCGCGGCCCTCGCCCTCGCGGTGGCCGCAGTGCCGGCGCCGGCGTCGGCGTCCGAGACACCCCCTGATCCGACACCCAAGGCGGTGGCCGGCCAGGTCGCCGCCGGCCGCTATCTCGTCACGCTGGCCGACCGGCCGATCGCCACCTACGAGGGCGGCGTGCCGGGCATCGCGCGTACCAAGCCAGCCAAGGGAAAGAAGCTCGACCTCGGGTCCGTGGACGCCAGGCGCTACCGCGACCACCTCACCGATCGGCAGCGGGACGTCGCCGCCGAGGTGGGCGCCACGCCCGTACGGCACTTCGCCGTCGCGACCAACACCTTCGTGGCCGACCTCACCGGACCTCAGGCGGTCGCCCTGATGACCACGCCCGGCGTCGTGTCCGTCGTCCCCAACAGGCTCTTCAAGCCGGCCGACGACCGCGACTCCACCGACTTCCTCAAGCTGTCCGGGCCCAAGGGCGTGTGGTCGGCGCTGGGCGGCACCGCCATGGCGGGCAAGGGCGTCGTCGTCGGCGTCATCGACACCGGCGTCTGGCCGGAGAGCGCCTCGTTCGCGGCGCCCCCGCTGGCCCCCACCCCGCCGGGGGACGACGACCCGTACCGGCCGTACACGCAGGACGGCACGACCGTCATGCGCAAGGCGGACGGCGGCACCTTCACCGGCACCTGCCAGACCGGCGAGCAGTTCACCCCCGACCTGTGCAACCAGAAGGTCATCAGCGCCCGCTACTTCAGCGACGGCTGGACGAACGCGGTGCCGCCCGAGCTGCGGGCCGACTACCTCTCGCCGCGCGACGGCCAGGGGCACGGCACCCACACCGCGTCCACCGCGGCGGGCAACGCCGACGTCCCCGCGAAGGTCGCGGGCGTCGACTTCGGCACGGTCTCCGGGGTGGCGCCGGGCGCGGCCATCGCCGTCTACAAGGCCCTGTACGAGGGCAGGACGCCGCAGACGACCGGAGGCACCGAGCAGGACCTCGTCGCGGCCATCGACCAGGCCGTCGCCGACGGCGTCGACGTGATCAACTACTCGGTCGGCAGCACGCGGGAGTCGGACGTCTCCGACCCGATCCAGCTGGCCTTCCTCAACGCCGCCGCGGCCGGGGTCTTCGTCGCCACGGCGGGCGGCAACAGCGGGCCGAGCGCCGCCAGCCTGGACAACACCGCTCCGTGGGAGACCACCGTCGCGGCGTCCACCATCGCGCCGTACGCGGCGCGGGTCGTGCTGGGCGACGGCCAGAGCCTCACCGGCACCAGCACCACCGTCGCCACCGAGCTGCGGGACAAGCCCCTGGTGCCGGCCGCCGACGTCCGGGTCGCCACCGCCTCGGCCGCCGACGCGGCCGGCTGCCTGCCCGGCACCCTGGACCCGGCGAAGGCCGCCGGCGCGCTCGTCGTCTGCGACCGCAGCGTGGGCGCGCGCGTCGAGAAGTCGGCCGAGGTCGCACGGGCCGGCGGCGCCGGCATGGTGCTCCTCAACACCTACGACATGACCACCGACGCCGACCTGCACGCGGTGCCGACCGTCCACCTCGACCTCGCGTCGGGGAAGGCCGTGCGGGCGTACGCGGGAACGGCGGGGGCGCGGGCGAGCCTCGTCCCCGGCGGGGATGAGGTGCCGTACCCGCAGGTCGCGGTCTTCTCCTCGCGCGGCCCTTCCAAGGTCAACGGCGAGAACCTGCTGAAGCCGGACATCGCCGCCCCCGGCGTGTCGATCCTCGCGGCGGTCGCGCCGCCCACCAACGCCGGGCACGACTTCGACTTCTACTCCGGCACCTCGATGGCCACCCCGCACATCGCCGGGCTCGCCGCGCTCTATCTCGGCAAGCACCCGACGATGTCGCCGATGGCCGTCAAGTCGGCCATGATGACCACCGCAGGAGAGGTCAGGACCGCGACCGGCGAGGCCGACGCCGACGTCTTCGCCCGCGGCGCGGGCGAGGTCGACCCGTCGCGGATGCTCGAACCCGGCCTGGTGTACGACTCGGGCCAGCAGGACTGGCTGGGTTACCTGGAGGGCCGCGGCGTCGACACGGGCACCGGCGTTCCTGCCGTCGACCCGAGCGAGCTGAACTACCCGTCCATCGCCCTCGGCAGGCTCATGGGCACGGTCACCGTCACGCGCAGGGTGACGGCCGTGACCCCCGGCCGCTACCGGGCCGAGGTGGACGTCCCCGGCATCAAGACCAAGGTCAAGCCCAGCACCATGAAGTTCCGGGAGGCGGGGGAGACCAAGGAGTTCACCGTCTCCTTCTCGCTCGGCACGGGCACCCCCGGACAGCCCCACACCGGCTCGCTCACCTGGACCGGCGAGGGCACGACCGTACGCAGCCCGATCGTGGTGACGCCCCAGGTCGTCATCGCCCCCGCGACGGTCGCCGGCACCGGGACGACCGGCAGCACCACGTTCCAGATCACCCCCGGCGTGCCGAAGTTCCCGATCGACGTCTACGGGACGGCGGCCGGCGAGCCGGTCGCGGGCACGGTCGACCACGCGAGCGAGCGGGACTTCGCGTTCACCGTCGCGCCGGGCACCAAGCTCGTGCAGGCCACGGTGACGCCCGACGCGCCTGACGACAGCTCGCTGTTCACCGCGCTGTTCCACCTGCCGAACGGGGGCACCTCGCCCCTCGACGGCGGCGTCATCGTCGGCTTCTCGGGCGACGCCCGCCGGCCCACGATCGACCTCGTGGACCCGGAGCCCGGCGCGTACGTCCTCGGGGTCTTCTCCAACCCGTCGTCGGAGGGGTCGGGGCAGACGTCGTTCACCATGCAGGCGACCACGGTGCCCGTCAAGGGCGGCAAGCAGGGGCTGCGGCTCACGCCGAAGCACCCCCGGGTGACGCCGGGCGAGCCGCTGGACCTCACGGTCTCGTGGTCAGGCCTGGCGGACGGCCGCCGTCACACCGGCTACCTCGAGTACCCCGACGGCACGGGGACAGTGGTGTCCGTCGACTGATCCCGTGAACGCCGAAGGGCCGCCGTCCCCCCACCCCTGGGGACGGCGGCCCTTCCGGCTCACCAGGGCTTACCAGGCGCCCTTGGCGGACCAGAGCTGGCCGCGCACCGCGCCGCCGGGGAACTCGCCGGTGTGCAGGTTGGCGTACCAGTTCTTCGCGTTGCGGGAGATGCCCTTGGCGGTGTCCTTCTTGATGGAGGCGACGCCGGCCAGGCCGTTCACGCCCGCGGGCAGGCCGTTCATGTCGGCGAACAGCTGCACGGCCACCGGGCCGTTCTTGCCCTTGGGGCCGCTGTGGATGTGGGCCATGGTGGGCGCGGAGATGCCGCTGAACAGCGTCGCGTACTCGATCTTGCTGCCCTTGATGTCGAACAGCCACTCGGCGAAGCCGTTCTTGTCGCCGACCTTCTGACCCGGGGCCGGGATCTCCTGCTTGCCGTCGGCCTTCACGTGGAAGCGGCTGCCGTTGCCGATCGCGAGCAGCGACGCGAGGTTGACCGGCTTGATGCGGTAGAGCTGCGCGCGCACCGCGCCGCCGGGGAACTCGCCGGTGTGCAGGTTGGCGTACCAGTTCTGCGGGTTGTTCCTGATGCCGGCCAGCAGGGCCTTGTCGGTGACCTTGACGGTGCCGGAGACGGCGGTGGTGCCCTTGGGCAGGCCGTCCATGAAGAAGCCGATCTTGACGTCGCCGTTCTTGCCGGCCTTGCCCTGGTGGATGTGGAACATCGAGGGCGTGTCGGTCTTGTTCCAGCGGATGGCGTACGAGACCTTGTCGCGGTCGATGACGAAGACCGCGAACGCCGAGCCGTCCTTGTCGCCGACCTTCGGGCCGCCCTTGACCGGGACCTCGTTCTTGCCGACCAGCTTGGCGGCGAAGTAGACCGGGGCCGCGTACGGCGAGGAGTCGGCCTGGGCGGCGGGGGCGAGAGCACCGGCGACGAGGCCGGCGGCGATGAGGGCACCGGGGAGGGCGAGGGCGCGCTTGTTCATGGGGAACCTCTTCAAGGGTGTTGCTGGCGGAGGCCGTCGGGTACGGCCGGAAGCTGACACCGAGAAGACTGCCGGGAACACAAGCCCGCCAACACGTACAAATGCGCACAGACCAGCGAAAGTGTCGAAGTACGGGTTCGGAATAGGACGGGGCAGGGGCGTGTTGTGGCGAGACAGTTTAACTTTCAACCAAATGGAGTGATCGTCATGGACGTCGCATTCATGCTGGTCATGAGCGTTCTCGTCGGCAGTGTGCTCACCGGCGTGGTGGTCGCCATCGTGCTGAACGGCATCCGCGACCGCCAGTGGCCGGTGCTCGTGCGGCGGCGTGTCGTCTACCGCGGGTTCATTCCTCGTTGACCTCCGGCTGAGCGGGGGCCGGGTCCCGTCCCCTTGCGGGATCGCCCCTGCTCAGCGGAGCGGGTAGCCGTACCGGAGCATGCCAGGAGCGGTGAAGACGGTCACCATGCGGCGGCGGGCGCGCCGCATCGCCGTCCGCCACTCCTCGTCGGCCCTGAGCGGGACCACGCCCGTGCGGATGCGCATCGGGTTGCCCGCCACGCTGTGGTCGACGGGCAGGTCGATCGTGCCGTCGCCCAGGAACCCGGTGTCGGGCGACGGCGACCCGGCGAACTCCAGCACCCGGGACAGTTCGCTGTGCGGCCGGGCCACGAAGTCCTCGTACCGCAGGAGCGTCCACGGGGTGCGGGTCAGGCGGAACGACTCGATCGCGGCGTTGAAGACCAGCCACTCGGCGGCCGCCCGCGTCGGCGAGTGCGTGGCCATCAGCCGCCCGCCCTTGTCGGCCCGCTGCACCGTGCGCGACCACGAGTGGACGACGCCGTGCGGCCCGCGCACGAGCTGGACGATGCGCAGGTCGATGCCGGGCATCCGGCGCAGCAGCAGGGCCGAGGTGGGGAACTTGGAGGAGTCGACGATCATCGGGCTCCCGCTCACCTCGGCGATGCCGCGGTAGACCTTCGCCATGGTCTCGGCGTACAGCCGGACCCGCCGGCCGAACGCGCCCGTGCTGCCGGGCAGCAGGTGGTGGGCGAGATGCCTGATCCGCATGACCGACTGGTGCAGCCCGGCCATCTCGATGGCGTCGACGTTGCGCCAGCCGCCGAAGGCCGCGTCGCCGACGTCCTGCCAGAACGCGCAGCGCGCGAACCTGCGGTTGCACCCGCACAGCTGGTTCTTCGCGACGCCTTGCTTCCACAGGTAGCGCAACTCGCCCACGCAGGACGCCTTGCCCGCCGCGCCCAGCGCCCGCGACACGAGCGTGCTGCCCGACCTGCCGTGGCCCCCGACGAACAGGATGCGGATCGGCTGCTGCGGGGACGTGGGTTCCGCCGTCATGGGTCGCCTCCCCGGAGTAATGCTTCGATGACGGACAGTGATGAAATCGGGAAGACACAAACTTACGGTTCCGCGCGGCGGGCCGTGACGGATTCGGCAAATCCGGGGGAACGCGCTTGCCGGGGCCGGCGGAAAATCGTTGGCTCCGCCGCCACTCTCTGCGGCACCATGGCCACGGTCGGTGCCGGACGTTCGGGGGAGGGGCGGCATGGTGGTGCTCGAATCAGGTGAGGTCGCGCCGGTGCGCAAGTCTGCGCTCCTGCTCGCGCTGCGTTACTACTGCGGCCAGCTCAGGCGTGAGTGGCGGGTGGCGGTGCCGGCGCTGACGATGCCCGCGCTGGGCAACATCTGCCTGTTCTACCTCGCGCCGCTCATGGTCGCCGGCCTGGTCGGCCGGATCGCGGGAGGCGGCGGCGCGGAGGTCTCGGCGGGCGCTCTCCTGCCCTACGTGCTCGGCTTCGGCGGGCTGCTGCTGGTGGGCGAGGTGTTGTGGCGGATCGGCCTGCACTTCCTCAACCGCACGGACGTACGGGGCATCGAACGGCTCGGCGTGCTCGGCATGGACGAGCTGCTGGCCAAGGACGCCGCGTTCTTCCACGACAACTTCGCCGGGTCGCTGACCAAGCGGGTGCTGGGCTTCTCCTCCAGGTTCGAGGACTTCGCCGACATGCTCGCGTTCTCGATCATCGCCAAGCTGGTGCCGCTCGCGTTCGCCTCGGTGGTGCTGTGGCAGTACCACCCCCTGCTGGTCGTCGTCCTCGTCGGCCTCATCCTCGTCACCTGCTTCATCGTCGCCCCGCTCATCCGCCGCCGTCAGCGGCTGGTCGACCGGCGCGAGGCCGCCAAGGTGCGCGTGTCGGGCCACGTCGCCGACGTGCTGTCCAACATGGAGGCCGTACGCGCGTTCGCGGCCGAAGACCGCGAGGCCGCCGAGCACCGCGCCAGGATCGCCGAGCAGAGCAAGCTGATGCTGCGTTCGTGGGACTACGGCAACCTGCGCGTCGACACCCTCGTCGCGCCGATGTCGATCATCACCAGCGCGGTCGGGTTGATGCTCGCCGTGGCGCTGCGCGGCGGGCTCGGCGTGGAGGCCATCGTGGTGACGTTCACGTACTACACGAACACGACGAGCATCATGTTCGAGTTCAACCAGATCTACCGGCGCATGGAGGGCGTCCTCACCGAGGCCGCCCAGTTCACCGAGTTGCTGCTGGTGCGGCCCACCGTCACCGATCCGCCCGACCCGCAGCCGCTGCGTCCGGCCGACGCGAGCGTCCGCTTCGAGACGGTGCGTTTCTCCTACTCCGACGGCCCGCCCCTGTTCGACGGCCTCGACCTCGACATCCCGAGCGGCGCCAAGGTCGGGCTGGTGGGCCAGTCGGGCGGCGGCAAGAGCAGCCTCACCCGGCTGCTGCTGCGGCTCATGGACATCGACGGCGGGCGCATCATGATCGGCGGCCAGGACATCACGCAGCTGCGCCAGGCCGACCTGCGCAGCCTGATCTCGTACGTGCCGCAGGAACCCGCCATGTTCCACCGGTCGTTGCGCGACAACATCGCCTTCGCCCGGCCGGGCGCGACGGAGGAGGAGATCCTCGCGGCGGCGCGGGCAGCGCACGTCACCGAGTTCGCCGAGAACCTGCCGATGGGCTTCGAGACCCTGGTCGGCGAACGCGGCATCAAGCTCTCGGGCGGCCAGCGGCAGCGTCTCGCGCTCGCCCGCGCGATCCTGCGCGACGCCCCGATCCTGCTGCTCGACGAGGCGACCAGCGCCCTCGACTCCGAGAGCGAGCTGCTCGTCCAGGAAGCCCTGTGGCAGCTCATGAAAGACCGCACCGCAATGGTGGTCGCCCACCGGCTCAGCACGGTCGTCCGCATGGACCACCTCGTCGTGCTCAACCGGGGGCGCATCGTCGAGCAGGGCACCCACACCGAGCTGCTGGAGGCCCAGGGTCCGTACGCCCGCCTGTGGGCCCACCAGTCCGGCGGCTTCCTCGTCGAGGACGACACCGCCGACCCCGTCCACAGCTGACGTCGATGTCTTGCGGTAGCTGGTCGCGACCGGCTGCACCTTCGTGCGCGCCGCCGAGGAGGCCACCCGCGCCGGTCGCCGGCCCAGGGCGGCGGCGAGGCCGCCACCCAGCAGGGCTGCACCACCGTCAACGGCGTGACCTCGCCGGGCCCCGTGTCGCTGGGCGGTACGGCGGACGCGACGGTGCAGTTCCCGGTGCAGGCCCGGCTTCGGTGACGGTCAGCGTTCGACCTCGATGTGGTAGCGGCCGCCGGCGTCGCGGTGGGCGCCGTGGATGTCGGTGGCCAGGTCGGGGAAGGCGAGGTCGAACTCCTCCAGCGCGCGCAGATAGGTGATCAGCGGACCGTCGGCGGGACCGACCGCCTCGCCCGGCATCAGCATGGGGATGCCGGGCGGCGTGACCACCACGGTGGCGGCCGAGACCCGCCCCGCCAGCTCGGTGAGCGGCACGCGCTCAGTGCGCGAGCGGATCAGGGCCTGGTAGCTGTCGGCCGGGGTGCGGACGGGCTCGGGCAGCGTCGTGAAGATCTCGTTGAGCAGCTCGCCCAACCCGAGAGCGCGCAGCCGCTCGTGGGCGTCCGCGCAGAACCGGCGCAGCGTGCCGCCCGGCGGACCGAACCCCGGCAGCACCTCGGCCAGCGGCAGGTCGTCGTCGTAGGCGCGCTTGAAGTCGGTGAGCGCGTCGATCAACGTGCCCCACTTGCCCTTCGTGATGCCCATGGAGAACAGCACCAGCAGCGTGTGGTCGCCGGACTTCTCCACGACGATGCCGCGACGCCGCAGGTAGGCGGCGACGACCCGCGCGGGGATGCCCCGGTCGAGCGTCCCTTCGGTGGCGTCGGCGCCGGGGCAGGTGATCGTCACCTTGACCGGGTCGAGCAGGCAGTAGCCGTCGGTGAGCCCCTTGAAGCCGTGCCAGGCGGCGCCCGGCTCCAGCGTCCAGCACGAGGGATCGGTGCTCAGCCTGACCGGGTCGGCGTCGGCGAACGGCACCGGCCCGCCGGTGGCCGGATCGGTGACGTGGGTGGGCTGCCAGACGCCGAAGTACCACTCGGGCCGCCTGCCGTCCTCACGGATGCGCGCCGCCAGCCGCACCATGGCCTGGCGGAACCGGACCGCCTCCATCACCGCCTCACCCGTCAGGTACGGCCCCGAAGGCCCGTCCATCATCCCGGCCGCCACGTCGAGTGAGGCGATCATCGGGTAGAGCGGCGAGGTGGAGCAGTGCATGAGGTAGGTGTCGTTCAGCCGCTCGTAGTCGACCGGCGCGCGCTCGGACGACCTGACGTGCAGCATCGCCGACTGCGACAGGGCGGCCAGCAGCTTGTGCGTGGACTGGGTGGCGAACACCGTGGGGCGGCTGGGCCCCGGCAGCGTCCGCTCGTCCACCGCCATGCCGTAGCGGCGCTCGTACAGCGGGTGGAAGCGGGCGTAGGCGAACCACGCCTCGTCGAAGTGCACGCGCGGGACGCTCTCGCCGAGCAACTCGGCGACCCGCACGGCGTCGTAGCAGACCCCGTCGTAGGTGGAGTTGGTGACGACGGCGTAGACCGGGTCGGTCACGGCGAGCGGGTGGTCGCCCAGCCGGGCGCGTACCGTGTCGGCCTGCAGGGCGTCGGGCGGGATGGGGCCGGCAAGGCCCAGGCCGTTGCGTTCCGGAACCAGGTAGACCGGCCGCGCGCCGCTGATCGTCAGCGCGTGCTGCAGCGACTTGTGGCAGTTGCGGTCGACCAGCGCCGTCTCGTCGCGGGCGACGGCGTGGTGGCCGACGACGCGGTTGGCGGTGGCGTTGCCGTTCATCACGAAGAACGTGCGGTCGGCGCCGAAGACGCGGGCGGCGTTGCGTTCGGCCTCGCCGACCGGCCCGGTGTGGTCGAGCGGCGAGCCCAGCTCGGGCACCGAGATGGACAGGTCGGTACGCAGCAGGCGCTCACCGTAGAAGTCGAAGAACGCCCGCCCGACCGGCGACTTCAGGAACGCGACGCCGCCCGCGTGCGCCGGGGTGTGCCAGGAGTACTGGTGGTGGTCCTGGAGGTCGCGCAGGGCGCGGAAGAACGGCGGCAGGATGCGTACGGTGTACTCCTCGGCGGCGTGCGCGATCCGGCCGGCGATGAAGTCGGGGGTGTCCTCCAGCGGGAACACGTAGCCCTGGATGACCTCGTACACCCACAGGGGGAGCTCCTGCTCGGCGGTCATGAGGAAGACCGGCAGGCCGCGGAAGCGCCGGGTGACGGCGGTCAGCACCTCGTCGGCGCCCGGCGCGTCCCAGTCGGCCAGCATGCCGGCCAGCGAGGCGTCCGAGCCGATCACGGCGAGCGCGTCGCGCGTCCGGTACGTCCAGCGCAGCGTGACGCCGAGCCGCCCCATGGCGGCGCCCACCCGGCGCACCTGCTCGGCGAGCGCCGTGTCGGCGTCGGGACGCTCCCCGATCGCGGCCAGCACCGTACGTTCCATGACGCTCCCTCGCCTCGGCGGATCGGGCCCCCATTCAACGGCCAGGGCCATGGCGTGCGGCAATGTCCTGACAGTGACGGATCGGTTACTCAAGGGAAGCAAAACAATGCGTTCTGTAGTGATGAAGAAAGCAGCGACACGTCCCTAGATTGATGACACAACGTGATCACCGTTGTGCGCTCCGACACCGGCGGAAGGGCTACGAATGGGTGCTGTCGACCAGGCGACCGCGGGCGGCCATCTGAAGAGGTACGCCGAGGCGCTGGCCCGCGATCCGATGTACGCGTTCGGGCTGGTCCGCGAGTGGATGCGCACCGACTGGCGGAGCCTGTTCGCCGAGCTGCGCGAGCGGCAGCCGATCTTCGTCACCCCCGCGTTCACGGTCGTGACCCGGCACGCCGACGTCATCGAGGTGCTCACCCACGAGGAGGTCTTCTCTGTCCGCTCCTTCGGGCCGAGACTCGACGCCGCTTTGGGCGCGCCGTTCATGCTGGGGCGCGACGCCACCCCGATGAACTGGCGGGAGAAGGGCCTGATGCAGGTCATGCTCGACCCCCACGACGCGTCCGCCGTACGCGAGCTGGTCGGCCGCCGCGCCGACGAGCTGCTCGACGCCGCCGCGTCCGCCGGGAGCCTCGAGACGGTGGGCGGGCTGTTCCGTCCCGTGGCCCTCGGCGTGTGCGCCGACTACTTCGGCATCCCCGGCCCCGACCAGAAGACCCTGGGGCGCTGGACGCGGGCCGTCGTCGCCGACGGCTTCGCCAACTTCCACGCCGACCCCGAGATCCAGGCGGCGTCCGTGAGCGCGGGCACGGAGTTCGTCGCCTACCTGCGCGGCCGCCTCGCCGAGGTCCGTACGGCGCTGCAGGCCGGACGCGAGCTGCCCGACGACGTCTTCACCCGCCTGGCCCGCGCGTCGCAGTCCGGCGGGCTGCCCGTCACCGACGACCGCGTCGTCGTCAACATGGCGGGGCTGCCGCTCGGCTTCGTGGAGAGCGCGCCGGGAGCCATGGTCGAGGCGGTCGAGCAGCTGCTGCTGCGCCCCGAGGTGTTCGCCGAGGCGGTGGCCGCCGCAGGCGACCAGGAACGCTTCGACGCCTACGTCTGGGAGGCGCTGCGGTTCAGCCCGTTCTTCAAGCTCATCCCCCGCGTGTGCGAGCGCGACCACGTCCTCGCGGCGGGCACGCCGCGCAGCACCGTCATCCCCGCGGGCACGTTCGTCCTCGCGGCCCCGGCCTCGGCCATGTTCGACGGCGAGGTGGTGCCCGACCCCGAGGAGTTCCGCCTCGACCGGCCCCGGCACCACCGGCTGTTCTTCGGCGCGGGCCACCACTCCTGCCTCGGCGTCCACGTCGCCGCCGTCGTGATCTGCGAGACCGTACGCCGCCTGCTGCTGCGCGGCGTGCGGCTGCTCCCCGAGTCGGAGAGCATGGTCGAGCGGAGCCTCGGGATCTTCCCCGACCGGTTCGTCCTCGGCCTCGGCGCAGGACAGGACGCCTGATGGCGGCGGACCGGGCGCGCACCGTCGCCACCGACGGCCTCGTCAACCGGCTCAGGTTCCTGGCGCTGACCAACGGCCGGCCGTTCTGGCAGGCCGTGCAGCGCAGCCGGCCGATCCGGCGCCGGGTCAACGCCTGGCTGATCGACAGCGCGGTCCGCGAGATGCCGCCGCGCCCCGAGCCGCTCAGCACCATGGCCGACTACACGTCGTGGGCGTCCCTGACCGACCGCACCTACAACGGACGGCACCTGCCGCCGATGCCCGTCGGCGACGACCGCCGGCCCAGCCCCGAGAGCGCGGCCACCCTGTTCACCCGGGGCGAGTCGATGATCCCCTGCCCGCGCTCCACGGTGCTGTTCGCGTACTTCGCCCAGTGGTTCACCGACGGTTTCCTGCGTGGCGACGTCAACGAGCCGCCCGACCCGCGCCGCAGCAGCTCCAACCACCACATCGACCTCAACCAGCTGTACGGCCTCGACGCGGCGGCCACCGACGCGCTGCGCACCTTCGACGGCGGGCTGCTCAAGAGCCAGACCATGAACGGCGGGGAGTTCCCGCCGTTCCTGTGCGAGAACGGCAAGATCAAACCGGAGTTCGCCGCGCTGAGCACCATCCGCTTCGACGAGCAGAGCGACGCCCAGCGCGACACGCTGTTCGCCACCGGCAGCGACCGCGGCAACATCCAGATCGGCTTCACGATGCTCAACGTGCTGTTCCTGCGCGAGCACAACAGGGTGGCCCGGCTGCTGGCCAGGCACCACCCGCGCTGGGACGACGAGCGACTGTTCCAGACCACCCGCAACATCCTCATCGTGCTGCTGATCAAGCTGGTCGTCGAGGAGTACATCAACCACATCACCCCCTACCACTTCCGGTTCACCCTCGACCCGCGGCTGTCGGCCCTGCTGGCCCGCGCGCCGTGGCACCGCGAGAACTGGGCGTCGGTCGAGTTCAACCTCGTCTACCGCTGGCACAGCCTGATCCCGTCGCACCTGGCGGTCGGCGGGCGCGACCTGCCCATGGCGCAGACCCTGTTCGCCGGGTCGCTGATCCAGGGCCCCGGCCTCGGGCGGCTCTTCGAGGAGGCCTCCCGCCAGCGGGCCGGGCGCATCAGCCTGTTCAACACCGACGCCGGCCTGCGCGAGATCGACGCGATCAGCATCGCCAACTCGCGGGCGCTCGACCTGGCCCCGTACAACAGCTACCGCGAGCACTGCCGCTTCCCCCGCGTACGCGAGTTCGAGCAGATCTCCGGCGACCGGCGGGTCACCGACGCGCTGCGCGGGCTCTACCGCCACGTCGACGACCTCGACCTGTACGTCGGGCTGTTCGCCGAGGAGCCCAGCGGGCCCGACGCGATCCTGCCGCCGCTGCTCACGAAGATCATCGCGATCGACGCCTTCTCCCAGGCGCTCACCAACCCGCTGCTGGCCCCGCGGATCTTCAACGCCGACACGTTCTCCCCGCAGGGCATCCGCGTCATCGCGGCCACGCGGACGCTGTCCGACGTCCTGCGCCGCAACACCCCGGAAGACCAGGAGCCCCGCCACGTCAGCATGTCGTGGACCCCGACATGACCGGCAAGGGCGACCCGGCGGCCGAGTCGCTGCGCGCCGCCGCCCGCGAACTCGTCGACATCGCCACCACGATCCAGGACGCCTCGGGCCACGCCACGGCCGCGCTCACCGACGGCGCGCTGCTGCGCGCCCTGCCGCGCGCGGCCTCGGCGGCTCGCCTCGCCTACCGCGCGCTGCTGCGGGCCACCACCTCCGGCGCGGGTCTCGGGTACGCCCTCACCGGCGGCCGGGCGGCCACCCTCGCCGCCAAGGCCGGCGCCGTGCTGGGGGCGGAGAGCCTCGCCGTACGCGTGCTGGCCACCTCGCTGCGGCTCCGCATCTCCGCGGTCGTGTCCGGTCACCCCGAGCTGGCCGGCGACCCGATGGTCACCCGGCTGGTCGACGCGGCCGCCGCCGACCGCGACCTCGAGGCCCTGCGCGCGCTGCGCGCCCTGGTCAAGGACCGCGGCGCGGTACGCGCGCTGAGCCGGCTCGCACCGGTGCTCGGCGAGGTGCTCGCCCTGCGCGCGCTGCTCGACGAGAACCCACTCAACGACACCACCGCCTGGCTCATCGCGACCGGGAAGGGGTACGCCAGCGCCGACCCGATCACCGGCGTGAGCAACAAGATCATCGCTGTGCTCGACGTCGGCGAGGGCGCGGCGCGGCCGACCGAGCTGCCCGCGGCCGAGTCGGCGCGACTGTGCGCGCGCGGGTCGCTGCTCGGCTTCCTCGGCAACATCAGCGCGCTCGGCACCGGCGGGCGTGTCCTCATCCAGAGCGTCGAAGGGCCCGACGGGGTGATCCGCCACGTCCTCCAGGCGCCGGGCATGCGCGTCGGACACCCCGACGGCGACTCACCACAAGACCTGTTCGGCGCGTTCAGCAGCGCCGTCCTCAACAGCAGCCCCTACAGCCGGGCGCTGGCCAAGGCGGTCGCCGACTACGGTGTGCCCCATGGCGCCGAGCTGGCGCTCGTCGGGCACAGCGCCGGCGGTGCCGCGATCATGAACCTGGCGCAGGACGCCGAGTTCTGCGCCCGCCACACCGTCACCCACGTCGTCGCCGTCGGCTCGCCCGTCGACTTCAAACAGCCCGCCGACCCGCGCACCTGGGTGGCCAGCGTCACCAACCAGCACGACATCGTCCCCACCCTCGACGGCCAGGGCGCCGGCAACTGCTTCGACCTGCACCCCGACTGGTACGTCGTCGACTACGCCGACCCCACCCACCTGTTCCCGATCTGCCACAGCATCGACCGCTACCGCGCCAACCTCGCCCACGACCTGCCCGGGGAGCGCGAGCACATCGACGCGCGGCTGACGCCGTACCGGGGGGCGGTGGTGCGGTCGCAGGCGTACCTGCTGTTCGACCGCCCGCCATGGCGGCCCGACTTCCCCTTCCTGACCGTGCCCACCCGCGTCGCGCCCGGTCCTGACGGCCCCGTCGACCTGCCGATCAGGACCCGCGACGGCGCCGCCCTCACGGCCTACTTCGCCGTACGCCCTGAGGCGGTGCGCGACCTGCTGGACGTCACCGGCCCTGCCGTTCGGGTGGGCGGTCGTGTCCTGGTCGCCGTGCACGCCGCCAGGAACCGCGACACCAGCACGGCCGACCACCACGAACTCCACCTCGGCATCCTCGTCCCCGGCCCACCCCACGACCTGGCCGGGCTCGCCCGCCCGCTGCGTCGGACGGACCTTCTGGGGGTGGCCGATCTGGTGCGGCGGGTGGATGTGCGGTGCTCGGGGAGCTTTCTGGTCGGCTCGGCGGTCGATGCCGCGGGTGTGCAAAGTCTCGCGGCGACGTTGTGGGGTGGGGAGACGTACCTGACGGGGCTGGAGTTGCGGGTCAGCCCTCGGTCCGTTCGGCTCGCCGCTGATCAGGTGTTCTCGTTGCGCGGCCGGCTCGGGGCCGCGGTGCCCTTGAGTGACCCGGGCTTCGTCGGTTACGCCCGCGAGGGCGACACCACTCTGCGTTCGTCGGTACGGGCCCGCGGGCGTGCCCGGCTGCACCCCGCGCCGGTCCTGCGCCTTGCCGTCGAGCCGCACTCGTCCCACCCGCTGGCCGAGCGGCTGCGCGACCTCGGGCTCGACGGCGCCCGCCCGCTGCTGTGCCTCACGTCCACCGCCCGGCAGTCGCTCCGCGACGCGGCCGTCCCCGTCCCGCCCGCCTGATGCCTCGGGGCGTCGCCGTGTTGAAGATCCGTCCGAGGGAGGAAGTCGTGCCTGTCGACGTCGCCGCACTGATCGCCCACGCCGAGGTGCTGAGCGCGGACGCCCGCGCGCTCGCGGCGTGCGCCGACCGGCTGCGCGCGGTCGAGGCCGGGCTGGAGGCGGAAGGGGTGGCGCCGCCGTGGTTGCGGTCCTCGGTGACCGCCCACCTCGCCGCCTGCGTCACGGCCGCCGCCGACCTGGAGACGGCCGCGCGCGACCTGCGCGCGTACGCGAACCAGGCGGCGCGCGCCCCGGGCGCGCGGCCCTGAGCGGCCGCGCATGACCCGAGGCTTCTGGATGCCCCGCCGTGAGCGGCGGGGCAGAAACACGAGGCGCTTCGGGGGCCCTGCCCTGAGCGGCGGGGCAGGAACCGAGGTGCTTCTGGTGCCCCGCGCTGAGCGGCGGGGCACCCCGAGGTTGCGTGACGCTCGTGGTTACTTCACGTTGGCGTTGTACTTGTCGATGGACGACTGCAGGCTCGCGGCCGCGTTCTGCATCGCCTGGTCGGCCGACGTCTTGGCCTCCTGGCCGGCGCCCGCGGGCACCGCCTGCTCCAGACCGACCTCAGCCGCCTTCCTGGCCTCCGGCATGACGCCGAGCAGGCAGCCGGACGTGGCCGGCGACGGCTGCTGGGCGCGCAGCTGCGTCACCGCGACCTGGAAGTTGGGGTTGTCGTTCGAGGTGGCCTGCGGGTTGACCGGCACGTAACCGGTCGCCGCGTGCCACTTGGACTGCTGCTCAGCCGAGTTCGCGAACTTCACGAACTCCCAGGCGGCCCGCTTCTCGGCGTCCGAGTGCCCCGCGGCGTTGATCCACAGGGACGCGCCACCGATGATCGTGCCTCCGGTGGAGGTCGCGGACGGCTTGGGGAACGGCGCGGTGCGCAGCTCGAACTTGCCCTTCGCGGCCTCGGTGTAGCCGCCGAGCGCGGACGTCGACTCCAGGTGCAGCGCGACGGTCCCGGTCTTGAACGCGTTCTGCGCCTGGTCGGTGGGCCGGCCGGTGTTGGTGGCGTACCCCTCCTTCACCAGGTCGCCCAGCCACTGGGCGAACTTGGGCCCGGCGCCGGTGCCGAAGTTCACCTTGGTGGCCAGCCCGCTGCGGCCGTTGCCGTTGTCGCAGTACTCGGCGTTGTCCTGGGCGGTCAGCTGTTCGACGAACCAGCCGTAGAGGGCGGCGTTGAAGCCGTACTGCGTGACCGTGCTGCCGTCCTTGACGGTCAGCTTCTTGGCCCACTCGCCGATCTCGTCGAGCGTCGCCGGCGGCTTGTCGGGGTCGAGCCCGGCCTTCCGTACGGCGTCCGCGTTCATGTAGAGCAGCGGCGCCGAGGAGTTGAACGGCATCGACCAGAGCTTGCCGCCGATCGTGTAGTAGCTGGCGATGTTGGGCTCGATGTTCGCGTTCTGGTCGAACTTGTCCTTCTCGATGAACTTGTACATCGGGACGACCTGCTGGGCGTCGTACATGAACCGCGAGCCGATGTCGTAGATCTGCACCAGCGGCGGCGTGGCCTCCTGCTGGATGGCCTGCTTGTACGCGACCACCATCTGGTCGTAGTCACCCTTGAAGACCGGCTTCACGGTGATCTTGTCGTTGGCCTTCTTGAAGTCCTCGACCATGGCCTTGATGGCGAGTTCGTTCTTCTCCTTCATGGAGTGCCAGAACTCGATCTCGATCGGCTCGGTGATCGCTTCTGGGCCCGGAGCCGTGGCGGCGTCGCCGCCCTCCGAGCCGCCGTCGGCGCCGCAGCCCGTCAGGGCGAGCGACAGCGCGGCCACGACGGCCAGCCCACCGCGCGTACGGGATCGGGGGAGTGTCATCAGAAGCTCCGTTTCTTGTGCACGATCACTTCACCGCGCCTGCGGTGAGCCCTCGGATGATGAAGCGCTGCCCGAAGATCACGAGCGCGAGGGTGGGGAGCAGCGCGAGGGTGACTCCGGCGAGGATCAGCGTGGGGCTGGACGACTCGGCGTCGTTCAGCATGGACACCCCGATCTGCAGGGTCTTGTACTGGTCGTCGTTGCCGAGGATCAGCGGCCAGAAGTACTGGTTCCACGTGGTCATGAACACGTAGACGCCGACGGCGGCGATGGCCGGCTTGGACAGGGGGAGGAGGATCCGCCACAGGAACCGCAGGTGCCCGCAGCCGTCCATGACGGAGGCGTCGCGCACCTCCAGCGGGAACTGCAGGAACGACTGCCGCAGCAGGAACGTGCCGAAGGCGTGGGCGAGGAAGGGCAGCGTGAGCCCGAGGTACGTGAGCGGACCCTTGGTCAGCCCGAGGTCGGAGATCAGCAGGTAGTTGGGCAGGATGATCGCTTCCCACGGCACCATGAGCGTCACCATGAAGATCGCGAACATCGCCGTCTTCGCCCACATCCGCAGGAACGCGAACGCGTACGCGGCGAGGACGCTCGTCACGAGCTGGCAGATGGTGACGATGCCGGTCTGGATCGCGGAGTTGAGGTACTGCCTGCCCAGCGGGATCGTGTCGAGCGCCGAGGCATAGTTGCCGAGGTCGATCGCCGTCGGGAACAGCTTCGGCGGGTAGCTGGCGAGGTCGCTGGGCGTCATGATGCCGCCGACGAACGCGTAGTAGAGCGGGAAGACCACCGGGAGCGCGCACACGACGAGCACCAGGTAGACGACGGCCTTGCTCGCCACCGAGGACTTGGTGCTGCTCATCGGTAGTGGACCTTCCTTTCCAGCACGCCGAACTGGACGCCCGTGCACACCAGCACGACCACCAGGAGCACGATCGCCGCGGCGCTCGCGGTGCCGAAGTCGGACGACCCGTAGCTGAAGGCCTTCTCGTAGATCCAGTAGACCAGCGTCGACGTGGCCCCGTCGGGGCCGCCCTTGGTGAGGATGTGGATCTGTCCGAAACTCTGCAGCGAGTGGATCGTGGAGATCACGATGAGGAAGAAGAGCTGCGGCGACAGCATGGGGATGGTGATCCGCCGGTGCAGCCGCCACCCGGTCGCGCCGTCGAGCCTGGCCGCCTCCACCACTTCGGTGGGGATCGCGCCGACTCCGGCGGACAGCACGAGGACGTTGTAGCCGAGCGTCATCCAGACCGTGGTGATCGAGACGGAGATGAGTGCCAGGTCGGGCTCGGTGAGCCAGCCGATCCGCTCGACGCCGACGTAGCTGAGGATGCCGTTGGCCATGCCCACGGCCGGGTTGTAGATGAGAGCGAAGATGACCGACGCGGTCGCGACCGAGAAGGCGAACGGCAGCGCGAACACCGTACGGAACATCCGCTGCCCGCTGATCCGCGACTCCAGCAGCAGGACGACCACGAGAGCGCCGAAGATCGACGGAATCACCGTGAAGAGGACGAAGAGCGCGGTCGTGCCGAGTGCCTTGAAGAAGCCCGGGTCGGCGAACATGTCCGCGAAGTTGTCCAGGCCGACGAACTTGTTGGCCCGGCCGATGATGTCGGTCCCCATCGTCGACAGGTAGAACGTCCTGCCGAGGGGATAGAAGACGAAGATCGCGAAGATGAGCAGTGAGGGGGCCAGGTAGAGCAACGATAAGCGGTGCTCGCCTGTCGGTCCCCGCCTCCGGATAGCGCGAGCTTCCATCGTCGTGCAGTCCTACTTTCGTTTACCGTATGTTCACTTTCGTGCTCGGTGGATTCTGCCCACTCGGGCCACGAAGCGGTAGGTCTGCCCTCAGCCCTCACATCGAACGTTCGCGGAACGTTATCCACGCCCTAAGTGCAGCAGACGCACGTGACCAGCACGTTCACTCCATCTGGCGAACACGTCACAACATGGAAAAGGCCCGCCGATGAGGCGGGCCGGATGTCACGGGGGTCAGGGACGCCACCAGGTGTCGAGGGGGGTGACGGGGACGGTGCGCTTGTGGCGGGTGGCGAGGTAGAGCCTCTCCACCTTCGCCGTCACCTCCGGAGGGACGTCGGCGCCCTCCAGGTAGTCGTCGATCTGCGCGTACGTCACGCCGAGCGCCACCTCGTCGGGCAGCGCGGGGCGGTCGTCCTCGAGGTCGGCGGTGGGCACCTTCTGCCAGACGCTCGGCGGCGCGCCGAGCTCGGCCAGCAGGGCGGCGCCCTGGCGCTTCGTCAGCCCGGTCAGCGGGGTGAGGTCGACGCCGCCGTCGCCGTACTTGGTGAAGAAGCCCGTCACGGCCTCGGCCGCGTGGTCGGTGCCCACCACCAGCATGTTCAGCTGCCCGGCGATGGCGAACTGCACCACCATGCGCTCGCGGGCCTTGATGTTGCCGCGCACGAAGTCACGCAGGCGGTCCTCGTCGCCCAGCACCTCGCGCAGGCCGAGCGCCGTCTGGGTGGCGGTGGCGTCCGCGCCGGGCTTGACGTCCACGGTGATCGAACGGTCGGGCTGGATGAACTTCAGCGCGATCTGCGCGTCCTCCTCGTCGGCCTGCTCGCCGTACGGGAGCCGTACCGCGAGGAAGGTGGCGTCGTAGCCCTCGGCGCGCAGCTCCTCACCGGCGAGCTGGCACAGCCGCCCGGTCAGCGTGCTGTCCTGGCCGCCGCTGATGCCGAGCACGAAGCCCTTCCCGCCGGTCGAACGCAGGTAGTCCTTGAGAAAGTCGATCCGCTCGCGGATCTCGATCTTGGGGACGATGGTCGGCTTGACGCCCAGCTCGGCGACGATCTGCTCCCGGAGATTTGCCACCCCCGTAATGTACTGGCCGCAATCCACCGGCCATCGCGACCCCCTGGCCATCCCCATCGACGGTGTGCTTAGGTGCTCGCGATGGGCGGCACATCCGAGAAAGGCAGGGGAGCCGGCTGGGCCATGCTCGCCGTCCCCCTTCTGATCGCCAACTGGTACGCGGTCGCCGCCGTCCTGGGACGCGACTGCCGCCTGCTGTACGAGGGCGGCAACATCACCCAGTGCGCCGGCGGTCTGTCGGAGGAGCAGATGACCGCCGTGTCAGCGGCGATCGCTCTGGCGCTGCTTGTCGTCGAGCTCGCCCTGGGTGTTCTGGTGAGGCGTCGCGGACGCTCAGGCTGATCGGACGGCGGTTCGTGGGCGGGTGTCCCGGAGTGCGACGGTGCCGACGACCAGGGCCGCGAGGACGGCCAGGGCGACGGGCGGGACGAGCGACGGCGCCGCGAGGACGAGCAGCCCGGTGAGGACGAGCACGGCGACGGCGACGAGCCTGCCCCCAGGCAGCCCGCCGAACACGACCCGCTGGAACACCGCGTGCCCGGCCAGGAACAGCGCGGGACCGCCCAGCACGGTGAGTACGGTGCCCGTACTCACGGGGCCCAGCGGGTGCGCGATGGCCAGTTCGTCACCCACGGCTGCGACGATGACCCCGGCCACGATCGGAATGTGGCTGTAGGTGTAGGCGGAGCGGCCGAGCCGTCCCGTGTCGTCCGCCGCGGCCACCCGCTCGGCGGCGGCCTCCGCCGAGTTGTCGAAGTACAACCACCACATCGCCACGCTCGTGAGGAAGGCCACGCCGAAGGCGGCCACCGTCGCGGCGGACAGATGCTCGCCCTCGGCCAACGTCAGCCCGGTGACCAGGACGGACTCCCCGAGCGCGAGCATCACGAAGAGCTGGCAGCGTTCGGCCATGTGGGCGCCGTCGATGGCCCACTCGGCAGTGGTCGCGCGGCCCAGGAACGGCATGCGGTAGCCGTGCCAGGGCGCGACGTACTCCATCAGCAGCGCGGCCACCCACAGCACCACCTGGCCGGTGCCGCCGGCGAGCGCTCCGGCGATCCACACCACCGCGCTGACCACCTGCCAGGCCAGGATGAGCCGGAAGGTGTGCCCGATGGGCTCGCGACGGGCCGCGACCGCCACCACCAGCGACCGCCCCACCTGCAGAACGACGTACGACGCGGCGAACCACAGGGCGCGCGGGCCGAACGCCTCGGGCAGCGCGGCCGCCATCGACAGCCCGGCCAGCATCATGGCCGCCAGCGTCAGCCGCATGGTGGGATGGTCGGGGTCCAGGTAGTTCGTGGTCCAGGTGGCGTACATCCAGGCCCACCACACCGCCAGCGTCAGCAGCAGCGTCCGCGCCGCTCCCGCCGCCCCGAGATGCTCCAGAAGCAGGTGGGAGAGCTGGGTGATGGCGAACACGTACACGAGGTCGAAGAAGAGCTCAATGGGCACGACCTTCGCGGCGCCGTCGCGCGGTCGCAGAATGGTTGTCATGACAGCAGCTTGGTGATCCGTCGTCGCGGTAGCGTCTCAGCCCTGGTACGGAGGGGCGACGCCCCAGCCCCACCGCGGCACCGGCGCCTGCTGCACAGGTGTCGCGTCCGGCTGGGAGTTGCCGAGTGCCAGCCGGGTTCCCCACTCGATGTAACCCATGAACGCGGCGCGGAACTCGGGGTCGTCCGGCAGGCCCACCTCGTCGGCGGCATCGACCAGCAGCGCCACCCAGCGACGACGCTGCGCCTCGGTGATCCCTCTGCCGAGATGCATGCGGAGCATGTGCGGATAGCCGCCGCGCTCGCCGGTGTAGCGGGCCGGGCCGCCGAAGACCTCCGCCAGCCACATGGCCACGTAGTGCGGGTGGCCGGGATCCATGTGCGCGAACAGCGGCCCGACCAGTTCGTCGGCCTTGACCAGCTCGTAGAACCGCTCGGTCAACTGCTCGAACGCCTCGGTCCCGCCTGCCCAGTCGTACAGGCTGGGGACGGAGCCGCCGTCGCCGCGCACCGAGGTCTGCTCGTAGTGGCGCATCTCCTCGATCATCTCGACGTAGGGCCGGATCTCCGCCAGGAACGCGGGGAACAGTTCGCCGCTACGGAAGCCCTCCAGGTGTTCCTTGGCCGACGTCCAGGTGATCCGCAGGATGTAGCAGGCGGGATCGTCCACGCAGCGGCTGAGCTCGTAGTTCACGCACTGCGGCGCCCGCGCCAAAGAGCCCGCCGCCCTGCGGTAGGCCTCCTCGAACTGTTCTGACCCGTCCTCAGGGATGCGGTAGCGAATGTACTCCACGATCACTGTTGCTCTCCCCGCCTCGACAGTGTGATCAAGGTAATGAGGTAATCAGTAGTGGAGCGATTTGTCGCGTTGTTTTCCTGATGTCGCCGAGCCGGGCCCGGGCGGCGCCGGGGGAGAGCTGTGGCGCCCGCGGGCTCGCCTACCATGGTCGGGATGGACACCCCCGCGGCCGAGGTCGACATCGACGCGCGCCTGGTCGACCGCTTGATCCGCGCGCAGCACCCCGATCTCGCCGCACCGCTCACCCTCGTGGCCAGTGGCTGGGACAACGTCATCTACCGCCTCGGCACAGACCTGTCCGTACGGCTGCCACGCCGCGAGGTGGCCGTCGACCTCATCCGCAACGAGCAGCGCTGGCTGCCGGTCCTGGCCCGGCACGTCGAGGTCGCGCTGCCCACCCCCGTCAGGGTGGGCGAGCCCGGCGAGGGCTATCCGTGGCCGTGGACGATCGCGCCCTGGTTCGACGGCCGTACCGTCGCCGACGTGCCGCCGTCCGGGCGGTCCGGCATCGCCGTCCCGCTGGCCCGGTTCATGACCGGCCTCCACCGTCCCGCGCCGGCCGACGCGCCGCGCAACCCTGTCCGTGGCGTCCCCCTCTCCGCCCGTGACCAGGTGGTACGCCGGCGCCTGGAGATGTCGTCCCGGCCGGCCGGCCTGCTGTCGCTGTGGGAGAGTCTGGTGGCCCTGCCGCCCTGGCAGGGGCCCGCGCTCTGGCTCCACGGCGACCCGCACCCGGCGAATTTCCTGTCCGACGGCACGGGGCTGGCAGCGGTGCTCGACTTCGGTGACCTCACCGGCGGCGACCCTGCCACCGATCTGGCCGCCGCGTGGCTGGTGTTCGACGAGCACGCCCGCGAGGTCTTCCGGTCGCACGTGGACGCCGACGAGGTGACCTGGGAGCGGGCGCGCGGCTGGGCTGTCGTCATGGGTACGGCCCTGGCCGTCCACTCCGACGACAACCCCCGCATGGCGGCGATCGGCGACCACGCCCTCGACCAGGTGCTGCTCACCTGACTACCAGCGGCCGCCCTTGACCAGCTGGCCGCGGACGGCGCCGTCGGCGAACTGCTTGGTGTGCAGGTTGGCGTACCAGGTCCTCGGGTTGGCCTTGATGCCGTTGAGCACGCTCAGGTCCTTGACGACGACCGAGCCGACGGTCGTGTTGCCGCGGGTCCTGCCGTTGGACAGCAGGTCGATGACGACGGGGCCGTTCACGCCCGCCCGGCCGCGGTGGATGTGGAGCGCGGTGGGCCTCGCGACCTTCTTCCACTGGACGAGGAAGAACAGGCGGTTGCCCTGGATGCGGAACTTGGCGACCGCGATCCCGTCCCGGTCGTTCACCTTCTTGCCCTTTTCGCGGACCTCGTTCCTGCCCAGGAGCACGGAGGCGAAGTAGGACGTCCTGGCCTGGCTCGCCGCGGTCGTGGACACCGCCGCCGTGGTGGGGTGGGAGACAGTGGACGTCGTGGACGCCGTGGACGCGGTGGAGGCGCCCGCGGGCGCCGACATGGCTCCGACGGCCAGCGCCGCGGCGACCGCTCCCATCACGCCGCGGCTCGCCAGTCGCTGCCACGAGATTCCCTTGCCGCTGCTCTGCTTGACGATGTTCATTCCAGCCCCCCTCGTAACGCGTGTTTCGGACATCCCAGACGTTAGGGTTGGGCGGGATCTCGTAATACGTCCAAATCCACACAAGGTGGCGAGTGCGTACAAAGGCATACAGGCGCGCCGCACTCGATCAAGGTGTGTACGCGATTTCGCCGGTAGTTGCGGGCATACCGATGAAGGAACGTCCCCCCGTCCAAGGAGCATTTCATGATCGGATTCATCGTCGCCGGCCTGATCATCGGCGCACTCGCCCGGCTGATCAAGCCAGGCAAGCAGAACCTCGGCCTGCTGGCGACCCTGCTGCTCGGCCTGGTGGGGTCGGTGATCGGTGGCACGGTGGCCGCCCTGCTCGGCACCGGCGACATCTTCGAGCTCAACGTGCTCGGCTTCATCGTGGCGGTCATCGCCTCGGTGGCCCTGATCGGCACGGCGGAGGCGATCAGCGGCGGCAAGCGGCGGCGCGAGCTGCGCTGAGCGATCCCGTCGTGAACTCGGCTTGACGTCCCCCGGCGTAGCGTCGGAACGGAACGGACGTCGAGGAGGCACGTCATGGCAGCTGGCAAGGGCAACGTCCAGGTGCGGCGGGTGTACGAGGAGCCCGACCGCGACGACGGCACCCGGGTGCTGGTCGACCGGATCTGGCCACGGGGTCTGACGAAGGCCAAGGCCGGGCTCGACGAATGGTGCAAAGAGGTCGCCCCGTCGACCGAGCTGCGCACCTGGTACCGCCACGACCCCGAACGCTTCGCCGAGTTCGGCCGCCGCTACCGCACCGAACTCGCGGACCCCGAGCGCGCGGCCGCACTCGCCCACCTGCGTGAACTCGCCCAGGGCGGACCACTGACCCTGCTCACCGCGACCAAACAACCGGAGATCAGCGAGGCCGCCGTCCTCGCCGATCTCCTCCAGCAGTGACGGCCGCCGGCCCGCGCCGCGAGGTCGCCGACGCACCGTACCTGATCGTCCGCTAAGTGGCTTCTGGTGGCCTTCGTCGGCGCAGTGCCAGGAGCCCGAAGACGGTCACGGGCGCGAGTGCGACGTGGCACAGCGCCAGCGTGATCGTGCTGACGTCGTCGAGGTCGGCGGGGATCGTCATGACCAGGATGGTGCCGAGCGCGATCACCGGGGCGACGACCAGCCCCGCGTACACGACCCACGGCCACACGCGGGCGAGCACCGCCGCCAGGGTCATGCCGACCAGTAACGGCACGGCGGTGAAACCGGCGACGGTGACCGCGTCGACCTGCGCGGGCCGACCCGCGGAGGTGAACCGGAAGTCGCCGCCGCCGGCCCGTCCGAGCCCGTAGATGACGAGGTTGAGCACCACGGCGACCGCCACGGTCACGGCGATCGTGCGGACGCTGGGGGGAACGCGTCCCATGGTCAGGGCCGGGGGGCTTCGCGGCGCAGGTACGCCTCGATCCGGTCGAACGCGCCCACCCACACCTCCTGCGCGAAGAAGTCACGCATCTCGACTGCCGGGAATCCGCTCTGCACCACCGTGACGAGCGTTCCGTCCTCGTGCTTGTCGAACGTGACCTCGACCGTGGTCGTCATGGTCATGCCGTCCGGGCTGCTGCCGACCGACTCGGTGACCAGGCGATGCGGACGCTCGATGACCAGGAACGTCTGCGTCTCACGGAAGAGCGTGTCGCGATCCGGGCCCCACACCGCGGTCTGCCGGCCTCCGACGCGCAGGTCGACCTCGATCTCCACGACGCCCGGCTGCTCGTCGAGGATGCTGAACCAGATCTTCTGCTTCTCGGCGTCGGTGTAGGCGTCGAAGACCTCCTCCGGGCTCGCGGGCAGGACCCGGGTCATCCGCAGCTCGGCGGTCTCGGTGTTCTGGGTCATCGGTCGGTCTCCTTGGTAAGGGTGAAGTAGGCGTCGAGGCCGTCGAGCCGGCGCTCCCAGAGTCGCTGGTAGAACCTGATCCAGGACATGGCATCCTCCAGCCGCTCGGTTCCGAGACGGCATTGCCGTGACCGCCCGACCTTCTCGGTGACGACCAGCCCGGCGGTCTCCAGGACGTGGATGTGCTTCCTCATACCGGTGAGCGTCATGCCGAACGGTTCGGCCAGCTCTCCGATCGAGGCGGGCCCCTGACCGAGCCGAACCAGAATCTGCCGCCGCGTCCCATCCGCAAGAGCCGCGAACGTCCGGTCAAGAACCTCTTGCTGAACCATGTGGTTCAGCATATGACACTGAACTAGTTGGTGCAATAACCCTGGGATCGCGGGTCCGCGTCAGGCCGCGGCCGGTGCGTACGAGCCGGAGGTCAGGTCGTCGAGCAGGCTCGGCGACGTGGGGTTCCAGCGGAACAGGCGCCGCGCCTTGCCGGAGTCCAGCGGCGCTGAACGCGTGAGGACGGCGGCGGCCGGTCCCATCAGCTCGACCGCCTGCTCGGGAGTGACGGACACCGCGCGGGCTCCGGCCGTCGCGGCGACGGCCTCGACGATCCGGCGCATGGGGGTCCGCTCGGGCGCGGCGGCGTTCACCACCGTCCCGGGCGAACCCTGCCCCAGTACGGACGCGTACAGCGCGGCGAGGTCGTCGACGTGGACCGACGACCACTCGTTGGTCCCCTCGCCGATGTAGGCGACCATGCCCTGCTGCCGGGCGGAGGCCAGCATGCCCTGGAGCAACCCCGACCCGCCCCTGCCGTGCACGAGCCCCGCCCGGATCACCGTTCCCGCGACGTGGCCGGCGTCCAGCACCTGCCGCTCGCCGTGGATCTTGAAGGGCTGCGGGCTCCCCGGGTCGACGGGGTGTTCCTCGTCCACCGTGACGCCCTGGGTGTCCGGGTAGACGAGGCCGGTGCTGGTGTAGACGAACGCGGCCCCTTCGTGCAGCCCGTCCAGCATCGAGCGCAGCGCGTCCCGCTCGATGTCACCCATGGCGGCGTCGAAGTAGTCGACGGCGGTGTGCACGACGGCGTCGGCGCCGGCGGCTGCCGCGCGCAGGACGTCCAGGTCCCGCAGCCCGCCGGGCGCCGCCTTGGCGCCCAGCGCCTCGACCCGCTCGCGGGCCCGGTCCGACCGGGCCAGGGCGACCACCTCGTGCCCGGCCCGGACCAGGTGCTCGGTGACGACGCCGCCGACGTAGCCGCTCGCACCGGTGATGAAGATACGCATGTCTCGTGCCTTTCCTCGGGTTGGTGGATTCACTGTCACCTGGGCGGATCCCGCGCAACCAGGGACCAGGAGTCCTTGGCTGAGGCCGGGCACGCGACGTACCGCGGACATATCGTGAGCCACATGGACAGACGAGCGTTGGCGGACTTCCTGCGCAGCAGTCGAGCGCGGGTCACCCCGGCGGACGTGGGCCTGCCCCAGGGACACCGGCGGCGCACCCCTGGCCTGCGGCGCGAGGAGGTCGCCCAACTCGCGTACATCTCCGTGGACCACTACACGCGGCTGGAGCAGGCACGCGGCCGGCACCCCTCACCGCGCGTCCTCAGCGGCATCGCCCGCGCGCTGCGTCTCACCGACCAGGAGCGCGCCCGCCTGTTCCAGCTCGCGGGGGAGAGGGAGGAGAACGACGCGGCCGGACCGGTGCGCGAGGTGCAGTCCAGCACGCTGAACCTGATCGACCGGCTGGGCGACGCCGCCGCGATCGTCGTCGACTCCACCTGCCGCGTCGTGGCCTGGAACCCGCTGGCCGCGGCCCTGCTGGAGGACTTCTCCGCCCTGGCCCCCGGGCAGGAGCGCAACCTCATCCGCCGGTACTTCCTGCACCCCGACCCGTACCTGCGCCACTACGGCATGGGCGCCTCCGACCGGTTCGCCGTCACGGCGGTCAGCTACCTGCGCATGGCGGTCACCCGTTACCCCGACAACCGGGAACTGAAGAACCTGGTGGCGGAGCTGGTGGCCGGCAGCGAGGGATTCGCCCGCCTGTGGGAGTCGCAGCAGTTCCGCATCGACCACCACCTGCGCCAGACCGTACGGCATCCGCAGGTCGGGGCGATCGACCTGGACTTCGACATCCTCACCGTCCCCGGCCAGGAGCAACAGGTGGTCATCTTCACCGCCGAACCCGACTCACCCGCCTACCGCTCCCTTCAGCTGCTGAAGGTCATCGGCACCCAACGCATGACCGCGGAGACCTGACCGGGAAGGTTCAGCGCATCAGCACCTCATAGGCGCAAATAACGCAACAGGCACGATAAGCAGGACATATAACCACGAAGCACTGAAGGCGGTAAAAGAGATCAGTAGGGCAAAAGCGGCGGAGGCGCGGGCATGAACTGGGAAGAACCGTACGGTCCCATGATCGATACTCGCGTGCGTCTGCTGACCTGGAACGTTTGGGGCGAGTACGGGCCATACGCCGAACGCGCCGAGCGCATCGAAAAGGTGATAGGTGAGCTGGCGCCCGACGTAGTGGCTCTGCAGGAGCCGACCGGGCGTACGTTCGGCTACGAGCACACCGCGGTGGCCTCGGAGAAGTCCTCATGCGCGCTGCTGTCGCGCTGGCCGATCATGCGGAGCGAAGAGCGGCACCTGCCGGGCGGTGCGCTGCCGGGCAGCGCCTTGTTCTGTGAGCTGGCGGGACCACGGGGCCCGCTGCAGGTGTTCAGCGTGATGATCGGTGCGTTTCGGCTGGACGAGTCGGAGGCTCGCCACATGCAGGTACGGGCGTTGACCGCCTTCGTGGGCGAGGTGGCCTCGCGGCGATGTCCGACGGTCGTGTGCGGGGACTTCAACGCACCGCCCGACAGCGACGAGATCAGAATGCTGACCGGACGCAGCGCGCCGGGGACACCGGGCGTGGTCTTCTATGACGCGTGGGAGATCGCCGGCGACGGCGGCCCCGGCTACACGTGGAGCAACGCCAACCCATGGGCACGCGCTGGGCTCTATCCCGATCGCCGCTTCGACTACGTCCTGAGCGCCTGGCCGCGCGCAGGAGGTGCGGGGCATCCGGTGCGCTGCGAGGTGGTGGGTACCGGCCCGCAGACTGCCTCCGACCACTACGCCGTACTGGCCGAACTGCGGTACTGACTGAGGGCGTTCTCAGCGCCTTTCAGGGAGTTCAAAGGCGGGGCGGAGCAGACTTCACAGGTCTTCTTCTGTGGAGGTCGGCATGGGCGGACGGGTCGCGTCATCCATCGGACGGTGGCCGCGATGGGCGGGTCACGCCGCGAGCGGAGCAGCCGCCCTGTACGGCTGCGTACTGCTGGTGGCCGCGCTCCTGGGCTACCGCTCGTTCCTCGGCGTCACGGACCTCGGCCTGCCCGACGTCGCCTGGCCGGGCGCGGTCGTGCTCCTCGTCGGATCCGTGGTCGCGGCCGCCACCGTACGCCCGTGGGGTCGACGCGTACCGTCCCGCGTCCTGTCGGCGGGCGCGTGGGGCGTGGCGCTGCTGGCCCTGGCGGGTAGCTGCATGGTGCTGCTCCACCTGATCCAGCTCGTCCTGACCGGTACGGCCGACGGGGTGATCTTCGTCGAGCGGCTCTGTCTGGCCGCCGTCGGGGCCCTGTTCACGGCCACCGCGCTGGCGCACACCCGCCGTAGCGCCGGCGTCTGCGTCCGGTGCGGCCGGGCCCATCAGGCGGACGCGACGAACCGACGGCATCCCGCCCCGCACGCGGCTCCGCCCATCGTGCGACGGATCGCGTACGCCGGCTGCTGCGCGTTCCTTCCGTACCTCGTCCTGCACACTCTCGGCGCGGCCGGTGTGCCGGGAATCGAGCCCGGCGGTTTCCGGCTGACCTGGTACATGCTGCTGGCGGGGTACTGCGGCGTCGGATTGGCCGTGTTCCTGTTGCTGGGCCTCGTCCGTCCCTGGGGCATGGTCTTTCCCCGCTGGACGTTGTGGTGGGCGGGCAGACGAGTGCCCCGATTTCTGCCGCTGACCCCGGTCTGGCTGATCGCACCCACCTTCGCCCTGTACGGCACCACGAGCGGGATCCTCGCGGGTGCCGGCGTCCTCGGCGACGACCTGTTCGGCATCGGCGGAGCGGCGTCGCTGGCGTTCGGCGCGTACGGCTGGGCCCTGGCCGTCGCCGCGGTCTCCTACCAGCTCCGAACCCGCCCCCTGTGCGTCAGCGAACGAACCAGCGGACCGCCGACGGAGTGAGCAAGCCGATGACGATCGCCGCGGGCAGCACGGTGGACGGGTGAACCAGCGTCATCCAACCGAACTCTGCGTGCACCACGGCCATGACGAGGTGATAGCCGACCATGACTCCCTCGAAGGCGATGCCACCCCAGCGCACCCACTTCTGGCGGGACGACCACCTGAATACCAGCAACCCCATGCACACCAATACCACGACATAGGGCATCAGCAGGACGAGAAGCGCAGGATGGCTGAAGGCGCCCATGAACAACGGCGTCATGATCGCCGCACCGAAAAGGCCGAAAGCCAGCTGCACAACCACGACGAACCTGGTAGCCGCCAGAATCGCCGGCATTTTCTCGGCTTGAACGGCCATGTTGATCATTCTGCTCCATACGGACAGTACAAGAACAGATCCCTACCAAAACGCCATTCGATTGCTCAGCATTTACAGCGCCGCCGACGTCGCGTGCTCCAGACGCCAACGCGCGGGCGTCGTTCCGAACTGCCGCTGGAACGCCCGCTCGAACGTCCGCGACTCGCCCATCCCCACGGCCGCTCCGATATCCGAGACGGCGCGCATGCCCTGCTTCTGGTCCGACAACGACGCCCGTGCCGCCAGCAGCCGCTGTTCCCTGATGCAGGCCCCGGCGTGACCCCGATCCGCGAGAACAACGCGTGGGTGTGCCGCACGGAGACAACGCCGCGACCGCCAGATAGATCACGTTCAGCACCATGAACGCGAACTCGCCGCGCCGGCCATGAGTGATCATCGCCGACCATCAGCAGGACCCAGCAGACCGCGGTCACCGGCACCAGAGCCGGCGCGATCCCGAGCACGGCAGGCAGGATCAAGCCCAGCGCGGCCAGGAACTCCAGGCCACCGAGGGTCCTGACGAAGCCCGCGCCGACGTCTCCGGTCCACCCTCCGCCGGGTGCCGCAGCCAGTTTCGCCACCGGCGTGAACATCTTGGTGGCGCAGCCGCTCAAGGCCACCGCGGCCAGCAGTCCGGCAGCGATCCACAGCGCGAGATTCATCGTCTACTCCCTGATCAAATCTGCCTGTACGTCCGGCAGACGAGGCATCGACTCAGCCAGTGACATGTGATGCCGGTCACACCGTGTCACAGCCGGACGGCCGCATCTCGTCTCAGGGGGCATGACGAACTCGGCACAGACCTCAGTACTGATCACCGGCGGCAACAAGGGACTCGGCTTCGAGACGGCCAGGCGGCTCGGAGAGATGGATTGGACGATCTTCCTCGGCTCCCGCGACGAAGGCCGCGGACAGGCGGCCGCCGACAAGCTGACCGCCGCCGGCGCGAACGTGATCATGGTTCCGCTGGACGTGACCTCGGACGAGTCGGTGGCCGACGCCGTACAGCTCGTCCGCAAGCACACCGACCGACTGGACGTGCTCATCAACAACGCCGGCGCGCCGGGAAGGGTGATCCCACCCGCGGACGCGACCGCTGACGAGCTCCACTCCGTCTACGACACCAACGTGTACGGACCCGTCCGGGTCACCCACGCGTTCCTCCCCCTGCTGCAGGAGGCCGAGAACCCGCGCGTGGTGATGGTCTCCAGCGCCGCCGGCTCCTTCGCGGTCGTCGCCGACCCGCACCAGCCCGCCTCGAAGATGCACGAACTCGCCTACAGCTCGTCGAAGACGGCACTGAACATGATCACCGTCCGGTACGCCAACGCGCTCCCGACCATCAAGTTCAACATGGTCACTCCCGGAGAGGTCGCCAACCACAAGTTCGCCGCCACCGACATGAACCACCACACCGGCCAGCTGACCGCCGCCGAAGGCTCCGACCCGATCGTCGAACTCGCCACCATCGACGCCGAAGGACCGACCGGCATCTTCATCGACCGCCTGGGCCCCGTCGCCTGGTGACCACCCCTCGGGCTGGATCCCGAGCGTCGGCGTAGCGAGCGGTGATGACCTTCCGGCCGGCGGCGTACGCGTACTACTGCTTGGCCGCCGGCGCGCACATATGGCCCGGCGCCAAGCCGCCGGGTACCGCGCCGACCTGCTGGTCTGCTCGGCCGTACAGGGAGGCCGGGCCGGCCGGGCCACCTGCGGGCGCAGAACCGTAAGCCTTTCCCGGCGTGAATAGCGGCCTCTTCGATGAGCTGCAGGACGAGGAGATTGCCTGGCCGAGCGGGGTGGCGCGGTGCGGGCAACAGTGCAGTTGAACCTGGAACTTGCGGATCAAGGCGGCGATGGCGCGCGGATGATGACGACGACGATGATGACGACGTCGGCGGGGGCATGCGCGGCACGGCCACACGTGTGTTAGATTGAGCCTAGTTGCAGTTGTGGTACCCATAAAGACTTGTGTGCACCTGACGGTATGTAGCCTCAGGTGCATTTTTTGTTTTCCGGTCATCTCCGGGTGTGGTCCTATCGCGGCGACGCGGAGTCCGTTCGACGCGGATTTCGGCTATGCACCTATCAAAGGAGATCAACATGGCTTCCGGCACCGTGAAGTGGTTCAACGCGGAAAAGGGCTTCGGCTTCATCGAGCAGGACGGCGGCGGCGCCGACGTCTTCGCGCACTACTCCAACATCGTCGCCAACGGCGGCTACCGTGAGCTGCGCGAGGGCCAGAAGGTGGCCTTCGACGTCACGCAGGGCCAGAAGGGCCCGCAGGCCGAGAACATCGTTCCCGCCTGAACACACCACGTAGCCGGGGCCCGCGCCGCAGGGCGCGGTCCCCGGCGCGTTGCTTTTGTGGCATCCCTCGTGCCGTGATGGCCTCACAACCGAGAAGCACAGCGTGTCTGTTCTTCCGCCGCACACCGGATGCACCACCACCGATGGTTCGGGCATAGGCCCGCTCCAATCCTACGGCGCGGCGTCATCGCCGCGTTCTTCCCGGCGAAAGCCGACCATTTCGACGTACGGGCCCAGGCGGTTTTCCGCCGGTTCGACTCGTCTTTTCTTCGGCTCGTGCTCGCTGTTCTTGTGCCGCTCATCGCACCGAGGATCACTTGACACGTGCCGCATCGAGGAAGGTTCTGTATGAACCACGCAACTCGCGCGCACGATCGCAACTCTTCGCCCCATACGGGCGGCTCCGCCCGAAGCAGGGGTGGCCAATTCGGCTCTCCGGCCAAGGGCCGTTCAGGCCCCTCCAGCCGGTCCGGCAACGGGCGGCGTCCCGCCGCGCTCCAGAAAGAGTTCGCGCTGCCGGTCACCGTCACCCCGGCCCTGCCGGCAGCCGCGACATTCGCTGAGCTGAGCATGCCGCCCGCAGTGCTGAAGGTGCTCACCAGCCTGGGCTTGAACGAACCGTTCCCGATCCAGGCGGCCACGCTGCCGAACTCTCTGGCCGGCCGGGACGTCCTGGGGCGGGGACGCACCGGGTCGGGCAAGACACTCGCCTTCGGCCTGGCCCTGCTCGTTCGCACCTCTGGACAGCGGGCACAATCGCGGCGACCGCTTGCACTGATCCTTGTCCCCACCAGGGAACTGGCCCAGCAGGTCACCGATGCGCTCACACCGTACGCCCAAGCACTGAAGCTGCGGCTGGCCACGGTCGTCGGCGGCATGTCGATCAGCCGCCAGGCCCATGCGCTGCGCAACGGCGCCGAGGTCGTCATCGCGACCCCGGGACGGCTCAGGGATCTCATCGAGCGCGGCGACTGCCGCTTGGACCAGGTCGGCATCACCGTGCTGGATGAGGCCGACCAGATGGCAGACATGGGCTTCATGCCGCAGATCACCCACCTGCTCGACCAGGTGCGCCCAGACGGCCAGCGGATGCTGTTCTCCGCGACTTTGGACCGCAACGTCGATCTGCTGGTCCGCCGCTATCTGAGCGACCCGGTGGTCCATTCGGTCGACCCTTCGGCGGGCGCGGTCACCACGATGGAGCACCACGTGCTGCACATCCAGGGTGCCGACAAGCAGGCCACCACTATGGAGATCGCTGCTCGCGACGGTCGGGTGATCATGTTCCTGGACACCAAGCACGCTGTGGACCGGCTCACCGAACAGCTGCTGAACAGCGGAGTGCGCGCCGCCGCGCTGCACGGAGGCAAGTCCCAGCCCCAGCGCACCCGCACCCTCGCTCAATTCAAGAGCGGCCACGTCACGGCGCTGGTGGCGACCAACGTCGCGGCCCGCGGCATCCACGTCGACAACCTGGACCTCGTCGTCAACGTCGACCCGCCGAGCGACCACAAGGACTACCTGCACCGCGGCGGCCGCACCGCTCGCGCCGGCGAGTCCGGCAGCGTCGTCACCCTGGTGCTGCCCAATCAGCGCCGTGACATGACCCGCTTGATGGCCGATGCCGGTATCGTCCCGCAGACCAGCGAGGTCCGTTCGGGCGAGTCCGAGCTGAGGCGTATCACGGGCGCCCAGACTCCCTCAGGTATCCCCGTGACCATCACCGCACCGGTTGTCAGTCGTCGGTCGGGACGGAACGGCAGACGTTTCCGGTAGCAGCGGATGGGGGCTCGCCCAAGCCAGGTAGTCAGGCCTTTCGGGCGGCAAGAGTGCTGAAGAGATTGGCCCGCGAGAACGGCGAGGCGATCGATCCCAACTACCTCACCCACCGCTTGCACAAACTGGGTTTGGCCGGCGGCCTTCCCCCCGGTGCGGCTGCGCGACCTGAGACATGGAGCCGCGACACTGGCCCTGGCGGCAGGAGCGAATCCACGCGTAGTGCAGGGCCTGCTCGGACATGCCGGCATCGTCCTCACCGCCGATATCACGACAGCGCCCGGGCCACAGCCCGGCGGTCGCATCCGAGATGCGGTGTAGAAGTGAACGAGCGTAGGTTGCCGTGCTGTACCGTCCAAAGTTCGCACTGCGCAAGGACCTACGCTCACTGTCTCGAACGTCCCGTATTGCCCTGCTTCGCATCAAAAGAACTCATCTGTCGCTGTATCACAGCAGTCTGACAGAGAGGGGTGGCGTGAACCGCTTGTCACCCGGCATGAAAGAGTCGGTCACTCCGAGGCGGCCGGGATGCGTACGGCCAAGAGGGCGACGTCGTCGGCGGTGCCAGGGGGCATGTGGGCGAGGACCTGGTCACAGAAGTCGTCCAGGACATGGCAGGCCAGGGCGGCGGCGTGGCGGCGGAGTCGTCTCAGACCGATGTCCAGATCGGTGCCGGGGATCTCGATCAGGCCGTCGGTGTAGAACAGCAGGGTGGCGCGAGGTGGCAGGGGGACCGTGGCGTCCGGCCGGCTGACGTCACTGAGGCCGGTGCCCAGCAGCAGGCCCTGTCCCTGTTCGAGAAATTCGGCGCGTCCGTCGGGTGTGACCAGCAGAGGCGGTGGATGACCGGCGTTGGTCCATCGCAGTTGCCAGGGACCCTCATCCGGACCTTCAAGGCGAGCCAGGATGACGGTGGCCAGAGGGACATTCGTGATGACGGGAACGGCCTGATCGAGGCGGTCGACGATGGCGCTGGGAGGTCCCGTCCGATCCCAGGCCAGGGCGCGCAGCATGCCGTGCAGTTGGGCCATGCCCGCCGCGGCGGCCAGGTCGTGACCGACGACGTCGCCGATGACCAGCGCGGTGGCGCCGTCACGCAGGAGGAACGCGTCGTACCAGTCACCGCCTACCTGGGAGCCGGCGGGGGCGGGCTGGTAGCGGGCCGCGAGGCGCAGCCGGCCGGGTTGCGGCAGGGATGCGAGCAGGTTGCGTTGCATGGCCTCGGCGATCTGGCGTTGGCGGCCGAACCGCAGGGTGTTGTCAATGGCCAGGCCGACGCGGCGCCCGATGTCGCCGATCAGCGACACCTCGGCGGAGTCGAAAGGCCGAGCGGCGCCGGTACGGGCCAGGGTGAGGGCGCCGGTGACCCGCCGGACGGTGCCCAAAGGTGTGATGAGCACGGAGGTGGCGCCGATCGCCTGGAGGAAGCCCGTCTGGACGGCGGCCAGAGGAGAGTCGGGTGGCTGAGCGATGTCCCCCAGCCCCATCAGGACGGGATCGCCGCCGCGCAACACTCGTACCAGAGAAGAACGTGAGTGCTCGTCCAGCGCGGGAAGTGGACCTTGCCACGCTTCCCACTCGGCGCGGCTTTCTGGTCCGATCGCCGCCACTCTTCGGACGCCCTCGTCCGTTCGCAGGTCGATGGCGATCCAGTCGGCCAGGCGCGGCACCAGCAAGCGGCCGAGCCGGGCGAGTGCCTCCTCGGTGTCCAGGGTCTGCGCGAGCGCTGTGGCGATCTCCGCGGCCAGGGCCAGCCGGTCGGTGAGGTCCTCCAAGGCGGTCACGTGCGCTGCGAGGTTGACCGCTGCTTCCCGGTCGGTTCCGTCGCCGGACATCAGCACGATCATGCCGAGCACCTCGCCGTTCCTGGTCACGGGATCGCTGAACCAGGTGACCGGGATGAGATGTCCGTCCTCGCTCAGCAGTGTGTCCGCCCCGCGGGCGCGGAGGCGACGGGTGAGGGCCGTGAGCAGCCGGCACGGCTCCTGGGGCAGGGTGGCGTCCTCGACGTGGCGGTGCAGCAGGAGGTGAAAGTCCTGCCCGCTCATCGCCGAGGCGGTACGGCCCAGCAACTCTTCGGCAGCCGGGTTGACCGCGATGATCCGGTCAGAGGAGTCCAGTACGGCCACGCCGGCACCCAGATGGTCGAAGACCTCGCGCCAGAAACCCGGCTGTGTCACCCACCACTGACCCCGACCGTCGGATGTGCTCTGGGCCACGCGTTTCCTCCACACTCGACGTACCGCTCCCAGCCGAAAACAACCCCGCAGGCATCGGTCGGCTATCAGGGATGATCACTGATGAGAAACGGTTGTGCCCGGCGACGCGCTGGTTCGACATCGCCCGGCGATCACGCGCGGAGTACGGTCATCCTCCGAGCCGATCACCACTGCAAATGGCAATATCACCGATTTCCGCAGTGGAGCCTTGATGCCTCTCGTTTCGCGAAATGAGATAGAATAGAAAATACCGAGGACATTTCGCGCGTTGGCATTCGGGTTGGCGTCGCCCGCGGCGATAGATCACTTCCGGCCTCGTGATGAGGGGCCTGACAGGCCAGACAACCATGATGACGACAATCCTCTTCCCGTCGGGTCCGGTTTTCGCGGAACAGTCCGCGCTCAGGCTCAGCCTGAACACCGTCCTCCACCAGCAGGGCACGATCGACGGAGCGTGGTGGCCGCGCACCCGCGATGCCGGCACCGAACTGCCCGCTCTCATCTCCGCCGTCGACCAGCGGCTCGGCAGGGCCGTCCTGCGTGTGGGCCTGCATGTGGACGCTTGGGACCACATCCCGCGCCGAATCCAGGCACCGGGCCGTCAGGTCAGGGTGGCCTGGTTCCGCAGCGCCGACCCGCACCTGATAACCCTGAGCTTCGCGGGAACCTCGCCGGTCAGCCTGCTGGTCATCCCGCCCCGCACCGCTGCAGGCCCCGCTATCGCCGCGCTCACGCGCGCCGTCGCGGACACGTTTGGTGTGCGTCCTGCCGACCTCCTCCGCGCCGCGGCACCCGAGGAGAGCTCACCTGCCCAGGACGGCTCAGCCTCCTGGGAGAATGAGGGCGGTCGCGTCACCGAGCCCGCGCCCGAACGGCCCGCCACCCGCCTCCGGCCAGTGACCCACTGAGCGGCCAGATGAACCGATCCGGGCCCGGCAGCAGCTGGATGTGCGCGGCGTGCGCGCCCGCGTGGCCGGGCGGCAGCTCACATCCGTAAACGGCCTTGTCTCCGTGCCGGCCTCCCTCGGCCAGCGGAGCCCATTCGGCGTCGGTGAGCATGTTGTAAATAGTCGCTGCTACAGGTACTGGCCCGCCTCGGCGCTGTCTGTCTTCGACACACGCGCCGACACCACGTTGGCAAGGTTGATGACTATGCCGTTCACGTCGGCTTCGCGATCATATCTAGCTCGCATCAACACCAGGCTGCGCCGCTCGTCCATCGCACGAGCGATCGCCGTCACCGCCTCCGGCTCTCCGTCGAAGTCGCCGCTGATCACGGAGACGTCTTCGCCGCCCATCAGGTGGAATCGAATGATCAGTGCGACATTCCCAGGCACGGTCGGCTCCTTTCGCCGGCATCCGCAAGGGGCTCCTACCCAGGGTCGAACGCTGTAAGTAGTCGTCCTCCACATTCGCTTACCGTGGTGCGGGGGTGTGTGCCCTCCAGCCGGGCTGGGAGACGGGAGTGCAATCGCGGCACCCGCTCGAGCGGGGCGTGCGCGAGAGCGGCGGTGTTGCCGGCCAGGACGGCGGGGTGCGGGGCGGAGAGCGGCACGGCCCGCGACTGGCTTGTTCTTCCGGAAGCTGCTACGGCCGGTTGTGTGATTTCTGAGCTGAGGGCGTGTTTCCGGATTTCACCCGCTGAGGCTACTTCTGGAATTGGCGAATTCTGGAAGTCATGCCGTACAATCGAAATACCGAGGTCTTTTCGAGCGTTGGCATTTAGGTCGGCGTCGCCCCCGGCGAACCACCACCCGGCCTCCCCGGAGGCCTGGACAGGCCAGGCGACCATGACGCCGACACTTCTTTCTCAACCCGCACCGCTCAGCCCCGCCTCGCCCGCAATCCCTCGGGCCGATTGCGCGGTACGGCTCAGTCTCCGCCCAGTGCCGAACCGGCGAGCGGTGGTGGACGGAGCCTGGTACTACATTCACAGATCTTGAGGTAGTGGATCTCCACGTCGCCGGTAATGGCTGAGCCGGGCACGGGCCTGGTGGAGGCGGCGGAAGGCCGACCAGACCAGGACGTGTTCGATGGCATTGGCGGCAGGGATGAACAGCCGGGCCAGGACGCGTCGGATCTCCGCCAGCGAGGGCAGCGGCACGGGCTCGGGAGCGCTGTTCATGGTGGTTGCGGCGGTGGCTGACAGTCTTTTCCCTGGTCGGCTGCGGTGTCGTTGTCATCAGGTAAGGCTGCCTGGGTGACGGCGAGGAAGGTCAGGGCGAGCATGACCGTGGTGACGTGCCGGTGCCAGGGTGTCCACTTACGGACCTGATATTGGGTCAGGCCGAGCAGGTCCTTGCTCTGGGCGTTGTTCTCCTCGATCTTCCAGCGCAGCCCGGCAAGCTTGATCAGCTCGGTGATCGGGGTGCCGAGCGGGGCGTGGGCGAGGAAGAACTCGATCTCGGCGGGGTCGGTTACCGAGCGGCGGATGAGCACGGTGTGCGTGTGGCCGGGGGCGGGTTGCTGGTCGGCCAGGCGCACGGGCAGGCAGGTCCAGTCATACAGGCGGGTGCCCTTGGTGCCCTGTCCACAGGAGCGACGTTCCCAGATGGCCGGGTTGCCGTGGGCCAGCAGGCGATCGAGGAGGTGGCCGACCGGTTCGCTGCCGCCGCCTACGGCGATCAGCGGCAGGTCGGCCGGGACGGCCAGCACGTAGCCGATCTAACGATCGTGGCAGAAGGCCCGCAGGTCGGGATCGCGTCCGTAGCCGCAGTCGCCGCACAGGTAGCGAAACGGAGTGCCGGCCGCGATCTCCTCTTCGAGCATGTCGATCACCAGGTGCGGCTTGGTGGCGAAGACGACCTCGTCGGGCACCCCGGCTTGCCTGCGCCGCTCCGGATCGTCTGCCCAGGCCTGGGGCAGGTACAGCCGCCGGTTGACGAAGGCGTGTCCCGCTGCGGAGGCGTAGGTGAGCATGGGCATGACCTGGCAGTTCTCGATCTGTCCGGTCAGCCCGCAGTACTGGCGGGCCACGCCCACGGACCTGTCGCCCTTCTTGATCGCGCTGGTGTCGTCGGCGATCAGCACACCATCGGGGCGGCCCAGATGCTCCAGCACGTAGGCGCGTACCTCATCGCGCAGTGCGTCGGCGTCCCATTTGGCTCCGTTCAGCAGCCACTCGAACCGGTGCGCCTTGACGTGGCCGATGTGGTCGGCCAGCTGCCAGGAGTTCTTCCGCGGGACATCGGCCAGCAGAGCACGGACCAGGTCGCCGAACGTTGAGCGTGGCTCAGGCCGGGTGAACATCGGCCTCGCGATCCGCTCGGTCAACGCGTTCAGCTCTGCATCCCAGGACACGACCAGATCGTAGGTGAGAGAACAGGTCACACGATGACGATGGCCCAACTACACCGCGTCACACAGGCGAACGCCAAGATCTGTGAATGTAGTACCTGGCGCATGTCCGCATGGACCGGCTGTGGGTGTCCGTCCTGCAGCGGGTCTTCGACGTGATCGACGAGAAGAACGAAGCCATTCGGAAAGCGAAGCAGTCGGACGACCCGGAGGTGCGGGCGTCGGCCCGCGGGAAGCGGATCACCGGCCCGGCCACGAAGCAGCGCATCAGAGCAACCCTCAGCACGGTGTTGAGTGACGCGGTCCGCCAGCAGGTCATCAGCGTCAACAACGCCGGGGCGATCAAGCTGGAGTCGGCCAAGCGGCCGAAGGCGCTGGTGTGGACGAAGCAGCGGGTCGAGGCGTATGAGGCCAAGTTCGCCGAGCGTCTGGCTGTCGTGCGGGCCGAGGCCGGCGGCAAAAAGGTCAGCGCCGTCCGGGTGTGGGAGTCCGCCGAGCTGCGGCCCAGCCCCGTCATGGTCTGGACGCCGGTCCAGTTGGGAGCGTTCCTGGACGTAGCCGCCCAGCACCGGCTGTACGCGCTGTTCCACCTCATCGCGTTCCGAGGCCTCCGCCGCGGCGAGGGCTGCGGCGCCCGCTGGGTGGACCTCGATGTGGATGAGCGGACTCTCGCTGTGGAGAAGCAGCTCGTTCAGATCGGCTGGGAGTTCGAAGAGGGCGCCCCGAAGACGGAAGCCAGCGACGGCGTCATCGCCCTCGACACGGGCACCGTGGCCGTGCTCAAGGAGCATCGAGTACGGCAGACCGAGGACGCCTGGCGTGGGGCGAGGGGTGGCAGGACGCCGGCCGCATCTTCACTCACGAGGACGGCACCGAGTTGCACCCGGCGTGGGTCAGCGAACTGTTCTCTCAACTCGCGTTCAAGGCGGGCCTGCCGCCGATCCGGCTGCACGACCTACGGCACTGTGCCGCCACTCTGGCGTACGCCGCCGGCGCGGACACGAAGATGGTCAGCTCGATGCTGCGGCACAGCTCGACCAACCTGACGGAGAACACGTATACGACGGTGCTGCCGGAGCTGGCTCACGAGGCGGCGGAGGCGACCGCGGCGATCGTCCCGCGAGGTGTCTCCCAAACTGGCGGTCTCCCCTCGGTCTCCCAAGGGGGTGCGAGCGACGCTGCGGATTCTGGAGGAGAGGTAACGCCCCTGGTCAAAGCCTTAGAGAGTGGTAGGGCGCCCGGGGCTCGAACCCGGAACCTACGGATTAAAAGTGGAAGGTCCATCTTCGGGACACTGCGGCTACGACCTTGGGTTTCGTGCCGCCGTCCTGGCCGACTGCTGGGCGCAATCCGCACATGTTCCGGATCTTGCTTCACTGGACCACCGCCCTTCAGCACGCACTCGACCCTGATAGAACGGCCCGTGCCGCATTCGGCGATCAGCCATGTTCCTCGGTGAGCCAGGGTGAGGAACGAACCCTGGATCGTCGATCGCCCCCAAGCACGTACGGCGTCCAGCCATGCAGTGGCGATCGTAGGGCCGCATCTGAGCGGCGGCGGGGCAACCCCGGTCGGTGCGTTCGGTTGGTACGGCGGGGCCTGCGTGCGGTGCCCGGCCCGGTGTCCCGCCGCCGTCCGGGACCGGCCCCCAGGCCGCACGCCCGGACGGCGGGCGGGCGGAGGGCCGGGGGTACGGCGGCGCGCCGCGCCGCCGCTTGATACCTAAGAGATCAATTCGGCAACCAACTGCGGGGTTGGATCAGTTCTTCATACCGGGGACCGCTGGCGTCTCGCTCGGCTTGAGGCGCGCGAGGTTGCTTCGACGGGTGGGTTCGAAGGATGCGGTTACCTATGGTCTGCGCCGAGTCCGCGCAGCAAGAGAGCGGCAGACAAGAGCCCTGCGCCGAGCGCTGGGGCAAGCTTGATCAACCAAGAAACAAGCACCTTGGCTATGGCA
>NZ_FNFB01000065.1 GCF_900100395.1 Nonomuraea maritima | reverse complement strand
TGGGTCAGCACGCAGATCACCGTGCGCTCGTCCACCTCGACCGAGGCCAGGTAGTCGTGCGGCCACCTCACCACCACCTCGTCGGCCTCGGGGAACCGCCGGGCCGTCGCGAAGATCGGCCGCGCGTCGCACACCGTGACGTGATAACCCAGGAACTTGCCCACCCTGGCCACCGCCGCGGCGAAGTCGATCGCCCCGAACACCAGCATCCGCGGCGGCGGCGCGAACGCCTGCACGAACACCGCCAGATCGTCCAACCGCCGCTCCCCCTGCGGCCCGTAACGCCGCAACCCCGTCACGCCCTGCGCCAGCATGCCGCGGGCGTCGTCGTCCACGGCGTCGTCCAGCCGAGCCAATCCCAGCGTCCCAGCCGAACGATCCGGCCAGACCACCCTGCGCGCCCCGATCCGTCCCGGACCCGACACCACCGTCGCCACCGCCACCGGCTCGCGCGCCTCCACCGACGCGGCGATGTCGCCCAGCTCGGGGAACGTCTCCGCCGACACCGGCTCCACGAAGACGTCGATGATGCCGCCACAGGTCAGACCCACGGCGAAGGCGTCGTCGTCACTGACGCCGTACCGCTGCAAGACCGGCTCACCGACGTCGGTGGCGAGCTCGAACACCGCGCCCTCGACGCAACCGCCCGAGACGCTGCCGACCACCTCCTCGCCGCGCACCGCCATCGACGCCCCCGGCGGACGCGGCGCGCTGCTCCACGTGCCCACCACCGTCGCCAGCCCGAAACCGGCGCCCGAGCGCCACCACCGCATGATCTCCGGCAGCACGTCACGCATGCGCGAGCCTTTCGCTGAGTTCCTCGTACGCGGCCCGGCTCGGATCGTCGGGACAGGCAGGGCCGCAAGCGGCTGCCGATTAGAACATGACGCCTTTCTCGTTATCCACGGGTGGATAACACCACGATGAACGACCGCTCCGGACGGATATCGAGGAAATCGCGGACTATGCTCCCGGGTGTTGTCTTTCAGATATCTGAATAGCTTGTCATGCCGGTAGTCCGAAGCACCCTCATCGGCACGTGACGCCCGCGCCCATCGGCGTTCCGGCGGCTTTCACCACCATTCTTGCGTACCGAGAAAGAGCAAGAAAACCATCATGGAGCAGAAGATCACGCTACGTGTGGACGGAAAAGAGCGCACGCTCACCGTCGACACGCGTACGACCCTGCTGGACGCGCTGCGCGAACGCCTCGGGGTCACCAGCGCCAAGAAGGGCTGCGACCACGGGCAGTGCGGGGCGTGCACGGTCATGCTCGACGGCCGCCGGGTGACCAGCTGCCTGGTGCTCGCCGTGGCCGGCGACGGCGCCGAGGTCGTCACGGCCGCCGGCCTCGCCGACGGCGACGACCTGCACCCCGTCCAGAAGTCGTTCGTGGCCGAGGACGCCTTCCAGTGCGGCTACTGCACGCCCGGACAGATCGTGTCCGCGGTCGCGATGCTGCGCGAGGCCAAGGAGGGCTGGCCGAGCGTGGTGAGCGACGACCTCGACGCCGACCGGGTCGTGCTCGACCGCGCGGAGATCGCCGAACGGATGAGCGGCAACCTGTGCCGGTGCGCCGCGTACGTCAACATCGTGACGGCGATCGAGAAGGTGACCCGACCGTGAAGCCGTTCGCCTACCAGCGCGCCAAGGACGTCGAGTCCGCCGTCACCACCGTGGCCGCCCGGCCCGAGGCGAGCTTCCTCGGCGGCGGCACGAACCTCGTCGACCTGATGAAGATGGAGGTGCTCAAGCCCGAGCTGCTCGTCGACGTCCGGCACCTCGTGTCCCGCACGATCGAGCCGGCACACGGGGGCGGGCTCCTGATCGGCGCGGGCATGTCCAACAACGAGCTGGCCGCCGACCGGCGGATCCGGCGCCGCTACCCGATGCTGTCGCAGGCGCTGCTGTCGGGGGCGTCGTACCAGCTGCGTAACCTCGCCACGGTCGGCGGGAACTTCCTGCAGCGCACCCGCTGCCCGTACTTCCGTGACGTCACCATGCCGTGCAACAAGCGCGAGCCCGGCACGGGCTGCGCCGCGCGGGACGGTGTCCAGCGCGACCTCGCCGTGCTCGGCGCCGACGCGTCGTGCGTCGCCACGCACCCGTCCGACATGGCGGTGGCCATGGCCGCGCTCGACGCGGTGCTGCACACCGTCGGGCCCTCCGGCGAGCGGACCATCCCGGTCAACGAGCTGTACCGCTCCCCCGCCGAGGGACCGCAGCGCGACACCGTCCTGGAGCGGGGCGAGCTCATCACCGCCGTCGAGCTGCCGGCCGCGCCGGTCGCGGCCCACTCGCGCTACCGCAAGGTGCGCGACCGCGCGTCGTACGCGTTCGCGCTGGTGTCCGTCGCCGCCGCGCTGGAGGTACGGCACGGCTCGGTGACGCAGGTCCGCCTCGCGCTCGGCGGCGTGGCGCACAAGCCCTGGCGGGCGACCACGGCCGAACGCGCGCTGGTCGGGCGGCCCGCGACCGAGGCCGGCTTCCGCGCCGCCGCCGAGGCCGAACTCGCCGCGGCGCGGCCGCTCGCGGGCAACGCGTTCAAGGTACCGCTCGCCCGCAACACCATCGTCAGCATGCTGCGCGACCTCACGGAGGGGGCATGACCAGCCCGAACGAGACCAACGAGCCTTCCCGCCGCGCCGTGCTCAAGGCCGGCGTCGCCGGCCTGGGCGCCACCATGGTGCCGTTCGGGGCCTTCGAGGCCCTCGGGGCGGAACCGGCTCAGGCGGCGGGACCCGTCACGGCCCCGCCCGCCGCGGCCTCCCGCGGCGGCATCGGCGCGGCGCTCAAGCGAGTGGAGGGCCCGCTGAAGGTACGCGGCGCCGCCACGTACGCCTTCGAGTGGCCCGTCGAGAAACCGGCCTACCTCTACCCGCTGCTCTCCACCATCGCCTCCGGCCGCGTCACCTCGGTCGACACGCGCGCGGCGCTGGCCGAGCCGGGCGTGCTCGGCGTGCTGACCCACCTGAACGCTCCCCGGCTGGCGTGGGCCGACGAGCCCGAGGTGGCGCTCCTGCAGTCGGACAGGGTCGCCTACCACGGGCAGATCGTGGGCGCGGTCATCGCCGACGGCATCGAGACCGCCAGGTACGCGGCCGGGCTGGTCAAGCTGGAGTACGCCGCGGAGCCGGTCGACGTCGATCTGCGGACCGACCGCGACGACCTCCGCAAGCCCCAGCACGCCCAGGGCTTCGGCCAGCTGCCCGGCGACCTCATGAACGGCGCGCCCGCCGACACGTCCGCCGGCGACTTCGCGGCCGGGCTGGCCTCGGCGGTCCACCGGGTGGACGCCACGTACACCACTCCCGTCCAGCACCACAACCCCATGGAGCCGCACGCCGCCGTCGCCACCTGGACCGACGACGAGATCACGCTCTACTGCGGGTCGCAGGGCGTCTCCACCCCGCAGGAGCTCCTGACCAGGGCGTTCGGCCTGGAGGCGGGGCGCCTGCGCCTCATCTCCCCGTACGTCGGCGGCGCCTTCGGCTCCAAGGACTTCTCCGCGCTGTGGGGCACGCTCGCCCTCATGGGCGCGCGGCTCGTCCCCGGCCGGCCGGTGAAGCTGTCGTTCACCCGGCAGCAGATGTTCACGCTGGTGGGCCACCGTCCGGCCGCGATCCAGCGGGTGCGGCTCGGCGCCGACGCCCGCGGCAGGCTCGTGGCGATCTCGCACGACGCCGTCCAGGAGACCGCCAAGGCCAAGCAGTACGCCGAGCAGACGGTCCAGGCCAGCCGGTCGATGTACGCCGCGCCGAACCGGCGCACCAGCACGCGGATCGCCCTCCTGGACGTCCCCATCCCGACGATCATGCGCGGTCCCGGCGAGGCCACGGGCATGTTCGCGCTGGAGTCGGCCATGGACGAGCTCGCCGAGAAGATGGGCCTCGACCCGATCGAGCTGCGCCTGCTCAACGAGCCGCAGACCCACCCCGAGACCGGGCAGCCGTTCTCCAGCCGCCACCTGAAGCAGTGCTTCGAGGAGGGCGCCCGCCGGTTCGGCTGGAAGAACCGCGCCAGGAAGCCCCGTACGCGCAGGAAGGACGGCTGGCTGATCGGGACCGGTGTGGCCGCCGCGACCTACCCGTCACCCCGCCTGCCGGGCAGCACCGCCTTCGCGCGCGTCGACCGGGACGGCCGCTACACCGTACGGATCGCCGCCGCCGACATCGGAACCGGCACCTGGACGACGCTCGCCCAGATCGCCGCCGAGGCGCTCGGCGTCCCGCAGAACCGCGTGACGCTGCAGATCGGCGACTCGTCGTACCCGCGCGCGTCCAGCGGCGGCTTCTCCTCGGGCATGAACAGCTGGGGCACGACCGTCTACGAGGCCGCGCGCGCCCTGCACGCCGCCGTGGACGAGCACGGCGGCAAGGTGCCGCCCGAGGGCATCGAGGTCACGGTCGGCATGCCCGACGACCCAAGGCTGCGGCAGTACGAGTTCGGCAGCTACGGCGCGCAGTTCGCCGAGGTACGGGTGCACGAGGACACCGGCGAGATCCGCGTGCCGCGCCTGCTCGGCGTGTTCGACGTGGGCCGGGTCATCAACCCGGTGACGGCCCGCTCGCAGCTGCTGGGCGGCATGACGTGGGGCCTTTCCATGACGCTGCACGAGGAGACCGCGCTCGACCACCGCTACGGGCACTTCGTCAACAACGACTTCGGCGGGTACCACATCGCGGCCAACGCCGACGTCGGCTCGATCGAGGTGCACTTCCTCGACGTACGTGACCCGCACATCAACCCGATGGGCTCCAAGGGCGCGGGCGAGATCGGCATCATCGGCACGGCGGCGGCCATCGCCAACGGGGCCTACAACGCGACCGGCGTCCGCGTCCGCGACCTGCCCCTCACCCTCGACAAGTTCCTGTGACCGCCCGCGGCGCCCGGCACACCCGTGCCTGGCGCCGTGGGTGCCGAGGCGCCCGTCGTCCCGGCTAGCCGACGCGGAGGAGGTACATGTGGAGGTCGTTCAGGTTGTTGCTCGGGTTGTAGGTGCAGTAGTAGAAGTAGCCCGAAATGCTGACGCCCTCCTCGTCCTCACACTGCTTGCAGTTGGGGTAGCTCCTGATGAACCTGCTGGGGGGCGTGGCCTGGGTCGGGAAACCACAGGTGTTGGCGGCGAATGCCGGCGTCGGTGAGACAACAGCCGGGGTGAACGCCGCCACAAAGACAGCGACCGACGCGAGGACCTTTTTTGTTATTGCCATGAATCCTCCTGTCAAGAGTGTATGGACAATTCAGTCCGGCAAACAATCGCCGAACCCGGTGCAAGTACCGTATAACGCGCTTATCGGGGTGACCAGTGGCCACGGAAAACACGTCCGCACGGCATCCTGCCGCTATCCCAGGGAAATGCGGAAAGGTCCCGGCAGGGTCGTTGACCTCGGTATATCGCCGCTACACAGGCTGAATTCGTAGAGTCAGAGAGTCGTGACGGTCCGCCGTTGTAGGTGTACGACCGATGTATGCGCTACGGGCAACGAGGCGGGTACACCCCCGCAGAGCAGGAACGACGGGAACGGCTGCGGTTACAGGCAGCCGACTGGTTCGAGGACGGGCACGGCACCAGACAGATCGCTCGTGAGCTGCGAGTCCATGAGCGGACAGTGGCCAGATGGCGCAAGTCCTGGCGGGAGGGCGGCACCGAGGCGCTGCGCTCGAAAGGGCCGGTCTCACGCGAAAAGCTGACACCGGCGCAGTGGGCATGGCT
>NZ_FNFB01000029.1 GCF_900100395.1 Nonomuraea maritima | reverse complement strand
GTCAAGGAGGCCTACGACAAGGGCTACCTCGGCAAGGACATCTTCGGCTCGGGCTTCGACCTGGAGCTGGTCGTGCACAGCGGCGCGGGCGCGTACATCTGCGGCGAGGAGACGGCGCTGCTCGACTCGCTCGAAGGCTTCAGGGGTCAACCGCGACTCAAGCCTCCGTTCCCCGCTGTGGCGGGTCTTTACGCCTCGCCGACTGTCGTGAACAACGTCGAGTCGATCGCCAGTGTTCCTTCGATCATCGACAAGGGCGCCGACTGGTTCGCGGGAATGGGCACCGAGAAGTCCAAGGGCTTCGGCATCTTCTCGCTGAGCGGCCACGTCACCCGCCCCGGCCAGTACGAGGCCCCGCTCGGCATCACGCTGCGCGAGCTGCTCGACATGGCGGGCGGCATCCGCGAGAGCCACCGACTCAAGTTCTGGACTCCCGGGGGCGCCTCGACGCCGATCTTCACCGACGAGCACCTGGACGTGCCGCTCGACTTCGAGGCGGTCGGCGCCAAGGGCTCCATGCTCGGCACCCGCGCGCTGCAGATCTTCGACGAGACCACCTGTGTGGTCCGCGTGGTGCTGCGCTGGACGGAGTTCTACGCCCACGAGTCGTGCGGCAAGTGCACGCCATGCCGCGAGGGCACCTACTGGCTGAAGCAGGTGCTCAAGCGACTGGAGGCGGGCCAGGGCACGGAAGAGGACCTGTCCACGATCACCGACATCGCGGACAACATCCTGGGCCGTTCGTTCTGCGCGCTGGGTGACGGCGCGACGAGCCCGATCCACTCCTCGGTGAAGTACTTCCGCGAGGAGTACCTCAAGCACTTCGAGATCGGCGGCTGTCCGTTCGACCCGAAGAAGTCCACTCTCTGGGGTGAGCAGTGACCGTCGTAGAGACCGAAACGAACCTGGTGACCCTGACGATCGACGGGTTCCAGGTCAGTGTCCCCAAGGGCACTCTGATCATCCGGGCCGCCGAGCTCCTGGGCATCCAGATCCCCAGGTTCTGCGACCACCCGCTGCTCGACCCGGCGGCCAACTGCCGCCAGTGCCTGGTCGACATCCCCGACGCGGGCAACGGCCGCGGCTTCCCGAAGCCGCAGCCGTCGTGCGCCATCGAGGTGGCCGAGGGCATGGTCGTGCAGACGCAGCTCACGTCGCCGGTCGCCGAGAAGGCGCAGCGGGCGGCGATGGAGTTCCTGCTGCTGAACCACCCGCTCGACTGCCCGGTCTGCGACAAGGGCGGCGAGTGCCCGCTGCAGAACCAGGCCATGTCCAACGGCCGCGGCGAGTCCCGGTTCCAGGAGCAGAAGCGCACCTTCCCGAAGCCGCTGCCGCTGTCGACGCAGGTGCTGCTCGACCGTGAGCGCTGCGTCCAGTGCGCCCGCTGCATCCGCTTCTCCGACCAGATCGCCGGCGACCCGCTCATCGAGTTCTTCGAGCGCGGGGCCAAGGAGCAGGTGCGTACGGCCGACGGCAAGCCGTTCAACTCCTACTTCTCCGGCAACACGGTGCAGATCTGCCCGGTCGGCGCGCTCACCGGCGCCGCCTACCGGTTCCGCGCCCGCCCGTTCGACCTGGTGTCGACGCCGAGCGCCTGCGAGCACTGCGCCTCCGGCTGCAGCATGCGCACCGACCACCGCCGCGGCCGGGTCACCCGCCGCCTGGCGGGCAACGACCCGCAGGTGAACGAGGAGTGGAACTGCGACAAGGGCCGCTGGGCGTTCACCTACGCCACGCAGCCCGACCGGCTCAAGCAGCCGCTGGTCCGTAACGAGGAGGGCGTGCTCGTGCCCGCCTCGTGGCCGGAGGCGCTCGCCGTCGCCGCCGAGGGCCTGGCCAAGGCCCGCGGCAAGGCCGGCGTGCTGGTCGGCGGCCGGGTCACGGTCGAGGACGCGTACGCCTACGCCAAGTTCGCCCGTATCGCCCTCGGCACCAACGACGTCGACTTCCGCGCCAGGCCGCACTCCGTCGAGGAGGCGCAGTTCCTGGCGCACGCGGTGGCCGGCAAGGGCATCGAGATCGGCTACACCGACCTCGAGAACGCCCCGCACGTGCTGCTCGTCGGGTTCGAGCCCGAGGAGGAGTCGCCGATCGTCTTCCTGCGCCTGCGCAAGGCGTGGATGAAGAAGGGCCTCAAGGTCACCGCGATCGCGCCGTTCGCCACCCCCGGGCTGGAGAAGATGGGCGGCACGCTCATCCGCACCGCCCCCGGCGGCGAGGCCGACGCGATCGGCGACCTGGTCGGCACGCTGGCCCCGGGCACGATCGTGCTCGCCGGCGAGCGCCTCGCGAGCGTCCCCGGCGCGCTGTCGGCAGTCGTCCGGCTGGCCGCCGCCTCCGACGCCAAGTTCGCCTGGATCCCGCGCCGGGCCGGTGAGCGCGGCGCCGTCGAGGCCGGCGCGCTGCCGAACCTGCTGCCGATCGGCCGTCCGGTCGACGACGAGACCGCGCGCGGCGAGGTCGCGAGGGCCTGGAACGTCGCCTCACTGCCCGCCACGCCGGGCCGCGACACCGCAGGCATCCTCGAGGCCGCCCGCGACGGTGAGCTCGACGCGCTGGTCGTGGCCGGCGTCGACCCGTACGACCTGGCCGACCCCGGCGCGGCGCTCGACGCGCTGGAGCGCACGCCGTTCATCGTCAGCCTGGAGATCCGCGCCAGCGCCGTCACCGACCGCGCCGACGTGGTGCTGCCCGTCGCGGCCGTCCAGGAGAAGAGCGGCACGTTCGTCAACTGGGAGGGCAGGGGCCGCTCGTTCGAGGCGCCGATCAAGGTGCCCGGCCTGCAGCCCGACCTCGCCGTGATCGCCAACCTGGCCGACCGCATGGACGTCCACCTCGCCCTGCCGGACGCCAAGGCCGCCCGGCGCGAGCTTTCGTCCCTCGGCTCCTGGCGCGGCAGCCGCGTCCCGGCGCCGAGCGCGCTGAGCCGCTCGCCGGAGGTCCCCGAGACGGGTCAGGCGCTGCTCGCGACCTGGCACCTGCTGCTCGACGAGGGCCGGCTGCAGGACGGCGAGCCGTACCTGGCGGGCACGGCCCGCTCCGCCGAAGCGCTGGTGTCGGAGACCACGGCCGCCGAGCTCGGCGTCACCGACGGCGACAAGCTCGTCGTCGGCGGCGTCGTGACGCTGCCGCTGCGCATCGCCGACCTGCCCGACCGCGTGGTCTGGGTGCCGGCGAACTCCGGCGGCTGCTCGGTCACGCGTGACCTGCGCGCGCTGGCCGGCGACATCGTCACCATCGGGAGCGCCTCATGACTCACATACTCGCGGCCGATCCCACCGTTGCCGACTTCGGCAAGGACCCGCTGTGGATCACGATCATCAAAGCCGTGATGCTCTTCCTGTTCCTGATGCTGAGCACCCTGTTCGGCGTCTGGTACGAGCGCAAGCTCATCTCGTGGATGCAGAACCGGCGTGGCCCCAACCGGGCCGGCAAGTTCGGTCTGCTGCAGACGGTGGCCGACGGCATCAAGATGGGCCTGAAGGAAGACCTCTTCCCGCGGACCGTCGACAAGGTGCTCTACCTGCTGGCGCCCGTCCTCATGGTGGTGCCCGCGTTCCTCGCCTTCTCGATCGTGCCGTTCGCGCCGATGGTCAACCTGTTCGGCGTGCAGACGCCGCTGCAGCTGGTCGACCTGCCGGTGGCGGTGCTGTTCATGCTCGCCATGGGCGCGGTGTCGGTGTACGGCGTGGTGCTGGCCGGCTGGTCGTCGCGCTCGCCGTACGCGCTGCTCGGTGGTCTGCGGTCGGCGGCGCAGGTGGTCTCGTACGAGATCGCGATGGGTCTGTCGTTCGTGGCGGTCTTCCTGTTCGCCGGGACGCTGTCGACCTCCGAGATCGTCAAGGCGCAGGAGCACACCTGGTTCGCCGTGCTGCTGATCCCGTCGTTCCTCGTCTACGTGGTCTGCATGTTCGGCGAGGCGGCGCGTATCCCGTTCGACCTTCCCGAGGGTGAGGGCGAGCTGGTCGGTGGCTTCCAGACCGAGTACTCCTCGTCGCTGAAGTTCGCCCTGATCATGATGGGCGAGTACCTGCACACGTTCACCGCCACGGGCATCGCCGTGACGCTCTTCCTGGGCGGCTGGCGGGCTCCGCTGCCGATGGACTGGACGTGGGCCCACACCGGCTGGGTGCCGGTGCTGTGGTTCTTCATCAAGTTCGTGCTGGTGTTCAGCTTCATCGTGTGGGTGCGGGCGTCGCTGCCGCGTGTCCGCTACGACCAGCTCATGTCGCTCGGCTGGAAGGTGCTGATCCCGGTCAACCTGGCCTGGATCCTCCTCGTGGCCGCCGTCCGCAACGTCATGGTGAACGAGGGCAACAAGACGATCGGCATCGTGCTCGGCGTGGTGATCGTGATCGGTGCGCTGGCCATCTGGATGCGGTTCGACACCGTCAACCAGCGGCGCAAGGAGGCCCAGAAGGCACAGGTGGACGCCGAGTTCGCAGAGCTGTCCGACGAGCCGACGGCCGGTGGCTTCCCCGTGCCGCCGCTCGACCTGCCGCACTACCACGGGGTGCAGCACAAGGAGATTCCCAGTGGGACTAACTGATTGGCTGAACCCCGTCAAGGGCTTCGGGGTCACCTTCCACACGATGTTCAAAAAGCCCGTCACGGTGAACTACCCGGAGGTCAAGAAGCCGACGGCTCCGCGCTTCCACGGTCGTCACCAGCTCAACCGCTGGCCCGACGGGCTGGAGAAGTGCGTCGGGTGCGAGCTGTGCGCCTGGGCGTGTCCCGCTGACGCGATCTACGTCGAAGGCGCGGACAACACCGACGAGGAGCGCTTCTCGCCGGGCGAGCGTTACGGGCGCACGTACCAGATCAACTACCTGCGGTGCATCCTGTGCGGGCTCTGCATCGAGGCGTGCCCGACCCGTGCGCTCACCATGACGAACGAGTACGAGCTCGCCGACACCAACCGCGAGAGCCTCATCTACACCAAGGAGATGCTGCTCGCGCCCCTGACGGCGGGCATGGAGCAGCCGCCGCACCCGATGCGGCTCGGTGAGACCGAAGAGGACTACTACCGGCTGGGGCGGACCAATGGGTGAGACCATTACGTTCTGGGTGCTCGCCGTCGTCTCGGTCGGCGCCGCGCTCGGCATGGTCTTCAACCGGAAGGCCGTCTACTCCGCGCTGATGCTCGGCGCCGTGATGCTCTGCCTGGCGGTCCTGTACGCGGTGCAGGACGCGCCGTTCCTGGCCGCGGTGCAGATCATCGTCTACACCGGCGCGATCATGATGCTGTTCCTGTTCGTGCTCATGCTCGTGGGCGTCGACTCGTCCGACTCGTTCGTCGAGACGCTCAAGGGGCAGCGCTTCTGGGCGGTCATCGCCGCGGTCGGCTTCGTGGCGCTGATCGTGCTGGCCGTCGGCAACGTGGTGTTCAACCCGCCGGCCGGGCTGGAGGCCGCGACGCAGAACGGCGGCTACATCCGCTCGATCGCGACGCTGCTGTTCACCCGGTACGTGTTCGCGTTCGAGATCACCTCGGCGCTGCTGATCACCGCCGCGCTGGGCGCGATGGTGCTGGCGCACCGGGAGAAGCTCGTCGAGAAGCCGACGCAGAAGGACCTCTCGCGGGCCCGCTTCCTCGGCGACCGCCCGTCGCCGCTGCCCGGCCCCGGCACGTACGCGCGCAACAACGCCGTCGACATGCCGGCCCGGCTGCCCGACGGCAGCGCGGCCGAGGAGTCGGTCAACCGCTACATCGCCCGCTACGACGTCGAACACGGCCGCCTGCCGGAGGACCCCGAACTCGCCGAGGCCATCAGGCACACGGCCGAGGACGCCGTCGCGCCGGCCGAGACCGAGCAGAACAGCAATGAGGTGACCAAGTGACGACGCACTACCTCGTCCTTTCCGGCCTGCTGTTCGCCATCGGCGCCATGGGCGTGCTGATCAGGCGTAACGCGATCGTGGTGTTCATGTGCGTCGAGCTCATGCTCAACGCCTGCAACCTCGCGTTCGTCACCTTCTCCAGGCAGGTCGGCAACCTGGAGGGCCAGATCATCGCGTTCTTCGTGATGGTGGTCGCCGCGGCCGAGGTCGTGGTCGGCCTGGCCATCATCGTGACGATCTTCCGAACCCGCAGGTCCGCGTCGGTCGACGACGCCAACCTGCTGAAGTACTAAGAGGTGACTGGTGGAATCTCAAGTTGCTGAGATCGTCCAGCACACCGGCGGAGCGATCGGCAACGCCTGGCTGATGATCGCGTTCCCCCTCGTGGGGGCGTTCATCCTGCTGGTGTTCAACCGGTTCACCAACCGGTGGGGTCATCTGCTGGGCGTGGCCATGTCCCTCGCGTCCTTCGTGGTGGCCGTGCTGGCGTTCTTCGAGCTGATCGGGTTCGGTGAGGAGGAGCGCCGCCGGGCCGTACACCTGTACGAGTTCATTCCCGGCATGGTCGACATGGGGTTGCTCATCGACCCGCTGTCGATCTGCTTCGCGCTGCTCATCACGGGTGTCGGATCGCTGATCCACATCTACTCGATCGGCTACATGGCGCACGACGAGCACCGCCGCAGGTTCTTCTCCTACCTGAACCTGTTCGTGGCCGCGATGCTCCTGCTCGTGCTGGCCGACAACTACGTGGGCCTGTTCATCGGCTGGGAGGGCGTCGGTCTGGCGTCGTACCTGCTGATCGGGTTCTGGCAGTTCAAGCCATCGGCGGCGACGGCGGCGAAGAAGGCGTTCGTCGTCAACCGCGTCGGTGACCTCGGCCTGCTGGTCGGCATGTTCGTCATCTGGACCACGTTCGGCACCCTGACCTTCCAGGGTCTCGCCGAGAAGATCACGCCCGGCACCCAGAACGGCACGATGCTGGCCATCGGCCTGCTGCTGCTGCTCGGCGCGTGCGGCAAGTCGGCTCAGCTGCCGCTTCAGTCGTGGCTGCTCGACGCCATGGAGGGCCCGACCCCGGTCTCGGCCCTCATCCACGCCGCGACCATGGTCACCGCCGGTGTCTACCTGGTGGTCCGCTCGGGGGCGTTCTTCTTCCCCGAGGGTTCGGGCGCCGCGCTCGCCGTCGCCATCGTCGGCGCGGTCACGCTGCTCGCCGGTGCGATCATCGGTTGCGCGAAGGACGACATCAAGAAGGGCCTCGCCGGCTCGACGATGTCGCAGATCGGCTACATGATGCTCGGCGCGGGCCTCGGCCCGGCGGGCTACGCCTTCGCGATCGGCCACCTGATCACGCACGGCTTCTTCAAGGCCGACATGTTCCTCGGCGCCGGCTCCGTCATGCACGGCATGAACGACGAGGTCGACATGCGCAAGTACGGCGCCCTGCGCAAGGCCATGCCGATCACGTACGTCACGTTCATGATCGGCTATCTGGCGATCATCGGTTTCCCGCTGCTGTCCGGCTACTTCACCAAGGACGGCATCATCGAGACCGCGGTGCACCACCAGCCGATCCTGGGCTGGCTCGCCGTGATCGGCGCCGGCGTCACCGGCTTCTACATGTCGCGCATGATCTTCATGACGTTCTTCGGCGAGAAGCGCTGGGCCGACGACGCCCACCCGCACGAGTCGCCGCTCGTCATGACGGTCCCGCTGATGATCCTTTCGCTCGGCGCGATCGGGCTCGGCGGCTGGCTGGTGCTGGGCGGCACGCTCTACAAGTTCCTGATCCCGGCGGTCGGCGGCAACATCAACGAGGTGCCGCACTTCGACTTCTTCAGCACCCCAGGGCTCGTCACGCTCGCGCTCGTCGCGGTCGGCGTCGTCTTCGCCTGGATGCGCTACGGCCGGGTCGCGGTGCCGTCGGTTCAGCCGCGCGGCAACTTCCTCACCACCTTCGCCCGGCGCGACCTGTACGGTGACGCGCTCAACGAGTCGCTCTTCATGCGTCCCGGCCAGTGGCTGACCCGCCTCGCGGTGTTCTTCGACAACCGCGGCATCGACGGCGTGGTCAACGGGCTGGCAGCGGGCATCGGCGGCAGCTCCGGGCGCCTGCGGCGGATCCAGACGGGCTTCGCCAGATCGTACGCGCTGTCCATCCTGATCGGTGCCGCCCTGCTGACCGGCGCCCTGCTCTTCGTTGGGAACATCTGATGTCACCCTGGCTTCCGATACTCATGGCGGTGCCCGTGGTGGGCGCCATCGTGGTGGCCCTGCTTCCCAAGGGCAGTGACAAGCTGGCCAAGCAGGTCACCCTGCTGGTCTCGCTCCTGGTGCTGGTCCTGACGGGCGTCATGGCCGCCGGGTTCAAGCCGTCCGGCGAGCGCTTCCAGTTCGTCGCCGAGTACAACTGGATCCCGAGCTTCGGTGTGAAGTTCGGGGTCGGCGTCGACGGTGTCGCCCTCGTGCTCATCGCCTTGTCGGTGGTGCTGGTGCCGATCGTGGTGCTGGCCTCGTGGCACGACGCCGACGGCGTCAAGGCCGCCGACGGCACCCTCATCACGCCCAAGCGGTCGGTGAAGACGTACTTCTCGCTGCTGCTCGTGCTCGAGACGATGATGATCGGCGTCTTCGCGGCGACCGACATCTTCCTGTTCTACGTCTTCTTCGAAGCCATGCTGATCCCGATGTACTTCATGATCGGGTCGTACGGCGGCGCCCAGCGGTCGTACGCGGCCGTGAAGTTCCTGCTCTACTCGCTGTTCGGCGGACTGCTCATGCTGGTCGCCGTCATCGGCCTCTACGTGGTCGCGGGCAAGCAGACCTTCATGTTCCCCGAGCTGGTCGGCGCCATCCAGGACCCGACGATGCAGAAGTGGCTCTTCGGCGGCTTCTTCATCGCCTTCGCGATCAAGGCGCCGCTCTGGCCGGTGCACACCTGGCTGCCCGACGCGGCGGCGCAGGCCCCGGCCGGCGCCGCGGTGCTGCTCGTGGGCGTGCTCGACAAGGTCGGCACCTTCGGGATGCTCCGCTTCTGCCTGGAGCTGTTCCCCGACGCCGCCAAGGCGTTCACGATGCCGATCGTCGTTCTCGCGGTCATCAGCATCATCTACGGCGCCATCGTGGCGATCGGCCAGACCGACATGAAGCGCCTCATCGCCTACACGTCGATCTCGCACTTCGGCTTCATCGTGCTCGGCGTGTTCGCCATGTCGTCCGTCGCGCAGTCCGGCGCGGCCCTCTACATGGTCAACCACGGCTTCGCCACCGGCGCGCTGTTCCTGGCCGCCGGGTTCCTCATCGCCCGCCGCGGTTCGCCGTTCATCGGCGACTACGGAGGCGTGCAGAAGGTCGCCCCGGTGCTCGCGGGCTTCTTCCTGATCGCGGGTCTGGCGGGTCTGTCGCTGCCGGGTCTGTCGTCGTTCGTCAGCGAGTTCATGGTCATGATCGGCACGTACTCGAGCCAGGCCCACGGGTCGGGCGCGCTCGCGGCGGCGGCGGTCGTCTCCGCGGTGGCCGTCGTCCTCGCCGCCGTCTACATCCTGTGGATGGTCCAGCGGACCATGAACGGGCCGACGGCCGAGCCGGTCAAGGCATTCAAGGACCTGAACGCACGCGAGATCTGGGTGCTGGCCCCGCTCGTCGCGCTGATCATCGGGTTCGGCTTCTTCCCCAAGCCGCTGCTCGACGTGATCAACCCGTCAGTGCAACAGACGCTGACCAACGTTCAGGTGCCCACCTCCACCATCGCTGAAGGGACGGGTCAGTGAACGGGGCTTTCGAAGCGCCGACGATCGAGTACGGCGCACTGGCGCCGCTGCTCGTGATCTTCGGCGCTGCCATCATCGGCGTGCTGGTCGAGGCGTTCGCGCCGCGCTACCTGCGTAAGGCCATCCACGTGCCGCTCACCCTGCTGAGCGTGGCGGGCGCGTTCGCGCTCGTCCTGCTGCAGGTGGTGCGCGGCCAGGTGTCCACCGCTCCCTCCGCCATGGGGGCGCTGGCCGTGGACGGGCCCTCGCTGTTCATCTGGGGCGTCATCCTCGTCCTGTCGTTCGTCTGTGTCCTGCTGATCAACGACGAGGGCCACTTCGTGGCCTCCGCCGCCGCGGTTCCCGGCAGCTCCGACGAGGAGGAGGCCGAGGCCGAGTCGCACGGCGTCGGGCACACCGAGGTCTACCCGCTGGTCCTGTTCGCCGTGGGCGGCATGCTGCTGTTCCCGGCCTCGCACGACCTGCTCATGATGTTCGTGGCCCTCGAGGTCATGTCGCTGCCGCTCTACCTGCTGTGCGGCCTGGCCCGCCGTCGCCGCCTGCTGTCGCAGGAAGCGTCGATGAAGTACTTCCTGCTGGGAGCCTTCTCCTCGGCGTTCTTCCTGTACGGCACCGCGATGATCTACGGCTTCGCCGGCACGGTCTCGCTGCCCGGCATCAACCAGGCCATGGCGGCGGGCAACTCGCTCGACCCGCTGCTGCTCATCGGGTTCGCGATGCTCGGCGTCGGCCTGCTGTTCAAGATCGGCGCGGCGCCGTTCCAGGCCTGGAAGCCGGACGTCTACCAGGGCGCTCCGACTCCCATCACCGCCCTCATGGCCTCGGGCACCCTGGTCGCCGCCTTCGGCGCCGTGCTGCGGGTGTTCTGGGTGGGCCTCGGCAACCTCGACTGGAACTGGCGTCCGGTCATCTGGGTCGTGGCCGCGCTCACCATGATCGTCGGCTCGATCCTGGCCATCACGCAGACCGAGATCAAGCGGATGCTGGCGTACTCGTCCATCGCGCACGCGGGCTTCCTGCTCGTCGGCGTCCTGGCCACGTCCGCCTCGCCCGCGCGCAACGCCGACTCGCTCAAGGCGATCCTGTTCTACCTCGCGGTGTACGGCATCACCACGGTCGGCGCGTTCGCGGTCGTCACGCTCATCCGCGACCCGGGGGGCGAGGCGGGTCACCTGTCGCGCTGGGCCGGGCTCGGCAAGCGCGCTCCGATGCTCGCCGGGACGTTCGCCTTCTTCCTGCTCGCCTTCGCCGGAATCCCGCTGACCAGCGGCTTCTTCGGCAAGTACGCCGTCTTCGCGGCCGCTCTCGAAAGCGGCACGCAGGCCGGCGACGGGCTGGGCGGCTGGATGGCCGGACTGGTCGTCGTGGGTGTCATCGCCTCCGCGATCGCGGCGTTCTTCTACGTCCGCGTGATCGTGCTGATGTTCTTCAGCGAACCGGCAGCCGACGGGCCGTCCATCGCGGTGCCCAGCATGGGCACCGTGGCGGTGATCGCGGTTTCGCTGCTGGTTACGGTAGGGGTGGGCCTCTACCCGGAGTCCGTACTCGGCATCGCAAACCAGGCCGCCAGCAGCCTGTTCATCAGATAGGGGAAATCGTATGTCCGCTCCTCCCGTGATTGACCTTCCCATCGTGGATGAGCGGTTGGCGCAGGATATTGCCAGTGGCATGGCCGCGGTGGAGAAGCTCCTGCGCTCGTCTGTCGAGAGCGAGGACGCCTTCGTCACGGGGGCGTCCAAGCACCTCATCGAAGCCGGTGGGAAGCGGTTCCGTACGCTGATGGTGCTGCTCGCGGCCCAGTTCGGTGACCCGTCGGCGCCGGGTGTCGTGCCCGGCGCCGTGGTCATCGAGCTGACCCACCTCGGCTCGCTCTACCACGACGACGTCATGGACGAGGCGATGGTGCGCCGCGGCTCCCCGTCCGCCAACGCGCGGTGGGACAACACCGTGGCGATCCTGACCGGCGACTACCTGCTCGCCCAGGCGTCCGATCTGCTCGCCGACCTCGGGCCGGCGTTGATCCGGATCCAGGCGCAGACGTTCTCCCGTCTGGTGCAGGGACAGATCCGCGAGACCCTGGGTCCGCGCGAGGGCGCCGACCCGATCGCCCACTACGTGTCCGTGCTCGCCGACAAGACCGGGTCGCTCATCGCCGCCTCCGGCCGCTTCGGCGCCCTGCTCTCGGGGGCTCCCGCCGACGTCGAGGAGCGCCTCAGCCGGGCCTGCGAGGCGATCGGCGTGGCCTGGCAGCTCGGTGACGACCTGCTGGACGTCGCCTCCTCCGGCGACCAGTCAGGCAAGACGCCCGGCACGGACCTGCGGGAGGGCGTCCGTACCCTTCCGGTTTTGTACGCGCTCGCCTCGGGCGAGTCGTCCCGCCTGACGTCCCTGCTGTCGGGCCCCGTGGCCGAGGAGGACGTCGAGGAGGCGCTCACCCTGCTGCGCGCCCACCCGGCGATGGAGCAGGCCCGCGCAGAGCTGGCGGCCTGGATCGACCGGGCCCGCGCCGACATCACGGAGCTGCCCGACATCCCGGCGAAGAGCGCCTTCCTAGCGCTCTGCGACTACGTGGTCGAGCGTTCCGGCTGATCTGCGGTTCCGGGCGGCGGTACGCGCCGCCCGGACGCTGTCGTAGGTGAAGACCGCGAGGGCCAGCCAGACGATCGAGAAGCCGATCCACCGGCTGGACGGCATGACCTCCTTGACGACCAGCACCCCGACCGCGAACTGCAGGACCGGGGCGATGTACTGCAGCAGCCCCATCGTGCTCAGCGGCACCCGGATGGCCGCGGCGCCGAAGCAGACCAGCGGCACCGCCGTGATGATCCCGGCGCCCACGAGCAGCACCATGTGCCAGATGCCTTCCCTGGCGAACGTGCCCGCGCCCGTACCGTGCAGGAACAGCAGGTAGCCCGCGGCCGGCAGCAGCAGCGCCAGCGTCTCGACGGCCAGGCTCTCGGTGGCCTCCACGTTCGCCCGCTTCTTCACCAGCCCGTACAGGCCGAAGCTGAACGCGAGCGTCAGCGCTATCCAGGGCAGGCGGCCGTAGTCGAAGGCCAGCACGAGCACCGCGAGCGCCCCGAACCCGACCGCCGCCCACTGCAGCGGACGCAGCCGCTCGCGCAGCAGCACCACCCCGAACAGGACGCTGACCAGCGGGTTGATGAAGTAGCCGAGGGCGCTTTCGACGACGTGGCCGGTGTTGACGGCGTAGATGTAGACGCCCCAGTTGACGGTGACGACCACGGCGGCGATGGTGAGCAGCGCGAGCTTGCCGGGCCGGCGGGCCAGGCTCCTGATCCAGGACCAGTGCCGGCGTACGGCGAGTGCGGCGAGGACGGCCACGAGTGACCAGACCATGCGGTGGGCGAGAATCTCGACCGCGCCGGATGGCTTGAGGAGCGGCCAGTAGAGGGGGAAGAGCCCCCACATCGTGTAGGCGGCGATCCCGTAGAGCACACCGCGTCGATGGTCAGGCATGACGCTATCTTCCGCCATTCACACCTTTAACGACAAATTTCGATCTCTATGGGGAAATGTGTAGAGCGGCTTAATTGTTGGAGGATGTGTACTGTGGCAGGAGACCTACGGAGGTAGCGCTATGGGTTGGCTGTTCGGCAACAAGACATCGATGGTGCGACCCGAGGACGCTCTGCCCGGCCGGCCCGAGGCCATGCCGGTGCCTGCCCGCCACGCCGTCCTCGACGCGCCGCTCGCACCGCCGTACCCCGACGGCGTGGAGGTGGCCGACTTCGCGCTCGGCTGCTTCTGGGGCGCGGAGCGCGTTTTCTGGCAGACGCCCGGCGTCGTCACCACGGCCGTCGGCTACCAGGGCGGCCACACGCCGAACCCCACGTACGAGGAGGTCTGCAGCGGTATGACCGGGCACGCCGAGGCCGTCCGCGTCGTCTTCGACCCGGCGCGGATCTCGTACGAGGAGCTGCTGAAGGTCTTCTGGGAGGCCCACGACCCGACCCAGGGCATGCGACAGGGCAACGACGTCGGCACGCAGTACCGGTCGGCGATCTACGTCCACTCGCCCGAGCAGCAGAAGGCGGCGGAGGCGTCGAAGGCCTCGTACCAGCGCGTCCTGAACCAGGCCGGCTACGGCCCCATCTCGACGGAGATCACCCCCGCAGGCCCCTTCTTCCACGCGGAGGAGTACCACCAGCAGTACCTGTACAAGAACCCGAACGGCTACTGCGGCATCGGCGGCACCGGCGTGGCCTGCCCGGTCGGCCTGGCGACCTCTGGCGGCGAGTAGCTCCGGAGCTACAGGAGGAGCGTGGATGGTCCCCCTCGGCCCGTCATCGTCCTCACCTCGGACGAGAACGACATGGGCGGCTGGGGAGCATGACTTCGTCAGGGGAGCCGGGGAGGCGGCCGTCCCAGGTGGGGAGCTTGGGTGTCCGGGCGAAGGAAGTGAAGGCCGATGCGCTTTTTCTGGTGGGTCGTGGTGCCGGCGCTTGCCGGGCTCGTTCTGCTCGCCGCCGTACGGGAAGTGGTCCCCGCGTACACCGCGCAGTTCGGCACCGGAATCCCCGGCACCTTCACCGCCACCGAACGCGACTGCGGCGGGCGCAGTTGCAGCTGGCGTGGCGACTTCGTCTCCGATGAGGGTTCGGTCGCCGGCGCGCGACTGCGGCTCATGAGCTGGGGCATCTGATCGTCGGAGACGAGTACTCCACCGACATAGGCGTCCATACTTCTCGCGATGAAAGAGAAGCGATCATCGATGCGTTCGCTGCGGAACTTCTTCTTCCGGTCGCGGCATTCCGCAGTGTCCCTGGCTGGAGCGACAGGGCAAAGCGCGAGGACTTGGTGGTCATGGCCGCGCGCTTCAGAACCTCCTGGTCATTGACTCTGCGTCAAGCGGTCACGGCCGAAGTCATCGACAGGAGTGCTGCCAGTGAGCTGCGCCGGAGAAACCCGACGCGTGGGGAGTTGATGGAAGCGGTCGGGTGGACGCCTCAACCCGACTTGGAAGCGGTTCGGGTGCCTCCGAGCATCGCGCACGCAGTGATGGAGTGTTACAAGAGATCACTGATCACAGAGTCGCGGGCGGTCGAACTGATGCGTGGGCAGATCGTGGAGACTGACCTGCCGGCGCGTGGTGATCCGGAACTCGACCTGTGAGCAGCGGTGAGCCAGACCCGGTCCTGGTGTTCGACGCCATGTGCCTGAATCATTTCGCCCGCGCGGAGCGCTTGGACGTCTTGCGTGATCTTCTGGTGGGCACTGCGTGCCTGACGACGCACGTGGTTCGGGAAGAGATACGAGCGGGAGTGCAGGCGCATCCGCTCCTGCAGGCGGCGCTCGACGCGGACTGGCTGCCTGCGCCTCCGGAGACCGTCGGCTCGACGTCTTGGAGACGGCAGGCCTCGTCGAGGCGGTAGCTGTCTGGCGGCCTCACGTTCGGGAGGATCGGCACACGGAGTGGGTTGCTGTTCTGAGGGCTTGGCGGTGGAGGTCGTCCAGGCGTTGCAGGGCTGTGCCTGAGGCGTTGGCCAGGACCAGGTTCACCGCGCAGGGGATGGGCTCGGCTCGTAGGTGCTGTGTGCTCTTCAGTTCTGCCAGCAGGTTCGTGGTCAGGCGGTCGAGTTGTTCGCGGATCCTGGTCAGGTCGGGGCGGGTCGTGGGGGCTTGTTCCGGGTTGGCGGTCCAGAGGGCGAACAGGCCCGACTGAACGATCTTGCTGGCCGTGATCTGGTCACGGAAGAAGGCCACTGCCGCGTCCGGGGCGAGGCCGACCGCGATGGCCTGCGCCCTGACCTGGTCCAGGACCTGTTGCTCGCGTACGGGGTCCTCGATGGGCGAGTCGGTGCCGAACTTGGACGCCGCCACCTCGTCGCTCACCTGGAGACGCTGGATGACGAGGTCCGTGAGAGTGCCGAGCCTGCCGATCGCCCTGGCCGTCCCGACCGTGCTGCTGACGCTCGCGGGCGTCTCCGCGGCCATGGCCTGGGGCGTGGCCGACACGGTCGCGGCTCCGAACATTCCGGCGATCGCGGCACAGCGCGTCATCATGGTGCGCACCTTCATGGGTCTACCTCGTTCTCGATGGGTCGGGCAACGGGATGGCGCGGAAGACGTGGTCAGGGTCGTAGTGGCGCTTCACGGCGAGCAGATGCTCGGTGTTCGGGCCGTAGGCGTGGGCGATCTGTGTGGCTTCGTCCGGGCCGAGCAGGTTGGGGTAGCCGCCCGGCAGCGCAACGGGGTCGAGGGCGGCGGCCAGGTCACCCGCCCAGGCGCGGTGCTCCGCCGCACGGGTGTCGTCGGGTTCCCAGAGGGCGATGATCTCGATCATGAAGTGCGGGTCGCGGTTGCCGAACGCCGTCTCGGTCACGGGTACGCGTGCCGCCGCTCCGTGCAGCGCCGTTCCACAGGCGGCGGGCGGCGTCGTAGTCAGGTCCGGCGGTGATCACCGAGCCCGCGTGGACGGTGCGTCGCAACGTCTCGAGGAGACGGCTGAGCGGTGACATGCTTCTTCTTTCGTCTTCAGGCAGGGCGGCCGTAGGTCTCGAGGAGTCTGAGCCAGATCTCGCTGACGGTGGGATAGGACGGGACGGCGTGCCAGAGCCGGTCGAGGGTGACTTCGCCGACGATCGCGACGGTCGCGGAGTGCAGGAGTTCGGCGACGTCCTGGCCGACGAAGGTGGCGCCGACGATCACGCGGCGGTCCTCGTCGACGACGAGCTTCGCGCGGCCGGTGTACCCGTCGGCGTGGAGCTTGGCGCCGGCGACCGAGCCGAGGTCGTATTCGACGGCCCGGACGGCGAGCCCGGCCTCGCGGGCGCGTGCCTCGGTGAGCCCGACACCGGCGACCTCGGGGTCGGAGAACACCACGCGCGGGACGGCCGCGTGGTCGGCCGTGGCGACGTGCTGCCCCCACGGCTCGTCCAGGACGGGTGTGCCCCGCAGCCGGGCGGCGATCGCCTCACCCGCGGCGCGCGCCTGGTACTTGCCCTGGTGGGTCAGCGTCGCGCGTCCGTTGACGTCTCCGACGGCATAGAGCCAGTCGGTGCCGTTCACGAGCATCGTGTCGTCGACCACGAGCTCAGGGCCGAGACCGATCGTCTCGAGCCCGAGGTCGTCGGTGTTCGGACGGCGTCCCGTGGCGACCAGCAGCTCGTCCGCGTGGATCTCGGCGCCGTCGTCCAGGACGACCGTGACGATCCCGTCGGTGGCGCGCTCAACGCGGGCCGGCGTGACGCCGAGGCGCACGTCGACCCCCTCGTCGGCAAGGGCCGCGGCGAGGTGCTCGCCGACGAAGGGCTCCTCGCCGTTCAGCAACGCGGTACGGGACAGCACGGTGACGTGCGAACCCAGGGACGAGAACGCGAACGCCATCTCGGTGCCCGCGACTCCACCGCCGATGACGATGAGCCGGGACGGGACGTACCCGGCGGCGGCCGCCTCCCGGGTGCCCCACGGCCTGGCGGCCGCCAGACCGGGGACGTCGGCGACGACCGGGACGGAACCCGTCGCCAGCGCGACGGCCCTGGCCGAATGGACGTGCTCACCGACCTGGACCAGGCCGGGCCCGGCCAGGCGGCCGTGGCCCCTGATCAGGTCGATGCCGGCGGAGTCGAGCCAGGCGACCTGGCCGTCGTCCTTCCATCCGTCCGTGAACGCCGTACGGCGGGCGAGGACGGCGGCGGGGTCGATCTGCCCCGTGACCGCCTCGCGGGCGCCGGCGACGCGGTGGGCCGCGCGAATCGCGTGTCCGCTGCGCAGGAGCGCCTTGGACGGCATGCACGCCCAGTACGAGCACTCGCCGCCGACGAGTTCGGACTCGACGATCGCCACCCGTACGCCGCGCTTGGTCGCGTAGTCGGCGACGTTCTCGCCGACCGCGCCGCCACCGATGACGATCAGGTCGTGGTCGTAGGACGTCATGCCGCCGCCTTCTTCCGCAGGACGACGCTCAGGCGGATGGCGGAGATCAGGAAGAAGACCGCGCCCACGGTGGCGTAACCGGCCACGCCGGCGACGTCCCCGCCGCCCTGCAGACCCTGGGCCAGGAAGTTGCCGCCCGCGAGCACCGAGATGCCGCCGCTGAGGATCTGCGGCACCTGGCCTCCGGAGCGCCGGTTGCGGATGGCCGCGATGAGCTGGGGGATTCCCGAGCCGATGGCCCACGCGCCCCAGACGACGAGGGCCGCGGCGATCGACGCCGTCGAGGCCACGCCGAGGGCGATGGCGACGATGACGCTGACCACCACGTTGACCCACTCGGCGACCTTCGACCGCCGAGAGTCGCGCTCGGCGCGGAGCTGCCAGAGCACGGCCCCGGCGTCGAAGAGCGGGTAGACGACCAGCAGGATCGTCAGGACCGGCCCGGCCATGGTGGAGGTCAGGAACAGCAGCACCGACCAGATGACGGCGAAGGCGAACCGGGTGAAGTAGAGGCGGCGCAGCGCCTCGCTGAACGTCGACGACGAAGTCGCGGTGGTCACGATGTCTCTCTTTCGGGGGATCCGGGGACTGTCAGGCGACAGTGGTGGTGAGGGTGACGGGGATGTTGCCGCGGGTGGCGAGCGAGTAGGGGCACATCTCGTGCGCCGCGGCGGTGAGGCTCTCGGCGGTCTCGAGGGCGATCCCGCCTCCGATGCGCACCCGCAGTGCGGCGGCCAGTGCGATGCCGCCGGCCTCCGTCGGGACGACCGAGATCTCGGCGGCCACGGTGGAGTCGGCCAGGACCACCTTGCGCTGCGAGGCCACGAGCTTGAGCGCGGAGTGGAAGCACGACGACCAGCCGGCGGCGAGCAGTTGCTCCGGGTTGGTCGCTCCGCCGGGGCCGCCCATGGACGTCGGGATGGCGAGCGTCACGTCGAGCAGTCCATCGTCGGTCACGGCGCGGCCTCCGGCGCGGCCGTCCCCGGTGGAGGTGGCGACGGTGGTGTACAGGGGTGCGGACATGCGAGGGTCTCCTTCGTTCGCTAGGTAGAGTAACTAGTACGTCTACATGGATGAAAGTAGACTCTACCCGACGCTGGCGCAACCTCCGGAGGAAAAGATGCACGCCGAGGCCCCCGAAGTCGTGACGCGGACCCCATCGGGGTCGGCCACGCGTGCACGCATCCTCGACGCGGCGAACGAGCTGTTCTACGCGAACGGCATCCGCGCCACGAGCGCCGACCGGATCATCGAGCAGGTCGGCATCACGAAGGTCACCTTCTACCGCCACTTCCGTACGAAGGGCGATCTCGTGGTGGCGTACCTCGAGCAGATGGCGGCCGCCGAACGCGGGTGGATCCAGGGCCTCCGTCGCGAGGGGGATCCGGTGGGTTCGCTGCACGCGCTCGCCGCCGACATCGGGTTCGCGAGTTGCCGTCCTGGCTTCCGTGGGTGCTCGTTCATCAACGCCGCGGCGGAGTTCTCCGACCCCGACGATCCCGTACGCAAGGCCGTCGACGCGCACCGCCGGTGGATGCTCGGGCAGTTCGCCGAACTCGCCGCGGAGGCCGGTGCCGAGGACGCCGACGCGGCCGCCAGGCAGCTGATGATCCTCCGCGACGGCGCGATGGTGAACGGCTACCTCAACGACCCCACCTCGGTAGCCGACTCCCTCAAGGCCGCATTCACCTCGGTCATCACCGCATCGACTCCCACGCGCTGAACGTGCTTCAGCGGGCGGGCCGGGGGGCCTACCCGCTGGTTTCCCTGGCCTCGATGGAGGGCGTCGGTGTCCGGTCGGTTCTGCGGCGGGTCGTCCAGAGGTAGATGAGTGCGGCGATGAACAGGGCGATCGAGGTCCACTGGTTGATGCGCAGGCCCAGGAGAGTCGCCGCGTGGTCGACGCCGCCCACCGGGTCGATGCGCAGGCCCTCGATCCAGAACCGTCCGAACGTGTAGCCGGCGACGTAAAGGGCGAACAGGCGGCCGTGCTGCAGCGTCATCCGCCGGCCGGCCAGGATCAGTGCGAAGCCGAGTGCCGCGTCCCACAGTGACTCGTACAGGAAGGTCGGGTGGTAGAGCACGCCTGGCTCGCCGCCGTGCGCCTGGTCGATCTCGAGGCCCCACGGCAACGTGGTCGGACTGCCGTACAGCTCCTGGTTGAACCAGTTGCCCCAGCGGGCGATGGCCTGTCCGAACGCGATGGCGGGCGCGACCGTGTCGGCCACGGCGCCCACCGACAGCCCGCGGCGGCGGCAGGCCAGCCACACGCCCACGCCTCCCAGGGCGACCGCGCCCCAGATGCTGAGCCCGCCTTCCCAGATGAACAGCGCCTGGTACGGCTCCTTGACCGCGCGCGGGCCGAAGTAGGTCTGCCAGTCGGTGACGACGTGGTAGAGCCGGGCGCCGATCAGGCCGAAGATGACCGCGGGGAACGCGATGTCGCCGATCACGCCCTTCTCACCGCCGCGGGCTCGCCAGCGGCGCTCGCTGAGCCAGACGCCGAAGACGATCGCGACGATGAAGCACAACGCGTACGCCCGGATCGGGATGATCCCGAGATGCCAGACCGCTTGGGAAGGGCTGGGAATCGAGGCAAGGGCCATGCCGCTGACGCTAGTCAACGCAAGGCCGCGCGTCTCCCTTCGTGACCAGATCGCAGACCTTCGAGCGGACGTGACACGAACGGCGTACGCCTGAGTCCCGGGTCGGCGCGGGAAGGTTCGCGTCGGCCCGGGTGCGGGTGTGCGGGAATCAGCGTTCGGCGGCGGACGCGGCGGCGCGGATCGTCGCGGCGTCGGCGGGGACTCCGGGGGACTCCCAGAAGTTGGGGTTGCCGCCGGCGTAAGGGGGACCGTAGGCGGGGGTGCCGGGTTGCACGCGCCAGCCCTCCGCCAGGGGGCCCAGGTCGACGGTGTCGTAGCCGATGGCGTCGAGGAACGCGGTCACCTCGTCCTTGGCGGCGGCGTCGTCGCCCGCGATCGTCAGAGCGCTGCGGTCGGCGGCGCCGGTGGGTCGGGGCAGCGCGCTCAGGTGCTGGAAGAAGATGTTGTTGAAGACCTTCACGACCTTCGAGTCCGGCAGGTGCCGCTGGAGCAGTTCGCTGGACGTGGCGGAACCGTTGTCGAGTTCGGGGATCTGGCCGTCCCGCTCGGGATAGTAGTTGTTGGTGTCGATGACCGTCTTGCCGCGCAGCGGTTCGGCCGGGACGTCGCGGTAGGCCCGCAGCGGGATGCTGACGACGACGAGGTCACCGGCCGCGGCCGCCTCCGCCGCGGTCGCCGCCCTGGCCTTCGGGCCGAGCTCCTTCACCAGGTCGGCCAGCGTCTCGGGACCGCGCGAGTTGCTGACCACCACGTCGTAGCCTGCCGCGACGGACAGCCGTGCGACGGTGCCGCCGATGTGTCCGCTGCCGATGAATCCAATTGTCGTCATGACGCGGTAACTGTCGTGGCGGCCGAGGGCATTCCCCGGGCGCCGTCTCCTTGCCGGGGACTTTGCCTCTCGCCCGGGCGGTGGCGCCCTCGTCATGGAGCTCAGGTGGGACGGGACCGGCCCTGATCGTCGTGGGGAGCCTCGTTACACTCGCCGAGTGATCTTCTACCGTGCCACGACGCACGCTGACCTCGACCGCGTGACCTCGTGGACGGTGACCGAGCCCGTCGCGTGGATCTCCGCCGACCGCTACCTGGCCGAGCTGGCCGAGGGCATGTACCGGCCGGAATGGACGTGGATCGCCGAGTACGGCGGCCAGGTCGTCGGACGGGCGCTGTGGTGGGGGCCGACGAGCAGCGCGCATCCGGTCGCGCTCGACTGCCTCGACGTGGATCCCGCCGTGAGCGACCGGACGGCCGTCGCCGCCGGGCTGATCAGTGCCGCGTTGGCCGGGTTCCCGGCGCCCGTCCAGTACGCGATCAAGGTCGCCGGCGGCTGGCGCGACGACCCGGTCACCTCGCAGGCCGTGGAGTGGCGGCGGGCGGCGGCACACGCGGCCGGCCTCACCAAGGAGGTCGAGCGGCTGCAGTACGAGTGGACGCCCGCCGACGGGGTGCCCTCCCCGGCAGGCAGGCTGACGTTCGCCGAGGCGTCCGACGCGGAGTTCCTGGCGGTGTTCAGGAGGATCGCCGTGGGCAGCCTCGACGCGCAGACCCGTGCGAACCTGGCCGACAACGGCCCGGACGCGACCGCGCGCGACGAGATGGCCTTCTATCTCGACGCGCCGGGCAAGCGGGAGTGGTGGCGGCTCGCCCATACGCCGGAGGGCGAGGTGGCGGGCCTGGCGATTCCCTCCGCGACCCCGTACAACGTGAATGTCGGTTATCTCGGGGTGGTGCCGGAGTTCCGCGGGCGCGGTTACGTGGACGAGGTGCTCGCCGAGATCACCCGCATCCATGCGGCCAACGGAGAGCCGCGCGTCACCGCCACCACCGACCTGGGCAACGCGCCCATGGCGGCCGCGTTCGGACGCGCCGGATACCGGAACACGGAGATCCGGATCAACCTCTCCAACTAGCCCCTCGATCGCCCCCGGTAGCGCCGCGCGCGAATGGGCAGGGGGTGGGTGCAGGAAGGGGGACCATCATGACGGTGCTGTACACCGCGCAGGCGCACGTGACGGGGGGCCGGGTCGACGGGCACGGGCGTACCTCGGACGGCAACCTGGAGGTGGACATCAGGCAGCCCAAGGACCTCGGCGGGGAAGGCGGGGGCACGAACCCGGAGCAGCTGTTCGCCGTCGGTTACGCCGCCTGCTTCGCGTCCGCGCTGGGCAGGGTCGCCCGGCGCAGGCACATGACCGCCGAGAACGTGTCCGTCGACTCGAAGGTCATGCTCTTCCCGGCCAGCAACGGCAGCTTCAAACTGGGGGTCGAGCTGGACGTGTCCGTGCCGTCGATCACCGACCCCGAGCAGGCGGCCGATCTGGTGCGGGGCGCGCACGACCTGTGCCCTTACTCCAACGCGACCCGCGGCAACATCGACGTGGCGCTGACGGTGAACGGGAACCCGCTCTGACGGGTCGTAGGCGCTCCAGGGGGACTCGTCGGTAGCGGGGTTTCCGCCGTCGGCTATCGTGCAGGGGCGCGGTGCCCGACGACGGTCTTCGAGCCGAGAGCGCGTCCGCCGGGCCGGGGAGTGGCTCGGGTGGTGCGCGCGGGCCCGCCGGTGGGGTCCCTGACTGGAGTGCAATGAATCTCGTACTGCAAGCGGCCTGGGTCGCGGCGGCCCGGACGGCGTCGATCGTGGACGGTGGACCGGTCCATGTCCGCTGAGCGGCGGGTGACCGCTCGGGGGCGCAATGCGATGGTGGTCCTGCTCGCCGTGAACAGCGGGCTCACCGACGCGATGGGTTACCTGGCGCTCGGCGGTGCGTTCTCCAGCGTGATGACCGGCAACATGGTGCTGCTCGGCCTGTCCATCGGTTCGGCGACGGGGGCCCTGGCGCTGCACGCCGCCGCGGCCGTGCTCGCCTTCGTGTGTGGGTGCGCGATCGGCGCGAGGGTTGCCGGCACGCCCGCCGAGGGCGACCCGGTCTGGCCGCGGCCCGTCACGCGGGCGCTGTCGCTGCAGGCCGTGGTGGTGGCCGGGTGCGCGGTGCTGTGGTGGCTCGCCGGTGGCCGGCCGGAGCCGTTCGAGCAGCTCGCGTTGCTGTCGCTGAACGCGCTCGCGCTGGGTCTGCAGAGCAGCGCCGTGCAGCGCTTCGGGGTGTCCGGGCTGTCGACGACGTACCTGACCGGCACGCTCACGACGGTGGTGATCCGCCTCGCGTCTGGGCGCCCGCTGCGGGAGATCGGGCACAGCGCGGCCATCCTCGTGGGGCTCGTCGGCGGCGCGGCGGCGGGCACGCTGGTCACGTCGCACGCCAGGCTCTGGGTGCCGGTGGCGCAGCTGGCGCTGCTCCTCGCGGTGATCGGCAGGGCCGTCCGCGACCCTGAGCCCGCCCCGGTGCTGTCGCGCGGGTAGGTCCTCCCGGAGCGGGACGGCCGCTCGCGGCTGCCGTCCCGCTCCGGTGTACGCCCGCCGGCCTCTCCCCAGCCGTGTGACGCCGTTGTCGCACGGCGCCCCCATCGGATCGGCCGGCCGGCGCGGCTCAGTTCCCGCCGGGACCGCGGACGGTCAGGAACTGGGCCTGCATGTAGCCCGGGTAGGCCGGGACGCGGGGCGCGCTCGCGGCGTCCAGTTCGCGCAGGTCGTCGTCGGTCAGCCGGAGGTCGATGGCGCCGAGGTTGTCGTCGAGCTGGTCGAGGCGCCTGGCGCCGAGGATGACGCTGGTGACGCCCTCCTGGGCGAGCACCCACGCCAGGGCGACGGCGGCCGTGCTCGCCTCGTGGCGCGCGGCGACCGCGCGCAGGCAGTCGATGATGTCGTACGTCTGCTCGAGGTCGACCGGCGGCATCTGGAAGCGCGCCCAGCGGGCGGTCTCCTCGGTGTGGCCCGTACGGTCGTACTTCCCCGACAGCAGCCCGCTGGCCAGCGGGCTGTAGATGAGGTTGCCGAGGTTCTGGTCGCGGGTCAGCGGCAGGATCTCGTGCTCGATGTCACGTCCGGACAGCGAGTAGTACGACTGCAGCGAGACGAGGCGCGGCAGGCCGCCCGGGCTGCTCACGCCGAGCGCCTTCATGGCCTGCCAGGCGGCCGTGTTGGAGGCGCCGACGTAGCGCACCTTGCCCTGGCGTACGGCGTCGTCGAGCGCGGCGAGGGTCTCCTCGATCGGGGTCAGCGGGTCCCAGGCGTGGATGTGGTACAGGTCGATGTAGTCGGTGCCGAGCCGGCGCAGGCTGTTCTCGATGGAGCGCGTGACGTGGAGGCGGGACAGCCCCACGGCGTTCGGCTCGGCTCCCACGCGCATGGCGAGCTTGGTCGCGATGAGGACGCCCTGGCGCTGCGGGGCCAGCAGCGCGCCGAGGATCTCCTCGCTCTCGCCGTCGGCGTAGGCGTCGGCCGTGTCGAACAGGTTGATCCCCGCGTCCAGCGCGCGCCCGACGAGGACGCTCGCCTCGTCGAAGCCGAGCCCGCCGATCGGGCCCCAGAGCGGGTGGCTCTGCCCGCCGAACGTCATGGTGCCCAAGGAGACCGCGGACACCCAGACTCCGGTGCCGCCCAGCTGTCGGTATTGCATCAGCAGTTGCCTTTCTGCCGTCGAGGCGGCGGCTTTCATGCCCTCTGATCTGCGGCGATTCACTACCGCCAGCGAGAGCGTACATAATGTCCGAACACACTGTACGGCTCCGATCGGGGTGCTCGAACGCTGCCCTACGATGGGGCCCATGCCTTCGGTCACCAGGAACTTCAACGCGCCGGATCGCCGGGCCGCCCTCGACGGCCGCGTGCTCGCCGCGGTGGAGCGACTGCTGGCGGAGGGCATGCGATACAGCGAGATCAGCGTCGCCCGCATCCTCGAAGAGGCCGGCATCGCGCGTTCCACGTTCTACGCGCACTTCCGCGACAAGACCGAGCTGCTGGCCCGGCTCGCGGGGTCGCTGCGGCAGGAGCTGCTGGAGATCATCGGCCGCTGGAAGCCCGACAGCGGCGCGGAAGGGCTCGCCGCGGTGTTCGCCCAGTCGATCGCCTACCACCGCGCGCACTCCGCGGTGCTGCTGGCGATCAAGGAGGCGGCGGCGTACGACAGCGGAATCCACGACTTCTACTCCGCCGACCTCGACGCCTTCGAGGCGTTCACCAGGGAGGCCATCCTCGCCGAACAGGCGGCGGGCCGGACGGGCGGCGGGGTCTCGGCGGATGCGGCGAGCCGGGTGATCGTCTGGGGCGGCGAGTACGCCATCGCCCGGCACATCCAGGTCGACGACGGCAGCGGCGACCTGGAATTCGCCCGCGAGCTCGCGGCGTTGTGGTGGTACGGCGCCTTTCGCCGTCCCATGCCCTGACTTTCAGCTCCCTTGCGCTGAGCGCGGGAATTTCGGGCATGTTGTGTGAACTGTCCGTGACGTGGTCGGGGGTGAGTTTTCTCGATGATGGTGCACCGTGCCGCGCGTCGGGTGGCTCGCCAGGTCGTGGTGGCGGCGGCCGCCGGAGCCCTCGGAGCGTCGAGCGCCACGTTGTCCGCGGACAGCCCGGGCTCGAACGCCTGCCCGCCGTCGGCCGCCGCTGTGGGCTTCAGCGACGCGCTGGACAGGACCAGCGTCGGCGGGGTCAAGATCGGCGGACTGTCGGACCTCGCCTACGACCCCCGTACCGAGGAGTACGTCAGCGTCCAGGACCGCAGCAGCGACGGACCCGCCCGGCTCGTCTTCTTCCGCTTCCCCGCCGCGCCGCAGGCCACCCGCACCCTCACCCTGCACCAGCCGGACGGCGCCCCGTACGGGCTCGGCACCTTCGACGGCGAGGGCGTGGCGGTCCTGCCGAACGGCGACTACCTGGTCAGCTCCGAGACCCAGCCGTCGATCGTCATCTTCGACCGCAAGGGCAGGCAGCGTGGCACGCTGGAGATCCCGGCGCGTTTCCGGATCATCCCGAACGGCCAGGGGGTCATCAACGGTTCCCTCGAAGCGCTGGCCGTCTCGCCCGACGGGAAGTTCGCGTACGCCATGACGGGGAGTTCGCTGACCGGCGACGAACCGGCCAGGGGTGAAGGCGTCCTGCGGCGCTTCCTCGTGTACCGGTCCATGCCCGGCGGCGGGTACGCCCTCGCCCGCCAGGTCGGCTACCGGGTCGATCACGGCAACCGCGTCGTGGCCGTCGCGGCGTACGGCGAAGGGCGTCTGCTGGTGATGGAGTCGGCCTACGACGCGGTGAAGGGCAACAGCATCAGGCTGTACGCCGTGCACGGCGTCGACACGGCGTCCGACGTGAGCGCGGTGCGCAACCTGTCGGACGCGCCGCCCGGGGCCGTGGTGGGCAAGATGCTCGTCGCCGACCTGGTGCGCTGCCCGGCGATGCACGCCACCAGCCCGCGCCCGCAGATCAACCCCCTCATGGACAACTACGAGGGGCTGCAGGTGGACATGTCGCAGGGCCGCCGACGGGCCCGGCTCCATCTCGTCAGCGACGACGGCTTCAGCGCCACCCAGATCACCAGAGTCCTCACCCTCACCGCCGACCTGCCCTGACCTTGAGGTGGGTTCGGTGTGTGGGCGGTGGTTAGCTGGAGGTATGGCCGTCACACTGGCGCTCGCCGGGGACACCATGCTCGGGCGCGGAGTGGCCGAGCGGATCCTCGACGGCCCCGATGTCCGGCGGTTCTTCTCCGCCGACGTACGCGCCCTGGTGGCAGGGGCCGACCTCTTCCTGCTCAACCTGGAGTGCTGCGTCTCCGATCGGGGACACCCCTGGCAGGCCCCCGGCAAGCCGTTCTTCTTCCGGGCCCCGCCGCAGGCGGCCGACCTGCTGGCCGCGCTGGGGGTCGGGTGCGTGACGCTGGCCAACAACCACGCGCTCGACCACGGCTACGACGCCCTCGCCGACACCTGCCGCCACCTGGCCCGGGTGGGCATCCGGTACGTGGGCGCCGGGCCGGGCGAGGCCGCCGCACGGTGTCCTGCCCTGGTGACGGCCGGCGGGCTGCGGTTCGGGATCGTCGGCCTCAGCGACCACCCCGCCGACTTCGCCGCCACCCCCGATCGCCCTGGCATCGCGTACGCGCGTATGTCCTGGAGCCCGCTCCCGCGCTGGGTTCACGAGGTCCTCGACGGGCTGCGCCCGCTGGCCGACCTGGTGGTGGTCACGCCGCACTGGGGGCCCAACATGGTGGCCGAGCCGCGTCCGCAGGTGCGGGCGGCGGCGTCGGCGCTGGTCGAGGCGGGTGCCGACCTGGTGGCGGGACACTCCGCGCACGTCTTCCACGGGGTGCGGCCCCCCGTCCTGTACGACCTCGGCGACTTCATCGACGACTACGCCGTCGACCCGTACCTGCGTAACGACCTCGGCCTGCTCTGGCTGGTCACCGTCGACGAGCGCGGCCCCGTACGGCTGAGCGCCTTTCCCCTCACGCTGGACTACGCGTTCACCCGCTTCGCGGACGGCGCCGACCGCCTCCGCATCCGCGACCGCTTCACCGCCGCCTGCGCCGCCATGGGCACCCCCGTCCACGACGACGGCGACTCCCTCACCGTGGATCTCTGACGCGCCCGGATGCCATCATGCCTTGATCGTCAAGGAGGCCGGTATGGCTTGGAGTGTGCGCGTCGTCGCGGCGACCCTGCTCGTGGGTGCGCTGACGGGGTGCGGGGTGCTGAGCGAGTGGCGGTTCGAGCGGTCCGCCGCCGCGATGGAGCAGGTAGCGCGCACCCTCGGCCCCGACGACAGCGGCGAGCGAGAAGTCGGTGCGTTCGTCTTCCAGGACGTCTACCGCAGCGAGGGGCGGGTGCACTTCGTCGTGGGCGACACCGCCGGTGTGGACCCGTACGGGTACGTCTGGAGCCCTGGCGGCGTGCCGGTGGACGACGACGAGACGGACGCCGTGGCGTCGTCGTTCAAGCATCTGCAAGGGCATTGGTACTGGTGGAGCGACAGCTACTGATCGGGTGTCCTCGGCTTGTGACGGGCTTCACCGGTCGGAAAGACGGGTGGTGCTTCGGGTGAATGCGGGCCGTTTTCGTGGTGGTCGGCATTTGGTCGGTGCGCGTCGTCATTGTCGGCAAAACCGGGATGTGAACGGGGTGTTTCCGGGAGGCCGCCATTCGCGGGCGGGGCCGGCTTCAGGTGGACATGTGGATTGGTGCAATAGATATTGGAGGGGAATGGAGGTGTTTCATGGACGTACAACTTGATCATCTGGTCTGCTGGGTCGCCGACCCGCTTGTTTCCTTGCGTTTCTACGAGGAGGTGGTCGGCCTGCCGGGCGTGCGGGCCGAGGAGTTCCGCGAGGGGAAGGCGCCTTTCCCGAGCGTACGGGTCACGGCCTCGACCATCATCGACCTGATGGAGTTCGACGCGATGCGGAGGGTGGACGAGGGCACCGGGGTGATGGGCAGCGCCGGTCATCCGGTCAACCATTTCTGCCTGGCGGTGGACAAGGCGGAGTTCGACGCGCTGAAGGCCCGGTTGAAACAGCACGACGTCGAGATCACGGGTAATTCGACGAATTCTTTCGGAGCTCGCGGGATCGCGCCCGAGGCATTTTACTTTCCCGATCCCGACGGGAACGTCATCGAGGTCCGCTGGTACGGCTGAGCCGGCGGCCCGCGAGAAGTGTCGGTCGCGTCTGGTACACAGGCGGGCATGGGTGTGAGTGTCGATGAGTTCCTCAAGTTGCTGGACGAGCTGCCCGACGTCCGCATGGGTCACGGCGGCGAGTGGGTCAGCCTCAAGGTGCACGACAAGGGTTTCGGCTACCTGTGGGAGGCCACCGAGACCGTCGGCCTGAAGGCGACGATCGAGGAGCAGATCGCGCTGGTGTCCGAGCGTCCCGAGGTGTTCGAGAAGCAGTTCACCGCGGGGCGGTTCGGGTGGGTCGTCGTCCACCTCGGCAAGATCGACGCCGAGGAGCTGTTCGAGCTGATGGCCGAGGCGTGGTCGCTGACCGCGCCGGCGGAGCTCGTGGCGGAGTTCGAGGCCACACACCCCATCGGCCAGAAGGTGCGATCGGAGTAATCTCCGACATTGTGGACATTCGGTTACGTGAGTGGCGGGAGGGCGACGCGCCGGTCGTCCTGCGGGCGTTCCAGTCGCCCGACCTGCTCCGGCAGGCGCCCTGGCCGGTCGTCACGCTGCGCGACGCCGTCGGCTGGATCGCCTCCTGGCCGGGCGCCGGGCACGCCTTCGCGGTGACCGTCGATGGCCGGGTGGTGGGCAACGTCGCCGTGACCAGGATCGACGGTCGTGGCAGCGGATGGGTGTCCTACTGGGTGGTGCCCGCGGCCCGCGGGCGGGGGGTCGCCGTGGCGGCCACCCGGCGGCTGGCGCGATGGGCGTTCGACGAGCGCGGGCTCGGCCGGCTTGAGCTCGGCCACCGTACCGACAACACCGCCTCGTGCCGCGTGGCCACGAGGGCCGGGTTCCGCCTCGAAGGGATCGAACACGGCAAACTTGGCCCGCAAGGCACCCGCTACGCAGTGGAACGCCACACCCGCTACGCCACCGACTGACCCTTCCCGCCGTGTCGCGGCGGCTGAGGAGGACGTCGGCCGTGATCATGCAAGGTTCGGGTGAGCCAGGACTTGAGGGTGAGCAGGCCCGGGTGTCGCTCGCGTAGGGCGGGGATGTCGGCGTCGTAGCCGGACTCCGCGAACCAGAAGAGCATCCGTGCCTCCTTGCCCATGGCCCGGAGCAGCAGCCGGGGGACACGGGCGTACCGTCCCGGCCTGCCCGTGGCTTTCAGCGTGGCGGCGATCTGAGGCACGGTGAGCTGGTCCCCGGCCAGTTCCAGTGCCTGGCCGGTGTAGGTGTCCGGGTCGGCGAAGGCGAGTCCGGCGAAGACGCCGATGTCGCGTACGGCGATCATCTGCAGAGGTCTGCGCGGCCCGAGCGCGGCGGCCATCATGCCGAGCCCGAGTGAGGACCCGCGCATCGTGAACACCTCCATGAATGTGGTGGGCCGCAGCACGGTGGCGGGCAGCCCGGTGGCCCGCAGGTGCTGTTCGATCTCCCATTTGGTGTCGAAGTGCGGGATGCCGCGCACCCGTTCTGCCCCGCCCACTGAGGCGTAGACGACGTGCTCGACGCCGGAGGTCCTGGCTGCTTCGATGAGCGTGACGCCCTGCCTGACCTCGCCCTTGAGCCCGGCGGTCCTGGAGTTCTGCACCCCGAAGACGCCGTGGGCGCCCTTCATCGCCCGCTTCAGCGCCTCCTCGTCGGCCATGTCCCCGGCGACGACCTCGGCGCCCCGTGCCGCCAGTGCCTTGGCCGGGGTGCTCGACGGGTCTCGGGTCAGCGCCCGTACCCGCCACCTGTCGGGGTCGTCGAGCAGCGCGTCCACGACGGCACCGCCCTGGTTGCCGGTCGCTCCGGTGACGAGAATCAGCGGCCTGCGCATGTCTTCCTCCCGCAGGATTTACTGAACCTATGGATAGTTACCTAGTTCAGCATTAACGAAGGAGCGCAGTCGATGTCAAGTGGAGCAACGGAACTGGGCGAGTTGCTGGTGGCCGCGTACCGGGCTTTCGCGCAGCAGGGGAGGGCGAGATTCGGCGAGCACGGGCTCTCTGCGGCCCGGGTGCGCCTGCTGACCACCCTGGGTCAACGCCCGGGAAGCCGGATGCGGGATCTGGCGGACGCGCTCGGCGTCAGCGGACGCGCGATCACCCCCCTGGTGGACGCGCTCGAATCGGAGGGCCTGGTCGCGAGAAGGCCGGATCCGGACGACCGTCGGGCGTTCCGGCTCACGCTCACCGACGCCGGCCTCGGTGCGATCGACCGGATCGCGGGCCTCCAGGAGCAGGTCAGCGCGGACATCTTCGGCGGCATGTCAACGAAGGATCGCCGTGACCTGGCCCGACTGCTGCGCGCGTTCCTCGACACGGCCCAGGAGCCCGGTTGCGCTCCGGGGTGACCGTCCGTCATGGGGCGGCTGGTCAGGGGGTGGGGAGCTGAATTACCCTTTTCGGGTGGACGGCGAGAGTCTGGCCGCGGCTGAGTTGCTGGAGGCGCTGAGCCGGGCATCGGAGATCCTCGCGGAATTACGTCACTCCTTCATGAGAAGCGAGCATTTCTCGTATTTCCTGCCCTCCGGCGGTGCGCGGGTCGGCACCGCGTTCATCCTGCCCGACGGCCGTGAAGTGCGGTTCGAGGTCTCCATCGCGGCGTCGGGCGACGTCTTCCACATCGAGGGCGGCATCACCGCCGAGCACGAGACGCTGCTGGAGCTGCCGCGCAGGACGGTGAAGGACGTCCATGACGCCGTGGCCGTGCTGGACGACTACGTGGAGGAGGTGAAGGCCCCGGCAGGGCGGACGCTCGACCGACTGTTGGAAGAGATTGTCTGACAATCTTCCCGATAACCCCTAGCGGTGTGTTGTCTGGTTGTCAGACAATGCCTCCATGAACAAGGGACCGCTCGCCGTCGTCGGCGCCTCCGTGCTCTGGGGTACGGCCGGCACCGCCGGACTGCTCGTCTCCGCCGACTCCGTGTCCCTCGCGGCCGCCCGGCTGGTCATAGGGGGAGCCGCGCTCGCGCTCGTGGCCGGGCTCGGCGCCGCCCGGCAGGGCCGGACCGTCACGCCGGCCCGGCTTCGCGGCCGGATCGTCACACCGGGCCTGCTGCTCGGCGCGGTCGCGGTGGCCGCGTACCAGCTCTGCTACTTCGCGGCCGTGAGCCGCACGGGCGTCGCCATCGGCACGGTCGTCTCCATCGGCAGCGGCCCGGTGTTCACCGGGCTGCTGTCCTGGCTCCTGCACGGACGGCGGCCGAGCCGCCGCTGGACGCTCGCCACCACGGCCGCGGTCTGCGGCTGCGCGGCGCTGATCGTCGGCGGCGGGGCGCAGGCGGGCGAGCGGATGGTGTCCGGGGTCCTGCTCGCGCTGCTGGGTGGCCTGCTGTACGCCTTCTACGCCGTCACGGCGGCCCGCGCGATCGGCCGGGGAGCCGAGTCGAACGCCGTGATGGGGGTGATGTTCGGCGGGGCCGCACTGATCATGCTGCCGATCCTCCTCGTGAACGGCTTCGGGTGGGTGGCCGAGCCGCGGGCCCTGCTCGCCGTCCTCTACCTGGGGCTCGGCACCACGGCGCTGTCGTACCTGCTGTACGGACGGGGGCTGCGCACGACTCCCGTGGCCACGGCCGCCACGCTGGCGCTCGCCGAACCGGCGGTCGCCGCGCTGCTCGGCCTGGTCGTGCTCGGCGAACGCCTGACATCGGTGTCGGTCGCCGGGCTCGTCCTGCTGGCCCTCGCCCTCGTGGTCGTGGCGGTGCCCGAGACCTACCCCGTACGGAAGGGGAGGGGCGCGGTGGAAAGCGAGCTAGAGTCGCATCCGTGACGTTGCCGCTCAGACCTGTCTCGACCGTCGGCGCCCTGGCCGACGCCCTGCGCAGCAGGGTGCTGTCCGGCGAGATCGCGCCCGGCACCCCGCTGCCCGAGCAGGAGATCGCCGCCTTCTACGGCGTGGCCCGGCCCACCGTGCGCGAGGCGCTGGCGACGCTCGTGCACGAAGGGCTGTTGCGGCGCGAGCGCAACCGCAGCGCGTACGTCCCCGAGGTGACGCTCGCCGACCTCGACGACCTCATGTACGTACGCCGCCCCCTGGAAGACCTGATGGCGCAGGCCGTGTCAGGGCGGGAGGTGCCGGAGGCCGAGGCCGCGCTGTACCGCATGGCGGCCCTGCCGGCGGACGCGCCCTGGTCGGAGGCGGTGGCCGAGCACATGGCCCTGCACCAGGCGCTCATCGACGCGGTCGGCAGCCCCCGCCTCGAACGGCTCTACGGCGCGCTCGCCGCCGAGACGCGGCTCGGCCTCGTGCGGCTGCGGGAGGTCTACCGCGACCGTGACGTCCTGGTCAGGGAGCACCGCGCGCTGCTGGACGCCATCGCGCACGGCCCCGCCGAGCGGGCGCGGGCCGCCGTGGCCGAGCACCTCAGCCACTCCTGGGGCCGTTCCTGAGAAACGGCGGGAGCCGGGGGGAGCCCTTGCGGGTAGGTACGTAAGTCGCGAGAATCGCGGCCATGCACGGCGATCCGATGCCGGACTCCTACGTGTACGTCACGGAAGAGGGCGTCACCCGTCACTACGCGGACGGCAGCGTCGAAGCTCTCGCCTGGGAGGACGTGGTGGAGGTCCGTGTCGTCACCGAAACTGGGGCGGACGTCCTTTTTGTCCTTCTCGACCGTGCCGGCGAAGGCTGTGTCGTGCCGCGTTCGGCCACCGATGCGACTTTCCTCGCCCGTCTGCGCTATCTGCCCGATTTCGACGTGGAACGGCTGCACGTGGCGGCCGGCGCCGAGCGTGACGGCATGGTGGTCGTCTGGCGCAGCCCCGACCCGCCGTCCGCGCTGCCGGATTTCGAATACGACTAATCCCCTCACGAGCCACAATAACGCCGAATAGCGTCTCAAATGCGGCGTTTTTTCGGGTCCCATATACGCTTTTGGACCGTTCCGTCAAGACCATAAGTCGTCCGGTTGTGGACATTTGACGCCATTCCCCATGTTGGAACGGATCTTTAATGTTTATGGGGGGCCGCCCGCCCTTGTTCACGTGGGACATGTGAACTCGAGTGACTCGAGAAATGTCACGGTATCGCGGTGCGCGGAGTTGTCAGGGTGGTGCTATGAGGGTGGGGACCGGGGAGTCCGCTGTTGTGCTCCCCAAGAGTGGCTTACGCCCCGCGTCCAGTATCTGGACACGGGCGTACTTACGACTGCTGTTATGCGGCGACACCGCATGTGTGCTGCTGGCCTGCGTCTGCGTGCTGACGGTGCGGCTCGTCGCCGGGGTGTACATCCCGCTGGAGGAGTACCTGCTCGGGGTGGGCCTGGTCGCGGCCTGGCCGCTCGCGCTCATGACGGGGGGCGCGTACCGGCAGCGCGCCAACGGTGAGGGTTCGGACGAGTTCAAGGCCGTCTTCAACGGCGGTGTCAGTCTCATGGCGGCCGTCGCCATCCTGGCGTACGCCACGCAGACGCCGATCGCGCGGAGCTTCGTGATGGCGATGCTGCCGCTGGCGCTGCTGGCCACGCTGTTCTTCCGCCACCGGATGCGCAAGCACCTGCACCGCAGGCGGGCGGTCGGCGAGTACATGCGCCAGGTGATCGCGGTCGGGCACCGCGAGTCGATCCTCGACCTGGTGATGCAGTTCAGGCGGCAGCCGTACCACGGGATGGAGGTGGTGGGCGCCTGCCTCCCCGAGGACGCGCTGGACGCCGACCTCGACGGGGTGCCGGTACTGGGGTCGTTCGGCGACGTGGTCGGCGTGGTCAGGCGCGAGGGCGCCGACGCCGTGGCCGTGTTGGCCTGCCCAGAACTGGACGGCGCCGCGCTGCGCCGGCTGGCCTGGAGCCTGGAGGCCACGCGGACCGACCTGTTCGTGGCCCCGGCGCTGCTCGACGTGGCGGGGCCGCGCATCAGCATCCGTCCGGTCGCGGGGATGCCGCTGATGCACGTGGAGCATCCCGAGTTCGACGGCATGCGACAGTTCGTGAAGACGGCGTTCGACCGGGTGGTCGCGGGGGCCGCGCTGCTGGGGCTGGCGCTGCCGATGCTGATGATCGCCGCCGTGATCCGGATGACGAGCCCGGGTCCCGCGATGTTCTTCCAGACGCGAGTCGGCAAAAGGGGCAAAGAGTTCCGTGTGGTGAAATTTCGAACCATGGTGGTGGACGCAGAGCAACTCAAGGGAGCCCTCCTCGACGCCAACGATTTCGACGGCGTGCTGTTCAAGATCCGGAACGATCCAAGAATCACCAGAGTCGGCGCTTTCCTCCGTAAATATTCTCTGGACGAGCTGCCCCAGCTGCTCAACGTCCTGCGCGGGGAGATGTCGCTGGTCGGCCCCCGCCCGCCGTTACCGGAAGAGGTCGACCAGTACGGCGGCGACGTCCGCCGCCGCCTCGTGGTCAAACCAGGCATCACCGGTCTGTGGCAGGTCAGCGGCCGCTCCGACCTCACCTGGGAGGAGTCCGTACGCCTCGATCTGCGTTACGTGGAGAACTGGTCGCTCATCCTCGACCTGCAGATCCTGTGGAAGACCTGGTCGGTCGTCACGCGTGGAGAAGGGGCGTACTAGCGGTGAAGGCACTCGTGCTCGCCGGAGGGTCGGGCACACGGCTGCGGCCCATCACGCACACCTCGGCCAAGCAACTCGTCCCGGTGGCGAACAAGCCCGTCCTGTTCTACGGCCTGGAGGCCATCGCCGAGGCCGGCATCACGGACGTCGGCCTCGTGGTCGGCGACACGCACGCCGAGATCGAGGCGGCCGTCGGTGACGGCTCGGCGTTCGGGCTGCGGGTCACGTACCTGCGGCAGGAGGCGCCGCTCGGGCTGGCCCACGGCGTGCTGATCGCCCGCGACTACCTCGGCGACGAGGACTTCGTCATGTACCTGGGCGACAACTTCGTGGTGGGCGGCATCACCGCGCTGGTGGACCGGTTCGCCCGCGAGCGGCCGGCCGCGCAGATCATGCTGACCAAGGTCGCCGACCCGAGCCAGTTCGGCGTGGCCGAACTGGACGCGGAGGGCCGCGTGATCGGGCTCGAGGAGAAGCCCGTCCACCCCAAGAGCGATCTCGCGCTGGTCGGCGTCTACCTGTTCGGCCCGGCCGTGCACGAGGCGGTCGCCCGGCTCAAGCCGTCGCGGCGGGGCGAGCTGGAGATCACCGACGCCATCCAGGAGCTGATCGAGGACGGTCTGCGCGTGGATTCGTCGCAGATCTCCGGGTACTGGAAGGACACCGGCAACGTCACCGACATGCTGGAGGTCAACCGGCTGGTCCTGGAGTCGGTCGAGCCCCGCGTCCACGGGAGCGTCGACGAGGCCAGCGAGCTGGTCGGCCGGGTCGTCGTCGAGGCCGGGGCGGTGGTGGAGCGCTCACGCCTGGTCGGCCCGGCCATCATCGGCGCGGGGGCGCGGATCCTCGACAGCTACGTCGGTCCCTTCACCTCCATCGGCGCCGCCTGCGTCGTCACGGGCAGCGAGATCGAGTACTCGATCGTGCTGCCGAGGGCATCCATCGCCGGGGTCGGCCGGATCGAGTCGTCGCTGATCGGCCACGACGTCGAGGTCACCCCGTCGCCGAACACGCCCAGAGCCCACCGGCTCATCCTGGGCGATCACAGCAAGGTGCAAATCGGTTAAATGACAAGAGTCCTGGTGACGGGGGGCGCGGGATTCATCGGCTCCCATTTCGTCCGGTACCTGCACAACACAGCGCCCGATCTGCGGGTGACCGTGCTCGACAAGCTCACGTACGCGGGCAACCGCGCCAACCTCGAAAGGGTGCCGCACGAGTTCGTGCACGGCGACATCTGCGACGCCGGGCTGCTGGCCGAGGTCGTCCCCGGCCACGACCTGGTGGTCAACTTCGCCGCCGAGTCCCACGTCGACCGCTCGATCGCCGAGGCGGGCGCGTTCATGCGCACGAACGCGCTCGGCACCCAGACGCTGCTGCAGGCGTGCCTGGACGCGGGGGTGCCGAAGGTGGTGCAGGTGTCCACCGACGAGGTGTACGGCTCGATCGACACCGGCTCGTGGGACGAGACCGCGCCGGTGCGCCCGCGCTCGCCGTACTCGGCGTCGAAGGCGGCCGGAGACCTGGTGGCCCGCGCGTACGCGATCACGTACGGGCTCGATGTCTCGATCACCCGGTGCGGCAACAACTACGGGCCCCGGCAGTACCCCGAGAAGGTCATCCCGCTTTTCGTCACGAACCTGCTGCGCGGCAGGAAGGTGCCGCTGTACGGCGACGGCGGCAACGTCCGCGACTGGATCCACGTCGAGGACCACTGCGCGGGCATCCGCCTGGTCGCCGAGCAGGGCGAACCCGGCGAGGTCTACCACATCGCGGGCACGGAGGAGCTGACCAACAGGGAGCTCACCGCCCGCCTGCTGGCGGCCTGCGGCCGCGACTGGGACATGGTCGAGTACGTCGAGGACCGCAAGGGCCACGACCGCCGGTACTCGCTGGACGACTCCAAGCTGCGGGCGCTCGGCTACCGCCCGGAGATCCCGTTCGAGCAGGGGCTCAAGGACACGGTCCGCTGGTACGCCGAGCACCGCGACTGGTGGGAGTCGTGATGGCCGGAGGCTTACGCCGGGAGGCGGCATGAGATGGCTGGTCACGGGCGCCGGGGGCATGTTGGCCGCCGACGTGCTCGACCGGGCGGCGCGCACAGGGCAGCCGGTGCTCGGGCTCGCCCGGTCGGAGCTGGACCTGTGCGACAGGCGCGCGGTGGACGACCTGGTCCGCGCGTACCGGCCGGACGTGGTGGTCAACTGCGCCGCCTGGACCGCCGTGGACGCGGCCGAGGCCCACGAGGAACAGGCGCTGGCGGTCAACGGCCACGCGGTGCGCCGGCTGGCCGAGGCGTGCGCGGTGACCGGGGCGAAGCTCGTGCACGTCTCCACGGACTACGTCTTCGACGGCGCGGCTGCCGAGCCGTACGCGGAGGACGCGCCGACCGGGCCGGTCAACGCGTACGGCAGGACCAAGCTGGAAGGTGAGCGGGCGGCGCTGGAGCACGGGCACTACGTGGTGCGCACCGCGTGGCTGTACGGCGCGCGGGGCGCGAACTTCGTCAGAACCATGGTCAGGCTGGCCGGCGAGCGGGCGACGGTGGACGTGGTGGACGACCAGCACGGCCAGCCGACGTGGGCGGCCGACCTGGCCGACTACCTGGTCCGGCTGGCGGCCTCCGACCTGCCGCCGGGCGTCTACCACGGCACGAGCGCGGGCTCGACGACGTGGTGCGGCTTCGCCAGGGAGATCTTCACCCTGCTCGGCACCGACCAGGAACGCGTACGTCCGGTGCCGTCGTCGGCGTATCCCCGTCCCGCCGCGCGGCCGGTCAGCGGCGTGCTGGCGCACACCCGGTGGACGCCGATCCGGCACTGGCGCTCGGCGCTGCACGCGGCGTGGCCGGTGCTCATGAGGGAACAGGCGGGCTCTCAGTGCAGCGTGGCGTAGAACTCCTCGCACTCCTGGAAGCCGGGCAGCAGCCCGGAGGCCTGCGCCTCCTTGAGCGACGGCGCCCGGGCGTCCTTGTCGGACAGCACGGGCTCGACCCCGGCGGGCCAGGCGATCGCGAGGTCGGGGTCGAGCGGGTGCACGCCGTGCTCACGCCCCGGGTTGTACGGCTCGGAGCACAGGTAGACGACCGTGGCCTGCTCGCTCAGCGCCATGAACGCGTGCCCGAGCCCCTCGGCGATGAGCACGGCGGCGCGGGTCTCGTCATCGAGCGTCACCGCCTCCCACCGGCCGAACGTGGGCGAGCCCACGCGCAGGTCGACGATCACGTCCATGATGCGGCCCGACACGCACATCACGTACTTCGCCTGGCTCGGGGGCACCTGCGCGAAGTGCACGCCGCGCAGCACACCCGCCGCGGAGACCGAGCAGTTGACCTGCGCCACATCGAACCGGCGCGGCAGGTCGGCGCCCCGAAACGCTTCGAGGAAGCTGCCCCGGGGGTCGGTGTGGACGCGTGGAGTGTGCAGCCACGAGCCGCTGATGGAGAGGCGATCCATGATCGCAGCATGCCAGACCCGTACCGTCGCGACCCCGTTCGGGAGGAATTTCGATGATGACCACGGTTTTCTCCGACAGCTCGGTGACCGACGAGCAGCGAAGAGAGCTGCTCTTCCGCGGTGAGGTGTTCGTCTACTCGGCCTCGCCCGCCACGACCGCGCTGATCGGCTTCGCCAGGGAGCTGATCGCCGAGGCGTTCGGCGACCTCGACCCCGAGACCGCACAGCACGTCATGCCGGTCGAGGAGTTCGCGAAGCTGCTCGCCGATCTCAAGCCGCGGTTCATCCACCACCCCCGGTGCAAGGAGCTGCTGCCCGCGGTCGTCGAGGAGCGCGGCTGCGACCTCGGCGAGACGTACTTCGACGTGCCGCGGCTGCGGACCTCGACGTCGAACGACTACCTGGTCTCCGGCATCTCGTACGCCTTCCACCCGCATCGCGACTGCTGGTACTCGGCGCCGTTCAGCCAGGTCAACTGGTGGATCCCGGTCTTCGACGTGGTGCCGGAGAACGTGATGGCCTTCCACCCGCGCTACTTCGACCAGCCGGTGCGCAACGGCAGCAGGACCTACGACTACGCCGAGTGGAACAGGACGAGCCGGCAGAACGCCGCCTCGTACGTGCGTACCGACACGCGCGTGCAGCCGAAGCCGGAGGAGCCGATCGAGCTGGAGCCGCAGGTGCGGGTGGTGCCGGAGGCGGGCGGGACGCTCATGTTCTCGGGGGCGCAGCTGCACTCCACCGTCCCCAACACCTCTGGACGGACGCGGTTCAGCATCGACTTCCGCACCGTGCACATCAGCGACGTCCGTGCCCGCCGCGGCGCGCCGAACGTGGACGCCTCCTGCACCGGCACCACGCTGCGGGATTTCGTGCGCTGTAACGATCTCGCCCCGATGCCCGAAGATCTCGCGCTGGAGTACGAGGCCGAGGCCCTGGCTGGAGTGAGCTGACGTGACCATCTGCCGCCTGTGCGGCTCGCCGGATCTGGCCGGGGTCGTCGACCTGGGCGCGACCCCGCCGTGCGAGCTGTTCCTGACCGCGGATCGGCTCGACGAGCCCGAGCCCACCTACCCGCTGCACCTGCGGGTCTGCTCCCGGTGCTGGCTGGCGCAGCTGCCGCCGCTGATCACGCCGGAGGAGACGTTCACCGAGTACGCCTACTTCTCGTCCTACTCGAACTCCTGGGTGGAGCACGCCCGCGCGTTCGTGGTGGGTGCCGGGCTGCGGCCCGACGCGTTCGTGGTGGAGGTCGCGAGCAACGACGGCTACCTGCTGCAGCACGTCGTCGAGCGGGGTGTGCGCTGCCTCGGCATCGAGCCGTCGGCCAACGTCGGGCGGGCGGCGGCTGCGAAGGGCGTGCCGACGCTCACGGAGTTCCTGTCGCCGGAAGTGGGCGCGCGCGTGCGGGCGGAGCACGGCCCCGCCGACCTGGTGGTGGCCAACAACGTGTACGCGCACATCCCGGACGTCGTCGGCTTCACCAAGGGGCTGCGGGCGCTCGTGGCCGACGACGGGCGCGTCTCGATCGAGGTGCAGCACCTGCTGACCCTGATGGAGCTGAACCAGTACGACACGATCTACCACGAGCACTTCCAGTACTACACGGTCGCCTCGGCGCAGCGCGCGCTGGCGAGCGGCGGGCTGCACCTCGTCGACGTCGAGCTGTTGCCGACGCACGGCGGCTCGATCCGGCTGTGGGCGCAGCCGGAGGAGGCGCCCGTCTCGGCGCGCGTGGTGGAGGTGCTGGCCAGGGAGAAGGCCGCCGGGCTGCACGAGCTCTCCGGGTACCGCGACTTCGCCGCGCGGGTGGCGAAGGTCCGGCGCGACCTGCTGAGGTTCCTCATCGATGCCGCCGACGCGGGCAGGACCGTCGTCGGCTACGGCGCGCCGGGCAAGGGCAACACCCTGCTGAACCACTGCGGGATCAGGCCGGACCTGCTCGCGTACACGGTCGACCGCAACCCGTACAAGCACGGCAGGTTCACGCCGGGCTCGCGGATCCCGATCCACGAGCCGGAGCGGATCGCCGCCGACCGGCCCGACTACGTGCTGGTGCTGCCCTGGAACCTGCGCGAGGAGCTGGTCGAGCAGTTGTCGTACGTCCGTGAGTGGGGTGGCCGGCTGGTCTTCCCGATACCGAGTCTGGAGGTCGTCGCGTGAAGGTCGTGCTCTTCTGCGGCGGACGCGGCACCAGGATGCGCAGCGACGGCGACGGCGGCCTGCCGAAGCCCATGCAGCTCGTGGGTCCACGCCCGCTGCTCTGGCATGTCATGCGGTACTACGCGCACTTCGGGCACAAGGACTTCATCCTGTGCCTGGGGTACGGCGCCCAGCACATCAAGGACTTCTTCCTGACATATCAGGAAACCGCGTCGAATGACTTCGTCCTGCGTGACGGGCGGATCGAGCTGCTGTCCACGGACATCTCCGACTGGTCGGTGTCGCTCATCGACACCGGGCTCGACTCCCCGATCGGCGAGCGCTTACGCCGCGTGCGCCCGTACCTGGAGGGCGAGGAGATGTTCCTCGCCAACTACGCCGACGTCCTCACCGACGCACCCCTGCTCGCCATCATCGACCGCTTCGCCGCCGCCGACGCCGGCGCGTCCATGATGGTCGTCCCGCCCAACAACACCTTCCACGTCGTGGACGTCGGCGAGAGCGGGATCGTGGGCGGCATCGCGCCCGTCAGCGAGATGCCGCTCTGGATCAACGGCGGCTTCTTCGTCCTCCGGCAGGAGATCTTCGACCACATCCCCGAGAACGGCGACCTCGTCGCCGACGGCTGCGCGGAACTCGCCAAACGCGGCCGGCTGATCGCCTACCCGCACCGCGGCTACTGGCGTCCCAGCGACACCGTCAACCAGCGGCTGGAGCTCGACCGCTCCTGGACGCACGGCGAGCGGCCGTGGGCGCTGTGGGAAGCATGATCGGCCTGCGGCCCGGCCGGGTGAACCGGATCGTGGCGCTCGGCGCCCACTGCGACGACATCGCGATCGGCGCGGGCGCCAGCCTGCACGCCCTGTGCGCGGCCCGTCCGGGGCTGCGCGTGGACGCCCTCGTCCTGTCGGGCGGCGGCGGCGACCGGGAGGCGGAGGAACGTCAGGCGCTGGCGGCGTTCTGCCCCGGCGCCGACCTGCGGCTCACCGTCCTCAAGATCCCCGACGGACGGGTGCCCGCGCATTGGGACGAGGTCAAGAACGCCCTGGAGGACCTGCGCGGCCGGGCGCCGGACCCCGACCTCGTCTTCTCCCCCTGGACCGGCGACGCGCACCAGGACCACCGCGGCCTCGCCGAACTGGTGCCCACGGTGTGGCGCGGCCACCTGATCCTCGGCTACGAGATCGTCAAATGGGACGGCGACCTCGGCCGCCCGTCGGTCTACATCCCGCTGCCGGACGGCGTGGCCGAGACGAAGGTCCTGCTGCTGCAGGCCCACTACCCCTCGCAGCGGCACCGCCCCTGGTACGACGCAGAAGCCTTCCTCGGCCTGGCCCGCATCCGCGGCATCGAGTGCGGCGCCCGCTACGCCGAGGCGTTCCACGTGACCAAACTCGCCATCGACCTTGCTGGAGGCTGACCCTTGCGAATCCTTCTGACCGGCCACCAGGGTTATCTCGGCACGGTGATGGCCCCGGCCCTCGCCGACGCCGGACACGACGTCGTCGGGCTCGACTCGGGGCTGTTCGCCGACTGCGTGCTCGGCCCGGAGACGTCCGACCCCAAGGGCCTCGCCGTCGACCTGCGTGACGTGGAGCCGGCGCAGCTCGCCGGCTTCGACGCGGTGATCCACCTGGCTGCGCTGTCCAACGACCCGCTCGGCGCGCTCGCGCCGCAGCTCACCTACGACATCAACCACCACGCCTCCGTACGGCTCGCCCGGCTGGCCCGCGACGCGGGCGTCTCCCGCTTCCTGTACGCCTCGACCTGCTCGGTGTACGGCGCGTCCGGCGGCGACGACCTGGTCGGCGAGGATGCCCCGCTGCGGCCGGTCACCCCCTATGCCGAATCCAAGGTCCGTGTGGAGGAGGACCTGCTGGAGCTGGCAGACTCCGGCTTCAGCCCGGTCTTCCTGCGCAACGCCACCGCCTTCGGTTTCTCGCCCCGGCTGCGTGCCGACATCGTGCTCAACAACCTCGTCGGGCACGCGCTGCTGACCGGTGTGGTGAAGGTGCTCTCCGACGGCACCCCGTGGCGGCCCCTCGTGCACGCGCTCGACATCGCCGCCGCGTTCGCCGCCGTGCTGGCCGCGCCGCGTGAGGCGGTCCACGCCACGGCCTTCAACGTCGGCACCGAACGCAACAACGTACGGGTGGCGCAGATCGCCGAGCACGTCGCGGCCGCGGTGCCCGGCTCACGGTTGCTGGTCACCGGCGAGACCGGCGGCGACCCGCGCTCCTACCGGGTGGACTTCTCCCGGATCAGGGCGGCGCTGCCGGGCTTCGAGTGCTCCTGGAGCGTCGAGGCGGGCGCGGCCGAGCTGGCGGCCGCCTACGCCGTGCACGGCCTGACCATGCACGACTTCGAGCAGCGCTACACGAGGCTGGCCCGCATCGCGGCCCGGCGGGCCGAGGGCAGCGTCGGCGACGACATGAGGCCGGTGGGACATGGCTGAACCGCTGATCGGCATCGGTCTGCCGGTCTACAACGGCGAGCCGTTCCTCACCAGGTCCCTCGACAGCCTCATGGCGCAGAGCGAGACGGACTTCGAGCTGGTCATCGGCGACAACTGCTCCACCGACGGCACCGAGGAGATCTGCCGGGAGCTGGCGCGCAAGGACGAGCGGGTGACCTACCTGCGCCGCGAGCGCAACATCGGCGTCCTCGCCAACCACAACCGCCTCATCCACGAGACGCGGGGCGAGTTCTTCTCCTTCGCCTCCTCCGACGACGAGTACCACCCCGACCGGCTGGCCGAGCTGTCGGCCGCGCTGCGCGCGCAACCTGATGCGGTGCTGGCCTTCTCCGCCGCAGAGGAGATCGACGAGAACGGCGATGTGCTGCGCGTCTGGCGCAACAGCATCAGGACCGACCATCCCTCGCCGGTCGTGCGCATGCGCGCCAAACTCGCTGACCCGGAGGAGAACCTCCAGCTCTACGGCCTCATCCGGCGCTCGGCCATGGAGCGCGTACGTCCTCAGGCGCCCTTCAAGGGCAGCGACCGGGTGACGATCGTCGAGCTGGCCCTCCTCGGGCCGTTCGTGGCGGTGGACGAGCCCCTGCTGCGCCACCGCCAGCACACCCGGCGCATGAGTGAGGTCGTGGACTCGCGCGCCTACCGGCTGCGCGAGCAGGGCACCGAGCGCCGCTTCTACCTGCCCAACGTCGAGGAGGGCGTCTTCCTGCTGCGCGGGGTCGGCCAGGCGCCGCTGAACAGGAGCGAGCGCCTGCGCGGCTACGTCTCGCTGTGGCCGTGGGTTTGGCGCAACACTCTGCCCATGGCGCGTAACGTCGCCCACGTCGGGCTGGATGTCCTAGGCAGGCGGCGTTAAGGACGAGGCGCGATGGCGGCAACGGCAGAACTGGGCGGCAAGTTCAAGCGGGGCCTCGCGTTCAGCCTGATCAACACGGTGCTGTCGAGGCTCGTCACCTTCACCCTGGGCATCGTCCTCGCGCGCATCCTGACGCCGGAGGAGTTCGGCGTCTACGCCACGGCGCTGCTCGTCCAGCTCTTCCTGATGGTGATCAACGACCTCGGGGTGGGCAACGCGCTGATCCGCCGTGAGGGCGAGATCAAGCCGATGATCCCGACCGCGTGGACGATGTCCGTGGGCGGCGGGATGAGCTTCACGGTCGTCGCCTACTTCGTCTCCGGCGCCCTGGCCTGGGCGCTCGGCAGCCCCAACGCCACCGGTGTGCTCCAGCTCATGTCGTTGAACATCCTCATCAACGGCTTCGCCTCCGTGCCCGCCTCCGTGCTGGCCAGGGAGTTCCGCCAGGGCAAACGACTGAAGGCGGACGCCGCCGGGCTGGTGGTGAACGTCTCGCTCACCTTCACCCTCGCGATGACCGGCTTCGGCCCCTGGTCGCTCGCGATCGGGCACGTCACCGCCGGCGTGGTCGTGGACGTGCTGCTGATGGCGCTGTCGGGCTGCTGGCCGCGCTTCGGCTTCGACCGCCGCTACAGCGGCGAGGTGGCGCGCGTCGGGCTGGCCATGGCCGGATCGTCGGTGCTGCTCATCGCCCTGCAGGGCGCCCCGCAGGCGGTCACCGGCCGCTTCCTCGGCGAGGCCGCCATAGGTCTGTTCTTCATCGCCAACAACGTCGCCAACTGGCCGATCCAGATCATCTCGAAGACCCTGGAACGGGTGGCGCTGCCCACCTTCGCCCGCGCCCGCGAGGGCGACGGCGACTTCGGCACGACCGTGGGCACGGTGATCGGCGTGGCGGCCGGCGCGGTGCTCATCTGTGGCACCGGCCTCGCCGTGCTGGCCGAGCCGATCGTGTACGTCGTCTACGGCCATCAGTGGCTCGCCGCGGCGACAATGCTGGCCGGACTCGCGCTGGCCAACGTCGCGAGGATCGTCGCCGAACTGGTCTTCAACCTGCTCGTCGCGGCCAACTCCATGCTGATCTCGGTGCTGCCGCAGCTGGCCTGGTTGCTGGTGCTCGTGCCCGCCTCGGCGGCGGGCGCACACGTGTGGGGCTTCGAAGGCATCGGCTGGGCGCAGGCCGCCGTGGGCTTCGGCTGGGCCGTCCCCGTGCACCTGTGGTGCGCCCACAGGGCCGGCGTACGGCTGGGCGCGCTGCTGCGTGCCCTGGCGCCGTCCGCGTCTGTCGCGGCGGTGCTGGCGGTGGCGCTGTTCGGCCTGCGGGCCGTCGCCCCCGACCCCCTGGTGGCGATGCTGGCCGGCGGCGGGCTCGTCGCCGGCGCACTGTTGCTGGTCTACCGGCAGGTCAGGCGGCTAACTGCCGTCGACGCACGGTAGCTCGGGGCCGAGCCAGGTGACCTGATAGGCGTCGTCGATCTGGACGAGCCGGTTGTCGGCCCAGGTCTCGATGACCGCGCACGAGCTGTCGACCGGGCTGTAGAGCCAGGCGTCCTGGACGACCCGGTTGCCGGTGACGACGTACTTCCACCGCTCGCCGCCCTGGTGCACGCGGATGGTGGAGCTGCCCCCGATGAGCAGGTTGTCGACGACGGTGGCCTCGGGCGAGCCGTCGGAGATGAACACCGGCGCGGTGACCCCCGAGGCGGGCACCTTGCGCTGGTCGAAGGTGTTGTGGCGGATGACGACGTCGCGGCCGGCCTCGTGGGCCTGGAAGCCGTCGGAGTGCCACTCGTCCTCGCCGCACAGCAGCGCGAAGGAGTCCTGGATGAGCACGTTGTCGCCGCCCGCGCCGAACGCGTCGCCGTGGCCGACGACCTTCACCCGGGTGGCGGTGAACTCCGACTCGCTGACGCCCGTCCCCGCGTCGCACCTGTCGTCCCGGCCCACCGTCGAGTCGGTGATGGTGAACGAGCCGTCCCCGCGGGGGCCGTTGCGGCTGTTGTCGACCCAGCCCTCGATCCAGCTGTCGCGGATCTCCACACCCTGGCCCTCGACGGACAGGTTGCCCGTGATGTGCAGGCCGTCGATCACCTGGCCGTCCTCGTCGGCGACGAGGTCGCCCTCGTGTTTCTGCAACTGCTTGCCGGGCGGCACGCCGGTGCACTCGGGTGTCGGGTATGCCGGTGGCGGGGGACAGGCCCGCTCGCTGGACGGCGTCGCCTCACTGCCGGGGGAAGGAACGCCCGGCGAAGGGGATGAGCTGACGGCGGGGGAGAGACTGGTGCGCGGCGGCGAACCTTCCGAACGGTCGGAGCTGTTCACGACGGCCGTGCCCGTGCTCAGCAGGGCCACGCCCGCGCTCAGCACGGCCACGGCCACGGCCAGGCGTAGGACCACGCTGGAGCGCGGGCGCCGATCGCTGGGTGAAGGCATGAGTGATCCGTCCCTTGAGGGGTCAGGTTTCGATTCTCACTGACGATCCCTCGTCACGCGCGGGGACAGCCGGATCGCGCTGGTGCCGGAGCAGGGCGCCGCACGCGCCCACCGTGAGGAAGACCAGACCGGTGATCATCGCGTACGCGAGCATGTCGAAGGTGATCGCCGCGACCGTCGGCACCGCCAGGCAGGCGACCAGCGTCATCGCGAGGTCGCGCAGTTCAGGGTCGTCGGTGAGCGAACGCACCCGCAGGGCCGCGTAGACGCCCGACAGGAAGACCGCCACCAGCGCGACCAGCCCGACGATCCCGTTGTCCAGCAAGGTCATCAGGTACTGGTTGTCCAGCCAGCCGTACTTCAGCGGCAGGTTGGTGCCCACGCCGTGGCCCAGCCAGGGATAGCGCTCGATACGCAGCGAGGTCGGCGCGTAGTCGACCAGGCGGCCCTTGATGCTGTTGTCCTGACCGAAGTTGGAGAACAGCGCGATCAGGGTGCCGACCAGACCGGGCACCAGGATGCGCATGACGACCAGGAACACGCCCGCGGCGACGGCCATCCTCACCCGCACGCGCCACGACCACGAGTAGAACAGCACCAGCCCGGCCACCGCCGCGCCCAGGATGGCCGAGCGCGACAGTGAGAACATGATGCCGCCGCTGATCACGACGAAGCAGAGCCACCACACCCACTGCCTGGGCTCCTTGCGGCGGTTGGCGCGGAAGGCGAAGTAGAGGGCGAGCGGCACGGTGAAGGCGCACATCACGCCGTACTCGATGGGGTGGCCCGCCGTTCCGGACGGCCGGCGGAACATGGATCGCTCCAGGATGGTCTCCTCGGTGGAGACCGAGCGCAGCCCCGGCAGGGTCAGCAGGTCGGTGAGGTCGTAGCCGAGGCGCGACTGCAGGATGCCGACGAACGACATGAACGCCGCGCCCACCACCATGTACCTGAGCACCCGCTCCACACCCTGGCGGGTGCGCAGCCCGTCCACCGCCGCAAGGCCCACGGCGATGACCGAGACGAGCGTGATGAGCGTGCGGTCGGTGGCCTTCAGCTCGTCGGCCGGCAGGCCGGAGTAGGTGGCCGCGCCGTAGGTCAGCAGCTGCGTGACGGCGTAACAGAACAGGGCGGTGCGGACGATGTTGCGCCCCTTGGCGGCGCCGAGCGTGTCGACCTGCTGGGCACAGAACCAGATGACGCCGATGCCGAGGCCGAAGAGCATCGTCGGCGCGAGGTCGAGCGGGATGCCGCGCAGCACGAGCTTGGCCGGCAGCACGCACAGCATCAGCGCGTACACGCACAGCAGCACCGTCGCGTCCTTGACGCGGCGCTCGGCGTCCGGCGGGGCCGGTGGGAGAACCGTCGTAGCCACGGCTTCAGTCGGTCACGCGGGGGATGTTCGTCAGGGTGTCGTCGTCGGCCGAGCCGGGCAGCTCCCTCGTCGGCACGACGGGAAAGGTGCCGTTGAAGTGTGTGATCTTCTCCTGTGTCTTCGGCTTCTCCCGCGGCTCGTCGTCCCGCTGCTCGCCGGGCTCGCGCGGGGGCTGCTCGGCGGGTCCCGGCCCGGCCGCGGTCGGTACTTCCCGCGCGGTCGGCTCTTCCTGAGCGGGCGGCTCTTCCCGCGCGGGCGGCGGTTCCTGGCGGGTCGTGGCCAGGGACTTCGCCGCCTGGCGGCGGCGCCGGTGGTTGAGGTAGCTCTCGGTGCCGTAGACGGCCAGCAGACAGGCGGCCAGCCCGACGCCCAGCGCGGCGCCGGCCGCGCGCAGCTTGAGGTTGCTCTGCCCGATCGGCGTCGTGGGCTCGATGATCGGGGTCATCACGATGTACGTGGCGGGGATCGAGGGGGCGAGCGCCCGCTGGTGCCGCAGCAGGTCGATCCGGGCGCGGCGGATGGCCCTCTCGACCATCTGCCTGGCGCGCTGCGGCGAGGGGCTGGTCGCCTTGACGGCGATGAAGGGGCCCTCCATCTCACCGTTGGAGACCGACATGCTGTCGTCGGAGTCGGGGTCGACGAGGGTCTCGGCCACCTCGGGCGTGTTCAACGTCTGGATCAGGAACGTCGACGTGATCTTCAGGCCCTCGTCGAACGCGAGCAGTGGGTTGGCGTACGCGTTGTCGGCCGGGTCGGTGGCCACCTGGGAACCGCCCGTCGGAACGGTCAGGATCACCAGGCCTTCGGAGTCGTAGTACGTCGGGTACGTCGCGAAGATCGTCACCGTGACGCCTAAGGAGGCCAGGAACATGGGCACGGTGATGTACCACCGCCGCACCATGACTTGCAGGGTCTTCCAGAAATCCACGACATTAACCCCTCACCAACATGCCCCGGCGCCCGGCAATTCTCGCCCAGTACCGATCAAGAAACAAGACCGGAAAGCATCACCAGCCTGCCCCGAATTTCGGCGACTGGGATGTCCGAAAGCGGACAGGTCATTTCTGTAACGAGCACTGGAACGTGCCCGATATTGGTGCGGATCAGTGCGTCATGAGGGGGGCAATTGTCAGACCTCCAGCTGCTCCCGCAGCTCGTTCCAGCTTCCGGCGCGGATGTCGCGAGCGCTGAGCGTGGTGACGGGAAGCGGCCAGGCAATGGCCAGTCCGGGGTCGTCGAACCTGACCGACAGATCCTCGGCGGGATCGTGTTCGCGGTTGATCCGATAACACGTGTCAGCCTCGTCGGTCAGCACCTGGAAACCGTGCAGAAAACCCGGCGGAACGTAAAGACAGGCGAAGCTGACGTCGTCCAGCAGGTACGCGGCCGAGCGGCCGAACGTCGGCGAACCAGGGCGGGCGTCCACGATCACGTCGTGCACCGCGCCGCGCGCGCACCGTACCAGCTTGCCCTCGCCCAGCCCGCCACGGCCGTGCAGCCCGCGGACGGTCCCGAGCGTGGACCGCGACTGGCTGTCCTGGACGAAGGAGTGGGGGTCGAGGCCCGCGGCGGCGGCCACGGACGCGTCGAAGGTGCGGGTGAAGAAGCCGCGCTCGTCACGGTGGGGGGTGGGCACGAACAGCAGCACGCCGTCCAGTTCGCCACGTCTGATCTCCATGAGCGCATGATGCCCAAGGAGACGCCGTGATCCAATGCCGGTTCTGCCGTTCGTCCTCCGGGCGCGTCGTCCTCGACCTCGGGCCGCAGCCCGCCTGCGACCTGTTCCCACCGGCCGCCCACCCCGGACCTGACCCGGTGCACCCGCTGCGCATGTGGGCGTGCGCCGCCTGTGGGCTGGCCCAGCTGGCCGAGGACCCGGCGGGCGCGGAGGAGCCGCGCGGCGCCGAACCGGCAGCCCTGGTCCAGCAGGCTCGCGACGCGGTCGCCCGGGTACGGCTGGCCGGCTGGCTGGACGGCGCGCGCACGGTCGCCGAGTTCGGCAGCCCGCACGGCGGCTCCTGGCTGGACCTGGTGGAGCTCACCCCCGTGAACCACCGGACGGACGGCCCGGGGGACGGCCCGGGGGACGGCAGGGCCGATGTGGTCATCGACTGTTTCGGGCTGATGCACGAGCCCGACCAGGCCGCCGGCCTGGCCGCGCGCGCCGAGCGGCTGGCCGCGGGCGGCGTGCTGCTCCTGCAGTTCCACACCCTCGCCGCGATCCTGCGCGACGGTCAGTGGAACGCTCTGCGGCACGGCCACCATGCCTACTACTCCACCCCCGTGCTGACAGCCATGCTGCGGCAGGCCGGGCTGGTGGCGCGCAGCGCCTTCCGCTTCGACCTGTACGGCGGGACCGTGCTGCTGGCCGCCACCCGCGGCGGCGAGCCGGACGAGTCGGTCACCTCCCTGATCGAGGAGGAGCTGGCGGCGGGCGTCACCGACCCGGCGACGCTGGAGCGCCTCGGCGAGGACGCCACGCGCGGCGCCGAGAAGCTGCGCGCCCTGCTCGCCGAGCGCAGTGGCGCGATCATCGGGTACGGCGCCGCCTCCCGCGCCGTCGCGCTGCTGTGCCGCGCGGGCGTCGACGCCGGCCTGCTGCCCGCCGTGGTCGACGCCTCTGCGGCCAAGCAGGGCCGCCGTATGCCGGGGACGGACATCCCGATCGTCGGCCCGGAGCGCCTCGCCGGGGCGGGGCAGGTGCTGCTGTTCCTGCCCGACCTGCTTCCGGAGGTCCGCGCGAGCCATCCGGGCGTGGCCGGCTGGATCGTGGCTCCGTGACGGACATGAGCGTGGTGATCGCCGCGCACGACGAGGAGCGCCAGCTCGGCCGCTGCCTGGACGCGCTGCTGCCGCAAGGTGAGCTGGAGGTGGTGGTGGTCGCCAACGGATGCTCTGACCGCACCGCCGGGGTGGCGCGCGAGCGCGGCGTGAAGGTGATCGAGCTCCCGGAGCCGGGCAAGGCGGCCGCCCTGCGGGCCGGGGACACGGCCTGCTGCGCGTTCCCCCGGCTCTACCTGGACGCCGACGTGGTCCTCGGGCCGGGGTCGGTGCCGGCGATGCTGGCCTGCCTGGCCGCGACGGGAGCGCCGGCCTGCGCGCCGGAGCCGGAGCTGGACCTGACCGGCGTGTCACGGGTGGCGGCCGGGTTCCACCGCGTCCACGAGCGGCTCATGGCGGGCCGTCGCGGGCTGGCGGGCGCGGGTGCGTACGTGCTGAGCGAGGCCGGTCACGCCCGCGTGTGGCCGATGCCTGACGTGCTGTCCGACGACGGGTGGGTGCACCGTTCCTTCGCCCCTGCCGAGCGCGCGACCGCCGGCCGGTCGCTGGTGCGCCCGGCCCGGCGGGTCGCCGCCGTGGTCCGCCGCAGGGCCCGGGTACGGCGGGGCAACCGGCAGCTCGACCGGCTGGGCCGTACCGAGACGAGGTTGGGCGGCGCTGACCTGGTGACGCTGGTACGGCGGCGGGAGGTGACGGTGCCGGACGCCGTGTGCTTCGTGGCGGTGCTCGTCGCGGAGCGCTTGCCGGGGTGGCCGACGGGCCGGTGGGGGAGTCCGGGGCAGTCAGGCAGGTCGGGAGGGGACGACGGCTGGGGTTCGGATCGGTCCAGTCGTGATTGACGAAGAAGGATTTTCCACGGAATAGCGGGAGAAGGAAGGTCTTGATGGCGGACGAGAGGGTTCCTATGCATGATGTGACATTCGCCTTTCAGCGCGCCGAACTCATGGCGCACGCCGACCGGTTACGCGAGGAATTCGCCAAGGCCGAGCCGTTCCCCCACGTCGTCATCGACGACTTCCTGCCGCCCGCGGCCCTGGAGCCGGTGCTGGAGGAGTTCCCCGAGCCGAGCGGCGCCACCTGGCAGGAGTTCGACAGCGCCAGGGAGATCAAGCTGGCACTGTCGGACACCGAACTGATGGGGCCGGCGACGCGGAACCTGCTGCACGAGTTCAACAGCCAGGTGTTCGTGGACTTCCTGGAATCGCTGACCGGCATCGCCGGGCTCATCCCCGACCCGCACTTCGACGGCGGCGGCCTGCACCAGAGCCGCTCCGGCGGCTACCTGAAGGTGCACGCCGACTTCAACAAGACCAGGCGCCTCAACCTGGACCGGCGGCTCAACGGCATCCTGTACCTGAACAAGAACTGGTCGCCCGAGTGGGGCGGCGACCTGGAGCTGTGGGACCGCGACATGGTCACGTGCGTCAAGCGCGTGCCCCCGGTCTTCAACCGCTTCCTGATCTTCGCGACCACCGACGACGCCAACCACGGCCTGCCCGACCCCATCACCTGCCCGCCCGACCGCGCCCGCCGCTCGATGGCGCTGTACTACTACACCAACGGCCGCCCGGAGGAGGAGTTCACCGGCGAGCACAGCACGCTGTTCCGCCAGCGGCCGGGCGAGGACTTCCAGGGCACCTTCCGGCAGACGCTCAAACGCTGGGTGCCGCCCGCGCTGGCCGACCTGGTCTCCCGGCGCGGCAAGTAATGGCGGGCGAGCACGTCCTCATCGTCGTCCAGAACCTGCCGGTCCCGCTCGACCGGCGGGTGTGGCTGGAGTGCCGGGCGCTCAAGGACGCCGGCTATGAGGTCTCGGTCATCTGCCCGAAAGGCCCCGGAGACCCGGCCTACGAGGAACTGGAGGGCGTGCACCTGTACAAGTACGCGCCGCCACGGCAGGCCAAGGGACTGGCCGGCTACGCCTGGGAGTTCGCCTACTGCTGGGTCCGTACGGCGCTGCTGTCGCTCAAGGTGCGGCGCCGCCGCAGGTTCCAGGCGCTGCAGGCGTGCAACCCGCCCGACACCTACTGGGCGCTGGCCCGGCTGTGGCGGCCGTTCGGCGTGCGTTTCGTCTTCGACCACCACGACCTCAACCCCGAGGTGTTCCGCTCCCGCTTCGGCGAGCCGGCCACCGTGGCCGGGCGATTACAGCTCAGGGCGCTGCTGTGGCTGGAACGCCGTACGTTCAGGGCGGCCCACCAGGTGATCGCGACCAACGCCTCCTACCAGAACATCGCGGTCGAGCGCGGCGGCGTGCCGCGCGAGCTGACCACCGTGGTGCGGTCAGGGCCGGACACCACCGTGATGCGGCCCGGGCCGCAGGTCCCCGAGCTGCGCCGCGGGCGCGAGCATCTGCTGGTCTGGCTCGGCATCATGGGCCCGCAGGACGGCGTGGACGTGGTGCTGCGCGTCGCCGAGCAGGTGGTCCACCGCCACGGCCGCGACGACGTGGGCTTCGCCCTGCTCGGCTTCGGCGACTGCCTCGAGGACCTCAAGCGCCTGGCGGCGGAGCTGGACCTGGAGGAGCACGTCGAGTTCACCGGCCGGGTCGGGCCGACGGAGATCGCGCGCTACTTCTCCAGCGCCACCGCCGGTCTCTCGCCCGACCCCTTCAGCCCGCTCAACGACGTCTCCACGATGAACAAGACCATGGAGTACATGGCGTTCGGCCTGCCGGTGGTGGCCTACCGGCTCACCGAGACCGCCGTGACCGCCGGGGAGTGCGCCGTCTACGCCGACCCCGACGACCTGGACGGCTTCGTCAAGGAGCTGATCCAGCTGCTGGACGACCCCGCGCGGCGGGCGGCCCTCGGCGCGGCGGGCCGGCGCCGCGCCGAGACCGTGCTGGACTGGCGCCCGCAGGCCGAGGCGTACGTGGCGGTCTACGACTCGATCTTCCGCAGCCAGGCCTCGCGCCAGTAGGGGTAGATCGAACGGGGACAGTGCCGGTGGTAGACGGCCTGGCAGGTGACGTCCTCCAGGATGAGGCAGTCCTTCAGCCTCATCATGCGGCCGGTGGGCTCGTCGATGATGCGGTCGACGCGGCGCAGCACGCGGGCCCGCTTGCCGCAGTACAGCAGCATCTCGGCGTCGAAGACCATGCCGCGGTTCTTGTTGTCCGGCCGCAGCGTCCTGACGATCTCCTCCTTGCTCCTGACCTCGACCAGGTCGCCGGGGCGCAGGCCGAGCGGCTCGGCGGGCGGCGTCGGGCCGCTCGCGGTGCCGCGCAGGAACGGCCACTCCTCGCCGCCCGCGACGCGCAGCCACCGCGGCAGCCGCAGCGTCCGCCGCTGGAAGATGTTGAACGCCAGCACGACCAGGCCGCGCAGCACCGTCACCAGCCGCTCGTTGCGCGTGCGCACGTCGTGGACGTACTGGCTCCAGTCGTACGGCCCGAGCCCGCCCTCGGAGGCGTTCAGCAGCTCGGTGGCCTGGCAGCGGTGGAGCGGTTCGCCGTCGTCCGCCGTGCCCTGCACGGTGTCGGCGTCCAGGGTCTCCAGCGAGGCGCCCGCGCCCTCGGGCGGCGGCGGCCCGCCCTCCAGCCACTCCTCGCGGAAGAACAGCAGGCACCCCGCCTGGCAACCGCCGTGCGCGCTGCCGTCGCAGCGGGCGCCGACGAGGTGGACGGTGTTCGTCATGCGCCGCCGGGTGCCGGTCTGCTGGATCGTGTCGCAGGTCTTGTCGGCCCGCTTGTACACCCGCATCTCGCGGCCGGCGTAGGCCAGCATCTCCGGCATGAACGGCAACCCGCCCAGCCTGCCGTTCTCGTCGAGGGAGGCGAGGATCTCCTCCTTGGAGCGCAACCGCACGCCGTCTCCCGCGCGTACCTGCCTGGTCAACGTCCCCTCCCGAGTATCGTCCTGGCGATCGTCCTGGTGGTCGAGACAAGCGCGTTCCTGGCCTGGCGTACCGGGCTGGTGGTGACCTCGCCCTCGCAGACCATGATCTGGCCGGTCATCGCCCGGCGTTTGTACTCGTCCTCGCCGCGCCCGAGGTCGATGCGCGTCACGCCGGTCCGGGGCGCGGCCGCGATCAGTTCGCGCAGCAGGATCCAGCCGGGCGACCGGCGGGCGTGCGCCGGGTCGTAGACGGGGAACCACCAGTGCAGCACCCCGCCCGAGCGCAGCCCGAAATGAGCGGCGAGCAGGTGCGGCCCGGCGTGCACGGCCGACAGCACCCCGGCGAACTCCGGATCGCGCGCGGCCAGCAGCTTGTGCAGCATGTCGGCTCGCCGGGAGTCGGCGAAGTAGTCGCGGGCCCCGGTGGCCGCGTACTGGGCCCGCTTGAGCTCGATCACCTGGTCGAGCAGCGCGTGGTCGAGCGCGTCGGCGGTGAGGACCACCTCGCCCAGCTCCCGCTCCGCCCTGCGGGCCCGCCGCCTGGCCTGCGACAGGTTCTCCTTGGCGGTACGCGAGGCGCGTCCGAGGTAGCCGTCCAGGCCGCCGGTCACCTCCAGGTAGGGCGAGGGACGGCGGCGCCTGACCCACCGGTCGAAGTCCGGCTGTTCCAGCAGGTGGTCGAAGGTCAGACCGCGCACGCGCGCCGCCCGGAGGAACTCCACGGCGGGGAAGCCGGTGCCCGGCGCCCGGATCGGCGCCTGGAAGTCGGCGGCGGGCCAGCCCGCCGGCCTAGCGACAGCACCGTCGCGCTGGAACGGCAGCAACGCCAGCACCTCGCCGTCGCCGTGCACCGCTACCTCGATCCCGCGCCCGCTCGCGTGGACGGCGGCGGCGAAACCAGGATGGAAGTACGGGCTGTCCAACGCAGGGTTGGCGGCCCTGAGCCGGTCCCAGGCGGCGAGCTCGCCCGGCGTGAGGTCGTCGAAGGAGACGATGCGCATGTGTCAGCCCCCCGGCAGCTTCCGCAGACGGCGCGCCGGCCGCACCAGGGCCACCAGCGCGGCGCGCGCCGTATGCTGCCCGCGCAGCGCCCTGACCGCCTCGCCCAGGAGCACGGCGGCGAAGTAGGCGGCACCGCGCACCGGACCGGTCCTGTCGCGGAACAACCTGACCCGGTTGACCGCGATCAGCGCGGCCAGCATCGGGCTGGTGTCGGACTCGCCGCCGATGTGCTCGAAGACCGCCTCGGGCTCGTACCAGAGGCTCCAGCCCAGGTCGGCGGCGCGCATCGCGTACTCCGTCTCCTCGCTGTAGAGCAGGAAGGACTCCTCCCACGGGCCGGCCGCCCGGACCAGCGGGGTGGCGACGAGCATGGCGGCGCCGGTGGCCCAGGCCGCCGGGCCGGGTCGTTCGTACGCCGCCGGGTCGGTGACCAGCTCGCCCAGCCCGCCCAGCCGCCCGGCCAGCGTGCCGCCGAGCACCGCCTGCGCCAGCGCCCGCGTGACGGTGGGCGCCCGGCGCAGCGACGGTTGCAGCGAGCCGTCCGGGTTGACGAGTTTCGGTACGGCGATCCCGCACCCGGGACGGTCCAGAGCGCTCGCCAGCACGGGCAGCGAACCCGGCGCGAGGCGGCAGTCCGGGTTGAGCACCAGCACCGCGTCGACGGCGTCGAGGTCGAGCGTCGCGACCGCCGCGTTGATCGCCGCCGCGTATCCGGCGTTGCGTCCCATCCGCACGACCCGGCACCCGGCCGCCTCGGCCACCCCCACGGAGTCGTCACGGGAGGCGTTGTCGGCGACCACCACCGCGGCGAGGTCCCGGGGCAGCGAGCCGAGGCAGTCCTTCAGCACCTCGGCGCTGTTGTAGCTGACGATGACGACCGCTGTCCGTGTCATCAGCGCAGACGCTTGATCGTCCGGGAGACCAGTTTCCTGGTCCGCGTCCTCGCGGAACGGCTGACCTCCAGCAGTTCGGTCGCCCAGCCGGGGCCGATGCCGCGGTGCAGGCTGGTACGCGGCTGGAGCCAGGAGTCCGCGCGGGCCCGGCCGCCGTCGCTGGTGTAGGCGAGGCTGACCCCCGCCCGCCGTAACCGCGCGAGGACCCGCCGGTCGTACGAGCCGAACGGGATGGCGACCCTGCTGACCGGCTCGCCGGACAGCTCGCCCAGCACCTCGGCGGACAGCCGCAGTTCCTCGGTCTCCTGTCCTGGCGCGAGGCGCCGCCAGTCGCGGTGGGCCCAGCCGTGCGAGCCGACGCGCATGCCCTGCCGGACCAGCTCCCGCACGCCGTCGGCGTCCAGCCTGGCCGGCTCGCCGAGTCTGCCGGCCAGCACGAAGAACTCCGCGCGCAGTCCCCGCTCCAGCAGCGCGGGCAGCCCGATCCGCAGGTCGGAGTCGTTGCCGTCGTCGAAGGTGAGCCGGACCTCCGGCCGGTCCTTGATCTCGTCGAGGACCTGCTCGAACTGCTCGACGCTGACCCACGTCGCGTCCTCTCCGGGGTCGAGTTCCCGGAGTGGTTCGCCGATGCCGTGGACTGTCAGGTTGAGGACCGAACGGGTCAATGTCCCCCGACCTCTCTAGTGGCAGCCGTCGCGATCAGTATCGTTCCAAAACGGTCGCTGCGTTACATCGCGTCATGACCGTTTCCGGCCATCCTGAGCTGTTGCACAAGCTTTTGCGCACGTCTAACGTGAACGAGCTTGGGTTCCGGCAGAGGGCGGGGGCGCATGGAGCAGCGGGCGCTTGGTGCTGTCGTGAACGCGGAGGAAGCTGCCCCGCGACGCTTGGCGTCCCTGACGGGCCTGCGCTGGCTGGCGGCCTTCGGCGTGTTTGGCTTCCATCTGCTGACCAATCAGACGATGACCGGCGATCCCGGCTTCGTCCAGGCGCTCGACGTGTTGTTCGGCGGGGGCGCCTCGGGGGTGTCGCTGTTCTTCGTCCTGTCCGGGCTGGTGCTCACCTGGTCGGCCCGTCCAGGTGACCGCCCGGTGCCCTTCTGGCGCCGGCGGATCGCCCGGGTCGTGCCCGTCCACGTGGTGACCTGGTTGTGCGTGCTGGCGTCACTGGCGCTGGTCGGCCACGAACTGTCGGCCGGGCCCGCGCTGGCCGGTCTCGTCCTGCTGCAGTCGTGGGTGCCCGACGAGGCGTACTACTTCGCCGTCAACACCCCGGCCTGGTCGCTGGCCTGTGAGGTGTTCTTCTACGCCGTCTTCCCGTGGCTGCTCGCCCTGGTCCGGAGGGTTCCCGAGCGGCGGCGGTGGCTGCTGGTCGTGGGTCTGGTGGGCGGCGTGTGGGCGGTCTCCGCCGTGGCCGTGCTCATGCCGGAGCCGCGCGCGTACTGGTTCGTCGCGATCTTCCCGGTGACCCGGCTGCTGGAGTTCGCCCTCGGGATCTGCCTCGCGCTGATGGTCCGCGACGGGCACTGGCGTGGGCCCGGGGTGGGCGTCTCGGCGGGTCTCGTGGCCGTGGCCTACTTCGCCGCCGGACACGTGCCTCCGCCCTGGGGCTGGGTGGCCTGGATGGTCGGCCCGCTGGCCCTGCTGGTCGCCGCGCTCGCCGCCGCCGACGCCCGGCGCGGGCGCGGCCTGCTGCGGCGCCCCGCGCTGGTCCGGCTCGGCGAGATCTCCTTCGCCTTCTACCTGGTGCACCAGCCGGTGATCCGGCTGGGCACCAGGCTCGTCGGCGACGATCTGCACGTGGTGGCCGTGGTCGCGGTGTCGGCCGGCATGTTGCTGGTGAGCGTCGGCCTAGCGTGGCTGCTGTTCAGGTTCGTCGAACGGCCCATGGAACGCCGGCTGCGCCCCACAGACGGTGGACGCGGGGACGGTGGATGCCGGGACGGTGGACGCGGGGACGGCGGACGCAGAGACGGCGGGCGTGAGGTTGTGGGGCGTTAACCGGTCCGCGTACCAGCGCAACGTCCGGGCCAGCCCCTCCGCCAGCGGCGTGGCCGCCCGCCACCCGAGTGTCTCCTCCGCCGGCCGCACGTCGGCGATGTGGGCGCGGTCACGTGCCCGGTCGGCGATCGCCCCGTAGATCGGCGCCACGGCGGTCCCCGCCAGCCGGTGCAGGAGGTCCACGGTGGCCCGGATCGACGTCCCGCTGCCGCTGCCGACGTCCAGGGCCCGTCCGTCGGCGGCGTCGCTCAGCGCCGCGGCCACCAGCGCGTCCACGACGTCGTCGACGAAGACCCAGTCGACCAGCCGGGTGCCGCTGCCCACCTGCGGCGACCGGCCCCGCAGCAGCTCGGTGGCCACGTACGGCACCAGCTTGCTCAGGTCCTCCTGGCCGGGGCCGTACACCATGGCGATGCGCAGGACCGTCACCGGCACGTTCCAGAGGTGGTGGAAGAGCATGGCGTAGCCGGTGGCCGCGTGCTTGGCGGCGGAGTAGGGGGAATGCGGCGCGGCCGAGCCGGTGCGCGGCTCCTCGACCGAACCGGCGAACACCAGCTTGGCCGGCGTGCGAGTGGCGGAGACCAGGAGGTTGACGGCGGTCAGCAGGTTGCCGCGCAGCGTCTCGGGGACCATCGCGACCTCGCGCGTGCCGGTGACCTCCCCGGCCAGGTGGAAGACGACCTGGGGGCGTACCGCCCGCATCAGGGACGAGGTCGCCTCTTCGTCGCGTAGGTCGCACTGGTGCCAGATCTCGCCGTGCAGGGGAGCCCGCGGCGCCCGGCTGACGGCGTGGACCTCGATCCGCAAGTCGCGCAGGCGGCGGGTCATGTGGTTGCCGATGAAACCGGAGGCTCCGGTGATCAGAACGCGCTGCATGCTCTCTCCAGAGTGTCGGACCAGGGGGTGAACGCGGGGAGAGAGCGTTCCTGGCGGCGCGCGGGGGGAGTGCGGCCCGGATGGATCCGGATCTCGTTCTGGGTCGGATCCGGCCGGTCGTCGTTGCCGGCGATGGCGGCGGCGCGGCCTGCGACCGCGGCGGCGGGGTGCCGCGCGCGGGCAGGGACGGGCCGGCCGGTGAACGGCGGCCGGGCCACGTCCCGGCGCGGTGGACGAGAGGGCGGGTCGGGCGCCGCGTGACAGCGCGCACAGTCGCTCGTCGCCGTTCTCCTCGGCCGGCCGGTGCTCGCCGGTCAGGTGCTCGACCGGCGTGGGCGAAGGTGCGAGGGCGCTCGCGGTCGGCCCGGCGGGCGCCGCGAGCACGAGTAACACCAGGACCAGCCAGTGGAGGACCACGAGGCCATTGTCCTGGCTGATCGCCTAGGTGTCTTTACCATGACGCGTCGCCATTGATCCCTATAGTTGGGGAATGGTCCCGTTAGGAGAGCATGCCGGGTTCATCGAGTCCGAGCGGCTGCAGAGCCGCCTGCACGATCTGGTCCCCGGAGGGGCGCACACCTACGCCCGGGGCAGCGACCAGTACCCCGAAGGCATGGCCCCGGTGCTCGTACGCGGCGCGGGCGCCAAGGTATGGGACGCGGACGGGAACTGCTACGTCGAGTACGGCATGGGCCTGCGCTCGGTCACGCTCGGGCACGCGTACGAACCGGTGCTGGCGGCCGTGCGCGCCGCGCTGGCCGACGGGCTGAGCTTCAGCAGGCCGACCGACCTGGAGGTGTCGGCGGCCGAGGACTTCCTGCGCCACGTGCCCGGCGCCGAGATGGTGAAGTTCGCCAAGAACAGCTCGGACGCCACCTCCGCCGCCGTCCGGCTGGCCAGGGCGGCGACCGGACGCGACCTCGTGGCCATCGGCGACCAGCCCTTCTACTCCACGGCCGACTGGTTCATCGGCACGGTGGCGATGAACGCCGGCGTGCCCGCGGCCGTCCGCGAGCTGACCCTGCGCTTCCGCTACAACGACCTCGACTCGCTGCGCGCGCTCTTCGAGCGGCACGACCGGCAGGTGGCGTGCGTCGTCATGGAGCCGGCGACCGCGACCGCCGAGCCGGAGCCCGGCTACCTGGAGAGCGTGCGCGCGCTCTGCGACGAGCAGGGCACGGTGCTCGTGTTCGACGAGACGATCACCGGGTTCCGCTGGGGCATGGGCGGCGCGCAGACGCTCTACGGCGTCACGCCTGACCTGTCGTGCTGGGGCAAGGGCATGGGCAACGGCTTTCCCGTCTCCGCCCTCGCCGGCCGGCGGGAACTCATGGAGCTCGGCGGTCTGCGCGCCGACCGGCCGCGTGTCTTCCTGCTGTCCACCACGCACGGGCCCGACCGGGTCTCCCTCACGGCCTTCCGCGCGGTCGTGCGGGCGTACGAGGAGGAGGACCCCATCGCAGTCATGGAGGAGCGGGGCCGCGCGCTCGCCGAGGGGGTCAACGCGGCGGCGGCCGAACTGGGCGTGCGAGATCACGTCGCCGCCGTCGGGCGGCCGTCGTGCCTGGTGTTCACCGCGGCCGACCACGAGGGCCGGCCGTCGCAGGCCTACCGCACCCTGTTCATCCAGGAACTGCTCAGGCGTGGAGTCCTCGGCCAGTCGTTCGTCGTCTCGGCGGCGCACACGACAGGCGACGTGGCGCACACCGTCGAGGCCGTACGCGAGGCTCTGGTGGTGTACGGCAAGGCGCTCGACGCGGGCGGCGTCACCGGCTTCCTCAAGGGCCGACCGGTCGCGCCCGCACTCCGCAGCACGGCGGAACCACGTCAGCTGCGCTGACAGGGGAGCCGCCGCCGGGATGCGGCGGCTCCCCCTGAGGTCAGCCGATGCGCCAGGTGTCGCCGCCCATGAGGAGCTCGTTCAGGTCGCCGGGGCCCTTCTGGGCGGCGGCGTCGTCGAGCTGCTGGGCCATGAGCGTGTCGTAGGACGGACGGTCGACGCTGCGGAAGATGCCGATCGGGACGTGCTCGAACGCCGGCTCGTCCAGCCTGCTCAGCGCGAACGCCACCGACGGGTCGGGGTTGTGGGCGTCGTGCACGAGGATCTGGTCGTCGCTCAGGCCATCGCGGGGGACGACCTCGAGCGTGCCGTTCGCGCCGCGCACGACCGCCTTCGAGGCGCTCGCGATCGGCTGACCGTGCTCGAGCCGCAGCGTGATGTCGTCGCGGACGTCGGGGTCCTTCAACTGCTCGAAGGCGTTGTCGTTGAAGATGTTGCAGTTCTGGTAGATCTCGACCAGCGACGTGCCGCGGTGAGCGGTCGCCTCGCGCAGCACCGACTGCAGGTGCTTGCGGTCGGAGTCGATGGTGCGGGCCACGAACGACGCCTCGGCGCCGATGGCCAGCGAGATCGGGTTGAACGGCTTGTCCAGCGACCCCATCGGCGTCGACTTGGTGATCTTGCCGACTTCGGACGTGGGCGAGTACTGGCCCTTCGTCAGGCCGTAGATCCTGTTGTTGAACAGCAGGATGTTCAGGTTGACGTTGCGGCGCAGCGCGTGGATCAGGTGGTTGCCGCCGATCGACAGCGCGTCACCGTCACCGGTGATCACCCAGACGCTCAGGTCGGGCCGCGAGGCCGCGAGGCCGGTCGCGATCGCCGGCGCCCGCCCGTGGATCGAGTGGAACCCGTACGTGTTGAGGTAGTACGGGAACCGCGACGAGCAGCCGATGCCCGACACGAACACGATGTTCTCGCGCCTGAGCCCCAGTTCCGGCAGGAAGCTCTGCACCGCGGCGAGGATCGCGTAGTCACCGCATCCCGGGCACCAGCGCACTTCCTGGTCGGACTTGAAGTCCTTCAGGGTCTGCTTCACGTCGGTCTTGGGGACGAGCGTGAGGCCCTTCCCGTTGACGAGCTCAGTCACTGTCGATCACGTCCTGGATGACTCCGGCCAGCTCCTCGGCCTTGAACGGGAGCCCGCGCACACGGTTGTAGCTGATCACGTCGACGAGGAACCTCGCCCGCAGCAGCAGGGCGAGCTGGCCGAGGTTGATCTCCGGCAGCAGCACCTTGTCGTAGCGCTTGAGTACGTCGCCGGTGTTGGCGGGCAGCGGGTTGAGGTGGCGCAGGTGGGCCTGGGCGACCTTGCCGCCGGCGTTCCTGATGCGCCGTACCGCCGCGGCGATCGGCCCGTACGTCGAGCCCCAGCCGATGACGAGCACGTTCGCGTCGCCGTCGGGGTCGTCGACCTCGAGGTCGGGCACGTCGATGCCGGCGATCTTGGCGGCGCGCGTGCGGACCATCAGGTCGTGGTTGTCGGGGTCGTAGGAGATGTTGCCGGTGCCGTCGGCCTTCTCGATGCCGCCGATGCGGTGCTCGAGCCCGGCCGTGCCGGGGATGGCCCACGGGCGCGCGAGCGTCTCGCTGTCACGCTTGTACGGCAGGAAAACGCCGTCCTCGCCGTTGGGCTCGGTGGTGAAACTCTGCGAGATGTCGGGCAGTTCCGACACGTCGGGCAGTCGCCACGGCTCCGAGCCGTTGGCCAGGTAGCCGTCCGACAGCAGCATGACCGGCGTGCGGTACTTGACCGCGATCCGGGCCGCCTCGACGGCCGCGTCGAAGCAGTCGCTCGGCGACATCGGCGCCACGATCGGCACCGGCGACTCGCCGTTGCGGCCGAACATGGCCATCAGCAGGTCGGTCTGCTCGGTCTTGGTCGGCATGCCGGTGCTCGGACCGGCGCGCTGCACGTCCACGACGATCAGCGGCAGCTCGGTGGTGACCGCGAGGCCGATCGTCTCGGCCTTAAGCGCCACGCCGGGGCCGGAGGTCGTGGTCACGCCGAGCGCTCCGCCGAACGCGGCGCCGAGCGCCGCGCCGACGCCCGCGATCTCGTCCTCGGCCTGGAAGGTCCGCACGCCGAACTGCTTGTGCCGCGACAGCTCGTGCAGGATGTCGCTGGCCGGGGTGATCGGGTACGACCCCAGGAACAGCGGCAGCTTCGCCTGCACGCTCGCCGCGATCAGGCCGTAGGCGAGGGCCTGGTTGCCGGAGATGTTGCGGTAGACGCCGGGCGCCAGCCGGGCCGGCTTGACCTCGTACGAGACCGAGAAGGACTCGGTGGTCTCGCCGTAGTTCCAGCCCGCCTGGAAGGCCGCGATGTTGGCCTTGGCGATGTCGGGCTTCTTGGCGAACTTCTGCTCGAGGAACGAGATCGTGTGCTCGGTGGGCCGGTGGTAGAGCCACGACAGCAGGCCGAGGGCGAACATGTTCTTCGACCGCTCGGCGTCCTTCTTGGACAGGTCGAAGTCCTCGAGGGCCTTGACGGTCAGGGACGTCAGCGGCACCGCGTGCACCCGCCACTCGCGCAGCGAGTCGTCCTCCAGCGGGTTGGCGGCGTAGCCGACCTTCTGCAGGTTGCGCTTGGTGAACTCGTCGGTGTTCGCGATGATGTCCGCGCCCCGCGGCAGGTCGGGCAGGTTGGCCTTCAGCGCCGCGGGGTTCATGGCCACTAGCACGTTCGGCGCGTCGCCGGGCGTGAGGATGTCGTGGTCGGCGAAGTGGAGCTGGAAGCTCGACACTCCGGGCAGGGTGCCTGCGGGTGCGCGGATCTCGGCAGGGAAGTTGGGCAGGGTCGAGAGGTCGTTGCCGAACTCGGCCGTGCCGGCCGTGAAGCGATCGCCGGTGAGCTGCATGCCGTCGCCGGAGTCACCGGCGAACCTGATGATCACGCGGTCGAGTTGCTGGACCTGCTTTGCCACAGATCAGTCCTCCTCGACGCGCCATTGCGCGGTTGCCTTGGGCGCGTTCTCTGTTTCCATGCTAGATCCTCGGAAGGTCACGCGTTTGCGTACCGCAATGGCGGGTAAACGCGGTCGGAGTCAGTCAGGCTGAGGTGGGAGAACGACGACACAGCCCTGACGCGAGCCTGCAGAGATCGACATGCAGGCGGGCGAACAGGACGGTTGGGGTCACGAGCGCCAACTATACGTCCCCTCCACACCTCGTTTACGTCAGGGGCCGCTTACCTGGCAGCCCACTTCCTGACCTGTACAGGCGGCCGGCCTGCATCCCTGCGGCGCCGTACAGCTCGGGGACGGTCACGAAGGTGTATCCCTTCGCGCGCAACCTGGTGATGACGTCCGGTACCGCGTCCACGGAATGCCGGTGGATGTCGTGCATGAGAATGATCGCACCTGGATGCGCCTGACGCACGACTCTGCCCGCGATGTCGCGCGGGTCGCCGCCGTTGTCGTCGCGGGCGTTCACGTCCCACGTGACCAGCGAAAGCCCCATCCGGTACGCGATCGACATCAGCTGTTGGCTGACGGCCCCGTACGGGGGGCGTACCAGCCGGGGGCTCTGCCCGGTGACCACCGACAGGATGGCCGAGGTGTCGCGCAGCGAGCCCGCGGCCATGCTGCTGCTCTGCATCGACAGGTCGCGGTGCGACCAGCTGTGGCTCGCGACGAGGTGGCCCTCCGCGCTCATCCGCCGCAGCAGCTGCGGCTGCGCGGCGGCGTTGGCGCCCACCACGAAGAACGTGGCCCGCGTGTCCTGCTCGCGCAGGACGTCGAGCAGCCTGCCGGTGTACGGACCAGGCCCGTCGTCGAAGGTCAGCGCGACGCACTTGGTCTTCGAGCAGTCCACCCGCCGGCCCTGGCTCGTGGCGAGGTCGGGTGCCCGCCTCGGCATCACCGGCGGTCCGTTCGGCGTGGGGGTGGCGGCCGTCCGCAGGACGCTCGTCTGGGCCCGCCGGCCGAGGTCAGAGAGCAGGGGAGCGGCCTGGGCCCGCGGTACGGCGACGGCCAGCCGGCCGAGCGAGCAGGGCCCGATCTGGCAGTCGTCGAACTCGACGACGAGGTCGCCGGACCGATTGAAGGCCATCGAGTCGAGCAGTTCCTCGTTCGGCTTCACGCTGTCCTGCTTGATCTGCGACCCGCGGTCGCGCAGCCCTTCCTTGACCTTCGACGTGAGCTGTTCGAGTTCCGGCTTGCCCTTGAGCAGGGCGGTGGAGCCGACGGTCGCGCCGGTGCGCGGGTCGAACCACAGCGTGCGCATGGAGTTGCCCCAGTCGGCGCCGAGGCGTTCGCCGGTGCGCAGCCGTACCGCGGTGACCTCGGAGGAGGCGGCGGGGAGCTGCCAGTCGACGTTCAGCTCGGGCCGGGGGTAGGAGGCGGGGCCCTTGGTGCGGCGGAGGAAGTCGCGCAGCTGCTGCTGGGCCTGCCGGCGCAGGGCGCGGGTGAGGGCGGGGGCGGCGGGGAGCAGGGGGTAGCTGATGTGCACCTTGAGATCGCTGGGCGAGTCACCCACGGTCACGGCCCCGACGGACAGGCCGGCAACGGTGGCCGGATCGACATAGTCGATCATCGTCGGCTCTGCCGGGACCACGACGTTCCTGCGCGGGGAGCCGGCCAGAGCGCAACCGGTGGCCGAGATGGCCAGCAGAGCGATTCCCGTGGCGAATCGCACTTTGAGCATGTTTGTCAGCGTATGGTGTAGACATTCCCTTTTACTCCGATTTTGGAGTACTGCTCCCTTTCCTTTGACGGGCCAGGGAACGTGCCCTGGGTTACGATCGCCCCATGGACGGCTACTTCGGGTCGTACGTGCTCGTCGCCGCGCTCCTCGCCCTCGGCGTCGCCATCGTGGCCGGGGCCCTGTTCGCCAACCGCCTCCTCCGCCCATCCCGTCCCACCGCCGAGAAGCTGACGACGTACGAGTGCGGCGTCGACCCCGTCGGCGACGGGTGGGCCCAGTCGCAGGTGCGCTACTACGTCTTCACGTACCTGTACGTCGTGTTCGCCGTCGACGCCGTCTTCCTCTTCCCCTGGGCCACCGTCTTCGACGCGCCGGGCTACGGGCTGACCACCCTGGTCGAGATGTTCGTCTTCCTCGGCTTCATCGCCCTCGGCATCGTGTACGCCTGGCGCAAGCGCGTCCTGAGCTGGACCTAGCCGGAAGATCCCTTTGCCTGACCTGCGATCCGGGTCAGAATGGTCATATGGCAGCGACGGATCTCCCGACACCCACGGTCGGCCCGGTCTCCAGACTGGCGCCCAAACCGATGCGCTTCGTGCTCAACTGGGGGCGGCGCTATTCGCTGTGGGTGTTCAACTTCGGGCTGGCCTGCTGCGCCATCGAGTTCATCGCGGCCTCGGCCAGCCGGCACGACTTCATCCGCTTCGGCGTGATCCCGTTCGCCAACGGCCCCCGGCAGGCCGACCTCATGATCGTCTCCGGCACGGTCACCGACAAGATGGCCCCGGCCGTCAAGCGCCTGTACGAGCAGATGCCCGACCCGAAGTACGTGATCTCGTTCGGCGCCTGCTCCAACTCCGGCGGCCCCTACTGGGACTCCTACTGCGTCACCAACGGCGTCGACCAGATCATCCCCGTCGACGTCTACGTGCCCGGCTGCCCGCCCCGCCCCGAGGCCCTGCTGTACGGCATCACGAAGCTCCAGGAGAAGATCGCGGCCGAGCACCTGGGCGACCGCTATCGGTCGGAGCAGGCGTGAACGGCCTCGCGGAGCGCTTCGGCGAGCGGGTGAGGATCTCCGAGTCGTACGGCGACACCACCGTCGACGTCGCCCCCGCCGACTGGATCGAGCTGCTCACCCACGTCCGCGACGACCTCGGGTACGCCTTCTTCGACTGGCTGACCGGCGTCGACGAGCCGCCCGGGTCCTTCGCCGTCGTGGCCCACGTCTACAACCTGGATGCCGGCCGGCGCCTGCTGCTGCGCACCGAGGTGCCGCGCGACGCGCCGCACCTGCCCACCGCCGTCGGCGTCTACCGCGGCGCCGACTGGCACGAGCGCGAGACGTACGAGATGTTCGGCGTGATCTTCGACGGGCATCCCAACCTCGTGCCCCTGCTGCTGCCCGACGGCTTCGAGGGCCACCCGCTGCGTAAGGACTTCATCCTCGCCGCCCGCGTGGCCAAGCCGTGGCCCGGCGCCAAGGAGCCCGGCGAGTCCGGGCACGGCGCGCCGAGCCGCCGCAAGACCCTTCCGCCCGGAGTGCCAGCCGACTGGGGGCCGCCCGATGCTTGACGTGGCGCTGAGCTTCGCCGTCATCCTCGTCGTGTTCCTGGTGCTGCCCCTGATCGTGGGGCAGACCGAACACAAGGTCATGGCCCACATGCAGTCGCGGCTCGGCCCCATGTACGCCGGCGGCTTCCACGGGTGGGCGCAGCTCATCGCCGACGGGGTGAAGTTCGCCCAGAAGGAGGACGTCATCCCGGCCGCGGCCGACCGCCGCGTCTTCATGATCGCGCCAGGTGTGGCGCTGGTGCCGTACCTGGTCGTGCTGATCGCGATCCCGTTCGACCGCGACTTCGTGGCGGTCGACCTCAGTCTTGGTCTGTTCTTCGTCCTCGCCGTCATGGGTGTCGGCGTGCTCGGCTCGATCATGGCCGGGTGGGCGTCGGCCAACAAGTACTCGGTGCTCGGCGGCATGCGTTCGGCCGCCCAGCTCATGTCGTACGAGCTGCCGCTCGTGCTCGCGGCCGCGTCGGTGGCCATGGCGGCGGGCACGCTGTCGCTGCCCGGGATCGTCGAGGCGTGGCAGTGGTGGTGGCTGCCGTGGCAGGCCGTCGGCGGGGTCGTGTTCTTCGTGGCCGGGCTGGCCGAACTGCGCCGCCCGCCGTTCGACATGCCGATCGCCGAGTCCGAGATCATCATGGGCCCGATGACCGAGTACACGGGCATGCGCTTCGCGCTGTTCATGCTGGCCGAGTACGCCGGGATCGTGGTGCTGTCGTTCCTCACCACCGTGTTGTTCCTGGGCGGATGGCACGGGCCGTTCCTGCCCGGGTGGCTGTGGACACTCGTCAAGGTGTTCGCGCTGGCGTTCGTCGTCATCTGGTTGCGCGTGACGTACCCGCGGCTGCGTGAGGACCAGCTGCAGAAGCTGGCCTGGGCCGTCCTCGTGCCGTTGGCCCTGTTCCAGCTGGCCCTCACGGGCGTCGTCAAGGTCCTCGTCTGATTGGGCGTACACAGGGGTTGTGGATAACCTCTGGATAGTCTGTGGATGACTGGGGAAAAGCTGTGGACAACATACTCGTGCATTCACCTCCGACGCATAGTGCGTCATGATGATGACCATGGGGCGTATACCGGGAGTCGGACTCGCAAAAGGGCTGTCCATCACCCTTCGCCACATGCTGAGCAAGTCGGTCACCCAGCAGTATCCCGAGGTGAAACCCGACCTGCCGCCGCGCAGCCGGGGCGTCATCGCCCTGGTCGAGGAGAACTGCACCTCCTGCATGCTGTGCGCCCGTGAATGTCCCGACTGGTGCATCTACATCGACTCCCACAAGGAGACGATCCCGGCGCCCGAGGGTGGGCGTCCGCGTCAGCGCAACGTCCTCGACCGGTTCGCCATCGACTTCTCGCTGTGCATGTACTGCGGGATCTGCATCGAGGTGTGCCCGTTCGACGCCCTCTTCTGGTCGCCGGAGTTCGAGTACGCCGAGGGCGACATCCGCAACCTCCTCCACGAGAAGGACCGGCTGGCCGGCTGGACCGCCACCGTCCCCCCACCCCCGCCCCACGACCCCGGCGCCGACGTCCCGAAGGAACTGACGGCCGCCCGTCGCCCCACGTCAGGACCCTCGGCCCGCGCCGCCCGCCCGACAACCCCCACCACCCGCACCTCTGCCCCGACCGACCGCACTCCGGCCTCCACGGATCGCGCGCCCGGTCCCGCGGACGGCACGCCCGGCCCCACGGACCGCACGCGGACAGACCGCCGCACCCGCGCCCCGCAGGCCGGCGGCACCACGCGTCCCGAGGGCACTGCCCCGTCCGAGGGCGCGGCGTCGTCAAGGGGCGCTGTGCCGCCCGAGGGCGCAGCACCGTCCGATGGCACGCCGTCGCGAGGCGCCGCGCCGTCCGACAGCACCGCGCCGGAATCCCGCCGGCCCGCACCATCCACCCCGCCCGCAGGTGAAGAGGCCCCTGCGAGGGCCCGAACCCGACGCCCGATGGCGAACATCCGCGCCATCCGCCCCCCGGGCGCCCTCCCACAGCCCACGGAACCTTCGACGGGAACCGGCACCACCCCCGAGCCTCCGTCCCCTGACACCGGGTCCGCGGGGCCTGGACCTGTCGCGTCCGGCGAGCACCCGTCGCCTGACGCGGCGCGCGATGCGGGAAGCGGCACCGACGACGCCCCGGAGAGCGGCGTGGGGGGCGAAACGTCGGAGCAGGGGGACCGTCAGCGGAGTTCATCCACAGGGCAGCCGTCCCCGGAGGAGTTGTCCACAGGTTCGGGTGAGCCGCCGCCGGGCGCCCGGCCAGAAGGCCAGACTTCTGCCGCGAGCCCGCGCAGGCGCAAGATGGCCGACCCACGCTCCATCCGGCCGCCCGGGCGGCTCGACCCTGATGAGACAAGGGAGTCCGAGGAGGAGTCGTGACCGAAGCGGTGCCCTCCTACCTGTCACCCACCGGGCAAGAGATCGTCTTCTTGCTACTGGGCGCGGTAGCGGTCGGATCGGCGCTGCTCGTCGTCACGACGAAGCAACTGGTGCACGCAGCCCTGTGGCTGGTGCTCTGCTTCGGCGCGCTCGCAGGCGGCTACCTCGTGCTCACCGCCGAGTTCGTGGCCTGGGTCCAGGTGCTCATCTACGTGGGCGCGGTGATCGTGCTGCTGCTGTTCGGCATCATGCTCACCCGCGCTCCCATCGGCCGCTCGGCCGATCTCGACAGCCGCAACCGCCCGGTCGCCGCCCTCGTCGCGGTCGCGACGGCGGCCGTCCTGGTCACCGTGGTGATCGACGCCTTCCGTACGGCCTACACCCCCTTGACGCCGGGCGGGGGAGCCGCGAGCGAGCTGGGCGCCAGCGTCTTCGCCACCTGGGTGCTCCCGTTCGAGGCGCTGTCGGTCCTGCTCCTGGCAGCCCTGATCGGCGCCATCGTCCTGTCCCGCACCGACATCCGAGGCACCACCCAACCCGAAAGCCCCGCACCCACACCACCCAGGCCACCCACCGAACCCTCCTCGTCCGCAGCCACCCACGGCGACACCGTCGAGCCGCCCACCAGCAGCGAAACCGCCACCTCCGACCACGGCGGTGCCGTGACGCCGCCCGGCGACAGGCAAGGTGGCGCGACATCCGACGAGACCGGGGGTGCCTGATGCACGTCGTCTATCCAGTCGTCGTCTCCGCGCTCCTCTTCTCCATCGGCGTCTACGGCGTGCTCGCGCGACGCAACACGATCCTGGTGCTGATGTCGGTCGAGCTGATGCTCAACGCGGTCAACCTCAACCTGGTCGCGTTCGACGTATGGCTGGGTGACCGCCTGCACAGCGGCCAGGTGCTGACGCTGTTCGTCATCGTCATCGCGGCCGCCGAGGTGGGCCTGGGCCTGGCCATCATCCTGGCCCTCTACCGCAACCGCCGTACCGTCGACCTCGACCACCTCCGCGACCTGGCCGAGCCCGAGCCCGCCGACGCCGCCGACAACGACGCACCTCCGGCCTTCGTCGCCGCCACGGCGGGCCAGTCCCCGGCGAGCCCGGGCAAGGCCGAGAACCCGGCGAGCCCCGGCCGGGCCGAGGCCGCGCCGACCGGCGGCGCGTACGCGAGAGGTGAGGCGACCGGTAGCGCGTACGCGAGAGGCGAGGAGACCGGCGGCGGTGGTGCGGCGGACGACGGCGGCCAGGGCCCCAGGCGAGGTGGTACGCCATGACGACCTTCCCCCTGCTCGCCGTCCTGCTGCCCTTCGTGGCCGCCGCAGCGGGCCTCCTCCTCTCCCGCGTGCCCCACCGGGCCCCGGCCACCGTCCATCCCCCTGACGCGCCGACCGGCGAGCGGGCCAACAGGAGGGCCGCCTGGATCGCGACCGTCCCGACGGCGGCATCCGCCGTCCTGGCCGTCCTGCTCGCCTGGGGCCCCGGGTTCGCGTACTTCACCGGCGGCGACCCCACGGCGCACGCCACCGGCCGCACGTACGGCTCGATCGTCACCGGCGGCGTCCCGATCTCGCTCGACCTCCAGGCCGACAGCCTGTCGAGCGTCCTCGGCGTGCTCGTGACCGTCGTCGCCCTGGCCGTCCAGGTCTACTCGGCCGGCTACCTCGCCGACGACCCTCGCTACCCGTCCTACAGCGCGTTCGTCAGCCTGTTCACCAGCGCGATGCTCCTCGTCGTCTACTCCGGCGACCTCCTGGTCCTCTACGTGGGCTGGGAGATCATGGGCATCTGCTCCTACCTCCTCATCGGCCACTGGTGGGAAGACCGGGGCAACTCGCGCGCGGCGGTGAAGGCGTTCCTCGTCACCCGCCTCGGCGACGTCGGGTTCCTGTTCGGCATCTTCGTCCTTGGCACGGCGGCGGGCAGCTTCCGCATCGCCGACGTGCTGGCGCGGGTGCCCGAGATGTCCGCGGCCACGCTGGTGACCGCCACGATGCTGCTGCTCGCCGGCGTGGCGGGCAAGAGCGCGCAGGTGCCGCTGCACACCTGGCTGCCCGACGCCATGGCGGGCCCCACCCCGATCAGCGCGCTCATCCACGCCGCCACCATGGTCGCCGCCGGCATCTTCGTCGTGGCGCGGCTCTTCCCGGCGTTCGCCGCCGCCCCGCCCACCCTCGACGTGCTCGCCGTCATGGCCGCGCTCGGCATGCTCGGCGCCGCGCTGGCCGCGCTCGCCCAGGACGACCTGAAACGCGTCCTCGCCTACTCCACGGTCAGCCAGCTCGCCTACATGGCGGGCGGCCTCGCCGCCGGCTCCGACCGGGCGGCCGTGTTCCACCTGCTGACCCACGGCGCGTTCAAGGCGCTGCTGTTCCTCTGCGCGGGCGTGGTGATCCACCACGTCGGCTCCAACCTGATGAGTCGGATGGGCGGTCTGCGCCGCGAGCTGCCGATCACGTTCGTGACGATGACGATCGGGTTCGCGGCCCTGACCGGCATCCCGCCGTCCAGCGGCTTCTTCAGCAAGGACGGCGTCCTCGCCGCCATGGAGTCGGCCCTGTCGGCCGGCCGCCTCACCGACGCGGCGGCCCTGCTCCTGTACGGCTGCGCGCTCGCCACCGTGGCCGTCACCGGCGCGTACGCCGCCCGGGCGTGGTTGCGCACGTTCTTCGGCCGGCCCAGGGCCGTGGCGCTCGCCGAGCCAGAACCCGGCACGGCCCACGTCGTCGACGTCAGGGAGGGGCCGCGCACGATGCTCGTCCCGGTCGTCGTGCTCGCGGTGCCGGCCCTGCTGCTGGGCTTCGCCGGCGAACCCCACCTCGACCTCGGCGTGGCGGCGACCGCTGTCGTGCTCACGCTGCTGGGCGCGGGCGCGGTCTACGCCTCCTGGCGCCTCGACCCCGACGCCGACCCGGCCCGCCTGCTCGGCCCGCTGCGGGTGCCGTGCGAGCGGGCCTTCTACGTCGACACCGTCTACTCCGCGCTGGTCGTCCGCCCGGCGCGGGCCCTGGCCCGGCTCGTCGTCACGGCCGACGACAAGGTGGTCGACGGCGCGGTGCGCGGCTCGGGCGCCTCGGCCCGCGGCCTGGCCGGAGTGCTGCGCCTGGCCCAGAACGGCAACGTCCAGCTGTACGTGACCGGCGTGCTGGCCGGAGTCCTGTTGATCGCGGTGGGGGCGGTGGTGTTCACATGATGGGCTGGCTTCCCGTCGCCTTGCTCGCCGTCCCGCTGCTGGGCGCGCTGCTGCTGCTCGTCGTCCCGAACGTGTCCCGCCGCGCCCTCCCCGCGTACGGGCTGGTCTTCTCGGGCGTCACGTTCGCGCTCGGCGCGCTGATGGTGGCGACGTTCGACTACGGTACGGCGGCGCGCATCCAGTTCGAGCTCGACCTGCCCTGGATCCCTGGGCTGGGGCTGCGCTTCCACCTCGGCGTCGACGGCGTCTCCCTGCCGCTGGTCGCGCTGACCGCCCTGCTGACGTTCCTGTGCTTCGTCTACCTCGGCTGGGGCGGCGGGCAGGCGCCCGACCAGCTGGGGTTCAGGCCGAGGGCGCTCGTGTTCACGCTGCTGGTGCTCGAAGTCGGCATGATCGGCACGTTCCTCGCCCTCGACCTGCTGCTCTTCTTCGTCTTCTTCGAGATCGTCCTCATCCCGATGTACTTCCTCATCGGCATCTGGGGCGGCGAAGGCCGGCGGGCGGCGTCGCTCAAGTTCATCCTCTACACGCTGCTCGGCTCGGTCGTGATGCTGCTCGGCCTGCTGCTCGTCTGGGCACAGACCGGCACGCTCGACATCGTGGCGCTCAGCGCGTCCCACGGCGCGGGCATGTCGAGGTCCGTACAGATCCTGGCGTTCGTGGCGATAGGCGCCGGCCTGGCGGTGAAGACGCCCATGTGGCCGCTGTACACCTGGCTGCCCGACGCCCACACCGAGGCGCCCACCGTCGGCTCGGTGCTGCTCGCCGGGGTGCTCCTCAAGATGGGCACGTACGGTTTCGCCCGCATCGCCATCCCCGTCCTCCCCGAAGGCGCGCAAGCGGCGGCCCCGTGGCTGGGTGCGTTCGCCGTGGTCGGCATCGTGTACGGCGCGCTGGCCTGCCTCGCCCAGCGCGACCTGAAACGCCTGATCGCCTACTCCTCGGTGGGCCACATGGGCTTCGTCCTGCTCGGTTTCGCCACCCTGACCCCGGTCGGCGTCAACGGCGCGCTCTTCGCCAACGTCGCCCACGGCCTGATCACCGGCCTGCTGTTCTTCCTGGCCGGCGCGATCAAGGTCCGTTACGGCAAGGCCGACATGCCGTCGATGGGCGGCGCGATGCTGGCCACTCGGCCGCGGCTCGGCGCGCTGCTCACGTTCGCCGCGATCGCCTCCCTCGGGCTGCCCGGCCTCGCGGGCTTCTGGGGCGAGATGCTGGCGCTCTACGGCGCGTTCCAGCCGGCCGCCGGCCTGCCGCGCGGGCTCTTCCTCACGTACATGGTGATCGGGGGCCTCGGCGCGGTCCTCACGGCCGCGTACTTCGTGATCATGCTGTCCCGCGTCACCCACGGCCACCCCGCCACCGTCGCGGCCGGCGGCGCACTCGACGAGCGTCCCGTGGGGGATGGTGGTGTGCCCGACGAGCGTGCCGTCGTGCCGCTCGACCCGCCCCGATCCGTGGCAGTCCTGCGACCGCCCCGGACCCGCGGCGAGCCGGCTGTCGACGTCGACGGGCACGAACTGCTCGCCTGGACCCCGCTGGTGCTCCTGATCCTGTTGTTCGGGCTCTGGCCGGGCCTGCTGCTCTCACTCACCACGCCACCCGTGCAGACCCTGCTGGGGGCGCTGTCATGATCCAGCAGATCGACTACTTCCTGATCGCGCCGCCCCTGGTGCTGGCCCTGACCGCCGCGTCGGTGCTGCTGCTCGACGCGTTCCTGCCGGCCCGTCCCCGCACCCGCGCCGGGCTCGGGCTGGTCACGCTGGCGGGTGTCCTGGCGTCCCTCGGGTTCGTCGTCGCGCAGGCCGCCGGAAGCGGCGCCGCGCGCTCCACCTTCTGCGTCCCGCCCAGCCTGGGCGGCGACCCGTCGCTCTGCTCGTACGTCGTCGACCGGTTCACCCTGGTCTTCGCCGGCCTGGTGCTGGTGTCGGCCGTGGTCGTCGTCCTGCTGTCGATGACCGAACTGTCGGGCGGCGACATCCCCGCCGGCGAATGGCACTTCCTGCTGCTGTGCGCCCTCATCGGCGCCGTGACCCTGCCCGCCTCCCGCGATCTCGTCATGCTGGTGGTGGCGCTCGAGCTCGTCTCGCTCCCCGTCTTCGCCCTCACCGCCATGAAACGGTACGACGGACGTTCCTCCGAGGCCGCCGTCAAGCTGTTCGTCGTCTCCGTGGTCTCCACGGCGGTCATGCTGTTCGGCGTGTCCCTCCTGTACGGCGTCGCGGGCAGCGTCTACCTCTCGCGCCTGTCCACGGTCCTCGCCGGAGGGGCGCCCGCGCCCGGACTCGCCGAGGACGCCGCGGTGGGCCAGGTCATGCCCGCCGTGGTCACGGTCGGCCTCGTGCTCGTCGTGGCGGGCTTCGCGTTCAAGATCGCCGCGGTGCCGTTCCACTCGTGGGCGGCCGACGTCTACCAGGGCGCGCCCGTGCCGGTGGCCGCCCTGCTGTCGGTGATCTCCAAGGCGGCCGGGTTCGCCGGGTTGATCCTCGTCCTGACGACCGCCCTGTCCGGGCAGAGCGCCACCTGGGCTCCTGTCGTGGGGGTGCTCGCCGCCCTCACCATGACCGTGGGCAACCTGCTCGCCCTGCGGCAGCGGTCAGCCGTACGCCTGCTGGCCTGGTCGTCCGTCGCACAGTCCGGCTACGTCCTCGCGCCGCTCGCCGCCGGCACCGCGGAGACGGCCGGAGCGTCCATCGCGTACCTCGTCATCTACGCCGCCATGAACCTCGGCGCGTTCGCGGTCGTCATGCTCGTGTCCCGCACGTCGGCGCGCAACGAGCTCGACGACTACCGGGGGCTCGTGTTCACCCGTCCCGCGGCGGGCATCGCGCTCGCGTTCTGCCTGGTCTGCCTGGCCGGGCTGCCTCCCGGCCTGGCCGGCCTGTTCGCCAAGGTCTTCGTCTTCCGCGAGATCGTCGCGTCCGGGTTCGGCTGGCTGGCGCTGGTCATGGCCGTGAACACGGTGATCGGCCTGTGCTACTACGCGCTCTGGACGGCCCGGCTGTTCGCCCCGGCAGGCGCACAGACGCCGGTCGCGCACCGCCCCCGCGTGACCACCTATGTCGCCGTGGGCATGGCGCTCGCGGCGGCCGTCCTGTTCTCCGTCGCCCCCCAGGTCGTCCTCGACCTCACCTCCCTGTCGACCTCCGGCTGACCTCCCGGCGGTACGCCGGGGAACGCAGGGGTGGGGCATCCTCGTTGGACGTCTAGAACCCACACCACGAAGGGGGGCACCTTGCACCACAACGGTCTGCGTACCGCCGTTCTGCTCGGCGGGCTGTCGGCGCTGATCATCGCGGTGGGGGCGTGGTTGGGCGGCGGCACCGGCGTCCGGTTCGCGCTCGTGCTCGCCCTGATGTCCAACGGCATCGCGTACTTCTTCTCCGACCGCATCGCGCTGTCCGCCATGCGGGCGAGGCCCGTCAGCGAGGTCGAGCACCCGACGCTCTACCGGATCGTCCGGGAGCTGTCCACACAGGCCCGCCAGCCGATGCCGCGCCTGTACATCTCACCGACGGCCCAGCCGAACGCGTTCGCGACGGGCCGCAACCCCCGCCAGGCCGCCGTGTGCGTGACCGTCGGCCTGACCAAGCTGCTCGACGAGGCCGAACTTCGCGGCGTCATCGGACACGAGCTGTCCCACGTCTACAACCGCGACATCCTCATCTCGTCCGTCGCCGGCGCCCTCGCCACCATGATCACCTGGCTGAGCTACGTGGCCGTGTTCTTCGGGGGTTCCGACGACGACGAGGGCCCCGGTTTCCTCGGGGCGCTGCTCATGATGGTGCTCGGCCCCGTCGCCGCCGGGATGGTCCAGATGGCGATCTCCCGCGCCCGCGAATACCAGGCCGACGAGTCCGGAGCCAGGCTCACCGGAGATCCGCTCGCGCTGGCGTCCGCACTCCGCAAGATCGAGCTGGGCGCCCGCCGCCTGCCGCTCCCCGAGAACAGCCGCCTCACGTCAGCGTCCCACATGATGATCGCCAACCCGTTCGCCGGGTCGGGCTTCGGCCGCCTGTTCTCCACCCACCCGCCCACGTCCGAGCGCGTCGCCCGCCTCGAACGCATGGCCGGCTACCGCCGCTGAGCCCCGACGACCTTCCGCAGCAGGTCCGCGAGGTTCTCCGGGTGGACGGTCTCACTGGTGGCGTCGAGCTCATCGGCGCTCCACCAGCGGTGGGCGAGCGTGGTGTCCTTCTCGACCTGCTCCATGTGGTCGAACGACACCGCGTCCGCACCGTCCACCCGTACCGCGAAGTAGCTCTCGTCCTGGGTGATGTCGTACTCGGCCCAGTTGAACGAGGTGAGCCTGCTCGCGTGCGGTCCGGTGAACGCGTCGACGCCCACCCGGATGCCGACCTCCTCGTACAGCTCCCGCGCGGCGGCCTCCTGCAACGTCTCGCCGTCCTCCAGCCCACCACCGATCGTGAACCAGAAAGGACGATCCGGTACGGCCGGATCAAAACCGTTCAACAGGAGGACCCGGTTCTCCTCATTGATGGGCAACACACGCGCAGTGAACCGACGCAGGGGGATTCTCGTCACGCCTCCGCAGCATAGGCCAGCGGTTCGTACGGGCATCGGGACGGGCTTGCTCGCGGCCCGATCAGGCGAGGCGCGGCGCGAAACGGTCTCGTCATGACGCACGAAGCTTCGACCGCGCACCGCAAGGTCGTCGGCCACAAGGCAACGGAGGAGCGACCCCGCGGTCGTCCTGGGCAACTATCGGAATCGACGGCCGCTGCCGGCCCTGGCCGGGACCGCTTCGTAGCCGTATGCGGCGAGAAGCACGTCAATCTGCTGGGCCCAGCAGAGGCTGGACGGCGGTGCTGGTGTGCGGCGGACCGATCTGGTCGGCATGACAATCAGAGGGCGGTTCGCGGCTGTCCTCGACGCGTGGCGCTGCGATCCATGACACCCAGCAAAAATCGACGGCGGCTGCCGGCCTACGGCGAAGACGGAAGGCGCGTGCAGTCGGCATGGTGGGCGGCCCTCGCAACCTGGCCGGATGACGGTGTGTCGGTTAGTCGTGCCGGCCCTTGTATCGGGCGGGGGTGGCAGGAGAAGTGAGCGAGGCGGCGGCCTGTGGCGCGGGATCCTGAGGCGCGGGCGCGCGGACCGCCCGCCGTCCACGGACGCATGACATGTCCCACGCGTCCCAGACGTCTCTCAGATATCCAGATGTGCCCGTCCGCCGCCCTGGCGCCCTCTCAGAGCCCTGCAGCATGCCTCTGTCAGCGGTAGTTCACAAATTGCAGGGCGATGTCCAAATCCTTGCCCTTGAGCAGGCTGATGATCTCCTGCAGATCGTCCTTCTTCTTCGAGCTGACGCGGAGCTCCTCACCCTGGATCTGCGCCTTGACGCCCTTGGGCCCCTCGTCACGGATCATCTTGGAGATCTTCTTCGCGTTCTCCTGGTCGATGCCCTCCTTAAGGGTGACCAGCATGCGGTACTCCTTGCCCGACAACTTGGGCTCACCCGCATCGAGGACCTTCAGCGACAAGCCCCGCTTGACCACCTTGTCCTTGAACACGTCGAGCGCGGCGTTGGCCCGCTCCTCGCTGTTCGCCTTGATCTCGATGTTGTTCTGCCCGGACCAGCTGATGCTCGCCCCGGTGCCCTTGAAGTCGAAGCGGTGCCCGATCTCCTTGACCGTCTGGTTCAGAGCGTTGTCGACCTCCTGCCGGTCGATCTTGCTGACGATGTCGAACGATGAATCGGCCAAAGCACCCATCCTCTCGGCTGCGCTGGAATCGGTCCGGCCCCGGAACGCACGGACCCAGCGAACGAGCCTAGCCAGCATCGGGGTCACATGCAGGCCACGGCCACCCCGAACCCGATCTCCCGCACACCAGGACCCCGCCCAGCAAAGGCGTACGAACCCGACCGGGGACAAACCGGTGTCACGTGCACCCCGGAAGTCCGCTATTCTTCTACCTGTCGCCGCGAGAGCGGATGGCACGGCAGGTTGCCCGAGTGGCCAAAGGGAGCGGTCTGTAAAACCGTCGGCTCAGCCTACGCAAGTTCGAACCTTGCACCTGCCACCAGCAGTAAGTGCAGCTCAGAGGCCCTACGGGGCCTCTTCTGCATTTCAGGGGTATGCAGCCGTGGGCAGCTCTGAGCGGCAGTTTGTCGCTGGTCGCGGGATATACGCGGGATGGATCCGGGAGCGTTTCCCCAGGTCGAGACCCATGATTCGGAGTATGCGCGGGATGACGCGGCCCTGCAACGCCGAAAGGCCCCGGGGGAAGCCGGAGCCCTTCGAGTGGTGCCGTTCGTGATCTCATGCGGTGAGTACGTCCGCTATCCGCTGGTTGACGATCTCCTCCTGGCCGTCGATGCACTTGGCATAGACACGCAGCAGAACATCCACCCCGTGGCCGGCACGGGTCGCTACTTCGGGAGCCGGTACGCCGCCGTTGAGCCAGAGTGAGACGGCAGCGTGTCGCAGGTCGTACGGCCGCCGGGCGAGCGGTGAGGCGACCTGGGTGGGAGTGAGGGCCAGGATGCGGGCTTCCTGCCAGACCTCGGTGTAGGCCGTCGAGGCGACCACTCCGCCGCGTTCACTGCGGAACAGCCGCCCGTCAGGGGCGACGCCAAAGTCTTCGATGTGTTGCCGAAGGATCTTGACCAGTTCCGGAGGGATCGGGATGCGGCGGACGTCGTCCTCGCCTCGATGCTTGAGACCGCGCAGCTCATGGGCATCACCCGTGTCGGTCCACCGGCGGTTCACCTCAGGCCGGGAGCCGTCGAGGGTGAGCCGTCCCCAGCCTTTCGCGGGGAGGTGGCAGTCCTGCTCACGGAGACTGACCGCCTCACCGGGCCGGAGGGCCGCGAAGTACATGCAGGCGAACATGGCCATCAGCCGTTGTCCCCGTCCCTTCCCGCCGCGTTGGCGCTTGCCGATGTAGGTGAGGGCTACGAGGAGTTCGCGGGCCTGGCGGGGGTTGACCACGACTCGTGGGTCCACTGTTTCGGTGGTCTTGGGAAGCTTCCACTTGATGCGGTGCAGCGGGTTGGACGGCAGTTCTTCCAGCTCCACCGCGTACTCGAAGACGTGGTGGAGGATGGCACGCTTGCGCTTGATCGTGTTGGCGCCGGCCTTCTTGCCGTCGAGGCGTAGCGTGAGGGCGTCCAGGGCCGGGCGGACGGTCTTGGTCTCGTTGAGGTCATCCATGGTGAGAGATGCCGCCTCCAGCCAGCGGACGGCCCGCGCGATGTCGGTGGGCATCGTGGGGCGCTTGTCTTCGGGCAGCAGTACGTACTGACGCAAGGCAACGCGGAGGAGGGCAGCGTCCGGCCGCCCTGCCTTTTCCGTCGTCAATGCCGGGAGCGCCGTGGCCAGGGCATCGGACATGCTGTCACGGCTCTTGGCAGCCGCGTGTGGCCAGCGCGCCTCAACGTACGCCTTCACGAAGTCGAGGACGGTTCGCGCGTCCTTGGCCTTGATCATCGACTCGGGGAGGCCCGTCTCCAGGTCGAACGCCTCTCCGCGTCGCGCGGCCTGCCGCAGGTCCGTCAGGAAGCTCTCGCCGAGAGCCTTGGTCTTGAAGGTCTTCGACTTCTCCCGGCCGCCGACCTTCCAGCGAACCTCATAGGAGGGTGACTTGCTCGACTTGTTCCGCCGGATCTCCCAGAACTTCACGTTGTACGAGCTCGTCATACCGCGCTCCGGAGGGATTCGAGCCAGTCGTCAAGGTCGCTGCGGTAGATGCGGAGTTCGCCGTTGGGCAGGCGGATGCCCTTCGGTGCCTTGCCGATCTCGCGCCAGCGGTAGAAGGTGCGGCGGGAGACTCCGCCGAGCTCGTCGAGGACCTGGCGGACGGTCAGTAGCTCGTTCCGCGTGGTCATGCGGCCCTCCCCATGTCCTCGGTTGCCGAAAGATCTTGTCCGGCTGCTCTTGCTTCCAGCTCTCTGAGGTGGGCTCGCCAGCGTTGGCGTTCGTGGACGGATCGGAGAAGGCGAGCAGCAAGAGGCGGCACGTTGGCGTCTCCGGCCGGGACGGGTCGCCAGATGTAGCGGTGTGGGTCGGTGGGTTCGTCGGTCTTGCCGAGGGCTTCCAGGACCCAGGTGCGGCGGTCCTGCTTGTGTTCGGCGAGGGTCTTGTTGGACCACTTGCGGGAGACCAGGACGCGGCGGCCTGCGTAGCCGAGGTGGTCGGGCTTGTGTGCTTTGGAGCGGCAGCGGCCGGGGGCCATCCCGGGTTTGGCGTTCTTGGGTTGTACGCCGTAGCGCAGCCAGTTCGGGCAGGCCGGGGAGCAGGGTTCGTAGCGGAGGGCATCGACCATGCGCGCGGCGTGCTCGCGCTGGGCCTGGCCGCCGTCGAGGCTGTCGCCGAGGGACTTGGTCAGGTACTTGGACAGGTACCGGATGCACTGGTCAGCGTCCGGCGTACCGGCAAGAACGCCTTGCACGTCCACCTGATCGCCGAAGCGAAGCATGTGGAGGGGTTCGGCGTCTTCGTCGAGGGCGTCAAGGGCTTCGTCCCAGGTGGGCAGGACTTCACCGGTGATCGGGTCGAGGTAGCCGGCCTCTTGGTCCCATACCGGCAGTTGATCGCCTTCGAAGCGCACTTCGTCGGCCTGGGGCCACCACACTTGGTGGTAGGTGGCGGCGGCTATCTGCTTGATCTCTGCGCGTGGGAGCGTTCCACGGATGGCCATGTGCAGGTGCGGTGCGAGCCGCTTCTGAGGCTCTACGGAGGCGAAGTACTGGACGTCATAGCCCGCGACGCGGCGCAGGTTCTGCACGAAGCGATCAACGAGCTTGGAGAAGTGCAGGGCATCCCGAGCGGCGCTCCGATAGTCGTAGGTGCCGGGATCGATCGGGACGCCGTCGCGGACCTTGCCGTAGCTGGGCAGGGTAAGCGTGACGAACAGCGACGGCCGGTAGGTCTTGCCGTCCGTGCCTTGGAAGGTGCGTCCCAGGGTGGTGTTGGTCATCTTGCGCTTGGGCAGGTCTGGCGCGTCCTGCCGCCGCCGAGTTGATCGAGTGCGCTTGGGCACCGCGGATCCGGTGACGTTGCCGCGCATGCCAGCGGCGTTGATCTCTTCATTGAGTCCGGACAGGACGGCGTCCAGGTCGGTGGTGTCGTCGCCGGCCTTTTCGGCGGCATCGCGCCTGGCCTGCATGTCGGCGCGGAACTCGATCAGCCAGCGCTGTTCCTCGTTCGGCTCGTCGGGCGTAACGGTCGGTTCGTTGTCGAGGTGCCAGCCTTCGCGGCATTGGGCCATGCGGAGTTGCCGGTTGCGCTTGGCACACGGCGGGCACTTGCTGTCGAGGACGGCTCCGCACGGGACGTCGATGATCTCGGATGTGCCGGTGACGACGTCGAGTCGCCGCAGCGGGACGGGCCGGATACAGACGCCGTGGAGCTTGGCGACCTCTATGAGTACATCCCGGGCCATCGGCATGGCCTGGCGGACGGCCCGGGGGAGTGCACGGTCGTGCGGGTGGGTCACGCGGTCCTCCCTTCGTCGGTGGTCTCGGTCATCACGGCGCAGAGCCGGTAGTGCTCGTGAGAGGTGCTGGCGTGGACGTGGGGGTGATAGAGCTCGAAGACCCGCATGCGGGGCAGGTCACGAGCGGTCAGCAGGACCAGGAGCGGGCGGCCTGCGACCCGGCTGATTTCGTCGGCGGTGCCGTGGAAGCAGATCTTCACGCGGCCTCCCCGTGCGGGGCGTAGGTGTCGGCCATGGCGCGGATGTCGTGGTCGGAGACGTAGGTGGCGCGGACCCGGACGGGTTCGGGGCTGGTTTCCAGCCGGACGTAGCCGACGCCCGCGCCGATCTCCGGGATGGGGGAGATGTGGTCGGCCAGGGCGCCCCGGTCGCGTGCGCCGTCGCCGAGGACCATGTCCACCTGCTCGGACTCATCCAGCCGGAGGGCGATCTTGTCGGGGAAGAGGTTGCGGATGTTCATGACCTCTTTGCGTGGGTCCTGGAGCGCGGCCAGGACACCGACGCCGACCGCGCGCCCTTGGGTGGTCAGGGTGGCCAGTGCTGCGGAGATGCGTTGCCTGAGCTGGCGGTCGGACTGGTAGGCGGTCAGGAACGCCACCTCATCGACCACGACCAGGACGAACGGATCCTCGACGGTGGGTGTGTGGGAGCGCTGGAGTCCGGCGAACCGGGCCGCCCGTTTCTGCATGACGCAGACGGCCTCATCCAGCAGATCGGCGCACTCCTCGGGCGTGGCCGCATACCGGGAGCCGAAGAGGGCGCGCCCGTAGGACAGTTCCATGAGTTTGGGGTCCAGCGCCCACAACTCGACCAGGCCCGCCCTGACGGCGGGGAGGAGGGAGCGGATGACGGACCAGATGATTGACCCCTTGCCGGCCCCGGTCGCGCCCGCGACGAGGACATGGGTGCCGTGCACCTTGAGCCGCCATGGCCGCCCATCCTCCCTTTTGCCGATCTCGACCGGTCCCACTGTCGGCTCCTGCGGTATGGGGAGCGCTGGCAGGGGCGAGGCGAGTGGATCGCTGCGCGGGAAGGTCAGCCTCAGCCGTCCAGCATGAGACAGGGCCACGCGGCACGACTTCGCGCCGAAGCCTTGGGCCAGGTGGTCGGTGCGGTCGGACCAGTCCTTGACCGCTTGGCCTTTGAGCATGCGCACGGTGACCACGTCGGCCCACGAGGTGCAGGTGACCTTGACCAGTCGGGGCAGGTAGTCACGGCCCCGGAGGTGACGGCCGAGACCGGAGACGATCATGACGGGTTGCCAGTGCCGCCGGTAGATCCAGACGAGTCGCCACCAGGCCAGCAGCCGGTAGCCGATGAGACGGGCGAAGGACGGCCGGTCGAGGAACGCCCACGAGGTCAGGGCCAAGACGACCGTGCCGGACAGGGACGCCGCCAACGGCCAGCCGTAGAAGTACCAGAGCGCACCGAGCACGGCCGGGATGACGGTCGCGATGGGGTGCCGCCAGATCGTGCGGATGAGCCGGGCCAGCATGCGCCCGGTGAGGATGACGATGGTGAGGATGGCGGGTGTGGTGACGACGGCCGGTCGGAAGACGACGGCCGTGTCGGGCGTGGTGGAGACGAGGTTGCGCGCCTCGTCGCCAGGCAGCCGCTTGAACATAAGCTGGGAACCTCTCGTGATGTGGAGTCAGGGGAGAACCGAGGGGCCGCCGGAAGTTGCCGCTTCCAGCGGCCCCGCTTCGTGTCACGCCGCCGTGTCGTCGGCGTCCTCGGCCAGGTTTTCGGCGTGCAGACGCTCACAGTCGGCCAGGTAGCGAGCGGCGGCGTTGAAGATCTCGCGGGCGTTGGTCAGGTCGGTGTCGGTGATCGGCCCGGCTCCGGTGGTGGAGATGTGCACGTTCGCCTCGGTGGAGTAGAGCTCCAGGTACGGGCGCGGGCTACTGAGCAGGAGACCGGCGCGGACCTTGAGGTCGGGCGTGTGGAAGGAGACGCCGACGTGCGGCGTGGACTCCGGTCGCAGGGACAAGGTGACGTAGGTGTACGGGCGGAGACTCACGCCGCAACCCCCTGTCCGTCAGGAAGGCCGTAGAAGCTGCGCTCCACGGAGCGGGCGAAGCGGTGAGCCTCGCGGGCGAGCTGGCGCGCGAACTTCAGGTCGTCTGCCGTCACGGGGCCGTTCGTGGTGACCAGGACGGAGGTGGCGCCGAAGTCGAGCGCCAGGACGGGCTCACGGCGGGCGAGCGGATGGTTGAGCGTGCGAGCGGCGTTCCCGGTGGTCAACCGGATCACGCTGTTGCGCGGCGTACGGCGTCGGGTCATCAGGCGGCTTCCTTTCCGGCCGAAGCCTTGCTCTGGGCGGGCTGGGTGGTCTGGCGGGGCGCGTGCATCTCGCGGACCTTGATCGAGTACGCGAGGCGACCGGCGGCGTTGACGTACGGCGTGATGCACATGCCGTCGAACTCGACGGGCGTGAACGGCAGCCCCGGCATGGGTTGCGGTGGCACCGGCTGGACCGGCGCGAGGATCTTGACCGCCACGGTCTTCTGGGCGGGCTTGAGGGTCGGGTCAGCGTCCATGACCGCGACCTGCCAGACCAGCTCTGCGGTCTGCTTGTCGCGGGCCTGCACGAACCGGCCGTTGGACGAGGCGTCGAAGTCCTTGACGGGCTCGACCTCGCCGACGATGTAGCAGCCGTGCGGGAAAACCATGGGGTAGGTGACAGGGATCGGGCCCTGGATGGCCATGTCGTTCCTCTCGATAGCGGAGGACAGCTCTTCATTCGCTCGTCCACTTGTCCGCATGAGTTGAGAGTAAGTGATCGCAACTCGTCCGCACAAGTGGTTGAGCGGTAAGTGGCGGGTAAGAGTTAGCTCACCTTGAAGACATCTTCGAGCACGTGCAGGCTCCCCGGCAGAGCCAGGCTCACCACCATCAGCACGTTGCCGGCCGGATCGTGCACGGTGGCCAGCACGCCGAGCACCGGGTTGGACGACCCGAGCAGCTCAGCCTCTTCCTTGGTGGGCTTGCGTGCGCTGACCCGTTCGGTGATGTGGTCGAAGCGCAGGTGCTTGACGGACTGGAGATGCTGGCGGATGCCCCGCCGCAAGGGCTCGGGCTTGTCCAGGTCGGTGCCGATGGCATGTTCCAGCGGGACCCAGATGGTCTCTACCGCCGAGATCACATCGGCCTGCCGCGCTACTCGCTTGCGTGCGATCAGCGGAGTTCCCTCGGCGACACCCAGCAGGCGGGCGACATGACGGGGAGCCGGTACGCGCCCAGCCTCCAGGACCGCATCGGCGTTCTCGCCCTGCTCAGTGGTGCTCAGGCTGGGGCGTACGATCTCGGCCGCGCTTTCGGGGCGGCCTTTGACGAACGACCCGCGGCCGTGCTCACGTTCGATCCACCCCTGCATGGCCAGGGTTTGAAGGGCGCGCACGACGGTGGTCCGGCCGACGCCGAGTTCGCGCACGAGTTGGGTCTCAGAGGGCAGCATGTCACCGGGGGCGTACTCGCCCGATTCGATCCGCTCCTGGATCGCCCGCATGACCTGCGCGTATTTGGGTGGGGCGAAATCCATGCCCATCTCAACCGCCCGTTCACTCTTCCACTTGTGCGCATAAGCACAGTACCGGCTGAGGCAACGTCTGTCAGCGGCCCTCATACAAAGGGCAGCAGGATGTAACCGGCTCAAGAGCCCTTCACGATGGCGGCGCACGTGGGGCATGCTCTGGACACGGTCGCAGAGAAGGGCACCGACCAACCGCACATCGGCAGCGGTCCGGCCGGTGATGAGCACACTGCCGCTTTGGCGCCCGGTTCTACGGCGTGCAGCTCGATCGACTGCCCCGTCTTGGTCCATCCGGTCACGTACGCCGGGGGAGCGGCTACCTCGATCGGCTCCTTCAGGTCGAGGTCATCCCATCGCAGAGGCCAGCGCCGTACGCCACCTGGTAGTTCACGGGTGTCCCCGTCAAGCTCGACCAAGGCTGTCGTGCCGTTGCTCAGCATCGCCACCACTACGCCCTCACGCCCGATCAACGCCGAGTGATGAGCGCGCGTGAGCGCGTGACTATGAAGGGTGTCCACGATCGTTGCCCTCCAGCCGACACGTGACCCGGCATGGCTCACGACTGCTCCACGGCCTGCCGGGAGCGGAGTTCGGCGTAACGCATCGCGATCCGGCGAGCCGCCCTCAAAGGATCATCCGCCGGATGCCAGGCATAAATGACCCGATGGCGATCGGCATTCCATCCTGTACGCCACCAGAATCGTTCTCCGTCGCACCAGACGACCAGGCCCACCCAGACGGAAACCAAGGCCAGCCCATAACCATCATGGACATCGGCATTGATTCCGTCGTGGCGCAATTCCCGTTGAAGGAGCTCGGCCGATCGACAGGGATCGCTGACGATCGGCATCGGGGCGATCATGTGGTAGCCCGCTCAAAAAGGACGGACCCCGCCGGATCCAGATGTGCACGGAAGATCTGACGACTTGACAAGGCATCAGGACCGGCGCCGAAGTCAAAGACCTTGTGCACGATGCTGCCTCGAACAGAGACACCACCCGGCACGCCCCGCATCGCCTTGCGCAGCTCGTCCATCGCGGTGGCCTGGAAAGCCGAGGACCCGCACGGCCCCAGGGCGTCACCCTGCTCCGAGGGGATGCGGACTTCCCACTCGAACCGCTCCTGCGGCGTTTCGGCCGGCCCCGGGCAGTGCAGGCAGTCCTCTAGGGCGGATGCCGCCAGACCGAGCCCGGCGGCTGCTACATGGCCGCGCCGGGTGACGATCTTCCATCCCCGTCCGTCGCACTCTGTGCATCTGACTGGCGTTGTCATGCCGGACAGCATGATTGCCGATACTTTTCAGACCTATCCCACACTGATATACGACCCTTGGATATAGGCTCCGCCGCGCAGGGAATGCATCATCCGGGCGAGAAAGCCGGAGGCCAGCAATGCAGAATGGCGCGTTCGACCCCATTGAACTACCCGTTGCCGTCTGGGAACAGGAACAGACCCGGGACATTCTCAGAAAGCGCGACATTGCCGGACTTTTCGGTATCGCGGGCAAATACGGCGCCAGTCAGGTCCGCATCGGCACCGCCACCGGCCTCGGCCAGCCCCGCGTCAACGCCATCCTGCACGGCAACGGAACGATCAAAGAACTCGCCGTCATCGAACGCATCGCCGCCGGCCTCCGCCTGCCCGACCACGCCCGCATGCTCCTCGGCCTGGCCCCACTCGACATCGCCTCACCCACCGGCGACCACGAGGACGAACACGAAGAACAAACCACCGAACTCATCGGCCGCCTGGACGCAGCCGCAGTAGTAGACCCCGTTACGGTCATGATCCTGCGCACCGACACCAACAACCTGCGTCTGCTGGACCGCCGCCTCGGAGGCCCCGCCATCGCCGACAAGATGCACGCCCAGATGGCCCAGATCCAGCGCGCCCACCGCCACGCCATCCGCCCCGGCATCCGCGCCGAACTCGCCCACCTCCTCGCCGAAACCGCCTCACTCGCCGGCTGGCAGGCCATCAACACCCTGGCACTCAACGACGCCTGGACCCACTACGAACGCGCCAAAGCCGCCGCGTATGAGGCCAACGACGCGGCCCTGCTGGCCTATGTCTCTGGCGAACAGGCGTACGTCCTGCTGGAACTCGGCCGCCCCGCCGAAGCCACCGAACTCCTTCAGCACGTTCACCAGCGCCACGGCGCCCACGTACCGGCCCGCCTGCGCACCTGGCTCTCAGCGGCCGAAGCAGATGCCGCCGCCATCCTTGGCGACGAGATCACCTGCCGCACCGCCCTCGACCAAGCCACCGCCCTTCTCCCCGAAGGAGACGGCGATCCGGACATGCCCTACCTGTCCATCAACGCTCACCACATAGCCCGCTGGCGCGGCAACTGCCTCGTCCGCTTCGGCGACCCCGACACCGCCGAAGACCTCCGCTCAGCACTCGCCGGCATGGACGGCACCTACAACCGAGCCGAATCAGGCGTCCGCTGCGACCTCGGCCACGCCCTCCTGGCCCTCGGAGACCCCGAAGCCGCCCAACCCCACATCCAACGCGCCCAGCAACTCGCCACCATGACCGGCAGCCGCCGCCAACGCCGCCGCATCGACGACCTGTCGAAAGCCGTCAACCGCGCCCTCGGCCGTTGAGCCACACCTGAGCCTGAAGCAAGCCGACCAACGTCCCCGACGTCCAGATGTCCCCGCGGGCAACCATTCCGGGAATCTCCGCCATCGGAACCCACTCGATCCGATCGGCCTCCACCTCACCCTCAGGCCTGCCCACCAGCTCGGCCCCCCGCCCCACGAACAGGCTGTGCTCAGAGTCGACCATCCCCGCCATCGGCTGATACGAGACCAGGTGCTCAAGGCTCTCCGGCCGATACCCGGTTTCCTCCTCCACCTCACGCAGAGCCGTGAGCATCGGGTCCTCACCCGCCTCGACCAGCCCGCCGGGAAGCTCCCACCCCCACCGATCGAACACGAACCGATGCCGCCACATCAGCAACACCCGATCCTGCTTATCTAGTACGACAGCGATCGCAGCTCGATCCAGATGAACCACATGATGCTCGAACCGTTCCCCGCCCGGGATCTCCACATCGGCCAGCCCCAACCGGATCCAACGGTTGTCGTAGACCAAGCGCTCCCCGTGTACGACCCAGCGCGTCAGCTCAGTGTCATCACCCACACTGTGAAGCTACAGGGACGAAGCACCGACGTACATGGAAAAGGACAAACGCCAGTCGAGTCTCGAACGGTAGGATGCCGCACAGCTCCAAGTGACGATCGGATGGTGCTCCATCACAGGGGGGACAAGCAAGTCTTGCTCTCGGACCCGTTTTCTCGATTCGCTCAGTGGCTAGAGTTTGCCTGGTATCGCTATTACAGCAATCAAAGTACACATGATTTGCCGGATATAATTGCCCATGCAGACGCAAGCCACGGTTGGCCCTATTTCAGAGATCAACTAATAGGCTCTATCGTGAGTGGCGCGTACACGCCTGACGTAGTCGACGTGGTGGATCTGCCGAAAGATAGATTGAGCGTTCGCCCTCTAGCGAGGATGTCCATCCAAGACCAACTTGTATACGAGGCGCTTGTATTCTCGGCAGTAGAACTCATCGACAGCAGAATATCGGATGCAGTCTTCAGTTATCGCTGGTCGAAATTCAAAGGAGACCTTCGTTCTCCAAAGGGTGCTTGGGTTCGAATGCAAGACCAAGCTCGCCTCTTGCAGGCGAAGTATCCTACTCATATGTTAGCGAAGACAGATATCACTTCGTTTTATGAGCATATTGAAGTGGATATTCTATTAGAAGATCTCCAGTCTGCTGGAGTGGACCAGTGGACGCGTGATCGTCTGGAAGCTTTTCTCAGGGCATTTCAGCGCCTAAATGCCGTATGGGGAATCCCTCAGGGCTCAGACGCTTCGGGTATCCTTGCAAATCTCTACCTAGTCCCGATTGATACCGTTCTAAGGCGACGCGGTCTAGAGTATGTAAGGTATTCCGACGATATCGCCATGTTTGGCGAAACGTGGGCTTCGCTTAGGCGTGAACTTCTTCAAATAAACAGAGTTCTTCGTGGCCGGCATCTCAGTATGTCGGGGGCGAAGACCAAGATTCTGACAGCCGCTGAAGCGATCGAGGAATTCGATGACGGCGGTAAAGATGCAATTAGGTATGGCGTTTCGATCGGAGCGCCGATGGCAGGCGCCGAGGTCCAGAAAATGTTCGATACAGCAACGGCCACGTATCCACCTAATGCACGCGATATTCGTTTTGCCTTGAACCAATTTACAGAGCTCGATGACAACTACGCAGTCAGCTGGATATTGGGAAATCTGGCAAAAGTTCCTCATCTCGCTCCAGAGTCAATCAAGTATCTTGAGTCTTTTCGCTCGGTTCTAACGCCGGTAGATGATTCAACGATTCTTGAGATGTTCGCATCGAGAGAGTTCGCAGACTATCCTTACGCAGAGCACCATCTTCTCTGTTTCCTTCTGCGTCGCGGCGTACATCACAGCAAGGTCCACGAAGCTGCGTGGAAAATTCTCTCTGATCGAAACGAGGAAACTTATCTGCGAGAAACTGCTGCCCGCTACATTGGACTCCATGCGGGTCCAGGAGATGGTGCCCTGCTGAAGCAGGAGTTTAGGACCGAACGATCCGACTCGCTTAGAAGAGCGTTACTTGTTGCTTTGTACGAGTCTCGCCAATTCTATGGGCTTTGGCTAGACGACGCAGCGGAGGCGGTGCCAGGCCTAGCGCTGACGTGCCACTATCTCAAAACTAATCCGATCATTCCGCTGCCGCCTGTAAGGAAATAGCATGCCATTGGATGCAAGTATTGTCGAGCCTTACGTTCGAGAGCTGGAAGAGCTCTATGTTGATTCAACATACTCTGCCATGACGTATTTTGAAGCAGCTAAATCTGCTGAGCTTCTAGGTAAGGTCCTCGTATTCGTTCCAGCTCTGATCTCAAGCATGTCAGGATTGCTTGTAGCCTTAGGTCAAACAGGACGTTGGGGGGCAGTGTCGGCGCTTGCTGGTGCAGTGGCGGCAACTGCTGCGTTTCTGGGATCTGATCGAAAAGCGCCATCCTTTAAAGATTCCGCCCGCCAATTTACCGTTCTACGGCATCGAGCCAAGATGGAATCAAATTTCGCATTAAGCCGTTCTTCGACCGTGGATCTCGAAGCGATCGTCCGAGAGTTGCGAGGCGAGTATGAAAATATTGTCAGTAAGAGCGAGCCTACGCCAAACCGGGTATTTGTAAGAGCGCAAAAGCGAATTAGCTCAGGAGCAACTAGCTACGAAGTGAGGCAGGATCCGAACTCCGCCCCCTAGGATCGAGCATCGCCAGTTTCAGTCCTCGGGCCGGACGCCAATGTCCTGTCTCGCTTGATGGTTGACACTCTGGCCTCGCTTGATGCTTGACACCTTGATCGTCTTCTGTGCCTGCTCGTGGCGTTATCGACGCTTCGGGGGAGGCTCAGGTGGCATTGGTGGAGTTGAGCGTCGTGGAACAGCGCTATCACGCGGTGATCGAGGTGTTGTCGGGGGCGAAGGTCACCGACGTGGCAGGCCGGTATGGGGTGTCCCGGCAATCGGTGCATTCCTGGGTGCGCCGATATCAGGACGGCGGTCTGGCGGGGCTGGCCGATCGCTCGCATGCGCCGAAAGCGCACCCGATGCAGACGCCGGTCGCGATCGAGGCGCTGATCTGTGAGCTGCGGCGCGCCCATCCGCGGTGGGGCCCGCGCACTCTGTTGTGGGAGCTGGGCCGGCGCGGGGTGGAGCCGTTGCCGTCACGAGCGAGCATCTATCGAGTGCTGGTGCGTAACGGGCTGGTCAGTCCGGTCACCCGCCGGCGCAGACGCGAGGACTACCGCCGCTGGGAACGGCCGGGGCCGATGCAGCTGTGGCAGATGGACATCATGGGCGGGCTGCTGCTGGCCGACGGCACCGAGGCCAAACTGATCACCGGAGTAGACGATCACTCCCGGTTCTGTGTGATCGCCTCGGTGGTAACGCGGCCGACCGGACGGCTGGTCTGCGCGGCGTTCGCCGAGGCGATGCGCGCCTATGGGGTCCCTTTGGAGGTGCTGACCGACAACGGCAAGCAGTTCACCGGCCGCTTCGGCGGACCAAAAGCGGGTGAGGTGCTGTTCGAACGGGTCTGCCGGGAGAACGGCATCAAGCTGCGTCACACCGCTCCCAGGACTCCGACCACCACCGGGAAGATCGAGCGTTTCCACCAGAGCGTGCGCCGCGAACTGCTGGCAGAGGCGCTGCCGTTCGCCTCCCTCGAAGCCGCCCAGAGCGAAGTGGAGGCGTTTGCCGAGCATTACAACACCGCCCGCCCGCACCAGGCGCTGGACATGGCCTTCCCCGCCGATCGGTTCTTCATCGAGCCCAGCGACGGCCAGCGCCGGGCTGAGCGCGAACTGCCGCTGCACCTGCCTGCCGGCCTGACCACGGTGATCGCTCCGGCTCCTGAAACCAGCCCTGCGCCATGTCCTGCTCCCACGCCCGCGGGCCATGCCACCGATCAGCCCGAACGGCCCGAACGGCCCGAACCCATCCTGACGACCACGATCGATCCGCTGTCGCGCCAGGCCATCGAGGTCGATCGGATCGTGCCCGCATCAGGCAACCTGTCGATCGGCGGCCAACAGCTGTGGCTCGGCCCCGATCGGGCGGGCATGCCAATCACCTTGTGGATCAGCACGCAACGGCTGCATGTGTTCACCACCAGCGGTGGCAGGCTCAAAAGCGTGGCCTCCCGGCTGTCCGTCAAGGACCTGGCGGCGCTGCTCGCCTCGGGCCAAGCCCGCCCGGCACCGACCGAGCCCATCCCCGAACCGGACATCAAGACGAGCGCCGTCGAGGTCGACCGGCAGGTCAGCTCGATCGGCACGATCAGCCTGGCCGGCCGCGCCCTGTGCATCGGCGCCCACCTGGCCGGCCGGCGCGTCACCGTGCGACTGGACGGCATCACCGCCCGCGTCATGGACGAGCAACGCCTCCTGCTGCGCGCCGTGCCCTGCCCGCTTCCGCTCGCCGAGTGCGTCACCCTGCGCAACGCCCGACCCGCCGGACCACCACCCACCTCCCCGTCCGAACCTGTCACCGTTCAGCGCGTGGTCTGCAGCCGCGGCCACTTCCAGGTCGTCGGGCAGAAGATCCAGGTCGGACGGGTCCACGCCCGCAAGATCCTGGACGTGACCGTGGACGACACCCACATCACCGTGCACGACAACGGCGAACCGATCCGCGTCGTGCCCCGAACCACCACCCAGGAGATCACCCGGATCAAATCCACAGCGCATACTAAGAGGCGAAAGATCGGCTAGGAGTGTCAAGCATCATCCGATGCCAAAGCGTCAAGCATCAAGTGAGCCAAGACAC
>NZ_FNFB01000081.1 GCF_900100395.1 Nonomuraea maritima | reverse complement strand
TGGACTTCCCCTTCTAGCGTGGAGACCTGACCTAAGGAGAAGGTTGGGTCGTGGGAGAGACCAGACGCAGGTTCGATCCAGAGTTCCGTGCGGGCGCGGTGCGCATCGTACGGGAGACAGGAAAGCCAATCGCGCAGGTCGCTAAGGATCTGGGCATCAATGCGGGCACGCTGGCCAACTGGGTGCAGATGGATCGGCTGGCCCGCGAGCAGGACACCAACGGTGGTGAGCTGGCCGAATCGGAGCGGGAGGAACTCGCCCGGCTGCGCCGGCAGCGAGCTGAGTGGGCCAAGGAGCGCGCCGAGCTGGAGATGGAGCGCGATGTGCTCAAACGCTCGGTGGTCTTGTGGGTTCGAGAGGCGATGGGCCGGTGAGCGTGGCGGCCTTCATCAGCTCCCAGAAGACCGACCATGGTGTGCCCCACGCGTTGACCTGCCGGGCTTTGGGCGTTTCGCAGTCCTGGTACTACAAGTGGCGCGACCGGGCGCCGACGGCCCGGCAGCGGCGCCGCGCCGACTTGGACGCGCAGATCGAGGCGAAATTCGCCGCTTCGGGCGGCACCTACGGCAGTCCGCGCATCACCCGTGATCTGCACGAGGCGGGATGGCGGGTATCGCAGAACACCGTCGCCGGGCGCATGGCCGAGCTCGGGTTAGCCGGCCGGGCGGTCAGGAGACGCCGGTCGCTGACCCGTCAGGGCAAACGGCCCGCCGCCGGCGACCTGGTCCGCAGGAACTTCACCGCGGTCGCGCCGGACGTGCTGTGGTGCGGCGATGTCACCGAGATCGTCACCGGCGAGGGCAAGCTCTACCTGGCCACCGTCGAAGATCTGTTCTCCCGCCGGCTGCTCGGTTACGCCATGTCCGAGCATCACGACGCGGCGCTGACCATCGCCTCGCTGCAGATGGCCGCCGTTACCCGCGGCGGGACTGTCGACGGGGTGATCTTCCACACCGACCGCGGCAGCGAATACAGCGCCGCCCGCTTCCAGGCCGCCTGCCGGCACTGGGGCGTCGTGCAGTCGATGGGCCGGGTCGGGTGCGCGCTCGACAATGCCGCCGCCGAATCGTTCAACTCCATCCTCAAGGTCGAATACGTCCACCGGCACCACTTCGCCACCCGGGCCGAGGCCCGCCTGAAGATCGCCACCTGGATCGCCGACTTCTACAACACCCGCCGCCGACACAGCGCCGCCGACGGGCTGCCCCCGATCGTCTACGAGCAGCAGATCATGACCGCGCGAGCAGCCGCCACGGCGAGGTCTCAGGAGACCATCGCCGCATAACCGAGTCTCCACGCTTTCAGGGGATG
>NZ_FNFB01000021.1 GCF_900100395.1 Nonomuraea maritima | reverse complement strand
CACCACCCGCGACAGTCCCGCATGCTGCCCGAGCCGGGCGCGCTGCTCGAGCGTCGGAGCCAACTCCACACGGAAGCCCTGCCGGTCGGTCATGCCGCGTCCCGCGCCGCGCGCAAGGCCGCCTTGGCGCGGCGCGATGCCGAGCCTCGCCCGTACAGGCGGGCGCAGAACGAGGTGAGGGCCTCGGTCATATCCCGCATCAGATCGTGATCGACTTCGGCGTCATCAATCACGACGATCCGCCGCCCACTCGCCTCGAGCGCGGCCGACAGATGCTCGAGACCGAACCGGGTCAGCCGGTCGCGGTGCTCGACCACGATGGTGGTGACCTGCGGGTCGCGCAGCAGGCGGGCCAGCTTCGGCCGTCTGCCGTTCAGGCCGGAGCCGATTTCGCTCACCACGTCGGCGATGGTCAGCCCCATCCCGGTGGCAGCCGTGACGACTCGGCCCGCCTGCCGCTCGAGGTCCGCCTTCTGGTCAGCGCTCGAGACCCGGCAGTACGCGACCGTCCGGCCGTCCCGTTCGGACGGCTGCTCGAGCACCAGGTACCGGCCGGTCGCGGTCTTGGTGACCGGGACCGGCATTTTCCCGTCTCGCGCCCACTGCCAGGCGGTCTGGTAGTGCACGCCATTCCGCCGCGCCCACTCGGAAAGTTTCACAGACAAATGATGCAGACGGAGACTGAAGACAACTGATGATTCCGCTAGCCGCTAACAACCCCACGAACGAGATCGTCACGCAGACGGCGCAGCCGAGCACCAGGTCGCCTGGTTCCTGCCCCTTGAAAGGACGGCGCGCCATCGTGCCGCGTCAGGTGGCGTCGGGGTCGGGGTCGATCGCGTTGACGAAGGCGGTGGCTTCGGCGTCGTCCATGCCGGTTTCGCCGCGGACGAGGTGGATGGCCTGCTCCTGGCGTCCCTGGGCCTTCAGGGCGCGGACACGGTCGGCGAGGTCGGCGGTGGCGGCGGGGATGCCGGGTGGGGGCGTCCGGGAACCCAGGGCGGGGGTGCCGGCCTGGAGGGAGTCGACGATGTCTTTGGCCTGCTTCAGGCCGAGGCTGGGCAGGCGACCACGCAGCACCTTGATCGCCTCGATCTTGCGGCCCTGCGCGATCAGGCGCAGCAGGTGGTCGCGCAGGTCGGGTGGGATGGCGGGCGTGGGTGGCGGGCGGTGCCCGGACGCGGCCAGTGCCGCGTGCAGGGCCGTGCCTCTTTCGACGGCGTCGACCACTGCCTTGGCCTGCTTGAGCCCGATGCCCGGTGCGCGCTCGCGCAGCACCTTGATCGCCTGTACCTTGCGGCCGCCGGCGACCAGTTGCTGGAGGTGGTCCTGCAGATCGGCCGGGGGCGGCAGCATGCCGGCGCTCCTGGCCGCGCGTGATCTGCTGGCTGCCGTGACGACGATGGCTGTGATGACGGCCAAGGCTGCGACGACGATCAGGAGGGTGTCCAGCACACCCGCATCCTATGCCGACCTGATCTTTCCGTATCGCTCTTATTTCGAAATGTCGATTCATGTCAGGACGAAGTGCGCGGCAACTGCGGCGGCCGTCGTAGGCGGTGCGGGTGGGGCTACTCGAAACCTGGGTGCGTCATCGACTCCGTCATCCCAGGGTGGCGCCGATGGCGGTCATGATGGGGATGGACAGGCCGGTGGTGATCAGGATGGCGCCGCGGGCCAGGTGTCTGCCGGTGTTGTAGGTGACGGCGTACACGTAGATGTTCTGGGCTGTGGGGAGGGCGGCGAACAGGGTGGCGGCCAGGAGGTGGGTGCCGTCGAGGCCGAGGGCGAAGCGAGCGGTCAGGTACGCGACGGCGGGCTGGGCGAACGCCTTGAGTGCGGCGGCCAGGGCGATGTCCTTGCCGACGCCGGCCTCCTCGGGGGCGGCGGCGGTCTGGCGGGAGCCGTACAGGCTGAGGCCGTAGGCGAGCAGCGCGAGCGGGACGGCCGCGCCGCCGAGCAGGTCGACCGGGCGCATGACGGTGTCGGGGAGCGTGATCCCGCTCAACGCGAGCGCCAGCCCCAGGAGGGACGCGACGGTGAGCGGGTTGCGCAGCGGCAGCAGCAGCGCCGCCCGCGCCGAACGGGAGCCCCTGTCCAGGACCAGGAACGAGCCAGGCGTCAACACCAGCAGCTGGAAGAGCAGGATGGGCGCGACGAGGGCGGCGTCGCCCAGCACGTACAGCGAGATGGGCACGCCGAGGTTTCCCGCGTTGACGTAGGAGGAGGCGAGCGCGCCGATCGTGGCCTGGCCCGTGCTGCGCCGCCAGACGAGCTTCGCCACCAGGACGAACGCGAGCTGCGTGCAGACGACCGCGACGACCTCGGTCAGCAGGACGGGGGAGAACAGCGCGTGGAGGTCGGCGCGCGAGACGGTGGCGAACATCAGCGCCGGGGTGGCGACGTAGAACGCGAGCCGCGACAGCACCAGCTCGTCGCCGGCGCGCAGCAGCCGGACGGCCCCGATGACGTAGCCGAGGACGGCGACCGACACCAGGGCGGCAAATGCCGCGACAACCCCCGACAAATTCGATACCTCCTCGACCGCGGTGCCGCGGTGCCTGCCCGGTCCGGAGTCTGGCCGCGCCGGACGCGCCGAGCCTGAGATGAACCCTCAGGAGGCTATCGGAGCGCCCTCTCAGCGGTTCATACTGGTACGAAGCTAAACACCAGGGACAAACGGTGCCGACGGTACGTATGCGTGAAGCGGGGCATATCGTGCGAGTTGTGCGGGTAGGGCGTCTCTCAGAATGGCGCTGACCTGCCAGAACACCATTCGGGGGAGAGCGCCGGTGGCACCACGGGGGGATCTCTGGTGAGCATCGACGAATCACGCGCCGACGAGCCGCTGACAACCGATACCGAATCGGCCACGGCAGCCCGCAAGGGGAGGCTGCTGGCGAACTGGCTGTCGACGACGGACCACAAGGTGATCGGGTACCTGTACCTCATCACCTCGTTCGCCTTCTTCCTGCTCGCGGGCGTGTTCGCGATGCTCATCCGGGCCGAGCTGATCCATCCGGGCCTGCAGCTGGTGAACAACGAGCAGTACAACGCGCTGTTCACCATGCACGGCACGATCATGATGCTGCTGTTCGCGACCCCGCTGTTCGCCGGGTTCGCGAACGTCGTCATGCCGCTGCAGATCGGCGCGCCGGACGTGGCCTTCCCGCGGCTGAACGCCGTGTCGTACTGGCTGTTCCTGTTCGGCGGGTTGATCACGGTCGCGGGCTTCCTGACGCCTGCCGGGGCGGCGAGCTTCGGCTGGTTCGCCTACACGCCGCTGTCGGACTCGACCTTCACGCCCGGCGTCGGCGGCGACCTGTGGGTGATGGGCCTGGCGCTGGCCGGTCTCGGCACGATCCTCGGTTCCGTCAACTTCATCACCACGATCATCTGCATGCGGGCGCCGGGACTGACCATGTTCCGCATGTCGATCTTCACCTGGAACGTGCTGCTGACCAGTGTGCTCGTGCTCATGGCGTTCCCGGTGCTGGCCGCCGCGCTGCTCGTGCTGGCGGCCGACCGCAAGCTCGGCACCCAGGTGTACGACCCGGTCAACGGCGGGCCGCTGATCTGGCAGCACCTGTTCTGGTTCTTCGGCCACCCCGAGGTGTACATCATCGCGCTGCCGTTCTTCGGCATCATCACCGAAGTGATCCCCGTCTTCAGCCGCAAACCCCTCTTCGGGTACGTCGGCCTGGTCGGCGCCACGATCGCGATCTCCGGCCTGTCGATGACGGTGTGGGCGCACCACATGTTCCCGACCGGGCAGGTGCTGCTGCCGTTCTTCTCCTTCTTCACCTTCCTCATCGCCGTGCCGACCGGGGTGAAGTTCTTCAACTGGATCGGCACGATGTGGCGGGGCCACCTGTGCTTCCCGACGCCCATGCTGTTCGCGGTCGGGTTCCTCATCACCTTCCTGATGGGCGGGCTGACGGGGGTCATCCTCGGCTCGCCGCCGCTCGACTTCCACGTCACCGACAGCTACTTCGTGGTGGCCCACTTCCACTACGTCGTCTTCGGCACGGTGGTGTTCGCGATGTTCTCCGGCTTCTACTTCTGGTGGCCGAAGATGACCGGACGGATGCTCGACGACCGCCTCGGCAAGGTGCACTTCTGGACGCTGTTCATCGGCTTCCACACCACGTTCCTCGTCCAGCACTGGCTCGGCGTCGCGGGCATGCCGCGCCGCTACGCCGACTACAGCTCCGTGGACGGCTTCACCGACCTGCACATGATCTCGTCGATCGGCGCGTTCATCCTGGGCGCCTCGACGCTGCCGTTCCTCTACAACGTCTGGTACACGGCGCGGCACGGCAAGAAGATCACCGTGGACGACCCGTGGGGGTTCGGCAACTCACTGGAGTGGGCCACGTCCTGCCCGCCGCCCCGGCACAACTTCACCAGCCTGCCGCGCATCCGGTCGGAACGGCCGGCCTTCGACCTGCACTATCCGCATACCGGCCGGGCGGCGGAGCTGGAGTGACGGCCGTGGGACTGTCCCGCAGGGAGCAGGTGATCCTCGCGGCGATCGAGCGCGAGCTGCGGCGCGGGGGATCGCGCCTGAGCCGCCGCCTGGAGGAGTTCGGCGCGCGCGCCGAGCGCGAGGGACCGCAGCGGTTCGCCGCACAGGCCAGCCGCCGGGAACTGCTGGCCGTGCTGAGCGTCGTGCTGCTGACGTCAGGAGGACTGACGCTGATGGTGCTCCTCGCCGGCGACGCGCCGGTGTGAGTGCGCCCGCCCTATCTCAGCCCGCCGACGGACAGCCCGCCGCGCCAGTGCCGCTGGAGCGTGAAGAACGCGATGACGAGCGGGATGACCGACACCAGCGCGCCCAGGATGATGAGGCTCCAGAGCGAGGTGGTGCCCGCGTTGTTCCCCGACGCGATGCCCTGCCAGAGGCCGAGTCCGACGGTGACCGGGAACAGGCGGTTGTCGGAGAGCATGGCGAGGGGCAGGAAGTAGTTGTTCCACGAGGCCACCGCCGACAGCAGCAGCACGGTGACCACCGCGGGCCGCATCAGGGGCAGCGCGACCTGCAGGAACGTCCGCACCTCGCCCGCGCCGTCCGCCCGTGCCGCGTCCAGGATCTCGTTGGGGATGGCGTCGCGCGCGTACACGTGCATCAGGTAGACGCCGAACGGGTTGAGCAGCGACGGCAGGATCACCGCCCAGATCGTGTTGGTCAGGCCGAGCTGGGAGAACATCATGAAGGTGGGGATCACCAGGGCCGTCGCGGGCACCATCAACGCGCCGAGCACGAGCGCGAAGCTGAAGCGCCTGCCCGCGAACCGGTATTTGGCGAATCCGTAGCCCGCCATGACCGCCAGCAGCGTGGCGCCGACGCCGCCCGCGATCGCGTACAGCGTGGAGTTGAGAATCCACCTGCCGTAGAGGCCGTTGTCATACGTGAACAGCTGCTGGAGGTTGCCGAGATAGTCGATGTTGTCGGCGAACCACAGGGTGTTGCCACCGCCGAAAAGACCGGGCGCGTCCTTGGAACTGTTGACGATGACCCACCAGAACGGCACGAGGAAATACACGACCAGGAAGCCGAGAAACACCTGGAGGGGAAGGTTGCGCTGTGGCCGGGGACGGTTACTCATCACAGGAAGCTCCTCCGCTTGCGGGTGAAGAACAGGAAGGCGTAGACGCCGATGAACACGACCCCGCCGAGCGCGAAGGAGATCGCCGACCCGTAGTTGAAGTTCGCGAGTGAGAATGCCTGCTGATACGCGTACATGTTGGGGGTGTAGTCGGGTCCGATGGCCCCGGCCGCGAGAGACCGCAGGATCTGCGGCTCGTTGAAGAACTGCAGGGTGCCGATCAGCGAGAAGACCAGGATCAGGATCAGTGCCGGGGCGATCAACGGGATCTTGATCCGGAGCGCCACCTGCCACTTGCCGGCGCCGTCCATGCGGGCGGCCTCGTAGAGTGCCGGGTCGATGCCCTGGAGCGCCGCGTACAGGATGATCATGTAGTAGCCGGCCCACTGCCAGGTGACGATGTTGACCAGGCCGATGAAGATCAGGTTGCTGCTGAGAAAGTTAGGTGCGGTGCCGCCGAACAAGGCGAAGATGTCGGTGAGCGGCCCGAAATTCTTGCTGTAGAGAAATCCCCACATGACCGCCCCGATGACCGTGGGGATCGCGTAGGGAAGAAAAATCATGAGGCGGGAGAAACGGGTGAACGCATTGGTCACGGCATCGAGGATCAACGCCATGGCGAGCGCGATGATGATCTGCAGCGGGATGGAGACCAGCGAGAAACGGATGACGAACCACGAGCCGGAGAGAAAACTCGGGTCGGTGAACGCCTTCACGTAATTGTCGAGGAAGACGAAGCTGGTGCCGCCGATCAGCTTCTTCTGGAAAAGACTGAGATACAACGCGTACGCGAGCGGCGCGATGAGTAACGCCAGGAAGACGATCCCGAAGGGGCCGACGAAGAGCCAACCCATCAGATGCTCACGGAGGCGCACCTTTCCACGGTTCTGCTGCGTCGTCTTCTCGGTGCGTGGCGCACTCTTCTCGATCTGGAGGGTCAACTTGGGCTCCGATGTCGATACGGGGAAAAGCGAGGGTGGGCCGGCGGTCGAGTTCCGCGTGGCCCACCCCGGTCGTCACTGAACGGTGAAACCCTGTTCCTTGGCGTAGTTCACCACGTCCTCCTGAAGCCGGTCGGCGGCCTGCGCGCCCGTGTCGGAGCCCTCGATGAGCGCACTGACCTGCTTCGTCATGGCGTCGAAGTAGTACTGGCCGAACGGGCTGTAGGTGACGCCCTTGTAGGCGTTCGCGGCGGGGACGTACACCTCCTTGTTCGCCTGCTGGCCGTCGAAGAAGTCCACCTTCAGGTCCACGAACGCGGGGTCGTTCAGCGCCTTGAGGTTCAGCGGGAAGATGATCTGGTTGGTCCAGCCGTCGGTGAGCGACTCCTTGTCGGCGTAGAGGCCGTACGCCACCTTCGCCGCCAGTTCGGGGTTCTTCGCCTGGCTCGTCACCGAGAAGGCAGATCCGCCCCAGTTCACCTGTACGGGGTTGGCCGCATCCCACTGCGGCAGCGGGGCCACCGCGAACTTGCCGGTGTCCTCGCCCTTGCCGACGCCGGCGCCGGTGAGGTAGCCGGGCGCCCAGGCCGCCGAGATGTACGTCGCGTACTGGCCGTTGATCACGCCGGAGATGTACTCGGGGGTGAACTGGTCCTGCGTGCCGACCAGGCCCTTGCGCGCGAGGTTCGTCCAGTAGTCGAGCACGTCCTTGGAGCCCTGGTCGTTCAGCTTGATGCCGATCGTGCTCTGCTGCGCCGGGTCGTAGGTGAACGGCGCGGCGCCCTTCTGGATCTGCAGCGCCATCGTGAGGGCCGACACGTTCGCGGCGAAGTCACCGAACAGCGGGCCGCCCGCGTCCTTCACCTTCTGCGCCGCCTGCTCGTACTCGGCCCAGGTCTTCGGCGGCGTGATGTCGTACTTCTCGAAGATGTCCTTGCGGTAGATCATCGCCATCGGGCCGCCGTCGACCGGCACGCCGTAGACCGCGCCGCCGACGGAGACGTCCTTCCAGGCGCCCTCGCTGTAGTCGGCCTTGACGGCGTCGTAGCCGTACGGCTTGATGTCGACGAGCGCCTTTTGGATCTGGAAGGTCGGGATGCGGTCCATCTCGACCATGATCACGTCGGGCGCGCCGGTGCCCGCCGAGATGGCCGTCTGGAACTTGTCGTACTCGTCACTGCCCTGGCCGACGTTGGTCCAGCAGACCTGCACCTCCCCGTTCAGCTTGTTGAAGTTGTCGACCACGAGCTGCGTGTTGGGGTACCAGCCCCACATCGTCACAACCGGCAGATCCTTCTTGGGGATCGTGTTCGTGCAGTTGCTCGCGTTGTTCCCACCGCTCGCGGTGGTTCCACCGCCCTGCTCGCCGGAGGAGCAGGCGACCAGCGAGGCCGTGGTGGCGAGCAGGGCCGCCGCCGCGAGGAGCCTCTTCTTCATCCGGTGTTTCCTTCCGAGTTCAGCGCACGGGGGTTCATGCGCTTGTTGATCCAGCGACCGGGGGAGGGGCGCGGGTGTCGCTCCCGCACCCCGTCCCCCGGTCATGTGAGCGCTCACAAATTGGGCGCAAGAGAGGCCGGCCGAAGCCGCCCTTTCAGCGCTTGAACAGGCGCGGAGCCAGGTCGATCAGGTTCTTCTGCCACACGTCCCAGCCGTGCGGCCCAGGGGTGACCCCGTCGAACTCGTAGCGGATGCCGAGGTCGTTCATCGTGGGAAGCGACGCCGTGAACGAGGGGTACACGAAGTCGGTCTGGTCGCCGACGTACAGGCGCAGCAGCTTGGTGCCGTTGTTGATCGCCTCCGCGTCGACGCCCGCCCCGCTGCCGAAGCCCGCCGAGAACGCCGCGACGTACGCGAACCGGCCCGGGTACGCCTTGAGCACCCCGAACGTCTGCCCGCCGCCCATCGACAGGCCGGCGAGGGCCTGCTGCGACGGGTCGTCGGAGACGTTGTAGCGGGCGCGGGTCGCCGGGACGATGTTGTTCAGCAGCTCCTGGTTGAAGTTGGACACGTTGCCGTTGCCCATCACCACGACCATCGGCACCAGGTCCCCGTCGAGGAACTGGTGGTCGAGGATCTGCTTGGCGCGGCCCATCTCCACCCAGTCGGTGTAGCTCTGGCCGCTGCCGTGCTGGAGGTAGAAGACGGGGTACGGCTCCGCGCGGTCGGGGTCGTAGCCCGGCGGCGTCCACACCAGCGCGGTGCGGTCCTGGTTCGCCACGGTGCTCCGGTACGTCATGCTCTCGACCGTTCCGCCCTGACCGGCCGGGACGTCGGAGAGCAGGCGCGCCGCCTCACCGTTGACGAGGAAGGTGCTCCAGGTCGGCTCGGACGTCACCTTCGTCGGGTTCGACACGTCCTTGACCGAGGCCCGGTCCACGATCAGCCGGTAGTAGTAGAACCACGGGTCGAGCGGCCCCACGGTCGCCCGCCACCGGTCGCCCACCCGCGTCAGCGGGACGCGCAGCCAGCTTCCGCCCGGAGCCCAGTTCGCCCACACCTTGACGTTCTGAGCGTCCTGGAACTCCGTCGTCGTCTCGAAGGTGACGAAGCCGTCGTCCGTCACGAACGGCGTCGGGGTGGTGCCCGCCGCCGGCGGGGCGAACTCGCCCTTGAGCTGCCCGTGACCGGCGCTCGGACCGTGGTCCGACACGTTGCGGAACAGTCGCGGCAGGAAGTCGATCAGGTTCTCCTGCCAGGCGTTCCAGTTCCCGCCGGCGTCGGGGTTGACCCCGTCGAAGTCGTAGCCGACGCGGGCGCGGTCGAGCGCCTCGGTGAGGCGGACGGTCGCGTTGTACCCGGGGTCCGTCACGTTCCCCGTGTACAGGCGCAGCAGCTTGACGTGACGGTTGACGTCCTTCGCGTCCAACCGGCCGGGGTCGTCGGCGAGACCGGAGAACGAGCCGACGTAGCCGTACTCGTTCGGGCGGGCCAGCGCGGCAAGCAGCGCCCGCGTCCCGCCCTCGGCCGCACCGGCCACCGCCTGACGCGCGGGGTCGCGGTGGACGCGGTAGCGGTCGCCGACCGCCTTCCGCAGGTCCTTCAGCTCCTTGCCGTCGGTCGCCCCGGAGATCGCGACCACCATCGGCTCGATGTCGCCCCTGGCCGACAGGTTGTCGAGGATCTGCTTGGCTCGACCGAGGTCGAGCCAGTCGCCGGCGGCCCCGCCGGACTGCAGGAACAGCACCGGGTACGGCTTGGCGGGACGCTGGGCCGCGTAGCCGGGCGGCGTCCACACCAGTGCCGAGCGCTCCTCGGCCTTGGTCTGGTAGGTCAGGGTCTCGACGGTGCCGCCCTGACCCTGCGGAGCGTCCGCCAGCAGGCTCGCGGAGTCGCCCGCGACGAAGAACGTGCTCCACAGCGGCTGGGACGCCACCTGCGTGCCGTTCGTCGGGTCCTTGAGACCCTTGGTGTCGTCACCGGTGACCTGGTAGGTGTACAGCCCCGGCTTGAGCGGGCCGAGGACGCCCGACCAGGCGTCGCCCCGGCGGGTCAGGCCGAACTCCACCCAGGTGCTGGAGGGGCCGAAGTTCCCCTCGATGACCACCTGCGACACCTGGCCGATGGCGGCCTGGACCGAGGCCGCCGGGAGGGTGAAGGACGCGTAGCCGTCCGCGGAGACGTCCAGCCACGGCGTCTCCGCCGTCATGGTCGCCGCCGTGGTGGCCGCCGCAGTACCCGCTGCGGCCGGGGAGGCGAGCGACACCATCGCGATCGCCAAAGCTCCCGCGGCGACCGCGGTGGTGAGCCGACGCACTCCGTTGGGGCGTGAACTGCCGTGATAAAGTAAAGATGACACTAAGCAACTCCTTTGATGGGACCGGACCGCGGATGGCGCCCGACTGGCCGGCCTGATTCATCGATGGATGTGCTGTTCGGTTGGGATCCACACCTCCGTTCGTCAAGTGGTTCGCTTTCTCCGTCTGACGTTTCTCTCAAGGCGACGTCAGACGGAATGCGACGGCTCACCCGTGGGGTGGCGTCACAGTCTGGGGGCTGTGGTGGAGCCGCGCACCACCAAGCGGGTCGGGAGCACGATGTGCCGCGGTCCTCGCCAATTGCCGCACACCAGCGACTTGAGCATGCGGCCCGCCTCGTGCCCGAGCCGGTACATCGACTGGTCGATCGTGGTCAGCCCCGGATCCGCGAGGGCGGACTCCAGGATGTTGTCGAAGCCGACCACCGACAGGTCGCCGGGGACGCTGAGGCCCAGATCCTTCGCGACCTCCACCACCTTGAGCGCCATTCCGTCGCTCGCCGCGAAGATCGCCGTCGGGCGGTCCGGCCGGGACAGAAGTTCCCGGGCGAGCGGCACCGCGGACGCGGGGTTGAAATCGCCTCTTCCGATCAACGTGGTGTCGATCGGGACGCCGGCATCGGTCAGCGCCTTGCGGTAGCCCTCCTCGCGCGACAGCGCGGCCGCCAGCCCGGACCGGCCCGCGATGAATCCGATGCGCCGATGGCCCAGGTCGAGGAGATGCTCGACCGCCGTGGTGGCGCCCGCGAGGTTGTCGGCCATCACCGACGGCACCGTCGAGTCGGTCGCCGGGTCGACGGCCACGAGGGGGGTGCTGCTCTCCAGCTTGCTCCACGGCGTGACCACGATGCACCCGTCGGTGAGGGTGCCCGACAGGCGGGCCAGGTGGCGCTTCTCCCAGCCCTCGGAGTACGTGCCGTACAGGTCGCTGTTGGCGTAGATGATCAGGTCGAAGCCTGACTGGCTCAAGGCGTCCATGACGCCCTTGAGCACCTCGGCGGTGTAGGGCTGGAAGCTGTGCGTCACCAGGCCGAGGACGTTGGTGCGGCTGCGCCGCAGGCTGGTGGCCACCAGGCTCGTCTCGTAGCCGAGCTGCTCGATGGCCGAACGTACGTGGGCGACGGTGCTGGCGCTCACACCGTAACGCCCGTTGACCACCCGCGAAACGGTCGCGGTGGAGACGCCGGCTAATCGTGCGACATCACTCATCGTCACTGGCGCGCCGCCCTCGGCCATGCCGCCCTCACAGTTGCAATCGTTATCGGTTACGTTTGCAGCGCAAAAGTAAGCGATAAGTGAAGGTTGAGACAAGACCCATTTCGGGCGGCCGTACCGAGGAGGAAGGATCGGCCGGATCGAGGGCGGTGAACGCCTCCCTTACGGGAGGCCGCGTCAGGACTCGGTGGTGGCCGCCGCCAGGATGCGGGCGAGCTCCGCGGGCTTGGTGAACATGGGCCAGTGGCCCGAGTCGATGTCGGCGTACTCCAGGTGCTTGACGCGCGAGAGCTCGGGCAGCTGGCCGGCGTCGAGCAACTCCTTGGCCTGGGCAGGGGTGTACTCAGGGCAGACGAGGACGACCGGGACGTCGTACCGCCGCTCGTCCCGCAGCCGCACCACGCCCTTCGACACCTGTTCCGGCACGGGGATCGCCGCGGCCGCGATGCGCTGCTTGGCCTCCTCGTCCAGGTCGACCGAGTCGGCCCCCTCGAACGGCCCCCAGCCGGGGAACGGCATGACGCCGTCCTTCGTCTCGAAGAAGTCGGCGTACTCGCTGCCGTCATCGCTCGGGAAGCCGCCGACGAGGGCGACCTTGGCGACCCGCTGCGGTCGCGCGTCGGCGGCCAGCCAGGCCAGGCTGGAGGCCGCGGAGTGCCCCACCACCAGGACCTTTCCCGGCGCCGCGTCCACGGCGTCGATCACCGCCGCCACCTGGTCGTCGAGGGTGGCCGAGGTGGAACCGTCGCCCTGGCCGGGCAGCGTGATCGGCACGGGACGGTGGCCGAGCGCCTCGAGCTCCGGCACGACCTCGTCCCACGCGGAGCCGTCGAGCCAGAGGCCGGCGACGAGCAGGATATCCATGATCAGTCCTCTTTCAGTGGGGAAACCCGACGGCCGGAACCCTGCCGTCACGCAGGCATGCTAGGACCGATACCGGACGATCTGCTTCCGGTTCGTCACACGACCACCTAGTCTTCCGGTGTGCCGACCGACACCAGCCCCACCGCGCGTGCGCTGCGCACCTTGGAGATCCTCCAGACCCGCCCAGGGGTCACGGCCGGCGAACTCGCCGAGCGCCTCGACGTCACGGAGCGGGCCGCGCGACGCTACGTCGGCATCCTGCGGGAGGCGGGCATCCCCGTCGAGTCGCTTCGCGGCCCCTACGGCGGCTACCGGCTCGGACGCGGCACGAGGCTGCCGCCGGTCGCCTTCACAGAGCCCGAGGCGATCGCGCTGGTCATGGCGGTGCTCGACAGCCCGCCGGCTGCCGCCGACGTGAACGATCTGGTCGGTACGGCCCTGCGCAAGGTCGTCCGGGCGCTGCCCGAGAACGTCGGCCGGCAGGCGGCGGTCCTGCGCGAGCACGCCTCGGCGGCGCGCGACCGTTACTCGGCCCGCCCCGACCCCACCACCACCAGCGCGCTCGTCGCCGCCGTCGCGGCCCGGCGGCGGGTCCTGGTCACGTACCGGCGCGAGTCGGGCAACGAGTGGACGACGGAGGCCGACCCATGGGCGGTCGTCGTCCGCCACGGGCGCTGGTACCTGCTGTGCCACTCGCACCGGGCGGACGCGATCCGCACGTACCGGATCGACCGGATCGCCTCGGTCGAGGAGACCCCGTACGCGTTCCAGCCGCCCGACGGGCTCGACCCGGTGACGATGCTGGAGGAGCACCTCGGCAGCGGTTGGCCTTACCTCACCCGAGTGGTGTTCGACGCCCCGCTCGCCGAGGTGGCGCCCTGGGTCAGGGCGCCCATGGGCCGGCTGGAGGCCACCGAGGACGGCTGCGTGCTGGTCGGCAGCACGAACAACCCGGCCATGTACGCGCAGGAGTGGCTGGCGAGCGTGCCGTTCGCCTTCCACGTCGAGGGCGGACCGGAACTGCGCGCCGCCGTCGCCACGCTCGCGGCCCGCCTCGCCGCCGCCCTGGGAGACGATCAGTGAGGGTACGGCTCCCCGCCGCTCGGGGGACCGGTGACGACACATTCTTGATCAACTTTCTGGTGGCTCGCTAGGGTTGGGCGTTTCCTCTCCCACCCCCCGAGAGACGGCCATGCGTCACTACCGCTTCGGCATGATCGCCGCCTTGTTCGCGCTCGGCCACCTCGCCTTCGTGGGCGTGCTCGGCGCCCTCGCGCTGACCACCGACCACGGCCGCCCGCTCTGGACGGTCGTCGCGCGCGATCCCTTCTTCCTCGGCGACGAGGACGCGTTCAGCGTTCCCTGGGGGCTGACGGTGGCCGTGCTGCTCGTCGGGGCCGTACAGGCGTGGGCCCTGTGGCAGGTGCTGCGCGGCCGCGCCCGAGGCGAGCCGGCCCACCGCGGCGGGCGCGTCGGCCTGCTGCGGCTCGCGCTGTACCTGCAGGTCGGCTTCGGCATCGCCCTCTTCGCCAGTGTCCCGCTGATCGTGGCGGCCGAGGCCTACTGGTTCTGGACGGCGACGGAGATCATCACCGGGCTCCTGCAGGCGGCCGTCGTCTGGCTGTTCTTCCTGGTGCTCCGCGGCGTCGTCTCCCGCGGGCTGCGGCTGTTCTCGCTCGTGGCGGGACTCCTCGCCTGCGCGAGCGGCCTCGGCCAGAGCATCACGGGCGTGCTCGGCCTGGACACCGCCGTCTTCACCCTCGCCGGCGGGTACGGGTACGTCTGGCAGGCGTGGTCGGTGTCGATCCTGGTCGCCCAGGCCAGGGACAGTCGCTGGAGCGCGGCGACCGTCAGGATCGGCGTCGTCGCCCAGGTGATGACCTTTCTCAAGCCCGGCGGCAGCATGGGCATCAGCACGGGCGTATTCCCCTGGGCCTTCGCGGTCCACACCCTCATCGGCGCCGTCAGCGTCTTCGGGCTGGTGTGGGTGGCCAGGACCGCCCACGAACTCGCGAACCCCCTCCCGCAGCCGGTCCCGAGGCGGCGGCCGGCGCGGGCGGCGGCCAGGTGGTGGCCGGTGGCCGCCGTGGCGGTCGTGCTCCCGCTCGTCCCCGCCGCCGTCAACCTCACGCACGGCATGTACCTCTGGATCGGGCCCAGAGGCGCCATCGAGAACGTCGTCCGGGTGGAGGGCGGCGGTACGCCGGCGCTGACCTGGTTCTCCCTCGACGTCTTCGTCGGCGTCGGCGGCCCCGCGCTGCTGCTCCTGGTCACCGTCCTGCGCCGGACCCGCCGTCTCGTGCGGTTCACCACGGTGACGTTGACGGTCGCCGCGGTCGTCGCTTTCGTCAGTGCGCTCACGACGACACCGGTGCCGGCGGTTTCCGGTGACTTCTTCTACGAAGGTGTGCAGATCTACCCGGAAGGGCTGTTCACCCGGGAGCGCGACGGTGAGCTCTTCTTCGGCGTCTCGCCGTCGTGGTACGGCGCGGCCCTGCTCGCCTCGGCGCTGCTCCTGCTGGTGCTCTACCCGGCCGCGCCCGCCCAGCGCGTACGCCGCCATGTCGTGCTCGCGGTGACGGTCACCCTGCTCGCGCTCGGGTTCGCGCCGGTGGCCGACCAGTCACTCGGCCCCGTCACCGCGGCAGAGGACTGCGCCCCGTACGAGCCGTGGAGGGGCGAACCCAGGAAACCTGAGCTCACCTCCGACCAGCGGTTCGTGTGCTCCTACCGGCAGGCGGGCCTGGTCACGTTCGCCGACACCACGCCCGACGCCGTGATCCTCGCCCACGGCCGCCGGCTGTGCGGCGTCTACACCCGCAACGACCCTCAGGAGGTCGCCCGCCTGCAGACGGTGGAGGGGCTGCGGCGCGACGCCCTGACCTATCCGCTCGCGCAGATCTGCCCTGGCGCCGACGCCGTGGTCCAGGCCGCGGCCGCCGAGCAGGAGCTGGAGGACCAGGAGTGGGAGGACGACGCGCAGCGCATGTGCGACTCGACCCCGCGCCACCGCCCGCTCATCAGAGCGGCCAAGGCGATCCGCATCAAAGAGCCGCAGTGGACGGACTACGGAGCCGTCGAGACGTACGAGCCGACCGAGGACGAGGCGGACCCGTTCGAGGACGGTGTGCTGGACGAGGCGCAGCGCAACGGCCTGGTGGCCGCCCTGCCCGGTCACCTGATGGTCCTGACGCACCCCGACTACGACCTCTGCGTCACGCTGGAGACCTACACCCGCCGCCCGCCGGTGGAGACCAAGGGCTGGGACCACGTCGTGGAGGTCGGCTACCGGAGTCCCACCGGGGAGATCGTGCTCAGGGACGATCTGAGCGGCACCGGGTTCCCCGACCTGTCGCTCAACGGTCGTGCCGGTCATTACCGGATCCGGGTGCACTACGACTGGTTCCGGTGGAAGGGGAAGAACGACTACGGTCAACGCCTGCTGATCATGGCTTTCCCCGGGAAGGGGGACAAGCCGGTCACCTACCGGGCGCGGCGCAAGCAATGAGGCGACGTCGGGGACTTCGGACGGGTGCCGCACACCGGGCGGCGCGGGGCGAAGCGCCGTGAGAAGATCGAAAACATGACTGGACTGCCTGGCCCCGGCCCTCAGGACTGTCCCGCCCGTGCGGCGGCCATCAAGACGGCCGTCAAGACGGCCGTCATCACGGCTGTCGGCACGGCCGTGACGGCCATCGAGCCGACCATGACGGCAGCCGTGCGGGCGGGTAAGGTCACGTGCTGAGCGGCCCGCGCACCGACATCCCCGGCCCGCTTCTTGAGGCCGACGAGCACCTGACGCCCGCCGTCGCCCCCCGGCCGGAGCTCTCGTCCGCGACGGCCGCACCACCCCCGGCGACCCCGTCGGAGGACCCTTTATCCGGTACGGAACGGCTCGCCCCCCAGTCCCCCCAGCCCTCAGCCCAGCGCCCCAGCATGCCGCCGAGGAACACCGTGACAGAACCTTCCCCCCAGCCCTCAGCCCAGCCCCGTACCTCCGCCCCGGCGAGCGTCGGGGAGATCGAGGGCCTGCGTCCGCGCAGGCGCCCCGGCGACGGCGGTGACGTGTCCGCGGCGGACGTCGACCTGATCGACGGCCTCGCGCCCGCGGCCGCGAAGGCGGTGCGGGCCTGGCTGCTCGAACGGTCCTCGGCCGCGGCGCGGCAGACGCGCCTGCAGGTGCTGGCCGCGTTCCTGCGCTGGCTGCGCGCCTCGGAGTCGTCCCTCGACCCGCTCGCGGCCACCGGCGCCCACCTGGACGCCTACTGCGACGCCGCCCTCACCGGCACCCTCACCGTGGGCGTGCGCCGGCCGGGCCGGCCGCTGTCGGACACCACGGTCAACCGCAGGCGGGCCGTGCTGTCGTCCTTCTACGCCCACGCCTGGCGCACCGGCGCGGTGTCGCACGCCGTCCACGCCGGCAGCGCCGGCGGGCCGCTCACCCGTGAGGAGCGGCGGCTGCTGCGCCGGGGCGTGGCCCGCCTGGCCGCCGACGGGCGCACCCCCGAGGCCGTCGCCGTGGCCCTGCTGGAGGCGACCGGCGCGTCCGTGACGGCGCTGGCCGAGCTGACGGCGCGCGACCTGCGCGGGTACGCCGGAGGAGGTCCGGCCGTGGTCACGGTGCGCGACGGCAACGGGCACCCCGTGGCCTTCCCCGTGCCCGCACCGGTCCGGCCGCTGCTGCGGGAGCTGTCGGACACCCGGATGCCGGGGGAGCCGCTGATCGGGCCTGGCCGTCCGGCGGACGCGCGGTGGCTGGCCGCCGCCCTGGTCGCGGCCGCCGTGGCCGGGGGTGTGCCGCGTCCCAGGGCGGAGGTGCTGCACCCGGGCGTGCTGCGCGCCACCACGGTGACCGAGCTGCTCGAACCTCTCCGCCGCGACGCCGGGGATCTCACCTTCTGACCGCCCGCCCCCGTGATTGAGGTCACGACATGTCACGCTTCGAGCTGGCCACGCTGGTGCTCGCGCCGCCGGAGCCGGTCTTCGACCTGTCGTTGTCGGTCGAGCTGCACCTCGGCTCCATGCGCGGCGCGCGGGAGCAGGCGGTGGCGGGGGTCACCTCCGGCCACCTCGTCCTCGGTGACACGGTCACGTGGCGGGCGCGTCACTTCGGCGTGCCGTGGCGGCTGACCTCGGTGATCAGCGCCTACGAGCGGCCCGCGTTCTTCGTGGACGAACAGGTGCGCGGCCCGTTCCGGCACTGGCACCACGCCCACACCTTCGAGGCGACCCGGGAGAACGGGACCGAGGCGACCCTGATGAGGGACGTCGTCGACTTCTCCGCCCCCGCAGGACCGCTGGGCGCCGTCGCGGAGCTGCTGGTCCTGCGGCGGTACATGACCGCGCTCATGCTGCGGCGGAACGCCTACCTCAAGCGAATCGCGGAAGCCGCCATGCCGTAGGCCGCAGGTCAGAGCATCCGCCACGGACGGTAACGTAATGGCAAGAAACGCATCCGGCGGCTAAAAACTTGCGCAAGGGGTGACATGAGCACTGCAGTGGCGGCTGCGATCCGCGAACGGGCAAGGTCGGTCTGGCGGTCGCTGCAGGCGGCCCGCCGCGACAACGACGCGCACGGCACCCTCCTGGCTGCCGACGAATGGGACGAAGTGACTCGACTGGCCCGCGCCCATGGCGTGAACCTCGACGAGGTCACCGGCGAAGGCCACCACTGACGCGTCACAGACCCAGCAGTCCGGACGACACCTTCCACAGGCGCGCGGCGTCGTCCGGGTCGAGCGCGTGCGGGCGCACGCCCGACTGCGCGCCGGGATCCGTGGTGCGCGGGGCCTCGGCGCAGTCCTCGAAGTAGCGCCCGGTGACGCCCTCGACCAGGGGAGAGGCGGCCGGCAGCACGGAGGTGGCCGCGCCCTGCTCGGGCGTGCGCCACTCGTAGCTGTCGAAGACCGCCCGCATCCCCTGCCCTCCTGGTGGCGCTCCCGTCCGGTACGGATGCCGCCGGGCACGAGCGCGTTGGCCACGGTGCCGTCCTCCGCCCAGCGCCGGGCGGCCTCGACGGCGAAGAGCACGTTCGACCCCCTGGAGGACCTCGTCGGCGGTCGACCTGGGGCCGAAGGGGGAGCGGCATCGCCCTCGCGGCCGGCGACCCGGGACGCCGCGAGCAGGCGGAGCGCCTCGTCGACCTCCTCATCGACGGGCTGCGCTACCGAGGCCGCTGACGTCGCGGGCGCCTTCCGTGAGCAGGTCGCGCCGGGCCCGTTCCGGTTCGGCCACCAGATGGTCCGCCCGGGTGAACACGGGCCGGTCATCACCAGGGGCGGCGTGCCAGACCCAGTCGAGGTGGTCGATGTGCGGGTGGGCGAATGCCGCCGCCTCGATGTCGGCCGGGCGCGGCCGTGCTGTCCACCGACGCGCCGCCGTTCGGGCTGCCTGGCGCGGCGGCGGACGCCTGTGGGGGTCCGCCGCCGCGCGGGTGACGTCAGTCGAACGTGATGACGCGGCGGCCGCCGCCCGAGCCGTTCGCCATGGACTCCAGCGCCGCCGGGGCCTCGTCCAGGGTGATCGGGGTGACCGACGGGACGATGCCGTGCTGCGCCGAGAACGCCAGGGTGTCGCGGGTGTCGTGGGGCGAGCCCGACGGGGTCGCCATCACGTGCAGCCGGTTGAGGATCATCGGCTGGGCCTGCAGGGTCAGCGGCGTGTTGTCGTAACCGCAGAGCACCAGCGTGCCGTCCGGCGCGAGACCGGTCAGCACCGACGAGGCCGCCGCGTTGGACGGGGCGGCGTTCAGGATGACGTCCGCGCCGCCGTCCCAGGCCTTCAGCGCCGCCGCCGCGTCGGTCTCGCCGCTCGCGATGTACAGCTCGGCGCCGAGCTCCTTGGCGACCGCCTCCCCGGACGCCGAGCGGCCGACCACGGCGACGCGCGCACCCATGGCGAGCGCGTAGCGGACGGCGAGCGCGCCGACGCCGCCGCTGCCCACGACGGCCACCCGCGAGCTGGGCGTCGCCCCCGCCCGGCGCAGGCCGTTGAACGCGGTCAGGCCCGCGCACAGTAGCGGCGCCGCGGCCACCGGGTCGAGACCGGCCGGCAGCGGGGTCACGTAGCCGCTCTTGAGCAACACGTACTCGGCGTAACCGCCGTCCACCACGATGCCCGTGATGCGCTTGGACGGGCAGAGGATCTGGTCGCCCGACACGCAGTAGTCGCAGTGGCCGCACGAGTCGTACAGGAACTGGCCGCCGACCGCGTCGCCCACGGACAGGCCTGTCACGCCGCTGCCGAGCGCGGCCACCGTACCGGTGATCTCATGGCCGGGGATCACCGGGAAACGCGCCATCGGGTAGTGCCCGCGCGTCAGGCTGACGTCGGTGAAGCACACGCCGCAAGCCGTCACCTTCACCAGGACCTCACCGGGGCCCGGCTCCGGGATCTCACGTTCGGTCAAGCTCAGCAGGGCGCCCACTTCCGTGGCGAGTGCTGCACGCATCATGATTCCTCCTGGACTCCGTCGCGCTGTTCCTGGACGTCAGGAGCGACGTCCGCGCGATCGCCTCATCCAGCGTGCATCACACGCATCGCCGCCAAGCCGGTCAGGCGGGGGTGGTCAACCCCACCTTCCTGGACGCCCGAACGCGGGCCCCGGCGTGTTCCGCCACACCTCGGGCGGGTCGAGCCGGCGCAGCCGTTCGACGACGTCGGGGTCTTCGGGCACGAACCACAGCAGCCGCTGGCAGGCGTCGGCCGTGACGATGCTGTTGCAGGTGACCTTGACGAGACCGACGACCGGATGGGCGATTCTCTTGTACTCCTCGTGCCGGACCGCGACCTCGCGCGCCTGCCAGAGCTCGGCGAACTCCTCGCTCGCGCCCAGCAGGTGGCGGACGAGCTCGCCGCTGACCTGGTCGGACGGGCCGCGCCGCGCGACGGCGGCCCGCAGGTCGGACACGAGCAGGCGCGAGTGGTAGTCGTGGTCCTCCGCCGGATAGAGGTCATGGGTGGCCGGCGCGGTGAACCAGTGGTAGGCGAAGCTGGCCTCGATGCCGGTCAGCCCCGCCTGCGGCCCGACCAGCGCCTCGGCGGCGCGGTTCTGCATCACGACCTGGTGCAGGTCGGTGATCACCATGGCCGGGGTGTCGTCGAGCCGTTCCATGAGCTGGCGCAGCGCCGACTGCATCAGCAGGGGCTGCGCGCCGAACGGCGGCATGCGACCGGCCAGGTGGAACAGGTGGTCGGTCTCGTCGCAGTCGAGCCGCAGCGAACGCGCCAGCGCGTGCAGGACCGGCTCGGACGGGCTCTGCCCGCGCCCCTGCTCCAGCTCGGAGTAGTAGTCGACCGACATGCTGGCCAGCCTGGCCACCTCGTCACGGCGCAACCCGGGGACCCGCCGCCTGGTGCCCGGTGGCAGGTCGACGTCCGCGGGACGCAGTCGGCCGCGGCGTGACTTCAGGAACTCCCCCAGTTCTGCGAGATCCACTGTCTCCCCCGTACGTTCCTCTTCCCCGGACCCCACTGTAGTCACGGCCCGGCGACTTAGCGGAATTGTCCGTTTCGCCGGAGGTTGCCCGGCGCCGGGTCAGCCGGTCCCGGCCAGGCGGGTGGTCTGGGTCTCGAACACGGCGATCGTGCCGCGGACGTAGTCGGCGATCGTGGCGAGCTCGCGCTCGTCGTACTTGCCGACCAGGGCCGTCATCTCGCGGCCCAGGTCGGCGAAGATGCCGCTCAGGTCGGGATCCTGGTCGCCGTCGGCCGAGACGAGCACGCGGCGCCGGTCGGCCGGATCGGTCACTCGGCGGACGTACCCGGCCCGCTCCAGGCGGTCGACGAGGGCGGTTACGGCGCTCGCGCCGAGCCCCAGCTGGGCGGCGAGCGCTCCGGCGGGCAGCGGCCCCTGCCTGGTGACGATGCGCAGCGCCTTGTGGTCGGCGGCGTTCAGCCGGAGCCGCCGGGCCACCGCCTCGTGGAACAGCGCGACCGTCGTACTCAGCTCCCAGCCCAGTTCCGCGCCGTCCATCAAGCCTCCGATAGTCCGATTGGGTGGATATTTCATCTTATTGAACCAAGATCCCTGGGCGAGGTGTGCGGACGGGTTACGTTCGGGAGCCGGACAGGAGATGTGCCGCCCGCCGGAGGCGGTGGTCGAACGGCACGTGCGGCGTTCCGAGCGGAAGTGCTCAGCCGTTGCTCTCGATGTGCTCGTGCGGCAGTGAATTCCCGGTGGAAACAGGGGAGAGCGTGGTGGCCGGGCAGGCGAACGGGCCGCACGGTGCCGCCGTGCTCGAATCGGCCGCGCGGGGGACCTGGACGACGTCCACTATCGGGCGCCCGATGACCGCGGCCTGGGGCAGCGCCATGTCACAAAGCCCCCGTTTTCGGACACGTGTCGCGCTTCATACCGCCTCAGCCTAAACAGCGCGCCGGTGGCGAAGAAGGGGTTCGTAACCCCAGGCTGAAGCGGAATGTGCGCTCCCCGGGGCCTGCCGGCGGCCCGGGGAGCGCGGGTGACGACCGCCCCGGGGGCAGTGCGGTCGTCACCCGGCCAGGAGGGACCGGTGGCGAGGACGAGGGCGCCGCGCCCGTGCCTTCCCCGGCAGAATGGCACACAGATGCGGCGATCACGCTTGTCCTCCGTCGACCGGTCTGGTGGGGATCCCCGGGAGACAGTCTCGCGACGGGAGTGACCCGACCGCCATCGGTGCCGGCACCCATATCGGGCGGTTGCCGCTATGTAGACATGCGAGGCAGGGGATGGGGGACGGCTCCGATGGACACCGACGGCCGGTCATGGGCAGGCTGGGAGACATGAACGCTGCAGCGACCCGGCAGACCGTGCCCGTCCAGGACGCGCGCGGCCGCCCGATGGCCTCTGCGCTGTTCCGGCGGATCGCGCTGATCAACGGGTTGGTGTTCACCACGGGCCTGACCGTGCTGGCGCTGTCGCCCGCGACGGTGTCCTCACCGGTGCTGCTCACCGAGCTGCCCATCCTGGCCGGCAGCCTCGCGTTGATGCTGGCGGCCAACGCCTACCTGCTGCGCCGCAGCCTCGGGCCGCTGAGCGGGCTGACCGCCCTGATGGAGCGCGTCGACCTGCTGCGTCCCAGGGCGCGTGCCGCCGGCGGCAACCAGGGCGACCTGGGCGCCCTCATCGCGACGTTCAACTCCATGCTCGACCGGCTGGAGGCCGAGCGCAGCGCCAGCGCGGCCCACGCCCTGGCCGTGCAGGAGGCCGAACGGCAGCGCATCGCGCGCGAGCTGCACGACGAGATCGGCCAGAGCCTCACCGTGGTGCTGCTCGGGCTCAAGCGCACCCTCGACCGCGCCCCCGCCGAACTGCGGGAGGAGCTCAGCACCGCCCAGGAGACGGTGCGCTCCAGCCTCGACGAGGTACGCCGCATCGCCCGCCGCCTGCGCCCCGGCGTGCTGGAGGACCTCGGCCTGCTCGCCGCCATGAACGCGCTGGCCGGCGAGTTCACCGACGCCAGCGGCGTGCCGGTGACCCGGCGGCTCGACCCGCGCCTGCCCGACCTCGGCGGCGAGGCGGAGCTGGTGATCTACCGGATCGCCCAGGAGAGCCTGACCAACATCGCCCGCCACGCCCGCGCCACCCGCGCCGAGCTGTGCCTGACGGTTCAGGGCGGCAGCGCCCTGCTGCGCATCGTCGACAACGGGCGCGGCGGCCCGATCGAGGAGGGCACCGGAATCCGCGGCATGCGCGAACGCGCCATGCTGATCGGCGCCGACCTGGGCGTCGAAGCCGGTCCTGGCACCGGCACCGAGGTGCGCCTCACCGTGCCCCTTCCCCCGGGCACGCCGGCCGCGGATCGCACCCACGCGAAAGGAACCCCTTGACCGCCACCCGGATCCTGCTCGCCGACGACCACGCGCTGGTGCGCCACGGCCTGCGGATGATCCTCGACGCCGAGCCCGACCTGACCGTGGTCGCCGAGGCCGGTGACGGGGCCGAGGCCATCGAGCTGGCCACCCGTCCCGGCACGGAGGTCGACCTGGCCATCCTCGACATCGCCATGCCGCGCCTGACCGGCATCCAGGCCGCCCGCGAGATCTCCCGCCGGGCGCCCGAGATCCGGCTGCTCATGCTCTCCATGTACGACAACGAGCAGTACTTCTTCGAGTCCCTCAAGGCGGGCGCCAGCGGGTACGTGCTCAAGTCGGTGGCCGACCGCGACCTGCTGGAGGCGTGCCGGGCCGCGATGCGCGGCGAGCCGTTCCTCTACCCGGGGGCGATCACCGCGCTCATCCGCGACTACCTGCAGCGCCACCGCCAGGGCGAGCCGCTCCCCGACACGCTGCTCACGCCGCGTGAGGAGGAGATCGTCAAGCTCATCGCCGAGGGCCACTCCAGCAAGCAGATCGCCGACCTGCTGGTGATCAGCGTCAAGACCGTCGACCGGCACCGCGCCAACATCCTGGCCAAGCTGGGCCTGCGCGACCGGCTGGAGCTCACCCGGCACGCCATCAGGGCCGGCCTGATCGAACCCTGACTAGCCGCCCGCCGCCGTGCGCAGTGCCCGGTACAGCAGCCGGCCGTCGCCCAGGTGGTGGCGCAGCAGTTTCTCCAGCCCGCCGATCGGGACGAGGTTCTGCGGCGCGCGCGGGTCCTTGTAGTCGACGCCGGCGAGCGGCGGCAGGGCCAGGGCGACCTCGTCGGCCAGGTTCACCACCTGGGCGGGGTCGAGGTCGGCGCTCGCCTCGCACCTGGCCACACCCGCCCAGGGCGCCCGCGACTGGACGGGCAGGCGCACGTACCAGGCGTGCCGCCGCCAGCTCGTGCCCATGAGGAACACGGGTGTGCGCTGCCCCGCGGTGAGCGCGCCGACGACCGCCGACTGCGCCGGCGGCAGGTACGCCGTGTGGTGCGTCTTGATGTAGCCGACCGTGCGCGGCAGGTGCGTACGCCCCCGCAGCGGCCCGTCCACCAGCAGCAGGTCGTCGCCATGCGACCGGTGCCGCACCGCCAGGTCGACCTCCAGCTGGGTGACCTGTCGCTGCAGCGCCAGCGACAGCTCCTCGAAGCTCGCGTCGGCGGCCCTGCCCGGTTGGTACGTGGCGTGCGTGGTCCTGACCTCGGGCGTGTGCGGCGAGGCCGAGATCAGCGTCCGGTTGACCTGGATCGCGGCCAGGTCGGCGCCGCCGGGCCCGCACCGGACGATCCCGGCCGCGTACGAGGCGGCGATGCCCGGCACGGGCATGGGCGCGTCGGGGTCGTGCACCCAGACGCGGGCGTCGATCCGGCGCACGCCGTCGGCGACCAGCAGCGTGTCGGGAGCGGTGAAACCGGCCCCTGGCGTGACCGGTTTCCAGTCGGCGACCGGCCGTTCGACGTCGAGGATCAGCTCGGCGCTGGTGGAGCCCATCTCGGAGAGGTTCTCGACGGCGAGGGCGGCGGCGTAGCCGGGGTCCCACGGGTCGACGGTGAAGCCCGTCATGAGGTGAGGCCCGCCTTCCGTACGTGGGAGCCCTTGCCGTCGCGGCTGACCTCGAAGCGCACCGGCACCCGTTCGGCCAGCGCCGGCACGTGCGTGACGACGCCGATCATGCGGTCCTGGCCGGCGGCGAGGCGTTCGAGGGTGGTGGCGACGGTGTCGAGCGTGGCCGGGTCGAGCGTGCCGAAGCCCTCATCCAGGAAGATCGAGTCGAGGCCGCGGGCGACCGCGCCGGACAGCGCCAGCGCCAGGGAGAGCGCGGCCTGGAACGTCTCGCCGCCGGACAGCGTGCGCGCGCTGCGCCGCAGCCCGCCCTCGCCGTAGTCGATGACCTCGATGTCGCCGGTCCGGTCGGCGAGGGCCAGCTCGTACTGGCCGTCGGACAGCTCGCGCAGCGTGTCGGAGGCCGCGGCGACGAGTACGGCGAGGGCCTCGGCGCACAGCCAGCGCTCGAAGGCGTTGGCCCGCAGGCGCAGGGCCAGCTCGTGGGCGACCTTGGCCTCGTGCTCCTTGGCGGCGACCTGCAGCTCGAGCTCGGCGGCGCGTCTGCGCTCCTCGCGCAGGCGTTCGAGCGCGGACTCGGCGTGGGCGACGGCGCCGGCGACGGCCGCGCCGAGCTGGTCGGGCGAGGCGTCGCGGGGCGCGACGACGCCGTGCTCGGCGAGCCGCTCGGTGAGCCTGCGGCGGTCGGCGGCGAGCAGCTCGCGGGCGCCGGCCAGCTGCTCCTCGCGCTCGGCCAGCGCGGCGGCGGCGGCCTGCGCGGCGCGGTCGCGCCAGGCGAGCAGACCGGTCCAGGCCCGGTGCAGGTCGTCGCGGTCGAGCGGCGGCGGCGGGTCGTCCTGATGGCCGGAGACGAGCAGCCGGTCGCGGGACGCCTCCAGCTCCCGCCAGGCGGTCTCGGCCTGGCGTTCGGCCCGCGTGGCGGCGGCCCGCGCCTGGTCGAGCCGGGACCGGCCGGCCCGCAGCGCCTGACGGGCCTCGGCCGCGACCTCCTCGGCCTTGGCGATCGCGGCGAGCACGCCTTCCACGGCGCTCCGGTCGGCGGGCGCGGGCAGCGCGGCCAGCTCCGACTCCAGCCGGTCGGCCTGGGCGGCCAGCACGGACGCCGACGACTCGGCGCGGGCGTGCGCAGCACGCGCCCGTTCGGCCTGCTCGCGGGCGCTCGCGAGCGCGCGGTCGGCGGTGCGCATGTCGGCGGGCGCCTCGTGGCGGGGCAGCTCGGAGACGGGGTGGGCGCAGACCGGGCACGGGTCGCCGACGGCCAGCCGGGCGACCAGGTGAGCGGCGGCATGGGCGTCGCGCAGACGCTCGCGGCGGGCCTCCACGTCAGCGAGCGCCCGCTCGGCAGTCTCCCGGGCGGCGGCGAGGTCGCCGAGCGACGCGGCCGCGGAGCCTGACTCCGCGCGGGCTCGGGCGGCCTCGGCGGCGAGCCGCTCGCGGGCGTCGAGCGCGGCCAGCGCCGCTCGTGGCGCGCCCCGGTCGCCCAGCGCCGCCAGCGCCTCGTACGCCTCGTGGTCGTCGGCCTCCAGCGTCTCGACCTCGGCGGTCAGCCGCTCGACCGCCTCGGCGGCGCTCCGGCGGGCCGCGGCCAGCGTGGGTACGGCGTCGGGCATGCGCAGCGAGGCCAGGACCGACCGGCGCTCGGCCACGGCGGCCCGCTCCTGGTCGGCGCGGCGGATGTCGTCCTCGCGGGAGCGCAGCAGGTCGAGGTCGGAGCCGATCTGCCCGGCGAGCCGGCTCAGCGCGGCGAGCCGGTCGGACAGCTCCCGCTCGGCCTCCTCGGTGGCGCCCGACAGCTTGGCGACCTGGTCGCGGGCGAAGGACGCGGCCTGCTTGGCGGCCTCCTCCTCGCGGGCGGCGCGCTGCCTGATGCCCTCGTAGACGTCGGCGTCGAGCAGCTGCACCAGCAGGTCCTGCCGCTCGCGCGGCGCGGCGTGCAGGAACTCGGCGAAGCGGCCCTGCGGCAGCACCACGCACTGGGTGAAGAACCGGTACTCCAGCCCGGTCACCCCCTGCGCCTCAGGCGTGACGTTCTCGCCCTCGGCCAGCGGCCGGAGCACCGACTCGAACGCCGTGTCGAGCGGCGCGGCCGGGTCGAGCTCGTCGAGCCGGGCTTCCTTGGTGCGGACGGCGCCCTTGGCGTCGCGCACCATCGAACGGGCCACGCCGTAGCGGCGGCCGCCGCTGTCGAAGACCATCGCCACCTTGCCCGCCGCGACCGACGGAGCCAGGGCGTGGGCGACGGCGTTCTCCCTGCCCCAGCGCGGAACGGTGCCGTACAGGGCGAAGCAGATCGCGTCGATGATCGTGCTCTTGCCGGCGCCGGTGGGGCCGACGAGCGCGAAGTACTCGGTGTCGGAGAAGTCGATCGTCACCGGGTCGCGGAAGCTGCCGAAGTGGTCGAGGTGCAGCAGGACGGGACGCATCAGCCGGTCACCTCGTCGTAGAGCCGGTCGAAGAGGCCGGCCACCTGCTCGTCGTAGCGGCCGGTGGCGTTCAGGTACTCGCGGAACAGCTCGCGCGGGCTGCGGTCGGCCGACCCGGACCGCCGGGTGGCCGGCACCGGACGGAACCGCTCGTCGAGGACGACGTCCACGGTGCCGGACAGCAGGCCGCGCACGTCGTCGGCGAGCCCGACCCGGGGTTTCTCCTCCACGATCACCTTGAGCCAGTCGTCGCCCGGCTCGACGGCCTCCAGCTCCTCCAGCGTGCCGCGCACGGTGCGCAGCCGGCGGGCCGAGGTGAAGGTCAGCTCACTGACCACGGCCGGGCGCCCGGGGGTGACCTCGACGAGCAGCGCGCCCGGCGTGTTGCCCTCCTCGCCGAAGTCGACCGCGAGCGGCGAGCCGCTGTACCAGATCGGGCACGGGCCCGGGATCTGCTGGCGGCGGTGCAGGTGGCCGAGGGCGGCGTACTGGGTGGCGGGCGGGAACGCGGTCGGCTCGAAGTAGTAGGAGAAGATCGACTGCGCCTCCCGCTCGCCGCCGCCGAACGCGCCGCCTGGCAGGGTGCCGTGCGTGGTGACGACGTTGACGGTGTCGGCGTGGAAGCCGGCGGTGAGCGCTCGGACCAGCTCGCCGATGCGGGCGGCGTAGTCGCGGTTGTGGTCGGCGGCCGTGCCGGTGAGGACCTCGGCGGCGCGTACGACGTACCGGTGCGACAGGAACGGCAGCACCGCGAGCCGCACGGGCTCGCCGGAGCGGGCCGTGAAGGCGAGCGTGCCGCCCGCGTCGGGACGCCGGAACGTGCCGAGCACGTGCAGCCCCAGCTTGCCCAGCACTGGCCGGTAGACCTCCAGCAGCTGCGGGTTGTCGTGGTTGCCTGCCAGCACCACGACGTCGCGGCCGTCGGCGGCGAGGGCCATGAGGGCGTTGAGCACGAGCGACTGGGCCTCGGGCGTGGGGGCGGAGGTGTCGAACAGGTCGCCGGCCACGATGACGGCGTCGACGTCGTGCGTACGGGCCGCGCCGACGAGTTCGCGCAGCACCTCGCGGTGCTCGTCGATGCGGGGACGGCCCTTGAGCACCTTGCCCACGTGCCAGTCCGCGGTGTGCAGGATCTTCACGAGACCACCTGGATTCAGAAGGGCTGGATTCAGAAGGGCGGGATGTCTTCTTCGACGCCGGGCAGGCCGGCGAACGGATCGCCGCCCGCGGCCGTGGTACGGGCCTGCGGCTGGGGCGCCGCCTCCGAGGGGCGGGTCGCCCAGGCAGGGAAGGGGAACGCGACGGCCAGCGGCACCGGGATCTCGGGCTGGGCGACGAACATGGTGCCGGGCTTGGCGATCGTGGCGCGTTCACGGACGGCCGGGGGCAGCCAGCCGTACTCCGACCGGGCGGCCTCGGCCGGGTCGAGGCGGCCCGCGACGCGGACGGCGCTGTTGGAGACGATGCGCCGCTCCACCTCCGAGGCGGTCTGCTGGGCGCCGATGAGGATGACGCCGAGCGAGCGGCCGCGTTCGGCGACGTCCAGCAGGATCTCCTTGATCGGGGAGTCGCCTTCGCGAGGGGCGTACTTGTTGAGCTCGTCCAGCACCACGAACAGCAGCGGCCGGGCGGTGCCCGAGGTCTCCTTGCGGTGGAACTCGCCGCGCAGCACCACGCCGACCACGAACCGCTGCGCCCGTTCCGGCAGGTTGTGCAGGTCGACGATGGACACCTGCGCGTCGGAGGTGCGTACCGAGTGGTTGCGGTAGAACGGCAGGTCGCCGCGGACGATCGGCGAGAGCGGGCGCACGGCGCTGCGCAGCCGGCGCAGGAAGGCGTTGACGGTGCCGAGCGGGGTCTGCGCGCCGGTCCAGTCGCGGCGGGCGTCCTCGTCCTGCAGCTGGTCGGAGAGCAGCTCGACGAGGTCGGAGAACGTGCGGCAGGTCGTGCCGCGGACCATGACGGCCCCGCCGTCGCCCACCGGCTCGGCCCAAGCCTTCAGCCGGGCGGCGACCTGGCCGACCAGCAGCGAGTAGCCCGCCCGCTCGTCGTCGGCGTCGGCGAAGACGAACCGCAGCAGCTCCTCGTCGCAGAACTCGGTGAGCGTCCAGTAGAAGGAGCTCACCCCCTGCGTGCGGGCGGAGACGTGGGGGACGCCGTTGGGGTCGCCGGGGCGGGGCGGCGCGAACACGTGGACGCTGCCGAAGGCCCGGGCGGGCAGCCCCAGCCGGGCGTAGGTGTCCGTCGCCCGCTGGTCCAGCCGGAGGTTGTCGTGGTCGAGGAAGAGCAGGTCCTCGCCCTTGACCGAGAAGATCAGCGCCTTGGTGTTGGCCGCCTCGCCCGCCAGCACCCCCGAGTTGAAGATCGAGTAGAGCAGGAAGGTCGCGAAGGAGGTCTTGGTGGCGACGCCGGAGACGCCGGAGATCGACACATGGGCGCCGCGGGTGCCGTCGAGGAAGTCGAAGTTGACGTAGAGCGGCTGGCCGTCGCGCCCCGTGCCGAGGGGGATGCGGCGGTCCATCACGTCGAAGTAGAGCGCCTGGTCGCGGTCGCCCTGGCCGGCGAGGAAGACCTTCGAGCCGGGCAGCGGCGGCACGAACACCTCGGGCTCGACCCGGGTGACCCGTACCTCGGCCACCTCGACCACCGCGGCGGGCAGCGCGCCGTCGGCGATGAGGAAGACGTCGGAGTCGTACGCGGCGCCCTCGTGGCGCGCCTCCACGGTCGTCACCACGCCGGCCACCAGCACGGGGCCGTATCCGGGGACCTCGCGTCTGGTGACCACGACGTCGTCGAGCTGGACGACCTTGCCCGGCTCCAGGCCGATCCAGAACGACAGCGGTGAGGCCGCCTGGGTGCCGAGCACCCGGCCGACCGCCTGCCCGGCCTCCGTCCGGGGGGCACCCTCGTGCCCCGCTGTCTGATGCCCCGCCACCCCGTTGACCGTCACGCATCCCTCCGCCCTCGCAAATGCCGTCCTAAGGGAGGGTAGTGGGGCCGGGGGGTGCGACTGGGCCTCATCCGGTCACGCGTCGCCCGCGTTGACGGGATGGGCGTTCGGTGGGGCCTGAGGCGGCACTGTGGTGAAGCTTTACTTTTACCGTTCCTTTGGCAAGGAATCGTCATGGCAGTCTAGTGGTTTGGGGATGTAAGCGCTTATTGCGGCTTTACGTCCACGATGTGCCTTATGGCCGGTTTGTGTCGAGGATGCCGAACGGAAGGGGAAGCCGGGTTGTCACCTCTGCCACGGCCGCGCTCCATCCGAGCGCGGTACACGGTGGTCGCGGCCGTGTTCTCGCTGATCATCCTGACGCTGCTCGGTGTGACGCTGGACCTCACCATCAGGAGCAACGTCCAGGCCGACGCGTTCGACCAGGCTGAGCGGGTGGCCAGCCAGTGGAGCGCGGCCGCCCGCAACGGCATCGTCCCGCACCGCATGCCCGCCTATCCACCGGTCGAGCTGGTCCAGATCGTGGACTCCCACATGCGGGTCGTCGACTCCAGCAAACAGGCGTCCGACTCCGTACCGCTGAGCAAGCTTCGGCCTCCGGCCGACGACCGGTTCCAGCGGCGCATGGAGTGTCCGCCCGGGGAGCCGTGCATCCTGCTCATGGCCATCCGACTGTCCCCCGACCCGGACGCGGGCGTCGTGTACGCCGGCCTGCCGGAGCCGGGCATCCTGACCACGAACCGCCTGGAGTACCTCATCGCCGGGTCGATCGCCGCATTGGTGGGCCTGGCCGCGTGGATCACCTGGGCGCTGGTCGGGCGGACGCTGCGGCCGGTCGAGGCCATCCGCGCCCGGATCTCCGAGATCACCGTGAGCGACCTGAGCCTGCGGCTTCCCGTCCCTCCCGGCCGCGACGAGATCACCCAGCTCACCGTCACCGCCAACGAGACCCTCGCCCGCCTGGAGAGCGCGGTGCGGCAGCAGCGGGAGTTCGCCTCCACGACCTCCCACGAGCTGCGCACCCCCCTCGCGGGCCTGCGCACCCATCTGGAGGAGGCGCTGACCTACCCGGAGGAGGTCGATCCCCAGGAGACGATGCGCGCCGCCCTCACGGCGACCGACCGGCTGGAAGCGATCATCAACGACCTGCTGATGCTGGCCCGCCTGCGCGTCAGCGACGCGCCGGCCGAGCTGATCGACCTCGGCGAGCTGGTCGCGTCCGAGGTCGCGGTGCAGCCCCACCGGCTGCCGCTGGTCGTCAGCGCGGCCCCCGGCCTGGTGATCCGCGGCTCGCGCATGCAGCTCATCCGCGTCCTGGACAACCTGCTGGTGAACGCGCAGCGGCACGCGGAGTCGACGGTCGAGATCACCGTCGAGCGGGAGGGTGACCGGGCGGTCGTCGCGGTGAGCGACGACGGCCCGGGGGTCGAGCCTGCCCACCGCGAGCGCATCTTCGAACGGTTCGTACGCCTCGACGACTCCCGCCGCCGCGACCCCGGCGGCAGCGGGCTGGGCCTGGCCATCTCCCGCGACATCGCCCGCGCCCACCACGGCACCCTCGGCGTGGAGGACTCCAGGAGGGGCGCCCGGTTCGTGCTGCGCCTGCCGATCGTGGAGCGGTCCGGAGCAGTCGCGGCGGGCGCGGCCCCGTCGGCGGGTGAGCTCGCCCCCAGGAAGCGGACGCGGGACGGCGGCCACGTCGCGCGCGTCGCCTCCCCGGACGGCGCCTGAGCCGCCTGCCCTCAGGGGAGACGTACGGCGATCATGGCGACGTCGTCCTGGTTGGCGATGGGCATCCGGGCGAGCAGGTCGTCGCACAGGTCGCCGACGGGCACGCGGGACAGGGCCCCGGCGTGCCGGCGCAGCCGGTCGAGGCCCCGTGCGATGTTCTCGCCGGGCAGCTCGACCAGGCCGTCGGTGTAGAGCAGCAGCGTGCCTCGGGGCGGCAACTGGGAGACCGCGCTCGTCCGCCTCCTGTCGTAGCCGACCCCGAGCAGCGGGTTGAGCGCGCCCCGCAGGTAACGGGCCGTGCCGTCCGGCGTGACCAGCAACGGCGGCGGATGGCCCGCCACCGAGTAGTCCAGCTGCCACCCGCCGCCGGGGCCAGGCGCCAGCCGGGCGAGGACGCAGGTCGCGGTGCCGTCGGCGTACAGGGACTCGGTGGCGATGTTGAGGCGGCGCAGGATGTCCCCGGGAGGCTCGCGGCGGTCCATCGCGAGCCCCCGCAGCATGTTGCGGAGCTGGCTCATGGTGACCGCCGCGGCCAGGTCGTGCCCCGCGACGTCGCCGATGGTCAGCACGGTGGTCCCGTCGGGCAGGACGAACGAGTCGTACCAGTCGCCGCCGATCTCCACCGCCGCCGCGCTCGCCCGGTAGCGGGCGGTGATCTCCAGGCCCGGCACGTCAGGTGGGTCGGGGAGCAGGCACTCCTGCAGGGCGAGCGCCACCCGCTGGGTGCGCTGGAACCGCATGGCGTTGCTCAGATGGGTGTGCGCGTGGTCGAGCATCCGCACCAGCAGTTCGACGTCCGCCTCGCTGATCGGGTCCTTGGGGCCGCAGACCACGGCGTCGAGCACCGCCGCCACCGCGCCGTCCACGATCACGGGGATGAGGGCGGCGCTGTTCGCGCCGACCATCCTGAACCAGTCCTCCGCGCCGGGCGGCGCCAGACCGGGCGGCGGCTGCCCCGGCGGGAAGACCTCGTGGACCGTACGGCGGGTCGTGACGGCCCTGACGAAGCCGCAGTCCGGCGGGAAGCGCACGCACCCCGGCTGCGGCTCGGGCCTGAGGTCCTGACGGACGATGCTGACGAGCCGCTGGGCGGAGAACGGCTCGGTGGGCGCGCCGGTGATCTCGGGCACCAGGTAGACGCCGCAGCCGTCGAGGACGGTCGGGACGATCACCATGGTGAGCAGGCGCAGCACCTCGTCGAGGCCGGCGATGTCCGCGGTGGCCGCGGCGGCCCGGTCGAGGAGCTTCCTGCGCCGTCCGGCCTGCCACTCCTCCTCGATGTCGGCGCACGTGCCGATCCACTCGGTCGCCGTCGCCCGTTCGCTCACGGGGATCGCGCGCGCCCGGACGTGCCGGTAGTCGCCGCCCGCGGTCCGCAGCCGGAAGACGTGCTCCCAGCGGCTCGGCGTCCCTGACCTCCGCCACGACCCGCGCAGCCCCGTACGGTCGTCGGGGTGGACGGCGCGCAGCCAGCCGTCCCCGAGGTACTCCCCGCGCCGCTGACCGGTCAGCTCCTCCCAGGTGCCGCAGGATTCGACCACGTGGCCGAGGGGCGACATCACCCACACGACGCGCGCCTCGTCCTGCATGAGGCTGTGGTAGTGGCGCAGGAGCCTGCGCCGGTCCTGGGCGTAGTCGCCGGAAGGGGCGGGGGCGCCGGCCGCCGACACCGTCTCGACGGCGACCACCAGCAGTCCCTCGCCGCCGGAGGCGAGCTGCAGCCTCGACAACTGCAGCGACACCCGCCGGCGATCCGAGGCCGCCCCGCGCCGCTCGGGACGCAGGGCGAGGTTCGGCATGCGGAGCGGCCGGCCGCTGTCCAGCACCTGGTCGAGCAGGTCGGCGTGGTCGCGGCGGAGCCGGCCGAGCAGCCGGCGGAGGGGCAGGTTCGGGGTGCCGGCCGCGTGCTGGAAGACGACGGTGGCGTAGACGACGCGGTGGTCGCGGCCGCTGGTGATCGCGATCCCGACGGGAGCGGGGGCGAGGCCGTCCGGGGGTGGGGCGCCGGAAGCCTCGTCGGCCGCGCCTTTCTTCCGGCGGTGCCGGCCTGGCTCGGAGGCTGGGTGGCATGTCGCGTTTTGCCCCATTAAAAGACGGTATGTCTGATGGGTATCCCATCGCTTGGGACTTGGGTGGTTGTTGGGGGTTATCTAGCGAAAACCTGGCCACCGTGGTGAGGATTCGGAAATTTCCGGCCCAAGGGCTCGCCGTGAACAGCCCTCCTCCTTGGGGCGCACCTTGCCTGTAGGGGATGGTGCGGCGTCCGGTCAAGATCAAATGTGACATGTGCGCGTTATCACACCGTCACAATTGCCCTCTGGTGCATCGCAGTGTGATGTACGACACTCGGCCTAACTGTGTTTTAGAACACCGTTCTAGAAGCCTTCTGCCGTCACGTACCACTTCCGGGGAGCACCACAGCGGAGGAGAAGTCATGGTCAAGGCCGTCAGCCGCGAACGCCGCCGACTCGGATCGCCACCTCCCGAGGGGATCAATCCCGCCGATCCGAACCCGTTCGGCTGGGGGCCCTTCATCGTCTTGTTCGTCGTCGGCATGGTCGACCGCATCGAGGCCAACCTGATGGCCGGCGTGCTGCCCCTGGTGCAGGGGGAGTGGGGGTTCAGCGACACCGCGGCCGGCTCGATCCCGACCGCCGCCGCGCTGGCCGCCGCGGCCGTCGCCCTCCCCGCCGGTTACCTCGCCGACCGTTACAGCCGCACCCGGATCATCGCGATCGTGGTGCTCTGCTGGGCCCTCGCCACCCTCGGCTCAGGCCTGGCGGCCGGATTCGCGATCTTCTACCTGATGCGGGTGCTCCTCGCCGCCGCGGAGAACATCGACAACCCCGCCGTGGGCAGCCTGCTCGCCGACTACTATCCCGCCGCGACCCGGATGCAGGTGTACGGCTGGACCCGCATGACCACCTACCTCGGCGGCGTCGGCACCCTGCTCGGCGGCGTGATCGGCCAGGCGTTCGGCTGGCGGGCCGCCTTCCTGCTGATGGCGATCCCGGGCGCGCTGACCGCCCTGCTGGTGTGGCGGCTGCGTGAGCCCGAGCGCGGTGTGATCGACCGCATCATGGCGCGGGCCTCGTCCGAGAACGCGGCGTCGGAACCGGCGCAGGCGCCGGAGCAACTGGTGCCGCCGCAGCCCGGCCCGGGCGACACCGACCCGGCCCCGCCGCCCGCCGCCGTGAAGCCGCCCTTCTGGCCGCAGGTCCGCGAGGTCTTCACCATCCGCACGCTGATCCTCGTCTCCCTCGGCGTGATGATCCTGACGCTCGGCCTCGGCGGCATCTACTACTGGCTGCCGTCACTCCTCGTACGCACCTTCGGCATGGGCACCGGCGTCGCCAGCACCATCACCGGCACGACGACCATCGTCGGCGTGGTGGCGGGCACCGTGGCCGGCGCCCGCATCGCGCGCAAGCTGCACGGCCGGGTCAAGGGCGGCAGGCTGCTCGTGGGCGGCACCGGCATCACCGTGGGCTCGGCGCTGCTCGGCTGCGCCCTGCTCATGAACTCGCCGGTGCCCATGGTGGTGCTCGTCCTGCTGGCCGTCACGATCTCGTCGACCGCGATCCCCACGTGCACGGCCTCCATCGCCGACGTGGTCGGGGCCAGGTCGCGCGGCGTCGGCTTCGCCGTCCTGCAGTTCCTGCTCACCATCGGCGGCGCGTTCGGGCCGCTCATCGTCGGCATCACCTCCGACGCCACCGGCTCGCTGATCATCGCCATGTACGCGCTGATCGTGCCGATGATCGTCGGCGGCCTGGTGGTGCTGGCCTCCCGCGGCTACTACGAGCGGGAGGCGGCTCGCGTCCTGGAGCAGGCGCGCGACCTGTGACCGTCAGAACCCAGGGAAGACCCGGCGCAGGTCGTCCAGGATGACGCCGTCACCGGACAGGTCGACCGAGGACGGCGTGTGCTCGGGGGAGTGGCGGCCGTAGACCAGGCGCAGGAACCACTCGGCGGGCGCGGTGAGCACGGCGTCCGGCTCGGCCGGGACGTCGGTGATCGACACCGCCTCGCCGACGTCCAGCCCGAACGACCGGTCGGGTGACGTCGTCCGCACGGCGACGCTCACCCGCCGCCCGCCCAGCTCCTCGGGCTTGCCGAGGAACCCCAGCATGCCGCCCGCCTGGTCGAGCAGCAGCTCGGCGGCCCCCTCAGGGAGCTGGGCGGAGGGGTCGAAAGCGACCTCGACGTCCCAGCTGTGGTGGGCGAACTCGCTGAGCCGCATGCCGGTCAGCGTGGCCACGCTCGCCGGCTCGGGCAGGAACCCCAGCTCGACGCGCAGGTCCTCGCGCGTCTGCGTGTCGAGCCCCTCCAGGCGCTGCAGCAGGGCCTCGTTGGCGGTGACGAACCCCTCCGCCCGCTCGGCGGGTGACATGGAGTCCCAGCGGGCCCAGATCGCGCGCATGGCGTCCCCGTCAGGGGTTCCGGTGCCGTCCAGCGTGCCGTCGAGGGTGGCCAGCATGATCTCGGCGCCGCTGCCCAGGTGGCTGAGCACCTGCGACACGTCCCACTCGGCGGCCCCCGACGGGCGGGTCAGCTCGTCGGGGCCGTAGCCCTTCACCTTCGATGCCAGCGCGTCGAACTCGGCGCGGAGTTCGCGGATCGTCTGCTCTGCGCGATCGGTCATCGTCGTCTCCTGTCCAGTGAGCGAGCCGCCGAACCATTCGACGCGCCGACGGCAGGCTACTCGCCGCCCGCCGCCGGTTCCAGTTGATTGCGGGTCAGGCCAGCACCCGCAGCACCCGCAGGTCGGCCGCCGCCTGCTCGCGCAGGAAAGGCGCCGCCTCGCGGGCGGGCCCGGGCAGGCCGGCGGGCACCAGCTCGACCTCGCGCGGGTCGCCCACCCGATCAGCAGGTGGGCGTCCATCGGAGAGGTCAGGATGACGTGCTGGGAGCACGCGTCCCGGTCCGCGGCCGTCATGTGGTCGCGCAGCGCGGGCAACAGCAGCATCGCCGCCTCCGACGAGCGGGCCGCGACCGCCCTCTACGCCGAGATGCAGCGGCGCAGCCTGCGCGCCTACCGCGAGCTGCTGGACGGCGACGACGTGGACGTGCGCGTCGACCTGATGGCCGCACAGCTCGTCGGGGTCGCGTTCAACCGCTACATCGTCAGGACGGGCCCGCTCGCGTCGATGTCGGCCGAGGAGGTGACCACGCGGCTGGCCCGCGTCCTGCGGAGCATCATGTTCGAGTGATCCGGTCGTACGGGAACGCGTGGCTCGTACGGCCGTGCACGCCGGTGGTGGTCGTCGCGGTGAACACGGAGTCGAGCAGCGCCTCCTCCACCACGTCCATGACCGCGGCGAACAGCGGGTCGAGCACGGCGTCGGGCAGGAGCGGCCGCTCGGGCGGGGCCGTGCTGAAGGCGATCGCGTAGTCGCCGCTGCCGTGGGAGTACGACGCCCCGACGCGTCCCATGGCGAAGACCGCCCGGCGGGCCAGGCGCCCCAGCCGGCGGGAGTCGAGCGGCGCGTCCGTCGCCACCACGATCATGCAGGAGTTGCCGGGCGGCTCCGCGCGCACGACCCCGGGCAGCAGGTCCTCCACCGGCATCGGCGTCCCCAGGACGGTCAGCACGCCGCCGAAGTTCGCCTGGACGAGCGCCCCCACCGTCACCGGGAGGCCGCCGACCACCTGCCGCCGGGAGGCGGTGCCGATCCCGGCCTTGAACCCCAGGGCCGTCGTGCCGGTGCCCGCCCCGACGCAGCCCTCGGCGGGCAGGCCGCCGCTCGCCCCTTCGAGGGCGTCGAGGACGTGCCGTTCGGTGATCGGACGGCGCCGGATGTCGGACAGGAAGCCGTCGTTGGTCTCGCCCACGAGCGGGTTGAACGACAGCGCGTCCGGGCGCCGCCGCATCAGGTACGTCAGCACCGCGTCGGCCGCCAGGAACGCCGACAGGGTGGCCGTCAGGACGACCGGCGACTCGATGACGCCGAGCTCGTCGACCTGGGTGGAGCCGACGAGCTTTCCGTACCCGTTGGCGGTGTGGACGGCCGCAGGCAGCTCCCACCGACCGGTGACCAGCTGCCGGGGGACGACGGCGGTGACCCCGGTGTGCAGGTCGGCGCCGTCGTCGATGGTGGTGTGGCCGACCAGCACGCCATCGACGTCGGTGATGGCGTTCAGCGGCCCCGGCGGCAACGCGCCGACGACGACGCCGAGCGAGCGCGCCCGCGCGCGCCCCGGCGTGCCGCTCATGGACCTTCCCCTCGCACGGGCTCGACCCTATCGCCGCGCGGCGTCAGCCCCAGATGCCGGGCACCTTGGCCGGCAGCCTGTCGGCGAGCTCGCTCCGGTCGATCACGTCGCCCCGCAGGGGCAGCAGGACCGTCGCCTCGCGGCCCCACGTCGAGTAGCGGGTGTCGGACTCGACGCGGACGGAGCCGTCGCCCGACGGCAGGGCGGCCTTGGCCGAGACCCGCTCGACCAGCCCGGTGCCGCTCAGCCAGAGGGTGTAGGAGACCTTCGTGACCTTCTTCGGCTTGCCGAAGCGCGAGGCGAACGACCGCGACGCCTTGGCCAGCGCGTCGGTCTTGATGCTGCCCTTCAGCACGCCGTCGCGGTAGGAGGAGCGGTGCTTCAGCAGGGCCTTGAGCGTGTCAGGCTCGCGCACCTCCAGCAGCAGGTTGCTGGTCGGCAGGTCGGTGCCGGCGTACCGCACCCAGGTGGCGTCCTGCGGCAGCGCCGGGTCGACCAGAGGGCCGGAGACGTAGTCGTCGCCGGCCGCGGAGATCATCCTGACGGGTGCCTGCCGCAGGTCGCCGTCGATGCCCTGCTTGCGCAGGGAGGTGAGCGCGGCCTTGCTGTAGGTCATGGTGTGGGAGATGTCGGAGGCGATCTCGCCGCCGGGCCCGTACCCGATCGTGCCGTCCATGGCGGAGGTGTAGGAGACGCCGCCGCCGAAGTCGACCTTCACGGCGGCGACGATGTCGACGGCCTTGCCCCGTACGAGCTCGGCCTTGAGCGCCTTGACGGGGTCGATCTTCGGTGCCGCCAGCGCGGGGGCGGCAGGGAGCTGCACCAGGCCCGCGACCACGGCGACACCGGCGAGGGTTCGCTTCATGGGGATTCCTTGGATGGTCAGGAAAGACCCGAACAATCTTGTGGATGAAAGATCCACAGTCAAGCCGAACCATGAAACCCGGCATTTCCGGTTGCGCCCGTGTTCGCGGCGTTACGCGGTGATTCCTCCCTGCTACTCTTGGTGATGAATCATCACTTTGAGTAATTTGGGGGCCTCGAGTGAAGATCACCTGTGTCGGCGGCGGACCTGCGAGCCTGTACTTCTCGATCCTCATGAAGGTCGTCGACCCGTCCCACGACATCACCGTGTACGAACGCAACCCGGCCGGGTCCACCTACGGCTGGGGCGTGACCTACTGGGCCGACCTGCTCGGCGCCCTCTACGTCAGCGATCCCGTCTCCGCCGAGGCCGTCAGGCGCAGCTCCGTCCACTGGTCCCAGTGGGACACCCACCTGCAGGGCCGGGCCAGGGTGACGGTGGAGGGCGCGGAGGGCGGCTACGGGATCGGCCGGCACGAGCTGCTCCGCATCCTCACCGAGCGGGCCCGCGCCCTGGGGGTGCGGGTCGCGTTCGAACGCGAGATCACCGACCCGGCCGAGACGGCGGGGGCCGACCTCGTCGTCGCCGGCGACGGGATCAACAGCGTGCTGCGCGAACGCCACGCCGCCGACTTCGGCACCGTCAGCAAGGCCGGGCGCAACCTCTACACCTGGCTCGGGACGACCCAGGTGTTCGAGTCGTTCGTCTTCGCCTTCGTGCCCACGGAGCACGGCTGGATCTGGTGCTACGGCTACCCGTACAGCACGACCCACAGCACCTGCGTGGTCGAGTGCGCCCCCGAGACCTGGCGGGGGCTCGGGCTGCACGAGGTGGCAGAGGCCGACGGCATGGCCCTGCTGGAGAAGCTGTTCGCCGACGTCCTCGACGGGCACCCGCTGATCGGCCAGGAGAACACCGGCGTCCGCTGGGCGAGGTTCCGTACGCTGACCAACCGCGTGTGGCACCGCGGCAACGTCGTCCTGCTGGGCGACGCCGCGCACACCACCCACTACTCCGTCGGCGCGGGCACCGCGCTCGCGCTCGCGGACGCCGCCGGCCTGGCAGAAGCGCTGTGCCAGGACGCCCGCCTGCCGCGCGCCCTGAGCCGCTACCAGCGGATGCGCAAACCGCCGACGTGCGCCAGCCAGGCAGCGGCCCGCAACAGCGCCCGCTGGTTCGAGCACCTGCCCCGCTACATCGACCTGCCGCCCGAGCAGCTCATCGTGCTGCTCGGGCGGCGGCACGCCGCGCTGCCGCAGCGCATGCCGCCGTGGCTGTTCTGCCGGATCGACAGGGCGCTCGAGACCCTGGCGGAGCTGCCAGGGCGCAGGCGACGGCACGACTGAACTACGGGCCGAACTCGTAGACCAGGTGGACGTCCGTGCCGGTCGCGACCCGGGCCTCGCCGAACCCCGCCTTTCCGGCCAGCTCCAGGAGGCGCCTCGGCCCCGGCTGCGAGCCGAGCCCGGTCGCGGGCGGCGCGGACAGCCCGCTCGGCAGGCAGACGAACATCGACACCCCCACCAGCAGACGTCCTACGGGGTTGGCGGTCTCCTCGACCGAGTCCCAGCTGATCGGCTCGACCGCCATGACCCGCCCGGCGGGCCGCAACGCCGCGCGGGCGGCCCGCAACGCCGTGAGCGGGTCGGGCATGTCGTGCAGGCAGTCGAAGAACGTGACGAGGTCGAAGTCACCGTCGAGGTCCTCGGCCGCCGCCGTACGGAACTCCACGCGGCCTGCCACCCCGGCCGCCTCCGCCCGCTCCCTGGCCGCCTCGATCGACGGCGCGTGCGCGTCGATCCCGACGAACGCCGAGTTCGGGTACGCCCGCGCCATGATGATCGTCGACGTGCCGAACCCGCAGCCGACGTCGGCGACGCGCGAGCCGCTCCCGAGCCGCTCCGCCATCCCGGTCAGTGACGGGATCCACGAACCGGTCAGGTTCGCCATGTAGGCGGCGCGGAAGAACCGCTCGGTGCCCTCGAACATGTCGGCGTGCTGCTCGCCCCACGGGATGCCGGCGCCGGTGCGGAACGCCTGGGCCAGCCGGTCGGTCATGCGGGTGGCCGCGGTGAGGCTCTGGAACATGCCCGCGACGTACCCGGAGCCGTCGGCGTGCGTGAACGCCTCGGCCTGCTCGGGGGAGAGCTCGTAGCGGGCGGTGCGCTTGTCGCCGCCGCCCGCGTACGTGATGTAGCCGGAGGCGGCCATCGTCAGGCACCAGTCGCGGACGTACCGTTCTGCCGTGCCGGTGCGGTCGGCGAGTTCCCCCGGGGTGAGCGGGCCGCCGTCGGCGAGCGCGGCGAACAGCCCGAGCCGGTCGCCGATGAGCCCGAGGTGCAGCGCCATCGAACCGCCGGCGTCGGCGACCATCCGGTCGGTCAGCGCGCGCAGCCGATCGGGGTCCACCTCTTTCCTGACCTGAGACATGCGCATTCCCCTTCTGCCGGGTCACGTTCAGGCTAACTCGCAGGTCAGGCGGTGTTCGGCGCGGGCGTCAGTAACGCACGGAGACGCGGCGGGCGGCGGCGTCGACGGTGACCGCGCCCCCGTAAGGAACGACCAGCTGCGGGTCGGTGTGCCCGACGTCGACGTTCATGACGAGCGGGATGTCCGGGTTGTACTCGGCGAAGGCCCGCAGCACGGCCTCGCGCTGCGCGGCGACGTACGCGGCCTTCTCCTCCGGCCCCAGGCGGGCGGCGAGCGACCACGCCTTGGGCCGCCCCATGATCGCGGCGGCGAACCGGCCGAGCAGCCCGCGCTCACCCATGCACATCAGCAGGTAGTACACGTAGTCGGCGTCCGGCAGCATCTCGGAGGTCTCCAGGAACAGCACGCAGCCGTCGTAGGCGGCGGGCTCCCTGACGTGCGTGCCGACGCGCAGGTTGAAGTCGACGATCTCCAGGCAGCCGCCCCAAGAGGGGCCGGTCACCGTACGGCTCGGGCCGTGCCACTCCCAGCCCTCGCCGGGGAACGTCTCGGGCTCGCGGGCCGGCAGCGGCGGGTCGTTCCAGTCCTGGTCGACGTCGCCGTACGTCGCGGCGGGGCGCAGCTCGTGCTCGTCATGGGTGAACAGGGCGGCCCGCACGGCCGCGGCCGCCTGCGGGTTCATCCGGCCGCCCCGGCCGAACAGCGTCATGACGGTGCCGCCGTAGTACGACACGACGCCGAGGTTCCACAGGTAGTTGCACAGGTTCGTGTTGTCGCTGATGCCGAAGAACGGCTTCGCGCCGGCCCGGAGCACGTCGGGGTCGAGGTGGCGCAGCACCTTGATCTGGTCGTCGCCGCCGATCGAGGTGAGCACCGCCTTGATCTCCGGATCGGCGAACGCGGCGTTGACGTCGGCGGCCCGCGCGGCGGGCGACGACCCGAGCGCGCGGGTGGTCGGGTACTCGACCGGTTCGAGGCCGAACTCCTCCCGCAGACGGGTCAGACCCAGCTCGTACGGCTCAGGGAAGATCGCGGGGGCGGCGGCGCCGGGGGACAGGACGGCGACCTTGTCGCCCGGCTGCGGCTTGTCGGGGTATGCCGGCATGCCGATCACCGTAACCCGTCGCCTGGTCGGTAGTGCCCTTCGACAACGGTCGGTCAGCGCGGCCGGATCTTCCGTCAGATGGCCCAGTGCACGTCGCGCCCGTCCGGGATTCAATGCTGCCGACCCCTTGATCGACAGTCCCCTCGCGCACGAACGGATGGTTCATGGCCAAGCGTCAGGCAGTCCTGGCAACCCTCGGATCCTTAGTCGTCAGCGCGATCGGAGCGCTCCCCGCGCAGGCCGCCACCCCGGCCCCGCTCCCGATCGGCGCTGTGCTGCCCGCCCACGTCAACGTCGCCGGCCCGGGATTCGTTCCGGTCACGCTGCTGAGCGGGGACGGCCTGGACGCCGCCGCGGTCGACCCGGCCACCGTCCGGCTGGCCGGCGGCACGCCGGTCGCCAGGGACGGCGACGGGTACCTCGCCACCACCGCCGACACCGACCACGACCGGCGCGCCGACCTCGTCCTCCACTTCGACAAGACGCGGGGCTGGCTCACCCCTGGCACGACGACGGTCACCGTGACCGGGTCGCTGCGCGACGGCCGCGCCTTCGAGGCGTCCGCCTCGGTCACCCCCGAGGTCGCGCTGGAGGTCAAGTTCAAGGAGCCGCTCCGGGTCCGCGGCACGGGTCAGGCGCTGCGCAGCGCCGCGGGCGCCGACCTCGACCCCGTCCAGGCCGTCCTCGACCGGCACGGCGTCCGCTCGGTCACGCCGCTGCTGCCCGGCTCGGCGGTGGCCAAGCTGGACGAGCTCGGCGCCAGGGCGAAGGCGCGCTCCGGCGCGGCGCCCGACATGGCCTCCTGGTACACCGTCGTGCTGCCCGCCGACGCGGACGTGCGGCAGGTCGTCGCCGACCTGCGGGCCCTGCCCGAGGTGGCCTTCGCCTACCCGGCCCCCGACCTCGTCCCGCCACCGTCGTCGACCCCCGACTTCACCGGCTCCCAGGGATACCTGCGGCCCGCGCCCGAGGGCATCGACGCCGACTTCTCCCACCAGGACCCGCGCGCCAGGGGCGCCGGCATCAAGATCGTCGACCTCGAGTACGACTGGACCGTCTCGCACGAGGACCTCCAGCTCGACGCGTCCAGCGATCTCGGCGGTACGGCGTTCCCGCGCTACACGGGGTTCGCGGACGAGCACGGCACCGCGGTCTTCGGCGAGCTGGTCGCCAAGGACAACGGCTACGGCGTGACCGGCAGCGTGCCGGAGGCGACGATGTACGGCATCTCGCCCACCCAGGCGCTGGAGGGGGGCGGCACCCGGTGGAGCCCAGGCGCCGCGCTCGCGTACCTGGCCGGGCTCGGGGTGCTCGCGCCCGGCGACGCGGTGCTGCTGGAGCAGCAGACCTCGGGCCCGCTCGGCGGCAGCAACTACGCGCCCCTGGAGTGGATCCCGTCCGTCTTCGACGCGATCAAACTGCTCGACAGCCTCGGCGTCACCGTCGTGGAGACCGGCGGCAACGGCAACCAGAACGTCGACTCCGAGCTGTACGTCCAGAACGGCATCACGTGGTTCGACCGGAGCGTGCAGGACTCCGGCGCGATCATGGTCGGCGCCGGCAGCAGCACCGATCACGAGCGGCTGAACTTCTCCAACCACGGCAGCAGGTTCGACCTGCAGGGCTGGGGGCACGACATCGTGACCTCCGGCGGCAACGGCAACCTGCAGGGCGGCACCGACCCGGCGAACCTCGACGTCCGCTACACGAGGACGTTCGGCGGCACCTCGGGCGCGGGCCCGATCGTCACCGGCGCGGTGGTGGCCGTCCAGTCGTACCTGAAGGCGACCGGCCAGGAGCCGTGGAGCGCCGCGCGGATCGCCGACCTGCTCAAGCGGACGGGCACGCCGCAGGGCACGGCGACCGCCGCCGAGCACATCGGGCCGCTGCCCGACCTGAACGCGGCGCTGCGGGCCATCGAGGTGGACGCGCCCGTGACGGAGGCGGCGCTGAGCCGGCGTCCGCCGCGCAAGGGCGAGGCGTACAAGAACCCGACGGTCACGCTCACGGCCGGCGACGGCTGGGGCTCGGGCGTGACCGCGACCGAGTACCGGCTCGACGGCGGGAAGTGGCAGGCGTACGACAAGCCGTTCCGGGTGCTGCGCAAGGGCACGCATGAGCTCTCCTTCCGTTCCGTCGACGCCAACGGGAACGTGGAGGAGGCCCGGACCCTGACCTTCAGGAACCGGTGACGGCCTGAGCGGGGTTCCTGCAGGGCCGCTGCGGTTCCGGCGGCCCTGCCAGCCGGGCCAGTTTCAACGCCATGTGCAGGGACAGCCGCTCGTTGCCGTTGCGCAGGTCGGTGCCGGCCAGCTGCTCGACGCGCTGCAGCCGGTAGTAGACCGAGGCGCGATGCAGGTTCATCCGTACGGCGGTCGCGTGCGCGTTGCCGGCCAGGTCGAGGTACGTCTCCAGGGTCTCCAGCAGCGGCCGGTGCGCCGGGTCGCCGATCAGCCGCTCCAGGCCGGGATGGACGGCGGCGTTGCTGAGCATCTCGCCGGACAGTTGCGACAGCAGGCGGTAGATCCCGAGCTGCGACCAGTCGGCCACCGGTCCGACCGCGGGAAGCCGCATCGCGACCTGGGCGGCCAGCATCGCCTCGTCGTAGGACAGGCGCAGCTCGGCCAGCTCCTCGCGCGGCCGTCCCACGCCGACGACCGCGCCGGCCACCGAGGGCAGCCCGCGGATGGTGGCCTGCAGGGCCTCGTTCAGGTGCCCGGCGAGGACGCGGGACGGGCCGGCGTCCTGCCGGTCGTGCACCAGCAGCACCCCGTGGTCGTAGCGCACCAGGTGCACGGCCTCGCGGGGCCCGCTCCGCCGGCGGACGGCGATGAGCGCCTGCTCCAGGGCGATGCGGGCCAGGTCGTCGAGCCGGACGTTCGGCCGCATGATCAGCCGGGCGACGATCGCCGTCGTCGGGACGTCGTCGCCCGCCAGCAGGCCGCCTTCGAGCAGCGTGCTCGCGCCGTGGCGCCGGGCGTCCCGTTCGTCGGAGAGCAGCAGCCGGATCGCCTCGGTCTCCCGCTGCGAGGCCAGCTCCCCGGCGAGGTTCTCCCGGTACAGGGCGAGCGCCAGCTCGGTGGTCGTGGTGGAGACCGCCGCGATCTCCTCGTCGGTCATCGACTCGTCGGCGTCGATGACCCAGACGTACCCGAGCAGCATGTCGCCGTGGCGGATCGGCACGCAGATCCGCGGCAGCATCTGTAACTCGTCGCAGGCCGGGGTGCGGATCGGCCCCTTGGCCTGCACGATGCCGACGTCACGGAAGAACGCGATCACCTCGGGGGTGGTCTGGCGGCGCAGAATCGACAGGCGTCGAACCTCGTCCATGGGCTCCAGTTGCTCGCTGTAGGCCACCACCCGCTGGCGATGGTCCTCGATGAGCGCGGGACGGCCGACGCGGCTGGCGAGGGCGTCGATGATCGTTTGAAGCTCCGAGAGCATCGCACCGCTTTCGACGGAAGTGGAACCTTTTTCGGGATATTTGCCGTTTTGGGCCGTCTGTCAAACGGCGCTGACGAGGAGTCCCGACATCTGTCGGGACGGCCCTCGTCGCGCTTCGGCATCTGCACGGTGACGCCCTCACCGCACCGCCCGTAAGGTCCGCGTCGGCACTTCGTTGAGGAAGGTGTTCTTCGTGCTTTCGAACCGCGCCCGCCGGCGATCGCGACGCTCGCCGGCCAGGACCATGGCGGCGCTCTGCGCCCTCATGCTCGGGCTGTCGCTGAACATGACACAGGCCCAGGCCGCGACCTGGAGCCCACCCGAGATGCAGCCGATCGACCCCCAGCACGTCCAGGACCAGGAGGACATGACCTGGGCCGACTACAAGCCGATCCCCGGCGTCGACTGGGCGACCGACGGCGCCGTCCCGACCGACCGCGCGCTGCGCGTGGCGCTCGTCGCCGTCGACTTCCCCGACCAGCCGTTCGTGATCACCAAGCCGAAGAAGTCCGACCCGTTCGGCAACCCGCAGATCGACCCCGTCAGCCGGGACGACGTCCCGCGGTTCTACGCGGACTTCTTCAACAAGCCCAGCCCGGTGAACAACTTCCAGACCATCAACGGCTACTGGATGGAGCAGAGCGGCGGCAAGGTCGGCATCTCGTCGATCACCACGTTCGGGCCGTACCAGCTGCCCAAGAACTCCTCGCAGTACGGTCTGAACGACATCGGCCAGCCCGAGCAGCAGGGCTGCCCCGGCCAGACCAAGGTGAGCGGTGACCAGAACGCCGTCTCCACCATCGCCGTGGAGTCGAGCGCGTTCTTCAAGGTCGGCGACATCGTCACCATCGCCGGGGTCTCGCCGTCCGGCCAGCGCGTCGTCACCGGCATTCCCGACGGCACGCACCTCACCCTCGACGGCACGGTGACCGTCTCCGACCAGGCCGGCATCAACAACTGCGCCGGGACCCGCCTCGAGACCGACGCCGACAAGCTCTGGCACGAGGACGCCGACTGCGAGCGCAACTGCGGCTTCGACGTGGTCCTGCGGATCTACGCCGGCTACGACGAGACCTCGGTGTGGCAGGAGTTCGGCGAGATGAAGTTCAACTCGCCGCAGGACGTGCCGCGCGAGCTCTGGGGCAACCCGAACCCGGCGCTGCCCAACGCCGTCCAGAGCCGTTACGTGCCGTGGACGTCCTGGCTGGCCGGCTCGCAGCTGTGGGGTCAGTCGACGGTCCGGCAGGGAGAGAGCTCCGGCACGATCACGCACGAGCTGAGCCACTTCTTCTTCAGCATCGGCGACAACAACAACAACCCGTACATCCAGCCCTACCACCGGGCGGGATCGGGACCGTGGGACATGATGGACCGTGGCTCGTTCAACGGCCCAGGCGGCCCGCACAACCGCTGGCAGGTGCCGGCGCAGCAGGGCGCCTCGATGGGCGCCGAGCAGACACTGCGCAACAAGATCGGCATGGGATTCGTCCCCTACTCCTCGGTGCTGCGCCTCAACCGTGACGGCCTGGCCCAGTCGGGCCTCGCGGTCGCGGACGTGATCGCCAGGGCGGTGAACACCGGTGACCTGCCGAAGGGCACCCGCGCCGGCGTCCAGGTGCTGCTCGACGGCGCCGCCCCGGTCGACCGCTCGCCCGCCTGCGACGTCAACACCGACCCGCTGTGCGACGGCGGCGGCCCCGCGGGCCAGTGGAGCAACTACACGCTGGAGACCGTCCAGCGGATCGGGTACGGCTCCTTCCAGCCGGACAACGGCCTCCTGATCGCCAAGAACAAGCCGTACGAGCCGGGACAGGACGGCAAGGAGGGTTCGACCTGCGGCTACAACTGCTTCACCTGGGTGGTGGACGCGCACCCCGAGGACATCGGTGAGCTCGACTACACCAAGCCCGACGGCACCAAGGTGATGCGCACCATCGGCGACTACCGGCAGCTCAACGACGCCCTCTTCCACGCCGGCACCGACTCCGGCTCGAAGAACGAGTACGTCGACGCCGCCAACGGCCTGCACTTCTACGTCCTCGACACCTACAAGGACGCCAAGGGCCTGCTGCACTACGTGATCGGCGTGCAGAACCCGAAGGGCGCAGGACCGCAGCGGCGCGGCGTGGCGCTGACCAAGGGCAAGCCGGGCGGCAAGGCCCCCGAGTACGCCACCACCTGTTCCTTCCGGCTCACCAACACCGGCAGGGACGCCGCCACCGACCCCGCCCTGCACCCGCAGGACGAGCGCGCCCACCTGCGCAACGACATCTACCGCCTGTCGGCCTCGGCCTCGGGCGGCGGCTGGACGGCACAGCTGCAGAACAACCTGGCCACGGCCACGTTCGGCGCGTCGACCGACGTCCCGGTCTTCGTGACCCGTACGCCGGGCAGCTCCCACTCCGCCACGGTCACGCTGAAGGCGTCCTCCGTGAGCGACCCGTCCAAGACCGCCACGGCGACCTGCAAGGTCAAGACCAAGGACACCGACCGCTGACCTGACGGCCTCGTGGTCACACCTGTGACCACGAGGCCGCCGGCGTTGAACCGATCACGTCCCCGGTACGTCTGCTGGACATGATGGTGCGTGCATGCGCGGTGCTGACCCTGGCGGCAGCCTGGTCGATCGTCCTCGCGGGGACGGCGCAGGCCCACTGCTCGTGCGTGACGCGCACACCACAGCAGCACGTCAGCGAGGCGGTGTCGGTCTTCTCCGGCACCGTCACGGATGTCCGCGTGGACGAACCGATGCTGCACGGCGGCAGAGTCACCGCCAAGCTCCGCACCGATCACGTCTACAAGGGTGTCCTGCGCCGTGAATTCGAGGTGTTCACCGCGGCGGAGGGGGCCGCCTGCGGCTTCGAGTTCGTGGACGGCCTTCGCTACCTGGTGTTCGCCCGTGCGCGCGGCTCGCAGCTGACGACCACGTTGTGCTCGGGGAACGTGCTCCTTCCCGCCGGCCAGGTCACCCCGGAGTCGAGCGCTGCTCTGGGAACGCCGGTGAGCGCCGAGCGCTCGTCCGCCCCGCACTGGACCGGCTTGCTGGTGCTCGCCGCGGCGGTGGCGGTCGGCGTCACGTGGTACCGCAGGACGCGTTGAAGTCGCTGGGCAGGCGTACCGCGATCATGGCGATGTCGTCCGTGCGCTCCTCCGGCAGGTCGGCGAGGAGGCTGTCGCAGAAGTCGTCGAGCGGAGCCCTGGCCAGGGACGCGCCCCGGCGGCGCAGGCGTTCCAGGCCGTGGTCCAGGTCCTCGCCCGCCAGCTGGACCAGGCCGTCGGTGTAGAGGAGCAGCGTGCTGTCGGGCGGCAGCGTCGCGACGGCGCTGCCGCGCGGCAGGTCGCCGGCCACGCCGAGCAGCGGCTCGGCGGCCTCCTCCAGGTAGCGGGCCGCGCCGTCACGCGTCACGAGCAGCGGCGGCGGATGCCCGGCCAGCGAGTACGTGAGCCGCCGGCCCTCCTCTCCGACGTCGTCGAGGCGGGCGAGGACGCACGTCGTCGTGCCGTCGTGGTCGAGCGACTCGCTGATGACGTTCAGGCGGCGCAGGATGTCGCCGGGCAGCTCGCGGCGGTCCATCGCCAGCCCCCTCAGCATGTTGCGCAGCTGGCTCATGGCGACGGCCGCCGTCAGGTCGTGCCCCGCCACGTCGCCGACGGTCAGCATCGTGGCGCCGTCCGGCAGGGAGAAGGAGTCGTACCAGTCGCCGCCGATCTCCGGCGCGGTGGTGCTGGCCCGGTAGCGGGCGCTGATCTCCAGGCCCGGCACCCGGGGAGGCTCGGGCAGCAGGCACTGCTGCAACGCGAGGGCGATGCGCTGGGTGCGCTGGAACCGCATCGCGTTGCTGAGATGGGTGTGCGCGTGGTCGAGCATCCGGCTCAGCAGGTCGACGTCCGCGGCGCTGATGGGGTCGCGGTCGCCGCAGGTCACGGCGGTCACCACCGCCGCCACCGAGCCGTCCACGACCACCGGCACCACTGCCACGCTGTTGGCCTCGATGTCGACGAACCACTGCGTCACTGGCGGCGACTGCAGCGACGGGTACGGCCGTCCTTTCGGGAACGACCAGAACAGTGGCCGGCGTTCCTCGACCGACCTGGCGAAGTTGCTGTACGGGAGGATGGTGTGCGGGCCGTCCGCCGGCGGGTACGTCCGCTGCCCCGGCAGGCTGAGCACGCGCTCGACGACGTACGGCTGGCCGAACGACTGCAGCTCGCGCTCCGGCAGCACGTAGACGTCGCACGCGTCCGCGAGCGCGGGCACCATCTCCTCGGCGAGCGCCCGCAGCACGTCCTCCAGACGCGCGAGGTGAGCGGTCGCCGCGCCGGCGCGCTCGAGGAGCCGTCTGCGCCGCTCCTCCTGCCACTCCTGCTCGACGTCGGTGACGCTGCCGACCCACTCGACCACCCTGCCGTTCTCGACGATCGGCACGCCGCGCGTGCGGACATGGCGGTACGTGCCGTCCGAGGTCCGCAGGCGGTACACCTCGTCCCAGTGGGTCGGCTTGTCCATGGCCTCCAGCCACTTGCGCTCCGTGGCCTCGCGGTCGTCGGGGTGCACGACGTCCAGCCAGCCGAAGCCGCGGTACTCCTCCCAGGTCTGTCCGGAGTAGCGGTGCCAGCTCTGGTTGGGTTCGATGGTCCGGCCCCGGGCGTCGTTCACCCACACGGCCTGGCTGTTGAGCTCGATGAGGCTGCGGTAGCGCTCCAGGAACCTGCGCCGCTCGTCGGCGGTGGCCCGCATCGCTTGATCGGTCCGTAGCTGCTTGGTGATGTCCACGATCATGATCAGCAGCCCGGGTTCGCCGTCCACGTGCGAGATTCTCGCCATGCTGAGGGAGACGAAGGTCGCGGGAGCGGTGGGGTCGTGCGCACCCACCTCGAACGGCAGCTCCTCCAGAGAGAAGGACTCGCCCGTCCTCAGTGACGTGTCGAGCAGCTCGAAACAGGCCTGGTGGCGCAGGTCGCGGAGCGCCTTTCTGATCGGCAGGCCGAGCGGGCGCTCGCCGACGAGCCGCTGGAACGCGTGGTTGGTGTAGATGAGCCGGTGATCGGGCCCGCTGGTGACGGCCACGCCCACGGGAGCGCTCTCATAGATGTCCGGCGCTGCACCTATGGCCACACGTTGTCTCATCTCACACACATTTAGGTATGTTTTCCCCCAAAACGGTATTAATGCGGACATATAAGTAAATTCCCGGTAGGCACACCAAGGTCGCGCCGACGCGGATGCGGGGGTCGGCTGTGCTCCACAGGTCCCGTTCACCATTGGCCGGGATCCATGCTCGGTCACAGGTGTGATGAGACGCGCTCAACGCGCTGTTAGACATTCGTCGTGGCCGGCAGGAGAAGCGGCTGCCAGCATGCTGCAGGGCAACGAGCGACTGTGCCGCTCATGCGGCGCGCCGAGGCAACGGCGCGCCCAGCCGCCACCCGTTTCCGCTGCGAGGGAGTCCCACCATGCCCGTACGTGAACGCGTGAGCTTCGCCAGTGATACGGCGAAACTTACCGGTCACCTCTTTCTGCCCGATACCGCAGTCAGTGGCGACACCGCCCCGGTGCCGGGCGTCGTGGTCGCCGGCACCTGGACCAGCGTCAAGGAACAGATGGCCGACCGGTACGCCGAGCAGCTCGCCCGGCGCGGCTACGCCGCCCTGTCCTTCGACTTCACCGGATACGGCGAATCGACCGGTGAGCCACGTGACCACGAGTCGCCGGAACTGAAGGTCGCGGACCTTCGCGCCGCGGCGGACTTCCTGACCGGGCATCCCGCGGTGAACGGCGGACAACTCGGCGCATTGGGGGTGTGCGCCGGCGCGATGTACGTGAGCGCCTTCGCCGCGCAGGACGCGAGGGTCGGATCTCTCGCTCTGGTGGCGCCGTGGCTGCACGACCGTCGTATCTGCGAGGAGAACTACGGCGGTACGGCGGGCATCGAGGCGAAGAAGGCCGCGGCGGCCGAGGCCCGGCGCAGGTACGAGGAGACCGGAGAGGTCGGCTACGTGCCCGTGGTCAGCGGCAGCGACCCGGACGCGGCCATGCCCTTCGCCGTCGACTTCTATCTCAACCCTGATCGCGGCGGGATTCCGCAGTGGTCCAACCGGTTCGCCGTCATGGCCTGGTCCGGGTGGCTGGACTTCGACGCCGTCGCGATCGCGCCGACGTTGACCGCGCCTGTCCTGCTCGTCCACAGCGAGGACGGGGCCATTCCGGACGGCGCCCGCCGGTTCCACGACGGCCTCGCCGGGCCCAGGGAATTCCTGTGGACCCACGGGAGCCAGTTCGACTTCTACGACCGGTCACCCCAGGTCGGCCTGGCCGCGGACGCGGCGGCCGAGCACTTCGCCCGCACGCTGTGAGCCGGTTCTCGCGCTTGCCCGCTCATCCCCCGACAGGAGATCGCTCGCCATGCCCGAGTCCTTCGCAACCCTTGCGCCATCCCCGTCCGAAGCCAGGATCGAGGTGATCGAGACCTGCACCCGGATGGCCGTGTACGCGGACCGCCGTGCATGGGCGCTCCTGCGCGGCCTGTTCGCCGAGCAGGCGCTTCTCGACTACACCAGCCTCAACGGCGGCGAGCCGGTCCGGCTCACCCCTGAAGAGATCGTCGAGGCCTGGTCGGCGACGCTCGGAGGTTTCGACGCCACCCAGCACCTGGTCGCCAACCACCTGGTCCACATCGACGGCGAACGTGCCGTGTGCACCGCCTCCTTCCAGGCCACCCACCGGCTCGCCACCCCTCATGGGGCGCCGCTGTGGACACTCGGCGGCGACTACCGCTGGGAGCTGGCACGGGCGGACGGCCGATGGCTGATCACCTCGGTGGTGATGACGGCGACCTGGGGTGACGGCAACAAGGATCTGCCCGCACACGCGGCGGGCTGACCGCATGAACGCGCCGCACGACGGGGCTCGGTCACACCGCGGCACCGAACGTCTCAGGAGTGCCCTGATGAAACCCCTGTCCCAGCACTCCTCCTCCGCCCCGGCCCGGAGCGGACCTCTCGTGGTCCTCGGCGCCGCGATGCTGGGCTTCTTCCTCATCTCGCTGGACGCGTTGATCGTCACCGTGGCGCTGCCCGACATCGGCCGCAGCCTCGGCGTCGGCATGTCGGGCCTGCAATGGGTCGTGGACGGATACACGCTGATCTTCGCCGCCCTGATGCTCTCCGCCGGAGCCCTCTGCGACCGCATCGGGGCACGACGGGCGTACGGCGGCGGGCTGGCGCTCTTCGCGCTGGCCTCGGCCGCGTGCGGACTCACGCCCGGGCTCGGCGTGCTGGTGATCGCCCGCCTGGTGCAGGGAGCCGCGGCAGCGGTGATGATGCCGGCGTCCCTCGCCCTGATCCGCCAGAACTTCCCCGACCAGACCGAGCGCGCCCGCGCGATCGCCGTCTGGACCGTGGGCGGCGCGGTCGCGGTCGCGGCAGGACCGGTGCTCGGCGGTGCACTCGTCGCCTCCACGGGCTGGCGGTGGATCTTCTACGTCAACCTCCCGGCGAGCCTGCTGGCCTTCGCCCTGTTCACCCGCGTGCCGCCCTCCCCGCGACTGCCCGCGCGGCTGGACGTGGTCGGGCAGGTGACGACCGTGGTCGCGATGGGCGCGCTGACCTACGGCGTGATCGAGGGCGGCGAGCAGGGGTTCGGCCGGCCGCTCGTGGTGGCGTCGCTGCTGGTGGCCGTGGTCGCGGCGGCGGCCTTCCTCGCGGCGCAGGCCAGGGGCGCCCATCCGATGCTCCCGTTGCCGCTGTTCCGCTCAAGGGTCGTGGTGGTGTCCTTGGTGGTCGGCTTCATGCTCAATGCCACCTATTACGGCGGGGTGTTCGTCTTCAGCCTGTACCTCCAGCAGGAGCGCGGACAGTCGGCGCTGCACACAGGCCTGCTGTTCATCCCGATGACGGCGCTGGTCGCGGTGGTGAACCTGGCCTCGGCGCGGCTGGCCGCCCGGTTCGGCCCACGGGTGCCGATCGTCGCCGGACAACTGCTCGGTACGGCCGGGCTGGCGGCGTTGACCACGGTCGGCGCGCACACCGGGGTGGGGGCGGTGGCGGTGCTGATGGTGCCGGTCGGCCTCGGCGGGGCACTCGCGGTGCCCGCGCTGACCGCGATGCTCCTCGACGCGACGCCTCCGGACCGGGCAGGCGCCGCCTCGGCCGTGCTCAACACCGCCCGCCAGGTCGGCGGGGCGATTGCGGTGGCGGTCTTCGGCGCGCTGCTGTCCGGGGCGGACGGGTTCCTGACCGGCATGCGGTGGAGCATGCTGCTCGCGGCGGCCGGACTCCTGCTCACCGCGTGCGCGACCCTGACGCTGCCGCGGCGACAGGAAGACCTGAGGGCTCACACGGGAACGGAGCGCCGCGCCTGAGGGACGAACTCGTGGAGGGTCCGCACGAACTCCCGGAGCAGGGCGGTGTCGCCCGCGTCACGCCACATCAACGCGTAGTCGAAGGGCGGCACGTCCTCGAACGGCACATAAACCACATCGGGCCGACCGTGGTAGAGCCCCGCCCGGACGGGAGCCACCGAGGCCCCCTTGCCTGCCCCGACCAGGGCGAGGACCTCCTGCCACCCGCTGGCGATCGGACCGTGCCGGACGGGACGACCCTGCGGGGTCCGGCGCAGGAAGTGGGCGTCCAGCCAGGCGCGGGACATCCCGCCACCCATGATCAGCGGCAGCACCGCGAGATCCTCCAGCGACACCGTTTCCCTGGCCGCCAGCGGGTGGTCGGCGGGCACGACCAGGGCGCGGGGTTCGGAGAACAGGACGGGACCCACGGTGATCGCCGCGTCCTCGACGGGAAGCACGGTGATCACCAGGTCGACGTCCGCGTCCCGCAACGCCGGCAAGGCCGCGTTGTACGTCAGCTCCTGCAACTGGACGGTGCACCGGGGGCGGCGGGAATGGAACGCCTCGACGGCTCTCAGGAGGAGGGCACCGGACCACGGGGTGGTGAACCCCACGCGCAGCACCCCGCTGATCCCGGCGAAGGCCGCCGACGCGTTCTCGACGGCACGTTGGACCTCCCGGTGCGCAGGCAGCAGCTCCGCGTAGAGCTGCTCGCCGACCGAGGTGAGGGCGACATGGTGGCTGCTGCGCTCGAACAACGCGCCGCCGAGGCGGCGTTCCAGCTGCTTGATCGTCTGGCTGACCCGGCCAGGCGAGACGAGCAGACGTTCAGCGGTGCGTGTGAAGTGGAGCTCTTCGGCCAGCGCCAGAAACGTCTCGATCTCATACCGCTCCATCGGCCCCACCAACCGGTTCACCCTCCCTGAGATCGCCACCGCACGCGGCAGAGTATGGGACGCGGCCGGCCGGAACACGACCGGCCCCGATCATCGACGCCGCGAGCTTCGGACGGCGCGGACCATGACGGGGATCGCGACCAGCAGGGCGATGCCCCTGATGGCCGCCGAGACGAGGTACGGCGCGCGCAACCCGAACGTGTGCGCCACCAGACCGCCGGCCAGCGCCCCCAGCGGCATCAGCCCCCACCCCAGCATGCGGTAGACGCTGTTCACCCGTCCGAGCAGTTCGGACGGCACATGCTCCTGTCTGAGGCCGACGGTCACGATGTTCCACAGTGTGGTGACGAAACCGTTCACCGCCAGCAGGGCGCCGAGCGTGACCGCGTTCCGGCTCAGCCCGATCCCGGCGAAGACGACGACGTTGGTGACGAGCGCCGTGACCAGGGCGGGAAGCGCCCCCAGCCGCTCGACGACGCGCGCGTTGACCAGCGCGCCGAGCAGACTGCCGATCGCCGCCGACGCGAGCAGCAGACCGTAGACGCGTGCGCTGAGACCGAGCGTCTGCGTCGCCAGCAGGACCAGCATCGTGTTGGCGAGCTGACCGCAGAAGTTGTTGACGCCGAGCAGCACCGCGAGCGTCCGCAGCAGCCGGTGCCCGGCCAGCCAGCGCAGTCCGTCCGCGATCGCCTTACGCATCGGCGGATGCGCGACCCTCTGCCGGCCACGCCTCGGCAAGGTCGCCAGCAGCGCGGCGGCCAGCGCGAACAAGCCGGCCGCCAGCCCGTACGGCAGCGCCACCGCGACCCCGAAGAGCATGCTGCCGACCGGCGGCCCGGCGAACTGCAGACCGATCGTCGTGATCGCCTGCTGATGGCCGTTCGCCCGGTGCAGCAGGGGTTTGGCGACGATGTCCGGCAGGATCGCCTGCGCGGCGTTGCCGAAAACGACCGAGCACGCCCCCAGCCAGAAGGCCAGGATCGCCAGCGTGGGCACGCCCACCTGACCGAACGCGGCAAGGACCGCCACGACGCCGACCACCCCGGCCTGCAGCGCCTGTGAACGCCACAGGAGGGCGACCCGGTCGTAGCGGTCGACGAGCGCGCCGGCCGGCAGCGACAGGAGAAGCCAGGGAAGGTACGTCGCCGCGGACACGACCGACACGAGCCGGGGGTCGCTCGTGACCGCGGCGGCCAGCAGCGGAACAGCCGCCGCGAACGCCCCGTCGCCGACGGTCGCGACAGCCGTCGCCCACCGGAACCGCCAGTAGGGCCTGGACAAGCGCTCCGCATCGCTGTGTGTCATGCCAGGAGCCTCACCCCCCGCGCCGCGGCACTGACACCTTTTAGGTCAGCGCTACCGGGATGGTCCGCAGCGCTCCGGCTTTCATGCCGGGCAGCGCGTCAGATAATCGAGCATGGCCTTGACGGTTCATCTCGGCGTGGCGGAGCTGGCGGCGACGCGGTTCGCGGTCTCGCCGCTGTCGGAGACGGTGGCCTGCCTGCGCCAACTGGGTGATCGTGACCGGCACGCGATCCATCTGCCATGGCTGCGGTGGGCCCAGGAGAGCCTCGCCGAGGAGCCGCTCCACCTCTCCCACACCTGGCCGCTCATCGTCAGCGAGCGGTTGGCCTGGCCGGAGTTCCTCGTCCCCGCCCCTCGCGGCGCGGGGACGTCCATCGAGGAGGACCTCGAAGCCCTGCAACGGACTACCGCGCAGCAGGTGAGGACCAGCCTCCGGCGCGTGTTCGGCGCGCGACCGCCTGACGCCGTCGCCAGGCTCGCCGCGCGGCCTGCGGCAGGTCTGCGGGCGATCGCCGGCGAACTGCGTGCGGTGCACGATCGGCTCATCGCGCCGCACTGGTCGCGGATCAGGGCCGTACTCGACGCCGACGTCATTCATCGCGCCAAGCGGTTCGCCGCGGGCGGGGCCGAGCAGTTGTTCGCCGACCTGCACCCCGATCTGCACTGGCGCGACGGCCGGCTGGTGCTGGAGGGAGCACGCTGGCGAAGCGAGATCGTCGTGGATCGCGGTCCTGGCGGGCTGGTGCTCATGCCGGTCGCTCTCGGCTCGCCGCACGTGCTGATCAAGAAGAGGACGTCCACGCAGACCACGGTGCGCTATCCGGCGCGGGGCGCTGGGGGGTTGTGGACCATGGGAACGCGAGCGCCGTCGAGCAGCACGGTTCGCCTGCTCGGCAGGGCGCGCGCCGCGCTGCTCGAGGCACTGCGTTCTCCGGCGACCACGACGGACCTCGCCCGCGCCCTCGGCGTCACACCCAGCGCGGTGTCGCAACACCTCGGCGTGCTGCGCGCGAGCGGCCTCGTCACGCGAGAGCGGTACGGACGAAACGTCCTGTACATGACGACAGCCCTCGGCGACTCCTTGTGCGGCGCCGACGGGCCATCGCCTGCCGGATCGGTGCGGCCCTGACCCCGTCACCCGCGATCCGGCCCACCGGAATCACCGCGTTGAGCCGGGGGCGGCTTGAGCGGCTTGGACGAACTCGCGGACGCGTCGGGTGGTGTTGGTCCTCAGCCACATCGGGCCCCAGTGGATCGGCGGGGCGTCGCAGAAGGGCAGGTAGGTGATGTCGGGGCGGGGGTAGAGCCGGACGACGTTCTCGCCGACCGGGAAGACGCCGCGGCCCGCCGCGACCAGGGTGAGGGTCTCGCTGAAGCTGGCGGCGCGCGGCCCCCGCGGGATCGGCGCCCCCGACGGCGTGGCCGCCGGATTGCGGTCGCGCTGGAACGCCTCCGGCATGTCGGCCGGCACCCCGATCACCGGGTGGTCCGCCAAGGCCTCCACCGAGACCTGCCGTTCGCGGGCCAGCGGGTGTCCGGCCGCGACCGCGAGCATCCGCGGCTCGGACAGCAGGACCGGCCCGGCCACCACGTCGGGCTGGGCGGCGATGAGCAGGTCGGTGAACAGGACGTCGATGTCACCGTCGAGCAGCCGCGCGACCGCGTCGTGCCCCTGGACCTCGTGGATGTGCACCTCACAGTCGGGGTGCCGCCGGCTGAACCGCGCGACGGCCGTGAGCAGCAGTTGCCCGGCGGCGGCGCTGAGGAATCCGACCCGCAGCTCGCCGGTGACGCCGCGGCCCGCGTCGATCGCCCGGCCCACGGCGTCGTTCATCGCGGCGGCCAGCGGAGCCAGGTCGTCGGCCAGCCGCCGGCCGATCGCCGTCAGCCGCACCTGGCGGCTGGTGCGCTCGAACAGCGGCGCGCCGATCATCCGTTCGAGCTTCTTGACGGTCTGGCTGACCCGGCTGGAGGTGACCCCCACCCGCTCGGCGGTGCGCCCGAAGTGCAGTTCCTCGGCCAGGGTCAGGAGCACTTGGAGTTCGTGTCGTTCCAGCACCGTTCGGTCCGATCGCGTAGTTCAGCTAACGGATCGTAGCGCGATCGGGCGTTGATGGGCGCCGCGCAGGACGGCATCGTTGATCACATCGGCCCCGGCCGGAAGGCCGCACAGACCACGAGCACCGAGAGAGACACATGTCGTTCCAGGCGTACCTCGACAATATCGAAGACAGGACCGGGCTGACGCCGCGCGAGTTCATCGCGCTCGCCGGCGAGCGCGGCTTCGACGACCCCGCCGTCAAGGCCACCCCGATCATCGAGTGGCTCAAGCAGGACTACGGCCTGGGCCGTGGGCACGCGATGGCGCTGGTGCACGTCATCAAGAAGGGGGCGAAGATCGACGCCAAGCACGTCGGAACCTCGGGCTCCCACCGCGACGAGTCCGACGTGCTCTGGCTCGACGGGAAGCACAACCGGCCGCCCGCGTAGGGCTGCCGAGCCTGGACCTTCCGGCCGCGTGGCGGCCGGAACCGACGGCGAGGGCCGCTCGGGATCCGGCCGCCCCCGGTCTCGACCCGCGGGCAGAACCGGACGCCGTCATCTGGGCCGCGCGTGTCCTGGCGGAGGTGGCGATCGAGGAAGGATGACGCGCGACGTGCCTGCGTGGAAAGTCGCCCATAAGGCCACGTACTATGACGATCCTGTCGGAATCGCCGGCGGGCGATCCGGGTGCGCGCCCGGCGAGGCTCGCGCGTGCGTTCCAGGAGCAAATGGTGCCGTAGGTAGTGACGTTTCGCCGATCGGCGCGTAACGTGAAGGGCTGTCGGGCGGCGACCGCTGTACAGCCGCGTGCGACGACCACCCATAGGCAGCTCGGCGTATACCCGTTGTCTACATTTCGTATACATGCGGCTCTTATGGTCGTTCGCCGTGTCCAATCACCCGATTACCCTTGATCCGCCGGAGACCCCGGCACGTGGCGATTCCGTGGCTCCCGACGCGCAGGAGGAGAGCGGCGGGAGCGTCATGAGCCTGCTCGAACGGATCGGCTCCGTCTTCGTGCCGATCGGCGTGGCGCTCTACGCCGTCCTCTACATCGGCATCGAGCAGATGTACGCCATCTTCGGGGTCAACCCCCAGCAGGTGGGGGTCGACCAGTCGGTCCTGCTCGGCCGCATGATGAGCACCCTCGTCCTGCTCCTGCTGATCGCCCTCCCGCTGCTCGGCATCATCGTCGGGCTCGGCTGGCTGCTGAACAAGATCACTGGGGGCGCGACGGGCAGGCTCGTCCAGGCGATCAGGCAGCGGCCCTGGATCGCCGCGACGCTGGCGGCGCTCTGGTGCGGGGCGACCTACTGGGGGCTGTTCGACCTGTTCGGCGACCTCGACCTGTTCGTCATGGTCGCCGTCGCGGTGGGGCTCGGTGTCCTGGCCTTCCTGGTGCCGTTCCGGCTGCTGCGCCGCAAGCCGGTCGGTCGCGCGGGCACGAAGGTGATCGTCGGCGGCCTGACCGGCATCGGTCTGGGCTTCGTGCTCGTCCTCGGGCTCATCAACGGCGCGCTCGACGTGCAGGCGACCGGTCAGGCCAACGAACTCCTGGGCGCCGTCGGCTTCCAGGACCAGTGGGCCATCGTGAAGGACGCCGAGAGCGACAAGCCGCTCTACGACGGGCGCTACATGATGATGCTCGGCGAGAGCGACGGCACGTACATCCTGTACGACTGCGACAAGATGGAGACCATCCGGCGGCCGATGGAGACCACCAACCTCGGTGAGATCCAGATGGACCCCGAGCGCGAGGAGGGCTTCACCTGCGGCGGCCTCGCGGAGCAGGAACAGACCCAGTGACGTCCCGCCCCTGAAGGATCAGGGGCGGAACACACCGAGCGCGGCGCCACCCGGCCGGGCCACCTCGATGAGGCGGCCCGGCCGTCCCGTGTCCGGCGCGCTCACGGCCGGTTGGCCCGCAGGTGGGCGATGCCCATGTCGAGAGCGGCCTCCAGGTGCGTGGTCCGGCCGGTGGACAGCTGGATCAGTACGCCGCCCTGGATGCCGGAGAGCAGCGCCGCGGCCGCCTGGTCGGGGTCGAGGCTCCCGGCGACCTCGCCGACGGCCTGCATGTGCCGTACGCCGTCGGCGATCTCGGCCTGCCAGCGCTCCATCAGCTCGCTGACGACGGCCTGCGCGCCCGGCGTGCTCGCGCGCAGCTGCGACATGACGGCATGGATCGGGCAGTTGGTGCCCTGGTCGCGGTAGCGCGCGACGATCAGGTCGCGCCACCGCCGCCAGGCCTCCCAGGACGTGAGCTCGCCGAGCTGGGGCTGCTGGTCCTCCAGCACCCGGTCGGCCTCCAGGCGGGCCACGGCCAGCAGCAGTTCCTCCTTGCCGCCAGGGAAGTAGTGGAAGAGCTGGCTCTTGCTCGTGGACGTCCGGACGAGGACGTCGTCGAGCGTCGTCTCGACCACGCCGTGCTCGCGGATGTGCAGGGCCGCGCCCTCGAGTATGCGTTGCCGCGTCGCGGCCCCCTTGCGCGTCAGCCGGCGCATGACAGAACCCCCGTACTGGACTGTGGGGTCCAGTCTAGGCACCTCCGGCGGCTCGGCGGCTCCGGGGCTTCGGTAAGGTCACGACCGGGGACTTTGCGGACACCTGCGGGGGAGGAGCGCCGCGTCATGCTGCTTTTCGGGCGGAAAGCCGAGCTGAGCGCTCTGGCCGAGTTCGTCGACAGGCCCGCCGGTCGCGGCGCGCTCGTCTGCGGGGAAGCCGGGATCGGCAAGACCGCGCTCGTCGAGGCGACCGTCGCGACCGCGACGGCCGCGGGTCTGCGCGTGCTGACGACGACCGGCGTCGAGGCCGAACGACACCTCGCCTACGCCGGGCTGCACCAGCTGCTGTTCCCGATCAGGGCGGGCATCGACGCGCTGCCCGCCCCGCAGCGGGACGCACTGCGCGGCGCGCTCGGCCTCGCCGAACCGGGAGAGATCGCCCCTTACCTCGTCGGCCTCGCCACTCTCAGCCTGCTGGCCGACGCGGCCGCCGACCGTCCGCTGCTCGTCGTCGCCGAGGACGTGCACTGGCTCGACCGCGCCAGCGCCGACGCCCTCGCCTTCGTGGCGCGCCGGGTCGAGTCCGAACCCGTCGTCGTGGTCGCGACCCTGAGGGAGGACGAGCGGTCACCCGTCCAGGACGCCGGGCTGTCGACGATCTCGGTGAGCCGGCTGCCCGACGAGGCCGCGGCCCACGTCCTCGACTCCGTCGCGCCGGGCCTCGCCCCCGACGTACGGGAACGGCTCCTGCGGGAGGCCGCGGGGAACCCGCTGGCGCTGACCGAGCTGCCGGCGGCCGTCGACGAGTTCGGCCGGCTCGACCCGGCGCTGCCGCTCAGCGGACGCCTGGAGCGCGCGTTCACCGCCCGCGTCGCCGCCCTGCCCGCGCCCACCCGCACGGCCCTGCTGGTGGCCGCGCTGAACGAGAGCCCGTCGCTGCCCGAGACGCTCACCGCCACCGGCCTGGCGCTCGGCCCTGGCACCCCCGCCGTCGAGGCGCGCCTGGCCGACGCGGACACCCACGCCCTCGAGGCGGGCTTGGCCGAGCCGGACGCCCGCACCGCTGGGGCGCGCCTGGTCGAGCCGGACGTTCTCGCCCCCGCCGTCGAGGTGCGCCTGGTCGAGCTCCGCGCGGGCGCGCTCGTCTTCCGCCACCCCCTGATCCGGTCGGCCGTCCCGGCGGCCGCCTCGCTCGCCGAACGCCGGCGGGCCCACCTGGCGCTCGCCGACACGCTGGCGCAACACCCCGACCGCCGCGCGTGGCACCGCGCCGCCGCGAGCGCAGGACCGGACGAGAGCGTGGCGGCCGAACTGGAGCGCGCCGCCGACCGGGCGCTGCGCCGCGGAGGCGCCGCCGCCGCGGTCGCGGCACTGGAGCGGGCGGCCCGGCTGAGCGAGGCACGCGACGCGCAGGCCGCCCGGCTGCTGCGCGCGGCCGAGCTCGCCGTCGAGTCCGGTCGCCGCGACACCGCCGAGCGGCTCGTCCGCGACGCGCAGGCCCTCGACCTCTCACCGCGCCGGCGCGCCACCGCCGCCTGGCTGCTCAGCGGCTTCGAGGACGGCGTCCGCGAGGACGTCTCCCGCGTGGCCGAGCTGGCCGAGCTCGCCGCGTCCGTCGCCGCCGACGGGGAGACCGAACCGGCCGCGCGGATCCTCTGGGGAGCCGCCATGCGCTGCTTCTGGTCCGAGCCGGGCGCCGCCGCCCGCGAGAGGCTGCTCGCCGTCACCGACCGGCTGCCGCTGCCCGCCGACGACCCCCGCCTGGTCTCGATCAGCGCGTACGTGGCCCCGTTCGAGCGGGGCGCCGACGTGCTCGAACGGCTCCGTGCCCTGGCCGGTTCCGCCGGGGCCGACCCGGCGACCGATCGCCACCTGGGCAGCGCGGCCCTCCAGGTGGGCGCGTTCGACCTGGCGGCCCGCTTCTCGGCGGCGGCCGTGCCCGGCCTGCGTGCCCAGGGCCGGCTCGGTCTGCTCACCCGGGCGCTGGCCGTGCACGCGTACAGTCTGTGCAGGCTCGGCGACCTCGCCGCGGCCGTGCCCGCCGCGGCGGAGGCGGCGACGCTCGGCCAGGAGACGGGCCAGCCGTTCATGTACGGCCTCGCCAGGGCGGTGCAGGCGGAGATCGCCGCGCTCCGGGGCGAGCACGACGAGGCGCGGACCCTCGCCGACGAGGCAGAACGCGTCGCGCTCCCGTCCTGCGCGCGGCCGGTCCTCGCCACCGTCCAGCTCGCGCGGGGCCTCGCGGCCCTGAGCGAGGGACGCTTCGACGACGCGTTCGCCGGGCTGAGCAGGCTCCTCGACCCCGCCGACCCGGCGTACCAGGTGGCGTTGCGCGCCTACTGCGTCGCCGAGCTCGCCGAGGCCGCCGTACGCGCCGGTCAGGCCGACGTCCTGCGCGACGTCCTGTGCGACCTGGAACGCGCGGCCGCGGCCACGCCGTCGCCGGCGCTGCACATCGGGCTGCGCTACGCTCGCGCCGTGCTCGCCCCGACCGGCGAGGCCGATGAGCTGTTCGAGGCCGCGCTGCGGGCCGACCTCACCGGATGGCCGGCCGAGCGCGGACGCGTCCACCTGGCGTACGGTGAGTGGCTGCGCCGCCAGCGCCGGGTCGTCGAGTCGCGGACGCACCTGCGTACGGCGAGGGAGACCTTCGACGCGCTCGGCCTGGTCGCGTGGAGCGAGCGCGCCCGGCGCGAGCTGCGCAGTGCCGGGGAGGCGAGCCCGAACCGGGACGCCCACGCGCGGGAGAAGCTCACCCCGCACGAGCTGAGCATCGCGCAACTGGCCGCCGAGGGGCTGACGAACCGGGAGATCGGCCAGCGGCTCTACCTGTCGCACCGGACCGTCGGCACCCACCTGCACCGCATCTTCCCCAAGCTCGGGGTCAGCTCGCGCGCCGATCTCGCCCGGACGTTGCGGGCCCTGCAGGATCGGTGACACGACGAGCCCGCCACCGTGACGGTGGCGGGCTCGTCGCGGGCTCAGGCGACGGTGGCGTCGAGGGTGACCTCGACGTTGCCGCGGGTCGCCTTCGAGTACGGGCACACCTCGTGCGCCGCCTTGACCAGTACGTCGGCCGTCTCCTGGTCGATGCCGGACGCCTCCAGGTGCAGGACGGCGCTCAGCCAGAACTCGCCGAGCTCCGTGTCGTGGTGCAGGGTGACCTCCGCGACCACGGCCAGGTCGTCCAGCTTCAGCTTGCGCAGCCCGGCCACCCGGTGCACGGCGCCGGCGAAGCAGGACGCCCAGCCGGCGGCGAGCAGCTGCTCGGGGTTGGTGCCGCGGCCCGTGCCGCCGAACTGCGGCGGCAGGGCGAGGCCGAGGTCCAGCACGCCGTCGCTGGAGGTCGCCCGCCCCCCGTTGCGACCCTCCGCGGTGGAGGCGACCACGGCGGTGTACGTGATTTCAGACATGGCTTACCTGCCCCGTTCTCGGTGTTCTCACAGTGCGACCACGGTAGGAAGCGGCGGAAGGCCACGGCGACCGTCGGATGACGTCATGGGTGTACGTCACCCGCCTCCTTTATTCAGTTGATCGGACTGTGCGTTCTTCGCCAGCATGGCCGGATGCACATCGAATTTGCGCCGTTTGTCCCCGATCGCGAAGTCGACCTGCTCGTCGACTTCCTGACCGGTGACGAGTGGCTCTACCACGCGGGCGTCCAGGAGCCGGACGCGATCCGTCGCAACGCCGCCGACGGCCACTACGACGACGAGGAGAACCGGACGTTCTGGGTGCTCGCCGACGGCGAACGCGCGGGCCTGATCCGGCTGCAGGACCTCGCGGACGACACCCCCATGTTCGACCTGCGGATCCGGAGCGCGAGCCGCGGCAAGGGCCTCGGCACGGCGGCGCTGACGTGGCTGACCGACCACCTGTTCACCGAGTTCAAGGAGGTCCAGCGGATCGAGGGCACGACCCGCCAGGACAACCGGGGGATGCGAACCGTCTTCCGAAAGGCCGGATACGTCAAGGAGGCGCACTACCGCGAGTCGTGGCCCGACCGCGACGGCGTTCTGCACGACACGGTCGGCTACGCCGTGCTGCGTCGCGACTGGGAGACGGGCACGGTCACCCTCCCCGACTGGGACGACGAAGCGCGATGAGATGCCTCGTCGTCGGTGGCAGCGGTCTGCTCGGCAGCGCGCTCGTCCGCGCGTGCCTGGCCTCCGGCCACGAGGTGGCGGCCACCTACCGCACCCGGCCGGGGCAGACCGCTGACGTCGCCTGGCTGCCGCTCGACGTGCGCCGCCGCGACGACGTCGACGCGCTGGTCGCCGCCTTCCGCCCCGACGTGGTGATCAACGCCGCGTTCCGGCAGGCCGACTGGCCGACCACGGCCATGGGCCCCGCGAACGTGGCCCTCGCCGTCGCCGCGAGGGGCGGGCGGCTGGTCCACGTGTCCAGCGACGCGGTCTTCTCCGGCGCCGCGGTCCACTACGACGAGACGTGCGTCCCCGACCCGATCACCCCGTACGGCGCGGCCAAGGCGGCCGCCGAGACGGCGGTCGCCGCGATCGACCCGGCCGCGGTGATCGTCCGGACGTCCCTGATCATTGGTGACGGCGGTTCGGCGCACGAGACCCGGGTGCGCTCCCTGGCCACCGGCGCCGCGCAGGGAGTGCTGTTCACCGACGACGTCCGGTGTCCGGTGCACGTCGCGGACCTCGCCGCCGCCCTGCTCGACCTGGCCGCCTCCGGCCATCACGGCGTCCACCACGTCGCCGGTCCCGACGCGATGAGCCGCTACGAACTCGGCAGGCTCATCGCCCTGCGGGACGGACTCGACCCCGACCGCCTGCCCGCGGGCAGGCGAGCGGGCTCGGGGGTGCCGGGGCCGCTCGACGTGCGCCTGGAGTGCGGCATGACGCGGGGGCGCCTGCGTACCAGAGTGCGCGGCGCCCGCGAGTTCCTGGTCTAGGAGGCGACCTGCGCGTTCGCCGTCTCGATGAAACGGCCCACGGACGCGCGCGGGTCACCCGAACGCACCAGCGCCTCGCCGACGAGGACCACGTCGGCGCCCCAGCGCCGGTACTCCGCGACGTCCTGCGGGCCCGCGACGCCCGACTCCGCCACCCGTACGGCGCCCTCGGGCATGAGCGGCGCGAGGCGCGCGAACACCGACCGGTCGACGTCCAGGGTCGTCAGGTCACGGGCGTTGACGCCGAGCAGGGTCGCGCCCGCGTCGACCGCCCGTTCGAGCTCGTCGGCGGTGTGCGACTCCACGAGCGGCGTCAGCCCGACCTCCCGGCACAACCCCATCAGGTCGGCGAGCAGGCTCCCGTCGAGCGACACGACCATGAGCAGCGCCAGGTCGGCCCCGTGCGCCCGCGCCTCCCACACCTGGTACGGGTCGACGATGAAGTCTTTCCGCAGGACCGGCACCTCGACGCGGGCGCGCACGGCGTCGAGGTCGGCGAGGGAACCGCCGAAGCGCCGCCGCTCGGTGAGCACGCTGACGGCCGCCGCCCCGCCCGCCGCGTACTCGGCGGCCAGCGACGCGGGGTCGGGGATGTCGGCGAGGTCGCCCTTGCTCGGGCTCCTGCGCTTCACCTCGGCGATGATCGACACCCCGGGCTCCAGGAAGGCGGGCATCGGATCGAGCGCGGGCGGCGCGTCCGCCGCCCGCGCCCGCAGCTCCGCGAGCGGAGTCTCGCTCCTGCGCCGCTCGAGATCCTCGCGTACGCCCTCCAGGATGGCGTCAAGAACGCTCATGCCCCCGTCTCCTCACTCACCCGGAACAGGTTTCTGACCTGGCCACTCTAGTCGCGCCCCTGCTCAGAGGGTGTACGGCGCTCGTGGCGCGACCGTGCCAGCCGGTAGGCCGTGCGCAGCAGCTCGCGGAGCGCCTCGCCGGTGCGCGGGCCCGGGTTCACCACCGCCAGCCAGCCGAGGGAGCCGTAGACGGGGTGCGCGATCACCGTGTCGACGGCGCCGGGGTCCTCCCCGGCGAGTGCGGGATCGCGCGGGGCGCGCCGGGCCCACCGGACGAACGCCTCCTTCCCGGCGGCGACGTTCACCCGGTAGGCACCGGGACGGTCCAGGCCGGACGCCTCGTCGCCGGGATAGTTCTTGGTCACGACGGTGGCGAAGGGCTGCCCGGTCTCCGGGACCACGCCGTCGGGCGAGTAGTAGAAGAACGCGTCGCCCCAGGCGAGTTCCGGAGAGCCGTCGCCCGGGCCCGGCGCGAGGGTGAGCACGCCGTCGAGCCCGCCCACGAAGGTGATGATCTCGTCCTTGGTCATGTGCTCAAGCGTTCCATTAAGGTGCTTGTGGAGACTTCGAGGCGAGAACAGTGGGGTTTCATGGTGTCAGGTCTCCAATCAGGTGTCCTGCGTACGGTCGACGTCGCGCGGCGCGCCGGATACTCCGTCCAGCAGATCCGCGACCTCGAACACGACGGCGTGCTGCCGCCCGCGACGCGCACCGCCACGGGCCACCGCCGCTACGAGGAGATCCACGTGCAGTCGGCGCTCGCCTACGGGGCCTTCGCGGCGGGCGCCGGCCCGGCCGAGGCCAGGAGGATCGTCCGCGCCGCCCACGGGCCTCCCGTCTCCCGCGCGCTGGCGCTGCTCGACGCGGCGCACGCCCGGCTGCACATGGAGCGGGCCGAGCTGAGGCAGGCGAAACAGGCCGCCGAGGCGATCGGCGGCGAGCCGATCGAGGACGTCCGCGCGTCGGACGCGATGAGCGTCTCCGAGCTGGCCGCCGCCCTCGGCGTACGCCCGTCGACGTTGCGGCACTGGGACGCCGAGCAGCTCGTCGTCCCCGACCGCGACCCGGTGCGCGGCGCCCGGCGCTACACCCCCGCCCAGGTACGCGACGCACGGATCGTCCACCAGCTGCGCCAGGCGGGCTACCGCATCGAACCCCTGCGCGCTCTCGTGCCGGAACTGCGCCGCGCCCGCCGTCCCGAGGAGATCATCGCGGCACTGGCCGCCAGAGACACCGAGGTGGAAACCCGCTCCCGGGCCCTCCTGGAGGGTGCCGCGGCCCTCAACGCCGTGCTCGCACTGTCATCAGCCCCTTGACGCGTGGGAAGTCAGCGCCTGTCGAGCGCCGCGCGGAGCCCGTACCAGCCGATGACCGCGAGGAGCACGACCTGCAGCACGTACGCGGACGCGGCGACGTACGGGCCGGCCGGCAGGGCGGCGGACACGACGATGTACACGATGCCCGCGACGGACAGCCGACGCGGCACCGCGACCGGATCGGTTAGCCGTCCTGACCCGCCAGCCGGAGCGCGAGCAGGGCGGCCACCGTCGCGGCTCCGGCACCTCCGGCGGTCATGGGCAGGAGCCGGTCCGTGAACGGCGGCCGGGCGACGACAGCCATCCTGATCCCCCTCAGCCTCGTCCTGCGGTCAGGGGCGCGGAACCGGCGCGAGGCCCTGCCGCCTCTCACTTCGTAGTCGGAAATTGTGGGGGCGTGTTACTTCGTGGATCACCCGGGGTCCTGGCGGCGTCGGTAGTCTCTTTGCGCACGCAAAGTGCCGATGGCGAGCAGCGTCACCGAGATGACGGCGCTGCCCAGGACCGCCCACGGCAGGACGTCGGCGGTGCCCGCGACGAGGATGGCCACGCCTGCCGCGGCCGGTGCCAGCCCGCTCGAGATGACCCAGGGCGCGGCCTTCCAGTGGACGTGCTCCCAGGCTGCCCTGTCGGACATGGTCAGCGGGGTACGCAGCCCGGCTACCGCGTTCTGTCTCAGTAACCGCCGGCGCCCGAGTTCGCCCAGCACGACGAGCAGTAATCCGCCGGCGATGAGTATCACGGCCACCACGGACAATTCCTGTGCGGCCGTAAGGGAACCATGATCTGAGGGCATAGGAGAGCCGTTTCCCGTCGGGGTCACCCACAACCCGAATATCCCCGGGTGAAAACCGGTCTTTCCACATTCGACGTCCGGTACAGGGAGGGTAAAGGTGACCGTGATGCCACGGACATCCCCTATTCGCATGCCGCGGATTTCCGGTTTCCTGTTGCTATTGTCGGCGAGCACGTCAGCAGCGGTGACGACATGGCGGAGGGACACCTTGGGAGCGCTTCGACGGCTTTGCGCGTGGGGGACACGAGCCGCGGCCGCGGTCGTGCTGGTGGCGAATGCGTTTTCCGCGGCTCCTGCCGCCGCTGACACCCCGAAGGACAGCGGCAACATGTGGAAGAGCGGAAACTACCGGGGCAAGGGCCGCCAGGTGAACAGCGGGAACTTCACCAACGGCAACGCCTCCGTGAACAGCAACAACACCAAGAGCGGCGCGAATTACGCCAACGGTTCCCAGTGCATCATCGAACGCCGGGCCGTGGCCAAGCGCACCTGCTGACCGTCCTCACAGCTTCCGGCTCCGGTAGGTGGCCCGCAGTTCGATCAGTTTCTCCCTGGCCACCTCGTCGAGGGCGCGGCGCCGGTCAGGGTCCTCCTCCCAGGTGGCCTCCGCGCACAGGACCCTGGCCGCCTCGTGCGGCTCGGCGTCGCGCACCACGTACCGGACGGTGTCGCCACAGCAGTGGCGGTCGTGATCGCGGCGCAGCACCGTGACGATGCCGGAGACGAGGATCTGCCTGGTCCACGGGTTCCTGGCGAGAACCTGCCGATCGACGGTCAGCCCGTCGTCCATGAGCTCGCCGCCGAGCAGGTCGTCCTCCCACCGCCACACACGGCGGCTGACACCCGGTGGTACGTACCAGGCGTCGCGGCCCTCGATCGGCACGGAGTACGTAGGGGTGCCGTCGCGGCACAACTCCTTGGCGATGCGCTCGCCGTCGGCGCGCTCGCGCAGCTCGTCCTCGCCCAGGTCGCGCCTGGACGACCAGTCCCGCCACGCCTGCTCGGCGTGGTAGCGGTCGATCAGCGGATCCTTGAACCGCCGCCCCGCACGCGCCCGCGGCGGGGTGCGGGAGGCCAGGCGGGGGTCCGGACGCAGCGACGCCCAATCGGCCGCCGTCGAGACCGGCACCGGCACCGGCCGCCGCGACGGCGGCTGCACGAGCTGTTCCGGTTCGAGGTCGATCGAGTAGTACAGCACGCCGCGCGCGATGTAGGAGAACGGCGCCGCGTGCGCGATCGGGTCGAAGACGTCGCGGATCGGCCAGAACCTCAGCAGCCACGTCTCCGCGCACGTTCCGGTGGCATGCCCGTCGCCCGGCTCGGGCTCCCGCAGGTACATCCGGACGCCGTACTCGAAGTACGGTGGCCCGATCAGGAAGTCGTGCCCCTTGCCGTCCGTCTTCGCCATCGCGACCACGCCGTTCTCGGCGACGAACACCGTCGAGCTGACCGGCGTCCACGAGGCGTTCGCGGGGTCGGGCTCGGCGTCCCATGCCTCCAGCCGTACGGCGCAGTGGAAGTGGTACATCTCGTCGGTGGGGGAGCGCCACGCCGGCAGGTCGGTGCCCTCCAGCGCGAACGTGTTGTACTCGACGTAGATCTCGTCGTCGAGCCGCCGCAGCAACTGTGCCATGTCAACGCCTTCGCCCTGTTGGTGATCTTCCGGTGGAGTATGGCCTGCCGCACCGACAATCCGGTCAGGTGCGGGGGATCAGGCGGGCGAGCTGGGCGGCGTTGACCTGAGCGTGGTGCCCGTGCAGGCGGACGACGGTGTTCTCCGCCGGCAGCGTAGGAGGAGGAGTCCACCTCGACCAGCGCCGTCCCCACGAGAACGGCGCCCCTACCCCGACCGTAGGGTGTTATGGATAGCCCTAAATCAGGGTTTATGGCGGTTATGGGCGGATAGAGGCATCGCGACCGGTTCTTGCCTTCAACAGCGAGGGGACGCAGCCGGTCCTGCACAGCGGGAAGCACTCGTGCACTCCGAACCCTTTCCCCCCGCCGTGGCGGCGGACAACCCGCCGCTGTCGATCGCCACGCAGGTCGACGGCCCGAGCACCGTACGCCTGTTCGTGAGCGGCGACCTCGAGACGTGCACGGCCCGCCTGCTGCACGCGGCCGTCCTGGACGCGCTGCGCCGCTACCGGCCGGTCGACATCTTCGCCGACCTGTGGGAGGTCGAGTTCTTCGACGTACGCGGGGTGCGCACGCTGCTGGCCTGCCAGGCCGACGCCGCACAGGTGGGCTGCGAGTTCACCGTGGTGCACCCGAGCCCCAGAGTGACGTCCGTCCTGGCGGCCATGGGCATGCAGGAGACGTTCGGCCTGAGCGCGCCGGGCGTGGTGAAGCCGTGCGCGTCGACGTGACGGCGTCATGGCCGGCGGCGGCTCAGCTCACCGGTGTCGACCAGGTGCTGCGCGATGTCGGCCAGCCGGGTGTTGGTCTGCTGGCTGGCGCGTACGAGCAGCGCGAACGCCTGCTCGGCGGTCACCCGGTGACGTTCCATGAGGATGCCCTTGGCCTGGCCGATCAGGTCGCGCATCGCCACGGCTCTGACCAGGTGTTCCTCGTGCTGCGCCCCCGACATCGCCACCGCGGCGTGCGCGGCGAACAGCAGGCCCACGTGCTCGGACTCGTCGTCGAAAGCGCCCACCTCACGTGAGTACAGGTTCAGCGCCCCCAGGATGTCGCGCCGTACGTACAGCTGGAACGACAGCATGCTCATGATCCGCAGCTCGATGGCCCGCCGGGCGAACAGCGGCCAGCGCCGCTCGGCGGTCATGTCCGGCAGGCGCACGGTCCGGCGCTCGTGGACGGCGTCCAGGCAGTCGAGGCAGGGGCCTTCGCCCACGTCGTACTGGGCCTGGTCGACGAGGCGCACCACCTCGGCGGTGACGGCCCGCGTGTCGACGTGCCGGCGGCCCTCCACGACCATGAGGCCCGCGTACCGGGTGCCCGGGACCGTGTCGACGGCGGCGGCGACGATCCCGTCGAGCGTCTCCTGGACGCCCGGCTCCTCCCGCAGCGTGCGGGCCAGTTCGGTGAGCGTGACGGCCAGGTCGTCGTGGCGCGCGTGGCCGTCAGCCGCCGGCCGGTCGGTCTCGCCGTCGTGAGCCATGCTCGCCCCCGATCGCCTCGTCTCGCCCACCCCACCCCATGCCCACCGGACGGCGGTTAGGCCTTCGGCTGCTGGGAGATCCGCACCATGTTGCCCGACGGGTCGCGGAACGCGCAGTCGCGCACCCCCCACGGCTGGTCGATGGGCTCCTGCAGCACCTCGGCGCCCGACGCCTGCACCCTGTCGAACGTCGCCTCGAGATCGTCCGTACGGAACACGACCATGGAAAGGACGCCCTTGGTGAGCAGTTCCTGGACCGCGTCGCCGTCGGCCTGCGACCGGCCGGCGTGCGGGTCGGAGAGCACCAGCTCGGGGACCTGGAGGCCGGGGAAGCCGAGGGTCACCCAGCGGGACCCGCCGGAGCCGACGTCGTTGCGTACGTCGAGGCCGAGCGCGTCGCGGTAGAAGGCGAGCGCCTCGTCGACGTCGTTGACGGTGATATGGCAGTACTGAAGTGCGATGGTCATACGGCCAACGCTAGGCGGCGGCTCCGCGCCGCGCTTCTCCGATCCTGCTCGGCTCGCGCCTGACCGGGCGGGTGCGCGTCCTGGCCACGCACGGCGGCATCGCCGCCTCGGCGGGGTGCTCGCCCGCGCGGTAGGCGCTCGGCGTCTCGCCGACCAGCTCGGTGAAGCGCGAGCTGAACGACCCGAGCGAGGTACAGCCGACCGCCATGCACGCGTCGGTCACGCTCATGCCCGCGCGCAGCAGCGCCATCGCCCGCTCGATGCGGCGGGTCATCAGGTAGTTGTACGGCGTCTCGCCGTAGGCCGCCTTGAACTGCCGCGAGAAGTGGGCCGGCGACATGAGCGCGTGGCGCGCCATCGTCGGCACGTCGAGCGGGCGTGCGTACTCGCGGTCGATCAGGTCGCGCGCCCGCCGCAGGTGCGTGAGGGTGGCGAGCTCGTGCGGCGTCATGAGGGGCATGCTACCGTCGCGCCCCGACAAAACGCGCCGGCGCAAGCCCCTGACCTGCGCGAACGGGCCGCCCCCGGTCGGTGGTGGACCGACGCTCGGGGGAACGGGCCGGCCCGTTCTGCGCTCAGCGGGTGGTGTGCGCGCCGCCGTTCACGTGGATGGTCTGGCCGGTGATGTGCCGGGCGCCGGGGGAGGCGAGGAAGAAGACGGTGTGGGCGATGTCGTCGGGCGTGCCCGGCCGTTTGACGAGCGTCTCCGCCACTTTCTCGCGGTGGCGTTCCTCGGTCATCGCGTCGCCGAAGAAGTTGGTGCCGACGACGTAGCCGGAGGAGATGACGTTGCAGGTGACGTCCCGCGGGCCCAGCGTGGCGGCCAGCGAGGCGCTCCAGGCGGCGAGGGCGGCCTTCGCGGCGCCGTACGACCCGCCGCGGCGCTCGGCGCCGATCGACCCGATGCTGACGACCGCGCCTCCAGGGGCGAGCCGCTCGCTGACGGCGGCCGTGGTCAGGACGGCGGTCAGCACGTTCAGCGAGACGCTCGACAGCCACTCCTCGGCCAGTGTCTCCAGCGGCGGCGCCCCGGCGTCCGGCGTGGCGGGAAGGCCACCCGCGACGTTGACCAGCACGTCGAGCGGGCCGCTCAGCTCGCCGGCCAGGGCGGCGACCTCGTCGGGCCGGGTGGCGTCACAGACGATCCCGCGCACCCCGAGGTCCTTGGCAGCGGGCTCGACGGTGCCGGCGCGGCGGCCGGTGATGACGACGTCGGCCCCGTCGGCGGCGAAACGCGCGGCGACGGCCCTGCCGATGCCGCTGGTGCCCCCGGTGACGAGTACGGTTCTGCTCACGTTCACTCCATGCGGCTACTCTGTTTAGGCCTAAACATAGCGGAGGGTTCCCGGATGTCCAACACCACTCCCGCGGAGATCGCGGCCGCCTGGCAGCGTGAACGGCCCGGCACGCCGACCGAGTCCATCGAGATCGTGACGCCGATCTGGCAGCTGGCCAAGCTGTTCGCCGACGACCGCGCCCGCGTCCTGCGCGCGGCCGGGATCGACGCGGCCACGCTCGACCTGCTGTCCGTGATCCGCCGCTCCGGCCCTCCTTACCGGCTGACCACCCGCGAGCTGGCCCGGCGCACGCTCGTGACGGCCGGGGCGATCTCCCAGCGCGTGGCCAGGGCCGAGCGCGAGGGGCTGATCCGGCGGAGCCCCGGCGAGACCGGGCGCAAGAGCGTCGTGGTGTCGTTGACCGACGAGGGGCACGCGCTCATCGAAGGGTCGGTCGACTCGGTGCTCGGGCGCGAGGCGTCGCTGGTCGCCGGGCTGTCCGCGGACGAGAAGGCCACGCTCGCGCGACTGCTGGCGAAACTGACCGCCGACGTCCGGCGCAGGACCTCGGCCGCCGACGGCTCGTGACGTCTCAGCCGTGGAAGAGCCGTACCTCGTGCGGGCGGCCGTCCTTCATGGTCATCAGCCAGGCGACCGCCGGCGGGCAGTGGTCGGGATCGTCCGGTGGGTTCACCAGGTCCATCTCCCAGATGGTGACGTCGCGGCTGGTGACGGCGGTCACGAAGCGCTGCCGTACGCCCGCCTCCAGGTCGCACTCCATGCCGCGGACCAGGAAGTCGCGGCCGCCCACCCGCTGCCGCCCGGAGTAGAGGGCGACGTCCGGGCTCCACCGCTCGGCCGTGAGCTCGGCGAACCGGCCCCGCTCGGCCGCGGCCAGCGTCTCGGCCGCCTGCCTGGCGCTCGCCCGCGACAGCGCGGCGGCGTCGGCGTGCGCCGACTCGGCGGTCGCGGCCATCGCGGCGACCAGCTTGGTCCTGGCCTCGCTGAGCCTGCTGCGCACCGTGCCGACCGGCACGCCGCACAGCTCGGCGATCTGCTCGTACGACGGCGTGCGCGGGCTGAAGTGACGCAGCATCAGCGTCATGCGCAGGGTGGGCGACAGCTCCTCGACCGCCCTCCAGAGCCAGTCGCGCATCGCGTGCCGGTCGAGGATCCGTTCTGGGCTCGTCGCGCCCGGCAGCATCGCGAGGTCGGGGACCGGTGTCGGGGCGTCGGGCGAGCGCAGCCGGGAGCGGCAGACGTTCCGGACGATCATGCGCAGCCACGCGCCCACGGACTCCGCCCGCCGCACGTCGCCGATGCGCCGCACGGCGACCAGGAAGGCGTCCTGTACGGCGTCCTCCACGTCGGGCCGGTTGCCGAGCACGCTCAGCGCCACGGCGTGCATCCCGGCCCGGTGCCTCTCGAGCAGCGCCCCCATGGCCGCCATCTCGCCGTCCCGCGCGGAGCGCACCAGCTCCTCGTCGGACGGCGGCCCCGACATCATGCCTGTCACGCGTACCACCGTACGCAACCGCCGGGACTACTCCCGGCGTCGTAGCGGCGAAGGACTCCACCGGCAGGACGCGCAGGACCACGCCATCGGATGACGATGGCGGTCATGAGAGCCCAGGTAACCGAACCCACGGGCGGGACCACCACCACCGACCCAGCCACCGACCCAGCCACCGACCCAGCCACCGACACAGCGCGGCAGGCCGTGCGCCGGCTGCTGCGCCCGCACGCCCGCGGCTTCGCCGCCGTCGTGGCCCTCCAGGTCGTCGGCGCGGTCGCGGGCCTCGCACCGCTGCTCGCGGTCGTGGAGCTCGGCCGCGCCCTGCTGTCGCCCGGCCCGCTCGATCCCGGTCACGTCCGGTTCCTGGTGATCGCCGGCGCGGCCGGGCTGCTCGTCCGGCTGCTGTTCACCGGCGCGTCGTCCGGCATCGCGCACCTCGTCGACGGCCAGGTGCAGCTGGCGCTCCGCCGGGAGCTGGCCGCGTCGCTCGGACGCGTACCGATCGGCTGGCTGTCCCGGCGCCGCACCGGCGAGCTGGCCAAAGTGGTGGGGGACGACGTCAGCTCCGTGCACCCGTTCGTCGCCCACACCCCCGGCGAACTGATCTCCGCGTTCGTGGTGCCGCTGCTGTCGCTGGTCTACCTGTTCACCGTCGACTGGCGGCTCACGCTGATCACGCTCATCCCGGTGGCGCTCGCCGTGGCGCTGGTCCCGTTCATGATGACCGCTGCCCGGCTGCGCGAGCAGATGGAGTTCGACGCGGCCATGGGACGCATCGCCGACGCGGCGGTCGAGTTCGTCCAGGGCATCGCGGTCGTCAAGGCGTTCGGCGGGGGCGAACGCGCCCACCACCGGTTCCGCGCGGCCGTCGACGACTTCGTCCGCGTCTTCTACCGGATGGTGCGCGGCCTGGCCGGGGTGGCCGCCGCGATGCAGGTGGCGCTGTCGCCGCCGTTCGTGCTGCTCGCCGTGCTCGTCGGCGGGGCGGCGCTGGTCGCGGGCGGGGGCATGGCGCCGGCCGACCTGCTGCCGTTCCTGCTGCTCGGGCTGGGGCTGACCGCGCCGGTGGCGGCGCTCGGCCACGGCTTCGACGACCTGCAGGCCGCCCGTCGCGGGCTCGGGCGGATCCGGGACGTGCTCGCGGTGCCGCCCCTGGCCGAGCCCGTCCACCCGGTCATGCCACGGGGGCACCGGGTGGAGCTGCGCGGCGTCCGGTTCGGTTACGAACCAGGCCGCGAGGTGCTGCGCGGCGTCGACCTGGTCCTCGAGCCCGGCACGGTCACCGCGCTCGTCGGGCCGTCGGGGAGCGGCAAGTCCACGCTCGTCCAGCTGCTGCCGCGGTTCTTCGACCCGTCGCACGGCGCGGTCCTGCTCGGCGGCGTGGACCTGCGCGAGATCGCCGCGCGCGAGCTGTACCGCGCGGTCTCGTTCGTCTTCCAGGACGTCCGGCTGCTGCGCGCGTCGGTCGCCGACAACATCGCGCTCGCCGTGCCGGGGGCGGGCAGCGAGGACGTCGTCCGTGTCGCCCGGCTGGTGAACCTGCACGAACGGATCCTGGAGCTGCCGCGCGGATACGACACGGTGCTCGGCGAGGGCGTCACGCTGTCGGGCGGCGAGGCCCAGCGGATCGCGATCGCGCGGGCGCTGCTCGCCGACACGCCCGTCCTCGTGCTGGACGAGGCGACCGCCTTCGCCGACCCGCAGACCGAGCAGGCGGTGCGCCGGGCGCTGGCGTCGGACGGCGAGCGCACGGTGCTGGTCATCGCCCACCGGCAGGAGACCGTGGCCGACGCCGACACCGTCGTCGTGCTGGAGGACGGCGTCGTCGTCGAGCGCGGCGCCCCGTCCGAACTGGCTGCCCAGGACGGGCGGTTCGCCGCGTTCCTGCGGACCCGGCAGGAGACCCTGGAAGGAGAGCTCCGATGATCCGTACGCTGCTGCGCGTCCTCGGACCCGAGTACGCGCCGCCGGTGCGCCGCACCGTGGCGCTGATGGCGGCGACCGCGGTCGCCGAAGGACTGTCCTGCGCGCTGCTGGTCCCGGTGCTGCGGGCGCTGTTCGGCGGCGATCCAGGGGGAGCCCTGCCGTGGCTGGTCGCGTTCGGGGCCGCGGTCGCGGGCTACGCGGCGCTGCGCTACCTCAGCGACCTGTCCGGGTTCCGCGTCGGGACCTCGCTGCTGCACGGCGTCTACCACCGGCTCGGCGACCACCTGGCCCGGCTGCCCCTCGGCTGGTACGGGCCCGGCCGGGTCGGCGAGGTGTCGGTCATGGCCGGCCGCGGCGTCCTTCAGGCGATCGGCGTGATCGCGCACCTGCTCGCGCCGTACGTGTCCGCCTGCGTGACGCCGCTGACGATCGTCGCCGTGATGCTCGCCTTCGACTGGCGGCTGGGACTGGCCGCGCTGGCCGCCGTCCCCCTCGTGGCCGCCGCGACACGCTTCACGGGGCGTTCCATGGCCGCCACCGACGCCGAGCGCGCCGGACGCGACCACGAGGCCACCGGCCGCGTCATCGAGTACCTCCAGGCCCAGCCGGTGCTGCGCACCGGAGGCCGGACCGCAGAACGGTTCGGGCTGCTCGACGACGCGCTGCACGGGCTGCAGCGGGTGTCCCGCCGGATGACGCTGGCGGTGCTGCCCGGCGTGGTGGGACTCACGCTCACCGTGCAGGCGGCCTTCACCGGGGTGCTGGTGCTGGGCGCGTACCTGGCGCTCGGCGGCGGCGTCGGTGCCGCGGAGGTCCTGTCGATCCTGGTCCTGGCCGCCCGCTGCGCGGACCCGCTGCTGTCGCTGGCGGAGCTCGGCGGCACCCTGCGGGTGGCGCGCGCCGAGCTCGTACGGCTCGACACGGTGTTGCGCACCGAGCCGCTGCCCGAACCCGCCCGCCCGATCCGGCCGGCGCGCCGGGACCTGGAGTTCGCGTCCGTCACGTTCCGGCCGGACGGACGCCGGGTGATCGACGGTCTGTCGTTGCGGGTGCCGGAGGGGCAGCGGCTCGCCGTCGTGGGACCCTCGGGCGCGGGCAAGACCACCCTGTTGCAGCTGCTCGCCCGCTTCCACGACGTGGACGAGGGCGCCGTACGGCTCGGCGGCGTGGACGTACGGGCGATCAGCACCGAGGTCCTGCGGCAGCAGATCGCGATCGTGTTCCAGGACGTCTACCTGTTCGACGGCTCGATCGAGGAGAACGTCCGCCTCGGCCGTCCCGACGCGAGCGCGGCCGAGGTGCGCGCGGCCGCGACGGCGGCGCGGCTGGACGAGGTGGTCGAGCGGCTGCCCGGCGGCTGGGCGACGAACGTCGGCGAGGGCGGCGCGCTGCTGTCGGGCGGTGAGCGCCAGCGTGTGTCGATCGCGCGGGCGCTGCTGAAGGACGCGCCCGTCGTGCTGCTGGACGAGGTGACCTCGGCCCTCGACCCGGTGAACGAGGCGGCCGTCCACGAGGGGATCGAGCGGCTGATGGCGGGCCGGACGGTGGTGATGGTGGCCCACCGCCTGCGGACCGTCCGCCGCGCCGACCGCATCGTGTTCCTGGACGGCGGCCGCATCGTCGAGGAGGGCACCCACGAGGAGCTCCTGCGCCGCCGGGGCCGCTACGCCGGCTACTGGAGCCTCACTCTCACCCGATGACTGATTGACACGTCAATCACTTGGCTACATGATTGACGCGTCAATCATCTCCGGTGCGAGTCTGCCGGAGCGGGGGAGGGGCCATGGAACACGCGCGCTTCGAGCTGGGGCTCAACTCGTTCGGCGAGATCGCGACCGACGGCGGACGCGCGCTCACAGACGCCGAGACGGTACGGCTGATCGTCGAGGAGGCCCGCCTCGCCGAGGCGGCCGGGCTCGACGTGTTCAGCGTGGGCGAGCACTACCGGGAAGGGCACAACGACTCCGCGCCCCCGGTGCTGCTCGCCGCGATCGCCACCGCCACCGACCGCATCGCGCTCGGCACCTCCGTGACCGTGCTGAGCACCAACGACCCGGTTCGGCTCTACCACGAGTACGCCACTCTCGACGCGGTCTCGGACGGACGCGCCCGCATCGTCCTCGGCCGCGCCTCGGCGACCGAGTCGTTCCCGCTGTTCGGCTACGACCTGGCCGACTACGAGCGGCTGTTCGAGGAGAAGCTCGACCTCTTCCTGCGGCTGGAACGCGAGGAGGAGGTCACCTGGTCGGGGACGGTCCGGACGCCGCTCCACCGGCAGCGCCCGCACCCGCGCATGCGTCCGGGAGGCATCCCCACGTGGATCGGCGTGGGCGGCAGCCCCGGCTCCGTGCTGCGCGCGGCCCGCCACGGCCTGCCGCTCATGATGGCGATCATCGGCGGACGGCCCGGCCGGTTCGCCGGGAACGTCGAGCTGTACCTGGAGGCCCTCGAGCGGTCCGGGCGGCCCGCGCTGCCGATCGGCCAGCACTCGCTCGGCCTCGTCGCCGACACCGACGACGAGGCCGTCGACCTCTGGTGGCGGTACTGGCAGCCCGTCGTCGAGGCGCTCGCCGCCGAGCGCGGCTTCTACGCGCCCACCCGTCAGCGGTACGAGGCCGAGCTCGAGCAGGGCGCGCTGTTCGTCGGTTCCCCCGAGACGGTCGCCCGCAAGATCGTCAGGGTGACCCGCGAGCTGCGCCTCAGCCGCTTCGACCTCAAGTACGACATCATGCGCCTCCCTCGCCAGGCCCGCGCCCGCACCATCGAGCTGCTGGGCCGCGAGGTCGCCCCGAGAGTGCGCGAACTGCTCGCGTCGGATCACGAACCGGCCCGCCACTGAGCGCGGGCCTACCAAGGAGGAGGGCCGTATGGCCGACATCGAACTGGGGCTGGACACCTTCGGCGACCGGCCGCTGGACGACACGGGAGCGCTGGTCTCCCACGCGGAGGCGATCCGCCAGGTGGTCGAGGAGGCGGTCATGGCCGACGAACTCGGCGTCGACGTGATCGCGCTGGGCGAGCACCACCGTCCCGAGTACGCGATCTCCACGCCGGAGACCGTGCTCGCCGGCATCGCGACGCGCACGTCCCGGATCAGGCTGGCCTCCGGGGTGACGGTGCTGAGCTCGGACGACCCCGTCCGGGTCTTCCAGCGTTTCGCGACCGTCGACGCGCTCTCGAACGGGCGCGCCGAGGTGATCCTCGGACGCGGCTCCTTCACGGAGTCGTTCCCGCTGTTCGGCTACGACCTCGCCGACTACGACGTCCTGTTCGAGGAGAAGATCGAGCTCTTCGTCAAGCTGCTCGACGAGCGGCCGGTCACCTGGAGCGGCAGCGTGCGGGCCCCGCTCGCGAACGCCGACGTGTACCCCAAGACCGACTCAGGGCGGCTGGCCACGTGGGTCGGCGTCGGCGGCTCGCCCCAGTCGGTGGTCCGCACCGCCCACTACGGACTGCCGCTCATGCTCGCCGTCATCGGCGGCCCGCCCGAGCGCTTCAGCGCCCACATCGACCTCTACCGCCGGGCCGCGGAACAGTTCGGCACGACGGCGCACCCGGTCGGCATGCACTCCCCTGGGTTCGTCGCCGACACCGACCATGAGGCCAGGGAGGTGTTCTGGCCGGCCTACCGCGAGATCCGTGACCGGATCGGGGCGCTGCGCGGCTGGCCGCCGATCCGCCGGGCGGAGTACGACGCCGAGATCGAGCGCGGCGCCATGCACGTCGGCTCCCCCGAGACGGTGGCCCGCAAGATCGTACGTACCGTCCGCAGCCTCGGCGTCGGCCGGTTCGACCTCATCTACAGCTCCGGCGCGCAACCGGCCGGGGCGCGGGCGCGCGCCGTCGAGCTCTACGGCGCCAAGGTCGTCCCCATGGTCCGCGACATGCTCGCCTCACGGGAGGTGTCGTGAAGCCCGGCGACGTCCGCACGATCGGGATCCTCGGAGCCGGCAAGGTCGGCACGGTGCTCGCCCGGCTCGCTCTCGCCGCCGGCTACCGCGTGCTCGTCGCCTCCTCCGGCGAGGCCGCGCGGATCGCCCTCATCGTCGAGGTCGTCACGCCCGGCGCCGTCGCGGTGACCGCCCGGCAGGCCGCGGCGGAGTCGGACGTGGTCGTGCTGGCCCTGCCGCTCGGCAAGCACCGTGACCTCCCGGCCGAGGCGCTGCGCGGCAAGCTCGTGATCGACGCGATGAACTACTGGTGGGAGGTCGACGGCGTCCGCGACGACCTGACCGACCCCCGTACGTCGTCCAGCCAGATCGTCCAGGGCTTTCTGGCCGGCTCCCGGGTCGTCAAGGCGTTCAACCACATGGGCTACCACGACCTGGAGGACGGAGCCCGCGCGTCCGGAACGCCGGGCCGCCGGGCGATCGCGATCGCCGGCGACGACCAGGACGACCTCGCGGTCGTCTCCGGGGTCGTGGACGCGCTCGGCTTCGACCCGGTGATCGCCGGCCGGCTCGCCGACGGCGTGCGCATGGAGCCGGGCACGGAACCGTTCGGCGCGAACGTCGAGGCCGACGAACTGCGCGCGATGCTGGACCGCTTCGCCGAGTCGGAGCGAGGCCGCGCGGTGCTCGACGCACGCACGTCCAGCCGCCACCCGGGGCGGTGACGGCCGCCGCGGACAGTACGAAGCCGGCGGGCCCCTGGGGCACGCCGGCCACTACCCTCCGCTGACCCCCCCTTCGCGCCGGCCTCCGCGGCCGGCCATGACGTCGCGTGCGGTCTTACCGCAGAATCGGCACCGGCTCGGCGTTCACCCCGTCGCCGGTCGCCTCACGCGTACGCCGAGAGGCGTCGCCGATGGTCAGCCGTTCTTCTTCGCGGCCTGCCTGCGGGCGACGAAGGCGACGCAGGCGGCGGCGAGGACGACCTGCAGGATGAGCGTCGGCAGGGTCTTGTCGTGGAAGCCCAGCACGAAGGCGATGAGGCTGGCGACGATCGAGGCGACGATGCCGGACAGGATCGTGGCGACCCAGCCGATGTCCTGCTTGCCCGGCAGGACGAGCCGGCCGAGCCCGCCGATGATGGCTCCGGAGATCACGGAGAGGATGAGGACGGTGAGCATGTGACGCTCCTTCGGTAGGGGACGAACCGTGTGACTCGAACGTGGCGGTGGAGCGCTGCCGGTTCGGCAGCGATCTCCGGATCGAGCCGCTCTCGCTAGAGGCCCGCCGGCTGCCCCTGCGGCGCCCCACGGGCTGACAGGCGCGCCGGATCGGACACGGCGCATGACGATAAGGCGCGCCTATATACGAAATATTGCCGTCCGATATACGAGATCATCATGACGCCGGCTCGACGCTCCCCGGCTCGCCCGGCGGGAAGCTCGGCTACTGTCGCGTGTCGTGACTCCTCCGCTCCCTGAAGGGAGCGGCTTCTCGCTAAGCCGCTTCCGCAGCCTGGCGAAGGGCAAGCCCTGCCCTGAGGATGTTGACCGCCGCGTTCACGTCGGCGTGCGCGGCATGACCGCACGCCGTGCAGGCGAACTCGGCCTGGGTGAGGCGGTTCTCCTTCGCCACGTGCCCGCATCGGGCACAGGTGCGGGAGGTGTTGGCGGGGTTCACCGCGATCAGCTCTCGACCGGCGCTTTCAGCCTTGTGCGCGAGGATCGTCAGGAACACCCCCCAACCCGCGTCCAGGATGCTTCGGTTGAGGCCCGCCTTGGCAGCGACGTTGCGGCCAGGAGCGTCGATAGTGCCGGACGCCGAACGGGTTATGTTCGCGATCCGCAGGTCCTCGTGCACGATCAGGTCGTAGTCGCGGACCAGCGCGAGCGCGGCCTTATGCGCGTGGTCGAGCCGTTGGCGGCGTACCGTGCGGTACAGCGCGGCGACGCGGGCCACCGCCTCGCGCCGCCGCTTGGAGCCCCGCTTCTTGCAGGCCAAATCGCGCTGCGCGGCGGCGAGACGATCGGCGGTCGCGGCCAGATGGCGAGGGTTCGCCAGACGCTCACCGTCGGAGGTGGTGACCAGCGAGGCCACGCCCAGATCGACCCCGGCCACCGCGCCCGTGGCAGGCAGCGGCTCGGCCGGCACGTCGTCGCACGACAGCACCACGTACCAGCGCGAGCCCTCCCGCTTCACGCTGATCGTCTTCACCCGGCCTTTGACCGGGCGGTGCTGGTGTACGCGGACGTGCCCGATGCCCTGCAACCGGACGTAGGACGCGGCGGGATGCTCGGGCTGGGAGTCCCACCGGCAGCCGTCGCCGTCCTTCGGCCACTCCACGGTGTCGAACCAGCCCCGGCCCTTGAACCGCGGGAAGCCAGGCGTCCGTCCCGTCCTGACGCGGTCGAAGAACGCGCGGAACGCCTTGTCGAGGCGGCGCAGCGTGGCCTGCTGGGACGAGAACGACCACCGGCCCTGCCCGCCGGGGTCATCGGCACGGATGTGCTTCAGATCGGCCGACTGCTCGCCGTACCGGATGCTCGCCCCGGCCTTGGCGTATGCGGTGCGGCGGTGCTCCATAGCGGCGTTGTACAGCTGCCGGTGGTCCTCCAGGCACTGCGTGAGCGCGGCGGCCTGCTTGCTGGTGGGGCGCAGCAGGTACTTGTACGACCTACGCACGGCCATCGCCCTCCGGCGGCCGCTCCTCCAGGCGGTCTTTCACCCGGCCGCCCAGGACCGGGCGGCGGTACTTCGGGCACCACACCACGTGGTATCCGAGGTCGTACGCCGCGCCCGGGGACGTGCGCACCTGACGAGCCACACGATCACTATGACAGCGCCATCCATCCAATGTGCGATGAACGGAGATCTCCGATGCGCGGACCTGACAGGTCACTGCACGCTCGGGCCTTGACAGCCCTCCCGCTCCCGATTCCCCCGTCGCCTCAAGGCGACGGTCCCCTCAGGAGAGTTTGATGGAGATCTGGATCAATCCCGCGTGCTCCAAGTGCCGCTCGGCCCTGTCCGTCCTGGACGCAGAAGGAGCGGAGTACACCGTACGCCGCTACCTGGAGGACCCGCCGGACGCGGCGGAACTGCGCGAGGTCCTCGACCGGCTCGGCCTCGAACCGTGGGACATCACCCGCACCGGCGAGGCGAAGGCCGCCGAGCTCGGCCTCGACACCTGGCCGCGCGACGCCGGAGCCCGCGACCGGTGGATCGGCGCGCTGGCGGACCACCCGATCCTGATCCAGCGGCCGATCATCACGGCCGACGACGGCCCCGCGGTCGTCGGCCGCTCCGAGGAGGCGGTACGGTCCGTACTGCCTTCCCGGGACACAGGGGAGTGATTCCCGGTCACTCGCCGGCGGGGAAGTCGGTCGACCTGCTCACCGCCGCCCATTTCTCCGCCTCGGCGGCGCGGGCCCTGGACGACTCGTCGGCCAGGCGCACGGCGTCGCTGCCGAGCAGCAGGCGCAGCGGCGGCGCGTCGAGGCGGACGATGTCCCTGATGACCGCGGCGGCGCGCGCCGGGTCGCCCGGCCAGGTGTCCACGGTGTTCTCGCGGAAGCGGTTCATCGTGCCGACGGTCTCCTCGTAGTCGGGCCCCACCGGGAGCCGCCGCTGGGACGAGCCGCCCCAGTCGGTCCTGAACGCGCCGGGCTCGACGATGGTGACCTTGATCCCGAACGGCTTCACCTCGTTGTTCAGCACCTCGGAGAAGCCCTCGACGGCGAACTTCGCGGTCTGGTACGCCCCCAGCCCGGGCGAGCCGCCCACCCGGCCGCCGATCGAGGAGAACTGGACGAAGTGCCCCGAGCGCTGCCGGTGCAGCACGGGCAGCGCGGCCTTGGTGACGTTGACGACGCCGAACAGGTTCGTCTCGATCTGCGCACGGAAGTCTTCGTCCGAGATCTCCTCGATGGGCGTGGAATCGGCGTACCCGGCGTTGTTCACCACCACGTCCAGCGAGCCGAACGCGTCGAGCGCCGCCTGCACGGCCGCCCGCGCGGCCACGGGGTCGGTGACGTCGAGCGGCGCCGTGCGGACGCGGTCGCCGTACTCCTGCACGAAGTCGTCGAGCTGCTCCGGACGCCGGGCGGTGGCGAGCACCAGGTCTCCTGCGTCGAGGGCGGCCCGCACGAGGTGCCGCCCGAAGCCGCGGCTGCTGCCGGTGATGAGCCAGGTCTTCGGCATGACGTGATCCTTTCAACTAAACGGTTAGTTAGAAGAATGGGCACCAGTGTCCGGCTTGTCAAATAAACGGTTAGTTGACCTATGCTGAAGCCATGCCTCCGACGCCCAAGGTCCGCGACGCCGCGGCCACCCGTGCCCGTCTCCTGCAGGCCGCGACGAGCGAGTTCGCCACCTACGGCATCGCCGGCGCGCGGATCGAGCGCATCGGCGCGGCGGCCAACGCCAACAAGGCGCTCATCTACACCTACTTCGGCAACAAGGACCAGCTCTTCGACGCCGTCATGGACGCCCACGTCGCGCGGATCCTCGACCAGGTGCCCTTCACCCCAGACGACCTGCCGGGCTACGCGGGCCGCCTGTTCGACTTCCTCGTCGCCAACCCCCAACAGGTGCGGCTGGCCACCTGGCTGCGCCTCGAGCGCGGCCGCACCGAGCGCGAGCCGGAGGGCCTCGGCGCGTCCGTACGCCGGAAGATCGACGCCCTTGCCGAGGCCCAGGCCGCGAAGCGGGTGGCCGCGGAGTTCACCGCGGAAGACCTGCTCGCCTTCACCCTGGCCCTGGCCACCGCGTGGGTGCCCGCCAGCCCCACGGCCCCCGCCGACCTCACCCCCGACCAGCTCGACACCCGCCGCACCGCCGTGGTGGAGGCCGTCCGCCGCCTCACGTCCTGACGCGCGGGCCTCAGCGGGCCTCGCGGGGGGACGGCGTCATGGCGGTGGCGCGCGACCGTGCCGGTACGCGGGAGATCAGCCAGGTGACCGCCAGTCCGGCGGCGCACAGGCCGGCCAGGGCCCACAGGCCCGCGTCGAAGGAGCCGGTAGCGTCCTTGAAGACGCCCAGCCCGTACGAGAACGTCACCCCGCCGAGGTTGGCGCAGAAGTTGCTGAACCCCGTGACGAGGCCCACGTTCGCGGTGCCGACGTGCTGCAGCGGCACGGCGAACAGCGGCCCGAAGTAGAGCTGCAGGAAGATCGAGTTCACCGCGATCAGCGCGATCAGCGCCGGGAGCGCGTCCACGAACGGCATGAGGAAGATCGTGACGGCCAGCATGGCGAGCGACACCCCGACGACGGCCAGCGGCCGGCCGAGGCGGTCGGACACCCAGCCGCCGAGGAAGTTCGACGGGGCCGTCACCGCCGCGCCGATGGCCACGACGGCGCCCGCCACGCCGAGCGAGAAGCCCTTGTCCTCCACGATGAGGCTGGGCAGCCAGAAGGCGATCCCCGTGACCACCGCGAGCCGGACGAACTGGATGAAGCCCGCCAGCCAGACCACCCGGTGCGACAGGATCTCCCGGGCGTCCGCCCAGGTGGGCGGCTTCGCGCCGGCCTTGCGCGGGGCTCCCGAGCCCAGCTTGGCGAAGGCCAGCAGCACCAGCAGGCCGCTGCCCGCGAACAGCGCCATCAGCCAGCGCCAGCCCAGCGGCTCGACCAGGAGCGGGCCCAGGGCGTTCAGCAGGATGTTGGAGGAGAATCCGCCTGCCACGTACAGGCCCATGGCCGTGGCGCGGCGGTCCTCCCGGAACTGGCGGCTGATGAGCAGCAGTCCCGGCGCGAACACCAGCGACCGGAAGACGCCCGAGACGGCCTGGTTGGCGAGCAGCCAGCCGTAGGAGTCGAGCAGGGCGAAGGTGAGCGCCAGCAGGTTGGTGCCGAGCAGGCCGACCGTGAACAGCCGCTTGGGGTCGAACCGGTCCGAGAGGTACCCGGACGGGATCTGCATGAGCGCGTACGTGAAGGTGCCGGACGCCGCGAGCAGGCCCGCCTGCGAGGGGCTGATGCCGAGGTCCCCCCGGATGAGCGGGAGGAACAGGGCGATGCCGCCGAAGGCGAGCGCCTGCATGCTCTGGCACACCACGATGAGCGTCGTGTTGAGCGCCCGTGCCGGACGGTTCCCCGTCACCTCCGCCATCAGAGACGGGTGAAGGACGTGGGAGACGGCGTTCCGCCGGGGATCTCGGTCGTGGCGCGCGGAGACAGCTTCATCGTGTGCACACACGCGACCATAACCGTCAGTTTCGGTCGCGGGCGCGGCAGGGACCCGGTTCGGCGCCCTTCAAGGTCCCCCGACGCGGCATACGCGATTCGCGAGGTGTCGACCAAGCAACCCCAGCGTCGGTCCGTTCCGGATCCAGCCGCAGGAGGATGCAGCAGATGGACGTGAGTCGCAGCGCGTTCGCGCCCGTCGCGGAAGGCGCGGCGGTCGCGCCGGAGGACTGTCGCCCCGCCGCCCGGCGGTCACCACCGCGGCCGGCAACTTGCGTGGATCCATTCCTCGAAGGCGGTCCAGGCCGGTTGTCAGGGCCTGATCACGAGCCAGTACGAGTGGCCCACCCTCCCGCGCGGCCGACTGGCGCTGGAAGGTCTTCGCCTCCCGGCTGGAGCGCTGCTGAGCAGCTCACCACGCCGGGCAACAACACCTGGCCGGCCGCCGACGGGGGAGTGGTCGTCTTCACCACGGACCGCGCCGCCACCCGCACCCAGCACGACGTGACCCAGGAGGTGCACCAGCTCCGCGCGCACGGACGCTGACCAAGCGGCGGGTCAGCCACCGGGCGGGGAGCCGGTCGCGGCGGTCTCGAAGAGATCGGCCAGCTCGCGGGCGTAGGCCTCGCCCGAGCCCGCGGGCCGGCGCCCGAGCTCTTTCGGTACGGCCTGCATCGCGGCCAGCAGAGCGCCGGCGAAGGCGTCGGGGTCGAAGGCGCGGAACTCGCCCGCGCGCTGCGCCTCGGCGAGAAAGCCCGCCAGCTCGGCCCGCCCGCTCTCGCCGTGCTCGGCGATTCGCCGGCGGACGGCGGGAGAGGTCGCCGAGGTGATGATCTCGCGGCGGGCCTCCATCTCGTCCGGATGGCGCACGCAGTGCAGCACGTGGCCGGTGACGATGCGGCGCAGCGCGTCCGTGTAGCTCATCACCGGCTCGGGGCTGCCCTGCATGGCGGCGTCGAGCCGGGCGGCGATCCGGTCGAGCACCGCCCGGATGAGGGCGTCCTTGGTCCTGAAGTGGTACGTGATCAGCCCGGGGCTGATCGAGGCGCGCTTGGCGATGCGCACGAACGACGCCCGCGTGAAACCCTCCGCCGCGATCACGGCGATCGCGGCGGCCACGATCTGCTCCCGTCGGGCCGCCTCGATGAACGAGCCGCTGCCCTCGTCCTGCTGTCCTGGTTGCACGTACAGGATCCTATATGTTCAACTAGTCGCATGCTGGCGTTGACCGGTGTGACGGCGCTCGTCTGCGACGGGCTGTCGCCATGCGAGAAGGCGACCGTCCTGGTCGAGGGCGGGCGCGTCACGGCGGTCGGGCCCGACGTGCCGGTGCCGCCCGGCGTCGGAACGGTCGACCTGCCCGGGCACACCGTCTTGCCCGGGCTGATCGACTCGCACGTCCACCTCGGCCCGCCGGAGCCGCGCGGTGGCCCCAAGGTGCTGGGCCGGGCCAGGGCGGTCGTCGGCTGGATGCGTCACCAGCCGGGCAAGCGGCGGGCCTTCCTGCGCCACGGCGTGACCACGGTGTGCAGCCTCGGCGACGACGACACGTGGATCCGCGACTTCCGCCACAAGGTGGCGACCCACCGGCTGACCGGCCCGCGGCTGCTGGTCGCCGGGCCGATCTTCACCTCGCCCGGCGGCCACCCCGTCGCCACGGCAGGGGCTCGGCCCGGCGCCGGCTGGGTGCGCGTCCCCCGCGACCCGGCCGAGGCCCGCGAGCAGGTGGAGGAGCTCGCTTCGGGGTCCGACCCCGTCGACGTCGTCAAGGTCGTCCACGACCGCGGCGACCCCCGGCGCCGCTCGCTCCAACCCCTCGACGAGGCCATCCTGCGGGCGATCGTCGAACAGGCCCACCGCTGCGGCCGGAAGGTCGTCGCCCACTGGGGCACTCTCGACGACCTGGCGGAACTCCTCGCCTGCGGCGTCGATGTGCTCCACCACCTCGAACCCCGAGGCCCCCTCGCGGGCTGGCCGGCCCGCCTGCTCGACGCGATGGTGCGCGGCGGCGTCGCCCTCGCGCCGACCCTGGCGGTCACCGACGCCCTCCTCGACGAAGACACCAAGACGCTGCTGCGCCGCCGGGTCGCCGAGTTCCACGAGGCCGGCGGCACGCTCGTCGCGGCCAGCGACGCCGGCATGCCGTCGGTGCCGTCCGGCGGCGGCCTGATCCGCGACATAGCCCTGCTCGCCGCATCGGGCCTGACCGCGCGCGAGGCCGTCGCCGCCGCCACGACGGCCGCCGCCCGCACCCTGGGCGTCCCCGGCCTCGGCGTGCTCCGGCCGGGGAGCGCCGCCGACCTCCTCGTCGTCGCCGGCGACCCGCTCACCGACCTCGGCGCCCTGCGTCGCGTGGCGATGGTCCTGCGCGACGGCCGCGTCGTCATCGACCGAACCAGGGAAAGGACAGGACGCCCATGCCGCACGACACTGACGCCCGGCCGCTCGCCGTCAGGCACGGAGCCGCGGCCCACGTCTTCCTGTGGACGGCGTTCCCCCTGCTGGGCGCGGCGGCCGGCTGGCTGCTGACCCGCGTACCCGGGTGGGTCACGTCCATCCCTGGGGCGCCGGAGATGCAGAAGCTGGAATTCCTCGCGAGCCTCACCGCCAATCCCGTGGTGGCGGCCGTGGTCATCGTCGCTGGAGCCGTCGCCGGGGGCGTCGTCACTCTGAGGGCCTACGACGACATCGTCACTGTCGAGGTCGGCCCCGCCGTGACCATCAGCAGGTCCGGCACGGCGCGGACGTTCGCCCGCGAGGCGGTCCACGCGGTCTTCGTGGACGGGAACCACCTCGTCCTGCTCGGCGCGCGGACCGAGGAACTGGCTCGGGAGAAGACCGACCACGTCCCCGCGAGACTCCGCGAGGCGTTCACCGCGAAGGGCTATCCCTGGCTGGACGACGACCCGCACCGGGACGCGTTCCAGCGGTGGGCCGACGGCATGCCAGGACTCGACGGCCACGCCCAGGCCCTCCTGCGGGCCCGGCAGGACGCCCTCAAGGCCAAGGACGCGGCGGACGCGGGCGAGCTCCGTACCGAACTCGCCAAGCACGGGGTGGTCGTACGGGACGTCGAGGCCCGTCAGTACTGGCGGACGGTGCTCTGAGGCGATCACCCGGAAACCAGGCAAGTCTCCGGCCGCGCAGTGTTCACCGGCCCTTTGTCGTTGACGTCCGTTCTGCGGGAATGATCCTTTCGGTGTCCGCCGCACGTCACGAGGAGGATCAGTGCACCCACCGCATCGCTCCGCACCCCCCTGGCCGTCGAGACTCGCCGTCGTACTCGCCGCACTCGTCTCGCTCGTCGGCCTGGTCGGAGTCGTCCCCGCCGACGCCGCCGTCCACAACTCCTGCACCATCTCGCGCTGCGCCGACGCGCGCGCGGCCAGGTCGGTCTGGCAGTCGAAGGGCTACCCCACGTCCGCCGGCTGGTACTCCTGGCCGGACGGCCGCCACAACTACACCGGTGGCCGGTTCTACAACCGTGAGGGTCAGCTGCCCAGCGGCGCCACCTACAACGAGTACGACGTCTACTCCCGCGCCAGGGGCGCGGCGCGTGACGCGTACCGGATCGTCGTCAACCGCTCCACCGGCGCCGTGTGGTTCTCGCCCAACCACTACACCGACTTCTACCGGCTCTAGGAACCCGCGATGACACGTCCGCTGCCGTCCTGGCTGACGGTGACCACCGGCCCCGCGCCCGGCGACCCGGCCGCGGCGGTCATGGACGGGCGGGCCTGCCGCACCCGTGCCGCCTTCTTCGAGGAGGCGGCGCGGGCGCTGCGCCTGCCCGGTCACTTCGGCCGCAACTGGGACGCGCTCACCGACTGCCTGCGCGACACCGACGTCACCGCCCTCGTCGTCGAGCACGCCGAGCATCTGCTGGCCGCCGAGCCGCCCGAGCAGTTCGCCGTCCTGCTCGCCGTCCTGTCCGATGCCGGCCTGAGCGTGACGCTGCGCACCGACGCCGGCCATGAGGAGGCCCTGCGGCGGCGGGCCGCCGCCGCAGGGTGACCGGCCGTCAGCGCGAGGAGGTGGGACGCAGGCCGAGCCGGTCGACCACCGCCGCCACCAGCTCGTCCGGCGACGGCCCCACCTCCAGCTCCAACCCCGACTCGTCCGGGCCGAGCGGCTCGAGGATCGCCCGCTGCGAGTCGAGCAGGCCCGCCGACATGTAGTGGTTCGTCCGGCGGGTCATCCGGTCGCGGATCAGCTCCGCGGGGCCGTGCAGGTGGACGAACTCCACCTCCGGCGGGCCCTGCCGCAACACGTCCCGGTACGAGCGCTTCAACGCCGAGCAGGCCAGCACGGTGGAGACGCCCTCGGCGTGCCGCTCCGCCATCCACGCGGCCAGCTCCCGCAGCCACGGCCAGCGGTCGGCGTCGCGCAGCGGGACACCCGAGCGCATCCGCTCGACGTTCTCCTCCGAGTGGAACTCGTCGGCCTCGGCGAACCGCAGCCCGGTCACCTCGCTGATGCCGCGGGCCACGGTCGTCTTGCCCGCCCCCGACACGCCCATCACCACGATGTGCCGGGTCGGCGGACGCTCACCAGTCATGGACGGTGCCGTCCTTGAGCCGGTTGAACGGCAGGTAAGCCGGCTGGTACGGGAACCGCGCGGCGGCCTGCTCGTCCAGCTCCACCCCGAGCCCGGGCAGCTCGCCCGGGTGCAGGTAGCCGTCGGTGAAGGTGAACGACTGCCGGAACACCTCGTTGGTCGCCGGGCCGTGCTGCATGTACTCCTGGATGCCGAAGTTGTGGATCGCCAGGTCGAGGTGGAGCGCGGCGGCCATGCCGACCGGCGAGATGTCGGTCGGGCCGTGGATGCCCGACTTGATCTGGTACTGGGCGGCGAAGTCGAGCAGCTTCCGCATGGCCGTGATGCCGCCCGTGTGGGTGACGGCCGAGCGCACGTAGTCGATGAGCTGCTCGCGGATCAGCGTCTGGTAGTCCCACACGGTGTTGAACACCTCGCCGATGGCCAGCGGGGTCGTGGTGTGCCGGCGCACCAGGCGCAGCGCCTCCTGGTTCTCCGCCGGCGTGCAGTCCTCCAGCCAGAACAGGTCGTACGGCTCCAGGGCCTTGCCGAGCCGCGCGGCCTCGATCGGGGTCATGCGGTGGTGCCCGTCGTGCAGCAGCGGCAGCTCCGGGCCGAACTCGTTCCGCACCGCCTCGAAGACGCCGGGCAGGTGGCGCAGGTACGCGCGGGTGTCCCAGTCCTCCTCTGCGGGCAGCGCGGTGCGCTGGGCGGGCTCGTAGTCGTAGCGCTTCCCGCCGGTGCTCGGCTGGGAGGCCACCCCGTACACCGCGTTGAGCCCGGGCACGGAGGTCTGCACCCGGATCGAGCGGTAGCCCATCTCGAGGTGCCGCCGGATCGAGTCGAACAGCTCGGGCAGGTCGCGGCCGGAGGCGTGCCCGTACGCCATGATCCCGTTCCGGGAGGCGCCGCCGAGCAGCTGGTAGAGCGGCATCCCGGCGGCCTTGGCCTTGATGTCCCACAGCGCCACGTCCACGGCCGCGATGGCGGCCATGGTGACGGGCCCGCGCCGCCAGTACGCCGAGCGGTAGAGGAACTGCCAGGTGTCCTCGATGCGGTGCGGGTCGCGTCCGATCAGCAGGGGGACGACGTGGTCGGCCAGGTAGGACGCGACCGACAGCTCCCGCCCGTTGAGCGTGCCGTCGCCCAGCCCGGTGAGCCCCTCGTCCGTGGTGATCCTGAGGGTGACGAAGTTGCGGTCGGGGCTGGTGACGATGACGTCCGCTGCGATGATCTTCACGTACTGCCTTTCTTCATATGTTGGTGGTCACCATTCGGCGTAGGAGCCGTCGGGGTGCCGCCAGACGGGGCTGCGCCAGACAGTTCCCGCCTTGTCGGCCGCGCGGACCGCGGCCTCGTCGATCTCGATGCCGAGGCCGGGGCCGGTGAGCCGCTCGACGTGCCCGTCCACGAACGTCAGCGGGGTCTTGTCCAGGCAGTAGTCGAGCACGTCGGCGCCGAGGTTGTAGTGGATGCCGAGGCTCTGCTCCTGGATCAGGAAGTTCGGCGTGGCGAAGCCGAGCTGCAGGCAGGCCGCGAGGGCGATCGGGCCGAGCGGGCAGTGCGGGGCGAGCTGCACGTCGTACGTCTCCGCCAGCGTGGCGATCTTCCGTACCTCGGTGATGCCGCCCGCGTGCGACAGGTCCGGCTGTGCGACCGCGATGCCGGCCTGCAGCACCGGCAGGAAGTCCTGCCGGCTGTAGAGCCGCTCCCCGGTGGAGACCGGGACGGTGGTCGAGCGCACCACCTCGCCGATGAGGTGCGAGTTCTCAGGAACCACCGGCTCCTCCAGGAACATCGGCCGGTACGGCTCCAGCAGCGGCGCGACCCGGCGGGCGTTGGCCAGGGTGAAGCGCCCGTGCAGGTCGACGGCCACGTCGCGGTCGGGGCCGAGCACCTCGCGGGCCGCGGCGACCCGGGCGACCACGCCGTCCAGCTCGGAGACCGACGCGAGCCGGCTCATGCGGCCGGAGGCGTTCATCTTCACGGCGGTCAGACCCGCCTCGACCTGCGCGGCGATGTGTTCACGGACCTCGCTCGGGTCGTCGCCGCCGACCCACCCGTACACCCGGATCCGGTCCCGTACGGGGCCGCCGAGCAGCTGGTGGACGGGGGCGCCGAAGTGCTTGCCCGCGATGTCCCACAGCGCCTGGTCGAGGCCCGCCACGGCGCTGGCCAGGATGGGGCCGCCCCGGTAGAACGCGCCCTTCGTCATCACCTGCCAGTGGTCCTCGATGCGCAGCGCGTCCCGGCCGGTCAGCAGCTCCGCGAGCTCGTGCACGGCGGTGCGGACGGTCTCGGAGCGCCCCTCGCAGGTGGCCTCGCCCCAGCCGACGATCCCGGAGGCGGTCTCCACCCGGACGAACAGCCAGCGGGGAGCGACGAGGAACGTCTCGATGCGTGCGATGGTCGTCACGGTCAGCCCTTCGTCGCGCCGGCGGTGAGGCCGGAGACCACGTACTTCTGCACGAACAGGGCGATCACCATGATCGGCAGGGTCACCACGGTGGCCGCGGCCATCAGGCCGCCCCAGTCGATGCTGGCGTACCCGACGAAGTCGAAGATCGCGACGGGCAGGGTCTTCGTGTCGGCGTCGGAGAGCACGAGCGCGAACATGAAGTTGTTCCAGGAGAAGATGAACGACAGGATCCCGGCGGTGGCGATGCCCGGCACCGACAGCGGCAGCGTGATGCGCCGGAACGCGCCGATGTGGGTCAGCCCGTCGACCAGCGCCGCCTCCTCCAGCTCGGCGGGCAGGCTGTCGAAGAAGCCCATCATGATGTAGACGATCAGCGGCAGCGACACGAACATGTGGCTGATGATCAGCACGCCGAACCCGCCGACCATCCGCAGGTTGGAGAAGACGTAGTACCACGGCACCAGCAGCGAGACGCCGGGGATGACCCGGGCCATCAGCACCACGAGCGCCGACTTCCTCATGTTGAAGCGGCTCATCGAGTACGCGGCGGGCAGCCCGAGGATCAGCGAGGCCACGGTGGCGGCGAACGCCACCCAGAGGCTGTTGACGATGAACTCGACGTAGTTGGCCTGCTGGAGCACCTTGGCGTAGTTGTCCAGGGTGGGGGAGAACGCCAGCGCCTTGCCCGGGTCGTAGATGTCGACGTTGGTCTTGAGCGACGCCGAGATCATCCAGAGCAGCGGCGCGAGCAGCGCGAGCATCACGAAGACGAGCGCCGCCACCCGGAACACCCGGTACGCGGGACTGGGCCTCATCGCCGCGCCTCCTTGCGCCGGGCCGTCAGGGCCCACATCGCCCCGATGATGATCAGGAAGAAGATGATGAGCACGGTGGAGGAGACGCCGTACTCGTTGTAGTCGAAGCTGAGGCCGTAGGCGTACACGTTCAGGGTCTCCACCTCGTGGAACGAACCGCCGCCGCGGCCCTTGGTGGCGTACAGGATGTCGAAGGTCTTCAGCGCGTCGATGCCGCGCAGCAGCACCGCGACGGTCAGCGTGGGCATGAGCAGCGGCAGGGTGACGTGCCGGAAGCGCTGCCAGGTGCTCGCCCCGTCGATGCGTGCCGCCTCCTGAGGCTCCTCCGACAGCGAGGTGAGCCCGGCGAGCAGGATGAGCGCCACCATCGGCGTCCACTGCCACACGTCGATGAAGATCGTGGTGGGCAGCGCCGAGTGCTGGCCGGCGAGCCACGGCTGCGGTCCGATGCCGAACCAGCCGAGCACCTGGTTGGCCATGCCGATGTTCGGGTCGAAGATGAGCCGCCACATCATGCCGACCGCGACCGGGGTGGCGACGAGCGGCATGAGGATCGCGACGCGGACCCACCGCTCGCCCTTGAACGGCCGCCACAGCAGCAGCGCGATCGCCATCCCGAGGACCACCTCGAACACGAGCGCGGCGACGGTGAAGGTGGCCGTCCGCCCGACGGCGGGCCAGAACCGCTCGACGTCCGTGAGGACGTCGACGTAGTTGCGCAGGCCCACGAAGTCGCTGTCGGCGCGGACGGACCCTTCGGCGTCGGTCAGGCTGAGATAGCCGGTCCAGGCCAGCGGGAACACGAGCAGCGCGGCGACGAAGACCATCGCGGGCGCGGCGAAGAGCCATTTGCGGTGGTCGTTGACCCAGAGCACCCAGGCGGGCGTCTCGGGGGTCTCGGGGGCGCGTGGTGGCTTCTTGGTGGTGGTGATCGTTGCCATGGGGTCTCCAGAGGTCGGCGGTCCGGCGGGTGACGGGCCGGGCCCGTCACCCGCTCGCCGCTTACTTGGCCTCGTCGTCCAGGAACTGCTGGAACGCCGCGTTGGCCGTGTCGGCCGCGGCGGCGGCGTCCTTGCCGGTGATCGCGTCGACGATCGGCTGACCGACGATCTCGCGCGCCTCGGCGACCTTCACGACCTGCGGCCGGTCATGGCCGACGCCGGTCTTGTTGCTCGCCTCGATGGCCGCCACCATGTCCTCGGGGAACGTCGAGGTGCCCTCGGGGCTGGCCCACACGGACGTACGGGCTCCCGGCACGCCCGACTTCTGCTGGGCGAGCGTCTCCTCCTTGCTGGTGGCCCACTCGATGAACTTCCAGGCGTTGGCCGTGTTCTCGGAGCTCGCGTTGACGCCGAGCGCCCACGACGGGATGTTGTACGGCTTGGAACCGCCGGGACCCGCCGGGAACGGCGCGAAGCCGACCTGGTCCGACACCTTCGACTTCGCCGGGTCGGTGGCGTTCTTGTAGAGCGAGTTCGCCTCGGTGTAGAAGGCGGCCTTGCCCTGGGTGAAGATGGCCATCGCCTCGGGCCAGCCCATGTCGGTGCTGACGTTCGCCGGGCCCGCGTCCTTGATCAGCCCGCCGTAGTAGGCGTACGCCTGCTTGGCGGCGTCGCTGTTGACGGCCGCCTTGCCGCCGCCGTCGACGAAGTCGCCGCCGAAGCTGTAGAGGAAGCTGGAGAACTGCGTGACCGCCGTCGACTTGCCGGTACGGGCGACGAACCCGGCGACGTCCGGCTCCGCCGCCTTAATCTTGGCGGCGGCGTCCTTCAGCTCGTCGAGGGTCTTCGGCGGGGCGTCCAGCCCGGCCTTGGCGAGCAGGTCCTTGCGGTAGTAGAGGACCTCCTGCTCGGTGATGATCGGGATGCCGACCGGCTTGCCCTCGTACGTGGTGGCCTCCATCGGGCCGGACTGGAAGTCGCTGAAGTCCCAGGTGGGCGACTTCACCAGCTCCGACAGGTCGGCGAGGTAGCCGTTGCGGGCGAAGAGCTTGCCCTCCTGCAGCGGCCGGTACATCATCACGTCGATGTCGGCGGAACCGGCGTTCAGCTTGACGTTGTACTGGTCGGAGAGCTGGTCCTCGCCGAGCTGGGTGACCTCGACCTTGAGGCCCGACTGCTTCTCGAACTCGGGCAGGGCCTTCTTGATGTTGTCGGTCCACACGTGGTTGGCCAGCGTGACCCTGATCGTGTCGGACGCGGCGCCGTCGTCGCCGCTGCCGCACGCGGACAGGGTCATGGCGGCAACCACGGCCAGCGATGTACCGATGATCGATCGACGTCGCACGTCATCTCGCCTTTCTGTCATGGCCGCCACCCCCCGGAAGAGCGCCGCATGTTCGTAACATCTGCTTAATGTGGGGATGCTAGGCGCAAAAAGCGGATTTATTCAAGGGATCGTTATCAACTGATATGCTTTGTTGCTGTGACTCAGTCCTCCGCAAGGGCTGCCACCCAGCACGCCTCCGCCGAGGCCGGGTTGCACGCACGCGTCCTCGACCACCTCGGCACCGCGATCTGCGACGGTGAGCTGGCCGCCGGGGCGGTTCTGAGCATCGACGACCTGGTCGAGCGCTTTCAGGTCTCCCGGTCGGTGATCCGCGAGGTGTTGCGGGTGCTCGCGTCCATGGGGCTCATCGAGACCCGCCGCCGGGTCGGCATCATGATCCAGCCGCCCGAGGTGTGGAGCGTCTTCGACCCGCAGGTGATCCGCTGGCGGCTCGCCTCCGGCGCCCGGATGGCGCAGATGCGCTCGATCACCGAGTTGCGCACCGCGATCGAGCCGCACGCCGCCTGGCTCGCGGCCGAACGGATCGGCGACGACGAGGCGAGCGAGTTAGTGGGACTCGCGGCGAAGATGTGGGCCGCGGGCAAGGCAGGTGACGAGGCACGCTTCCTCAGCCTCGACATCGAGTTCCACCGGCGGGTGCTGGTCGCGTCCGGTAACGAGATGTTCGCCAAGCTGCAGCTGATCGTGGCCGAGGTGCTCGCCGGACGGCACCACTACCACCTGATGCCGCACCACCCGCACGAGCGGGCGCTGCAACTGCACACCGACGTCGCCCACGCGATCCAGCGCCGCGACGGCGACCGCGCCCGCCAGGCCATGGTCGGCATCATGGAACAGGGCTTCGCCGAGATGAACTTCATGTGGGGGAGAACCGCCGACCCGGACGAGCGGTGACATGACGAAGGGCCCCGGCACACCCACCGAGGCCCTCCCCGACCGACGACCCTCATGTGAATCACCGACGTGATCACCGCCTCGTCGCCCGGTCGTGCACACGTGGAGCCAAAGGCCGACGCATCACCCTGCGCCCACAGCGGGGAGCATGAAGCCCTGCAACGCGCACCAGAGGCACAGCACCGACGAATGGCAGCAACGCCACGCCCACAGGGCAGGTGTGGAGGGCACCATCGCCCAAGGGCCTGCGGCGGTGCCGCTGTCGTCGGATCGCCAAGACCCATCTCCAGCACCTTCTCATCGCCGCGGCGATGAACCTCACCAGGATCGACGCGTGGCTCACCGGAACGCCGCCGGCCCCGACCCGCACCTCGCGCTTCGCCGCCCTGCGCTCGGTGGCGTGAGAGGGTGTCGTCAACCCCGACGATCTTGGTTGGAGCGCAAAAGACCAGCACGCTAGCGGTCCCGCCGTGTCAGTAGCAGCGCATGTCCGTCCAGGTGTCGTCGTACATGCCGCCCAGGTCGATGATCACTGATTTTGTGGCGGAGGCGTCATCCACGGGGGAGCCGGGCTCGTCGAACAGCGTGAAGGCCGCAACCTCGTAGTCGCCGAGGTCTCCGTCGGGGTCTTCGATCTTTGCCTGGCGGTAGTGGTTCAGCACCTCTTGGACGGGCCGCTCGGTGGAGAGCTCGAAGCGGATGGTGTACCAGCAGTCGCCGGAGTCGCCCCTCACCTCGACTTGCGGTTCGAAGTACCCGAAATCTGTTCCGGGTGGCAGCGGATACGCCTGGATGCGGCCCACCATGCGCGCCAGCCGGTGGTCATTGATCCACACCGGCGCCATGACGATCGCCGCGAGCAGCAGGAGCGGCACTGATAGCAAGGCCAGGCAGCCGCTTCGGCGAGCCACTCGTGAATTTCGGGACTTCTGCGGTGGTGCGGGTGCGGGCGGGTCCCGGGGAATCGACATGGATCACATGATCGCTTACCCGTTCCCCCTCCCGTGAAGTTGCCGCCCTGCTCGGAAGATGGACTTAGGGATCAAAGGCACTCCCTGATGAGCCCGGCGTGCACCTCCCAACAGGAAACGCCCCGTGATCACACACGTGACCACGGGGCTGCTTCTGTTTGGCTTACGTCCCAATGGTGTCCGACTGCCGGGGTCCTTCTCCAACTGGCTCGAAGGACCCCGGCCCAGTACCGTCGGGGTGCTACGAGCAGTGGGTGCGGGGGCGGTGGAGGTTCGTGACCAGGCGGTCGAGCAAGGCGGGGTCATTGGGGAGTTGGCCGTGCTCGACGCCCGGGTTGTCGGTCAGGCTGAAGTGGTGGCAGCGCATGGCCCGCCAGACCCGGATGGCGGTGTTGGTGATGTCCTCCTGGTTGCCGTCGCCGTCCCGGTAGATGAACCCGTCGGGGTCGGCGATCTGCCCGACGGTCAGGTCGTCCAGCCGCGCGCCGACGTCCGTCGGCAGGCCCGAGCCGCGCTCCCCGTACACGTCGACGTTCGGGAACGACCGGCGGTCGGCGAACTTGACGAAGCCGATGTAGTGGTCGGCGAGGCGCAGGGCCGTGCGCAGCCGCGCGTCGGCGAACAGCCGCGGGTAGTCGCGCGGCGTGTAGGAGCGGCCCGTCGAGGAGTCGTGGATCACCACCTCGCGGTCACCGAAGATCGCCGGATCGGCGGCGCTCATGTACGTCGAGGGCACGCTCCGGTACATCAGCGCGCTGCTGAGCGCGTTCTCCCTCGTCGTGGGGTAACCGAAGTCGCGAACGTTCTGCCCGGTGAACAGCAGCGAGTACATCGCGCCCTGCCCCGGCATGTTGCCCGCGATCGGGGTGAAGCCGTGGATGTACCTGTCGCGCCACGCCTGGCTGGAGTGCGTGATCAGGTACTGCGCGTACAGCGGGCCGTTGGAGTGGCCGACCAGGTGCACCGGGCGGTTGCCGTTGTCGCGGTAGGTGTCCTCGATGAGGTCGCGGGTCCGCTCGAGGAAGCCGCCCATGTCGGGGGTGAGCCGGGCGTCGTACCCCGCGACCCTGATGTCCTTGTCGCGCCGGTATCCGGCCCGCTCCAGCCGCTGGTACATCGCCTGGTAGTACGGCGCGCTGGCGGTGCTGCCGTAGTCCATGAGCTCGACGGTGACGCCGGGCTGCTCGGAGAAGCGCGCCGACATCGGCACCGACGGGTCGTGGCGGTAACGCAGGGTGAGCAGCCTGTCCTGGCAGACCTGGCTGAACCTGCTCGGCTGGTCGTTCTGGAACCAGTCCTGGAAGGTGCCCGAGCGCGGGCAGTCGCGCGCGGTCGTCTGGTCGCGTACGGTCACCAGCAGCTTGGTGAAGTGGAACGCGGGAAACAGCACCACCGGGGCCTTGACCGGCGGTTGCGGCGGTCTGGCCGGCCCCCCGAACAGCCCCAGCGGAAGCAGCGCCGCCAGGACACCGTGCATGTAGCGACCACCCACCATCGAAACCCCCAGAAGACATCGTTCGCGTGATCACGCTCTGTGATGGTCGCACGTCGTCCGCCGTTTCCACGGACGCCGCGACAGGGTCAGGAGCGTGTCGTCCGGGGGAGCGCGGCAGCAGTGGTCCTGGCCGACGAGCGCATGGTCATGACGAGGACGGCCGACCCGGCGAAGATGACCGCCGCGACGACGGCGGTGACGTGCAGACCGGCGGTGAACGCCTCGCGCGCGGTGTGCAGCAGTTCCGCTCCCTGGCCGGCGGGCAGGTGCCCGCTCGCGGCGATTGCGCCGGCCAGCGAGTCGGACGTGCCGTCCGTCCGGCTGCGGTAAATCACGGCGGCCAGTACGCCGAGCAGCGCGAAGCCGAGCGAACCGCCGAAGTAGTTGCCGGTCTCCGACATCGACGCCGCCGAGCCGGCCCGCTCCTGCGGCACGGACCCCATGACCAGCCCGGTGCCCAGCGCGAACAGCGGACCCGCGCCCAGCGCGAGGACGGCGATGCCGAGCATCACCAGCGGCAGGCCGTCGGCGCCGTCGACGCCCACCAGCAGCAGGCTGCCGAGCGCCGACACGACGAGCCCGCCGACGATCGCCGTCGTCTGCTTCATCCGCCGGGCCAGCGCCGGTGCGGCCACGGTGCCGAGCGCCGAGCCCACGCCCATCGGCATGAACAGCAGCGCCGACGCGACCGGGGAAAAACCCAGCACGCTCTGCAGGTACTGCGTCACCAGCAGGCCCGTACCGGCCATGGCGAGGCCCGCGAGGACGAGCGCGACGAGCACGGCCGTGAACGGGCGGTTACCGAACAGCCGCAGGTCCAGCAGCGGCGTCTGCAGCCGCAGCTGGCGGCGGACGAACAGGAACCCGACGGCGGCGCCGACGACGAGGGCCGCCGCCGGGACGACGGGGACGCTCTCGACGGTCAGCTGCTTGATGCCGTAGACCATCAGCAGCACCGCCACGAGCGACATCCCGACGCTGGTCAGGTCGAGCCGGCCGGCGCGGTCGCCGCGGTACTCCGGCAGCAGCACCGGCCCGGCGAGCAGCAGCACCGCCATCGCCGGCACGGCGGCCAGGAACACCGACCCCCACCAGAAGTGCTGGAGCAGCAACCCGGCGAGCACGGGCCCGAGCGCACCGCCGGCGAACTGGCAGGCCGCCCAGATCGCGATGGCCTGCCCGCGCTGCCGTCCGTCGAACATGTTGGTGATCAGGGCCAGCGTGGACGGCGCGAGCGTCGCGCCCGCGACGCCCAGCAGCGCCCGCGCCACGATCAGGGTCAGCGGGTCGGCTGCGAGGGCCGCCACCACCGACAGCACCGCGAACGCCGCTCCGCCGATCACGAGCAGCCGCCGGCGGCCGATCCGGTCGCCGAGCGTGCCCATCGTGATGACCAGGCCCGCCACCATGAGCCCGTAGCTGTCACTGATCCACAGCTGCTCGACGTTGGTGGCGCCCAGGTCGGCGCTCAGCTGGGGGAGGGCGAGGAGCAACGTCGTCATGTCCATGGCGACCAGCAAGGTCGGCACCATGAGGACGGTCAGCCCCAGCCATGCCCGGTTGACTCGCATATCCGGAAGTCCTGTTCTCTCGAGGTGTCTCCGCGTTGGTCGGAGCCGTCGAGAGCTTCATGACATCGGTACGGGAAACTCTCGGGGCCGCTGTCCTTCAGCGGCCCCGAGCGGGTGTCACAGGAGCTTGTCGAGCGTGATGGGGAGGTCGCGGACGCGCCTGCCGGTGGCGTTGTGGACGGCGTTCGCCACCGCGCCCGCCGCGCCGACGATGCTCAGCTCGCCGATGCCGCGCGCCCCGAGATCACTCAACAACGTGTCCGGATAATTCAGGAACTCCACTTCGATGGGTGGAATGTCGGCGTTGACGGGCACCAGGTAGTCGGCCATCGTGGCGTTGCCGAACCGGCCCGTCCCCGGCTCGATCCGCAGGTCCTCCAGCAACGCCTGGCCGATCCCCATGACGACGCCGCCGACGATCTGGCTGCGGGCCGCCTTCGCGTTGACGATCGTGCCCGCGTCCACCACGCTCAGCCACCGCGTCACGCGCGGCTCGCCGGTCCACCTGTTGACCCGTACCTCGCAGAAGTGCGCGCCGAACGAGCGGAACGCGTGGCTCTGCGAGGCGTTGCGCGGCGAGGTCGCCGTCGCGTCGAGGTCGGGCAGGCCCAGCAGGGCCAGCAGCTCGCCGAACGGCATCGCGCGCCCGCCGTCGCCGACCTCGCCGCCGGCGTAGGTCACCTCCTGGCCGTGGAACGGCGACTTCTCGTGCTCGGCGGCCAGCTTGACCAGCGCGTCCCTGGCGGCCTGCGCGGCCAGGCGGACCGCGGGCCCGTTGCCCGAGGTCGAGCCGGACCCGCCCGCGCTGACCGCCGGAGGCGTCGCCGAGTCGCCCAGGTCGGGGATCACCCGCTCGACCGGGATGCCGAGGACGTCGGCGGCCAGGATGGCGAACACCGTCGACTGCCCGGTGCCGAGGTCGGCCGCGGTGCCCGACACGACCACCCGGCCGTCGTCGCGCAGCCGTACGTTGATCGAGGCCTCGCTGCGGAACGCGCCGAAGGTGGCCGTGCCCATGCCCATGCCCACCAGCCAGTCGCCGTCGGCGACCGCTCCGGGCACGCGACCGCGCCGCGACCAGCCGAACCGCTCGGCGCCGAGCGTGTAGCACTCGTCCAGGTGCTTGCTCGACCACGGCAGCCCGCTGACCGGGTGGCGCGACGAGTCGTTCTTCCTGCGCAGGTCGAGCGGGTCCATGCCGAGCGCGTCGGCCAGTTCGTCCATGGCGCTCTCCAGCGCGAAGGAGCCGTTGGACTCGCTGGGCGCGCGCATGATGGTGGTCACCGGGACGTCGAGGGTGACGACCTTCCTGCTCGCGTGCAGGTTGGGCGCGTCGTACATCGACAGCGACAGGTCGGCGACCGCCTCGTAGAAGCTGTTCGACGCCGACCGGCTGGAGACGCCGTCGTTCCTGACGGCCACCAGCGTGCCGTCCGCCGAGGCGCCGAGCGAGACGGTCTGCGAGGTCAGCGGCCGGTGCCCGACGACGGTGAACACCTGCTCCCGGGTGAGCACCGTCTTGACCGGCCGGCCGAGCACGCGGGCCGCCGCCGCGGTGAGCGGGGTGTGCGCCCAGGTGGCCCACTTGTTGCCGAAGCCGCCGCCGACGTACGGGTTGATGACGCGGATGTCGGCCGGGTCCATGGCCAGCGCCTCCGACAGCCGCTCCACGGCCAGCCGCACCCCCTGCGTGGCGGTGTGGATTGTCAGCCGGCCGCCCGTCCAGGACGCCACGGTGGCGTGCGGCTCCATCGCGACGTGCGTCTCGGCCGGGGTGGTGTACGTCGCGGTGATCGTGACGTCGCTCGCCGCCAGCGCCTCGTCGATGGAGGCGACGCCGTCGGCCAGCACCTCCTGCGCCGGCGCGCCCGTGGCGGGCGGTTCCGCGCCGGCGAGGCCGTCGGCGAACGACGCCCTGGGACGGTCGGCGTCGTAGCGCGCCGTCACCAGCGCGGCGGCGTCCCTGGCCTGCTCGAACGTCTCCGCGACGACCAGCCCGACGGCCTGGCCGTGGTAACGGATCCGGGTGTCCTGCAACGGCGCCGCCAGCTCGGCGCCGCCCTCCTTGAGGAACGGCCGCACGTCGAGCGGGTTGAACGGCGTGTAGACCGCGATCACGCCGGGCGCCCGCTCGGCCGCGGCGGTGTCCATGGCGAGCAGGGTGCCGCGGGCGACCGTGCTGGTGAGCAGATAGCCGTACGCGAGCCCGTCCGGGTGGTGGTCGGCCGCGTACGCCGCCGCGCCGCTGACCTTGACCGGGCCGTCCTCCCTGTTCGCCGACCTCACCGACATCATCGCCGCTCCGCCAGTTCCGCCAGGGCGCGCAGGATCGCGCGCTGCGCCAATGTCACCTTGAAGGCGTTGCCCGCCAGCGGCCGCGCGCCCTCGGCGGCCAGCGCCGCCGCGGCCTCGTGGCTCTCGCCCGCGCGCAGCGCCGCCTCGACGGCGGGCAGCCGCCACGGCACGGTGCCGACGCCGCCGACCGCGACCCGGGCGTCGCGCACCCGGCCGTCACGCAGGTCGACCGCGACGGCGGCCGAGGCCAGCGCGAACTCGTACGACTGCCGGTCGCGGACCTTGACGTAGGCCGAGTTCGCCGCCCACGGGAGGTCCGGCACGACGATCTCGGTGACGAGCTCGCCGAGCCGCAGGACGTTCTCCTGGTGCGGGGTGTCGCCGGGGCGCAGGTAGAAGTCGGCGAGCGGGACCGTGCGCTCGCCGTCGGCGCCGCGCAGCCGTACGGACGCGTCCAGCGCGACGAGCGCCACCGCGAGGTCGCTCGGGTGCGTCGCGACGCACGAGTCGCTCGTGCCGAGCACGGCGTGGCCCCGGTTGTCGCCGTGCAGCGCGGGGCAGCCGCTGCCGGGCGCGCGCTTGTTGCACGGCGTGGTCACGTCGCGGAAGTAGCCGCAGCGGGTGCGCTGCAGCAGGTTGCCGCCGAGGCTCGCCATGTTGCGCAGCTGCGGTGAGGCGCTGAGCAGCAGCGCCTGCGAGATCACCGGGTAGCGTCCGGCCACGTCGGGGTGGCGGGCGGCGTCCTCCATGCGTTCCAGCGCGCCGAAGCGCAGGCCGTCCGGCTCCTGCCGGACGCCGCGCAGCGGGAGGCGGTTGATGTCGATGACCTGCTCGGGGGTCATCACCTCGAGCTTCATGAGGTCGACCAGCGTGGTGCCGCCGGCCAGGAAGGCCGAGGAGCCGCCGGCGAGGTCGAGGGCCCCGGCCACGTCGTGCGGGGCGGCGAAGTCGAACGCGCGCATCAGTCTCTCGCCTGCTTCACTGCCTCGACGATGTGCGGGTAGGCGCCGCAGCGGCAGATGTTGCCCGACATGGCCTCGCGGATCTCGGCGTCGGTGCGCGCGTGGCCCTCGCGCAGCAGGGCCACCGCCGACATGACCTGCCCCGAGGTGCAGAACCCGCACTGCAACGCGTCGCAGTCGATGAACGCCCGCTGCACCGGGTGCAGGTCGTCGCCCCCGGCCAGGCCCTCGATCGTGGTGACCTCCCGGTCCTCCAGCGCGGCCACCATCGTCAGGCAGGACAGCACCCTCCTGCCGTCCACGTGCACGGTGCAGGCGCCGCACTGCCCGCGGTCGCAGCCCTTCTTCGTACCGGTCAGCCGCAGCCGTTCGCGCAGGGCGTCGAGCAGCGTGGTCCGTGGGTCGACGCCGAGCCGCCGGGGCGTCCCGTTCACCGTGAACGCCACCTCGACCTCGCGCTGCCGGGATAGATCACCTTCCATAAGCCGGACCGTAGGGTTTCCGCACGTCTCCGGTCAAGTGCAGACATCTGACATCTGAGGGATGGGCGCGTGAGAGGGCGAGCTACCCTTGGGCGCGTGGATCGGGTGGAGACGCGCGAGCTCGAGTGCTTCGTCGCCGTCGCGGAGGAACTGCACTTCGGCCGGGCGGCCGAGCGGCTCGGCATCGCGCAGCCGCCGCTCTCGCGGACCATCGCGCGGCTCGAACGACGGCTGGGTGTGCGGCTGTTCGAGCGGACCAGCCGCCGCGTCGAGCTGACCCCGGCGGGCAGCGTCTTCCTGACCGAGAGCCGGCGGGCGCTCGACGCCATGGACACCGCCGTCCACCGCGCCCGCCGCGCCGCCGGGCGGCAGCGGCTGGTCGTCGCCACCCGCCCGGGCACCGGTCCCGGGCTGATGGCGAGGACGGTACGCGCGTACGAACGGCTGCCGGGGGCGGTGCCGGTCGACGTGGTGTTCACCCACGACCAGGTCGGGGCGTTGCGCAGCGGCGCGGCGGACGTCGGGCTGATGTGCGGCACCCATGACCTGGACGGGATGACGGCCGTCGAGCTCGCCGAGGAGCCGTCCGTGGCGCTGCTGCCGCCCGACCACCGGCTGGCCGGGCGGCCCGCGGTGACGTTCGCCGAGGTCGCCCGCGAGGACGCCTACCGGGAGCACTGCCCGGCCGACACCCTCGACCGGATCGTCGAGCTGGTCTCCCTCGGCCGGCTGATCGTGGTGGTGGGAGCGAGCGCCGTCGACCGGATCGGGACCGCCGTGGTGGCGGTGCCGGTGTCGGACGCCCCGGCCACCCGGCTCGTGCTGGCGTGGCCCGACGGCGGGCCGCACCCGGCGCGCACGTCGTTCGTCCGCGCCGCCGAGGAGGCGGCGGCCGGGCGCCGCCACCTGGACCGCGCCTCCTGAACCGAGCCCAGCCAGGAGCCGGGACGGACTCCGGGTCCTGCGCGTCCCGCGGGTCCGGACGCTAGACCAGTCCGAAGCCGAGCTGGGTCGCGCCTCCGTCGGACACCAGCTCGACCCCCGTGATGTAGCTGCTCGCCGGCGAGGCGAGGAAGAGCGCGGCCGCGGCCTGCTCCTCGGGGCGCGCCATCCGGCGCAGCGGGATCGCCGCCGAGTGGTCCGCCCGCCACCGCTCGCGCGCCGCCGCGTCCAGCCCGGAGGCCTCCAGCGAGGCGTCCATCGCGGGCGTGTCGGTGGCTCCCGGCGCGAGCGCGTTGACGCGGATGCCGCGACCCTTCAGCTCGTTCGCCCACGAGCGGGCGAGCGACCGCACCGCGGCCTTGGACGCCGAGTAGACGCTGAGGCCCGCCTGACCGCTCGTGGAGGCCATGGACGTGACCAGGACGATTGACGCGCCGTCGTTGAGCACCGGCAACGCCTTCCGCACGGTGTGGACCGTGCCCTTCACGTTGATGCCGAGGACCTTGTCGAGGTGTTCCTCGGTGATGTCCGCGAGCGCGACGAACTCCCCGTACCCGACGTTGGCGACCAGGGCGTCGACCCGGTTGCCTTCCTCGGACACCCTGGCGTACAGACGGTCCATGTCCTCGGGGTCGGTGACGTCTCCCCGTACGCCGACCGCGCCGTGGCCGATCGCCGCGACGGCGGCGTCCAGTTCCCGCTGCCTGCGGCCGGTGACGTAGACCAGCGCGCCCTCCTCGGCGAAACGCTGGGCCGTGGCGAGGCCGATCCCCGTGCTGCCGCCCGTGACGACCGCGACCTTGCCGGTGAGCTGTCCCATGTGAAACTCCTGGTGGTGCCGTGAATGAAACATCACGAGTCCACCAGCGGGAGCGCGCCGCGCCAATGATCACTCTGATATGCGGCGATGCGCGGGGGGTATCGGTGCCGGAGAGCGCCACGCGGGAACAATGACGGCATGGAGAAAGTCCCGCTCGCGGCCGTGGCCCGCGACCAAGCCGCCCGGGCCGTCACGGCCGGTGGCGGACATGCCGCCGGCACCGTCTACGGCAGCCGCGGCACAGCACTCCGCCAGACGGTCATCGGCATGAGACAGGGCGCGCGCCTCGCCGAGCACGAGAACCCCGGCGAGGCGACGGTGCAGGTGCTGCGGGGGCGTGTCCGCATGATCGCCGGTACGGAGTCGTGCGAGGCGGGCGCCGGCGACCTGCTCGTCGTGCCCGACGCCCGCCACAGCCTCGAGGCGCTGGAGGACTCCGCGGTCCTGCTGACCGTGGTCAGAGCGCCGTGACCAGCCCTGAGAAGTCGTCGCCTGTGCCCGTTCCTGAGCGGCGGTGGCCGGCCGCGACGGCGGGCCGCGTCGGCGCCGACGGCCGGCGAGGCGGTAGGCGCGTGGAATCGTGATATGTCTGGCGGGTGAATCGGCGGCATGTCGCCATGCTCCTGCTGCTCGCGCTGTGCTCGTCGTGCCGGCTGCCCGCGAGTGACCCGCCACGGCCGCCCACGCCGGGCGGCCCCGCCGCCGCCACGCCGTCGACGGCGGCTTCCGGCGGCTGGCGTTACGTCCACGTAGGTGACGGGGGCCGGCTGTGGGACGTCGTGGCCACCGCTCCTGACGACATCTGGGCCGTGGGGGCGAAGGGCGACGCGGCCGTGCTGGTCCACTATGACGGCCGCGCGTGGCGACCGGCCGAACTGCCCCCGGACCTCGGCGCCGTCGAGCGGCAGGAGGATCTGCTGCTGGGCGCGTCAGGACGGGGCGAGCTGTGGCTGTTCCGTCCCGGCCTGGGCACCCGCGTCCACCACTGGGACGGCACCCGCTGGGACGAGCTGCGCGCCTATCCGGGGGAGGCGTCCGACGCGCAGGTGTTCGCCCCCGACGACATCTGGCTCCTGGCCGCAGGACGCCGGGCCGGCCACTGGGACGGCACCCGCTGGCGCACCTTCGCCCTCCCCGTCTCAGGGGCCGCTCTCGCCGCCCGTGGCCCGGACGACATGTGGGTGGTCGGACACCGGCGCCCTGACCCGGCGCGGGAGGAGTTCACGCAGCCGGCCGCCGCGCACTGGGACGGCCGTGCCTGGCGACCGGTCGCCACCCCCGCCTACCGCTTCCCCGACCCTGCCCCGCCCGAGGAGTCGGCGTTCTTCGAAACGGCCGCCGCCGGGCCTGGCAGGCAGGCGTGGGCTGCGGGACAGCACACGTTCAACGGCGGTGAGGGCGGCCCCGACCCCGCCGTTCCGCCACCCGTCGTCACCCACTGGAACGGCTCGGCCTGGACCGCCGTCACGGTGCCCACGCAGATGGTCTGCTGCGTGCTGCTGGCCCCCGACGGCACGGGCGGCGCCCTGCTGGCGAGCACCGCCAGGGGCGTCGACAACACCTGGCGCCTCACCGCGGCCGGCACCCCGACTCGGCTGCCGAAGGCCAGGCTCCCCGCGTCGACGGAGCCCGGGGAGTCGCCGTGGGCGGTCGGCGACATCATGGGCATGACGCACGTCCCCGGCACCCGCCTCGTCATCGCCGTCGGAGCCCTGCACCGAGCCGACGGGTCGACCTGGGGCGCCGTGGCCGAGTTCCGCGCACCCGAGCAGCCGTCCCCTGTGCCTACAGCCGCCGGTAATAGACGGTGATCGGCAGGGGAGTGCAGCCGAGTTTCTCGTACAGGGACCGGGCGGGGGCGTGGAAGGGGTCGCCGCCGGTGCCGATCTCGACGACCTCGGCCCCGAGCGCCCGCATGTCGCTGAAGGCGCGCTCGCACAGCGCGGTGCCCGTGCCGGAACGGCGGTGGCCGGTCGCGACGGCGAGGTGCGTGACCGTGCCGTTCCTGCGGGCCACGTCGACGCTCCAGGCCACGTAGCCGGTGACGGCGTCGTCCGCCTCGGCGACCGCGACGTACTTGTGCTGGGCCGGGTCGTGCAGCCGGGCGACCTGCCTGCGGTAGTCGCCCCGCCAGTCGCCGTGCTGGTTGGCGAAGACGACGTCGCCGACCAGCGGGTGGAAGTGGTCCTCGTAGAACGGGCGGAACGTCTCGATGGTCAGCTCGGTGAGCCGCGCGAGATCGTGCCGGACGAACGGGCGAATACGCATGGAAATGCGCCTTTCAGGCTGAGGGCTGTGATACCCGGACGAGGAAGAAGGGGCATCGGTCGGCCGCGCCCGGCCTGCGCACAGGCCGCGGGCAGGCCCTCAGGGACGAATGCGCCAAGCGGCGAAGCACTCCATGGCCCGCCATAGTAGCGTCCGTGACCTCGCGGCGGCGGTAACGACGTCACGCCTGCCGCGATCAGGGGAAAGGGGAGAATCCGCGCCTTTCCACTCCCAACGTATAGCGCACCCGGGGGCTTGCGGCAAGACCCGGGTCGTGCCTCACAATCGAGGGCCGAGGCCCGAGACCTGCGAAAACGTCTCGCACGGTGCGTGTCGGCGCGACCCGCACCCTGCCACCACCCCAGGTTCGTACGCCTCGGCGCACGCGAGCACCACAGATCGGAGATGACGCGGTGACCCCGCTGACCACGAGCGCGTTCGACCTTCCCGGACACCTCACCGCCAAGGCCGACCCGGCGTTGATCGCCCGCGACGAGCGGCACTTCGCGGCCGTCGCGCAGAGCCTGGAACGGTCGATCGCCGAACTGTCCGAACGCCTCGACGCCGCACGAAAGGCGCCCGGCGGCGCGGGCAGGCAGGCCCTCGACCGCGACCTGGAGATCCACCGGCTGACCGCCCGCCTGCGCGCGCTGCGTCGCTTCGGCCTGGACCTGTGCCTCGGCCACATGGTCGGCGCGGACGACGCCGAGCCCGTATACGTGGGACGACTCGGCCTCACCGACGGCGAGGGCCGCCGGCTGCTGATCGACTGGCGTTCCCCCGCGGCCGAGCCGTTCTTCGGCGCCACGCACGCCAACCCGATGGGCCTGGCCAGCCGCCGCAGGTACCGCTGGACGCGAGGCCGCATCAGCGACTACTGGGACGAGGTGTTCACCCAGGACGGGTTCGACGGGCACGCCGCGCTCGACGACCAGTCCGCCTTCATCGCCAGCCTGGGCGGCAGCCGCTCGGCCAGGATGCGCGACGTGCTCGGCACCATCCAGGCCGACCAGGACGCCGTCATCCGCGCCGGGTCCAGCGGCGCGCTCGTCGTCGACGGCGGTCCGGGCACCGGCAAGACCGTCGTCGCGCTGCACCGCTCCGCCTACCTGCTCTACTCCGAGCCGCACCTCGGTCACCGCGGCGGCGTGCTGTTCGTCGGCCCGCACCACCCCTACCTGACCTACGTCTCCGACGTCCTGCCCAGCCTCGGCGAGGACGGCGTACGGACCTGCACCCTGCGCGACCTCGTCCCAGAAGGAGCCGCGGCGGCGCCCGAGGAAGACCCGGACGTGGCCCGTCTGAAGGCCTCCGCCGACATGGTGCAGGCGATCGAGCCGGCCGTCCGGTTCTACGAGAACCCGCCCACCGAGGGCATGACGGTCACCACCCACTGGTCCGACATCTGGCTGAGCCCCGACGACTGGGCCGAGGCGTTCGCCGCGGCGGAACCCGGCACCCCGCACAACGAGGCGCGCGACCAGATCTGGGAGGAGCTGCTCACGATCCTGGTGGACAAGCACGACGGCGACGCCTCGCCTGACCTGCTGCGCAGGTCGTTGCGGCAGAACAGGGAACTGCTCGCGACGTTCAACCGCGGGTGGCCGCTGATCGAGGCGACCGACCTGGTCGCCGACCTGTGGTCGGTGCCGGCCTACCTGCGCCTGTGCGCGCCGTGGCTGAGCGCCGACGACATCCGCAGGCTGCGGCGCGCGGAGCCGCAGGCGTGGACGGTGTCCGACCTGCCGCTGCTCGACGCCGCACGGCACCGCCTCGGCGACTTCGGGGCGTCCCTGCGCAGGCGCAGGCAGGACGCCTCCGTCGCCGCCGAGCGGGAACGCCTCGCGCAGGTCGTCGGCAACCTGCTCGAGGCCGACGACGACGGGGAAGGCATCGTCACCATGCTGCACGGCCGTGACCTGCAGGAGGCCCTGGTCGACGAGAGCGCGCTGCCGGCCGCGGAACCGGACCGGCTCGCCGGCCCGTTCGCGCACATCGTCGTGGACGAGGCCCAGGAGCTGACCGACGCCGAGTGGCAGATGCTGCTGCTGCGCTGCCCGTCCAGGAGCTTCACCGTCGTCGGCGACCGCGCCCAGGCCCGGCACGGGTTCACCGAGTCGTGGCGGGAACGGCTGGAACGGGTCGGCCTCGACCGGGTCGCCCTGGCCTCGCTGACGATCAACTACCGGACGCCGGAGGAGATCATGGCCGAGGCCGAGCCGGTCATCAGAGCGGCGCTGCCGGACGCCAACGTGCCGACGTCCATCCGCCGCAGCGGTGTCCCCGTCGTCCACGGGTCCGTCGCGGAGCTGGCAGAGGTCCTCGACACCTGGCTCGCCGAGCATGCCGAGGGGGTCGCGTGCGTCATCGGCCACCCCGGGTTCCGCTCGACGTCCCGCGTCCGGTCGCTGACGCCGGAGCTGTCGAAAGGCCTGGAGTTCGACCTCGTCGTGCTCGTCGACCCGGAGAGGTTCGGCGACGGCGTCGAAGGCGCGGTCGACCGCTACGTCGCGATGACCCGTGCGACCGGGCGACTGGTCATCCTCAGGAGCAGTTGACCGTCACAGCGCCAGGGCGGTCATGAGGGACATGCTGGCCGCCATGCCGGCCGCGCACATGTCCTGACCCCGCGTCCCGTCGCGCGGAGGCAGGAGGCGGACGAGCCGGCCGCAGGTCCACACCACGCCGATGACCAGGGCGAGCACGGCCGGCGACCCGCCCGCGTGCGCGTGCCCGCCGAGGACGGGCCCGCCGGACGCGGTCAGCGCCAGGAGGAGGGACATGGCCACGAAGTCCTGGATGTGGTGACCGGTCTCATCGCGCCGGCGGGGGGACCCGCACAGCCAGCCCGCCGCCAGCAGCACGAGCACCGCGACGGCGCGCGGCATCCCGCCCAGGTGCCCGGCCGCCATCCCGAGCGCCATCACGACGTACGGCCACCTTCTCGTGGGACGCGCGGAGGGCAGCAGAGCGGGGACGAGCGCCAGGACGCAGCCGACCCAGCCCGCCACCGTGTGCAGCAGGGCCTGCATCAGCCGGCCCCGGCTTCCCCCCGCCAGGCGCGCCGCGTCATCCGGGTCCGGCGGTGGCCGGCGTGCTGATCGAAGCGGGCGTCCATGGTGACTCCTTGCCGTCCCTGGTGGTCATACCCCTCCTGACCGGACACCCCGGCGAGCTGTGACGCGGCCGGTCGTCGTCACAAACAGGGACGCTGTCCGGTCATGTTTGTACACGGCCGGATCGAGCCGGCCCTTCCGTCGGAGGACACCCGATGAGCACCGAGCACGCCCACTACCTGGACAACCCCGACAAGAGCGGGCCGCCGCCGCAGATCGACGTGGTCGCCACCGTGCCGGGCGCGCCGCCCGCGCCGGAGGGGGCCGAGGCGATGACGATCCGCGTCACGTTGCCGCCGAAGAGCCCGGGCGCGCCCCCGCACCGGCACTCGGGCCCCGCGTACGGGTACGTGATCAAGGGGGCCATCAACTTCGAACTCGAGGGCGAGCCCGTCAGGGTCGTCCGGGCCGGTGAGTCGTTCTGGGAGCCGGGCGGCGACGTCATCCACTACCAGGACGGCAACCACCTCACGGACGAGGAGTCGGCGTTCGTGGTGACCATGTTCTGCGCGCCCGGTCAGCCGATGCTGACCGTGGTCAGCCCGGAGGAGCTGGAAGCCCGGCGGGACCGTCGCGCGCCCACGCCATGAGCAAGGTTTCGCTCCCCGCGCTCGTACGCCGCCAGGTCGCGCTCGCCCGTGCGGCGAGCAGCGGTCGCAGCGCCGCGACCGTCCACGGCGGACATGAGCGCGCGCTGCGCCAGACCGTGATGGCCCTGCGGCAGGGCGAGCACCTGCACGAACACGAGCACCCCGGCGAGGTGACGGTGCACGTGCTGCACGGGCGGGTGCGGCTGGTCGCCGGGCGCGACTCGTGGGACGGCCTGCCGGGCGACCTGCTGATCCTGCCGCCGCGCAGGCATCGGGTCGAGGCCGTGCAGGACTGCGCGTTCCTGTTCACCCACGCGCGCTGAGAGGCGGGAACCGGGCTCTGGTTCCCGCCTTCTCTTGCGACCGCTCAACCCTGCGCAGTACGTTTGACTCCGTCAACGAAATTGGTGGATGGAGGCAAGCATGCCTGATCGGGTGGCGGCGGTCCGGGCGTTCAGCCGGTTCTACACCGAGCTCATCGGCGTGCTCCAGGCCGGGCTGCACGAGACGCCCTACTCGCTCACCGAGTGCAGGGTGATCTTCGAGCTCGGCCGGTACGGGCAGATGGAGGTGGGCGAGGTGCGCCGGCTGCTCGACCTCGACGCGGGCTACCTCAGCCGGATACTCAACCGCCTCGAGTCGGACGGCCTGGTGCGCAGGGAACGGTCGGCCGTCGACGCGCGCCGCCAGACCGTCGTCCTCACCGACGACGGGCGGTCCACCTGCGCCATGCTGGAGGAGCGGGCCGACTCCCAGGTGCGCGACCTCCTGGCCGGGCTCGCCGAGGAGGACCAGGAGCGGCTCGTGTCGGCCATGACTCTCATCAGGGGGCTGCTCCAGAAGTCCTCGAAGGGCGCGGCGTACGTGCTCCGGCCGCCGCGCGCCGGCGACCTCGGCTGGGTCGTCCACCGGCACGGCGTCCTCTACAGCAGGGAGTACGGCTGGGGCCCCGGGTTCGAGGCGGAGGTGGCGCGGGTGGCCGCCGCGTACCTCGACCACGACTCCGCGCGCAAGGCGGGCTGGATCGCCGAGGTGGACGGCAAGCGCGTCGGCTGCGTCTTCTGCGTCCCACGGGATCCGGAGACCGCGCAGCTCAGGCTGCTGCTCGTCGAGCCGTCCGCACGCGGCATGGGCATAGGGAGGCGGCTGGTCGAGGAGTGCCTGCGCTTCGCCGCGGACGCCGGCTACCGCCGCATCATGCTCTGGACCCGCGACGACCTGGTCAGCGCCAGGCGCATCTACAAGGAGGCGGGCTTCACGCTGAGCGAGCAACACGAAGGCGAGGAGTCAGGCCACAAACTCACCGAAGAAATCTGGACCCGCGACCTGTAGACAACCCCACCGCACCGCCCGCGCCTGCGGGCCGCTCCGTCTTCCCCCGGCGGCGCGCGGATGGTGACGGCGGACTTCCCGAGCGTCGGCATGGCGGCCGGCCTCGTACGGGTGGCCGTCCGTACGAGGCGTTGACCGCCGGGCGGCGCCAGGGCTACCTTGACGCTGCGTCCGCCAGGCGATCGGGGAGCCATGAACCGCGAGAGGGTCACACTGACCGGCCCTCAGGAGACCATGCTCGCCACCTTGTACAGCCGGGCGTTGGACAGCCGCGAGCGCCACTCCGTCCTGCGCGACCACTGGGCCGAGACGGCCGTCGAGCGCATCGACTACGACTTCGGCCGGACGGGGATCAACCGCGCGACCGCCGCGGGCGTCGCGCTGCGGGGCAAGCTCCTCGACGACTGGACCGGACGGTTCCTGGCCGAGCACCCCGGCGCCACGGTGCTGCACCTGGCCTGCGGCCTCGACACCCGCGCGCACCGGCTGGGCCCGCCACCCGGCACCCGCTGGTACGACGTCGACCATCCCGAGGTGCTCGACCTGCGCGAGCGGCTGCTGCCGCCTCCCCCGGGCGAGTACCACCTGATCGGCGCCTCGGTCACCGGCGACGCGTGGCTCGACGAGGTGCCCGCCGACCGTCCGGTGGCGGCCGTGTTCGAGGGCCTCAGCATGTACCTGCGTGAGGAGGACGGCAAGCGGCTCGTCCAGCGCATCGCCGCGCGGTTCCCCTCCGGGGAGTTGCTCTTCGACTGCTACGGGAGCTTCGGCATCCGGCTGCAGCGCCTGGTGCCCGCGGTGCGCAACTCCGGGGCGACCCTGCACTGGGGCATCGACGACCCGTACGAGCTCGAGAGCTGGCACGACGGCCTGCGCTGCCTCGACGCCGTGCGCAGCGTGGACACGCCCCGGCTTGTCGACTTCCCCGTGCCCGGCCGGTGGAGCCTTCGGATGATGTCCCACCTTCCGCGCGTACGAGACGTGGGCCGCATCCTGCGCTACGCGTTCTGACCCACCCCGGCGCGGGGCAAAACGGCCATATTGGACGGGCTTTCGTGTGCCGCCAAGTCGCCCTCTCCCGACGACAAAGCTTCGATCTGTCATGTCACGACACGCCGGTCCAAAACGGTCATTGAGCGGTCGTGTGGGCACTTTTCTGCGTAACTCGACATAAGGCGTGCGCGTTGAGGTCGGGTCGGTAGGGATCTAGCTGGAGGAGGAACATGTACCGCCTGCTCGGCGCCATCGTCATCGCCACCGTGGCGGGCCTGGCCACCCCCGCTTGGGCCGCCGCGCCCGGCAACATCGAGGTCATCGCCCACCGGGGCGGATCCGTCAACGCCCCCGAGAACACACTCGCCGCCTGCGCCCTGGCCAGGGCCCAGCAGGCCGACGCCTGCGAGTTCGACATCCAGCAGACCAAGGACCACCAGCTCGTCCTCATGCACGACGAGACGCTGTCGCGCACCACCGACGTCGAGCAGGTCTTCCCCGGACGCAGCCCGTGGCACGTCGCCGACTTCACGCTCGCGGAGATCCGGCGGCTCGACGCCGGCTCGTGGTTCTCCTCGCGCTACCGGGACGAGCGCGTGCCGACCCTCCGCGAGGCGCTCGACCAGCTCGGCGGCAGCGGCACCGGGCTGCTGCTGGAGGTCAAGCATTCGCCGCGGTCGCCGGACATCGATCAGCAGGTCGCGGCCGTGCTGCAGGAGACCAGGGACCAGTGGCGCGGCAACCTCGTGCTGCAGACCTTCGACTGGCGGGCGCTGCGCGTGGTGCACGACCAGGTGCCCGAGGTGCCGATCGTGCTGCTCGGCAACCCGTCCCTGGAGCAGCTGAGAGGCGTGGCCGACTACGTCAGGGGCGTGACGCTGTCGCAGCGCCTCGTCACCGAGGAGTACATCAAGGAGCTACGGCGTAAGCACATGCGCGTCTACGCCATCGCGGGCGGTCGCAGGCCCGTCATCCGCCGCCTGATGGGGTACGGGGTCGACGGCATCCTGACCAGCAACCCCGAGCGGGTGGCGGAACTCACCTGGCGGCGCGGCGGCCGCTGAGCCCGCTCGCGCACGACATCGCCCCGCGGCCCGGACGGGCAGCGGGGCGATGTCGGTCTCGGCCGCGGATCAGTGCGCCTCGGCCTCCCTGCCGTGGACGATGAGCGCGTACAGCACCACGACGTCCAGCGCGATCACGGCGAGCGACCACCAGGGATTGACGGCTATCCAGGTCAGCTGTGTGAGGGCGTTCAGCATGACCAGGACGGCGCCCACGACCCTGGCCCACAGCTGTCCGGCCATGATCGCGATACCGGTGGCCAGGACGAGGATGCCGAGGACGAGGTGCACCCAGCCCCACGTGCTGATGTCGAAGAGAAGGAGCCGGGCGGGCGTCGCCACGTAGACCCGGTTCGCGAAGATGGCCGCGAGTCCGGTGATGATGTTGAACAGCCCGGCCAGGATCATCATCATGCCGCCGAACCAGATCCAGCCGACCCAGCCGGTGACCGGTCGTGCGTGGTGATAGGCCATCGAAGAACCCTCCCCTTGAGTTCCGAACCCCTGGCGACGGCCGTGACCGGTGCCGCCGGGGCTCAGGGGCGCGGGCCCGGTGCCGTGACACCGAGCCGGTACGCGTTCCCCTCGCTGCTGAGCGCTCACTGCCCCGGCCATAGGGGAGCAACCGGATAAATGCTGATATATAGGTACGAGTTGTGGCGGCTTTACCTGCCGTCACTTCGAGAGGTAGAGGGTCTTCCAGGTGCCCGCGTACTGGCAGACGAGGGACGGGCGGGGGGCCTTGCCCTCGGAGCAGACCTTCAGCTCGACCTGGTAGACGTCGCGGTAGCTGAACCGGTAGAGCTTGGCGTCGCGGTACGTGCAGTCGCGGACGCTGTGCAGCCGGTGCGGCAGGTTGTTGCCGACGCGGTAGGTGATGCGGAAGACCGCCCACCCGCAGCTGCTCCGGCGGGTCTGGTCGTACAGCTTGCCGGTGATCCGCACGGTGTCGGCGGTGGGCAGGTCGGCGTGGTCCTCACCTGTCGCGGTGAGCGTGCCGAAGGTCTTGGCGGCCTTCCCCGGCGCGTAGTGCGGGCCCCAGGTGGTGGTCGCGGCGTCCGAAGTGGCGTCCGACGTGGCGGTCGCGGTGACGGTCGCGGCCTGGGCGGCGGGGGCGAACGCGAGGGCGGCGGCGGTGGCGAGGGCGAGGCCGGTGAGGATGCGACTGGTGGTCATCGGGGAGTCCCTTTCCCTGGTGGATGACCACATCATGAAATGGCCCGATTTCAGTTGACTTGCTGAGGCGAGGCGCGCACTTTCAAGCTCCTTGCTGACGGATTTCCGTCCCGTCCGGCGCGGGCGCCCGCGTCAAGGCACTGCCCGTATTTCGCCGAACGCGTGTCGCACGGGCCGGTCGCGCGCCGCGCGCGGCACACTGCTCGTCGTCGTGCCAAGACGCACGGGTCGTACGGGGGACGAGGAGAGCGCATGGCGGGTCAGCTGGTTGTGCGGGCGGGGGTCGTGGCGGCGTGCCTGCTGGTGTGCGGATGCGGGTCGGACGAGGTCGTCCCGTCCGCCGCGCCGGAGACCACGGAGGTCGCGTCACCACGGGTGAGCCTGCCCGAGGCGCAGGCCCCACGTCCGGCCGGCACGTCGTCGGCCCCTGCGATGTCCTCCGAGAGCGGTCCGCCCAGGAACCCCGCCCTTCAGCGGCCCCGCGACGGCTCGCGGCTGCAGGCCTGCCGCGACGCCGACTGCGAGGTCGTGGTCACCGACGGGCAGACCGTCAGGCTCGCCCCGGGTTTCGGCATGTCGTCGGTGAAGGTCATGGTGCGCGACGGCGCGGTCAGCTTCGCCTCCCGGGGGGACGGCATGCTGGCGACCTTCGGCGAGCACCGGCCGGGCGGGTCGAACGTCAGCTCGATCAACGGCGTCGAGTTCCGCGTGCTGGCGGTGCGGGACGACCGGGCCGTCATCCGCATCTCGAACTGATCTACTTTGTAAAGGCGGCCGGCCGTGGCGCTGAGGCGCCGCCTTGGCGGCGGCGGAGTGGCCGGGCGTGGCCTTCGCGCGCCGCTCATGTGCCGACGGGGGAAAGACCGGCGCCGGGTCAGTGCGCGGCGCGCAGTTCGCGCAGGGCGTCGGCGAGCGCCGGGCGCACGTCGAGGACCCGGTCGACCCCGCGCTCCCTGAGCGTCTTGCGCAGCGTGAGCCCGGCCGCGTACGCCACCATCCGGCCGCCCCGGTCACGCGCGTGCCGGTCGGCGGCCAGCAGGACGGTGAGCCCGTAGGAGTCGGCGCAGGTGACCCCGCCCAATCCGAGGGCCAACAGCGGCGGGTGGTGCAGCGAGAGCGCCCGGCCCAGCCGCTCCTGCAGGGCCGGGCAGGTGTCCATGTCGAGCGCGCCCGAGACCTCCACCACGACGACGTGCGGCCCTGAGCCCGGGCGTGGACCCCGCTCGCCGGTCATCGGGCCCAGCCGGACGAGCACGGGACACGGCGTCGTTGGTGCACAACCCTCCCAGGTGGAACCGTTCGCCCGATCACCTTGCACCAGGCGACGGAGTTGGGCAAGTCGGCCGCCGCCGTCGCGGCGGCCTCGGGGCGGCGTCTCAACGGCCGAGGAACCCGTTCTCGTCCAGCCATTCGGTGGCCACCGTGCCCGGCTCCTGGCCCTCGACGTCGACGCGGGAGTTCATCTTCTGCATGGTGGCGTCGTCCAGCTTCGCGATCACCGGCTGGAGCACCGTCTCGAGCGCCGGGTACTTCTCGTAGGTCTCCTGCCGGACGGTCACCGCCGCGTTGTAGTTCGGGAAGAACTTCTTGTCGTCCTCCAGCACCGTGAGCCCGAGCGCGGCGATGCGGCCGTCGGTGGTGAACACCTCGCCGAAGTTGCAGGTCTGGCCCTTGTCGGTCTCGGTGTAGACGACGCCGGTGTCGAGCAGGGCGACGCGGTCCTTCGGGATGGTCATCCCGTACGCCTTGGTCAGGCCGGGCAGGCCGTCGTCGCGGGTGGAGAACTCGGTCTCGATGCAGACCGTGGCCTCCTCCGGCTTGGTCCTGCTCAGCTCGGCCACGTCGGACACCGTCTTGACGCCGAGCTCCTGGGCCTTCTCCGAGCGGATGGCGAGAGCGTAGGTGTTGTTCAGCGGAGTCGGGCCGATCCAGTGGATCTTGTTCTTCGCGAGGTCCGCTTCGGCGGTGGACGTGAACTGCTCGGCGGAGTCGTGGATCGGCTCGGTGTTCTTGAGGTGCTCGATCCAGCCGGTGCCGGAGTACTCCCAGTACATGTCGATGGAGCCGGACTCGAGGGCCTTGCGGTTCGGCGCGGTGCCGCCGAGGTCGGTCTTGTCGACCACCTCGGCTCCGTGCGCCTTGAGCAGGTGTACGGCGATCTTGCCGAGCACGATGTTCTCGGTGAAGTCCTTGGAACCGATGACGAACTTGGCGCCGGCCAGTTCGTCGCCCGCGCTGGAGGCCTCGACGGCGTCACCCGAGCCGCACGCGCTCGCGCCCGTCATGGTGAGCGCGACTGCGGCGAGCAGGGTGAGAGTCTGCCGGAGGGGGCGGGAGAACATAGGAAAACCTTTTCTTCAGGGGACGGGGAAACGGGGGGGTCACATGCCGCGCGGCTTGAGGAGGTCCTCCGCCAGGCCGCCGAGCCAGTCGAGGAGGAAGGCGATGCACGCGGTGAGCACGCCGCCGACGACGGTCACGGGCACGCGGTTGAGCTTGAGCCCGTTGATGATCAGCTCGCCGTAGCCGCCCGCCGCGACGAACGCGCCGAGCGTGGCGACGCCGACGGTCAGCACCAGCGCGGTGCGCAGCCCGGCCAGGATGGTGGGGACGGCCAGCTTGAGCTCGACGCGGCGCAGGACCTGACCGCGGGTCATGCCCATGCCGCGGGCCGCCTCGATGAGGGCGGGGTCGACCTGCTGGACGCCGACCATGGTGTTGCGCAGCACCGGCAGCACCGCGTACGCGACGAGGCCGACCAGCGCGGTGCGGAAGCCCACGCCCATGATGAACGTGCACAGCACCAGCAGGCCGATGGAGGGCACGGCCTGGCCGAGGTTGCCGAGGGTGAGGATGACCGTCGCGGCGACCCGGTTGCGCGCCCTGGAGGCCAGCACGCCCAGCGGGATCGCGATCACCACGACGAGGGCCGTCGCGGCGAGCGCCATCTCCAGGTGTTCGACGGTCTTGGCCAGGAGGACGGAGCTGTTGAGGCTGCGCTGCTCGATGGAGTCGAGTTCCAGCGTGCTCACCCAGGCGTACAGGGCGAGCAGGGCGACGCAGACGGCGGCGGGCGTGATCAGATGGCGTGGGCCCAGGGGGAAGCGGTCGAGGGGGCGGACCCGCGTGGCGGTCAGCGTCTCAGCGGTCACCGGTCATGGCCTCCTCCGGGCGGGGGCCCACGACCGCGCACAGCTCGGCGTAGCTGAGCACTCCGGTCGGCGTGCCGCAGCGGTCGGTGCCGTGCGCGAGCATGAGGTCGAGCGCCTCGCGCAGCGTCGTGTCCGCCGAGACCTGCGGCAGGGCGGGGTCGGGGATGGTGTCGGTCACGGGGACGTCGGCGACCCGCATCAGGGCCAGGCGCTTGAGCGTGGCGTCCTGGCCGATGAAGCCGGCGACGTAGTCGTCGGCGGGGGCGTCGAGGATGGCCGCGGGGGTGTCGTACTGGGCGATGTGCGAGCCCTCGCGCAGGACGGCGATGCGGTCGCCCAGCTTGATGGCCTCCTCGAAGTCGTGCGTGACGAAGATGATGGTCTTGTGCAGCTGCCGCTGCAGCCGGACGAACTCGTTCTGCAGGTGCTCGCGGGTGATCGGGTCGGTGGCGCCGAAGGGCTCGTCCATGAGCATCACCGGCGGGTCGGCGGCCAGGGCCCGTGCGACGCCGATCCGCTGCTGCTGACCGCCGGACAGCTGGCGCGGGTAGCGGCCGCGGAACGTGGACGGCTCGAGGCTGACCAGTGCGAGCAGCTCCTCGACCCGGTCGTCGATCTTGGCCTGCGGCCAGCCGAGCAGCTTGGGCACCAGGCCGATGTTCTGCGCGACGGTCAGGTGGGGGAAGAGGCCGACCTGCTGGATGGCGTAGCCGATGTGCCGGCGCAACTCGTCGGGGTCGAGACTGAGGACGTCCTGACCGCCGATGCGGATCTCGCCGGAGGTCGGCTCCACCAGCCGGTTGATCATCTTCATCGTGGTCGTCTTGCCGCAGCCGGACGGGCCGACGAAGACGACCAGCTCGCCGGCCGGGATGTCCATGGTGACGTTGTCGACCGCGGGGGCCGGCTGCCCCGGGTAGTGCTTGGTCAGCGCGCGCAGCTCGATGCGCACGCCTTCGGTGTCACGGTCGAACACGAAGTCCCCTCGGTGTGGTCAGGTGGCGGACGGCGGAGAAGAAGAGGTCGAACAGCACGGCGATGACGACGATGCCGAGCGTCCCGGCGAGCGTGGCGTTCAGGGAGTTGACCGAGCCCAGCCGCGACAGCCCCTCGAAGATCTGGTTGCCGAGGCCGGGCCCGTCGACGAACGCGGCGATGGCGGCGATGCCGATCACCATCTGGGTCGAGACGCGGATGCCCGTGAGGATCAGCGGCCAGGCCAGCGGGAGCTGCACCTTGAGCAGCAGCCGCGCGCGGGTCAGGCCCATTCCGCGCCCGGCCTCCACGGTGGCGGCGTCCAGGCCGCTCAACCCGGTCACGGTGTTGCGGATGATCGGCAGGAGGGCGTACACGGTGAGTGCGAGGAGAGTGGATTTCCAGCCGAGGCCGGTCAGGGGGATCAGCAGGGTGAGGAGGGCGAGTGAGGGGACCGTGAGGATCGCGGCGGCGGCGGCGATCGACATCTCCCGCACTCGGGGCGAGTGGTGACCGATGATTCCGGCGCCGACTCCGATCACGGTGGCCAGGGCGATGGCTATGGCGACGGCCAGGGCGTGCTCGGCGGCGGCCAGCGAGATGGTGTCCCATCGAGAGGTCACGTACTCGCCAAAACTCATGAAAGAACTTCCTTCGCTTACGCTTGCGTTGGCTCGACAACGTAGGGCAAGTGTTGCGCTCAGTGCAAATTTAGATGCGACTATCGCAACAAAACAGTGATGGTTTCGGCATGAACGGACAAGGATGAGTGAGAAGCCGCCGGCGCCCTCGGCCGGCCTGCGCCGGGACATGGAGATCCTGGAAGTTCTCGCAGGTCACGGCGATGATCGGGACGCGGACGGGTTCGGCGTCAGCTGGATCGCCCAGCGGCTGGACAGGGAGAAGAGTCAGGTCTCCCGGGCGCTTCGGGCGCTCGAACTCGAAGGCATGGTGGAACGGGACGCGCTCACGCGGCGTTACCGGCTGGGGTGGCGGCTGTTCGCGCTCGCCGCGCGCACCCAGCACGCCAGGCTCGTCAACGTCGCCGCGCCGTTCCTCAGGGGGCTGGCGCTGGCCTTCGACGAGGACGCCTATCTGTGCGTGCTGCGCGGGACGCACGTGGTGACCCTGGTGTCGGTGCCGTCGTCGCGCGCGTACCACCGGGTCTGGGAAGGCGTCTCGGTCCCGGTGACCATGGCCGCCGCCGGGCGCTCGCTGCTCGTCGACTGGCAGGAGGAGCATGTCCGCCAGCTTCTGGGCGCCGCGCTGCCGTCCGGGCTCGACAGCGCGGTGAGCAGCGCGGAGAAGTGGCTGGCCGACCTCGCTCACGTCCGCTCGGAGGGTTACGTCGTCTCCGACGTCGAGCTCGACGACAGCGTGGCGGGCGTGTCCTCGCCCGTACGCGACCACCGGGGGCTCATCGTGGCGGCGATCAACGTGTCCGTGACACGGGCCGCGGCTCCGGAGCGGCTGCGGGAGATGGGGACGCGGCTGGCCGGGGTGGCCCGTGATATGTCGGCGGCGCTGGGCCTGCGTCCTGGCATGGACCGGGTCGGCGGGGTGGGCCGTCCTGACTAGCGGTCGGGCCACCCGAGCGGGTGGGAGGGCCCGGCCTCGGGCTCGCCGCCCGCGCGGGTGAAGGCCGTCATGGCCGAGACGAGGGCCCGGCGCTCCTCGGGTGGCATGCGGGCGACGACGGCGGCGATCTCCTTTCGGCGCCGCGCCGTCACCTCGTCGACCAGGCCGCGCCCCTCGGCCGTGAGCCGCATCAGGTTCTCGCGCCTGTTGCGCGGGTTGACCTCGCGGACGATGAGCCCGGCGGCGACCAGGCGGTCGGCCATCCGCATGGCGGTGGAGCTGTTGACGCCGAGCAGGTCGGCCATGGTGACCAGCTTCGTCTCTCCGTGCGCTGACAGCACCACCAGCATGCGGAACTGGGGGAGCGTCACCCGGTCCTGCACGGAGGCCAGCGATCGGGCGGCGATGCCCACGAGAAGCCGTGACCCCGTGAGGACCGCCGAGATGACCGCCTCGGGATCGTCGGCGCTCACCTGGCTTGAGGCACGCTCTTGCATGGTCACAGTTGTACACGTTCGTGGCGGTCGGGACGCGCAATCGGCCGCCCGCTTCACCGGAACATTGCATAATGCAATGATGCGCCACGCGGGAGAGTGCCTGCGCCAGGCGTGCCCCCGACGTCGACAGACAAGGCGTGACCAGATGGGCCTTTCGTGGGAGGAGCGCCAGGCGCTCGACGAGATCGAGCAGCACCTGGCGCAGGACGACCCCCGCCTCCATGCGCGGATGTCCGGGGCGCGGCGGCTGCGCGCCGCGTCCTCGTCCCTCCAGGTGTGGTGCATGCTGGCGCTGCTCACCTGCGCCGTCATGATGATGGGGCTGATCCTGCTGGTGACACAGGGGGAGCGGAGCTGCTCCGGCATCCAGGTGAGCGTCTGCGCCGAACGCGCGGGCACCGCCGAGAGGTGACCCCGCGGGCGTTCACGGCAGCAGCTTGATGATCTCGTCGGTCGTGCCGGTCTCACCGAGTCGCGGGAAGATCTTGTCGAAGGCGTGGCGGTGGGAGTCGGCGTCCAGGTCCGTCATGGCGTCCGCGGCGAGCGTGACGTGGTAGCCGTGCTCGTGCGCGGCCCGCGCCGTCGACTCCACGCCGTAGCTGGTGGCGATGCCCGTCAGCACGATCTGGGTGACGCCGCGGCGGCGCAGCTGCAGGTCGAGGTCGGTGCCGTGGAAGGCGCCCCAGTTGCGCTTGGTCACGATGATGTCCTCCGGGTGCCCCGTCAGCTCGTCGGCCAGCCGGTCCTCGCCGTCGAGCGGCCTGCCGGACGGCCGGGGCGCCTCGGTGCGTCCTGGCGCGGCCGGGTCGCCGCTCACCCGGACGAGCACGACCGGCAGCCCCCGGGCGCGGAAGGCGGCGGCCAGCTCCGCGGTGCGGGTCACCACGTCCGCCGTGGAGTAGGGGGCGCAGGGCAGGGCCAGTATGCGGGTCTGCAGGTCGATGGCGACCAGCGCGGTCGTGGGGTCGAGGACGGTGACGGGCATGGCTGTTTCTTCCTTCCGTAGTGCGTTGACAGGCGGGTGTCGGTGAGGTCAGCGTGCGGGGCCGGTGCGGCCCACCCGGCGCAGTGACCTGTCGGCCACGGTGGCGACCAGGAACACCGCGGCCACGCTCACCAGCAGCCAGGCCAGGCCGTGCAGGCCGTCGGTGGTGGCGCCGTCCCGGTAGAAGGCCGCGTTGGCGGCCGAGGCGGCGAGCGCGCCGAGATACATGAACGTGCGCAGCAGCCCGGCCGCGGAGCCCATGCGGGTGGGGTCGGCCTGCGCGTACAGGGCGTTCTGGTTCGCCAGGCCGTTGAGGCCCTGCGGGACGCCGATGACCGCGCCGATCACCACCAGCCACCCGATCGGCGTCTGCGGCCCGACGAGCAGCAGCAGCGCGCAACCGGCGATCTGGACCAGGCTGCCGACCAGGAGCTTGCCGCGCACCTCAGTGTGGCGTCCGGTGGCCGCGGTGACGGCGATCGCCGCCGCCGACATGGGCAGCAGGATGAGCCCGGCCGCCGACGGGCTGAGCGAGCGTCCCTCCTCCAGCCACTGCGAGAAGCCGAACAGGAACGCGTACGAGGTGATGAAGGCCAGGAACTGGCGTCCGTACGTGGCCAGCAGCGGCGGGTTGCCCGCGAGCACGCGCAGGTCGAGGAACGGGGAGGCGATGCGCAGCTCGCGTACGGCGAAGGCCGCGCCGAAGGCGGCGCAGAGCACCAGGAGCCACCAGCGCGACAGCTGGGGCTCCATGAGGAACAGCATGAACGCGGTGAGCGTCGCGGCGAACAGCGCCATGCCGGCGACGTCGATGCGTTCGGAACGCGCGGCCGCGAGGCTCCCGCCCAGCGCGGCCGCCCGCGGCAGGAACAACCAGCCCAGCACGAGGCAGCCCACGGACAGCGGCACGTTGACGGCGAAGATGAGATGCCAGCCGCCCGCGCCGATGAGCAGGCCGCCCAGCGGGGGCCCGAGGACCGACACCACCTGGTTCGAGATCGACAGCGCGGCCAGGACGCCGCCCGGGCTGCGCAGGCCGGTCCGGTCCGACTCGCTGCGCAGCAGGAACATCGACGCCGGATAGGCAGCGGACGTGCCGAACCCGAGCAGGATCCGCGAGACGATCAGCACCCACAGGTGGGGGGCGAGCACGCCGATCAGCCCGGCGACGCCGACCAGCGCCGTCCCGGACAGGTAGAGCAGACGCGGGCCGAAGGAGTCGACGAGCCGCCCGATGACGGGCTGCCCGACGGCGGTGGCCAGGTAGAGGCCGGTGATGAGCCAGGCGACCTCCGACGGGGGAGCGCCGAAGTCCTGGCCGATCGGGATGAGGGCCACCGCGAGCATCGCGGAGTTGATGGGGTTGAGGACCGAGCCCAGGATCATGGGCGCGATCAGCCGCCGGTCGAACCCTCCTCCGGTGGCGGCCGGCCTGCGGCTGGTGCGGAACAGGGCCGAGATCGTCATGCGTGCGTCACGTCGTCCAGCAGGCCCATCACTTCGATGACCGCGCGCAGCTGGTCGTCGGTGCAGTGCTCGCGCAGGGTGCGGGCGAGCCACTGCTCGCGGGCCAGCCGGTCTCCGATGCGCCGTTCGCGGCCCTGCTCGGTAAGGGTGACGAGCTGGCGGCGGCCGTCGGTGGGGTCGGGGTTCCGCTCCACCAGACCGGCCAGCTCCATGGTCATCACGATCTTCGCCATGGACTGGGGGCGTACGCGTTCGGCGACGGCGAGATCGCTGGCCGAGGCCGGGCCCTCCTTGTCGAGCCGGGCCAGCACGGAGGCCTGCGCCGGTGTGAGATCACCCTCGACGGCCAGAGCCTTGACCCGGCGGCGCAACCGACTGAACACCACGAACACATCGCCCGCGGCGTGAGCAGCCAAATCGCAATCTCCCATGTGATCCAGCCTAGAAGTCTTCAGCCTAGACTGAACAGTTCTGACTGCATATTGTGGGGTTTATCACCATTTACAGCCGGTTGAGGCCGTGCGTCCGGTTGAGGGCCGCGCGTCAGGTGGAAGCCGCGCGCCCGGCAAAGCCGGCGTGCTTGGTGGAGGCCGCGGGCTCGGCGGAGGCCGCAGCCTCGGGGGAGGTCGCGCGTCCGGTGGAGGTCACGCGCCTCGCGTGGGTGAGGGCCGCGTGCGTGGCGCGGCCGAGAGCGGTGCCTCCCAGGGCGGCGGCGGTCATCTGGCCCAGGCGGAGCAGGTCGTCCTGGGCGAACGTGAGCGTCCCGAGTGTGTTGACCAGGAAGCCTGTGGTGAGGCACCACGCCGTCACCGCCGTTGCCGAGGCGGCGATGACGTCCCTGGCGACCAGCCCGGACAACGCGACCACGAGCGCCATCAGCCAGCAGCGCATCTGCACGTCGGCGACGACCGGTGCGACGACGGCGCACGCCGCCACCGAGACGGCGAACCCACCCGCGACCCGCACCCCGCCCGGCGCCCGCCCACCGCGCCGTCGCCCCTGCCCACGCTCCCCGCCGCGCCCCTGCTCACCGTGCTCGCCGCACTCACCGTGCTCGCCGCACTCACCGTGCTCGCCGTGCCTGTCGTGCTCGCCGCGAGAGTCGTCGCGGTGCTCTGAGGACATCGTGCTCACCCTTCGCCTCTCCGAGCTGACCTCCCCATGAAAGCGCCTGCGGCCTGCGGAGACAGCGCTCATGACGATGCCCGTACGCATACGTGCCGACCGTCGACGGAACCTTGACGATCACCTGTTCAGTGCCTGGGGCGGACCGGCATCGAGACGACCATGGTGAGCCCGCCGCCCGGCGTCTCGTCCGGGACGAGCGTGCCGCCCATCGCCTCGGTGAGCCCGCGCGACAACGCGAGCCCGAGACCCACGCCGGAGTGGTTGTCGCGATCGCCGAGCCGCTGGAACGGCTGGAAGACCCGGTCGTGCGCCTCGGGCGGGATGCCGGGCCCCCGGTCGATCACCCTGATCTCCACGAGGTCGTCGTGGCGGCTCGCGGTGACCAGCACCTTCTGTCCGGCGGGGGAGTGACGTACGGCGTTGCCCATGAGGTTGACGAGCACGCGCTCGAGCAGGGCGGGGTCGGCGTCGATCTCGGGCAGGCCGGGGGAGAGGTCGATGGCGACGCGGTCGCGGTCCTCGCCCAGGTCGTCCACCGCATGCGGGACGACCTCCTCCAGGGCCACCGGTTCCAGTGCCACGCCCAGCACCCCGGCCTGCAGGCGGCTCATGTCGAGCAGGTTCTCCACGAGCCGGTCGAGCCGGGCCAGCGACTCGCCGGCGGTGGCCAGCAACTCCTCGCGGTCCTCCTTGCTCCACCGCACGTCGCGGCTGCTCAGGCTCTCGACGGCGGCCTTCGCGGCCGACAGGGGCGAGCGCAGGTCATGGCTGACGGCGGCCAGCAGCGCGGTGCGCATCCGGTCGGTCGCGGCCAGCGGTTCGGCGCGGGCCGCCTCCTGACGGAGGCGCTCCTGGCGCAGCGCGACGGCGGCCTCGGCGGCGAACGCCTCCAGCACCTGCCGGTCGCTGGCGTCCAGCAGCCGCCCGGTGGCGGCGAGGACGAGCGTGTCGTCGATCCGCACGTCGCTGTCGGCCCGCCCCGGGCAGATGGACGGCGTGCCGCCCGAGGTCGCGACGATCCGCCACGCCGACGGCTCCGAGGCGTCGTCCTGGGCCGGCGCCCCGCGGCGTTCCAGCAGCGTGACCGACTCCAGCGCGAACGTCTCCCGCAGCCGGGCGAGCAACGAGGGCAGCGCGGCCTCGCCGCGCAGGACGTGCCCCGCGAGCGTGGAGAGCACCTCGGCGTCCGCGCGGGCGCGCACCGCCTCCCTGGTGCGCCGCGCGGCCAGGTCGACGATCGCGCTCACCGCGGCCGCCACCAGGACGAACACCACGAGGGCGAGGACGTTCTCCGGCGCGGCCACCATCCAGTTGTGGAAGGGCTGGGTGAAGAACCAGTTGAGCAGCGCGAACCCGCCCACCGCCGCGGTGAGCGCCGGCCAGGTGCCACCGGCCAGCGCCACCCCGACGGTCAGGCTCAGGAAGAGCAGGATGTCGCTGGACAGTGACAACGTGCCGCGGAACGGCATCAGCGCCGCGGTCAGCAACGGCATCCCGGCGACCGCGAGCACCCACCCGGTCGTCCGGCGGGTGCGAGTGAGAGCGGCCCGCGAGCGCGGCCGGCGGCCCGCGCGTGCCTCGTCGTGCGTCACCATGTGCACGTCGATCGACCCGGACCGCGCGATCGTCTCCACCCCGACACCACGCGAGAGAACCTGCGCGAAACGCCGCCGCCGCGACGCCCCCAGCACCAACTGGGTGGCGTTCACGCCACGGGCGAAGTCGAGCAACGCGCGCGGGATGTCCTCCCCCACGACCTGGTGATACGTGCCCCCCAGACTCTCGATCAGCAGCCGCTGACGCGACAACCCCGCCGGATCGCCCCCCGCCGGCCCATCGGCGCTGGTGACATGAACGGCCAGCAGATCCGCCCCCTTCGTCCGCGCCGCGATCCGAGCCGCCCGGCGCACCAGCGTCTCCCCCTCCGGACCACCCGTCAGCGCCACCACCACCCGCTCGCGCGTCTCCCACGTCCGCGCGATCCCGTGCTCGGCCCGATACCGGTCGAGCTGGTCGTCCACCTTGCCCGCCACCCACAACAACGCCAGCTCACGCAACGCGATCAGATTCCCGGCACGGAAATAGTTCGCCAGCGCCGCGTCCACCTTCTCCGGCGGATACACATTCCC